>CAWJZV010000015.1:0-314760 GCA_963847445.1 uncultured delta proteobacterium | reverse complement strand
AATGAATCGAACTGTCAAAAACCGGGGAACGCTAATCAATTTTTGCTGGAACATTCGCCGATGAATTTGAACATCCCATTCATCCAGGCTCCACCGCCGTCTGGCGCTGCTGGGCGAAGCCGAACAATGCCAACGTCACGGCGAGCAGGACTAGCGAGCTCAGCGCCAGCGACCAATGCACGCCGATCAGTCCGCCGATAACCCCGACGGTGACACCGCTAAAGGCACGCAGACCGAACGCCGACATCGAGAACAAACCGATCAAGCGGCCGCGCAAGTGCATCGGCGCTTCCAGTTGCACGATGGTTTGGGCGATGGAGTAGAAAGCGAGATTCAACGCGCCGGCGATAAACAGCAACGTCAATGACAGCGGATAGCTGTTGGAAAAGGCGAACACCGTCATCGTCAGACACCAAAAAATCGCGCAGCCGATCGCCGCTTTCACCGTCGGCGGCACCCACTGCTTGCCGTCGAGGACAAACCCCCCGAACACCGAACCGGCGGCATTGGCAGCGAGCAGCGCGCTGTAGGCGAAGTCGGCCTTGTCGGTGCCGAGATCATGGGCGAACTCCGGCATGCTCGCTTGGAAAGCATTGCCGACAAACAACGACGCCGCGCCGCCAAGAACGATCATCGTCACGATGGAGCGGTGTTGCGCGACCTCGCGCAGCACGCCAAAGGCGTCGCGCCATCTCAGCCCGCGGCGCGCCGGCGCGCCCTCGCGCAAGTGGCCAGTGTAAGGGACGAGCATCAACCAGACCGTAAACGGCACGTAGATGAGCGCGTTGATCAATAGACCCGCCGGCGCACCTAACCACAGCATCATAGCGCCGCCCACCGCCGGACCGAAAAGAATGCCAAGCTGGCGCGCGGTGGCGTTAAGCCTGACTGCGCTCGGCAAATCATCGCCGCCAACGATATCGTGAATCAGGAGAATCTCGGCCGGAGTCCAGAACACCCCGGCGATACCGTGAATGACGAGAAGAACGCAGGCGTGCCAGATTTGAATCGTATCCGTCAAAAACAATATCGCCCACACCACTGTCACGCCCATGTACATGATTTGCGCGATTTGAATCAGCTTGCGGCAGTCGTAGCGGTCGGCCAAGCCGCCGAAATAGACCGATAGCAAAAGAAACGGCGTCCAATGGCTGATGACGGCGAACCCGGCAAGTACCGGCGACTGAAACTTTTGAAACAACACCCAGTAGCTGATCACATGCTCGATGTTGTCGGCCATCATCGCCAGCATGGTGGCGCTAAGAAACCAACGGTAGTCCTTATGCTTGAGCGCCGCGAAGGCAACTTTCGGCTTCGACGTATTCGCAGTTGTCGAGGTACTTGGGTTGCGTGATTCCAATGCGGTGTCCAACGGGCCAACTGTAGAATTTTAAACTAACGGATATTTCCCATCGGTGCAAACCTGAGTGCTGCGCATCGTTGTCATAAAATATTTGCCTTGCCTTCCCGCGCCGCTTTTGGGAGAAACGAGAGAGCGCTTAGGCAACATCGAGGCATCACCCTGAAAACTCTTCGGCAATTTTTATCCCGGACTTTTATCGGTTGGCGCATGGTCGGCCTGGTCTCGGCGCTGCGAGTGCTCGGCGGCGGGCTGCATAACTACGGCTTCACGGTGTTCTTTTTGCCGCTCAGCCAAGACTTGGGCTTGAGCCGCGCCGCGACCTCGCTGGCGTTTTCCCTCGCCCGCGCCGAGGGCGCTCTCGAAGGCCCCTTCGTCGGTTATCTCATCGACCGCTTCGGTCCCCGGCCAATCATCCTGGTGGCGACCATCCTCTGCGGCTTGGGATACATCATGCTCGCCTGGGTCGACAACTACACAAATTTCCTCATCGTCTATCTCGGTGTCATCTCGCTGTCGTTCACGCCCGGCTTCGTCCACGCTTCCATGGCGGTGGGCAACACCTGGTTTATTCGATACCGAGCCCGCGCCATGACGGTGATCAGTTCGGCCGTGCCCATCGGCGGCACGCTCCTGACGCCGCTGCTCGCCATCGCCGTGCAAAACTGGGGCTGGCGTTGGGGCGCGATTATCGCGGGAGTGCTATTTTTAGTTATCGGCATCCCCATCGGCATCGGCGTGCGACCATCGCCCGAAAGCATGGGACTCCTGCCCGACGGCGACGCGCCGCGAACGGCAGCAAGCACCAGCGGCAAGCCGGAAATAGCTTCGGAGGAGAAAGCCGCCGCTCGAAGACCCCAGCGTGCGTCAAGCGATGAAGACCAAGGTCTTCTGGTTATTCACCATCGGCATGACCGTGCGCGTGGCGGCCTACAGCACCATCAGTGTGCACTTCATACCGATCATGGTCTGGAAGGGCTTGAGCCAGGAACACGGCGCTTACTTGCTCGCTGCCTTCGCATTTCTGAACTGGGCCGCCCACTACGTCATCGGCCCTCTAGCGGATATGATGAATCGTCCCAAGCTCCTTGCCGGCTGCATGTTGGCCGCGGCCGGGTCGATACTGTTTCTGATCTGGGGCGGCGGACTCTGGCCGCTTTGGCTATTCACGATTCTCTTCACGGTCATCGATGCTTCCTTTCCCGTCGTCTGGGCCACCATCGGCGACTTCTTCGGCCGTAAATACTTCGCCACCATCCGCGGCACCATGGCGTTCTTCTACACCTGGGGCGGCGTCATCGGCCCGGTCGTCGCCGGCGCAATCTACGACCGCAGTCAAAGCTACGCGGCCACACTATGGGGACTTTGTGGCTTGCTGGTGCTCGGGACCATTCTCACGGCAATGCTAATCAAACCTTGGGAAGCGGTCAGACCGTTAGGAAACAGGGTCGAGGATGGAGGGTAGAAGATCGAGGATGGAAAATCGCAGATCGCCAATCGAGGATCGCGATCGTCCATCCTCCATCCTCCATCCTCGACCCATTCTTTATCCCCTTGTCTTCGACATCTTCGGATCGAGGGCGTCGCGCAGAGCGTCGCCGAGCAAGTTAAAGCTCATCAGAGCGAAAAAGATAAACAGTCCCGGCAGAAACACTTGCAACGGCGCGATGAAAATATTGGTCGCGGCGTTGGTGAGCAAGTTACCCCAGCTCGGCGTCGGCGGCTGGATGCCGAGACCGAGAAAGCTCAGCGTGGTCTCGGCGCGGATCGCCGCGCCGGCGTCGAGCGTCGCCGAAACAATCAACGGACCGAGCGCGTTGGGCAGTAGATGGCGCAGCATGACGCGCCAGCGCGATGCGCCGAGGCATTGAGCCGCCAAGACGAACTCTTGCTCGCGAAAGGACAGCACGGCGCTGCGCGCCAAGCGCGCCGCATTGGTCCATTCCAGGGCGACGAGAATGATGATGATGTTGAGCAAACCAGGCCCGGCTAATTTCGACAGGACCAGCAGCAAGACGATGCGCGGAATGGTGTAAATCGTATCGACCAAACGCATCAAAGCATTGTCGAGCGCGCCACCGACATAACCGGCCAGAATGCCGATCAATCCGCCGATGAGAACGGTACTCAGCGCCACCGCCAATCCGACGGTCAACGAAACCCGCCCGCCATGCATGATACGCACCCAGGTGTCGCGCCCGAGCTCATCGGTGCCGAGCCAATGGCGCGCCGACGGCGTCTGCATGCGCTCGGCCAATGACACCTGATCGAGTTCGAAGGGAACCAAATAAGGACCGACGATCACCGCGACTAATAAAGTAACGAAGAAAAAGAAGCCGACGTAGGCAACCCGGTGCTGTTTAAAGCGTCGCCAAACGACGCGCCAGTAACCCACCGGCTCGGCGCCGGGCAAGGGATTCAGTTCGATGATCGCTGGACTATCAATGGTCACTTGGCACCACCAGGACGGGCGGGTTTAAAACCCGCCACTACGTCTCGATCTTTTTTTTGCGCACTTTGCGTTCTTTGCGGCTAATTTCCGAATCCAATTCTTGTGAACTTTGTGGTTAAATCTCTTCTCTTCAACTCCGATAGCGGATGCGCGGGTCGAGCCAGCCGTAAACCACGTCCGCCAGTAAATTGAAAAACACCACGGTCACGGCGATGATCATCACCACGGTCATCGCGACGACATAGTCGTTACCCATAATCGACGTATAGAGCAGCCGGCCCATGCCCGGATAAGCGAACACGGTTTCTACGACCGTCGAACCGCCGACCACCCGCGGCATGGTCACGGCGATGATCGTCACCACAGGAATCAGCGCGTTCTTGAGCGCATGGCGGCCGATGACGACGCTCTCGGATAATCCTTTGGCGCGTGCCGTCGTCAAATAATCCTGGCGCAGCACTTCGAGTAAACTCGAACGCATGAAGCGCTGCACTTGAATGATCTCGGAGATCGCCAACACCGCCACCGGCAAGATCAAATGCTTCATCCAGTCCACCGTCGCCTCCCAGCTGCCCGGCGCCAGCTCGCTGTTGACGATACCGGAGGTCGGCAGCCAACCGAGCTTGACCGAGAACAGGATGATCATCATCAGCCCGAGCCAAAACGCCGGCACCGAGTAGGCGACAAAAGTCGTCGCCGTCAGAATATAGTCGCCGATGGAATACTGCCGCACCGCGGAAAAGATGCCGAGGGCGATGGCGATGATTTTACCCAGCACCACGGCGGCGATGGTCAGCACCAGAGTATTTTTTAGCGCCGGCAGAATAATATCGAATACCGGCTGGCCATACTCGCGCGAGTAGCCGGGATTAAGCTGGAGCAACTGCCACAGCCACTTGCCGTACTGAAGGTAAACCGGATCGTCAAAGCCGTAGAGTTTGCGCAGCCGGTCATAATCCTGCGGCCGCAGGTTGGGAATGCCTTCGAGCATCCGGTATAGCGGATCGCCAGGCATCAGATACAGCAAAGTAAAAATCAGCGCCGATATGACCAGCAATAACGGCACAGTTTGCACCAGACGGCGTAGAACGTAGAGCAACATGTCGTTGGCTATTCAGTAAATCTACCGACCGAGCAACACCCGAGCGATTTGAACGGCTTGAACGTTTTTAACGATTGGAACGGGTTCAATCCTAGGCCTTGTTCCACGAATGGGTATTCCACGAGCTCGAATTCTGCCCGCCGCTCTCCTGGCGCGGCGTGATGCCGGTTAAGCCCCTTTTCACTACGAGAACTTCCGGTGTGAAAAACAGCGGCAGATGCGGCAGCGCCGCGCTAAACATCTTGCAGAATTCGATTTGCAGTTTTTCCGATTGTTCAGGCGTGATGATCGAGTTGATCTCATCGAGGATTGCGTCCTTCTTGGGATCATTCCAACCGGAAACATTCTCCGGCGCGAATTTGTTTTCCGCCGTCGGGATGTTCTTGGAGTGAAACCGTTCGGGCCACTCCTCCACGGTGACGTTATGGGAACCGATATACGCGCCCGGCCAGCGGTTGCGATTGTCCGCCGAGTTGAGCAGGCGGTTGGGCATATTTTTGATGTTGGTGCGCACACCGATCTTTTTCCAATAGTCGGCGATGATCGCCTGCGCCTGTTCATGGTCGCGACGCTCGGCGGTGACACGGAATTCGAACTCCATTTTCTCGCCCTTGCCGTTGACGACTACGCCGTCGGCCCCAGGCTTCCAACCTGCTTCCGCCAAGAGTTTTTTGCCGCGCTCGAGATCGAACTTGTAAATCGTCGACGCCGCCAGGGCTTTGTTGTTGACCTTACGGGCGCGCGATAGCGGTAAATGCGATACCACCTTCTCGCCTTTGAAGAGGTTTTGCACCATCGCATCGCGGTCGATGGCATGCAGCAAAGCGCGCCGCACTCTCACGTCGCTGAACCAAGGATTGTCCCGGCTGAGGCTGAGCCAACTCCACGACGCCGGGCTGATCAACACCTTGCCTTTGCCCTGCTTTTCCCATTGATCGCGCAAGATCATCGCGCCGTCGAACGAGATCGTACTGCGCATACAGATATCGACCTCGCCGGCCATGACCGCGGCGAGATTGGTATTGGTATCTTCAACGGTCTTGTAGGTGATGCGGTCGATCTTAGGCCGGCCGAGAGCGAAATCGTTGAACGCTTCCAACTCCACGCGGCTGCCTTGATCCCACTCGACGACTTTGAACGCGCCGGCGCCGACAAAGTTTTTGTTCCAATACGGCAAATTGGCAAAGGCCTTCATGTCGCCGCCTTGAAAAGCGTCAAGTAGAAGGTGCCGCGGAAAAGCGCGCACATGGGTGTATTGAATCGCGTAGGCTTCATTGTAGAGATCGTTCCAGTGAATCACGATGGTGCGATCGTCGGGGGTCTCGATCTTGGTAATCATCTCCGGCACCAGGCGATCCGGCATGGGAAATTCCGGATGCTTGGCGATCTGCCAGCCAAACTCAAAGTCTTTCGAAGTATAAGGCTTGCCGTCGTGCCATTTGAGGTTGGGCCGCAGCTTGTAGACCGTGATCATGGTCTTCTTTTGCACATCGATCTTCCAGGTGCCCTTCTTGACCGACGGCAATTCCTCAGCGAGCACCGGCACACGCTCGAAAGTAGTCGGGTTTTGTCCGACTAGGCCGGCGTCGACCATCGACACATGCTCGGTTTCGCGCCGGTTATGATAACCGAGGCTGGTCACCTGCCGCTCGCCGTGCATGACGATGCGCTTGCGCCCCGGTTGAGCCGCGAATAGCTGTGGCACCCACAGCGCTCCCGCTGCCGTGGCACCGGTCAGTTTGACGAATTGTCTCCGGGTCAACGATGATTTTCTGGCATTTTTCATGAGCGATCCTCCGTAACTGCATGACGATTTCCGCAACCGGTATAACCAATGGCACCGGCGCGGTCAATGCAAATCGCTGCCGGGTTGCTTGACAACCCGGCAGCGCTCCAGTTACATAAAAAATGATAAATCCCTTAGGAGGCCCATTATGGCTGCCGATTTCGAAGATCATTGTTGGAAAGATATCGTCTCACCGGAAATCCTCAAAACCTACACGCCCTATCATCGCGAAACCTTCATCGGCCAAAGGCCGGCGCTGTTGGCCATCGATCTCTACAACCTGGCTTATCAAGGCGGCGCCAAAGAGCCGCATGAATTGATCGACAGCTACAAAAGCTCCTGCGGCGTATATGCCCATAACGCAATCAAGCCGACCCAGGAACTGTTCGCCTTGGCGCGCAGCTTGAAAATCCCGGTCTTCTACACCACCACTGAAACTAGAAAAGAAGCTAAACCCGAAGCGATCTACGCGACCAACCGCCAACGCGTGAAGATCGATCCGGAAGCCTTCGAGATCAAGGAAGAGTTTAAACCGCAGCCGGGCGATGTGGTGATTTTTAAAGAACGCGCGAGCGGCTTCTTCGGCACGCCATTGGTTGCGCACTTGACCCAATTGGGCTGCGATAGCCTGATCGTCTGCGGCGAAAGCACCAGCGGCTGCGTGCGCGCCAGCTGCGTCGACGGCTACTCGCTCGGCTATCATGTGTCGATCGTCGAAGAATGCGTCTTTGACCGCAGCCAGCTCTCTCACAAAGTGAACCTGTTCGACATGCACCACAAATACACCGATGTAATGAAGCTTGACGAAGTCAAAGAAAAGATCAAACAGGAACGGCCACGGATTAAGGCATAAACTCGTTCAAGCAGTTCAAACCGTTCAAGTCAAGTGGGACTCCAGAAAACCTCCGAGACGATTTGAACGGCTTGAACCGAGCGCCATCCTGAGCGCAACGAAGGGAAGCGATTGAACGTTTTGAACCCTTAAGAATGAAGCCATGCCCTACAGTACATCGAACGGCTTAAAGATCTATTATGAAGTCTCCGGCGAAGGTCTCCCCTTCGTCATGGTCCATGCCAATCCGTTCGACCATAACTTGTGGATGTACCAGATCGCCCACTTCTCGACCTATTTCAAAGTTGTTGGCATCGACATCCGCGGCTACGGCCGCTCGGATAAACCGGAGACGCCGTTTAGCCTCAAGGACATGGCTGACGATATCCTCGGCGTTTGCCGCGACCTCGAAATCAAAGAAGCGATCCTCGGCGGCGTCAGCGTCGGCTCGGGCATGGCAATTCTATTGGGACTCGACCATCCGGAAATGTTCAAGGCGATTATTCTCGTCGGCGGCAGCAGCGGTCCCGGCGGCTCCATCGACGAGCGCATCCACGGCTACACCAAAGTCGGCATCGAGAAATATCATATACAGCATTTGCGCGAACTGGTCGCGCCGGATTTTCCCGAAACCAAACTGGGGAAATATCTGCTCAATACTTTTGTCGAACGCGATCCCTGGCTGTCGGGAGAATCCATCGGACAAATCTTTCGCGCCCGCGGCGGTCTCGACATGACGCCGCGGCTGGCGACGATGAAAGTTCCGACGCTGGTGATCAACGGCGAATACGACAATTCGCTCGCCGGCGGCAAGAAAACCGCGTCGCTCATTCCCGGCGCGGTGCACAAAATCCTGCCCAAGACCGGCCATGCCTGCAACATCGAAGACCCCGCCGGCTTCGACGCCTTCGTGATAGAATTCCTGCGTGCCAACAACTTGATGCCATCTGCTGCCGGCCGCTGACCCGCAGTGACGCAAACACACATGCAGTAAGCAACGTCGAGGGCGCTAAGGCGCAACGGTGATGTTGCCAGCCACCGTCTTTCAACATTTCGTATTTGATAGATCGGGCTCAATAAAGTACTTTATTCGGACTGAGGGGACTTTATGAAAATTAGCGAAGACATCCGACCGGTGACTTATTTAAAGTTCCGCGCCGCAGAGTTGCTCGCCCAGCTCAATGAAACCCGCCGGCCGATTGTAATTACTCAAAATGGCGCGGCTCGTGCCGTGATGCAGGACCCCGAGAGCTACGAACAAACCAGGGCGGCCATTGGCCTCCTGAAACTTTTGATAGCCGGTGAAAAGGACATTCGCTCCGGCAACACCGAAGGACAGGAAAAACTTTTCAATCGTTTGGAAAAAAAATTGACGCACCGCAAAAAGGCCCGTGGCGACAAGAAAACACTATAAAGTCCATTGGACTCACGCAGCTAGCGTCGATCTTGAATCGATTATCGATTTCATCGCCCGTGAAAACGTCTCCAACGCTCTCGACATTCTCGCTCAGCTCCGAAACTGCGCCGCGAACCTTAAATCGTTTCCACTACGCGGCAGGGTCGTTCCAGAGCTCGCGGACATAGGGGTTCATTTTTATCGCGAGGTTATCAGTGCGCCATGGCGGGTGATCTACCGCGTTGTCGATGGCGACGTTTACGTAATGATGGTGATCGACAGCAGACGCAACGCGGAAGATTTATTGCTCGAACGATTCACTCGCTAAACTCACCTCATCGAAACAGGCAGGCTGAGTTCCTATTTCAACCCCAACTCGCGCCGCGCTTCGATCAAAGGTTGGAAGTCCACTACCTGAAAAATCGGAATCTCGCCGATACTCTAGAATCCGTAAAGCCGTTTGGGATTGTCGGACAGCATCTTTTCGACCATCGTCTGCGAGAGATCCTTACGTTCTCTGAATTCCGCGACCATATCTTCCTGGCGTGACGGATCGCCGTGAGGATAGTCGGAACCCAGGACAAACGAGTCTTCACCTACTAACGCGGCAATGCCAGTCAAGTCTTCGTCCGGTTCGGCGCTGACGAACACCCTGCCGGTAGTGAAATACTCGATGGGATCCTTGGCTAACTTGCGGCGCAGGATGGCGCGCCGTACTTGCTTGATGATGAACGGCAGCCACGCCGCGCCGGCTTCGAGAAAACTGAAACGGAGATTGGCAATCTTCTCGAACGCCGCCGAACTCATGATGCTATTGAAACCCATGACCACCGGCAGGATTGCGCTGTAAAAATTTGTCGTCGCGTCGAAAATGCGCGTCAACGCCGGACAGCCCCAGCCCAGGTGCACGCAGACCGGCAGATTCAAATCCGCCGCGATTTGAAAGAACGGAAACAAGCTTTCATCGCCAAGCAACTTGTCCCACGCCATGCCCTGCAACATGACGGCGGCGGCGCCGATCTTGGCGGCGCGTTTGATCTCCTTGATCGACTCGTCGACATCGCGGATCGGCACCAGCAACCAACACCACGAATCATCACCCCTACCTCTCGATTTCTTTGATGATCGCTTCGGCAAATCTTTTTGTCGTCGCCGTGCCGCCGAGATCGCGCGTCACACAATCGCCGCGCCACAGGACTTTTTCTAACGCCGCGTCAATTCGGTTGGCCGCGGCGCGCTCGCCGATGTGATGCAACATCATGATCGCCGCGCTGATCATCGCCGACGGATTAGCGATCCCCTTCCCCTTGATATCCGGTGCGCTGCCGTGCACCGGCTCGAAAAGCGCGTGGTGATCGCCGAGATTGGCGCCGGCGACCAGCCCCAAACCGCCGACCAAACCTGCAGCCAAATCCGACACGATGTCGCCGTAAAGGTTTTCCAACAGCAAGATATCGAACTGCAGCGGATCGAGCACCAACTGCATGCAGGCGTTGTCGACGATGATGTCGCTAAAGGCGATGCGCTTGTATTTTTGCGCCATCTTGCGGGCGCAATCTAGAAACAATCCGTCGGTGAGTTTCATGATATTGGCCTTATGCACGGCCGTGACTTTTTTCCGGCCATTTTTCCTGGCGTACTCAAAGGCAAATTTGGCGATCCGCGTCGAAGCTTTTTCTGTGATGATCTTTAAGCTCTCCATGACGCCGGGGACAACTTCATGCTCGATGCCGGAATAAAGCCCCTCAGTGTTCTCCCGCACGACCACCAAGTCGACGTTTTGATAACGCGCTTTGACTCCCGGTAAATTTTTGATCGGCCGCAGATTGGCATACAGAGTGAAGGTCTGGCGCAGCTCCACGTTCACGCTGCTAAAACCTTCACCTACCGGCGTAGTTACCGGTCCCTTGAGAGCGACCTTGGTCTTGTCGAACGAATCCATCAGCGCCCGCGGGATCGTCGTCCCATGTTTTTTCAGCGCCTCGGTGCCGGCGAGATGGGAGTCCCAGGCGATTTTCACTCCGGCGGTCTTGATTATATCGAGTGCCGGCTTAACTACTTCGGGACCGATCCCATCACCCGGAATCAACGTGATTTTATGCATCGTGACTTTTGCCCTTTCGTGGTCCGCATCATAGCAGGCTGAAGCCGCTATATCTAAGCCGAAACCGTGCAAGGTTAATATTGCTAAATGATCGCGCGATTTTTTTAGGTCTCGCCCTAAACACACGCATCGATTCATCGTACAATCGATCTAACGCAAGCCGTAGTCGTATCTGGGTGAGGCAGGCGAAACGTGAAAGATGGCGATACACAAGTCAGCTCAATCGAGCAGACACGCAAAACGGTGGACACCGTCTACCGTACCGAATCGCGTGCGGTCCTCGCGACTCTGATTCGCTTGCTCGGCGACTTCGATCTCGCCGAGGAAGCGCTACACGAAGCCTTTAAAGCAGCATTGGAGCAGTGGCCGAGCGACGGCGTACCGGCCAAGCCGCGGGCTTGGTTAGTGTCGACGGGACGATTCAAGGCCATAGACGCGATCCGCAGGCGCTCTCGGCTCGACCCACTGCCGAACGATTTCGCCGAACGGTTCACGACCGAGAACGTTGACTCTATTGCGCCTGACAACGACAACGTCGAAGACGACCGGCTGCGCTTGATTTTCACCTGCTGCCATCCGGCTCTGGCGCTGGATGCTCAAGTGGCGCTCACTTTGCGCGAGGTGTGCGGGCTCACCACCGAAGAAATCGCCAGCGCATTTCTGACCGGGGTTTCGACATTGGCCCAGCGCATCGTGCGCTCCAAGGGAAAAATCCGCAACGCGCGAATCCCCTACCAGGTACCGTCGCGCGCCGATCTACCCGAGCGCTTGGACGCGGTGCTGCGCGTCGTCTATCTGGTATTCAACGAGGGATATTCGGCATCCTCAGGCGCGGCAATCACGCGCCACGATCTTTCCAGCGAGGCGATTTGCCTCGGCCGGTTACTCTTCGATTTGCTCCCGGAGCCGGACGTCGCGGGGCTCCTAGGGCTCATGCTGCTGCAAGATTCGCGGCGCGCGGCACGCATGTCCCCCACCGGCGACCTGGTGCTGTTGGAAGACCAGGACCGGTCGCTGTGGAACCGCGATTACATCAGAGAAGGTTCCGCCCTCGTGCAACGCGCGGTCGCGGCCGGCGAGGTCGGCCCTTACACCATTCAAGCAGCGATCGCAGCCGTGCATGCAAACGCAGCCAATGCCAGCGCGACCGACTGGGCTCAGATCGTGGCATTGTACGATCTCCTGACGCGGGCCGAGCCATCGCCCGTAATCGAACTGAACCGCGCGGTGGCCGTCGCCATGCGTGACGGTCCCGAGCCTGGCCTCAATTTAATCGAAGCAATTCTGGCGCGCGGCGATCTCGAGAATTACCATCTCGCCCATGCGGCGCGGGCGGATCTTTGCCGTCGGTTGGGGCGAACCGACGACGCCCGAGATGCCTACGAACGGGCGCTGGGCCTGACCCAACAAGGGCCCGAAAGGCGGTTTTTGGCGCGCCGGCTTGAGGAGCTGAAAAAATAATCTGGCGGTTGTCGATTGACGACATGTCCGGACGACTAAGTAGTGTAGATCGTGAATTAACGCGAACCAAAAGAAGCGATGACTATGGCTGAGGATCTTGCGAAGGAATTAGGATGAGAACCAAGCCACAGGCAGCCAAAGACATAGATGGGTATATTGCGAAGTTCCCAAATGAAGTTCAGAAGATTCTAGAAAAGATCCGGATGACGATTAAAAAAGCGGCACCGGAGGCACAGGAAACAATTGGCTATCAGATGCCGGCCTTCGCTCTGAAAGGCCATCTGGTTTATTTTGCCGCTTTCAAAAACCATATCGGGTTTTATCCTCCGGTAACAGGGGGAGATGATAAATTCAAGAAAGAGAAATCAATTTATGAAGGACCCAAGGGCAACTTGAGGTTTCCACTCGATAAACCCATTCCTTACACCTTGATCGGTAAAATTGTGAAGTTTAGAGTAAAGGAAAATCTGGCAAGAGCAGAAGCAAAAAACCAAAAACGACAATAAAACCCATTGGCGACCCTCTGTGGCATCCTAGGCGAAAACGAACGAGATAGAGGTGAACGATGAGTCAGGGACTTAAAGGAAAAGTTGCCTTGGTCGCCGGAGCGACTCGCGGAGCGGGACGCGGGATAGCCGTACAGCTAGGTGCGGCCGGAGCGACTGTCTACGTCACCGGAAGAACTACCCGGTCCGAGCGATCGGAGATGAACCGGCCGGAGACGATTGAAGAGACCGCGGCTCTCGTAGACGATGCCGGCGGCCGCGGCATCGCGGTCCAGGTCGACCATCTCGTGCCCGAAGAGGTGCGCGCGCTAGTCACTCGCATTGAAATCGAACAGGGCGGCCTGCACATCCTGGTAAACGACATTTGGGGCGCCACCAGAATGGAATGGAACAAATCGGTCTGGGAATCCTCTTTGGACTATGGACTGCGCACCCTGCGCTTGGCTGTGGACACCCATGCCATCACCAGCCACTTCGCGATACCGCTGCTTATTAAGACCCCAGGTGGTCTGGTTATCGAGGTGACTGACGGGACCGATGAGTACAATGCGGCCCACTACCGGGTCTCCTTTTTCTACGACCTGGCCAAGGCGTCGGTGAATCGAATGGCGTTCGCGCTGGCACACGAGCTGAAGCCTTATAGCGCGACGGCCGTGTCGCTCACTCCCGGTTGGCTGCGGTCAGAGTTCATGCTCGAGGCCTACGGCGTCACCGAATCAACCTGGCGTGACGCGACAAAGATCAGTCCCCACTTCGCCATTTCCGAGAGTCCGGCGTTCGTCGGCCGCGCCGTCGCGGCGCTCGCGCAAGATCCCGACGTGTCGCGCTGGAACGGCAAGTCATTGTCCAGCGGGCAGCTAGCGAAAATCTATAGCTTCACCGATCTCGACGGCAGCCAACCGGATGGCTGGAGATATCTCACCGAAGTTCAAGACGCCGGCAAACCCGCCGACGTAGCTGGCTATAGATAACGTAGCTAGCCCAACAAGGAATGCCGTCGCCGGGCGCTTAGCGCAAGCCGCGGGCCTATCGGCAAGAGCAACTGAGCTACACGAATGAAATACATCTTGCTGGTTCATCGTCGAATGGCGCGATCCTTTGCGGGTGTCATTTCGAACGAAGCGAGAAATCACAATCTGGCGTGTAGGGAGACGCTTGAATAAATCCAAAGGAGGCAAGTAATGCGAGCAATGGTGGTCTTTTTCATTCTTACATTTCTCATTTCTGCAGCAATGGGTCAGCACCCGCATGAAAATAAACAGGCGAAAGTCCTTGAGCTTCACCCTGGATTGGGCAACTACCATCATCCGATCACAACCAAAAGCGCTGAAGCGCAAACCTTCTTCGACCAGGGACTGACGCTTCTCTACGGCTTCAATCATGACGAAGCCGCGCGTTACTTTCACCGCGCCGCTGAGCTCGACCCCCAAGCCGCGCTGCCGTATTGGGGAATCGCGCTTGCCACCGGGCCGAACTACAACGATAACGCGGTGGATGCTAACCGCGCCAAAGCGACCTACGGCGCGGTCCGGCAAGCGCTCGAGCGCGCGCCCAGGGCGAGCGCCCGCGAGCAAGACTACATCCGCGCTTTACAGAAGCGCTATCCTTCGGCGAACCCGAAGTCGGACTGGAAGAAGTTCCACCTCGAATACAGCAACGCCATGCGCGCGCTGATGAAAAAATACCCCGACGACCTCGATGCCGCCACTCTGTTTGCGGAGAGCCTGATGATGCTTCGGCCGTGGCAGCTCTGGACAGCCGACGGCAAGCCAGCGTCCGGCACCCTCGAGCTGGTCGCGGTGCTTGAATCCGTCTTGAAGCGCAATCCCCATCACCCGGGTGCAAACCATTTCTACATTCATGCGGTGGAAGCTTCGCCCAACCTCGAACGCGCGATCCCCAGCGCCCAGCGCCTGATGACGCTGGTTCCCGGTGCCGGACATCTGGTCCATATGCCGGGCCATATTTTTCTCCAGACCGGCGACTACGAACTGGCGGCGAAAACCAATGTCGATGCGGCGGCGGCGGACGCGGCGTTTGTTCAGCGGACGGGAGCTTCCGGCATGTATCCGTTGATGTACTGGACCCACAACATTCACTTTATCTCTTACGCGCGCGCGCAGCAGGGACGCTACGACGACGCGAAGCAAGCAGCGCTGCAAATGGCAAAAAATGTCGGCGACGCAGATTCCCAGATGCAGATGCTTGAAGGCTTTCACCTCTACCCGTTGATGGTCGATCTGCGCTTCCATCGCTGGGACGAAATTCTCAACGCGGCGGATCCGGGTCCCGAGCGCAAGCTGCACCGGAGTTTCCGCCATTACGCGCGCGCGATGGCGCTGGCAGGACAGGGCAAACTCGCCGACGCGGCGGCGGAGCGAAAGCAGTTTGAAACCATGCGCAAGGCGGTGCCGGCGGAATCGCAATTTTTGATTAACAATAAATCGTCGGATATTCTTGCCCTCGCCGCTGCCACTCTCGATGCCCAGCTTGCCTGGGAGCGCGGCGAAAAAGACCAGTCCATCGAAGCATGGCGCCGGGCCGTCAAACTTGAGGCCAAAATCCAATACGACGAGCCGCCGGCATGGTTCTACCCGGTGCGGCAATCGTTAGCCGCCGCGCTGCTGCGCAGCGGGCGGCCTAGGGAGGCGGAAACTGTTCTTCGGGCAGCCATGGGGAAACAACCGCGTGACGGCCGGCTACTTTTTGGCCTGTGGCAAAGCTTGCTGGCGCAAAACCGCCATAGCGAAGCCACGCTGGTCGAACAGCAGTTTGTCGCTGCCTGGAGCGACGCTACGGTGAAGCTGAGTATCGAAGATCTGTAAAAATTCATCGCTGGTGATAACCGCAATCCGGGCGAGAGCGATGGCATGGATGCCGGCGCTGAGTTACTGGCAGTCCCCGGCTGAACGAGAAAATTAATTGAGCCTTTGTCGATTTGGCAACCCGCTAAACGACTACTTGATGTAAGAACCGGTAGCCTGGCTGGAATCGTGCGGCGCATCGGGGAATTAAGCCAAAAAGGAGACATAAATGCGATTCATGATCTTAATTAAAGCCACCAAGGATTCGGAAGCGGGCGTGATGCCCAGCGAGCAGCTACTGGCCGAAATGGGCAACTTCAACGAAGAACTGGTGAAAGCCGGTGTCATGCTCGCCGGTGAGGGACTCCATCCAAGCTCAAAAGGCGCGCGCGTTCAGTTTTCTCGAAGCACGCGGACGGTGATCGATGGACCCTTCGTCGAGACCAAAGAACTAATCGCTGGATTCTGGATGTGGCAAGTAAAGTCAAAGGAAGAGGCAATCCAGTGGGTCAAGCGCTGCCCCAATCCCCATAACGAAGATTGTGAAATCGAGATTCGCCAGGTGTTCGAAGCCGAGGACTTTGGCGCAGAGTTTACTCCCGAACTCAGAAGGCAGGAAGCCGGCATTCGCGCCCAAGCGCTGGGCCTGGGCGCGCTTCGATTCGAACATGGGCGGGAAATGCTGATTGCGGGATTGAACCAGAGCTATACGTTCGAGAACCGGAGCAAAATTCCCATGCAGTGGGAAAATTTCATCCCTCAAATCGGCAAAGTTCCTGGACAGGTGGGCAAGGTTGCTTATGGCGTCTGCTGGAACAATCGGCCGGGCCATGGATTCGACTATCTCTCCGGCGTCGAAGTGACAGATGCCGCGAAGCTGCCGCCCGAGTTGGCAACCGTACGTCTCCCGGGCCAAGAATATGCGGTCTTAACGCACTCGGATCATGTATCGGCCATTGGCACTACGATCGACAAGATATGGAATGGCTGGATTCGCCAATCCGGGCTAAAGGTCGACGAGTCGCCGTGGTTCGAACGCTACAATGAAGAGTTTAATCCCCAGACCGGCATGGGCGGCATGGAATTCTGGATTCCGATTTCGCGGTAAGCGGCGCAGCAACGAAGAATTCTAACGGATGTGTCGAATTGGCTGATTCGTGTTCGACTATGGTTGATAGACAAACGGGTTGACCGCCGTAATGACCGGTAGGAGAACGGAACCATGAAATTTCTCTGCCTTTCGTACCTGGATGAAACGAAATTCGAGATACTGTCTGAAAGCGAGCGCGAGAGCTTCGTCAAGGCATGTTCCGCATACGACGATGTCCTTCGAAAGAGCGGTCATTTCATGCGCCTGGAGGCGCTAGACGGTGCGCGAAACGCTAAAACCTTGCGCTACCAAAACGAAAAAGTGTCTATCACCGATGGACCATTCGCGGAAACTAAAGAGCAAATCGGCGGCATCCTCTTGCTCGATGCCCACGACCTGAAACAAGCCACGGACTTGATGGCGAAGCATCCCGGTATCCGCGTGGCGACCTTCGAAATCCGTGCGCTCGATGAGGAGTCGACAGCGAAGGTCAACCCGGCCGAATAGAAATGGCCGAGCGATGGCGCCCGACTCCCTGCAAAAATAAGTAAACCGGTAAACGTGGGCTGCCTAACGGAATAAGTAGAACGGGCAAACCGCAGGAAACAAAAAAAGGAGATACGAGCATGGCGATCGAACCCTATCTATTTTTCAATGGCCGCTGCGAAGAGGCGGTCGAATTTTACAAGAAAGCTCTCGGCGCCGAAGTCTTGATGCTGATGCGCTTCAAAGACAGTCCGGAACCGCCCGCGCCTGGCATGGTCCCGCCCGGCTCGGACAATAAAATCATGCATCTGTGCATGCGCGTTGGCGACGCCAACGTCATGGCCTCCGACGGTCACTGCAGCGGGCAAACCAGTTTCCAAGGGTTTCTCCCTGTCGCTAACAGCCGCCGATGAAGCCGATGCCAAGCGCAAGTTCGCAGCGTTGGCCGAAGGCGGTCAAGTGCAGCATGCCGCTGGCAAAGACGTTCTGGTCGCCCTGCTTCGGCATGGTCGCCGACCGTTTCGGCGTCGGCTGGATGGTGACGGTAGCAACGTGACATGCAGACGGAGAACGCCTGGAGTTAGGCTTATGAAATTCATGTTATTGGTTCACCATGACGAGGTCGCCTTTGACCAGATCAGCAAAGACAAGCAACAGCAGATGCTGGCTGAATCCATCGCGCTCACCCACCAGCTCCACGCCAATGGGCAATATCTCAGCGCCTCGCCGCTGCAGCCGGCGGCGACGGCGGTGATCGTTCGGGTGCGCGCAAGGCAAATCCATCGTCACCGACGGGCCGTTCATCGAGACCCGCGAACAGATCGCCGGCTATTTTCTGATCGATGCCAAGGATCTCAATGACGCGGTGAGCATCGCCGACGAGGTGCCAGGAGCGCGCATCGGCCCCGTCGAAGTACGGCCTTTGCGGGAGATTTCCGGGTTGCCGGGAGAATAAGACCGAAGAATAAGGTAAGGAGACATTATGCAAAAAATCACGCCGTGTTTATGGTTCGATAACAACGCTGAAGAGGCGGTAAACCACTACCTGTCTATTTTCAAGAACTCGAAGATTAACAAAATCCTGCGCTGTGGCGATGCGGGTCCGGGGCCGAAGGGATCCATCCTCACCATCGCCTTCCAACTCGAGGGTCAGGATTTCATCGCTTTGAACGGCGGCCCGATATTCAAATTCAACGAAGCGATTTCGTTGTCGGTGGACTGCAAATCTCAAATAGAAGTTGACGACCTGTGGGAGAAGTTATCCGACGGCGGTCAAAAGAGCCAGTGTGGATGGCTCAAAGACAAATTCGGATTGTCGTGGCAAGTGGTCCCCTCCGCATTGGTCGAGATGTTGCAGGACCCGGACCCTGAGAAATCCAAACGCGTCATGGCCGCGATGATGCAAATGGGCAAAATAGACATTACCATATTGAAGCAAGCGTACGACCGACAATAATAGTTGACAAAAGGAGATTCCTCATGCGTTACGTCGACGGATTCGTTCTACCCGTGCCGAAGAAAAACCTCGCAGCTTATCGGCGCATGGCCCAGACCGCCGGTAAAGTCTGGCGCGACCATGGCGCCCTTGAGTACGTAGAATGCGTGGCTGACGACGTGAAGCCGGGCAAACACACGTCATTTCCGCAGAGCGTCAAACTGAAACCCGGCGAAACCGTGATCTTCGCTTACATCGTCTACAAGTCGCGCGCACAGCGCGACCGCGTCAACGCCAAAGTGATGAAAGACCCGCGCCTGGCGAAGATGATGGATCCCAAAGCCATGCCGTTTGACGGCAAGCGCATGTTTTGGGGCGGCTTCAAGCGTCATGCTCGGCCTTAACTGAAGGCGCCGTCTTAATGAGAACCGAAAAGCCGTGAAACCGATTCCTCAGGGATACCACGCGGTCACACCGTATTTGAGTGTGAAAGGCGCGGCCACCGCCATCGCGTTCTACAAGAAAGCTTTCGCAGCCAAGGAGATCATGCGCATGCCGGCGCCGGGAGGAACCATCGGCCATGCGGAAATCCAGATTGACGATTCCCATATCATGCTCGCCGACGAATATCCGGATATGAACTTTCGCGGGCCGAAATCATTTGGCGGCACGTCGGTGCATATTCATCTCTACGTCCAAGACGTCGACCGGGTTGTGAAAAAGGCGGTCGCCGCCGGCGCGAAAGTGCTGCGTCCGGTGACGGACCAGTTTTACGGCGACCGCAGCGGCTCCCTGGAAGATCCCTTCGGTCATGTCTGGCATGTGGCAACGCACAAAGAAGATGTGCCGACTAAAAGAGTTAAAGATGCGCGCTGCCGCCATGGCCGCAGCGGCTGAGAAAAAATAACCACGGAGTGACTATGAAATATATGTTGCTAATTTATCTGGACGAACAAAAACCTTTGAGCGAAAACGAGCGGCAGGAGTGTTATGCCGAGTCGACTCAGCTTGCACAGGAGCTACATTCTAATGGCAAATACCTAAGCGCCAATCCCCTGCACCCGACAACGATGGCGACCAGCGTGCGCGTGCGCGATGGCAAACGGCTAGTCACCGACGGCCCGTTCGCCGAGACCCGCGAACAGTTGGGCGGTTACTTCTTGATCGACGCCAAGGATCTCGACGACGCGCTCGGTGTCGCCGCGCGGATTCCCATGGCGCGCAAGGGAACCGTCGAAGTTCGGCCGGTGATCGAGATCCCAGGGCTGCCGCTGGGCTAGTCGCGAGCGCCAGAAGAGCAATCGCTTTCGCCAGGAAAGTAGAGCGCGGCAAATGAACTTTATCGTGAACCTCGATGTCGATGATCTCGACAAAGCAACCGCTTTTTACAGTTATGCGTTTGGCCTGAGTGTTGGCCGGCGCTTCGGTGACTTCGGAGTCGAGATGCTTGGGGGTCCTGCGCCAATTTACTTGCTTGTCAAATCCACTGGGACACCGGCATCGCAAACCACAGCGCAGCGGCGAAGCTACGAGCGCCATTGGACGCCGGTCCATCTTGATTTTGTCGTTGATGAGATCGAACCGGCGATTGAGAGAGCCGTATCGGCCGGCGCGCGGCTGGAAAAACCCTTGGCAGTACACAAGTGGGGCAAGCTCGCTCTTATGGTTGATCCGTTTGGCCACGGCTTCTGTTTTGTCCAATTTCTCGGGCGCGGCTATGACGAACTCGCCCTTGATGCCGATCATGGATATTCACAAATCCCAGGAGATCCCCATGAAGTACAAAGGTAGCTGTCACTGCGGCAAGATAACGCTTGAAGTCGAAGGCGACCTCGCCGGGGCGATGGCGTGCAATTGCTCCATGTGTCGCCGTAAAGGCTCGCTTCTGTGGTTTGTGCCGCGCGGCCAGCTGCGCTTGCTCACTGCCGAAGACGATATCGGCACGTACACGTTCAACAAGCATGTCATCAAACATCGCTTTTGCCCGGCCTGCGGCATTCATCCGTTTGGCGAAGGTGTTGATCCGAAGGGCAATCTGATCGCGGCGATTAACATTCGTTGCCTCGAGGGAATTGACCTGGAAGCAGTTCCAGTTCAACATTTCGACGGGCGGTCGATGTGAATCCGGGTCGGGGCTATTTAGCGTCAAACTTACAAAGGAGCAGATTATGAGCGGAGTTCGAGTTCTAGTTGGCACCCGCAAGGGCGCGTTTATTCTGACGGCGGACGGTAAGCGCGAACGATGGGATATTAGCGGGCCCCATTTCGCCGGCTGGGAGATTTACCACATCAAAGGTTCTCCGGTTGATCCGAATCGTTTGTATGCGTCACAGACGAGCAGCTGGTTCGGCCAAATCATTCAACGTTCGGACGACGGCGGTAAGACGTGGCACCAACCCGGAACCCCTCCCGGCGAACCCACCACCGCTCCGGACGGAAGTCCCAAGGGCGAGAGCAACAAGTTTGTTTACGACACCTCTGCTGAAACCGGCAAGCCCCTGACCACGCACCAGTGGTATGACGGTACGGCGCATCCGTGGGAGTTCAAGCGCGTCTGGCATCTCGAACCCTCCCTGTCCGATCCGAACATGGTTTACGCCGGTGTCGAAGACGCCGCATTGTTCCGCTCTAACGACGGCGGCCAAACCTGGCAGGAACTGGCCGGACTGCGCGGTCACGGCTCGGGGCAATTCTGGGCGCCGGGCGCCGGTGGAATGTGTTTGCACACAATCCTCCTGGATCCGCGCAACCCGAACCGGATCTTCATCGCGATCTCGTCGGCGGGGGCGTTTCGCACCGACGATGCCGGCAAGACCTGGCAGCCGATCAACCGCGGTCTGCATTCGCTCTACATCCCCAACCCGACTGCCGAGGTCGGCCATTGCGTGCATCGCATCGCCATGCACCGATCGCGTCCGGACGTGCTGTACATGCAAAAGCACTGGGATGTCATGCGCAGCGATGACGGCGGCGATTCCTGGCACGAGATCAGCGGCAACCTACCCACCGATTTCGGCTTTGTCATCGACGTTCACGCCCACGAGCCCAACACGATTTACGTCGTGCCGATCAAGAGTGACTCCGAGCACTTCCCGCCCGACGGCAAGCTGCGCGTCTACCGCAGCCGCAGCGGCGGCAACGACTGGGAAGCGCTGACCAAGGGGCTGCCGCAAAGCGACTGCTACGTGAACGTCCTGCGCGATGCCATGGCGGTCGATTCGCTCGATAAGTGCGGTGTGTATTTCGGCACCTCCGGTGGGCAAGTTTACGTATCCGCCGACGCCGGCGACAACTGGCAGCCGATCGTGCGTGATCTTCCGCCAGTAGTGTCCGTCGAAGTCCAGACATTGCCATGATCCGCGTCACGCTGCCGGCCCACTTGCGCAAGCTCGCGCAAGTCGATGGCGAGGTATCAGTCGACGTTGCCGGGCCAGTCACCCAACGCTCGGTGCTCGACGCCGTCGAAGCACGCTATCCGATGTTGCGCGGGACGATTCGCGATCATGTCACGCATGAGCGCCGCGCGTTCGTGCGCTTCTTCGCCTGCGGCGAGGATCTATCCCATGATTCGCCCGACGCGCCGTTGCCGGGCGCCGTCGCTTCCGGCGCCGAGCCGTTCATGATCGTCGGCGCCCTCGCCGGCGGTTAATATGATCGAAGGATTTAAACCGGCTTATAACGCTACGGCGCGCAGTGAGTATGCGCCTTACTGCCCGGAGTGAATCGTTGAGGAGGAATTGTTGTGATCAAGAAAATTTTCATTGCGCTGGTCGCGTTGGTCGCCATATTTATCGTGATCGTTGCCCTGCAACCCGCAGAATTTCGCGTCACCCGCTCGACTATCATTGCCGCACCCGCCCCGGCGGTGTTCGCGCAGGTCAACGACTTTCACAAATGGGATGGCTGGTCGCCCTGGGCGAAGCTCGATCCGAACATGAAAACAACTCACGAAGGCGCGCCCGCCGGAACCGGTGCGATCTACTCGTGGGCCGGCAATAGCGATGTCGGCGAAGGGCGCATGACACTGACGGAGAGCCGACCCAGCGAGCTCGTGCGTATCAAGCTCGAATTCAAGAAACCATTTGAGGCGACCAACACCACCGAGTTCAGCTTTAAACCCGATGCCGACAAGACCCTGGTCACCTGGAGTATGGCAGGTGAAAACAATTTCATGGCCAAGGCTTTCGGCCTAGTCATGAACATGGATAAAATGGTCGGCGGCGATTTCGAGAAGGGTCTGGCGCAATTGAAATCAGTGGCGGAAACAACCGGCAAATAATCACCGCTCAACGGATCGTGCCATGCAGCAACCCCTGACAGAGGACGGTCGCCACAAAGGAAACCCATCATGAACATTGCACTGTGGATTACCCAAGGATTGCTCGCCGCGCTCTTTCTATTCGCCGGCGGCATGAAGCTGATCACCCCCATCGAGGAAATGACCAAGGAGATTGCCATGCCAGGCGGGTTTCTCCGCTTCATTGGCGTAGCGGAAATGCTCGGCGCCATCGGCTTGATACTTCCATGGCTTCTAAAGATTCGCCCTGGGCTCACGCCCCTCGCCGCCGCCGGTTTAGCCATCATCATGATCGGCGCCGTTGTGGTGACCTTGATCTTCAGTGATCCCGTAACGGCGCTGATGCCGCTCGCGACCGGCATGCTCTGCGTATTCGTCGCTTACGGCCGCAGCCGCCTCACTGCATTCCCTCGCTGATATACTGAATCACGTAGCCCGCCGGATCGTCCATATACGTTCCGGCGGTGCCGCCGGGGTGGCGGCCTTTGGCTTCTTCGCCGCGGTCGCCGTTGGGAATGCCGAGACGGTCGAGCTGGGCGAGCGCGTCGCGCCATTGAGCCGGCGCGACGTAAAAGCCCAGATGGGGTCCAGGGATCTTGCGGCTCATCGGATAACCCTTCGGGCGGAAAGCAGATTCCGTGAGAATCAAGTATTGACCGCTAGCCATGCGCATGGCCGCTTGATTGCGATTGGTCTTAATATCCAGTCCACGGTTGAGCAGTTCGAAACCCAACACCGCCTGGTAAAATTTGATCGACTCGTCGAGCTTGGGCGCCTCCAACTCCAAGTAGCCGACCCCGGTGAGCCGTTGAGCCGTTGCGGCTGCGCTCTGGCCATCGATGCTCGGCACATAAACCGCGAAATTGTTACCCGCGGGATCGGCAAAAAATAGCGTCGTGGTGGCGAACGGATGGGTGTTTTTTTGCGGCCCTTCGAAAGGGATCTTCCAATTCGCCAGCACATCCATCACCTCTTCGATGCCATGCTTGGTGGTGGTAAACGAATAGGTCGGTGTGCCGCGCGGGGTGATCGGTTGGCCGCGCTCTTCTTTTTGCAGATAAACGCCGATGCGTTTGCCGGCGATATCCATGAACGTATGCGGTCCGAGGCTTTGCGATTTGACGTTGAGACCGTTGCGTTTGGCGATCCTGCCGCCGAACACTTGCACGTAAAAATCCTCAGCGACGACAATGTCGTTAACCGGCACGACGAAATGATCCAGAGCTTGCACCAACATGATTTCCTCCGCTGCTAAATCCGCTTTCCTCAACTATCAAGGATTGACGAAAAACGCGAGAAGCCATGCCTTACAGAGCCGATTACATTGACTTGAACTTGAACCCCTGGCTAGAATCCGCCCTGTTCCCGATTCGATCCGCCGAAGCCATTCAAAGGAGCGCCAAATGATTCTATCGAAAAACGCCGATGTTAAAGCGATCACCGTCAAAGCCATCGAAGGCAAGCCGATGTACGGCGGCGACCTGCTGGTGAAACCGTTGATCACCGGCGATGAGATGACGTTTCTGGAAATCCATTATACCCCCGGCGTCGGCGCGCCGCTGCATGTGCATACCCATGAATCCCTCGCCTACGTGGTCAAAGGCAAAGTCAAAATGACCGTGGGCAAGGAAGAGTTCATCCTCGGCCCCGGCGATGTCTGCCGCCACCCCAAGGGCGTGCCCCATGGCGTCGAGGGCATCGAGGAGTCCATCGTCGTCGAGATCAAATCGCCGGCGCCGGAGCTCGGCAGCTTCTTAGGCATGTAGAGATTAGAACGAAGAGAATCTTCACCGCAGAGACGCGAGTTCGCAGAGATTAAATTCTTTTCTCAGCGTTCTCAGCGTCTCTGCGGTGAATTCGATCCAGTAATCTTAATCGATAGTTTCCAATCGCAGCACGAGGAGAAAAACATGGCAGGTAAAGCAAAATACTTGATGATCGCGAGCATGGATGTCGACGCCGAGCATGACGCGATCTTCAACGAAGTCTACGACCAAGAGCATGTGCCCAATCTGCTTAAAGTCCCCGGCGTCCTCGGCGTATCGCGCTACAAACGCGGCACGCTGACCATGAACATCGGTGGCGAGAGCAAGACCATCGAGATCCCTAACGAACCGACCTACACGGCGATCTACGAGTTAGAAAGCCCCGACGTGCTCACCAGCCCGGCCTGGGACAAGGCCATCGAAGACGGCCGCTGGCCGAGCCAAGTGCGTCCGCACACGAAAAACCGGCGGCATGTGTTGTTGAAGTTAATGGACTGATGACAGACAGGACTCTGAGACAGAGACTGAGATAGAGACCGCTCCCCAGTCTTCGGCTGTAGCTAACTTTGACGACTTGAGCAGTTCTTTTAATTTCACGCCGATCTGCTCAGCCTGCACCGCATCCACATGAGCCTCGAAGAGCGGGAACAGCTCCCGCTCTTCTGTGCGAATATGGCGTTCGAGCAAGATCACCCAAGTCAAAAATGAGCTTCGCCAAACCCGTGCCAGCTTCGAGCTGCGGCATCGGCGCGGCGCAGCTGTTCATGATCTTTGATTAATTGATCGAGCAGCTCTGCGCAGCCGGCCACCTGTTCGCGCATCAGCGGGAACAAGACTTCTTCTTCAGCTTTGAAATGGGCCACCAGATTAGCTCGGTAGAATTCTAAAACTTCCTTAGCACGTGCGCGCAACCCCTCGGCGCCCATGGGCTTGATCTGGCCAAGCCCCTGCTTGCGGCAGCGCAAGGCCAGCGCCAGACCATGGTGATGGTCGTGCGACAGCAGAACTAAGCTAGGATGACGCATGGGGGGCTCAACGGACTGGAGTGATGGAGTATTGGAGTGTTGGGTTATCCGGACCCACTACTCCATTACTCCAACGCTCTAACTTCTTCTCAGACTGCTCCTTTGGCGCGCAAACTCGCGATCGCCGCGGTATCCAACCCCAGAGCGCTGAGAATCTCTTCGGTCTGCTCGCCTAGCACTGGCGGCGGACGATCGATCGTCGGCGGTGTCCGGCTCATGTCGACAGCATTGCCGATGAGCTGCATCTTGCCCATTTGCGGATGCTCCACTTCGATCGGGAAGCCGTAAGTTTTGACCTGCGGATCGGCGAACACTTCGTCGAGGGTGTTGATTGGCGCCGCCGGCACATCTTTGGCGATCAGCCGGCGCAGCCAATCGTCGCGCTTGCCGGCGCGAAATATCGGCGCCAGCTGTTCATTCATGGCGTCGTAGTTTTCCACCCGCGCTTTGCGGTTGTTGAAGCGCGGGTCCTGGGCCCACTCCGGTTTGCCGACGACGTCGAACAGGCCAAGCCAAAACTTATCCGGCGACGACATGTGCAACACGAACGCCAGGCCGTCTTGGTCTTCGAAAGCGAACACGCCGGCGGTGGTCGTGCGATGCTTGCGCCGCGGCACATGGCCGGTCTCGAAGTAGCGCGCCGCGTTCTCGCCGACAAAGGAGACCGACGCGCGCAGTAGCGAAGTCTCGACATGCTGCCCCTCGCCGCTGAGCGTGCGATTCATCAGCGCGCCCAACACACCGTAGCAGGCGTACATGCCGGTCAGATGATCGGAAAACGAGATGCCCATGCCTTGCGGCTTGCCCGGATCGGTCAGCAAGCTCAATAATCCGCTGCGCGCCTGGCCAATGGTATCGTAGCCCGGCATGTCGCGGTACGGCCCCTTGGGACCGAAGCCGGAAATCGAACAGTAAACGATTTTTGCATTGAGCTTTTTGACATCGTCGTAACCGAGGCCGCGCTTGTCCAAGACGCCGGGGCGAAAGTTTTGAATAAACACATCGGCGCTGGTTAATAACTGCAGCAGCACATCGCGCCCCTCATCGGTACGAAAATCTAATGTAACGCTTTTCTTATTGCGGTTAAGACTGCAAAACGTCGACGAGTAGTTACGCTCGCCCCAGCCGCGAAACGGATCGCCGCGCTGCGGCTCTTCGACCTTGATTACTTCCGCGCCCAAATCCGCCAGTAGCTGCGACGCGAACGGTCCGGTGACATAACTCGCCGCTTCGATGACTTTGATGCCCGCCAGTGCCCCATCCATGGTTGCCGTCCTTAGAAACAGATTGATCCGTCCTTCCTAGCTGCTCAGCGTATTGGAAGCAAGCCGGCGCGGGCTGTGGTGATGGGGATTTGAAACGCTGAAATAAAAAACCCTCCCGTTCGAAGTCGGCACGACTCGATCCGGGAGGGTTTCTTAGTGGAAAGTCGATCTGGGAAACTAGCGTTCTTCGGTGTGCAGCTGGCGCGGCGCCGGTGGTTGTCCTTGGGGCGAAACCATTGCGACGATATCGGTTCGGCTAAAACGCCATCCCCCGCCGAACTTGCGCCCAGGAATCGACCCCTGCTTGACCAGCTTGTAAACCGTCCGCGGATGGATCTGTAAGCAGCTCAGCTACTTCACCCGCGGTCAAAATTTCATCCATCGAAACTCCTCCTTCTCTTGGAATCAAAATTCTAGGAACAGCATAAGGCAGAATCCATGCCACAAACACCCGGCTGGTTTCTCGGGACAGAAGCGGCCAGTCGCGCAACTATCGGACAAACCGTGAAATCGCAGCAACCACAAAGTGCACAAACAGCGATGTTCGGCGCAATTAGGAACAAACCTGTAAGTTCTCCGCCCGTCGCCGGAAACCCGCTGGTTTCCCTTCAGACTCCTGCAACTACGACAACTGCCGCGAGTGCGTTGTGTAGTGTTTTCCAACAGTGATGTGATGTAAGCCAGCGTGGCGAGGCGATACTAACCGCCGAGATAGGCCGCGATGATCTGGTCATTGTGCAGCAGCTCATCGCTGCGCCCCGACAAGACAATCGCGCCGTTCTCCATGACGTAAGCGTACTCGGCGATCTTGAGCGCTTGGCGGACATTCTGCTCCACCAGCAAGATCGTCAAACCGCTCCGACGCAGCTGCCGCAAAGTCCGAAAGATTTCTTGAACCAAGAGCGGCGCCAAACCCATCGACGGCTCATCCAACAGCAGCAGGCGCGGCCGCGCCATCAATGCCCTGGCGATGGCAAGCATCTGTTGCTCGCCGCCGGAAAGATTACCGGCGGCAGCGCCGAGCCGGTCGCTCAAGCGCGGGAACATTTCGAGCATTTTTTCTAAGTCATTGTTGATCTCAGCACGGATATGGCGCCGATAGGCGCCCAGGAGCAAATTCTCGCGCACCGTCAGCGTGGCGATAATCTCGCGCCCTTCGGCGACTTGGACCAGCCCCAGATCGACGATCTGGTGCGGCGCCCGGCCGCGCAACTCCTTGCCGTCGAATTGGATCGAGCCGGCGCTGATATTGAGCAGCCCCGACAGCGCCAGCAGCGTGGTCGACTTGCCCGCGCCATTGGCGCCGAGCAAGGTGACGATCTGTCCCAGCTCAAGAGTGAAACTGATGCCTCTGACCGCTTCGATGGCACCATAACGCACCTGCAAATTTTCAACGCGAAGTAACGCGCTCATAACAATCTCTGCGCCGGCGCGTCATCGTCGGCGCTCTCTTCGCCCAAATAAGCTTCGACGACCGCGGGATTGGCGCGAATCTCTTCCGGTGTGCCCTGGGCGATCAGCCGGCCGAAATTGAGCACCGCGATCTGCCGGCACAGTCCCATGACAAAGCGCATGTCATGTTCGATGATCAACATGCTCAAGCCGCTCTCTGCCAATTTGACGATCTCTTCCATGAGCTGCTGCTTCTCCGCTCCATTCATCCCCGCCGCCGGCTCGTCGAGCAGCAAAAGCTTGGGTGCCGTGGCCAGCGCCCTGGCGATTTCCAAACGGCGCTGTTCGCCATAGGAAAGCTTACCGGCCAAGATGGCCGCTTTGTCCGCAAGACCGACCTTGGCTAACAGCTCCTTAGACTCGGCTCGTTGCCGCTGCTGCGCTGCCCGCAAGCGCGCCGACGGCCAGAGAACGCCCATGACGCCGTAGCGCGTCCTGCCGCCCGACGGCGACCAAGACATTTTCGGCCAAAGTCATCTCCTTGAAAATGCGAATATTTTGAAAGGTGCGGGCAATGCCGCAACGGGTAATTCGATGCGGTGCTAATCCGTTTAACGGTCGGCCGCGGAACTCGATGGTGCCGCTGGTCGGCGCCAGCAAACCGGTGATCAAATTGAACACCGTGGTCTTGCCCGCGCCGTTGGGACCGATCAGGCCAAAGATGCCACGCTCGGGAACGGTCAGGCTGATGTTCTGCAACACCTGCAAACCGCCAAAATTCTTTGTGATGGATGACAAGCGCAGCATGACTAATCGACCGCGGCGCGCCGATGCAGATAGCGCGTGAGATCCCAGATACCCTTGGGCGAGTAAAGAATGATCACGATCAAAATCAATCCGTTAATCAGCGGCCGGTAATCGCCGAGACCGCGCAGCAACTCCGGCAGCAGTGTAATCACCACACCGCCGATCACCGCGCCCCAGGGGCTGCCGGTGCCGCCGAGCACACCCATCGCCAAGATTTCGACGCCGCGGTCGAAACCGTACTCATTAGGACTGATGAAAAAAGTAAAGTGGGCATTCAACCCGCCCGCCAGACCGGCCAGCCCCGCGCCGAGCACGAAGGCGAAGAGTTTGTAGGCGCGCACGTTGAGCCCCATCAGCTCGGTGGCGGTTTCATCCTGGCAGATCGCCGCCAGAGTGCGGCCGATCTGCGAGCCGGCGAAGCGCAGCAGCACGTACAAAGCCGCGCTCACCGCCAGCGCAACGTCGAACCATTGGCTGTGCTGCGGGATACCGTTCAACCCTAACGCACCGCCAGTCAAACCTTCGGCGTTGAGCAAAAATATCCGCACGATCTCACCGAAGGCGAGCGTCGCCATCGCCAAATAAACTCCCGACAGCCGCAGCGTCGGCGGACCGAGCAACAACGCCACCACCGCCGGCAGCAATGCCCCCAACAGCAACGATAAATGAAAAGGCATACCGCTATGCAAGCTAAGGAGCGCCGCGGTGTAAGCGCCGATACCCATGAACGCGGCATTGGCGACGGTCAAGAGCCCACAGGCGAGGGTCAGATAGATCGACAACGCCAACAGCACGTTGGTGCCGATGGACAGCACCAACGTGCTATAAGTCGCCCAAAAAGTTTCGAGCCATTCCATGTCGTTGAGCTAAAGTCACTAATTACACTCCGTATCGCAGCTTGACGAACTCTGCACTCCGAATTTGAACTTTGAACCTTGAACCTTGACGCCCCGTAGGGCGTTCAGATCAGGCGCGCCGTTGCGCAGCTTTGCCGAACAAGCCTTCGGGTCGGAGTAACAGGATAGCGAACAGCAGGCCGAAGGCGACTGCGTCACGCATGGTCGAGCCGATATAAGCCACGGAAAAAACCTCGGCACAGCCAAGAAAGAAACCGCCGAGCAGAGCGCCGCGGATATCGCCCATGCCGCCGAGGATGACCACCGCGATGCCTTTGTGCAGCATCGGTTGACCCATCTGGGGAAACACCGCGTTGGTGTAGAGCGCGATCAAGACGCCGGCCACGCCACCCAGGAGCGCGGCGATGACCGAAGTCACGCGAAACAGCCCCTCGACGTCGATGCCCAACAGCGCCGCCGCCTTGCGCGACTCCGCCAACGCGCGCAGGGCACAACCCATGCGCGTGTGTTTGAGCCACCATAGCAGGACAGCCATGAGGACGAACGCCAGAAGAATTATCTGAATCTCCAGCCAGGTAACTTGCACGCCGTCAAACTGCAAACTTTCAGCGGCCAAGCCATGCACCGGGAAGCGCAAATTCTCGGCGCCGAAAATACCCTGGATGGTACTGTTGAGAGAAATCCCCAAACCGATGGTGGCGATCATCGGCGCCAAATGAGGCGCCTGGCGCGCTCTTAGCGGCGCGAAGATCAAGCGGTCAAGCAACCAGCCGGCGGCACCGGTGACGACGATCGCCGCGCCCATCGCCAGCAGCCAGAGGGAATTTGAAAAGCACCACCGCTTGCAGCGCCGTGTAAGCGCCAAGCATGAATATAGCACCATGGGCGAGGTTGACGACGTTCAGGACGCCGAAGATCAGGGTGAAACCGAGAGCGAACAGCGCATAGACACCGCCCAGGGAGATCGCGTTGACGAATTGCTGGGCGAGCATCGGTTATTTTTGAATCACGTATTGGTTACCCTTGGTCATCATCACGATGGCGGTCTGCACGGCGTCGTAACCGGCCGGCTTGCCGTCCTTGTCCTTGACCTGGCGAAACTTGAAGGGTCCGGTGGCGCCGGCGATCTGCACCGCCGGCAAGGCGTTGCGGAGCGCGTTGCGATCGGCTTCGAGCTTGCCGGTGAGTTTCACCTGCTTCAGCGCCTGGGCGACGATATGCATGGCGTCGTAGGCTTGGGCGGCGAACTGGTCCGGCATCGCGCTGTGCGCTTTCTGATAAGCGGCGATGAAGCGTTTGTTCTCCGCCGCCGGATTCTCGCTGGACCAGGGGCTGCCGACCCACAGGTTGTCGGAGTTGTCTTTGGCCAGATCGAAGACCTTAGGCGAATTCATACCGTTGCCGCCGATCAACGGCAGAGTGATACCCAGCTGGCGCGCTTGCACCATCGCCGGCGCGCCTTCCGCAACCAACGCCGACAGGACGATCGCATCGGCCTTACTGGCTTTGATCTTGGTCAGCTGCGGCTTGAAATCGACATCACCCTTGGCGAAGGTTTCGGTGGTGGTCACCGGGATCTTAAGAGTCTCCAGTGCTTTTTTGAAATTATCGTAACCGCTCTTGGTAAAAATATCGTCGTTGCCGTAAAGCACCGCGACTTTTTTCAAGCCGGTCTTCTGCGCCGCGACCTTCAAGGTCACCGGCAAAATATCGGCCTCGGTGACCGAATTGCGAAACACGTAATTGCCGATGGAAGTGATGCCATCGGCGGTATTCGAGGTGCCGAAGACCACCACCTTGGCTGCCTGCGCCACCGGATCGGAGGCCTGCGCCGAATTGGACAGCGTCGGACCGAACAGCATCAACACTTTGTCCTGAAAGATCAGCTTCTTGAAAACGTTGATCGCTTCTTCTTTTTTGCCCTGCTCGTCTTCGACAATGAGCTCGATCTTGTTGCCATTGATACCGCCGCTACCGTTGATCTCGCTCACCGCCAACTCGAACCCCTTGCGGATCGGCACGCCGTACTGCGCGGCATTGCCGGTCAACGCTTCGGCGACGCCGATCTTGATCTGCGCCGCAGCAAGACTTGACAAATAGCCGAGCGCCACGAGCGCGCCAAACAAAACTCTTGTCAGTTGCATACTCATCGTTTGCGCAAACCGGACTATTTCTTCGCTGCCTCGACGTGCCAGAGATACAGAGTGTGATCCCAGCTCGAACCGTCTTTGATATGTTCAGTTTTCATCGGCTTCCAATCGCCCATATCGAAATCGTGGGAGACGATGCGCGAGCCGGGCTTCATCTGCTTCCAGATATTCGGCCGGATCATCAAGTTCACCTCGGGCAACAAATACATCGTCAAGACGTTGGCGCCGACAGATCGACCGTGCGAATATCCTGCTGGCGGATTTCGACCAGTTTTTCAACCCCGGCTTTCTTGATGTTCTCATGGGACTCTTTGATCCGCTCCGGATCGATTTCGAAGCCGATCGCCTTGACGCCGTACTTCTTCGCCGCCGTGACGACAATGCGTCCGTCGCCCGATCCGAGATCGTAGACGACATCGCCCTTCTTCACCTGGGCCAACTCGAGCATGCGGTCGACAACTTCCTGAGGCGTCGGCACGTAAGGCACGATCTTGCCCTCCTGCGCCGATACCCGAGCCGCTGTTTGCACCCAGATCATCGCCAATGCCAGCAACAGAGAGCTTACGATTCTTTTCATTGTCGCCTCCTTTAGCTAACTAAATTTCGACTGCGAATTCCAATCGGTGCGCAGCAGCACCCTACGACGCTGCACAGATACTCCAAGAGGGCGGGTTTAAAACCCGCCCTACACGGTGATAATTTTTTTGTGTCCTTTGCGTTCTTTGCGGCCAACATTTCGATTCCGAATCTTCCGCCAAGAATCATCTCAGCCGTTTTTTTGCCAGAACCGACCCAGCCAGCTGCCTTCATCCTTCTCGGCAACCTGCTCCAACTCGCCGGCGTCCAACCAGATACCGCCGCAGCCGTTGCACTGATCGATCTCGACCTTCTGGAAGCTGCGCACCTTGAGCGTGTCACCGCACTTCGGACAGCGCATAGAGGCGGCCTTTTTCGCCACCTCTTTTGCTTCCGCTTCCTGCTTGGCTTTTAGCTTCGCCAGCTGTTCTTTTTCTTTTTTTACGAAGTACTCGTCTTCTTGGGCCTTCTTACGCTCGTCCCATTTGTTCGCCATCACATCCTCCCAGGAAATAATTTGAAATTACGCCAGCAGTTTCTTCAGCCACTTCGCCGTGCTGGCCACCGACTTATCGGCGGCATCGTGGTTGGCCGCGCTCTTACTCGACGGATTGTTGAGAAAAGCGTGGCCGGCGCCGGGATACATCGCGATTTGATATTTCTTCTTATGCCGTTCCAGACTGTCGCGAAACATTTCGATCTCGGTCTGGGTCGTGCCGGGATCGTCGGTGCCGTAGTGACACAGCATCGGCGCCGTAATACTCTTCAGATCCTCTGGATCGGGAAACATGCTTTGATAGTAAATCACCCCGGCGTCAAACGCCTTCGACTGCGCCAAGGCATAGAGCGCCAAGCCGCCGCCCATGCAGAAGCCTAATACGGCGACTTTTTTCTTGCCGACCCAGGGCAACTTGCGCAGATAGGGCACACTGTCGACGATATTATTGACAGCAGTTGGAATATCGAGCGAAGTCTTCTTAAGCGCGCAATCCTCGAGAGTGTGATAAGTTTTGCCGTGAAAAAGATCCGGCGACAGGCAGACAAACCCCTCTTGCGCGAAACGCCGCGTCACCGCCCGCTGGCCGTCGTCGAGACCGCGGTAGCCGTGCACCAAAACGATCGCCGGGCGCTCGCCCGCGCCGGTGGGCCGGGACAAGAAACCGTCGACGACTTCCTTGCCGCTGCGGTGCGCGGCATGCATGGACACGATCCGTTCAGCCATTCCTCGACTCGCTCCAGTTGATGACAAGGGTTTCAGCCGGCGAAGCTATTCATGTAAGGCAGTTTCTTGGCGGTCTGTTTGACTTGCTCGAGGTTGGCGCGCAACAGCGCCGTGGAGTCCCACGATCCCATGGTCAACGCCGTGCGGTAGGTATCGGGCAGATCGATAGCGATCTTCACTTTGCCGTAGGTCAGGGTCTTGTTGTCGATATCGACGGTGTATTCGGTCTTGGGATTTTCCTCGACGCTTTTCATCAACTGCTGGATGTCTTTCTCGCTCGCCGTCACCGTCGGCACGCCCATCATGGTGCAGTTGCCCGCGAAGATCGCCGCAAAGGATTCGCCGACGATGACCTTGATACCGAAACGGTTGAGCGCTTGGGGCGCGTGCTCGCGGGACGAACCGCAGCCGAAGTTCTTGTTGACGAACAGGATCGACGCGCCGCTATACTCGGGATCGTTGAACGGATGGTCTTTCTTCTTACCCTCGCCAGTATAACGCTCGTCGAAGAATGGATAGTCGCCCATGCGCGCGAAGCTGACTTCTTTTAAATAACGCGCCGGAATGATCCGGTCGGTGTCAATTTCGTTGCCGCGCATCGGCAACGCCGTGCCGGTGATTTTGACGATCTTGACTATTTCGCTCATGGTTCCTCAGTAGGTCCAAATCAGTTCAAGTGCGTTCAAACCGTTTAACCGCTGCGCTCCGTTCAAGCCGTTTACAGACGCGGAACGATTTAAACGGCTTGAACTTTTTGAACGATTTGAACCTCGTTCTCTCATTCGTACTGGCGCACGTCGACGACTTTGCCGTTGAGCGCCGCCGCCGCCACCATCGCCGGACTCATCAGCAGCGTGCGACCCGTAGGGCTTCCCTGCCGCCCGATGAAATTACGATTGGACGACGACGCGGAAACTTCCCGGCCATTGAGCTTGTCCGGATTCATCGCCAAGCACATCGAACAGCCGGCTTCGCGCCACTGAAATCCCGCTTCTTCGAAAATCTTGTCCAAGCCCTCCGCCTCGGCAAGTTTTTTCACCTCGGCTGAACCGGGCACCACCAGCGCGCGCACATTGGGATTTACCTTGCGTCCCTTGGCGATCTTTGCCGCGGCGCGAAAATCCGCCAGCCGGCCGTTGGTGCAGGAGCCGATAAACGCCACGTTCACCGGCGTGCCGATGATCGGCGCACCCGGCGTCCAGCCCATATGCTCGTAGGCTTTTTTCGCGCTCTCGGGATCGCTCGACTTGTCCGGCAACGGCAGATTTTCCGAGACGCCCACCGATTGGCCCGGATTGATGCCCCAGGTCACCGTCGGCTCGATGTCTTTACCTTCGTAATTCACGACGTCGTCATACTTGGCGTCGGCATCCGAAGCCACCGACTGCCAATACTTCACCGCCTTGTCGAACGCCTCGCCCTTGGGCGCATGGGGCCGGCCCTTGATGTAATCGAATGTGGTCTGGTCCGGATTGACGTAACCGACCAAGGCGCCGCCTTCGATGGCCATGTTGCACACGGTCATGCGCTCTTCCATGTTCATCCGGTCGATGACCGCGCCGCCGTACTCGTACGCGAAGCCTTTGCCGCCGCCCACGCCCAATTGGCGGATGATGTACAGGGTCACGTCCTTGGCGTAAACGCCGGTGCCGAGCGCGCCGTTGATGTTGATGCGGCGCACTTTCAATTTGTCCATCGCCAGAGTCTGCGTCGCCAATACATCGCGCACCTGGCTGGTACCGATACCGAAGGCCAAGGTGCCAAAAGCGCCATGGGTGCTGGTGTGGCTATCACCGCAGGCGAGCGTCATGCCCGGCTGTGTGAGCCCCAACTGCGGCCCGATGACATGGACGATGCCCTGGTTCATGCTGTCCAGGCCGAAGAATTCCACGCCGAACTGCGCGACGTTTCTTTCCAGCGCTTGGGTGAGATCCTCCGCTTCTTTGTCAAGAAACGGCCGCTGGCGCATGTCGGTGGGAACGATGTGATCTACGGTCGCGAAGGTGCGATCGCGAAACGCCACGTCCATGCCCTTTTCCCGCAGCATGTCGAACGCCGGCGCGGTGGTGATCTCATGAATTAAATGTAACCCGATAAACAGCTGGGTTTGGCCGGTCGGCAGGATACCCACCGTATGCGACTGCCAAATCTTGTCGTAAAGAGTCCGTTCGGCCATCGAGAAATTCTCCTTCGGCGGGATAATATCGGTCGCTATCTGGGACTTCAAGAGCCGTGTAGGGTTGCGAGATTGAACTGCGGTATTACGGTGAATTGATCATGATAGTGGAATCGTCAGAACCACATTAAAATATTTTCCGTGTTCGTAACTCGTGATCGCGCTCATATCATATTAGGACCTCTCAGAGACACGCGTGGCAAACTAAACATTCTCAGCCAACTTCTATTTTACGCACTCTTCCCATAAATCCACTTGCCCGGATTACGAGCGTAATCTTCGTACGATCCCGATGACGTAATTCCGGGAATCTGCGGAATCCAATCTTCTCTCAAGAGATCACTCGGGATCGCCGTATTTCTCGGCGAGCTTGCGCACCTCGGGATCATCAAGCGCGGTGAGTCTGCCGTTGCGGATAATGGTGTATTCCTTGCCGCTCTTGGTGGTGATGTTGAAGGTCGGGAAAAGCAAGTGAATATGCAGATGGCCATAGAGAATGCCGTTTTCGCCGGCCCACTTCTCCTCGGCTGAGCGCCACAGAGTGCCGAAGCCCATATGGATCACGCCGGAGCGGCGCCGCTCCCACTCGAAACCGCCGGAGGAATGCTTTTCGATGCCGCTCGGCCGCATGATCTTCGGATTGGTGCCGATGGCTACTTCCCAAAGGTAGAACAGGCCGGGCCGTGGAAAGCAGGGATACTTGGTATGTCGACTTTCGTCGAGCAGTGTGCGCCAAGCGTCACCGTAAGCCGCGCCGCCGTGAACTTTCACGACCTGACCACCCTCCAGCTCAACTTTGACCTGGGGAAACGCTTTCGAGAAATGGCTCGTCGTCCCAGCCACCACGCCAGCGGCGTCTTCCTTGGCGATGATCGGCGGCACCGGATGGCCGAACAGATGACCGTTGCGCGGCGTCGAGGAGAATCCGTAGCGCGTGCCGTCGTAATATTCGTCCCAGTAGGTCCAAGAGATATCCGTCCCTTCGGCATCGGTCAGCCGCGCGCGGCCGCCGCGGCCGTACTCCCAGATCGGGTCCCAAGTTTTTTTGTTGATGAGCAGATGTAAATCGAGAGGATAGGTCGTTGAGCGCTGCAAGAAATGCTCGGCGCGCAACCAGGGAATCTGCTCGTAGCGAAATTCGGTTTGCGGAATCGGCCCGCCCTTGCCGTGGATTAGCAAATCATAACCGCCGCGCAGGGCGAAGTGCTCGATGTAAGGCATGCCTTCCCAACGGCGCGGCTTGTTCTCCCACGGTTCGCGGCGCATGATCACGTCGACTTCGTCGGTGTAGTCGAACACGCGATCGGGCTCGCCCATATCGGCGACCAGCAAATCGACATGGGCACCCTTCTCGCGCAGCGCCGCCGCCACGGCGTGGGGCACGTCGAGATCGTACTCGCGGTCGATGGCGATGAGAATTTTATTGCCCGTCTTGGTCTTGTCGTAACCGACAAAGCCGATATGGCTGTCGCGGTTCTCGCGCGAGTTGGCAAGCTGCCGTGCGAACGGCATCAACGGCGAAATATCGGCTGATCGCAGTCCCTTGTTACGGAGCTGCAGTTCCCGCGGAATTGAACTACTAAGCCCAACGCCATCATCGGCTGTGTCGCACATGGAGGCTCCTCAAGTTTCGGGTTTCGCGTTCCGGGTTTCGGTTTGAACTCGAAACTCGTAACCCAAGACTCGAAACAGTCCCATTGAGCTCACATGCAGTTCTTCTTCACCCACTCGACAATCTCACACCGCTTGGCGAACCACAGATCGGGAAACGACTTGGCGTACTTGATGCAGTCGTCATAGACTTTTCCCGTCGCCGGAAACGCCATCTGACAGTGCATCGCCAAGGTCAACATCTTCGGGTCCGTCGCGGACTCCTCATAAAGCAAATCGAACTCGTCCTTGAACGAATTGAAAACATCTCTCGCCGTGATGCCGCGCCGGTACATGCCGGTATCGTTCAACCCGCTGACGGCGTTTTTGTACGGCACGATGATCATGGTTTTGCCGTTAACCACAGCCGGATAAGGATTATCGTCGTTGACCGCGTCGCCATGCCAGGCGAAACCTTCGTCGGCGAGAATGCCCAGAGTCCGTTCGGTGTGGCGCATGCCGGAGGTCAGCCAACCGGTGGGCGCACGCCGGTGAACTCCTCAAACATCTTGGCGCAGGTGCGGATCTCGTCGCGCTCCTCCTTCCGCCGTCAGTTGTGTGAGTTGAATGTCTTCGGCGTAGGAATGGCCGACGATCTCATGGCCGCGCTCATGCACGGCTTTCACCGCTTCGGGATAGCGATGAATGCACAGCGCGTTGGTGTTGAACGACGCCTTGACGCCGTACTTGTCGAGGATGCGCAGAATCCGCCACACTCCGGTGCGGCCGCCGTAGTCGTTTTCACTGGCCGTTCGGCAGTCGTACTGCGACACCACGTCGTCTTCCTTGATCGGATTGGAGCCGCCGACATGGTGCGTGCGCCGGTGCTTGGCGTTGGGGATCTCGGTCCACGCTTCCAAATTGCCCGCCAGCGCGATCGCCAGGCGCGCGCCGTTGGGCCATTTGATCTTGAGCTTTTTCGCCTTGGAATATACGTCGTAAAAATTATCATGCTCGGGCATCATGGTCTGGCACCTCCTCTATGAGCGAACAAAATCGCACCGTTTGGGTATAAGTAAATCGCCCTGGTGTGTCAATGCAAAACCACGCGCGCCGACGAGCGAATGAGGCACCGATTAAGTCGGGTCGTATTTGACCTGCACCAAATACAACCCCACCGGCGGCGCGGTGTAACCAGCCTGGGTGCGGTCGCGCGCATCGAGCAGCTCGGCGAACGATTCGGCGGTGCGGATGCCACGGCCCACGTCGGCGAGGGTGCCGACGATGTTGCGCACCATATGGCGCAGAAAAGCCGTGCCTTCGATGCTGTACACCAGAATCTCGCCGCGGTATTCGAGACCGGTCTGGTAAACGGTGCGAATCGGATGCGACGCATCGCAATTGGCGGCGCGAAACGACGAGAAATCATGCTCGCCGACCAAGCATTCGACAGCCTTGGCCATCGCTTCGACATCCAACGGCTCATGGATATGCCAGGCGCGATTGTGGTGGAACGGCGAGGGTGTTGAGCGGTTGAGAATCAGATATTCGTAAAGCCGGCTTCGGCCGTCGCGCCGGGCGTCGAAACAATCATCGACGATTTCGACATCCTTCACAGTGATGTCTCTCGGCGTTAGCGCATTGAGACCGCGCAGTATCCGGTATGGCAGGTATTGTTTATCGGTGAAAAAATTGGCCACCTGGCCAAGCGCGTGGACACCGGCATCGGTGCGTCCCGAGCCGTTGATATGGGTGGGCACGCCGAGAAACGTCGAAACCGCTTTCTCTAAAACCGCTTGAATGGACGGGTAATTCGCCTGGACCTGCCAACCATGATAGTTGGTGCCGTCATATTCGACGGTGAGTTTGACGTTCACGGCAGAGTGGTTCCGGGTTTCGCGTTTTGAGTTTCGGGTTCGACAACATAACCACCCCGCGACTCGTCCAGCGCCGATGAAGGTTTATAAATAATCGCGGATCAAAATCTCGGCGATCTGCACAGCGTTGAGCGCCGCGCCTTTGCGCAGATTATCCGACACCACCCAAAGATTGAGACCGTTGGCGACCGACTTATCTTCGCGAATACGGCCGACATAGGTAGCGTCTTTGCCGGCGGCGTCGATGGCCATCGGATAAAGATTGTTCTCCGGCTCATCGGCGACGATGATGCCGGGCGCTTCCCGTAGAATCCGCCGGGCCTCGTTGGCCGACAGCTTGACGTAGGTTTCGACATTCACCGATTCCGAGTGGCTGCAAAACACCGGCACCCGCACCGTGGTCGCGGTGACCGGCAAGTTCGGCTCGCCGAGGATCTTGCGCGTCTCCTCGATCATCTTCCACTCTTCCTTGGTGTAGCCGTCAGCCATGAAGACATCGATATGGGGAATGCAATTGAAGGCGATCTGATGCGGAAACTTGACCTTTTCGATTTCCTTGCCGTTGAACAGCGCCGCTACCTGCTGGCTCAATTCCTCCATCGCCTTGCGTCCCGCGCCGGAAACCGACTGATAGGTGGAAACCACCACGCGTTTGATCCGCGCTGTGTCATGAATCGGCTTGAGCGCGACGACCATTTGAATCGTCGAACAATTGGGATTGGCGATGATGCCGCGGGTTTTGTAATTGGCGATCGCTTTGGAATTGACCTCCGGAACCACCAAAGGAATATCCGGCTCCAGGCGAAACACCGAAGTGTTGTCGACTACCACCGCGCCGGCCGCCACCGCTAGCGGCGCGAACTCCGCGCTTACGCTGCCGCCGGCGGAGAACAAGCCGATGTCGATGTCTTTAAACGAATCGGCCTTCAACACCTGGACGGGCAACTGCCGGCTTTGAAACGGCAGGAACTGGCCAACCGATCGCTCCGAGGCTAACAACCGCAACTCGCCCACCGGGAATTGGCGCTCATCGAGCACTTCGCGCATCTGCTCGCCGACGGCGCCGGTGGCGCCAACGATCGCGACGTTGTACTTTTCCTTCTTCACAAAAACCTATCCCTTCGCTGCCGCGATCCGGTCGCGCACCAACTGGCCCATCTGCTTGCAGCCCAACAGCTTACAACCGGGCTCTTGAATATCCGCCGTGCGATAACCTTCGTCGAGGACAACTTCGACGGCCTTCTCGATGCGGTCCGCCGCCGCACCCTGATCGAGGGAATGGCGAAGCATCATGGCGACGCTGAGAATCGTTGCCAAAGGATTCGCCTTGTCCTGGCCCATGATATCGGGCGCGCTGCCATGCACCGGCTCGTACATACCGACCTTGCCGCCGAGACTCGCCGACGGCAGCATGCCGATGGAGCCGGTCAGCATCGCCGCTTCATCGCTCAAGATATCGCCGAACATATTGGTCGTGACGACGACATCGAATTGCCGGGGGTTACGGATCAATTGCATGGCGCAGTTATCGACCAGGATATGTTCCAACTCGATGCCGGCATAGCCTTCTTGGTTCTTGTGAACGCGCGTCACCACCTTGCGCCACAGCTCGGTGACTTCGAGCACATTGGCCTTGTCGACGGAGGTCACTTTCTTGCGCCGCTTGAGCGCCGCCTGAAATGCCACATGGGCGATGCGTTCGATCTCTGGTGTCGTATAAACCTCGGTATTGACGCCGCGCTCGGTGCCATCGGGAAGCATCGTCACGCCCTTGGGTTGGCCAAAATAAATCCCGCCGGTGAGCTCGCGCACCACCAGCATATCGGTGCCCTCGACCACCTCCCGCTTGAGCGTCGACGCCGAGGCGAGCGCGGCAAACAGTTTTACCGGACGTAAATTGGCGAATAGGCCCAACTCTAACCGCAACGCTAGGAGGGCGCGCTCGGGCCGGATCGCATAGTCGAGACCATCCCACTTAGGGCCGCCCATGGCGCCGAGCAAAACCGCGTCGCTCTGCTTAGCGAGATTCAATACCGCATCCGTAAGCGGCTTGCCATGGGCGTCGATGGATGCGCCGCCGACGATGCCGGGCTCCAGTGAAACGGTGAAACCGTAAAGCTGCGCTACCTGCTTGAGCACCTGCGTGCCTTCGCCCATCACTTCAGGGCCGATGCCGTCTCCGGGAAAAACCGCGATGTTGTAGTTCATGGTCCCTCTTTTTCCACCACCTGCCGATAGCGTTTGCGTTCTTCCAACTTATTGAGCGCGTTGATATACGCCAGCGCGCTCGCCATGATGATGTCCGTATGCGATCCCTGGCCCGACACGCGGATGCCGTCATCTTCAATCAAGCAGGCGACTTCCCCCTGGGCATCGGTGCCGCCGGTGAGCGCGTTGACCGAGTAGCGCACCAGCTGCGACTGCGAATCGGTGATTTTGGTGATCACCTTGTAACAGGCATCGACCACGCCGTCGCCCGAGGCATGGTCCATCTTTTCCGCGTCGGCGACGCGCATCTTGACGGTCGCCGTCGGCACCCCGTCGGTGCTCGAGTTGACGTTCATGTAGAGCAGCTCGAACTTATCCGGCCGCCCCGGCATGCGCAAAACTTCTTCGGCAACCACGGCTTCGATATCCTCGTCGTAAACGTTCTTCTTCTTGTCGGCCAATTCTTTGAAGCGCACGAAGGCGCGGTTCATATCTTCCTTGCTCAAGTTAAAGCCCAGATGCTTCAACCGCTCATCGAAGGCATGGCGCCCGGAATGTTTGCCCATGACCAGTTTATTCCCCGGAATGCCGATGGACTCCGGCGTCATGATCTCGTAGGTCTGCTTATGCTTGAGCACGCCGTCTTGATGAATGCCGGCCTCATGGGCAAAGGCATTATCACCGACGATCGGTTTGTTGATCGGGATCGCGATGCCGGTCACCTGCGACAGCAAACGCGAGCTCGGAAAAAGCTGTTCACTGTGAATGTTGGTGTCGAGATTGAGATAATTCTTGCGCGTGCGCAGCGCCATGACCACTTCTTCGAGAGACGTATTGCCGGCGCGCTCGCCGATACCGTTGATCGTGCACTCGATCTGGCGCGCGCCGTTGTGCACCGCAGCCAGCGAATTGGCCACCGCCAGGCCCAAATCGTTATGACAGTGGGCGCTCCAGATCACCCGGTCGCCGCCAGCGGTACGCTCGATCAAGTTGGCGATCAAAGCGCCGAATTCGGAGGGAATCGCGTAGCCGGTGGTATCCGGGACATTGAGCGTCTTAGCACCGGCGCGGATGACCTCGCGGAAGATTTGCAGCAAAAACTCCGGGTCGCTGCGCGAAGCGTCCTCGGCCGAGAACTCGACGTAATCGGTATACTGCTTGGCGTAACTAACCGCCTTGACCGCCGCTTCAACGACCTGTTCACGCGACATGCGCAGCTTATGCTTCAGATGAATATCCGAAGTCGCGATGAAAGTATGAATCCCCGGCTTCTTGGCGCCCTCGACAGCTTTCAGGGCGCGGCTAATATCGCCCTCCTGGGCGCGCGCCAAGCTCACCACCCGTGGCTGGCTGACCTCTTTCGCGACTCGCCGCACCGACTCGAAGTCGCCATCCGACGACGCCGCGAAGCCCGCTTCGATGACATCGACGCCGAGCTTCTCCAACTGGCGCGCGATCACGACCTTTTGCTCCACCGTCATGCTCGCCCCCGGCGATTGCTCGCCGTCGCGCAGCGTCGTATCGAAAATTTGTACCACGTTATCGTTGGCCATCTGATCCATTTGAATGTCTCCTCTACCGTTGTCCGCTGGCCCACCCCGAAATGAAAACTCCCGCGGCAGGGCCAACGGGAGTTTGTTTCGCCTTTACTCGAGCCGGAAATTCACGGCAACGCTTGCGCCCCCCCCCGGCTCGACTCCCGTCGTTGCTTAAGCTTGGTTAAGCACCATAACAAGGGCCCGGATAACGTGTACAGTAAGACTATGGTGAAAAACATAATATGCCACGCGGCAATGATCAGTGTAATCAAAATCACGCCGGAAAGAAACATCCATTCCGGGTGGCGTTTTCTCATGTCGTTATTCTTCAAACTGAAGAACGGAATACTGCTAACCATCAAAATCGCCAATCCATAAATCACCAAGAGAAACGTCAAATGGCGCGTCGGCGTTCCCTCGAAGCCGATATAGTAATACAAGAGCACCGACGAGCTAATCATCTGCGCCGCAGCGGGAATCGGCAGACCGACGAAATGGTTCTTCGCCGGTCCTTGGGCCTGGACGTTGAAGCGCGACAGCCGCGCCGCGCCACACACGACGTAGGTAGCCGCCGCCAGCCAACCCCAGTTTTGCCACGGCACCAGTGCCCATATGTAGACCAAGACCGCCGGGGCGACACCGAAAGCGACAACGTCGGCCAAGGAATCGAACTCGACGCCAAATTGACTGGTGGTCCGGGTCAAGCGCGCGACATAACCGTCCACGCCATCGAACACATTGGCGAGCAGAATCAGCAAAGCCGCGTTGACATACTCACCCCGAAAGGTCGCGATGATCGAAAAAAAACCGCACATCAAGTTGCCCGCGGTAAAGAGACTGGGAATCAGATAAACGCCCTTGCGCAGTTTCTCCGCCGGCATTCTCTGGCGCAAGGTGATGCGCGGCCGCTCGCGCCGGCGGCGCAGCAAGCGCAACTTGTCTTTTTCCTGCGGCTGCTCGGGCTCTGGAGCATTCATCGCGCTCATGGCAACCTCCCGATGATGGTCTCCCCGCCTCTAACCCTTTGCCCCTCCACCACTTCGATACCACACCCTTGAGGCAAATAAATATCGGTACGCGAGCCGAACATGATCAAACCGAAGCGTTCGCCGCGGCCCAACACATCACCGGCTTTCGAATGGCAAACAATGCGCCTGGCGACCGCACCGGCGATTTGCACCACGCCCCAATTGCGCTCCCGTTCGTCGACAAGCCGCAGCGCATTCTGCTCGTTGACGCGCGAGGCGTCTTCCTTGAAGGCCGCGAGAAATTTGCCGGTTTGATAGCGCACGTCGTTAACCCGGCCGGCGACCGGCGCGCGATTGATATGCACGTCGAGAGGCGACAGGAAAATACTTATTCGCATCACCGCGTCACCGAACAGGCCATCGCCCTGCACCGGAGCGACGGTGACAACCCGGCCGTCCGCGGGCGAAACCACGAGGCCGTCACCGGTGGGGATCGCGCGCTCCGGGTCGCGAAAAAATGCCGCAACCCCTAGCGTTAGGATCGCCAATGCGATACCAGCCGCCAGCCAGCCGAACAACAACGCCAGCAACGCCAGCGCTGCGGCCGCCAGAATCAACGGCCAACCTTCCTTTGCGATACGCATCGTGTGCCGCCTAGAGCGAGTTATCACCCATCGGGCCACTAGCCTAATTCTTACTTCGGTCGACCAAACGGTTCTGGCCCAGCCAAGGCATCATCGACCGCAACCCGGCGCCGACTTTTTCCAGCGGGTGATTGGCCTGTTCTTTTCTGAGCTCGGTGAAATGCGGCGATCCCGCCTTAAACTCGTTGATCCACTCGTCGGCGAATTTTCCGGATTGGATATCCTTGAGGATCTTCTGCATCGCTTCCTTCACTTCCGGACCGATGACACGCTTGCCACGGGTCAAGTCGCCATACTCCGCGGTATTACTGATCGAGTAGCGCATGTTCGTCATGCCACCCTCATAGATCAGATCGACAATCAGCTTCACTTCGTGGACGCATTCGAAATAGGCCATCTCGGGCGGGTAACCGGCATCGACGAGGGTCTCGTAGCCGGCTTGAATCAGCGCGCACAATCCGCCGCACAATACCGACTGTTCGCCGAAGAGATCCGTTTCGGTTTCGTCCTTGAAGGTGGTCTCGATCACGGCGGCGCGAGCGCCGCCGATGGCGCTGGCGTAGGCCAAACCGATCTTCGTCGTGTCGCCGCTAGGGTCTTGATGCACCGCCAACAGGCAAGGCACGCCGCGCCCTTTCTCGTACTCGCTGCGAACCAAGTGGCCCGGTCCCTTGGGGGCAACCATGAATACATTGACTCCCGCCGGGGCGACGATTCTCTTGAAATGAATATTGAAGCCATGGCCGAACGCCAGGTAGTTGCCGCTCTTCAATCCCGGCCGGATTTCCTTTTCGTAAGCATCGCCCTGCAACTCATCGGGCAACAGGACCATGACGATATCCGCCAGCGCGACCGCCTCGGCGGTTTCGAAGACTTTGAGGCCGGCGTTCTCCGCTTTCGCCCATGAGCTGCTGCCATGGCGCAGGCCGACGACGACATCGACGCCCGAGTCGCGCAGATTATTGGCATGCGCATGCCCCTGGCTGCCGTAACCGAGCACGGCGACCTTCTTGCCCTTCAACACATTGAGATCCGCATCGCGGTCGTAATAAACTTGCATGGAATGATTTCTCCTCTGAACTTTAGGCTTTCTACTATGCCGATTGACCCGCTCTAAGTCAACGACAAGTATCTGTAACCAAACGAGAATTAGTTGTGCATCAGGCAGGTGAACGGAGTCGCCTGATAGCGTTGTCGAACTGATCTACCGGCAACCGATGGGGGCATCGCCATGCGCTACGTAGATAACTGTTGAGTGAAGCGCGGTAATCGGCAACGGATGTTCGTTCCGAAGTCCCTTCAGGCTCGCTGGCGCTACAGTTAGGCGTGCGATCGTTCAGGGGCATGAAATCGCCGGTGGCACCGTCAAAAAAACTGCCGACGCCATCAAAGCGGCCAGTGCCAATGCCAAGGGCGCCGGCGGTGGCGCAAGGGACAAGGCTGTCGATAAAGGCAAGGAAGTTCGTAAGGACGCCGTCGATAAAAATGAAAGATATCATGACCTAACCACCTACCGGCCCGTAAGCGAGCCCGCCGTAAAACAAAACGCCGGCCATGAATGTTCATGACCGGTGTTTTTTTTAGTGAACTGTTGGGACGAATTGGCAGCGTCGTTTTACGGCTTTAACAAAGCCGGCTCCCGGCGCGGCGACGCGGTTCTAGTGGTTTCGCGGGCGATCGCAATCCGGCCGGTGCGGATCAGGTCTTTAATTCCCAACGGCTTGAGCATGTTGATCATCGCCTCGACTTTGTCGACATCACCGGTAATTTCAATGGTGTAGGTGAGCGGCGACGAGTCGACAATCTTGGCGCGAAATATTGACGCGATGCGAATCGCTTCGTCGCGGTGCTCCGGCTTGGTGTGGACTTTGATCAACACCGTCTCGCGGTCCAAAAAGTCGGTTTCGGTATGATCGACGACGCTCAACACCTCGACGACTTTGTTGAGCTGCTTCATGATCTGTTCAATGATGCGATCGTCACCGACGGTCACGATCGTGATCATCGAAGTCGTCGGGTCCAGCGTTGGCGCCACCGACAAACTCTCGATATTGTACCCTCTTGCGCTAAAAAGACCTGCGACTCTGGCTAAAACGCCGAATTTATTTTCGACAAGAACCGATATGATATGTTCCATTCGCTAACTATATCAGGCAGGAAGAACACCCTCGCCTTCATCCACCTTTCTCTTATGTACTGCGCCACCCTTACGCGACTGTCTCAGTTCCGGCGGATCTTCGAGCATCATTTCATGCTGCGCCCCGCCGGCGGGAATCATTGGATAGCAATTCTCAAACGGGTCAGTGTGAATATCCATCAGCACCGGTCCCTTGTGCTTTAACCCTTCTTTGAGCACTCCTTCGACTTCGCCAGGCTTCAGTGCGCGCAAGCCTTTAATGCCATAGGCATCGGCAAGCTTCACGAAGTCCGGCTTATTTCCCAGCAAGCTCGCCGAATAGCGGCTCTCGTAAAATAGATCCTGCCACTGGCGCACCATGCCGTGCACGCCATTGTTGAGCAAGACGATCTTCACCGGCAGGTTATGCTCGGCCGCCACCACCAGCTCCTGCAGATTCATCTGAAAACTACCTTCGCTGGTGATACAAACCACCTGCCGGTTGGGATACGCCACCTGGGCGCCGATGGCGGCGGGGAAACCAAAACCCATGGTGCCCAAACCGCCGGAGGTAAGCCAGGTGCGCGGCTTCTTCCCCTTGAAATACTGTGCCGCGAACATCTGGTGCTGGCCGACATCGGTGGCGACGATGGCTTCATGCTTGGTCAACTCGTAGAGCTTCTCGACGACATACTGTGGCTTGATGATCTTGTCGTCTTGCTTGTAAACCAGCGGATGCTCTTTCTTCCAAGCGTTGATCTGCTTGAGCCATGGCGCGCGCCGCGCTTTCATCGCCGTCGGGTTGCCGTCCAACGAACGCAACACAACGTTCAGCTGGCGCAGCACCGATTTGACATCACCGACGATCGGAATATGGGCGTGAAACGTCTTACGTATCGACGTCGGATCGATATCGATATGAATCACCCGTGCCTCGGGGCAAAACTCTGAGAGTTTGCCGGTGACGCGATCGTCGAACCGCGCGCCCACAGCGATCAATAAGTCGGCTTGGTGCATCGCCATGTTGCTCCAGTAGCCACCATGCATTCCCAACATTCCCAAGGATAGCTCGTGGGTTCCAGGGAAGGTCCCGAGCCCCATCAACGTCATGGTCACAGGAATTTGCGTGATCTCAGCGAGCTCGCGCACTTCGTCGGCAGCATCGCCAAACACCGCACCGCCGCCGACGTAGATGATCGCCCTCTTCGCCGTCATGATCGCTTCAGCCGCTTGCTTGATCTGCGATTTATCGCCGCCGGTGAACGGGCGATAGCCGCGCAAATTAATCTTGTCAGGATATTTGAATTCGGCCTTGGCGATGCTGACATCTTTGGGGATATCGACCAAAACCGGCCCCGGTCTGCCGCTAGTCGCGATGTAAAACGCTTCCTTGACCGCTTGAGCGAGATCGTTCACGTCTTTCACTAACACGTTATGCTTGGTGCAGGGGCGGCTGATACCGACATTATCGGCTTCTTGAAACGCATCGTTGCCGATCAAATCGGTGGAAACTTGCCCGGTAAACGCGACCAACGGCACTGAGTCCATGTGCGCGTCGGCCAAGCCGGTGACAATATTCGTCATGCCCGGTCCGGAGGTCACCAGCACCACGCCAGCCTTGCCGGTCGCCTTGGCGTAACCCTCGGCCATATGGGCCGCGCCCTGCTCATGGCGAGTCAAGATCAACTGCAGATCTTTGCGCTGGCACAAGACATCGAAAATTTTCAGGACGACGCCGCCGGGCAAACCGAAAATGGTTTTCACCCCTTCGCGGCGCAACGATTCGCAAAAAATTTCTGCTCCGGTAATTTTCATAAGATTCTTTAGCTCCGGCGACCGAACTAACGGTGCTTGGCGAGCAGCTCCATCATCTTGTCTTTGCCGTTGAGTTTAAGTTTTTGGATACGTTTCATTTCAATTTCTTCATCCGCCGACAGATGCCCTTTATGTTGAAATGCGGCAAGTTGTTTCTCGAGGGCTAGATGCTCATCGTAGTATTTCTTCAGCTCTGGATCCTTATCCAGCAGGGAGACGATCACCGATTCTTCAGTAATTTCCATAACAGCGACCTCCTTTGGGAAATCTTAATTCTGAGCGGGCTCAATCTAACTTACGGTCAGTGGATTGTCAACGCGGCTTTCTCTTTATTATTTCAACGAGTTAGGGACAATTTCCCGAGTATTTCCGAGGCCCAGAGGAGCACCTAAATAGAACGGCGCCAGCTGACCTAAATCACCCCCGGGAGCATCGGCAAACCGCTCAATTGCCAAGCGCGCCACCGCGTGGGCTGCACTCACGGCTCCAGCTTCGCCGACGAACCGCGCCCGCCCGTCGCACATGCGCAGTAACTCCTCGCGATAACGTTCGGCACCGGCGCCAACAAAAGCTATTTGCGGCGCTGAAGGTGCTGGATCGAACAGGCTTGCGAGGGTAGTAATGGCACACGCCCGATCGGCCATCCGGCGCAGCAGGATGCCATCGCGCCGATCGAATAAGGCAGCGTAGACTTCTTGCTTGCGCGCGTCGAGCAACGGACAGATAGGCCCGGCCAAATCTTGCACACGCGCGGCTTGCGCCTCAAGGCTCGACACCCCAATGACCGGCAAGTTGCCGTCGTAGGCCAACCCTTTGACGACAGCGAGACCGACGCGCAATCCGGTAAACGAACCGGGACCGATGGCTATGGCAATAGCCGTGAGATCAGCAAGCCGGCACTCGCTTTTGTCGAGCACCGCTTGGATTAGCGGCAAAATGGTCTCTGAGTGACTGCCCCGAGCACGGGTTAAGCCGATGGAAGTTTCGCGCCCATCACCGGCTTCGGCGATCAGTAGGTCGTCGGCGATTAATGCAACACTGGCGGTGGTTGTCGAGGTGTCAACGCCAAGTATCCTCATCCACCGACCTGCTTCTCGAAAAAACGCACGATGTCGTTGTAAAAGGCGTAGACCATCAATAAGGCCAACAGACAGATACCTACCTGTTGGGCCATTTCCCGCACACGCACCGAGACCGGTTTGCGGATCACCGCCTCGACCAGAAAAAATAACAGGTGACCGCCATCGAGCACCGGCACTGGCAAGAGATTAAGCACACCCAAATTGATGCTCAGCACGGCGAGAAAATGGAGAAAGTTGCCAACCCCCTCTTGGGCCTGCTGTCCGGCCATCTGGGCGATCAGAATCGGACCACCGATATTCTTGGGCGAGACATCGCCCGTGATCATTTTATAAAAAGCCAGGAGCGTAATCTTGATGTAGTCCCAGGTTTGCGTAAAAGCTTTGCCGATAGCGAGCCCCGGCTTGCCTTTTTCGATGGTGCCCTGACTGCCGATACCGATCATCCAGTCGTCTTTGCGCTCGCCAAAAATGCTGCGGCCCTCTTTTTTTGTCGGCTGCACCGCGACCTTGACCGTTTCGCTGCCACGGCGGATTTCTAGATTAATAGCTTTGCCCTGGCTGCCTTTGATGGTTTGCGATAACTCTTCCCACTCCGCCACCGCTTTACCGTCTATGGCGACGATCCGATCGCCTTTGGCGACACCGGCCTGTTCCGCTGGCGACCCCTTCTCCACCCCACTCACCAGCGTCGACATTACCGGCACGCCGTAAAAAACAAACACCAGCATGAGCAGCAACACCGCCAACATCAAATTAAATCCCGGACCGGCAAAGACGATGGCGCAACGTTTAAATAGACTCTTGTGCGCGAAGGATCTTTCCCGGTCGGCTTGGGAGACCTCTTCGTCCGGGTCTTCACCGATCATCTTGACGTAGCCGCCCAAGGGAAACGCGCTCAAGGCGTACTCGGTCTCGCCTTTCTTGCGGACCAAAAGCTTGGGACCGAAGCCGACGGAAAAGGTCAGCACGCCGACACCGGATAACTTGGCGATTAGGAAATGGCCGAACTCGTGAAATACGATCAATAAGCCCAAACCGACGACCGCTGAAACGATTGAATAAAGAACACTTTCCATCGCGATACTCCTTTAGCTAGACTCGATTAATCGACGTAGGCCGATGCGACCTCGCGCGCCCAGCGGTCGACGTCGATGACGTCTTCGACGTTCTTGGCATGCGTAGTTTGATGGCGCTGCATGGTTCGCTCAATTATACGATGAATTTCGCGAAATCCTATCCTACCCGCTAAAAAAGCCGCCACCGCCACTTCGTTCGCGGCATTAAGCACGGTGGGCATGGTGCCGCCCTCGCGTAACGCACCGTAGGCCAATGCGAGAGCGGGAAAGCGCTTTTTCTCCACCGGGAGGAAGTTGAGCTCGCCGTGCTCGGTCAAATCGAGTGGCTCCCAACTGCCCTTGAGACGGTGCGGATAGGCCAACGCGTAAGCGATCGGTATGCGCATGTCGGCAATGCCCAGTTGCGCCATAATCGCGCCGTCCTGATAACGCACCATCGAATGGACCACGCTCTGCGGATGGATCACCACTTGGATACCGCCGGGCTCCATGTCGAATTCCCAGCGTGCCTCGACGACTTCCAGCCCTTTGTTCATCATCGTCGCCGAATCGATGGTGATTTTCCGGCCCATTTTCCAATTGGGATGCTTGAGCGCCTGATTTATCGAGACTTTGGCCAGGCGATTGAGCGGCGTGTGCAGGAACGGCCCGCCCGACGCGGTCAAGATGAGCTTGTCGACGTCGCCGCGCTGGTTGCCTTGCAGGCACTGAAAGATCGCGCTGTGCTCGCTATCCACCGGCAAGAGCCGCACGCCCGTTTTCTTGGCCGCCTTGACGAACAACTCGCCGGCCATGACCAACGCTTCTTTGTTGGCCAGGGCGATTTCTTTGCCAGCTAAAACTCCCTGTAGCGTCGGCATCAAGCCGGCGCCGCCAACGATCGCCGCCAACACGACATCGACTTTAGCGGCGGTGGCCACGGCGCTGGCCCCGGCCTGGCCAGATAAGATTTCGACTTTATGTTTGCCTACTAATTTGCTCAGTGACGCGATATCTTCCGCGCGCTCAATGGCCACCACCGCCGGGGAAAATTCTTTTATTTGCCGGGCCAGCAGCGCCACATTGCGGCCTGCCACCATGCCGTGGATTTCGAAGCGTTCGGGAAATTCGCGGACCAGCGCCAAAGTGCTAACACCGATCGAACCGGTGGAACCCAGCAGCGCGATTGTTCTCATGGATGAATCACCTTTAAATAGAATGTCGCGAAGACTACCGGAAAAATCAAACTATCGAGACGATCCAAAACTCCGCCATGGCCCGGCAATAGCTCACCGGAGTCCTTGACGGCGAACGCGCGCTTGATCAAAGACTCAAAAAGATCGCCGATCTGGCCGAGGACACTGAGGACTAGCGAGAGCAAGACAATTTCGAACATTCCCACTGGTAACGATAATACCGTCATGGCAAGCACGCCAATGACAACGCTACCGATCAGATAGGCGATCGCGCCTTCGACGGTTTTACTCGGACTCAACTCCGGCGCCAGCTTCCGCTTGCCGAAATGTTTGCCGATGAAATAAGCCGAGGAATCTCCGGCCATAATGACAACGAAGACAAAAGCCACCCAGCCACGGCCATCTTTGAGCTGAAATAGCAGCGCCAAATGCGGCACTAAAAAACCGATGTATAATCCACCCAACAACGTCCAACCAAGCCGGTTGAAGCGCTCCGCAAGCGAGCCGCCGGACCATAACGTGCTGGCGAACAATAGCAGCAAGAGCACACTTAGACAGAGAGCCGAAGCAGTCGTGGGAATTAGCATGACGGTCAGACCGACGGCGCTACCGAACAGAATGCCGCGCCACTGCAGCCCAGGATCGCCGGGCCAGATCATCGCGAAGTATTCTTGCAACGCTGCAACGGTGAGCACAAAAAAGGTTAGCGAGAAAAGCCATGGCGCACCCCAGCCAACCAACCAGCCCAAAAGCGGCAGCCCGACAGCGGCAGTGGCAAACCGCGCTTTAAGATTTCGGTCCACCCGCCCCCATCGCGGCCATCGGGTTTTGCGCCAGTTGTTCGTCGGTACGGCCAAAACGGCGGCGCCGCCGTTGATAATCGAGCAGCGCTTGGAGATATTCCTTTTCACGAAAATCCGGCCACAGTGTCGGCGTGATATAAAGCTCGCTGTAAGCGATCTGCCAGAGATAAAAATTGCTGATACGCATCTCGCCGCTAGTGCGAATCAAGAGATCGGGATCGGGCACCCCCGCGGTGTCGAGCTGGGAGGAAATCCACTGCTCATCGACGGCCTCCGGCTGACACTGGCCGGTTTTCACCTGCTGCGCCAAGTTTCTGGCCATACGCACGATGTCATCGCGGCCGCTATAACTGAGTGCCAGGACGACGGTCATGCGCTGGTTGTTTGCCGTGGTTGCAAGGACGCTCTCCAGGGTGCGCCGCACGCCAGCGGGCAGCCGGCTGCGGTCGCCCACAGTGAGCAGGCGAATTCCATAACGCATCATCTTGGCCTGCTCCGCTACGAGATAATGTTCCAACAACCCCATCAGGGCCTCGACCTCGTCATCGGGACGCAACCAATTTTCGGTGGAAAAAGCGTAGAGGGAAAGGTAACGGATGCCGATCTTTCGGCTCATCTCGACGATGACGCGCACCGAGGTTTTACCGCGCCGATGGCCTTCAATGCGATGCTTATGCCGTTGGGTTGCCCAGCGCCCATTGCCGTCCATGATGATGGCGACATGTTGCGGCAAACGACTCTTATCGACACCGTCTAACTCCACGACAGCCTGCCTAGATAAGCGTTCATCGGTAAATGAGAAAATATCGTCGAGAGGGTGACGTTGGATAGGGCACAGGGAAGGCAAGGCAATATTGCGATGTAGGGCTAAATCACCATGACTTCATCTTCTTTAGCTTTGACGATCTTGTCGATCCGGCCAATGAAGTCGTCGGTGATCTTCTGCACCCGGTCAAGCCCATGCTTGGCCTCGTCGGCGGTAATCTCTTTCTTTTTTTCCGCTTCCTTGAGTTGCTCAACAGCGACTCGCCGGTGATTACGCACCGACACCCGATACTCTTCAGCGATCTTTTTCACATGCTTGACCAAGTCCTTACGCCGCTCTTCGGTCAAGGCGGGAATCGGAATCCGGATTACCTTGCCGTCGTTGTTTGGGTTGAGACCGAGATCGGATTTGAGAATCGCCTTCTCAATCTCCGTCATGGCGGCGCGGTCAAAGGGCTGAATGACCAATAAGCGCGGTTCCGGCGCGCTCAGCGTAGCCAGCTGGTGCAAGGGCGTCGAAGCACCGTAATATTCGACGGTGATATGTTCCAATAAAGCCGTCGACGCCCGCCCGGTGCGTAGCTTGGTCAGATCCTTGCGCAGCACCGCAACCGAACCTTCCATCTCTTTTTGCGTTTGGGTAAAAATCGCTTCGTTCACCGTTTGCCTCCGCTCACCAAGGTACCAATGGACTCGCCTGAGACGACCCGCTTGATATTACCCTTTTCCATGATGTTAAAAACGATGATCGGCAGTTGATTGTCCATGCACAGCGAGATCGCCGTGGAGTCCATCACTTTTAATTCTCGATTGAGGACTTCGATATAAGTCAATTGTTCGAACTTATTAGCGTCGGATTGCTTGAACGGGTCGGCATCGTAAATACCGTCCACCTTAGTCGCCTTGAGAATCACTTCGGCTCCCACTTCCATGGCGCGCAAGCTCGCCGTGGTATCCGTGGTGAAATAAGGATTGCCGGTGCCGCCGGCAAATATGACGACGCGGCCTTTTTCTAAATGGCGGGTGGCGCGCCGGCGGATATACGGCTCGGCGACCTGGCGCATTTCGAGGGCGGACAAGACCCGTGTCGACACACCGATCTTCTCCAAAGCATCTTGCAGAGCGAGACTGTTGATGACCGTGGCGAGCATGCCCATGGTATCCGCGCTGGCGCGGTCCATGCCGATCTCGCTCGCCACTGCGCCACGGAATATGTTGCCGCCGCCGATGACGAGTGCGAGTTCACAGCCGAGATCCTTGACCTCTTTGATTTCCTGGGCGAAAGCCTTAACGGTCTTGCCGTCGATGCCGAAATTACCGGGGCCGGCAAACACCTCGCCGGTCACTTTCAAAATGATCCGTTTATATTTCGGTGCACCGTTGTTCATGCCGTGATTCCGCTAAGCGCTAGCCCTTCGCCACCCCTTCGCCAAGGTGATAGCGGGCAAAGCGGCGCACCTGAATATTCTCTCCCAATCGCGCGATCGCATCGTTGACGACATCAATGACTTTCTTATCGGGATCTTTAACAAACGACTGTTCCAGCAAGCAGACTTCAGAGTAAAACTTCTCCATCTTGCCCTGGACAATCATCTCGATGACTTTTTCCGGCTTGCCCGACTCCAGCGCTTGTTGGCGATAGATAACCTTTTCGCGCTCGAATTCGTCGGCTGAGACTTCCTCACGGCGCACGCATCGCGGATTGGTCGCCGCGACTTGCATGGCGACATCCTTCAGCAAACTTTGGAACTCCGCGGTGCGGGCGACGAAATCGGTCTCGCAATTGATTTCGACCAAGACGCCAAGCTTGCCGCCGGCATGGACATAAGCGCCGATGGCGCCATCCGTAGCCACGCGATCGGCTTTCTTTGCCGCCGCGGCCAACCCCTTTTGACGCAAATAATCGACCGCCTTTGACAAATCTCCAGCGGTCTCGGCAAGAGCTTTTTTACAATCCATCATACCGGCTCCGGTTTTTTCCCGAAGCTCTTTGACTAAACTCGCTGTCACTTCCATGTCGCCTAAACTCCTCCGACCGCGCTTTCCATCGTCGCCGCGGCGCCATCGCTACCCTGCCGGTCATCGACCTTGTCCTTTACTAAGGATTGCTCGTACATCGTTCGCCCTTCGATCACCGCCTCGGCGATCGCCGAGCAGAACAATCGAATCGCCCGGATCGCGTCGTCATTGCCGGGCACCTTGTAATCGATCATATCTGGATCGCAATTACTGTCGATCACCGCGATCACTGGAACACCGAGCTTACGTGCTTCTTTGACGGCGATTTCTTCTTGTTTTGGATCGATGACAAAAATTGCGTCGGGCAGTTTCTTCATCGCCTTGATCCCACCCAGCGACTGCTCCAGCTTGTCTTTTTCACGGCTGAGACCGAGCATTTCTTTCTTGGTTAGCGCATCGACGACCTTAGGATCATTCTCCATCTCTTCGATCTTACGCAATCGTTCGATGCTCTGGCGAATCGTCGTAAAGTTGGTCAGCGTACCGCCGAGCCAGCGGTTGTGGACATAGTACATGCCGCAGCGGGTCGCTTCTTCGCGGATCGCATCCTGGGCTTGTTTCTTAGTGCCGACAAACAGCACATGGCCGCCGGAAGCCGCCAGGTCGCGCACCACCGCTTCGAGATCCTTGAACATCGACACCGTCTGCTGCAGATCGATGATGTGAATGCCATTGCGCGCACCGAAGATGTAAGGTTTCATCTTCGGGTTCCACCGGCTGGTCTGGTGGCCAAAATGGACACCGGCCTCCAGCAACTGTTTCATTGTAATCTCTGCCATACTGCTCTCCCGTGGTTTTCCCTCCCCTCGCGTCTTTTCGCCACCGCACCTAGTTCTTAGGCACCGCGATAACGATCGGCAAGGGTGTGTAGTGAATTGATAAAACCTTCGGATCGAGAACGTTTCCAGGCGGGCAAGCGCTCAAGATCCTAAGGACGACACAAATGACGCAATGCTCCGGGTTTTAACAGAGAACGCCCAATGACGCAAGTTTGACGACCGGCGCGATCGCTATTATTGATTCATCGAATCGAGAAAATCTTTGTTAGTCTTGCTGCCATGCATCTTATCGAGCAGGAATTCCATCGATTCGACGACGCTCAACTGCGACAAGACTTTGCGCAGTATCCAAATACGATTGAGATCTTCTCGCGGAATCAGCAATTCTTCTTTGCGAGTTCCCGACTTATTGATATCGATGGCCGGGAACACCCGCTTATCCATCAAGCGCCGGTCCAAATGGACTTCCATGTTGCCGGTGCCTTTGAATTCTTCAAAGATCACTTCATCCATGCGGCTACCCGTATCGATCAAGGCCGTGGCGATGATGGTTAAACTGCCACCGTCTTCGATATTACGGGCGGCACCGAAGAATTTCTTGGGTTTATGCAGCGCATTCGAGTCGACACCACCGGAGAGGATCTTCCCACTTGGCGGCACGACGGTGTTATAGGCACGCGCCAAGCGAGTGATACTATCGAGCAAGATCACCACGTCTTTGCCATGCTCAACCAAGCGCTTGGCTTTCTCGATCACCATCTCAGCCACTTGCACATGGCGCGTCGCCGGCTCGTCGAAGGTCGAGCTGATCACCTCGCCATTGACGGAGCGCTGCATGTCGGTGACCTCTTCCGGCCGCTCGTCGATCAACAGGACGATCAACACCACCTCTGGATGATTATGCGCTATCGCTTTGGCGATATGCTGCAACATCATGGTTTTGCCGGTGCGCGGCGCGGCCACGATTAAACCACGTTGCCCCTTACCGATAGGCACCAACAAATCGACGATTCGGGTAGTGTAGTCGGTAGGCTGATTTTCTAAACACAAACGCTCGTTGGGATAAAGCGGCGTCAGGTTGTCGAAAAGAATTTTTTCCCGGGCGCGTTCAGGGTCTTCATAATTGATCGTTTCGACCTTGAGTAAGGCGAAATAACGTTCGCCTTCCTTGGGCGGTCGAATATGACCGGAAATGATATCGCCGGTGCGCAAACTGAAGCGACGAATCTGACTGGGGGAAACATAAATATCGTCTGGTCCAGGCAGATAGTTATAATCGGGGGCGCGCAGAAAGCCGAAACCATCGGGTAGGGTTTCCAACACACCCTCACCGTAGACATGACCGTTTTGCTCGGTCTGCGCCTGCAGGATCGCAAAAATCAGATCCTGTTTGCGCATATTGGCGGCGCCCTCGATATTAAAAGTTTTGCCGATCAGCGCAAGATCGCCGATCTTCTTTTCCTTGAGGGCTTTGAGATTCAACCCATTATCTTTGACAACTTCTTTGACGATTTCTTCTTCGGTCTCCGGCTCGGCGGATCGAGTTCTACCACGCACCATACACTATGCCTCTCCTTTCAACACTCAAAGCTGTAATCCACTTTTGACGCAATCAGGTCTAAACAGTCGCTTGCTGGGAAATTCAAGCACCGAAGACGCCAGTGGCTGCACGAAACTTCAATGGCAACGAGTCAACGCTGGCGCCGGACGCAGCTGCACAGGCAAGTGCGTCCGTGGGACAAACTACTAAACGCAGACAAGAATCTCTTTTTTGAAAAACAAAATAAGCTCTGATCGATAAGCTGCGAACGAATATTTTTATGGCGCGGGGACGATCAAAAAGAGTTGCTGAACTGATCCTCGGTGAAATAATAGTATTTTAAACTCCGAATCTTGTCAACCCAGTTGGCCGCGAAGATTTCACCCGGACCGATTCGCTGGATACCGCGTGGTTTTCGAGCGATTGAACCAAGTTCACTAGGTCGTCGGCTAGAGGCGCGCGAAACTCCAGCCGTTCGCCGCTGCGCACATGATCGAAGCTCAACTTCTCGGCGTGCAGCGCGTGGCGCAAGAAGCCGTCGATGCCTGCGCCGAATAATTCATTTTGTGGCGCCGCAGTCCGACGGCGACCGTAGACTCGATCGCCAACCAAAGGATGGCCAAGATCGGCGAGGTGAACGCGGATCTGATGCGTGCGACCGGTGCGGGGAAACAGACGGATCAAACAGTACCAAGCGACCCCCCGGTCCGCCAGCGGCACGGCGTATCGACTCTCAACGATCCACTCAGTCGTAGCTTCACGGCTCTTACCGAGGACGCGCAGACTCGACATCCGTTTCCGATCGCTGCGATGGCGGCCGATGGCCCGGTCAATCTCGCCCCGCTCCCCTGCCATGCGCCCATGTACCAGCGCAATATATTCTTTGCGCACCGTGCGGCCCTTGAATTGATCCACCAAACTGCGCATCGCCAAATCGTTTTTGGCAACCACCATCACACCCGACGTGTCCTTATCGAGACGATGCACGATCCCCGGCCGCCGCTCACCGCCAATACCCGCGATCGCCGGGCAATGGTGCAAGATTGCGTTGACCAATGTGCCACTCGTACGCCCCGCCGCGGGGTGAACGACCATGCCAGCGGCTTTGTGAATTACAATAATATCTTGATCTTCATAGAGAATCGTCAAAGGCAAATCCTCAGCGATCAAACCGATCTCACGCACGGCCGGGATGTGAATCTCGATACGGTCGGCCAATTTCACCCGGACACTGGACTTCATGCGCGCACCGTTGACGGTCACCTGACCGACATCGATAAGCTTCTGTACCCCGGCACGGCTCATTGCCTCGGCTGCTGCCGGCGCGGCATAGTGGCGCGCGACGAACACATCCAAGCGCATGCCCGCCGTCTCGACCCCAATCGTGAATCGTGCCAATCCCATGCTTAAGATTTTGCGTCAGCCTATGTCGTCGACAGCAAAGCCCTGAACTGCGAGGATTTTCTTGGCGTCAGCGATATCGACATGGATCTGCTCGATCAACGATGTCACCGAAGCGAAGTTCAATTCGTCACGGAGCCGAGCGACGAACGATACCTGCACCGACTCGCCGTAAATGTCCCGATCAAAATGCAATATATAGCTCTCGACGGTGCGCGGGCCGGCGCCGAAGGTAGGGTTAAGCCCGACGCTGGTAACGCTGGGCAGAACCTTCTCGCCGAGGTGGAACAAGGTCGCATAGATACCGTCGCGCGGAACGATCTCGGCCCGGCTGACGATGTTGGCCGTCGGAAAGCCGAGCTCACGGCCGCGCCGGTGACCGGGCACGACCTTGCCGGAAATGAAATAGTATCGCGCCAACATCGGCTGCACCGCGGCGACTGCGCCGGCGCCGATGAGTTCGCGAATCCGCGAGCTACTGACGCGCTCGCCAGCTACCATGACCGGCTCGACAATGCCCACTGCGTACTCCAATTGCGCGCCCCAGGCGCGCAAGTTCTCGATATCGCCGCCGCGTCCCTTGCCAAAGCGTAGATCCTTGCCGACCCAAACCTTCTTGGCGTGCAGCCGCTCGCGCAAATACTTGCGCACGAACTCCTGTGCGGGAATGGCGGCAAAGGCGCGATCGAACTGTTGAATCACCACGCAATCGACACCGAGCGCTTGCAGCAGCTGCATCTTGTCCTTATGGGTAAGCAGCATCTTAGGCGCCCGGTCGGGAGCGAGCACGCGCAGTGGATGAGGCTCGAAAGTTAACACCGCGGAGCACACTCCCAGCCGCCTGGCATCGTCAACCGTATTCTTGATGAGCTCCTGATGGCCCAAGTGAATGCCATCGAAGTTGCCCAAAGTCACGCTGGCGCCCTCGAAGGCGAGCGCGGGATCGTCGATGTGACGGATTATCTGCATGGTATACCGTACAATAACACCGAACCACTCTGGGAGTCACACCGGTGCGCCAAGCAGGCGCGCATAGCGCGGCACTTCGTTGCGCTATGCGGATGACAAGGGGCTAGGACTCGAGGGATTTGAGTTTTTGCTTGGCCTTGAGCGCTTCCGGAGATTGGGAATACTTTTCGACGACATCTTGCAGCACCAAACGGGCGTTTAATTTTTCACCGAGCTCGGCAAAGGCGAAGCCCTGCCGCAACAGCGCCGCCGGGACTTTCTCCGATTGCGGGTAACGGCGCCGCACTTCGTCCAACTCAACGATCGCCTTGTCGTATTCTTTGAGACCGTAGTGGCATTCACCGAGCCAATATTGCGCGTTCGCCGCGATCCGGCTCTTGGGATATTTTTTCACGAACTCGCGAAACCGGCCGGCCGCCGAGCGAAAATCTTTGCGTTCGAACAGACGCCAGCCGCTGTCAAAATCTCGCCGCGCCCCGTCCGACTCGCCAAGCGCCGCTTCGGCATAGCCATCCGGTGCGTTCGCTTGAGCGGCTTGAGCAGCTTGCGCCGTTTGCGCAGCCTCCTTCAGTTGCTGGATCTCGGCTTCGCGGTTTTTCAAATGCTCAGCTTGGGCTTTGGCATCTTCTTCAAGTTTGAGCAAACGAGACTCTAAAGTCTTAACCCGCTGATCGCCATCCCGGCTGGTTTGGCCGATTTGCCGTCCGACTTGCACTCGGGTTTCATCGATGCGCTCGCGAATCGCGCTGATATCGCGTTGCATCTGCTGTAAGTTGGCCCGGGTATCGGCCAAACTTGTCCGCACCGCGTCGATATCGGACTGCATCGTACCGATATTCGACTGTATCGAACCGACATCGCCACGCAGCCGCCGTTGGTCGCGTTCGAGCAGATCTACCTGCTGCGGGTTCACACAGCCGGACGCAACCACCAAAGCGGTCAAGACAAATAGGATTTGATATTTATAAGTGAACAATGGAGCCGTCCTTATAATAATAGCCATCGATCAAGAAGTGGAGCGTCGTTCGACGACGACAAAGCGTGCCCGGCGATTTTGCCGCCAACAGCCTTCCGAGTGCTCTTGGCATACCGGGATTTCCTCACCATAGCTGGTTGTCGACAAACGATCCGGCGCTATTCCCAACGACACCAGGTATTCCCGCGCCGTCTGGGCTCTTTTCGCGCCCAATGCTAGATTGTAATCGCTGGTGCCGCGCTCATCGCAGTGGCCTTCTATCTCGACCCGCACCGACGGATTGCCTTTAAGCCAATCGGCGTTGGCGCGCAAAACGGCGCGCGCGTCAGCGCTGAGATCGTAGCGGTCGAAGTCGAAGAAAGCGTCTTTCAAGGGACTCGACGCCGGCGTGATCGGCGGCTTGCCCTCTTGCAACGCCTTCAGGCTCGACGCGGTCGCGTCCGACTCTTTGGTAGCGCCACGCTGACCGTCGCCGGAGCGTACAGTGTCGGAGGACTTTGCCGACGCTGAGCCGGTTCCCCCGTAAACGCCGGGTCGGGTTTGGGTGGCGCTGTCGGTGCACAGCCGAGCGCAACTAATCCAAGCAGCAAAAATCCGCAATTTGCATTTCTCCCACGAATTGTCATCGAAACCTCCATCTTATTGGTCGAAAACTTGCTTTAGTCACAACCGTTTAGAGAAATAGTTCAGTCGAGGAGCCGCGGCGACCAGCTCGGTTTGGTGTCGTCACCACCGGAGCCTGTCAGTCGCCGTTGATTCTCACCACTCGCTTGCATCACATAAAGATGGTACTTGCCGGCGCGATTTGATGAAAACGCAATAAATCTGCCATCCGGCGACCAAGTCGGATCTTCGCTGTCATTGACGCTTCCGACGTGAGCTTGCGCGGATCGCCGCCTTCCGCGGCGATCGTAAAGATAGCAAACTTGCTTCCGACCCTACCGGTATAGACGATGCGGTCTCCCTTGGGAGACCATTCGGGCGAAGTGTTGTAACTCCCGCTGTAAGTCACCCGCCGGGTCTTGCCACCCTGAATGTCGATAACGAAAATCTGCGGCGAACCGCTACGGTCGGACACGAACACAACCTGTTTGCCATCGGGCGACCAAGCCGGCGAGACCTCGATCCCAGGGTCCTCGGTCAAGCGCCGGATAACGCCACCGTTGCGATCGAGCAGATAAAGATTGGTGTTGCCCGCCGACTCATAGGTGGCCACCACCATTTGGCCGTCGGGAGAAAGCTTACCGCCGAGATACCGGCCCGCGCCGGGAGGATTGAATCTGACTTCTTTGCCGCTGTCGAGATCGCGGAGAAAGAGGGTTTGACCGCGATCCTTGAACGATGAATACAGAATGGACCGGCCGTTGGCGCTCCAGGACGGCGAGAGGTTGATTGTCCGGTTATCGGTGACCTGAGTCTTCTCGCTACCGTCAAGATGCGACAAGTAAATCTCTTTAAAGCGACCGCCGCTATTGGAGACGTAGGCGATTTGGGTATTGAAAACGCCGGGAATACCGGTGAATTGGTTGATAATCTCGTCGACGAATTTATGGGCGATGCGGCGAAATTGGCGCACTCCCCCAGTGTAACGTTTGGCGATGCGCTCTTTGCCTTGGTAGACATCGAACAACCGCAACTCCACGGTGATCTCATCGCCCTGCACCGAGAACCCGCCCTTGACTAATCCCTCCGCGCCGAGGGTCGACCAATCTTTAAGATCGAAGGTGCCGAGCGTAATGCCGCTCTTTTGCGGGCTTTCGATGTAACTCGATCGATCGATTACCCGGAACCAGCCCGAAAGCTCCAGATCATGGACGATGGCATCGGCGATTCCCGTCGAGAAGCGGCCGGAATCAGCCGTCGACCCGCCGAGTATTGCGCAGCGGCGATACCGCAATGGGAAACTTCTGGCCGCCGGAACCGACGATCTCGCCTTTAAATTGCGCCAACGCCGTTTCGATATTGAAACTGACTATGAACGCTAGCACCAGGAACAAAACTTTCATCCGATTAAGCCTCCAGATCCTCCGGCCGAAATGCCAGCTCGACTTCGGAGAAACCATTGCGAATGTTTTCCGTGAGCGCTGGCAGCGGGCTCGATTTTCGCACCGCCCTCAGGACTGAATCGTCGTAAGACGAATTGCCGGATGACTGGGCAATCTTGAGCCCGACTATTTCGCCGCTGTCTTTGATATTAAACTGCACTACGACTTTGATCTTGCTGCGCGGTCCCACCCATACCCAATTATTCTTAATCGTGCTCAGCATGCGATTTTGATAGATGACATAATCCATCCCTTTGACTATCCCTGGGCCGCCACGTCCACTCGCTCCCAACGCCGCACCACCCACACCCTCGCCGGTACCCGTGCTTAGCGCCTCTCCTTTTGACGATTTCTGAGCGGTTCCAGTTCCCGCCGACGCTCGCTCAGCGGCGGACTTGATCAACCGTTCGCGCACGCTATCGGCGGAAGCAGTTTCAGCTCTATCCTCGTCTTTGGATTCATTGGTCGGTTCTTTTTTCGCGGGCTCCTTTTTGACCTTGTCGCGCAGCAGGACATGGTCATCGTCGACAATTTTCTTTTCCGCGATTTTGGTTTTCTCGGCCTTTTCCTGGCGCATTTCTTTCTTCGGGACAGCGATCGGCGCTGGCGCTTCGGCCGCTTTCACATCGTTTTTTGCCGGACCGCTTAACTCGGTTCCAAAGGAGGTGCGACCAATGCGCTCGCCGCCGACCAAATCGACTGTGTAAATGGGAGTAGTCGGCAAACGCGGTGACGACGTAAAGGGCGCGATGATAATCAGTAGCGCTAGACCGACATGGACGATCAAAGAAAACGTGACCCACTTCGGCAACCGTTCTTCGGCGCCGGCGAGAGGAAACGAGCGTTCACGCAAACTAATGGTTGGAGAGGAATTATCTCCTGTCATCGACAATCAGCCCTCTTCAGACGGCGGCCGGGTGACCATGCCCAGCCGTTCAATACCGGCCTGCTTAATTTCAGCAATGGTTTTCATCACCAGGCCGTAACGGACATCTTGGTCCGCCCTTAAATAGACTTGCTTGTTCGGCTGGGATTTCGCAATCGCGCGCAGTTTTGCGCCGAGTTCGCCGAGGGTCATGACATTGTCGTTCAGATAAGTCTTGCCGTTCTTGGCCACGGTCACCACCAGATGTTCTTCGGTTCCGGGTATTGCACTGCTTCGCGCCGCCGGCAAATTGACCTGCACGCCCTGTTGGATGATCGGTGCCGTCACCATAAAAATCACCAGCAAAACCAGCATCACGTCGACCAACGGCGTCACATTGATCGCCGCTATTGTTGCGCCATTGCGCTGGGACGATGCATCCATGGCTATACCGTCTCCTAAAATTACTACCGACGATAGTCCGATTATACGCTTTTATTTTGTTACTTGAAGAAGTGGCGTTCTGCGATATTGAGAAATTCGTGAGAAAAGTTGTCCATCTCCACGGCGACCACCTTGATCTGCTGGACAAAATAATTGTAGGCGATCAAGGCTGGAATCGCCGCAGCCAACCCGACTGCAGTGGCGATCAACGCCTCGGCGATGCCCGGAGCAACCGCTTGGATACTCGAAGACTGGGTAACACTCAGCCCGAGAAAAGCATTCATGATGCCCCAAACCGTGCCGAACAGTCCGACGAACGGCGCCGAACTTGCCGTCGTCGCCAGGAACGAGCAGTGCTTTTCCAACTTGGTGATCTCAACACTGGTCGCCCGCTGCATCGCCCGCGAGACGTTGTCGACACCGCCCAATTCGGTGGTGAGACTTTCCCCCGGCGACGACTCCTTCTTCGAGCGCGACACCCGCACCAGCTCTTCGTAACCGGCACGAAACACCTGACCCACCGGGCTTGACGCCAACTCACGGCTGGCATCGTGGATCGACGACAGATTGCGCCGTTCCCAAAATATTTCGATGAACTTCGCCGACTCCCTCTTGGCGCGGCGAATCTGCTGAAATTTCTGTGCGATAATGCCCCAACTCATCACCGAGAAAAAAACCAGAATATAGAGAATCCCCTGCACGACCAGCCCGGAACCGCGCACCAGATCGAGAATTCCGTGCTGTTGCGGCGCTGGCAGAGCGTTTTGCAGTATTAAATTAAACGACCGGAAAAAAGACATCACGAGTTTTGCTGCGGATAATTGAAAAAGTATTACAAGCCTTGTAATTAGTCAATTGAGAAATCCTGTTTTATCAAAACTTTCCTGGGTGGAGACCGAAACCATGATTCGAAAACTCACCGAACTCGATCTGCATGACAAGACGGTGTTCCTGCGCGTGGACTTTAACGTGCCGATCAAAGACGGCAAAGTCGGCGAGCCGCATCGTATCGACAGCGCGCTACCGACCCTCCGCTTCATCTTGGAGCGCGCCAAGAAAGTTATTGTTGCCTCACACCTGGGCCGGCCCGACGGTAAAGTGGTCGAGAAGTACAGCCTGGCGCCAGTGCAACGCTACCTGCAAGACTCCCTGAAACTTCCCGTCACCATGGCCAGCGACTGCATCGGCCCAGCCGTTGAAAGTCTGGTGCGGACGGGAGACAGCAAAGTCGTGCTTCTGGAAAACCTCCGTTTTCACCCGGAAGAAGAGAAAAACGACGAAAATTTTTCCCGCGCTCTGGCCGCCCTCGCCGACACTTACGTTGACGACGCCTTTGGCGCGGCCCACCGCGCGCACGCCTCGATTGCCGGCATGGCGAAATTTTTCAAGAATAAAGGCGCCGGCCTGCTCTTACAGAAAGAATTGGACTATCTCGGACCACTACTGGCCCATCCAGCGAAGCCCTTCGTTACGATACTGGGCGGGGCAAAGGTTTCCGACAAGATCGGCGTGATCAGAAATCTGCTGCCCCAAGTGAGCAGTCTGCTAATCGGCGGGGGCATGGCCTACACGTTCTTGAAAGCCAAGGGCGTCGGCATCGGCAAGTCGCTGCTGGAGCATGATAAGATCGACCTCGCAACCGAACTGATGCAGCAAGCCGAACAGCTCGGTGTCAACCTGCTACTGCCGGTCGATCATATCGCCGGCGACAGCGAAAGAAAGCATCCAATAACCATCAACGACAGCGCGATTCCAGAGGACCGCGTGGGACTCGACATCGGACCCAAGACCGCGCTAATCTTCGCAGCCGAGATCGGCAAAGCCAAGCTCGTCCTGTGGAATGGGCCGGTCGGGACTTTTTGAGGTCCCACCCTACGACCAAGGGAGCCGGGTTCTCGCGCAAACCCTGGCCGACAATCATCCCGCGGTGGTCGGCGTCATTGCCGGTGGCGACACGGTAGCGGCGGTATCGGCAGCGGGCGTAAGTGCACGTATCGCCCACCTGTCAACCGGCGGCGGCGCGACTTTGGAATTTCTTGAAGGCAAAACCCTCCCGGGGATCAAAGCACTGGACGACCAACCATGAGCACACCACTGGTAGTCGCCAATTGGAAGATGCATGGCGATCAGGCCCACTGCGCCCGCCTGGCTCGGCAGATCGTTCGCGCACTGCGCCGCGAACCCGTCAGCGCGGAGGTCGTCCTGGCGCCGCCGTTCACCGCACTGAACGCGGTTCATCGATGCCTCAGAGGCAGCCCGATTAAGCTCGCCGCGCAAAACTGCCACTGGGAAAGCCATGGCGCCTATACCGGCGAGGTCAGTCCCGTGATGCTGCGCGAAATCGGTTGCGCCTATGTCATCGTCGGCCATTCCGAGCGGCGCCACATCTTTCACGAAAGCGACGCAATGATCGGGCGCAAGCTGGCGCCCGTGTTGAGCCAGGGGATACGGGCGATTTTATGCGTTGGCGAAACTCTCGATGAGCGCCAAGCGAAAACAACCGCGATGGTAATTCGCCGCCAGCTGCGGATTGCATTGAAGGGATTGACGAAAGCTGATATAGCCAATATTGAAATCGCTTACGAGCCGGTCTGGGCCATCGGCACCGGACAAAACGCAACGCCAAAACAGATCAGCCAAGTTCACCGCCTAATCCGCAAGTGTCTGACCAATCGGTTTGGGCCTTCGGCGGGAAAACATGCGCGGATATTGTACGGCGGTAGCGTTAAACCAGAGAATGTCGCGAGTCTCGTGGCTGTAGAAGAGATTGACGGATTTCTCGTTGGCGGTGCGAGCTTGCAGAGCGAGACTTTTTTACCGATTATTCGAGCGTTCTCACAGAAGTAAGGGTTTTATGATAATCGCAGTCACAATTTTACATGTCATCGTCAGCGTTGGGCTGATCCTGGTGGTACTGCTTCAAACCGGCAAAGGTGCCGAGATTGGCGCGGTTTTTGGCGGATCGAGCTCGACGATCTTCGGCAGCAGCGGCGCCGGCAACTTTCTGACTCGCTTGACCACCGGCATGGCGATCGTGTTCATGGTCACATCGTTAGCTCTTGGATACTTCGCCGGTCGCAAGCCGTCGGCAACGATATTCGACAATCGAACTCCGGCGGCAGCAACCAGCGCCCAACCAGTGGCACCGGCACAGCAGCAGTCAGCGCCACCGGCGACGGCTAAGCCAGAATCTACACTACCAGCGAAGGCAGCAAATCCGTAAGATTTTATCTACTGCGAGGGTGGCGGAATCGGCAGACGCGCTAGTTTGAGGGGCTAGTGCCCGAAAGGGCGTGCGGGTTCAAATCCCGCTCCTCGCACCACACTAATTCACGCCTCAGCTCAACTTTCAGACGCGAGCGGCCAATCGAGCTCGCTGTTCATATGGCTTCTAGCCTTAGCTAGACTAGCCAGCGTGACTGGGGCAGTAAGTGAGGGATCCCCTACTATTCTAGATCGCCAATTTTGCCCTTCTGCCACTTTTGTCACGAGCAGTTCGGCCCTGTCGAGTATTTGCCATAGAACAAAGTCCTCGTCGCCTGGCTTGCCTAGTGCGAGCCTGCGATTTCAATAGGTTAATTGACTTGTCCATGATGGCATATCGCTTGCTCGGTGGTAAGCTACTCAGGAGTACCATCGCCATGCAAAAACCCGATTCTGTGATCAAGTTGCTGACCCTAGCGGAGGCTGCCGGCATACTGAAGATATCCAAAAGAACCCTGCACCGTATGATCCAGCACCGGCAAATTCCGGCATTCAAGGTGGGCGGTCAATGGCGCATCTTGGAAAGCCGTTTTCAGGAATGGGTCGAGGAAGAGGAAAATGTCATCCCAAAAGCTGGATAAGTCCACAACCCATCCCCAGCGCTCCCCATCGACCGCTTCCGAGATTATCCCAGCGACGTTTTCTCACCCACAGCCACTTCACCGTGGCGCTTCGAATTTGAAATCTTACGTGACTAGTTTTCTACGCCACTAACAGCCAAACGTTAAACGCAGCCGACCGCAATCTTACAGCGCGCTACAAAAATAGCTGAAACTGGGTGGTCAAATCACAGAATCATGGAGCGGGCAACACCACTTTAAACTCCGACCCTTGGCCTAATTCGCTTTCAACAGAGACCCTACCGCCGAGCAATTCACAAAATTCCTTAACGATAAAAAGGCCTAATCCCATGCCGCCATGGTCTTTGATCTTGGCGGCATCGGCCTGCCAAAACTTATGGAAGATTAGCACGCTCTGCGCTTTATCGATTCCAATGCCCGTGTCTTTAATCGAGATCTCCACTCGATTGTTCTCTGGGTGATGGCGAGCGGTCACACGGACTTCGCCTTTCTCGGTGAACTTGAGCGCATTACTGATCAGGTTGCGCAGAATGATTTTCAATTTCGCAGCATCGGTCGTCATCTTGGGCAACGTTGCTGAATAGTCCCATACCAGCAACTGTTGGTCCTTATCGCCGATCCCCCTAAAATTGCTCTGGAGATCTTCAAGCAATACGCTAAGCGCAACATCCTCCCTGCGCACTTCGGCGGCGCGGGTCTCGATACTGGCGGTATCGAGAATCGCGTTCATGATTTCCAGCAAGGTTTCCGATTGCTGCATGATCTTTCCCAGCGCAGCAGATTGTTCCGAAGTCACGTCACCCAACATCTTTTCCCTGAGCACTTGGGCATAACTGGTGATGACCGTAAGCGGCGTTTTCAATTCATGGGAAAGTACGTTGAGCAATTCCGCCTTCCCCTTGTTCTTCTGCTCAGCCTGCTCGCGCAGCACCTTTTGTGTCCGCACCAGCTGCATGAAGTAACCGTAAAATAAGGACACAACGAAGAGAAATGGGAACCGTAACAGTGCGCTCGCGTCGTAGGAGCCGCTACTAAAGAGGAGCGCGCCATAACCTAATGGTGCCAGGATCGAAATCGCCGCGACGGTTTTGGAACTCTCGAAGAAACAACAGATTATGATCAGAAAAAAGTAAGTCAGGAAAAACTCGCTGTCGACTTTGCCATTGACGATTAGTGAAATGGTAATGACGAAGGTATCGAGCGCCAACAACGAGCTGTGAAACGCCGGCCGGTGAAACAACTCTTCCTTGATCGAATACAGGGCAACGTTGGTCGCCATGTAGAGTGCGACCAGCAAGTTCAAAAGGTCGCTGGAGATCGTGCCGTCAACTCGGTGGAGTATGAGATAGCTGCACAGGATCACCACAGCCCAACGAATCAGGATGACCGTGGGCTTGGCCGGACCAATGTCATCTTTTCTAACATCGGTTTGGCCATACGGAAAAAGCTCGATTGTGTCGGTGTGCGCCATGGCGACTGTCAATCTCCTTATCGCGACGATCCAGCGATCGGTACGCAGCAAAGATTATTGTAGCCGGCAAGAACGACTAAAGGAACGGGAAAAATAGCCAATCGGGCGAAGCACAACCACTCAGCGGTCGTTACTTACCGCGCGCGGCGGCAAATCCATAAGATTCCCAGTTTTTCAGAACGCGCGCCTGCAGTTCCTTGGGCCAGAGATTTTCGAAGCTGGCTTTTTCCGGAATGCTCTCCTTGGGCCAGTCCTTGGGCCAGGTGCAATCAAAAATGACTCCCGCAGCGTCGCCAATCAATCGCTCCTTAGGCGCTAAGAACGGCAAGAGCACCGGGAAACCGGGAATATGCGGCACATGATGGACGCCGTTGACCGGATGGCACTTGGTCGTGATCGCGTGCAGCACCTCGTCCATATTGGTGGGATCGACATCTGGCTCGACGATGACCATGTAATAAACAAATAACCCAGGCTTGGTCGCCCACACGGCATGAGCCACGCGCCGGGCGAAGTTGATAAACGGCACTTCCGTGGACACCACACACATATGGCCGACGCCGAAGGGTGGGCAGAAAACACCTTTTACTGGCAATCCAAGTTTTTTTAGCTCGGCGTAGATTTCCGCGCCTTTGATTAACGCCGTCGCCGTCTGCCCTTCATGCACCGGCATGCCCATGTTGGAAAAAGGCAAGATCGGATTGTTGCGATAGGTGATCGCCTTAATTCTTAGAATCGGTTTAGGCGACGACTTGCCGGCTTCATAACCCATGTATTCGCCAAAGGGACCTTCGGTCCTGCGTTCATGCGGCAACACCTCACCCTCAATAACGATCTCAGCGGATGCCGGCACTTCCAGATCCACGGTCTCGCATTTCACCATCGGGATTGGCGCATTTTGCAGCGCGCCAGCAACATCGGCTTCATTAACGTAGGGCGGCAGCATCACGCAGCTCACCAGTGGAATCACCGGCTGGCCGCCGATCGCCACCGCCACCGGCATCGGCTTATTCATCGCTTCATATTTTTGGTACATCTGGCCGATATGCTGCTGCATCGGAAAAAGACAACCAAGGGTGTTGCGGTCATGCACCATCAACCGGTACATGCCCCAATTGACCCACGAACTGTCAGGATCTTTGGTAATCACCGTATGCCAGGTACCGATGTAGCGACCGCCGTCGCCGCCATGAATCAGCGGAATCGGAAACTTGAGCACGTCGACGGCATCGCCGATATCGATGTTCTCTTTGCACGGTCCGCTCTTCACCGTCACCGGCGGGATCAATTTTTCCTTGCGCTGTAAATAAGTCGCCATGATCTCCTTGGCGGTCGACGACGGCGGCATATGCATGGCCAGCGCGGTGCGCGCGAACTGCCCGTGTCCGGGATGGCTGCTGGTACCCAATGGAGCGCCGAGGGCACGAAAGCCTTTCGGATAACCCTTCACTTTCTCGAATAAAGCCGCCGGTGCGCCGAGATCGTACACCCGCCGGGTGATCGCGCCCATCTCCAGGTTCCAATCCACTTCAGCGTCGATGCGCTGTACTTCTTGGTACTCCTCCAGGATATCGAGGTAATCCCTCAGATCGTCGATTTGCATTGACTTACTCCTAACTTAAGACACCGGCGCGCAAGAACGGTTGAAGCGGCATGATATTTTCGCCCGTAAAGCAATTTATAGCAGAGCCACCTGCCAGCGGCAAAAGAAATCGCCTAAGAGTTCCACCGACAAACTTGCGGCGATCAAACTAGACAAAGATTTCCCAGTGCTTTATAGTCCGAAACTTGACGGTAAGGAGGCATTCATGGCAGAAAGCAACAGACCAAGCGGATTACCGGCGGATTTGGGCGCATACCTCGGTGCCGGCACGAAGATCAACGGCAAACTCCATTTCGAAGGCCAAGTGACGATCGATGGCGAAGTTGAAGGAGAAATCGTCGCTCAGGCCCATATCATCGTCGGCCAGCAGGCAACTATCAAAGGTAAAGTGACCGCGCAATCGATTTTGGTGCAGGGCAAGGTAATGGCCGACGTCGTGACCGAAAAAAAACTGGAAATCCAGCCGCCGGGCACGGTGATGGGCGATGTGACTACACAAAGCCTAGTGATCGGCGATGGCGCCGTGCTCGAAGGGCATATCTCGATGAGGAAAAACGAGGCCCGTGCCATCCCGCTGCGCCAAGAGCAGAAAAAAGAGGGCAGCGTTTCCTAGGCTTCAGTCCGCGAACAGCGGCACTATCCTCCGCTCTTTCGCGTTCACCAAACCACGCGCGGTAATCCGCAGCGCCGGCAAGGTCACGAACGGCAAGAAGATTCAAAGCAAAAATGGGCTTGTCGAGAGACGAGCCCATTTCTTTTAGACGGCCTTGAATGCGCCGCATCCCCGTGCCGATTTCCTGCCACGGAAACAACGAAAAAATTCCGCCAACGGGAAATTCCAGTTTCTCCACCACCTGACCGCCATCGACGATCGCCATCCCGCCGCCGACCTCCAGTAAAACATTAGCGCACCGTGCCATGTCAGCATCGTCGCTGCCGACGATCATCAAGGTATTTTCATCCAGGTTGGTCGTCAGACCGACGGCGCCGACTTTTGCGCCTAATCCATTGAGAAAACCGAAGGCAACTTGCGGCGATCTGCCCATGCCGGTCGAACATCGCGACTTTGAGAATGTCGTCGTAAAGACTCGCCTCGACGAAACCATTGGCCGCGTTGAACTCGACAATCCGCTGCGCCGTGATCGTCTGGTTCACCAGCTCCATCACACGCACTTTGGGATTAGCTTGTGGAGCGGCAATCTTGAACACGGCATGCGAAATCGGCAAGCCGACGCGCAACGAACACAGCAGATCCTGGGGCAGCGCCATCGCTTCACCGTGAAATTCCGACACGCCATTGCCGGCTACGCGCTTCCCGCCCACCGCACCTCGCGCACATGGCACGGGTCAAGATCGTCGAGCAAAGCGAGATCGGCGAAGCGTCCCGGCGCAATGCCGCCGACATCCTGTTCAATGCCCGAGTAAACCGCGGGATTGAGGGTTACGCGATTGAATCGCTTGCAGCGGCGAAAGTCCCAACGCGACAGCTCGCCGCACGACATGATCCATATGGCCGTGCTCGGCGACATCATCCGGCGTCATGCTATCGGTGACGAGAATCAGCCGCTGCAGGCTCACGCCTGAGGCGATCAATTCCGGCAGCGTGGTCGCCAAGTCTTGGCGCAACGAGCCTTCGCGCAGCATGGTCCAGTAGCCCAAGCGCAACCGCTCCAGCGCATCCTCAAAGCGAATCGGTTCATGACAAGAAGAGATGCCGGTGGCGGCCACCGCGCAGAGTTTTTGATCGCGCGCGCCGGCGGTGTGGCCATGCACTATCTGACCGCGCCGCGAGGCCAACTCCAAGCGCGCCGAGCAGTTCATCGTCGCATTGCGTCAACCGCAGCCAGGAGACGATCTCGCCCATGCCGAGCACGCGGGCATCGTCCAGCGCCGCGGCGATCTCTTCGTTGGTAAATTCCGCCGTGCTGCACAACAGTGGGTCCTGGGGGGCTGCCATGGAGACCAGCGTGTAGACCCGCAATGGATGCTTTTCGACTTCGTCAAGAAAAAGTTTCAAGCCGCGCAGGCCGAAGACGCTTGACAATTCGTCACAGGACGCAACCAGCGAGGTGGTTCCGTGCGGCAGAAACGATTGGAGATTTTCAAAGGGCCGAGCGTAATGACCGATATGAGTATGACCGTCTATAAAACCGGGCGAGATGTAACAACCGGAAGCATCGAGCACCTCTGTGTGCTCGCCGCGGGTATGCTTGGCGTGGAGCCCACGTAGCAAATCCGTCCGTCGAGCACGGCGATCTCGACACCTTCTAGAATTTCACCGGAATAAACGTTGATCAGCTTGCCGCCGCTGACCATGAGATCCGCTTTCACCTCGCCCAGCGCGCCGCGAATCAAACGAGCAAGTTGTTGTTTCGACCGCGCCATTGCGCCGGTTGTAACATGAAGCAAGAAACGTTACCAAAGGGCGAGTATGACGAGACTGCCAAGAACGACTGTAATTTTTTTGATTACGCTGACCTGCATCGTTTGCGATCAAGTGACCAAGTTCATCGCCAAGCGATATCTTCGGGCCGGTGATTTCTTTTCTTACGCCGGCGACACCTTTCGGCTACAGTACGCCGAAAATAGCGGCGCCTTCTTGGGCCTCGGTTCGACGATACCCGATCCCTGGCGCCACTTAATTTTTACCGTCCTGGTCGGGATATTTCTCTTGGCATTGCTGGTTTATCTGCTGCGAAGCAGCGAGCTAACCTCTTTTGCCACCAAATGTTTGTCATTCATCTGCGCCGGCGGTCTCAGCAATCTGATCGATCGCATCGCCTACGACGGCCGGGTGGTCGATTTCCTCAACGTCGGCATCGGCCCGCTGCGCACCGGTATATTCAACATCGCCGACATGGCCATCACCTTCGGCGCCCTGCTGATGCTGCTGGAGAGTTTTCGAAGTTCGAGATCGGCGGAACTGCCCGAGAAGCAATGATCGTTAGAAAAGTCGGTCTTTCGATTTTACTCATCGCGACCTTGCTGCGACCTGCGGCAAGCCTATTCGCCGCGGAAATGGCAACGGTGGTTCAACCCCCATCACTATGCCGCGCCGAGGAGCAAATCATATTCACTTGCGTGGCGGCCGGTTCGGCAAAATTCGTCTCATTGTGCGGTTCCCGGCTGCCTCGATCATCGCCGCGGTTACTTGCAGTACCGCTACGGCAATCCCGGCGCCATCGAGCTGCAATTCCCCCAGGCACGCGCCAACACACAACTTGCTTTTCGCTACGCCCATTACTTCAGGGCCCAGGTAGATCGCACCGAAATCAGCTTCGACAACCAGGATTCTCGCTACATCCTCTTCGATTATTACGACGGTGACGTGAAGCCGGTGGTCGCTGTTGCCGGTGTCCGTGTCGGCAAACATGGCACAAAAGGATGGGAGACAGAGTTGCGATGCCGATCGAGACCGGCAAGCAAGCTTGGCTCCTTGGAAACCGTCATCCCTCGGGATCATGACAACGCGCTCAATCAGTGACGTCGCGCCGGACGACAGAGGGTTACTTTCAAGTGTTAGGAGTTCACCATGGCATGGATTTACCTATACATCGCTGGGCTTTTAGAAATCTTTTGGGCGATTAGCCTTAAACACACAGAAGGGTTCAGCAATCTTCGATGGAGCGTTGTAACGGTAGTCGGAATGACGGCGAGCTTCTATTTTCTCGCGCAAGCTCTCAAAACTATTCCCGTCGGCACCGGGTACGCCATCTGGACCGGCATCGGCGCCGCTGGAACAGCAATCCTCGGCATCGTGCTGTTTTCGGAATCGGCGGCCTTGCCTCGGCTCTTCTGCATCGGCGTAATCGTCGCTGGTATCGTCGGCCTCAAGCTGACCTCTTCATCCTAGGCGCAACCAAGCTGAGACAGTGCACAGCCCTGCCCCACGGCCGCAGAATTTGCTATGACTGACGCTATCGACGAGGCATAGAAGGGAGCGAAACCATGAGTACGGAATCGAATGTTGCGACACTGAAGGATGCTTATCAACGCTGGCACGATACTAAAGCCGGCAGCGTTGATCACTGGTTGAACTTGATGACCGACGACGTGCAGTTCCGCTCCCTCGCCGCCGGAGCCGTGGAAATGCAATTCACCCGTCCCGCCAGCTGCAAGGACGACGTGAAGCAATACTTCGCTGGACTGACAAACGAGTGGGAAATGATCTACTACCGCGTTGACGAATACATCGCCCAAGGCGACCGGGTCGTCGCCCTCGGCCAGGTGTCGTTCAAGCATAAAAAGACCGGCAAGATTCTCGTTACACCCAAAGCCGATTTCCACAAGTTCCGGGACGGCAAGATCTGCGAGTTTTTCGAGTTCTTTGATACGGCGCAGGCGCTAGCGACCGCCACGGCATAATCTTCGTAGAACGAGCGGAGCGCAGCGACCGACACCCGGCAATCAAGTAGCATTTTGACTTTTGCCACCCCCAACCATAATCTGCCGTCACGAGAGGTATTTGAAACATGATCATCGACTGCCACGCTCATTTAGTGCCGCAAAGTTGGTTTCATCCGAAATCGCCCAAGTGGATGTTCGATCTGCCGCATTTGTTCGACGAACAGGACAAGTCCGGCGTCGATATCACGGTGTTCGGCAACAACTGGATACGCTCACCGGACGGCTACGATCCGTTTGAAGGTCGTCCAGGAGTTCAACGTCCACGCCGCCGAACTCACCGCCAAGCATCCGGAACGACTGCTTGGCCTCGCCTGCTCGGTGCCCTACGACAGCGGGCCGATTCTCAAAGAGACTGAAAAAGCCATTCGCGAGTACAAGCTCAAGGGCATCATGATCAACTCCAGCACCAACGGCGAATATCTCGACTCGCCGCGGGCGACGCCGTTTTTCGAGATGGTCAGCGATCTGAATGTCCCCGTCTTCGTCCATCCGCCGAAATTCACCATCGGTAACGAGAAGATGGAAATGTACCGCCTGCCGGAAATGCTCGGCCGCCCTTTCGATACCACGCTGTCGTTGACCCGCTTCATCTTCACCGGCGGCTTCGAGAAATTTCCCAAGCTCAAAATCGTCTGCGCCCATGTCGGCGGCGCGCTGGCGATGCTGCCAGGCCGTTACGGCTTCGGCTATGAATTAAGAAAAGACGACAGCTTCGGCCCCTGGGAGCCCGACGTCATGACCCGCGCGCCGGCGAGCTACATGAAACAGCTCTTCTTCGACACCGTCTGCTATCACCCGCCCGCCGTGCAATGCGCCATCGATACGATTGGCATCGATCAAGTGGTCTTCGGCAGCGACACGCCGCCGGTGCCGATCACACTGGTGCGCGCCGTCGATACGGTGAAGCAGTTGAAGATTTCCGACGCAGACAAACAAAAAGTGCTCGGCGGTAATGCGGCGAAGCTATTGGGCTTAGCCGGATAAAATCATCGGAGCCCTGCGACTAAGCTGAGGGTGTGAATGGAATGATTCGGACATGTCACGTTCCGGTTTCCCGTTCGTGCTGAGCTTGTGTTTCGCCTTTTCATACACGACCGTGCGCTTGGCTAAAATCGCTGGGTCCAATCCCAGGTGTCGCGAGTTCGGGCGTGACAAAGCGGATCGCGCTATGAAGATGCTCGGTGTTGTACCACTTTACAAAGCGACTCACCCATTCTCTGGCTTCATCGATCCCGCTAAAAGCGCTGTCGGGATAAGAAGGACGGTACTTCAGCGTCTTGAACAACGACTCCGAATACGGATTATCATCGCTTACCGAGGGACGACTAAAAGAGGGAACCACTCCCAGCCGCTCTAGAGTCGCCAGCAGGGTGGCTCCTTTCATCGGTGCGCCATTGTCGGAGTGAAGTCTCAGCTGTCCTTTGGCAATCCCTTGCTCTCGGCAGATCCGGTCGATCAGCCGACCCGCATGATCGGCACTCTCGACTTCTTCAATCGCTCCAACCCACGATCATCCGGCTGAAAATATCTTCCACCAGGTACAGATAGTAATAGGCTCCCCGGACCGGACTGTTCAGATACGTGATATCCCAGCTCCACACCTCATTGGGATTTCTCGCCAGTAAATCCTTAGGCCGGCTATGGACACGGGGCTTACTCTGTTGGCGGTGCGATAATAGATCGTTTTGTTTTAGCAACCGGTAAAAACTGCTCTCCGATCCCAGATACCGTCCCGCGTCGGCTAAGCGAGCCACCATCTGCCACGGCGATAGATCGCGATACTCAGGGCTACTCGACTCCTTGACGATGGCTTGTTTCTCCTGTGTGCTTAGCGCGTGCGCACAAGCGGTCACCGGCCCGCGTCTCTGATCCCCCTGTTGCGGGGCTTTCTCCCAGCGCTCCAACGTCCGCAGGCTCACCTCCAGCACTTCGCAACTCGCTCGCCGCCCCGCACCACTGGCTTTAGCTTGCTGGACCATCTCGATACAGCTTTGCCGATCTTCTACACTCACTCGTTCTCCCCGCTGCCCCAGATCAAGTCCGCTTTTTTTTTCAAAACCAGCAGCGCCGTGGTCTCCGCCAACGCTCGACGAACCACTCCGGAGGTTCGGCTCGTAAACTACAGAAGGAGTGACAATGGCAAAACAACTCAACCCCGGCGATGAATTTCCAGAATTTAAAGTTCCCACCGTCAGCGGATCGACGTTATCCATTCCCAAGGACCTCAAAGGCGATTACGCCGTCATCATCTATTATCGCGGCATTTGGTGACCCTACTGCGTTCGGCAGGTTGCCGACTACCAAGCACATTTAGAAGAATTCACAGCCGAGAACACCGACATCGTCGCCCTGTCAGTAGATCCGCTCGATAAAGCCCAAGAGATGGTCGCAAAAACCGGCGCGATGTTTCCGATCGGTTATGGCCTCAAAGTACCGGAAGATGCCGACCGCGTCGGCGCCTACTGGGAAGAACGGCGTGGCATCATTCACGCGACGAATTTCACCCTCGGCCCGGACCGCAAGGTACTCCAAGCCTGCTTCGCCACCGGCCCCATCGGGAGAATCGCCGCGGTCGATGCGTTGAGCTCGATTCGCGGTACCAAAAAGCGCAAAGCCCAAGGCGGATAGTGCGAGTCGGTTACTATTCCGGGAAAGTGATCTGACGAGAAGTCTTGAAAGAAGACGAGATCCCTCACATTCGTTCGGGATGACACTCAAGCAAGTTTCTTCTTTAATTGCCCCCTCGCCCGCTTGCGGGAGCAGGCTGCGGTGAGAGCAATTGGATAGATTTAGAACCCCTGCCCAACTACCTCACCGATCGCGCTCAGCGCCTGCTCAATATCGCCCCGATCGACGTCGAGATGAGTGACCATTCGCACTCTGCGCGAATCCACCGGGCCGCCGAGGACATTGCGCTGCCGCAATCGCTTGAGAAACTCAGACGCATCCAGTCCGGTCTCGCCAACATCATAGATGACGATATTGGTCTGAACTTTTTCCACTTGGATGCGGATGCGCGGGATGTTGGCCAATCCTTGGGCCAGCAGTTGCGCATTCTCGTGATCGATATATAACCGCTTCGGTCCCTCTTCCAACGCGACCGCAGCAGCAGCGGCAATCACACCCACCTGACGCATGCCGCCGCCAAGCATCTTGCGGATTACCCGGCAATGCTCGATGAGATCCCTGCTGCCGACGATCATCGACCCCACCGGCGCGCCCAAACCTTTGCTGAAACAAAACTGCACTGAATCAAATTTCTTGGTGATCTCGGCGACGTTTTGGCCGAGATGCACCGCGGCATTGAACACCCGCGCGCCGTCGAGATGCACTTTCAAACCAGCATCGTGAGCCTTGGCGCAGATCGCGTGCGTCAGCCGGGTCGGATAGACCGTGCCGCCGGCCATGTTGTGCGTGTTCTCCAAAGCGACCAATGCGGTTTGTGGGCGCGTGTAAGTTTTCTCCCGAATCGCCGGCGCAATCTGCTCCCAGGTCATGATGCCATCGCCAGTCGGAATCACCCGCGGCAAGACCCCGGCCAACGCCGCCATTGAGGCCATCTCGTAATTGTAAATATGGCCCGCTGCCTCACAGATTACTTCCTGGCCGCGCGTTGGTCTGCGCCATGATGCAAGTGAGATTGCCCATGGAACCGGAAGGTACGAACAGCCCTGCCTCGCGGCCGAATATTTCCGCCGCGCGGTCCTGCAAGCGATTGACCGTCGGATCTTCAATGTAAACATCGTCGCCGACCTCGGCCTCCGCCATGGCGCGCCGCATCGCCGCCGAGGGTTTCGTGACCGTATCGCTGCGCAGATCGATGGTCTTATCAGTCATGGTGTCCGAGCATTCCGAACGTTGAACTTTGAACTTTTGAACCGTTGAACGGTTATTCCAACCGTCCTTCGATCTCACCAATCACGTCGCCCGACAACTGCGGCCGGACAAAAGCATTATAAATGCAGTCATTCTGCAGCCACATGATATCGGCGCGCTGGCGTACCGCTTCGCGCATTTCGTGTTGCAGCTTTTCTTCCATACAGTGCCGCTTGATGACATCGGTCACCATATCGCCATGGCCTTCGTCGTGGTACTCATGGGCACGGAAAAAATCCAGGCAATCGACGGAAATCCATCGGTAATATTTCTCGATCGCTTCGCGCTCCTCTTTCATCCGCTTCGGCCCGCCGCCTTCGAAGACTAGCCCGGTACCGATGGCCACCGCCCAATGGCTCTGCTGCACCAGCGACACATACATTTCCAGCGCGGCGCGTATGCCGGGCAACGGCTCGTAGTTGTTAATATCGTCGCTGGCAATGCCCAGGCCGTTGGCGAACTGCACCCAGAGCTCGCGATGGCTCGGATACTTGCCGCCAAAGAGATCCTCGCCCTCTTCCTCCACCATGTTTTCCAGAAGCATCCGGCGCAGCTCGGGAATGGGACATTTGTGATAGCGGATGCCGAAAAATCGATGGATATTACGAAACTCGTGAAACTGATTGCGCGCCCACCACTGCATTTGCTCCTTGGTGAGCCTGCCGCTCAGGAGCAACTGGCGGATCGGATGGGGCCGCGGATGACGCTGCTGCAACGTCTGTTGCAAATCCGCAATTAAATCTTCTGGTCCAAGTAAGCCAGCCATAAGTCCTCCACCAGTTCCGAATTCAAGTGGCGCCAATATATCCAACAACACCCAAGTTGACTAGCCCTGCCTCAGTGACCCTAGAGCATTGGGAACAACTGGAACCTCTGGAACGATTGGAATCTATCTCCAATCTTCATATTGTTTTCCCCCCCAGCCTTGTATTAGCATGATCCTGTGATCTCGCTGTCGCTTAGAAGACTGACCAAGAAGTTCGGCGCCATCGGCGCAGTGGACCAGGCCAACCTCGATGTCAACGCCGGCGAGTTCATGGTCATCGTCGGCGAGAGCGGCTGTGGCAAGACCACCACGCTGCGGCTCATCGCCGGTTTGGAGAAGCCCGACAGCGGCACGATTTTCATCGGCGGCGTTCCGGTCAACGACGTGCCGGTGGGCCAGCGCAACGTGCAGATGATTTTTCAGAACTACGCCCTCTGGCCGCACATGAAGGTATTTGACGAAAGTAAATACTCGAATCTATCGCTGCCGTTGAAGGTGCGCAAATGGTCGAGCGATAAGATCGCCGAGTATCTTCGCCCCCTGGCTTGGAAAATCGGCATCGAGGAAAGCTTCTTTAAACGCAAGCCCACGGAACTTTCCGGCGGCCAGCAACAGCGCGTCGCGCTCGGCCGCGCCATGGTCACCGCGCCGCAAATCATGTTAATGGACGAGCCGCTGAGCAACATCGATCCGCCCAATCGCTTGAAGATGCGCCAGGAGATCCTGTCATTTCACAAAGAAAATCGCCTGACGACTCTCTATGTCACACATAACTTGGCCGACGGCATCGCGCTCGCGGACCGCATCGCGGTCATGCACGCCGGCCGCTTCGAGCAGGCCGACACGGTGGAAAATCTCATGCGCCATCCGGCGACCGATTATGTCGCCGACTTTTTCAAAGCCGAACAGTTTGGCCATCGCTTCACGGCGACCTAGAGGTGGACGATGAGAAAAACCTTAGTCCTCTCGCTGCTGTTTCTGTCGCTTTTACTGACGCGCCAACTACATGCCGCCTGCCGCGAGCTCGATGTCGCCCGCAGCTGGTTGAAACCCGCCTACGCCGCCGAGCCCGATGTGACCCTCGAGTTTTTCGGCCATAACTTTTTCCAGATCACGTCGGCCAAAGGCACCAAGATCATCACCGACCCGGTGTCACCGGGTTTTTACCCGACGCCCAACGTCTCGCCCCATGCGATCACCGTAGGCCGCGAACATCCGAACCACAACTTCGTCGAGATCGCCAAGAATGGCCCGGTGGTCTTGCGCGGCCTGGGCAACTACGGCGCCGAGTGGAACAAGGTCAGCACCACGGTCAAGGACATCTTGGTCTACACCGTGCCGATCTACCAACAGCAATACGGCAACGCCCTCAAAGGCGCCGCCTTCGTCTTCGACTTGGGCACCATCTGTGTCGCCCACTTGGGTGATCTGGCGCACAAACTCACCGAGGAGCAGATCAAAGCCTTCGGCAAAGTCGACATCGCCATGATCCCCATCGGTGGCATGTTCACCATGCCGCCGGACACCGCTAGAGAAGTCTTGCAGCAACTCAAGCCCAAGATCGCCATCCCCATGCACTACCGCGAAAATACATCACTGTTGGACATGTTCGTGAAGGGCTACCCGAACAAATACTTGAATAGCTACAAATCGACCTTCAGCAAGACGGCCCTGCCGCCGCCAACCCAGGTGATCGTCTTCACGCCGTGGCAGATGCGCGATTATCGGTGAAGGCGTTGTTGTAGGGGCGATTCATGAATCGCCCCCTACCCACTGAATTCGATCACGTCCAGCCCGCGCTCCTTGTCGGTCACCCACAACAGACCACGATAGTCTTTGACGACGTCGTTGGTCAGCGGCGCGGCCACACCATCCCCCGGTTTTGGAATGAAATAGCCGCGCTCCTTGGGGTTCGCTGGATCGCCGATGTCGAAGATCCGCAGGCCACCGGCAAACCAGGTGACATAAATTAGATTGTCCGCATCCACCCGCTCACGTAATTGATGCGTGCCGAAGCGCACTTTGTCAGCCGGATAAGGCGTTGCCGACTCCGGCAAGTAATACGTGTGGAGCAGTTCAGGCTGGGTCGGATCGCTGACATCCCAGGTGCGCAGCGGCGCGTGCGGCTTGCCGGTATCGGCGCCCCGATGCGTGCGTTCCTCCTCCGTCGATACCGCGATGCGCTTGCCGCCGATCGAATGCGGCACTTTGAGAAAGGTGTGGGTCGGCTCCGGGCAAGGCGGATCATACTCAAAGCGCGACAGCGTGCGCGGGGCGCGGATGTCGCTCACATCGATAATCGCGATGCCGGACATCCAACAGCCGGCGTACATCTCGGTGCCGCAGCGCATCGCATGATGCAGGCGATGCTCGGCGTGCTTCGGGTGCGGCGCGTCGCCACCGGCAACATGTCTGTCCCTTCATCCACCAGCGCGAGACCTCCACCGGTTTCGACGGATTGCGAATATCGTAGATGACTAAAATATTGCCGACGAAACCCTCCATTTCAGTCGAGATATAAGCGTAGTTCTCATCGCAATCGAAACGATGCACCCCCTTGCCGTGGGTTTTGACAAAGGTGATGAGCTTCGGAGTCGTCCGATCTTTGATGTCGTAGATGCGAAAGCCGCCATCGGGATAGTCGCCGCGCTGACCGGGGCCGCGCTCGAACTCGGAATTGACCACCATCAGGTCGCCGACCACCCGCACCTTATGCGAGTGCGACCACGGGTGGTTGGGCATCAGCGTGCTGACGATCTTCGGCTTGCGCGGATCGCCGATATCGAGAATCGTCGTTCCCTGGACCCGGTGTTGATGGCCGACATAGGCATATTTCCCGTCAAGGACAATCTGCCCGCCACCCTCAAGCTCCATCCGGCAGAGATGACGAATATTCGCCGAGCCGCGCGGCGCAGTGCCGCTATCACTTTCCGCTGTAGGTAGAACTTCACTCATGTTGCACCTCGGATCATAATATCGGTGATCTGTAATCGCCAGTAATTGAACGCCAACGAAGCGGAGCCTCGCTAAATCTTGAACGCTTCCACCGTCTCGCGGGCGAACAGCTCGTCCAATACGAGCTTTTGCTTGGTCAAGCCTTGCTCCAAAAGATAACCGTTTAAAGTTTCAAGATTCTTTCTGTTGGGCTCCAGCCCATAGGGCCAATAGTCCGTAGTCATCAGTGCGGTTGTATCTTCGAACTCCGCGGAAGTCCACGGCAGCGCGACGCGCAGAATATTGGTGTCGTAGAGATCGCGCATGCAGATATCTTTCGACTGCGCAAAACGCTTTGTACAGCGTCTGTGCCACCCACGGTTCTTTCTCGTAGATCGACCGTTTGATCACCAGCACATGCATGATCGGGAACAGGCCGGTGGTTTTGAAATAGTCCATCTCGACTTGCCGGTAGTTGGGAAACATGCGCTGCACTTTCGGCGATCCCTGGAGAAAACAGGTCGGCATGCGCGGCGACATCATGGCGTCGACCTCGCCGTTTTCGATCATGACGTTGAGCGTCGTGTCCGGGCGGCTTTCCATCGTCACTCCCGCCGGCATTTCGAAGTCGACACGGTCTTTGCGACCCGGGTGCTCCTCGCCCGCCTGCACCCAGTGAATCGCCGATGGCGGCACGCCGTACTCATGCTCGAACATGCCGCGCAGCCACACCGCCGCGGTCATGGAATACTCCGGCACGCCCATGCGCCGGCCGCGCAGGTCTTGAATCGATTTGATACCCGAATCGGTGTTGACGAATATACAGCGATGGCGAAAAGTCCGCGACGGAAACACCGGGATCGCCACGAACGGCCGGCGGCCGCGCGACGCCGCGGTCAAAAACGCGCCCATGGACAGTTCGGAAACGTCGAACTCCTCGTACTTCATCATGCGCCAGAAGATTTCCTCCACCGGCATGACCATATAGTTGAGCTCGATGCCTTCGGGCTTGACGATGCCGTCTTTGAGCGGGCGCATGCGGTCGTAGTCTTCGCATGCCAGCGTGAGATGGAGATTCTTCATTTGCCGCGCTTTCTTGCTGTGATTTTCTTGCTCTGCGCCTGGGCGACCAACTTGACGAATTGCTGCATCTCTTTGACGAATAGCTTCTTACCCTTCGCCGCCAGCAAGCCGCCGAGATAGGCGCTGCCGAGACAAATGCCGGTGACGCCGGCTTGAACATATTCTTGAACGTTCTTTAGACTCACGCCGCCCGACACCATGAAGCGCACGTCAGGAAACGGCCCCTGCATCTGGCGAATGAAATACGGCCCGCCGGCCAAATCCGCCGGGAAAATTTTCACCAAGTCGGCATGCGCCCGCTGCGCCGCGATAATCTCCGTCGGCGTCGCCGCGCCGGGAAAGCAAGCGATGTTCGCCGTATGGCAAAGGCCGACCAGGTTCAGCTCCAACGACGGCGAGACGATGAACTCAGCGCCGACACCCATCGCCCGCTCCGCCTGCTGCGGCGCCAAGACGGTTCCAGCACCGACATGAATGCCGCCGCGCCGGGTTAGTTCTTTGATCACATCCAGCGCGCCCGGCACGCTGAAAGTGATCTCGACGAACTTGATACCGCCATCGGCGGCGGCATTGGCGAGCGCGAGGGCATCCTCCGGGCTTGTCGAGCGCACGACGGCGACTAAGCGGCTGGCGTGTAATTCTGCAACTAGTTTGATTCTGTCCATAGCTCATGTTTCGTCGTGCCTGATCACGTTGTCATTTCGAGGCGACGCCGAGCAAATCTCCCTGACAAGATCTCTCACTTCGTTCGAGATGACCATTCGACAGGCGCGATATCTTCAACTCAGACTCAAACCGCCATCGACCAACAGAGTCTGCCCGGTGACAAAGTCTCCGCCGGTGATCAATCCGAGAATCGCCCCGGCGATATCCTCCGGCGTCGCGATGCGTTGCAGCGGATAACCCGCCGACGCTTTGGCAATCACCTGCTGGTAATCGGCGCCGAAGTGCTGGCTCATCCACGGCGTATCGGTGAATGCCGGCGCGACGCAGTTGACGCGCACCTTGGGCGCCATCGCCACGGCTAAGCCCTTGGTCATGTAAATCAACGCCGCCTTGGCCGTGCCGTAGGCCAGCGACGACATCGTCGACGGCGCGAGCACGCCGGAGATCGACGACACGTTGACGATCATGCCGTGATTGGCTTCAAGCAGCTTCTGCGCGGCGCGGGCGCAGCGAAACGCGCCTTTGACGTTGACGTCGAGAATCTCATCCCAGATCGGATCGGTGAGCCCTTCGAGATCCGGCAGCTTGACCCAATGGGTCACGCCGGCGTTGTTGACGACAATATCGAGCCGGCCGAAGCGATCTTGAATCGTCTGCATCATCGCCCGCACCTGCGCGATCGCTCTGCACATCGGCTTGCACGGCCAGCGCTTTGACGCCGCCCTGCTCGATCTCCGCCGCCAATGCTTCGGCTTCCTTACTCGATTTCCGGTAGTTCACCACGACGCCCGCGACACCAGCCTTCGCCAGCGCGCGCACCACCGCGCCGCCGATTCCTCCGGCACCGCCGGTCACCAAGGCTACTCTACCTTTCAGCTCCATAGGTTCGCTTCGCTCTCAATTGCAAATTACAAATTCCATATTCCAGATTTCTCCGAATCGTAATATGGAATTTGGAATCTGTAATTCCTTTAGTGTCCTCGCCGCAGCGCCGCCGTCCGCGCCACATCGACCTGCCACTCTTCCGGTAACTTGACCAACGCGTCAGCCAGGCCACGATAAGTAACCGCAACGCCGTACTGCTTCTCAGCAGCTGCCGCCGTCACATAACCTTCGATGACATCCCAGAGAACTTTTTCCGGCGCGCGCTTGAACGGGTCGCCGTAGCCGCCGCCGCCCGGCAAATTGACATGAATGACTTCGCCCTTGGTTAAATCCTTGAGCGCTTTGGCGTGAAGTTTCTCGCCGTCGCCGGTGGTCACTTCGCCCGGCTGCGCCGGCCTGGCCGCCGAACAATCCGAGCGCGGGATACTGGGTGCGATCGGCGATGGAACTGACGCTCCACTTGCCGTCGCCGCGCCGGGCGAACTCGGTCAGCTGGCCCAAACCGCCGCGCCAGGTGCCCGGACCGCCGGAGTCGGCGCGCAGCTCGCGCCGCTTCAATACCACTGGTGACAAGCTTTCAATGACCTCCGCCGGCACGCCGGCGACGCCGCTGGGAAAGCCGACGGCGTTGAGTCCATCCTTCGACGGCCGCGCGCCGGTGCCGCCGACTTGAAAGACGGTCAGAGTGAATGACGGATTCTGGCCGCGCCAGACGCTCAGCCAAATCGGATCGGCCCCCGGCGCCATCAAGCGTCCGGGCAGCGCGCCGGACATGGCCGCGAAGATCGCGCTGGGAATGAAGTGGCCGATCACCTGGCGGCTCGCCACCGGCGCGGGATCGAGGGCGTTCAAGATGCTGCCCTCCGGCGCGCTCACATGCACCGGGCGAAAACTGCCTTCGTTATGCGGCACGTCGGGACAGATCGCCGCCTTGATCGCGAAGCTCGCGTAGGCATGAGTATAGTTCAAGCACGACATTGATACCGCGGCTGCTCTGCGGCGACGAGCCGGTGAAGTCGATGAAGATATCTTCGCCGGCGACGCGCACCGTGCAGCGGATCAGGATCGGTTCTTCGAAACCGTCGCTCCACGTCTCGCTCGACCATTCGCCGGCCGGCAGCTTGGCGATCTCGGCGCGCACCGCCGCCTCGGAGCGGCGGATGATTTCCTCGGCAACCTCATCGATGGAGTCGAGATCGAACTCGTCCATCATTTCGCGCAGCGCCCGGCCGCCGGTTTCGTTGCAGGAAGTCTGGGCGTAAAAATCGCCGATCACTTCGTCGGGCTGGCGCACGTTGGTGCGGACGATCTGCATGAGAATCTTGTTGGGCTCGCCGCGGTCGAACAGCTTCATGATCGGGATGCGCAACCCCTCTTCGAAGACCTCGCGCGCCTCGGCGGAAAGAATCCGCCCGCCGATATCGGCGCTATGGCAGGTGTTGGCGAACAGCGCGACCAGCTTGCCGTTCTTGAAAATCGGCGTGGTAATCGTGATGTCGTTGATCTGCCCGGCGGTCTGCCAAGGATCGTTGGTGATCAACACGTCGCCCGGCGCCAGCGTGTCCGGCGGAAACGCCGCGAGAAAATGCTTCATCGACGTCGCCATGGCGTTGATATGGCCGGGCGTGCCGCTGATCGACTGCGAGATCATCCGCCCCTTGGTGTCGAACATGCCGCAGGCCAGGTCCTGGCTTTCGCGCACGATGGTGCTGAAGGCGGTGCGGATCAGCGCGTCCTGCTGCTCGTTGGCCACCGACAGGAAGCGGTTCCAAATCACTTCAAGGGTAACCGGATCGATGACTTTATTTCCCATCGCCTAACTCCACAACTACGTTCAGCCGCTCGTCCACGCGCGCTTGTCCTCCTGCGCCGACGATCAAAGTCGACTCGCGCTCTTCGACGATGGCCGGTCCGTTGAACCGCATGCCCGGCTCGAGCGTGTAGCGATCGTAGATCGAGGTTTCAACATAACCGTTGGTTTCGGGAAAGAACGCCAATCGCGAACCTTTGCGCGCGTCGCCGCCATGAGTTGAATTACGCGGCAGTTTTAGATTCATGTCCGGCCGCGGCCCGCTCGCCACCACCCGCCAGTTGATCACTTCCAGAGGCACATCCGGCCCTTTGCGGCCGTAGAGCGATTCGTAAGTGCGCTCGAACTCGGCGGCGATGCGCGGCAGATCGCCGACGCCAAGCACGCCGTCGGGCAACGCCACCGAAACTTCATGACCTTGACCGATGTAACGCAAGTCGGCGGTGCGCTGGTAACGAATCTCGGCGGCTGCTCAGCCCGGAACTTTGCAAAACCTTACGCCCTTCTTGAGCCATTTCATCGAGCAGGCGATTAGCGAGATTCCAGTCCAGCTGATCCATCCGGCTGTAGGCGCTGCGGACGAAATCGAAGGCCAGCGGTGCGCTGAGCAAACCGAAGGTCGAACCGACGCCGGCGCCGAACGGCGAAATCAACGCCGGCAGGCGTAAGATCTCCGCGACCCGGTAGCCATGCACCGGCCCGGCGCCGCCGAAGGCGTACATCGGCATGCGCCGCGGGTCCTTGCCACGCTCGCCGAGGTGGGCGCGCGCGGCATTGGCCATGTTCTCGTTGACGATCTGATGAATGCCCCAGGCGACCTGCTGGGCCGTCATTTTTAATGGCTTGCCCAAGCGCTCCAAGGCTTTCTTGGTACCGCTCCAGATCGAGCTGCATCTTGCCGCCGAGAAAATAATTGGCGTCGAGATAGCCGAGCACGAGATCGGCGTCGGTGACCGTCGGCTGCGTGCCGCCCTGGCCGTAACATACCGGGCCGGGATCGGCGCCAGAGCTATCCGGCCCGACTTTGAGCAGGCCTAGCGAATCCACCCGAGCGATGCTGCCGCCGCCGGCGCCGATCTCGATCATATCGATGACCGGAATGCGCACCGGCAAACCGCTGCCCTTGCGAAATCGATACACGCGGTCAACTTCGAATTCGTGGGTCTTGAGCGGCTGGCCGTCCTCGATGACGCAAAGCTTGGCGGTGGTCCCGCCCATGTCGAAGGAAAGCAGATCGCGATGGCCGGAGCCCATGCCCGCCTCCGCCGCGGCGATGGCGCCAGCGGCAGGACCGGATTCGAGCAGGCGCACGGGGAAGCGCGACGCCGTTTCGCGCGTGGCGATGCCGCCGCTCGACAGCATGACGAAGAAGCTGCCGCGAAAACCGATCTTATCCAAGCGCGCTTGCAGCTGGGCAAGATAATCCGACACGCGCTCTTGGACGTAAACATTTGCCAGCGTGGTGCTGGTGCGCTGGAACTCGCGAATCTCGGCGACCACCTCGCAGCTCAACGACACGCGAATCTGCGGCGCGACCTCGGCGATGATTTCCGCCGTGCGCTTTTCGTGGGCTGGATTACGAAAACTATTGAGATAGCAAACACCGATCGCCTTGATGCCCTTATCGCGCAGCTCGCCGACAAGCTTGCGCACAAACGCTTCGTCCAACTCTTGCAAAATACTGCCGTCAGCGGCCATGCGCTCGGGCACGTCGAAGCGCAGATGGCGCGGCACCAAAGGCTTGGGCAGATCGAGATTGAGATCGTACAGCTCGTAGCGGTGCTCGCGGCCAATTTCCACTGCGTCGCGAAACCCAGCCGTGGTCAGCAACGCCGTCAGAGCGCCCTTGCGCTCGATCAGCGCGTTGGTCACCAGCGTCGTGCCATGAATCAAGGTACCGCGCTGGCGCGCATCCACCGAGCCATTCTCCAACACCGGCCGCAGGGCATTCTCCACCGCGAGACTGGGATCGCCCGGCGTGGTCAGGGTCTTGGCAATGACGGCACTGCCGTCGTCACCGACCAACAACATGTCGGTAAACGTCCCGCCGATATCGATGCCTACGCGATACATAAGAAATTCGTTCAACGGTTCAAAGTTCAAGGTTCAACGGTAGTCCGAATTCCGATCCGACCTTGAACCTTTGAACCTTGATCCTTGAACTCTCATTGAGCGAATAAGTCGAGCAACGGCTGCGTCTGATGCGCCGCCGCCGGCCGCAAGAGCGGCACCTGTACCCCGGCATCGCGATATTGCTGCACGCGTTTCTTAACTTCATCCGGGGTACCGCTGGCGGTCATGCCTTCGACGTAGGAGTCGGGAATCGCTTTGATCAAACCTTCCATGCCGCCCTGGGCGTGGGCTTTTTCGAATAGCGGAATGTCTTCCTTATGAATATACGGCTCGCCGACGCGCATCTTCGGCCCGGCGATAAACGAGATCTGCACCGGGTCGAGCTTGGTCGCCACTTCCCAGCGCACCGCATCGAGAGCTTTTTGGTGATTGTCTTCAATCGAGCAATTGATGATTTGCGCGACGAAGAACTTGGAAAAGTCGCGCCCAGCCTGCTGCGCCGACTCTTTGATAATGCGCAGCGCATTGACGGTGTACTCCGGCGAGCAGACCGCGTTGAGAATCACGCCATCGCCGACCGCGCCGGCCAGCTTCAAGCCGATGGTCGCCGTCGCCGGAACATAGAATGGAATATGCGCGCGCATCGGCTTCCAGCCCAAACCGACGTTGTCGAAGTTGACAAACTTGCCGTGATAGGAAACCTTCTCGCCGGTAAATAACAAACGCATCGACTCGATATATTCGCGCAGCACTTCGCTAGGCGTCGCGCCGACATCCTGGGGCAGCGCATGGACGCGCGCGTGGCTCTTGGTGCAAGCTCCCGGCGCCGCCGTGATGCGCCCGCCGCTGAGCTCGTCCAGAGTCGCCAACGACTGCGCCATCACCACCGGGCCGCGCAAACGCACGATCTGGGTCGTCCCCATGATCATATTTTTCGTCGCCAAGCTGATCGCCGCCAAGGAACTCACCGAGTCGCGCATGAGTTCGACGGTCTCGGAAAAAAACGCCATTTCGAAGCCGCGCTCTTCGGCCTGCTGCATTACGTCGGCCATCTCCCGCACATTGGTAAACTTGCCGTAGCCCAACGCGTAGCCCACTCGTTGCTTTGCCATTCGCAAACTCTCCTTGATTGATCGCTTCAAATCGGCTCAAACAGCCACGAATTACAGACTCATTCCTACGCAAAGGCGGCTTGCGAGTCAATCGGAGGGTAGTTCAGATTGGCACGAACCCTCGCTTCGTTGACAATGACGGCAATAGCCAAACTGTCATTTCGAGCGAAGCGAGAAATCTCATCCACTGTGGACGACAATCAAAGCAAGGTTAAGTTTGAAATAACTTCGATTTATGAATTAGTAAGTGTTTTGTGAGCTCTTTGCACTGCAATACCTAACAGTTTGCGCAGCTTGCGCAAATTTTCCGGACCGGTGTCCGTAAGTGTCGCGATCAATAAGAAAAATCCATCTCACCACGACACGAGAGCACGAAGTTCGGAGTAATAATTTTCCGAACCTTCGTGTCCTTCGTGGTAAGAACTCTTTCCTATTTGATTGCGGCTGTGCTGCGCTAGGTTCTTTGCGGCTAAACTTCCGATTCCCAATCCCTGCTCTACGGATGTACGCTTTCCAAAAACCAATCCGTCGGCAGCTCGCGGCCGATGCCTTTGGCGATGGCTTCGCTATAGACCGCGGCGCCGACGGCGGCGAATTGCAGACCGATGCCGATGTTGTTGAGAAAGCAGGTCGACTCTTGCGCATTCGCCCGTCCCTGGGCTTTGCCGGTGACGAGATCTTTGAGATCGGGCGCGCTCAGCCAGAAGGGATGCTCGACGTTTACTTCATGGGCATGGGCTGGCCCCTTCTTGATAATATCGATCGCGTCGTGGGCTGGGATGCCTTCCTCCCCGTAGCCGGCGACATAATTGGTCGGCGCGTGTTGATGCGCGTGGATCACCAAGCGGTCGACTTTGCGAATCGTGTCGTCGCCCAACTCCGGCACGCGTACACAGGTCAAATGCAGTCCCGGTTTGACCCAATCGGCGCTGACCACTCGGGAAAGTGAGTTGGTCGTCGCGGCGATGATGTCGGCGTCGCGGATCGCCTCTTCCGGTGAATCCACCGCGCGCAGTTCCGCGCTCACTTTAGGTTGGATTTCTTTGACGAACGCTTCGCGGTTGGCCTTGGTCGGGCTGAAAACATTAATGCGCTTGAGCGGCCGCACGGCGCACATCGCCGGCACATGGCTGCCGGCCTGCCAACCGGAACCGAACAACGCCATGGTGCTGGCAGTCCTCGCGAGCAAGATAACGCGCCGCCAGCGCGCTGCTCGAAGCCACGCGCATGCGCTGCACTACACCGTCAGGAAACATCGCCAGCGGTTCGCCGGTGATTGTCGAAAACAGCATCACCAGACCGACATATTTGTCGCCTGGCGCCGCCGGAACTTTGGTTTTGATCGTCCGGTTCCCCTGCTGGCTCCAGCGGATTACGTCCGAATTGATGCGCATGGCGACGATCGGCGGATCGTACAAGCCGGCTTCCATGGATTTGAAAGCGTAGACGCCGGCTTCGGTCGCCGACGGCATGACCAGATCGGTGCGCGGCCGATTGATCGCCGTGCCCTTGTCCCAACTGGCGTAGGCTTTCTCCAGCGCGTCGATGCAGGTTTTGATCGATAGAAACGATTCGATTTCTTCGTTGCTGAGTATAATCATGGAGCTGAAATATCAGTGCGGCCAGCTATCGTCAAGACAAGATCATTGACTAAAGACACTCAACTCGATTAGCCTCGCAACCAGGAGAGGCCAATCATGAAAACCATCGCATTGCTCCATCCAGGCAACATGGGCTCAACCATCGGCGCTTGCGCTGCGGCCAGCGGCGCCCGGGTGCTCTGGGCATCGGCACAGCGAAGCGCCGCATCGCGCAAGCGCGCCGAGCAAGCCGGCTTGATCGATGCCGGCGATCTAGCCGCGGCCGTGCGCCAAAGCGATATCGTCCTGTCGGTCTGTCCACCGGAATTCGCCACGGAAGTCGCCGTGAGCGTCGCCGCGCAACGCTTCCAAGGGATTTATGTCGATGCTAACGCCGTGTCGCGGGCGACGGCCGAAGATATTGCCAAGATCGTTGCCAAAGCTGGCGCCAGCTTCGTCGACGGCGGCATCATCGGCTCGCCAGTCAAGAAAGCCGGCACGACCAGAATGTATCTCTCGGGAGAAAAAGCCGCGGAGATCGCTCAATTGTTTTCCGCCAGCATGTTGGATGCGCGCAGCATCGGCGCCGTCCCTGGCGAAGCCTCGGCTTTGAAAGTCGTCTATGCCGCCTGGACCAAAGGCACCGACGCTTTAATCCTCGCCATTCGCGCGCTCGCCGCGCATGAAGGCGTGGATCAAGCATTGCTCGAAGAGTGGAAAATCTCCCAACCGGCGCTGGAAAATAAATGTCTGCGCGCCGCCGCCGTCGCCGCGCCCAAAATGTGGCGCTACGTTGGCGAAATGAGAGAAATCGCCGAGGCCTTCGAAGCCGCCGGCCTGCCGAGTGGATTTCACAACGCCGCCGCTGAAGTCAGCGAACGGCTCGCCTGCTTCAAGGATCAAACCGAGCCGCCGCTCGCGGTTGGGACAGTGCTCAAACAGCTACAAGCAGCGAAAAAATAGAGGCGACGGCAGGGCCGCGTTACTTAAAAAACATCTTCTCGAACAGCTCGACCCACTTCTCTTCCTTCTCGAAGAGTAATTCCGGCGCGATGAAGTTGAACTTGGAAAACTTGCCGCCGCCGGCTTTTAGATCGGCAACTTTCGCCGGCACATCGGGATGAGCCGGTAGATAGTCCGCTTCCTGAAGAATTTTTTGGCCGTCTTTCGAAAGCAGAAAATCGATAAATAGCATGCTCGCATGGGGATGCGGCGCGTGCTTAGCCAGGCCGAGGGTTTTCACCAGTCCAGGCACCGGTTCGATCGCCTGCCAATCCACCGGCGCACCGCGAGGAAAGCTATTCGCGCAGGCCGATCCTGCCAGGACGCCGATGACATAAAATTCACTCTTGCCTCCCAAATTCTCACTGATTTACCCGATCGCCTCAAATATAGCGCCGCAACTCCTGGAAACCAACGATTTGTTCAAATTGCCCTCTAGCCTGCGCCAATGTCCCAGCGTTTGACATCGCCGACAGCTTTTTATACGTAACGGGCGTGAAGACATCTGAGTGGAAGACTTCTCGCAACGGGATGTGAGGTAGATATGGACAAGTTAGGTTACATTCTTTCAGAGGCGCCCGTCTTATTCCTGATAATCTGGTTCGCCGTCCGACTGGTGCAGTATCGCCGTTATCGAAAAAAGCAACCGATCTATTCGGAGCGCGACGCCGCCTTGTTATACCCTCCAACCAAGTTCGACCTGCGCTCGCCGATGTCCCGTGTCAGACTGGCCCGCTGCATTTTGCTCGCCACCGCGGCATTCTACGTGGAGTTCATGATCCTGGCGCCATTCGGTGCGGCGATCTTGTGCACCGCACTGATGCTGACATCAGCCGCCCTGGTGCACAATTTCATTCTGAATCCCAGCTAATTCTCAAGCATCGGGATCGTGGCGACCAGCGCCGTGGCCAAAGGCATTCAAGAAGATCTCACCTTAGGCGAACAAGTGGCCTGGTAAGTGCCGGGTAAGCGGTGCGATTTCTTTCGGAGTTCTTCGCGCGCCAAGGCTGGATCGATCCGAGCCCGACGCGCGGGTGCCGCTCGCGTCAGTCCTTAACCTGCACCGTAATTTCATTTTCCACCGGCGCATCCTGACTTAGCGACGCCACCCCGATGGCGGCGCGTGTGTGCTGGCCCTTTTCGCCAAACACTTGCACCAGCAGATCCGACTCGCCGTTGACGACTTTCGGCATATCGATAAAGCCGGGGGCGACGTTGACGTAGCCGAGAACTTTGACGATGCGCTCGACCTTGTCGAGATCGCCCAAGGCCGACTTCATGATCGCCAGATGATTGAGGGCACAGTTGCGCGCCGCGTCGTAGGCTTGTTCGACGCTGATCTCGGCGCCGACTTTGCCGCGATATTTAATCACGCCGTCGATCCGGCCGATGTTGCCGCCGATGAATAGCAGATTCCCAACCCGGACGTAGCCGATGTAGTTGGCCGCCGGTGTCGGCGGATCGGGCAGCACGATGCCGAGGGCTTTGAGTTTGTTTTCGATTTCCATGAACGCCTCCTTATTTTTGACCGATTCGGCTTGTCTCCATTGACCATCTTGATAACGACACAGATCATAGACCGGATCAAAATAACCTAACCTAACGCGCCTTCAATGATCGCGGATTCACCTTAGGCCTTGCGAGCCGATGGGCAAGCCTCCAGGGCTGGTGGTTGGATAAATCACGCCAGTACGACAAACGCAGATTCAGAACCAATTAGTCGACGATCAACCAGAGTTGTGCGCCGAAAAATCCATCAGCCACTGACCAAAAACCCCGCTGATTCGACTCCGCGTCATCCAGAGTTCCGCAATATGTCAAGTAAGGACAAAGGCTAACGCAGCAAATCCAGTTATTGATGGTGTTGCACGACTTTTGCGTTACGACGAGATCATGGGCAACTTTGAGAGAACATCACCACGAGGACCCCGAAGCCTTACTCGATCTCTTGGAAGATATCGTGGCATCGTATCAAGACCACGACTCCCGCCCAGCGGACGCATTGAGTCTATACCGGCAACGCGTGCGGCTGGGTGCAAGTTATCGCGTCAAATTGGCCAAGCCCTTCGTAGTCATCGATGGCGGCGGGGCCAATCATAAAGCAGTTAAGTCGAATGCTCTGTCCAGCCCACCTCGCCTTAGGCTGGTGCCGAAGATCACGCCACCCGCACCCGTTGGCTAAGCGGCTCGAACAACGGCGCCAACGAATCGATCCTATTCCGCCCGGCGAAATTAACCCTGCCACTGATAGAACAAAGCTGCATATTCGGTGGCGTAACTACCGCCCTGCTTCACGCCACGGGGAAACTGCATGGCTTGCGGGATGTCTTTGCCGCAATAAATCTCAAATAAATTGCCCGACGGGTCGCGAAAGTACATCAACCCCTTCTTGCCGTCGCGCGTCCAAGGCCCCGGCGTCACCACGCCATTGTGTTTGAGCCACTCGATCATCGGCAGAAAGTTTTCGCCGTCGGCGTAGAACGCGTAGTGCGGATATTCGGCGTCGCGCCCGGTGCAAACCCCGCTGCGGGTCGACAGGCCGACAATCGCGCCGGCGACGCGCACTTCGGTAAAGGTCGCCGGATCGCTGGTCGCCATCGGCTCGCCGCCCAGGACTTCGATGCAGAACCGTTTCGCCTGTGCGATATCGTTTACCGGCACACTCAAATGGGCGAAGCTCGCCAGACGCGGGCGGAGCAAATGGGAGTCCGCCAACTTGCCGCTCCAACGATAGTTGAGCTCGCCCAGCGGCAGCGGCACGCCGCCTTGACGCGGTCCCAAGGCCAAGTTCTTAATATCTCCGTAGCCGCTGTCACAGTAGAGCTCGAGCAAATTTCCCGACGGATCGCGCAAATAGCGCAGCGCGGTTTGGTAATTGCGCGTCCAGCCATGGGACGGCACGCCGCAGCCGTCGAGCCAGGGCTTGGCTAAAGCGAAATTTGCCGCATCGACGTTAAAGCCATAGTGCGGATACTCCGCCTCCCAACCGGTCCAACCTTCCGCCTGTTCCGACATCCCAACAATCATGCCGGCGAGCATCACTTCGGCGAAGCCAGGTGTGTCATGATATAGTTCGCCGCCCAAGACTTCGATATAAAAACGCTTCGACTCTGCCAGATCGCGGCAAGGCAGGCTCACATGATGCAGATATGCCAACTGCGGCCTGGCAAGGATGGTTTCGTTAGCGTGGTTTTCCATGGCTGCTCTCCTTACGAACTGCTGGCCGGACTATTACACCATAGTTGCCAAACCGACAAGGCGAATCGGCTTGGCCCAATCGGCTTGGCCATTTCAATTCATCATCGCTACCCACTCGCCGATCCTGATGGCGTACCCCAACGCATACAACTTGTCCAGCAACGGCATAGAGAAAATATCGACTTCACCCACGACTTCCTCGTTAATCCCCAGCGCATGCTCGACCGGCTATTGGATAGCGTCCCGGAGCGCCGCAAACGCCAACCTGGCAAGCCCCGTCCAGCGCCGGCCAGGAAGGACTCAAACGAGTAATCGAGCGACAGAAGGTAAACCAATTCCCTTTGGCTGCGTCTAAACGATCAAAATCTCACACCCTGAAGGAGGGTAATATGAACAAAGTAACAACGTTTAATCTTCGGTGGTGCGGCCCTGGCGACGGTCGCGCTGGTCTCCGCGCCGATGGCGGCCGCGCCGGAGCGGCGGCAGACCCTTTGCCCATGGCGCCCATATGCGCGGTGGATTTGCCGGCGGCGCGCCGTTAATCAGCATCGCGCTCAAGCATAAGAGCGAGTTAAACCTGGGCACCGATCAAGTCGCCAAACTGGAGCAGATCAAGAGCAATTACCAGACCCAGGTAACCCCGCTGCACCAACAGATTCGCACGATCGAGAAAGAGATCGCCGGACTGACGCAGCAATCGCCGGCGGACCTGATTAAGATCAAATCGAAGATCCAGGAAGCCGAGAAATACCGTTCGGAGCTGCGCTACCTGCAGCACGAAGCGATGGATAATGGCCAGTCCGTGCTGTCGGTCCCGCAGCGCGACCAACTGAAGAGCTTAGTGGCGTCACGTCACGAGCACTTCCGCAAAATGACCAAGCAGCCGTCGTAGAGCTCGGGCAAATAATCGTTTTATAGACGGCCAAGCTCAGCGTAGCTTGGCCGTCTTTTATTCTCCTCGCCAAGCGGCGGCAACATCGAGCTGATGCAATGTCGCCGAAAATTCAGTAAAATCATCGTGAGTCTGAATAGCGATGATCACCACGGTTATTTTCGACCTCGATGGCCTGCTGGCCGACACCGAACAGCTGCATTGCCGGGCCTATCGGATGGCGCTGCTCGAACACAACGTCCAACTCGCGGAAGCGGACTACGGCGAGCATTGGGTGCGCCGTGGTAAGGGTATCGACGACTGGGTGGTGCGCCAGGGTCTCGATCTCGATCCGGTGGCGCTGCGCGCGCGCAAGGCGGCGCATTATCAAGATCTTGCTGCGCATCCTCGCTTCGACCGATGGCGGGAGCCGACCGCGCTCCTGGCGCGACTTACAGGGAAGCCATGCGCATCGGCCTCGCCTCTTCGTCCTACCGCGACGCCGTCGACGGGGTTCATCCATGGCCTGGGGATCGCTCGACTACTTTGAAACCGATCGTCAGCGGTCTCGGATGTCGCCCGAGTCAAACCGGCGCCGGATATTTTCCTTAAAGCGGCCGATCGCCTTGGTGTCGCTCCGGCCGAATGCGCCGTGCTCGAAGACGCCGAGAAAGGCGTGCTGGCGGCACAAGCTGCCGGCATGCGCTGTCTTGCCATCCCCAACGGCTACACCCGAGATCATGATTTTTCCCAAGCGACTCAGATCTGCGCATCGCTCAACGAAGTTACGGTCGAATTGTTACGTAACCTAGGTGCGAACCCCTAACTCAGAGGAATCAGACCGCTACCGCACCATGGCCAGCGCTCCTGCACCGATACTTTTCCTTCTTGCTTGTGTTGTCGCTGGTCGTACCGCTTTGGCTGAGCGTCTTGCACGCCGTCAGGGCCGCAACGCGAAGCCGCCCTTCACACTTCGTTGGTCTGGAGCGCTATACTGCTTATCGGTTGGTCGGTTCTCCGCTTCATCGCGCCGTTACCATGTACGAGGTGTTTGGCGCAGCCCAACTCGGGCAGGAATCGTCATTGTACGTTCGACTGTTGTTGGCCGTGCTACTTTTCGATTTCGGCTCCAAAGCACTGTTTTTTCACTGGGATCGGCCGGGACAAGTCGAGATTTTTCCGAATTTTGGATTTCACTCAGTGTTTCACGCAACCGAATTTGAAACCTTTCATGTTTATCTACTGCTCTATTTCGCCTATTGGTTTCTGCTCGGACCGTTGTTTTTCCGCTTCACCAATAGCGCTCTGGACCGGCTCTGGCTTGGTTCGGCGCCCTTCGCTTTGGGTGGCGCCTTGGCATTGACCTTCGAGCGCCTGATCTTCGGCGGCGTGCACAATTCATTTTACTTCGCCGGGCCGCTCATGTGGCTTTGCCCGCCCTGCGCTTCGCCGGCGTTCACGAGCTACGCCTGGACTCCAGCGGATTTTTTTGTCCACGCGGCCATCTTGCCGATTATCATCCTGATGTTGTCATACTCGCCCGGCGCCCGTTCGCGAGGTGAGTGACACCGGGCAAACGCGCAATTGTGCGCGACCACGGCGCGGAAGGATTCACTTGCAGTCATCAGCGCCCTATCGTAGTTTGATGGACCAACAATATTTAGAAGGAGCTGGAGATATTCTATGGCCTCAGCAGAATTGATTGTCGACGTGCACCACCATTATATGCCGGCCATGCTATTCGACCGTCTCGCCAAACAGGCCGGCGGCAAACGCATCGTCACCAACGAAATCAGTTTGACTCTGCACCCTTCGCGCAAGGACCTCGAAGCCCATATCAAAGCGATGGACGACGCTCGAGTGACCTACTCCATTCTCACCGATCAGGTGCAGGTCATGGGCGCAGAAGTCGCCCGAGCTCTCAACGACGGCGTCGCCGAGGTCGAAAAACAACACCCCAAGCGCTTTCGCAGCGCCATCCATATGGCGATTCATGAGCCCGAGAGCGCCCAGCGCGAGCTCGAGCGCGGCATTCATGAACTCGGCCTGCGCTCGGTCGCCTTGCTCGCCTGCCACCTCGATATCCAGCTCGACAACCCGCTGATGTTTCCGCTCTACGAGATCATTCAGAAGAATAATTTGCCGATCATCCTCCATCCGCAATCCAAACCGACCGGCTCGGAAACGACTTACAGTTTGGACCGCTGCGTGTTTCGCCCGCTCGAGACCACCCAAGCGATCGTGCGCATCATGAATGCCGTCCTGCCGCGCTTTCCCGAGCTCCGCTTCATCATCCCCCACCTTGGCGGCGCGGCGTCGTCGCTCAAGGGGCGCATGATGGCGTTTTTCGAAACCGATGACGCGCCGATTCCGGCCGAAATGCGCGGCTATTTGAAAACCCAAAATGAACAGAAAAAATTCGGCGTCACCGAACGGTTTGAAAAGCTCTTTCAACGGCTGTACTTCGACACCGCTGGAACCGGTGCCTGGGGACCGTCGATGGCCGCGGCACTAAACATAACCACCGCCGACCGAATCATGTTTGGCAGCGACTATCCGCTCGAATGCAAGACTGCGGCGAACATCATCGAGTCGATCGATATGGTGCGCCAAGCGCCCTGTTCAAGCGCGGACAAGACCGCGATCCTCGGCAATACCGCAGCCGGCGTTTTCAACCTATGAAGATTTTTTTCATCGGCGCGCTCGTCGCATCGCTGGCAGCGAGCGCGCCGGTGGAGAATCGCACCCCGTCGCAGTGAACGGCCGCCGTCAGGCCAGTTCGACCGCAAAACCATAGTCAACGTTCCGGTTGTTCTCTGCATCGACGACAAACCCACCGTCGGCGGCCAACCTTCGGGCGAAGCCTACGCCAAAGCCGCGGCAAATGGTTTTCGCTCGGTTATAACCCTGCGGTCGCCGAAAGATGGTGTCGACACCTTGCGTGAGCGTTTCTTGGTCGAAAACAACCGGATGCGCTATTTCAATATCCCAAGCCGCAAACCCTTTGCCCAGCTGTCAAGCAAATCGACGAATTTCTCCAAATCGCCAGAGACCCAGCCAACCATCCCATGTTGATCAACTGCGCCTTCGCCGAGCGAGTCGCCCCCTACATGATGATTTTCCGCATTCAGGAAGAAGGCTGGACTGAAGAGAAGGCGTTAGAAGAAACAGTTCGATTGGGACTGCCACGGGACGACATGCGCAAATTTGCCCGCGGCTATTTAAGTCGGCGAGTCAGCCAAATAATCCGCAGCAGCGATCGCACCTACGCAAGTCTGAATAAGCGTTTTAGGATGCGTAGTCGAAGAACAGCTTTCCCCGAGTCGGTTTCTGACAGACCTCGACAATTTTCTCAATGTGATCTGCCACGCCGCCACTGCCGGCTAATACACCAATCACCTTGCCCTCATCGTAGGCGATCGTGAACTCGTTCAACGTTCCGGTGGCGCCGCCGAAAATGATCACAATATCCGACGAACGAATGTTGATGACGTTGCGCCCCTTGTAACCGAAGCCGGTGTAAACGATCACATCCGCGCCATCTTCGGGCAAACCATAGCGCTGCACATGCTCGGCGCGATTCTCAGCCGGAGAAATCCCCAAGGCAAAGCCCCCTTGCTTGCGAAACGCCGTGGCGACCAACCCTGGCAACCCTGTGGTCGCACCGGTGACTAGGAAACAGTCGGCTTGGGCGATTGCTGCCCCCAAGCTTTCAGCAAGTTGTTGCAGTCGCTCCGACTCTGCGAGACTGAGCCCGTCATTGGCGGACGCGCCCATGACACCGATAACAGGTTTACGCATAGTCAGTCTCCGGAACTGGAGTTGGAAGTGAATCGACGCTTTTACGTCACGCCGCAGATCGATACCGCCGGCGGAAAAATTGCAAAGTCTTCGATCAGCTGGTCGGTGAAACGAGCGCCGGTCAAATGACTTTATCGCGCTGGAGCGCTTCGATCGCGGCGGCATCGTAGCCAAGCTCAGACAAGATCGCCGCATTATTCTCGCCTAGACCCGGAATGCGCTCGTAGCGCGCGCTGCTCTTCGACATCTTGAGGGCGTTGGCGATCACCGGAACCTTGCCCACCGGCGACTCGGCTTCGCGAATAAGCTTGCGCGCGGCAACCTGGGGATGGGCGAGCACCTGGGCAATGCCGCGGACGATGCCATGGGGCAGATCAGCCTTCTTGAGCTGTGCGAGCCAGTGCTTGTGATCGCGTGAAGCAAAAATATTCTCGATGGTATCTTCCAGCAGACTGCGGTTCTTACGCCGGTCTTGGACCGAGGCGAAGCGCTCATCGGTAAGCAGCTCCGGTCGTTCTATCACGACTTTGCAAAACACATCCCAATCCGCCGGACTCGCTACCGCCAGATTGACGTACTCACCGTCACCGGCCAAATAAGGGCCGTAGGGACAAACATAATGGTGCCGCATGCCGACCCGCCCCGGCTCTTCGCCGGCGTGCCAGTAGTGATGCGGAAAGTAGCCAAGCCACGACACGATCGAATCGAGCATCGAGACATCGACTAGCTGGCCTTCGCCAGTCTTTTCCCGCTGGTAGAGCGCAAGCAGGATTCCGATCGCCGCGTACATGCCGGAAGCGATGTCGGCAATAGCGATGCCCGCTTTCGCCGGCTTGTCCGGATAACCGGTGGTGGCAATGATGCCGCCTTCACCTTGAATCAAGAGGTCGTATGCCTTCACATCGCGATAAGGACCGTCTTGGCCGTAACCGGACAGCGAGCAATAGATCAGCCGCGGATTGAGTTCCGAAAGTTTTTCATAGCCGAGCCCGAGCCGTCCGGCGACACCAGGGGCATAATTCTCGAAGAAAATATCCGAGCGCTTGGCCAACTCTTGTAGAATCTCACGCCCCTTTTCTTTCTTAACATCGACCGTCAAGCTGCGCTTGTTGCGGTTCAACCAAACGTAGCCCGAGGACAACCCCTTCACGACAGAATCCCAGGAGCGAATCACGTCGCCGACCCCAGGGCGCTCGACTTTGATCACCTCCGCGCCCATGTCAGCGAGCAAACAGGTCGCAAACGGGCCAGAGAGCACCTGCTCGAAAGCCAAGATTTTGACGCCATCCAACGCTCGCGAGGGTTTCGAATTGCTTGCCACACTCACCTCTTCTCTTGTCTTGAACAACTTATACGTTTTGAACGTTTTGAACGGCTTGAATGCAATTATTTCTTCTCTTCTTTGATCTGCGGAAACAAATCATGCTTCGGCGCGAACGCTTTCTTCCACACCATCACGCTGCGGGCGTAGTCGATCACGACTTTGCCCTCTTGTTGAACGCCGCGGGTGCGCACTTTGAGAATCCCCCATTGCGGTTTCGACTTGGACTCGCGGATCTCCAGCACTTCGGATTCGGAATAAAGCGTATCGCCGGCGAACAAGGGATTGGGCAGCGTAATGCCGTCCCAGCCTAGGGCAAAGCCATTTTCACTCACATCCGCCACACCCATGCCGGCAACGATGGCGAGGGTCAACGCGCTGTTGATCAGACATTTGCCGAACTCGGTGCGTTTACCGTACTCGTTGTTGAAGTGAATCTGATTGGTGTTGTTGGTCAGCAAGGTGAACCAGATATTATCGGCTTCCGTGACCGTGCGACCGAGACGGCAGCGATAAATATCGCCGACCTCGAAGTCTTCAAAATAGCGGCCTTCCCAGCCTGGCTTAACGGCCATAACACTCCTCCTCTTTAGGCGCTAAAAACATTAGGTTATAGTCTACGAACTATAGGAGGCATCGATGGATTTCAACCTGACAATCGAACAGCAACAGATCCGTGAAGAGATCAAAAAAGTCTGCAAAGAATTCCCCGATGCCTACTGGCGCAAGGTCGACAGCGAGAAAGCCTACCCGGATGCCTTCGTGAAGAAACTCGGCGATCTCGGCTGGCTGGCTGCGCTGATTCCGGAAGAATTTGGCGGCACCGGCCTCGGCATCACCGAAGCAAGCATCATCTTGGAAGAAATCAACCACTCCGGTGGCGTCGCCACCGCCTGCCACGCCCAGATGTACACCATGGGCACGCTCCTGCGCCACGGCAACGCCGAGCAGAAAAAACGCTATCTGCCCAAGATCGCCACCGGCGAGCTGCGCCTGCAAGCCTTCGGCGTCACCGAACCTAACGCCGGCTCGGAGTCGACAAAGATTCAAACCAGCGCGGTTAAGAAAGGCGACCGCTATCTCATCAACGGGCAAAAAATATTCATCTCGCGGGTCTTACAGTCCGACCTCATGCTCCTGCTCGCTCGCACCACGCCGTATGACGAATTGAAAGACAAAACCCGTGGTCTCTCGGTCTTCATCGTCGACTTGAAAGCCAATCAAGGGAAGCTTGAAGTTAAGCCCCTTGACTTGATGATCAATCATCACACCAACGCGCTATTTTTCGACAATGTTGAAGTGCCGGTTGAAAATCTCATCGGCGACGAAGGCATGGGCTTTCGCTACATCATCGATGGCTGGAATGCCGAAAGAATCCTCGTCGCCGCCGAAGCGGTCGGCGACGGCCGCTGGTTTGTCGAGCGGGCGGCGAAATATGCCAGCGAACGCAATGTCTTTGGCAAGCCCATCGGCGCCAATCAAGGTATTCAGTTTCCGATTGCCAAGGCCTATGCGAACATTGAAGCCGCCGATTTAGTCCGCTATCAGGCGGCAACCAAATTTGACCGCAAAGAGAAATGCGGCGCCGAAGCCAATCTTGCCAAGTACCTCGCCAGCGAAGCCGCCTGGGAAGCCGCCAACGCTTGCCTGACCACCCACGGCGGCTACGGTTTCGCTACGGAATACGACATCGAAAGAAAGTTTCGCGAGACCCGTTTGCTGACCGTGGCGCCGGTGAGTAACAATCTGGTGTTGGCCTATCTCGGTCAACATGTTCTGGGCATGCCGAAATCGTATTGACAAAGGAGCGCGGACATTCCTGTCCGCTTATGCTTCTGAGCGGGTTAGAAAACCCGCGCTCCTTTAAATCAAGACGCTAGATTTCTTGGAATCCCCCGCCTTACTCATCCGTGCTATCCGCCGCACCAATAAAACTCCGATAAAGAACAGCGCCGTCGACCCCAATGAGCCGACGACGAACACGCTGGCGATTCCGGTGGCATGCGCGATGAAGCCGCCGATGGACGGACCGAGGATGTTACCCATGTCGCCGGCGGCGTTGTACACCCCCGAGGCCAGGCCGCGGCGGACCTTTGACTCCGGCACGTCTTGGACCAAGCCGACGGCGTTGGCGACGACGACGATGGCGCGCATGAATCCCGACGCGACATAGACAAATAGAATGGTGCCAAAGCCGGTGAACAGCGGCACCAGCATCAAGATCAAAGATTGCAGCGGCAAGCCGAAATAGGACAGTCCTTTGTGCCCCACCTTATTCACCACATGGCCGCTGATCGGCCGGGTCACGGCATTGCAACCGGCGTAGGCAGCTCGAATGATGCCGATTTGGGTCAAGCTCATGCCCACGCCCAAGCCATAGAGCGAGATGAACACACCGCCCATCTGATGCAGCAGGTTCAAGAACAGCGCGACCAAGACCACGGTCGCCAATTCGGGTTCGAGCAAAGCCTTAAACGATTCCCGCACGCTGAGTTTCGTCGCTTCTTTACCTTTGCCCTGAGCCGCGCCATCGCCGCTCGGTCCGTGCAAACTCCACAACAGCCCCACGGCCACGAAGGACAGCAAGGCGCCCAACTGAAAGGTCCAGGAATAGCCCCAATGGTCGGCGATCAAGCCGCCGAGGAAATTCCCCGTCGAATAACCCACGGCGAGACAGCCGACGTAGTAGCCCATGGCATGATTGCGGTTTTCATCCGGCGCCAGCGAGTCGACGTAGAACGCCATGTAGAGAGTCGTCACCGCGCTATAGGCGAAACCGTTGAGACAATGCACCACCGCGAAGGACCAACCACTCGTGACAAAGCTGTAACAGTAATTGGTCAGTCCCATCGCCATGATCGCGGCGGACACCAGCCAGCGGGCGCGGCCGCGGTTGTAGAGCATGCCGATGGGCAAGCGCGCCATCAGCGCGAAGACGGGCCCGAGCGAAATCAATGTGCCGATCAACGCCACCGGGATACGCAGGTGATCCAGATAGGGCGGAATGACCGTCGACGACGAGTTGCTCTGGAGGGTTACCGCGACGATCGGCACCAGAAGCTTGAAGGTGCTGAGTTTCATATCCGTTCAGTTATTCGCTAAATATTTTTCGGCTTCAACCGACCGCCGGAAAAATTTCTCCCAGGGGTCGAGAATGACACCTGACGATGGTCCGATGGCTGTCATCTCGAACGAAGTGAGAAATCTCGTCTTCAAATTGCACACCAGTCATACAGCAGGCTCAGTCGTTAGACATTCGCCGCCCCTTCAGGTAAAAATTTCCGCCAAGGAGAATCTTTCTCATGGATTTAATCCGCTCATGGATGTTCGTGCCGGGACACCGGCAAAAGATGATCGACAAAGCGCTCGGCTTGAACGCCGACGCGATCATGCTCGATATCGAAGACGGCGTCGCGCCCAATGAAAAGGACTCAGCGCGCAAGAATATCGGCGAGTCTTTGGGCCGCGCCAAAGCCGCCCGGCTCCCCGGCCCGCTACGTGCGCATCAACTCCATCGGCCATCAGTGGATGGACGCCGATCTGGCAGCAGTTGTACGCCCCGGCCTGGAAGGCTTGGTCTGCCCGAAGGTCGACACCGTCGACGACGTGCGAAAAGTCGACGGCCTGCTCAACGACATGGAACCGAAGAACCAAATGGCCAAGGGCAGCGTCCGGCTGCTGATCGCCATCGAAAGCCCCAGAGGTCTGTTCAACGCCCCGGCCATCGCCGCGTCATCATCGCGCATCGTCGGCATTATTTTTGGTACGGAAGACTTCGGCCGCGAGATCGGCCTCCCGGCGATACGTGAGGGCGAAGCACGGGATTTGATCTACGCGCGCTCGGCCATCGTCGTCGCCGCCGCCGCAGCCCATGTGCAAGCCGTCGACGGCGTATGGGTCGATTTGAACGACAGCGCGGGTTTGCTCGGCTTTGCTAAGCAATCGCGCCAGCTCGGCTTCTCCGCCATGTCCTGCATTCATCCTGTCGCAAGTCGAAGCGATCAATACCATCTTCAGCCCAACGGCAGCGGAAATCGACTACTGCCAAAAGGTCCTGCAAGCCTTCGAAGAAGCCAACGCCCGCGGCGACGGCTCGATTGCCTTCGGCGGCCAGCTCATCGACCGTCCCATCGTCGAACGTGCCCGGCGCACCATCGACATGGCCAAGTCGTTGGGCATGATTCAATAGATCGCCCGCGACAACGTCAATAAGGATAGAATCGATGAAATTGAAGCTTCCATTAATGCTACTCGCCATAGGCTGCCTCACCATGGGCGCCGCCGCGCCGGTGCGCATGACGCCGGTGAAAATCACCGACGGCGTTTACATGATGCAGCATTCCGGCGGCTCGGGAAATACAACCGTCGTTTTCACTGACGACGGCGTGGTGGTGCTCGACTTCGCAATCGACAGCGCCGACCAAACCATGGCGTTCATCCGCAAGACCACCGATAAGAAAGTTAAGTACCTGATCACATCCCATAGCGCCGGCGACCACGCGACTGGGTCATGGCATTTTCGCGAAGACAAACCGGTCTGGATCGCCACCAAAAATCAAGTACACGACCTGCAGATGCAGGAGCGCAAAGAATTCGAAGAGCGCAAGAATCTTGGCGATGCGCGTTCGGCGGTCTACCAGGGCAAAGAGCTGGGGCAACCGGATATCGGCATCGACGGGCCGATGACGCTTTACTTCGGCGGTCTGACCTTTCAGATCACGCCCGAGGGGCGCGGCCATAGCACCGGCGATCTGACGGTTTACATCCCGCAAAAGCGCGTCATGTTAATGGGCGATCTCCTCGACACGGAAATCCATCCGGGGCAAGGCGAGTCCGCCGGGGTATTTTTCTCCAACGTCAAAGGCTGGATTCAGATCCTCGACAACATCATGGCGCGCCACCTGCCGGTGGAAACTTTCGTTCCCGGCCACGGGCCGGCGCACATCGGCCGAGGCGTGAAAGACTTGGAAGAGCAAAAACGCTATTTCGTCGTCATGCGTGACGAAGTCGCGAAAATGATCGCTGCCGGTAAAACTCTGGAGCAGATCGAGAAAGAATTCAAAGTGCCCCAGGAATTCTCCCACTACACGCGGCCCGAGCGGCTACGCTCGTTCTACAAACTTTTCTACCATCAACTCATGGAAACTGGTTATTAAAGGAGATCGCCAATGAAACCTATCGCCGGAGCAGTTCTCATCGCCCTATCCATCGCAGGTTCGGCATGGGCGCAGGGCAAAATGTCCACCGAACAACTGGCCGCCTACAACAAGCCCGACCGCGAAAAGATGCTCTACGCCGGCGCCAAAGCGGAAGGCAAGGTCACCTGGTACACCTCGCTGGCAGGCGAATCATATAAAAAGCTCGCCGCGGCGTATGAGGCGAGATATCCCGGCGTTTCTGTCGAGTCCTACCGCGCCACGCGCCAGGAAATGAGCGCGCGCATCTTGGCCGAGTCGCAGTCGCAGCGCTACATCGCCGACACCATGGAGACGACGATCCCGCTGTTGAAGCTTTTGAAAGATAACAATTGGCTGGTGCCGTATTATTTTTCGACGATGGCGAAGTATCCCGATCACGTCAAAGAGAAAGCCCCCAAAGGTTTGGTCTTCTGGGCCATCGACCGTGAGTCCCATATCGGTCTCGCCTACAACAAGAATTTAATTCCGGCGAAATCGGTGCCGCGCAACTATGAAGGCCTCTTGCGGCCGGAGCTGAAAGACAAAATCTCCTTCGCCGGCAGCGACACCGGCGTCACCGTCACCGGCGCCTTGCTCAAATTCAAAGGCGAAGAATTTGTCCGCAAACTGAAAACCTTGAATCCATCGGTGCATAACGTTTCCGGCCGCGCCCTGCTCGACATGGTGATCTCCGGCGAAGTCGGCGTTTCGCCCACCACCTTTCGTAACCATGTCGAAGTGTCGCTCAAAGCCGGTGCCCCCATCGAATGGATTCCCATGGACGTGGTGCCAGCCAACTCCGGCTCCACCGCGGTGTTAGCCAAAGCGCCCCATCCCCACGCCGCGCTGCTCTTGGCCGACTTCATCCTTGGCCCAGGCGGACAGAAGGTACTCGAAGAATACGAGTACGGCAACCCAAGCAAGGAGTACGGCTTCAAACGCTGGTACCCCGAGCAGGGCATGAGCGCCGAACAGATCGACACCCTCGAAGGCAAATGGCGCACGATTATGCGCGATATGACCAAACGATCGTAGTTCTAAACATTTCAGGACCACAGAAAAAAACCCGCATAGACCGTAACCTGGCTCCATCCGTCATTCCCGCACAGGCGGGAATCCAGGTTTGATTTCTAACGGTGAGAAAAACCTGGATTGCCGTTTTCACGGCAATGACGGATATTGCTCCTGCAAGAGCTATGGTCTCTGCCTAACCTGCTGGAGATATTTTTAAGCCAGATTTTTCTTTCAAAGCGAGGTCATCATGAACACCGGTTCATATGTCGACGGCAAATGGTTTCATCCGAAGTCGAATCGTCTGGTGCGTAATCTCAACCCGGCCGATCCCGATGAAGTGATCGCCGAATTTCCCGCCGCGACCGCCGAGGATGTTACCCGCGCGATCGACGCGGCGCAGGCAGCGTTTCGAAGTTGGCGAAAAACGCCTGGCCCGGAGCGCGGCCGCGTGCTCTGGCGCGCCGCCGACATCGCGCGCCAACGCGCCGACGAAATCGCCCGAACACTAACCCGCGAAGAAGGTAAAATTCTCAAAGAAGCCAAGGGCGAAGTGATGAAAGGTATCTCGTTGTTGGAATACTACGCTGGCGAGGGATTTCGCATGCACGGCATGACCTTGCCGTCCGAAGCGCGCGACACGTTTACTTACACGATTCGCCGCCCGCTCGGCGTCGTCGGCCTGATCGCGCCGTGGAATTTTCCCTGGGCGATCCCGGTTTGGAAATCCGCCCCGGCGTTGGCCGCGGGCAATTGTGTGATTTTCAAACCCGCTGAACTGACGCCTGCCACGGCGGCTCTGCTTACCGAGATTTACGCCGAAGCCGGCCTGCCTGCCGGCGTGTTCAACATGCTCGTCGGCTCCGGCTCAGTGGTCGGCGAAGCGATGGTGCACTCGCCGGTGCTGCGCGCGATCTCCTTCACGGGTTCGAATGAAGTCGGCGGCGCGCTCTACGCCAAAGCGGCGCTGCGCGGCGCCAAGGTCACCTGCGAGATGGGTGGTAAGAACGCGGTCATCGTCATGGCTGACGCCGATCTCGACAAGGCGGCCATCGCCATCCACGGCGGCGCCTTCGGCTCCACCGGCCAACGCTGCACGGCGACTTCGCGTGTCATCGCGGCGCCAGCCGTAAAAGACGCGTTGGTCGAACGGTTAGTGGATGCTGCGAAAAAGATCAAAGTGGGTCCGGGATTGGACGAGTCGGTCGATATGGGACCCGCCGTCGACAACCAACAATGGAAAACCGATCTCGATTACATCGCCATCGGCCAGCAAGAAGGCGCCCGGCTGCTGCTCGGCGGGAAAGTGCCGCAAGAGCTCGGCAAAGGCTTTTTCGTCGAGCCAACGATCTTCGACAACGTCACGCCGTCAATGCGCATCTTCAAGGAAGAAATCTTCGGTCCCGTGCTATCGATCTCCACGGCGAAAAATTTGGACGAAGCGCTCAGCTACGCCAACGGCGTCGAATACGGCTTAACGACATCGATCTTCACGGAAAACATCGACACGATCATGAACTTCGTCGAGGAAGTGGAAACCGGCATGGTGCACGTCAACGAACCGACCATCGGCGGCGAAGCCCAACTCCCCTTCGGCGGCACCAAAGCCACCGGCGTCGGCGAACGGGAGATGGCGGTCGAAGGTCTGAACTTTTTTACCGAACTAAAAACCGTCTTCATCAACTATTCCGGCAAGGCCGAACGGTTGATGATCAGATAGCACGCCGGGCGGCGCGCCGTTCAAGGTTCAACGGTTCAAAAGTTCAACGTCAGAGGCCGGACCTTGAGCTTGTCAACCCTTCGACATGCTGCTCAAGGCAGGCTCTTGAACGTTTGAACGATTTATTTATCCACCGGCGCCGCGCCCTGCCAGTGGCCGACATCGACGATGATGCCCTCGGGGCCTTTATATTTGTCTTCGTAGTAGGCGGTGCCAAGATTTACCGCTCCGGCTTTTTCCGCTCCAGCCGCTTCTAACAGCTTGAACTGCTCCTGGTCGTTGTCGGTGGAAAAGCCGATGTGATCGATGCCGGCCTGGCCGCCCATGCCAGCGGCGAGCGGCAGTACCGTGATATTGACCGAGCCATCGCTCAGATCGATGGCGTTATTCTTGCGCTTCTGGATCATCTTCATGCCCATCGCGTCGACGAAAAACTTCGCCATGGCATCGACATCCACAGCCCGGTAGGCGATATGCCGTATCTTAGCCATTGGTCATCTCCTTCATGGTATCGAACCTTGAACTTTTTGAACCCTTGAACGGCGCGCGGCACAGCTGCGCGCTTATCCGCCGTAAAAGACCTTGTCGCCCAAATCGCGCATCGCCAAGATCGCGTCGTCCGGCCTTCCAGTCGGTGCCACGGCAACGCCGGCGTCCTTCACTTCGCCGACAAAGATCGAGTGATCGCCCTTCTCGATGGTGTCGACCAACTCGCACTCGACAAAAGCCTGACCCATCTCCAAGATCGGCGCGCCGAGCGAACCCTTGCGAAAAGCTGCGCCGCCGATGGTATTGCCTTCACGTTCGAGCGGCTTGAAGAAAGTAAAGGCCTGTTTCGTTTGATCTTTACCCAGCATGTTGAGGGCAAACACCTTGGATTCTTTGATAATCGCGTGGGCTCCGGAATCCGCTTTCACGCCGACGACAACCAGCGGCGGCGCGAAAGCCGTCTGCGTCACCCAATTGACGGTTGAAGCGGCCACTTTGCCATCCTTGCCTTCCGCCGTGAGAACGTAAATTCCATAGGGAATCATCCGTAGCGCGGTCTTCTTTGCATCAGCATCCATGAGTAACAGTTCCTTTCAAATATGATTTTGCGAGTTCCGCGGTCTATCCGCGAAAACGAGCCGATTCTATGGGAGCCAAACGGATTGCGCAAGCCGCGCTACGATCGCACGACGCCCGTCTCACTCTGGCGTTAAGCGAAACGCCACTGTGGCAAACACATTGCCATTAACCTCAAAACTGCCGACGTCGGTCATGCCGAGCCCCGCAACATGAGCCTCGAGCGAGTGCTGGTTCGTCCGCGCGATCAGCGCCACGCCGACCTCGAACGTTCCCGCCAATTGTCGTTTATGCTCCTCGAACAACCCGCGCAGCAGTCCCTTGCGCCGGTACGCGCGGTCGATGCACACCGGCCCATAGGCATAGGACTTGTAAGTATTCAGCAGTTTACCTTGGAAGCTCAAGCGATCGTAGGATTCGATCATCTTAGCGACCACCGGTGAACCATGATCGAAGTCATTGCGAAACGCGCAAAGAAAACCCGCGACTTGGCCCTCGACGATCGCCACGGTGGTGCCGAGCTCTTCAGCCATGGCGGCGGTCTGCGCCACGGTAAACAGGGCGGAAAGAAAGCCGTCGCGGAGATCATCTTCCGACAGATTGGCGATAAAGTTGGCGGCGTTTAACCGAACGATGGCCGGATAGTCGGTGGCGACCGCGCGACGGAAAGACACAACTTCCACTGCCCCCCTCCTACCGATCCGGAGATATTCGAGTCGGTGAGGACTTCTTGCCGGCCACACTAGAAAATAGCTCCGCAAAGAAGCCGCCAAGCGCGCCCGCCGGGATCGCGGCCGCAAGGGATAGCGCGAGAAACCACTCTGGCGTTTGGTTCTCAGAGCCACTGGATTGCATCAACAATCCGAGAATAATCGAGCATACGCCGACCAGCGCGCCATGCTTCATCTCCAAGGTTCCGGCTTTGTAGGCGGCGTAGAAGCCGCCGATCAAGGTGCCGAGCGAACCGAGTAATAGACTGACGATCAAACCGTCTCCGGAAACCCAATATTTCGCCATCTCCTCCTCGAAGCCTTCGGCGGCGCCAGAACCCCGGGCAACGTAGAAGCGATAATAAAATGCCACCAGGGTAAAAGTCGCGATCATGTCGACGACCGCGCCCATGATAATCGGCCGGATTTGAATACCGGTAAAAAAACCGGTCGGCTCGATGGGTTTCGGCGGTAAGCCGGTTTGGCGTGGATCGTATTGCATAATCAAGTCAACTGGTGCCATCGACACTCAACAATTGCATCAGTGTCAGAGTTTAGGCTCGTTGACTTCGCTCTGACTATCGGGAAAATAACCGTTCACGGGGTCGAAAGGCAACCGATCTGCGAAAATGTTCCACCGCTACGATTATGAAGCCGAATACTATCCGAGCTTGAGCCGCTTGCCCCTCGACCTGCGCCGCAAGCTCGATCTTAGCGGGATTAAGCTCTCGCTCAAAGATTGGCTTGCGATCAGCTTAGAAGAACGGATAGTGCTTTGCCACCTACCCTGCGATAACCTCGAGGAGCGTCAGACTTTCGCCCTCTATTTGGATTTTCTCGCCAGGAAATACAACGGCAAACCGACGGACAAGACCCACGCCATGGACAGCGGCCAATGGAGCGAGTCGGCAGTGCCAGGCGCCGTGGCACAGCGAAGTGCAGCGACCGGCCAAGCGGTGACGCCGATCGAATGGCGCCGCTGGCAATCGCACCATCGCTATGCGCTCTACAAGACGGCAACATCCAACAATCAACCGGAAGCCTTTGAGCGAGTTTTGCAGCAACTGCGCCAGCTGGCAACGCACTACTGAATACCGCGATGCAAGCCAACGACACTTGGCTTGCCTGCGTGGTACACTTCGCCCTCATCGGCAGGCTTCCGAGAATTATCGCCGAGAACTTGTTATAAAAAAACCATGATCAAAGAGGAGCAGGGTAAGCCAACCGGGAGACCCGATGCGCGGAAGACAGTTATTGGGACCAATTTACTGCCGGAGAACGAATGAATGCCGTTTGGGAATTGACCCGCTTGTGCCTCGCTTGGCAACCGAATCGCGACGATGAACCAGGACTTCAAAGATCTATTAGCAGAATTCAACGCCCGCCAAGTTGAATATTCGCACGTCGGTGCGCATGCTTTGGCCGCCCATGACCACATCCGAAACGTTAAACACTCGTAAAGCGCTAACGCCATCATGTCACTGACCGTCTTCATCGCCATGGTCGCCGCCGCGGCTCTCGTCGGCAGCCAATTCGGCCCCGGTCCTTGGTACCTCGCCCTACAGAAGCCGTCATGGACGCCACCCAATTGGCTCTTCGCGCCGGTGTGGTCCGTGTTATATATCGCCATCGCCGTTGCCGGTTGGTCGGTGTGGCGATCCAAAGCTGTCAGCGTTACCAAGCCGATCCTGCTTTGGCTGCTTCAGGTAATTCTGAACGGACTCTGGTCATGGCTTTTCTTCGGTTTGCGCCGGCCAGAACTGGCGCTGATCGATATTATTGCGCTGCTCATAACCATCTGCTGCTTTATCGCCACCGCCGGTGCAACAAGCCGGTTTGCCGCTTGGCTGTTCGTTCCCTATGCGCTATGGGTCGGTTTCGCCACCGCGTTGAATTTTGCGATATGGCAGTTGAATTAGTTATATTTCGCGAACCACCCTGAAGGACAGATCATGATGGACAATCTATTTCCACGTTTTTCAGATAGCGAATACGACCGCCGCCACGGCGCTATCCGCGCAGCGATGAGCAACGACCATCTCGATGCGATCTTGATCTCCGGCGCGCGCGGTTCATCGGAGGTGGCGTATTTATCGAACTACCAGGCGCAGTCTCCCTGCTGGTTGCTGTTTCCGCGGCAAGGCGACGCCACTGTCTTCATCCACTTTTTCAATCATCAGCCCTGCGCCAAAGCGCAATCGATCATGGCAGATGTTCGCTGGTACGGTCCGACGCCGATGCCGACGCTCGTTGAAGAAATCAGCAAGCGCGGCTTGTCAAAAAGCAAGATCGGCCTGGTCAGCATGCGCAGCATGGCCTATGGCAGCGTGATGGAGCTGCAGCGCCAGTTGCCCGAAGCGGAGTTCGTCGAATTCGGTCCGCAGTTCGGCAGAATCAGGAGAGTGCGCAGCGAAGAAGAACTCGTCTATCTGCGCAGGAGCGGCCATCTCACGGATCTCGCCTGCGAGGCATTGGAAAACAATCTGCGCGCCGGTCTCACCGAACACGATGTTCTCGCCATCGTCTATGCCGCCTACTTGAAAAACGGCGGCGACCCCGGCATCCACTTCATCGCGACGACGAACATGGAAAAACCAGACCGCTTCGTCCCATGGCAACGGCAGACCTCCCGCGTGCTCGAAAAAGGCAGTGTCGTGATCACGGAACTGACGGTCAGCTATTGGGGCTACTCGACGCAAATTCACCGCCCCTTCGCCATCGGTAAAGAACCTACACCGCCCTACCGGAAGCTCTTCGACGCCGCCTACGAGTGCTACGAAAGCGTCCGCACAATCTGCAAACCCGGCACCACCAGCGAACAGATCGTCGCCGCAACCTCGGCCATCGAAGCCAACGGTTTCACTAGCTTCGACAGCGTCTTCCACGGCGAGGCCGGCAAGTCGCCAGAACTCGGCACCAGCTCGGCTGCGCATCCATTGGAGAAATGGACGCTGGAAGAAAACATGGTTCACGTCATCCAGCCCAATCCGATAACGAAGGACCTCAAAGCCGGCTTGCAACTGGGCGCCGCGGTGGTGGTGAAACCCGGCGGCGGCGAGGCGCTGCACAACTATCCGTTCAAATTTCCAGTATGCGGCTAAGGACAGCAAAATGAATCCGTCCCAATCAGAAAACATCAAACTCCTCGCCTTCGACGTCTTCGGCACGGTCGTCGATTGGCGGTCCAGCGTGATCGCCGAAAGTGAACAGCTCGGCAAAGCAAAAGGCCTCAACATCGACTGGACGGCATTCGCTGACGCATGGCGTTCGATCTACCGGCCTTACATGGACAAGGTGCAAAACGGCGAGCTGCCGTGGACCAAGCTGGACGATCTCCATCGCGTAATGCTCGCCGAGACGCTGAAGAAATTCGGCATTCAGAATCTCAGCGACGATGAGACAGAACACCTAAACCGCGTTTGGCACCGTCTCGAACCCTGGTCGGATTCAGTGCCAGGGCTGCAACGATTGAAGTCACGATTCGTGATCGCGCCGTTATCCAACGGTAACATTTCCCTCCTCACCCATATGGCAAAAAACGCCCGGCTTGCCCTGGGATTGCATCTTGTCCGCGGAAAACGTCCGCCGCTACAAACCCGATCCTTCAGTCTACCTGCTCGCGCCGCAACTGTTCGATTTGAAACCCGAGCAGGTCATGATGGTCGCCGCCCACGAACATGATCTGCAATCCGCGAGGAGGCATGGACTTCGGACGGCCTATATTCACCGGCCATTGGAACATGGGCCGGGCAAGGCCAGCGAGATTCCGCCCGGGGATCGTTACGATATCGTTGCCAACGACTTTCTCGAACTGGCCGATCGACTATCCGCTTAGCGAAGGAGCCTCTTGTGATCGTGCGAACCCTTACTATCGTTGCCATGCTAACTTTGTCGTTGGCCGGAATGTCTCCGGCCCATGCTCAACGGATCCGCGCCGCCAGCGGCGGGCTGTCGATCATTCATTCACTGCTATGGGTCACCTACGAGCAAAAGCTTTTGAAAAAATATGGCCTCGATCTCGAATACATCGCCATCGAGAACGGCACCGTCGGCATGCAGGCGCTGCTCGCCAACGAGGCGCAGTTTTTGTTTTCCACCTCGTCACTTGCAGTCAATGCCAATCTTCGCGGCGCCGATGTCACAGTGGTTGCCGGGGGACTGAATTTCATTCCTGACAAGCTGATTGTCCGCCCGGAGATCAACAAGCCCGAAGATCTAGCCGGCAAGCGACTGGCGATCAGCCGTTTTGGCTCGTCGTCGGAAACCAGCGCCAAGCTGACCTTGGAAAAGGTCGGCGTCAAGCCGGAGAGCGTTTCACTGATTCAACTCGGCGGCGTATCGACGCGCCAGGTGGCGTTGATGGCCGGTCAGGTTCAAGCGACGATCCTGAGCGACCCCCAGGCCACGGCAGCAACCAATGGCGGCATGAAGTTATGGGTCGACCTGTCCGAGAGCAAATGGGGCCTGCCGCGCATTTGCTTTAACTGCTTCATGGCCAAGCGCAGTTTTCTCGACTCCAACCGTGAGACTGCCAGCAATTTTCTCAAGGCTGTCATCGAAGGCCTCTACCTGCTCAAGCGAGACAAACCCCTCGGCGTGCGCTTGATCAAGAAATATCTCCGTCTCAATGACGAAGCCGCGTCCATCGGCTACGACTTCTACATCGCCAAACATGGCGAAGGCATGCTCAGCCTGCCGGAACGCCGAGGCATGGAGTTCATCATCGCCGAAGTCGCCAAAACCAATCCTGCCGCAATCAAAGCGACCCCCGAAAGCTTGCGCTTGGTGGAACCGAGCTTTTTGGATGAAATCAAAAAGAGCGGGTTTGTCGAGCGCACGCGATAAAATCCCGACAGACTGCAATATTTATCTCTACTGACGGCGGCAAGCGCAGCCTTTTTGATGTTTTTATTCGTTCGGCGGTGTATTATTTTTCGATCCCGAGAAATATTTTGAAAGGCAGCGATGGCCGAGGCACTCCCCCCACCCAACCCAGACCGAAGCCGAAGGCAGCGGATTCGCGCGATCATACGCAAACCGACCGACGGTGATCGTCTGCAGCTCGACACGGAAGCCCTAAAAGATCTGTTGATTACCGTTGCACTGCCGCTACTCGCCATCATAGCGACCGTTTGGTTCGCGGCCCGCTTCGTGGAGCCAGCTCCGGCGAACACTTTCGTGATGACCACCGGGCCGGACGGCGGGGCCTATCATCTATTTGCCCAACGTTATCGCGCCCATCTGGCGCGCGAAAATATCACCATCACGCTCAAGCCATCGGCCGGCTCGATAGAAAATTTGCAGCGCCTGCGATCGGCGGGTTCCGACGTAGAGGTCGGGCTCGTGCAGGCGGGCCTGGGCTCCGGCGATACCGCAATCGAACTCCGTTCTCTCGGAGCGGTCTACTACGAACCATTATGGCTGTTCTACCGCGGCAATGAATTTACCATCGATAGGCTCAGCCAGCTCGCCGACAAACGCGTCGCCATAGGCGCGGTCGGCAGCGGTAGCAGAGCGCTCGCCTTGCAGCTGCTCAAAGCCAGCGGTGTCGATACCTTGTCGCCAAACTTGCGACAGTTCGGCGGCAACGATGCGGTCAAAGCCCTCCTAGAAGACGACGTTGACGCGGTCTTGCTCGTCGCCGCCCCCGACGCCCCTATCGTGCTCGAACTCGCCAGGACCAAAGACATCAAAATCGCCAGTCTGGTTCAGGCTGAAGCCTTTGCGCGGCGGTTCCCCTTTCTCACGGCGATTCAGCTTCCACGCGGAGCCATCGATCTAGCCGCGGATATTCCAGGGCGTGACATAACCTTGTTAGCCACCACGGCCACTCTCGTGGTTAAAGAGACTTTTCATCCAGCCCTCGGCTTGTTATTACTCCAGGCCGCGGCGGACGTGCATGGCCGCACGGGCGTGTTGCAAAAGCCTGGCGAGTTTCCGGCTGGGCGCGAAGGCGAGTTTCTCCTTGCCGATGAAGCCAAGCGCTTCTACAAAAGTGGGCCTCCCTTCCTGCAGCGTTATTTGCCTTTTTGGATCGCCAACTTCATCGAACGCATGGCGGTGCTGTTATTACCGCTCGTCGCGCTGATCCTGCCGCTGTTCAAACTGCTGCCCGCATTGATCCAGTGGCGCAACAAGTCGCGCGTGTTTAAATGGTATGGCGAACTAAAATTTTTGGAGAATCAAGCCGCGACCAACCCTGACCCGAGTCAACTGAACGGCTACCTAAATCGGCTCGATGAGATCGAAGACGGAGTCAACCACACCCACATCAATCCGACTTACTCAGACTATGTCTACAACCTGCGCATGCATATCGAACTGGTGCGCATTCGGCTACACCGCTTGGACCTGGAGAAGCATAGTAACTAACCCCCCTGCGCGGCGACACGCCGAGAAACTTAACCCATTGCCGAGAGAGACATCGATGCGGCACTCGCCACCCCTGCATAGGAAACCGCCGGCGAACTATCGCCGGAGCGCGCGGCTTCTGCATGTAGCTACGATCCTTGGCGTTCTAGCGATCTCGCTCGCCTGCACCCAGCCGAGCCGCGAAGGGACAATGCCAGGCTCACGCGAAAACGTTAATGCCGGCCAACCGCTGGATGAGAATGGGGTCGCCAAGTTATTATCCTCCGCGCCTGGAGTTCATTTTCACCTAGGCAAGGACAATCCCAACAGCGCGGGCAACCTTCAGATTGAGCGAAAAACGCCGGCGCTGCGCCGTACCGATGGCGCGCTCGAATATTGGAACGTCGCAGCGCACGATCTCGACTACGCTTCCGGCGGCTCAGGCAAAACCAGCCGGCTGCATATTTACGCCGGCGCTGGGCGGCAAGCCTACACCTGGAAGACTCAGAAGGGTTTTCTTGCCACTCCTTCCGATATCCGCAATCAAGAGTTCACCGTCTTCGTCCGCGTCCACGGCATCGTCGACCCGCAGCGCGCGGCGATCACGTTGAAAATCCGCGGCGGCGCCCATAGCGCCAACAACCCGGACCTGGCCTCCTGCACCATGATGACGTTTCAAGCCGCAAGCACTGGAGCAGTCGCCCGCTTCGGCAAGGAGTTGATCCATCCGATCTACGATTACGTGAAACTGCCGCCGGGTTTCGCCGCGGCGCTCGTCGACAACCAATGGTTCGGCTTGAAACTCTTAAGTTACGGCATGCCCGACGATTCCACCCGCGTCGTCAACCGGCTATATCTCGACAGCGAACCATTCGAACGCCAGAGCGGCAAACCGCGCAATCGATGGCAGCTATTCGCGGAATATGTCGACAGCGCAGGGCTGAGCACGGGGCGATATAGCAAGCTCGCCGACTGGGGCGGCTGGCAGACCACATTACGCACCGATGGCGTCGGTAGTTTGGATTTCACAATGATCGGCCTGCGTGAGATCCAGCCGCCGAAATGGCAACTTAACTGACTTGGCATTCCGCAAAGGAGAATAGGCCATGATCAAAGGCCTGCATCACAGCGCGTATCGTTGCCGGGACTCGGAGGAAACGCGCAGCTTTTACGAAGACTTCCTCGGTTTGCGCCTGGTGGGTTCGTTGGCAATCCAAGACTCGCCGCGCTCAGCCAAGGCCGACGTACTGCATCCGGCGACGAACCGCGCGCGGGAAATTCTCGATGGCTGGCAGGAGGCAAAACTCGAATCGTCGAGCTAACACTGGCGCAGGTCACGGTTTCGTTCGCTCGCCGGCGGACAGCGCTTTCCCCAATAGATCGAGACTATTCGCAACCTGTACGACGCCGAGAATATTCGTCGGGTGCTGAAACAGGTTTGGGTTCTGCGCCCCCGGCACTCCACCCACCTTGGCGACGATGGCTTCGCGCAGCAGCAGCGCATCGGCCCAATAGTTAGTTTTGTAGCGGTCTATAAACATGTCGTGCAGCTTGGCGCTTTCAGCGAGCCACGCGTTGCGAAGTCGCTCCCGCTCAGCTTGCGAATCGGTCTTGCCGGAGTTCTCATCCGCCGCCGTTTGCATCCGTCTATCTTCATCATAATAGGATCGCGCCAGACCACGAATCGCCGTCACCATCTGGTCTGACTTAATTTTAAGCTCCTCGCTGGAGAGTTTTGCGTAAGTCGTCGCTTTCACCGGCGCAAGCGAGATTTGCTCGACCGTCGATCGTGAGGCAAGAAACCACCCGATCGGAACTCCAACAACCACACCACCCAGGAGTACTAGGAGCGGGTACCGTGTCAATGAACGCCAGAATTTGCCCAGTGTACCAAACATTTAAAGTCACGGTTGAGTCATCGGCGCCAGTTCACTGGAGTTGAGGAGAACGGAGCCTCAACCGGTTGGCAATCGATTGACACGCTCGCCCTTGCCGGCTTTCCGAACGGTCAACTCAACGCATCTGGCAGACCACATCGACCAGCGCCGGTTTGCCGCTTTTCACCACCTTCACCGCTTCGCGCAGCGTCTTGATCAAATCCTTCGGCTCGGTGATCGGCCCGGCGCCCCAGCAGCCGTAGTTGCGCGCCAAACCGGCGAAGTCGACGTTGGGCTCTTCGATGCGGATGCCGATGGTCTTGTTTTCCACCGGGCGGCTGCGCTGGATAGCGATGCGCTCCTGATGCTCTTCGTCGTTGAAGTAAGAGCGATTGCTGCACACGATACTGAGCAAGGGAATCTGGTGATGCACCGCGGTCCAGATCGAACTCACGGTGAATAATAAATCGCCGTCGGGCTGAATATTGATGCAAAACTTGCCCGAGCCCTTATGCGCCAGCGCCGCGCCCAGCGACGCCGGCATGCCGTAGCCCAAGCCGCCGCCCTTGTACTTGCCCAGGATCTGATTGAACTTGGTCGCCGGCAAATAAAGATTTTCCTTGCCCTGGGAGCTGCCATTGGTCAGCACCCAATCCTCGCCTTTGAGCGCTTCGGCGATCTCGGCGTAGATGCGCGTCATCGACACCGGCTTGTCATCCCACTTCGCTTTCAATTCGTTTTCCAGCGCAGCTCGCTTCGCTTCGTAGATCTTGCCCCAATCGGCGCGCCGCTTGGCAATGTCGTCGGTTCAATCGGCGAGCTTCTTTTCAGCCTTAAGCCGGCGCAAGAGTTCCGGCAGGAAAACCGCCGTGTCGGCGAGAATCATCAAATCCGCTTCGGCGCAATTTATTGAAATCGGTGGCCCAGGCGCGCACCAGCAGATCGTCGAGAGCGACGTTGATCACCTTGGCGTCAGCCGGCAAGAGCGGCGTCGCCTTGCGGTTGCCGAGCTCCTGGGCACGGCGCACGGTGGCGCCTTCGAGATCGGGAACATCGAGCGCTAAAATCAGATCCGCCTGCGGCATCACTTTGTCCGCTTGACCGGTCAAATTGAGCGGATGCTGCACAGGAAAATTAAACCGCCCCAACTGATCGAGCACCGGCGCGGCCGAGCAGCTCGGCCAACTCGCCGAGGGCGTTGAAACCAGCCTCGCGCCGCCCCACCCAGTCGGCCAAGATCACCGGCCGCTTGGCCGCAAGAATCATCTCAATGGTTTTTGCGAAGCCTTCTTCCGGCGCTTGCAGCGGCAGCGGCGCGGGATAGCGAGCCAGTCGACGGAAAGGTTATTTCGCTGTCCAATTTTTTTTCCTGGACATCGCCGTCGTAGCAGATGTAAACCGGCCCCATCGGATCGGTGGTCGCCAGCCGATAGCCGCGGATGAATGAATCCGGCCACCGCCTCGACGCTCGCCGGCTGATCGTCCCACTTGCAGAAATCGCGAACCAGATTGCCTTGCACGTTGGCGGTATGCACCCAGTCGATCCAGGGCCGGCGATTGGCCGAATCCATTGGACCCGTGCCGCCCAGGACGATGACCGGCAGCCGGTCAGCCCAGGCGTTGTAAATCGCCATCGACGCATGCTGCAGACCGACGACGTTATGCACCGCGGCGGCCATCGGCCTGCCTCTTGGCGCGCGCGTAGCCGTGAGCCAACGCCACGGCGATCTCTTCGTGATTGCAGAGAATGATCTCCGGCGCATGATTGCCGCCGTAGTTAACTAGCGAGTCGTGCAAGCCACGGAAGGTCGCCCCCGGATTGATCGCGATATATTCGATCTCGAAGGCTTTGAGCGCATCGACGATGACATCCGAGCCCCACTCGGCGCGCGGCTTCTCGATTTTCTGCTGCTTGGCCATGGCTTTTCCCTTTCATGTGCAACGATCAGAAGCACGACAGCCACGAACATGATCACGATTGTTTACTTCTTCGGAATTTCCATGCCGCGCTGCACCGCCGGTCGTTGGCCGATCTGCTCGTACCAGCGCTTCACATTGGGATACTCTTCCAACGTCACATGGTGGCCATCGTGGCGCCACACCCAAGGGTAGGTCGCGATATCGGCAATCGAATATTCGCCGGCGAGATATTCATGCTGGCCGAGTTCCTGATTGAGCACGTTGTAGAGCCGCTTGGCTTCCTTGTGAAAACGTTCGATGGCGTAGGGGACTTTTTCTTCCAGACGGAAGAAATAATTGGCCTGGCCGAACATCGGTCCGACCCCGCCCATCTGAAACATCAGCCATTGAATCACGGTATAGCGCTGCGCCAGGTCGGCGGGCCAGAGCTTGCCGGATTTTTCCGCCAGATACATGAGGATCGCGCCGGATTCGAAAAGCTTGAGCGGCTTGCCGCCGGGGCCGTCCGGATCGATGATCGCCGGGATCTTGTTGTTGGGATTGATCGCCAGGTATTCCGGTTTGAACTGATCGTTCTGGCCGATGTTGATGGCGTGGACTTCATACGGTAAGCCCAACCTCCTCCAACATAATCGAAACTTTTTTGCCGTTGGGTGTGCCCCAAGTGTAGAGTTGAATCATACTGTCAGTTCCTTTAGCTTGCATTCTGTCTTCTGACTGTTACGCGTGCTCAGCCAAACTACGAATATCGAAACGATCAAACAGGCAAGCGAGATCGAAAATGCCACCATGTAACTGCGCGTAACGTCGAAGAGATACCCGCCAAGCCAGGCGCCGATGGCGCCGCCGACGCCGACGCTGAAGGTAAAGTAACCGAAGATCGCGCCGAAATGTCTTGCCCTTGAAAGACGTCAATCGAAATCGCCGACAGCACCAGCGCCCGCGATCCCTGGCCCAAGCCGTAAAACACCGCGTAGATGTACAGAAACACCGGCAGCGAATTGTCGGTGGTCGCCATCAGCGCCAAGGTGCCGACCGCCGACACTAGTTGCACCCAGGTGTAGACCACTTCCCGGCGCATGACGTCGGCGAGATAGCCGAAACCGATCCGTCCAATGATGCTGACCACACCCATGATACCGAAGATCGACGCGGCGAAAATCTTCGGATAACCGACATCCACCGCATGGGCCACTTGATGGGTAACGATCACTTGATTGCCCAGGCTGGCGAGCACTCTAGCTGTGAATAACAACCAAAACGAACTATTGGTGAGCGCTTGCTTGACCGTCCAGTCGGCGTCGCCACTGACAGCGCGAGCTTTGCCATGGCTCGAACCATGGCCGGCAGCCTGTTCATGATTGGGCGTTTCATAGTCGGTTGGAATCAGCCAGAACACCGGCGGTATGACGACCACCAGCACGAGCAACGCCAGACCGAAATACGCCGATTGCCAGCCCCAATGGCTGACCATCGCCGCGGTCGCCGGCACCAGGAGAAAAATTCCCACACCGCCGCCGGCCCAGGCGATTCCCAGCGCCGTCGCTTTGCGGTGCGCGTAATGACGCGAGATGATCGCCACATGGGGCACCATGCCGATGAGCGATATGCCCGCCGCCGAGACAATGCCGACCCAAAAGTAAAAGCTCCATACCGAATCGATGGTGGCACAGAAAGCCAACCCGGTTGTCAAGACTAAACCGCCAAGGATCAAAGTCTTGCGACCGCCGAGCTTATCGGTCAACGTCCCCACCACCGGGTGGCAAATACCTTCCACCATGATCGACAGCGACAGCGCGCCCGCGGTCACCGCGCGCGACCAGCCGAAAGCGTCGAGCAATGCGACGAAGAATACCCCGAAAGTGCCGTGCAAACCGCGGCCGACGCCGATGTGGATGAAACCAAGAGCCACTAAGCTGTACTGCTTCAGATTAGCGAGCCAAGATGTAAAGCCTGCACTCATGACGATGAAGCTTTATCCATAGCCCGACTGGCGCAGAATGTCTATTTGCGGAGAATTATCTCGCGGTGCGTTCCGTCGAGGCAACCGGGCCGGCGGTGAAGCGCGAACGTTCGCGCCTTACTTTTTCATCTGGAACTCGAAAGTCACGTTAGTCACTTCCGCCAACTTCACTTCGACGGACTGGGTGGTCTTACCCAAGGTCTCATGCCAAACCTCCAGCGTGTATTTTCCCACCGGGACACTTTCCAGCTTGAAGCTGCCGTCGGCGGAGGTCACGTCATAAAAAGGACTCTCGGTGACAACAATCCAACCGCTCATCCAAGCGTGGACGTCGCAGCGCACCGAGACCACTTCCGGCTTGCTAAACTTCTCGCTGATTTCCTTCAGATACTTCGGCTGCGCCCGGTTGAACGGAGTATTCTTCTCACTGAAGGTGTGGACGTTATGTAAGATCCCGTCACTATTTTTGATCTTGACCGTAGCGCCGACAGGAATCGCTAACACATGCGGCACATACTCGCACTGCACCTGATCGAGCACCGCTTCTTTGGGCACGCTGTCCGCCCGCTTCAAGTCAGCGATCTGGATCACCGCGTTTTTGACTTCGCCTTGGCTCCCAACCACGAGCACCGGATCGAGCTTGGAGTCGCCACAGACTTCCTTATCTTTGCCGATGGTCACTTTACCCGACGCATGAGTGCCTTTGAACACAACTTTGCCGGTGATCGTGCCAACCCCCTGCCCGGGAGTCGAATTGTTTGGCGTCGGGGTTGCCGGCGTGCTTGGCGCTGCTGCCACGGCCGGCGGCTCGGAAGGCTGCGCCGGCGCGCGGCTTTCTTCTTTGGAACAGCCAGCCGACAAAACCAACAGAGCAAAAAATAGGCTCTTAAATAACCCAGGTGCAGTCATCGCAAGTTCCTCCCCGAGCCGTAGATAACTAAACTTCCATGTCGGCGCAAGCTTGATTTTGTCGCGACTAGTTAAAACCTATCAACTTCAGGCGACGTGAAAGTCCGTCATGCCGGCGCAGGCCGGCATCCAGGGGCGGCGGGGATGGCAGAAAGCCTGGATTCCCGTTTACACGGGAATGACGGAAAGAGAGTCGACTTTGAGTCAACAATTTCAGAACACCTTCGCTTGGAATCGAAAAGCGTTCAATAAGTGGCAACGCGGCGCTCGCCGCGCAGCGCGGACAACAGCATCGCCAACAGCGCCATAGATCCGCCGATCATGAAGCTGAAGTTCATCGAGCGCACGAACATCTCCGGGTTGGCCGCGGTCGCTGTTGCGGTCGGATCGCCGGTGAAGTAACGGAACGATGCGGTCAATAGCATGGTGCCGAGAGATACGCCGAACGTCGTGCCCAAGCCGAACATCACATAGATCGCCCCGGTGGCGACGCCGCGATGCTGCGTCGGCACCGAGGTAATCATCGCCGTGTGGTTCGAGGTAAAAAATAGCGATGTCGCCAGTCCCCATAAGCCGAGGACCAGCACCGCGGACAACCAATGGGAGTCGGTGCGCAGATAAGAGCCGACGAAGCCGGCGCAGGCGAGAAACGCAATGCCTGCCGTCGCCGGTAAACGCGGCCCGACCTTGTCCACCGCCCAGCCGACCAACGGCGAAAGCGTCACGGTAAAGATCGGCGCGCTGACGAACAGTAAGCCTATGAAAGAAGGTTTCAAATTGAGCACGTCTTGCAGGTAAAACGGCAAGACGAAACCGATCATCACCTGGGCGACACCGACGAGCAGCAGCGCCAGACCACTCAGTGTGAACATGCGAATGCGAAACAGCGATAGATCGAGGATCGGGCTCGGCGTGGTTTTCTCCCGGTAGAGAAAACCGCTGAAGACGACGAAGAAGGCAACCACAAGACGCCACTCGCAGCAGCCGGCGCAAGCGACTCCATGATGCGGTGATCGACGGCGGCGATCAAAGCGATGGTCGCGCCGATCAGCAACAGCGCGCCCCAAATAATCGACGCTGCGGTCGGCCACCGGCGCCGGTGGCGGCACGTTGCCTTTGGCACGATTCACCAACGTCAACGCCATGGCGCACATAGCGATCGGGATCAGAAAGAAAAATATCGCGCGCCAATGAATATAGTCGATGATCAAACCGCCGAGGCTCGGGCCGATCAGGACGCCGGTATGAAATGCCGTGGTCATGAACCCCTGCGCCTTGCCGGAGGATTCTTTGGGCATCGCTTCGAGCGCCAGCGCCCGCCCCTGGGATTGGGTCATCGACGCGCCGACGCCCTGGAACATGCGAAAGATGATTAACTGGGTGACGTTCTGCGACAAGCCGCAGGCCAGCGATGCCAGCGACGAGACCAGCAAACCCAAACCGAATAATGTGTGGCGGCCGTAGATATCGCCGATCCGGCCAAAGATCAACGACAGACTGATCTGGGAAATTTGATAGGAGATCACCGCCCAGGAAATGCCGACGATGGTGGTTTCCAAGCTGTTCGCCACCGTCGGCAGCGACACCGAAAAGATCCGGCTCGAAGTACCGGCGAGAAAATTTCCCAACGCCGCGTTGCTGAGCAGCAGCCAGTTGATTTGCCCTTGGGTCATGACCAGTGCTGCTCGACGATTGCGATTGTCGTTTCCAACAGCGTGCTTCGATCTCGACTGGTGATGAGCGCGCCGGCTCTCGACTGCGCGCTCAAATTGTCCAGCCTTTGTAAGTGCTCGGCTTCGCTCTGAGAAAGCAATCCGGCACTAACCGCCGCCGCCGACAATTCGGTCAAGGTCGACACCGACCACGGCAACCGCTTCAAGCGCTGTTTCAACCAATCCTCCACCGCCTGCCGACACAGGACCACGACATCGGTAGCCGCCAAATTTTCCGACGACCAACCGCTGAGCGCGCGGCCAAGCAAGCGAATCGCCTGCCCCTCAGGTGAATGATGGCCGTGGATTCGTTCCCGTTCGTTAAGATTGGCGAGCAACGCCTGTGAATTGAATGCCATGGTAAATACAGTCCTTTGTTTTGACATAATTCACCACGAAGATCACCAAGGACAAGGTAGAATCGTTTTTGTGGACTTTGCGTTGCAATAGTTCACAGTTTGCGAAGCTTGCGCAAATTTTCCTGACCGGTGTCCGTAAGTAGTCGCGCTCAATGAAAAAATCTATCTCACCACGAAGAACACGAAGGGCAAGAAGCTCGGAGAAATAATTTTCCGAAACCTTCGTGTCCTTCGTGACCTCCTTAGAAAATACATGCAAGGGGAGGGTCGCCACCACCGGGGTTCCGTCATACCCGCGAAAGCGGGTATCCAGGCTAATTGGCCGCAGACCAAACCTGGATTCCCGCGTGGGCGGGAATGACGCGTCAAGCAGACCGCTTATGGAGGGAATCCGCGCCATTTTCATTTTCTGTAGACGAGCGTAAGCTCATGAAACACTTCGTGGTAAAAATTCTATCCCATTTGGTTGCAGCTTCGCCGCGCTAGATTTTTTGCGGCTAATTCTTTATTGCGGCTTTACCGCGCCAGGCTATTTGTGTTTATATCCAGCAAAACAGTCTGGAGGTCATATCATGGAACCATTACCGCGCGGCGCCAACTTTCAACGAGCCTTGATGCTGTGGGAGATCGGTCTGCACATCGCCGGCAACCCCAACACGCCCTACGACGGTCCGCGCGATATCTGCATCACCGTCGGCAGCGGCTCCAATGAAACCATCAAGCCCTGGCTGCGCCTGTCCACCGGCTCGCCGATCTTGGCGCACGGCATTTGCCGCGGCGACTTGGAAGCGGCGATGATCAATCCATCGGGATTGCTCACCCAAGCTTACCGCGGCACCGGACTATTTCCCCAGCCGCTGCCGGTGCGCATCATCGCCGTCTATCCATCTCTCGACCATTTCGTTTACTTGATTCACCCGCGCACCGGGCTTAAATCGCTGGCTGAAATCAAGCAAAAGAAATATCCGCTGCGTTTATCGATCCGCGAAGACGCGACCCATTCGACCCGCGTGCTGGTCGACCAGACGCTTGCCGCTTATGACATGACACTCAAGGACATCGAGTCTTGGGGCGGTAGTTTTCAGTTGAACGGCGGCCCCGGCGACGAGCGTCGTTTGAAGGCGTTGCGAGATCAAACCGTCGACGCGGTCTTTGACGAGGGTTTACCGCTCTGGTTCGAGACCGCATTGGCCGCCGGTTTGCAACCGATCACCCTCGACGACCACGCCTTCAAATATCTGGTCGACGGCCTGGGCTGGCGCAAATACACCATCAAGCCGGGCCGCTTCAAAGGACTAGATCAAGACCATACCTGCATCGACTACAGCGGCTGGCCGATCTACACCCGCGCTTCGTTGCCCGATGACGACGCCTACAAAATCTGCGACGCACTGGACGCGCGCAAAGAGCAAATGTTTTGGGAGGATTCCTACACCGGCATCGGCCAGTTGGGCGAAAACACCGACGCCACGCCGCGCGACGTCCCGCTCCATCCCGGCGCGGAGAAGTGGTACCGCGAGCATGGTTTTAAGGTGTAACGGTAACAACCTAAGGTAACATTTTTACCCCTGAGTTCGTAGAGGAAGCGCATTTCTCCGCGTCTCGTTAGCAATATCTGGAGGCAACATGCCGCGTTTACTAATTGCCATCATCATCGTAGCTGGCTTATGGGGAAATGGTTGGTGTCAAACGCCGCGTGCGACGAGCGCCGTTGAATTGGCCAAATATTCTGGCGCCGATCGTGAGCGTTTGCTCTATGACGGTGCCAAGAAGGAAGGCAAACTCGTCTGGTACACGTCCTTAAGCACTTACAAAGAAGTCGCCAAGACTTTCGAAACCAAGTATCCAGGCGTAACCGTTGAATTCTATCGCGCCCCGGCGACCAACTTAGCGACGCGCATCCTGGGCGAAAGTTCGGCGCGCCGCTATCTCGCCGATACCATTGAAACCACGCCCGGCGCGATCATGCTGTTGCGCGACAACAAGTTGCTCTTGCCCTACTATTCGGCGCATCTAGGTGGCTTTCCCGAAGGCTCGAAAGAAAAGGCCCCCGGCGGTTTGGTTTACGCCACCGTCGACCGTGAGTCCTATCCCGGCGTCGGCTACAATCGCAACGCGATCCGCGACGCCGATGTGCCGAAAAACTTTGACGACCTGCTCAAGCCATCGCTCAAAGGCAAGATCGGCATCAGCGGCGAAGAAATTGGCGCGCGCGTCGTCGGCGCCATGCTGCGTGCCAAGGGTGAAGCCTTTGTCAAAAAACTCGCGGCCCAGGAAGGTCGGCTCTACAGCATACCCGCCCTCGGCTTGAACGAGCTGGTCGTTTCAGGCGAAGTTCCGCTGACGTTTACCGCGGTCGACAGCAACATCCGGCTCGCGGCAGCGCGCGGCGCGCCGGTTAGCTGGCTGCCCATGGACTTGGTGCCGGTCAATGCCGGCAGCGTCGCCGCCTTGGCGAATACCCAACGCCCCAACGCTGCCTTGCTGTTTATCGATTTTATCATCGGCCCGGACGGCCAGAAGCTGCTCGTCGACAAACTCGGCTACGGCGGCGCGCGTAAAGAATACCCATTCAAGCGTTGGTACCCGGAACAGGGACTGAGCAGCTACGACTACGCGCAAACGCTTGAACGGTGGCACAAGACGCTACAGGAAGTTGGTCGCAAATGATTAGCGCCAAATATGTCGACTCGTGAATTCCCGCCTTGTCGTCATCCCGGGTGAAAACCGCTGAGCGATCCATCCCCCATCCGCAACGGTATCACGGATACGGTCCCTCACCACCCTGGATTCCGGCCTGCGCCGGCATGACAGATCATAATGCCGGCGAAGGATCGCCGCGGAAACTTACGTGACTTCACGCGCCCAACGCTAATGCGGTGATCGCCGGCAGCCCGCTGATGATCTTGCGCGCGCCCGCTTGGTTAAACTGCAGGACATCGCCTTCCGATGTCGAGACGAAGACGCCGTCTCTGTCGATGCCGGGACACAGGGCCATGATGCCGCCGTCCACGCCTTCGATCGCCGCCTGCCATTCAACGCCGCCATCGGTGCTGACAAACAGCGCGGCATTGGCGCGCTCCTGGCGCAGCCAGGTGTTAGGCCGATCGAGCGCGACGCCAAGATAGAGCTTGCCGTTGCCATCTTCGCTCGCCGCGGAGCCAAACGTGCGCGCGCCCGCCGGAGTGATTTTTTGCCAATGCTCACCGCGATCGGTGCTGCGATAAACCCCTTCGCCACAAGCAGCGAGCACCACCCCCGGATGTCGTGCGCTGGGCAAAATCTGATGCACGTCCGGATCATCCAGCCCGTCCGTGACCTGGGACCAATGCGCGCCATCGTCGTCGCTCACCAACATGCCGCCCACTTCGATGGCGGCAAACAGCCGCCGTGGGGTCTGATTATCCGCGGCGAGAAAACGCACCCGCGCGCTCAGCTCAGGGCTCGGCGGAAAACTGCCGCCTGTCGCTCCCAAGCGTACGCCGTCGAGCTCCTGCCACGCGCTGCCGTTGCGCGCGCGATAGAGCGCCGCCGGCCAGGTACCGGCTAAGATCGCCCCGGGAAGCGCAAGCAGCGCATTGGTCGTCAAGCGCGGCACATTGGGCTTCGGGCGCTGCCACTGCGCGCCGCCATCGCGGCTGACAAACAATCCGGAATGTTCGGTGGCGACATAAACATGGCCGGCATCTTCCGGGTCGACCTGCAGCGATGTCAATTTCCAGAATGTCAGCGCCTTATGGGTCTTCTCCCAGCTGCCGTTGCGCGCTGCAAAGCGATACCAGCCTGAATAGGTCGCGATATGCAGCGCTGCTGCTTGAGCATTCGATTGAGTCATGCGCACACCTCCAAGCGGAGCTGAGTGATTTACCCCGTGGTCAATGGTTTGAGCGGAAGTTATTGCAGGTCGTAGGTTGCTGTCAAGTTGGCCGGGCGTCGACGGACCTACGCAACTGCTCGCGCAACGCGGCCAGCGTCGGCGCGATCGGCGCGAACTCCTGCGCGGCAAAGCGAATCGCTTCCGGCTGTTTCAATCCGTGGCCGGTGAGATTGCACACCACGACATCGTCTGGCTGGATCGCTCCTGTAGCGCGCATTTTCCTCGCCGCGGCCACCGAGGTCGCCGCCGCCGGCTCGGCGAAGATGCCGGCCAGTCGGGCGATCTGCGACTGCGCTTCGAGGATTTCGCCGTCGCTCAACGCCACCGCCGTGCCTTGCGACTGGCGCAACGCCGCCAGGGCGCGATCGCCGAGGGCAGCTGGGATTGCCGACTTGAATACTCTCGGCAACCGTCGCACGGGCCTCCACGGCCTCAATCGTCATACTCCCTTTAGCCATCGCCGCGACGAACGGCGCCGCCGCCTCGCTTTGCGCCGCCACCAGTTTGGGCGCACGATCGATCCAACCTAACGCCAGAAATTCTTTGAAACCCTGCCACATGCAAACCAGCCCCGTGCCGCCGGCGGTCGGATGAATCACCCAGTCCGCAGGCATGCCATCCAATTGGTCGACCAGTTCGTAAGCGTAACTCTTCTTGCCAACCCGATAGGGATTGGAGGAAAGACAATCGTACCAGCCGAATTCCATCACCGCGTTTTTGTATAGCTCAGCCACTTCGTAATCGAAGCGGCCGTCGACAACGATCACCGTCGCACCGTAAGCATGGGCTTGAATAATCTTGGAAGTCGCCGTGCCCTTGGGCACCATGACGACGCTATTCATGCCCGCAGCCGCCGCATAGGCCGCCACCGACGCGGCGGCGTTGCCCGTCGAGATCACACTGGCGGTGGCGAATCCGAGTTCCTTACCCACCGACAGACCAACGCTGTTGCTGCGATCCTTGAGCGAACCGGTCGGCAGCACGGTGTCGTTTTTCAAATATAAATTGGCGATGCCGAGCTTTTCGCCGAGCCGATTGGCAGGAATCAGCGGTGTGCTGCCTTCGCCCAAGGAAACAATCGAGGAATGATTTTCCACCGGAAAAAAGTCGAACCAGCGCCAGATCGACAGGTCGCGGCTCTGCCGCAAGCGCGCGAAATCATCTCGACTGAGGTGATCGATAGCAACCACTGCTTCGCGCACCAAGCGACACGCCGGGCAACGAAACTCCGTCTTCGATGCCGCGACGCTGTGACATTTCGGACAACACAATTCGATTAGTTTTCCCATGCCACTCACGATCTATCGATCCTCGGCCGATGCCGATCCGAACCCATAACTCCAGTACTCCATCACTCCATTCCGCCTCATCTACGCCGTTCGTCGCTCGACCTCATCGAGCGACTTCTCCAACTCGCCTTCGAGATCGCCGACATCGAATCCCACCGCCCGGGCGCCGTCCAAGATCGCGATGCAGATCATGATGAGATTCAGGCATTCCCGCGGCGGCGGTTCGTCGGGATGATCGTAGAGCATAATGGTCGACCCGTTGCTTGAGCATGAGCAGATCGCGCAAACACACCACCGCCGGCAGATTCTCCACCGCGCCGGAGTTCACCGTCGACGGCGCAAAGGCAACCCCGCCGGGGTCGACCAAGGCGAGCTGCGTGCCATCGTCGAAGAGCATGACAATATAAGCCTCCTGAGTCTCAGGATGAACCTTCTCTTCGTAGCTGGACAGCGCCGGCCACGCGATCTTAAGCCGCTTGCCCGAAGCGACATCCAGTAGAACCGCGCTGTCATCGTCATACAGCACTGCCTGCCGATGGCGCTCAGCCCACAGCCTCACTATCGATCTTGCCTGCTCCATTGTCTTCCCGGGCCGCAACGCGGCGAATGCTAATAATGTTTATCCCAGCGCGGCGGACAAATAAACTAAATCAGCTCGATTGCCGGCTGTAACCGCCGCGCGCGGGGCTTGCCATCGAGCTTACCGATCGATGGAATGAGGAACCCCACCGCAAGCAGCCGGATATCAAAGTAAACCCACTTCGGGCGTAGTAGTTGTAGGGTGGGTGGAGGCGCGACGCGCCGATACCCACCGTTCGGAATGATGGGTATCGCTCACGCTCCACCCATCCTACGTCGGAATCACAGCGCGGCAAGCTACGGGGAATTAATCCGCAGCGATTGAATGAAGCGGCTGGCGATTCAGTCCAAATCAGCAAACGTTGACAGCGAACGCCACTGGCAGCTAATAGCCCATAGACATAGGGCTTCACGGAGGCAATCGATGTTCGGACTCATCGGCGCCGTTATCGCCGGATTTATCGTCGGCGTGATCGCCAAATCGATCATGCCGGGAAAAGAAAAACTGGGATTCAAAGCGAAACCTTGCCTACACCCGTGATGCGCTTACCAATTTGCCGGCGCTACCGACCGGCACTGACTCTTTATGTCCTCGCGCTCGCTTTGGCTCTACTTGTTGGCGGCGGGGCAAGTTGTGCGCGCGAACCGAGCGCTCGCCAAGCCGACCAAGTCGGCCTCGACGAGCTACCCAGAGAAGCGCACAAGACTCTGAGCCTGATAAAGAAAGACGGGCCATTCCCATACCAACGGGACGGCGCGACGTTCGGCAATTTCGAGCGCCGGCTGCCGCAAAAGGAGCGCGGCTACTACAAAGAATACACCGTACCGACACCCGGCGCGCGCGACCGGGGCGCGCGCCGGATCGTCGCCGGACGCAAGGGGGAGTTTTATTTCACCGACGATCACTACCAAACCTTTCGACGCATTTTGGAATGAACCCCATGGACTCCCTGCTCAATCTACTGCCAGACAGTAAACGCGCCGGCGTCTTTCGGACAGCCATCGACTCGGACGAGTTCGTCGCCGCCGCCAGGACCGCCGGATTGCAAGTGTTTAAGATCGACCTTGCCAAGGCGCGCGGCAAAAGCGGTCTATTCGACGCGTTTTCGAAACCTCTCAAATTCCCTCAGCACTTCGGCAAGAACTGGGACGCGCTCAACGATTGCTTGACCGATCTCGCTTGGCTCGACGGCACCGGCTGGGTGTTAATCTTAACCAATTGCAAACCCTTCGTGGCGAAATACCAAGCCGATTTTGATTTGGCGCTCGAACTGTTGGAAGGCGTGGCGGCCAGCTGGCAGGAGGACGGCAAACCGTTCTGGTTGTTGACTCAAGATCAACCGGGGTGGCGCGCAGACCTGCCGGAGATCTCGCTCGGCTAATTCGGCGATGGCCGCGCGCCGGATGAATTTCCTTGACTTGAGCCAGCGCTCTCGGCTAATACCCGGTCCAAGCAAGGCCAGCTGCCCGGCAGCAGGACCGCTCGATGAATTAAATTGTCCAAGCGGCGTCTAAATGGGTAGTCAACGAATTGGCTGTAAAAAAATCTAGGAGGAACCGATGAAAAGACTAGCATTACTGGGGGCATTGTGGTTTGCGGCGGCGGGTGTCTCTGCCATCGCGAGCGCGGCAGACAAGGCGATGGAGGACAAGAAAGCACCGGCGGCGACCAAGCCAGCGGGCGATACGAAAGCGGCCACTACCGCCGAAACCAAAAGTGCGGCGGCACCCAAAGCCGGTGGCCTGATGGTCAATATCAACACCGCGTCTAAAGAAGAACTGAAAGCTCTGAAGGGGATCGGCGACACCAGGGCCCAGGATATCATCGACTACCGCAAGAAGAACGGCGACTTCAAAAGCGTCGACGACCTGGAAAAAGTCAAGGGCATAGGTCCCGGCGCGATGAAGCAGATCCGCGCAAATATTGCGGTATCAGGGAATACCGTCGTTCCCAAAAAAGCCGAGCCGGCCGCCAAGGATACCAAGGCCGGAGCCATGAAGGACGACAAGTCCACGACCACGACCCCTGCTAAGCCCGTGGAAGATAGCAAAACCAAAAAGTAACCGTTAGCGTTAACTCTGAATGTCAACGACCCCGCTCGCGGCAACGCGGCGGGGTTGTTTTTTATGGGGCGAAGTCATATTCAAGAACCAATCGACCCAGCGATTCGTTACGGCATCAGGCAAGGAGGCTCTATGCGGCTCGACAACGAACCTGAAAGTCAGAACGTTGAAGATCGGCGCGGTTCGCGTGTCACACGCGGCGCGGTGGGCGGTGGCCTGGGCACCATTGTGCTCGTGCTGATTGCGATGTTTTTCGGCATCGATCCCAGCGCGATTCTTCAGGGCGATCCGCAATCGAGCATTTCCAACGAGCCGATTCCGCAAGCACAGCAAACCGGCCGTGACGAGGGGCGTGAGTTTGTCTCCCGCGTGCTCGGCAGTAACGAACGCGTGTGGAGCGAGATATTCCAGAAAGCGGGACGTGAATACGCGCAACCCAAATTGGTCCTGTTCTCCGGCCAGATTCAGTCCGCCTGCGGTTTTGCGCAAGCCGCTGTGGGGCCGTTTTATTGTCCCAACGACCACAAGGTCTACATCGATTTATCGTTCTATCGCGAACTGCGCGACCGCTTCAAAGCGCCCGGCGACTTTGCCCAGGCCTATGTCGTCGCTCATGAAGTCGGCCACCATGTGCAGAATTTGCTTGGCATCATGGGCAAAGTGCAAGCGCGCCAGCAGCGTGCAGGCGAACGCGAAGCCAACGCGCTGTCGGTCGGTCTCGAACTGCAAGCCGATTGTCTAGCCGGCATCTGGGCCAATTTTGCCAACCGCGAGCGCAAAATCCTCGAACCAGGCGATATCGAAGAAGGCCTCAATGCCGCGGCGCAAATTGGCGACGACAACATGCAGAAACGCTCCCAAGGCCACATCGTTCCCGAGGGCTTCACCCATGGCAGTGCCGAACAACGCGTCCGCTGGTTCCGCAAAGGAATTGAAACCGGCGACTTGAAGCAGTGCGATACGTTTGCCGGACGGGGGGTGCTGTAGGCAAGTGCCTACATTTCGATTGTGGGGTCTGATCAATGGCCCCGCGAGTTGCCGCTCCTCGTGAGGTGCGAAAGTAACTCGGCGCTAGATAAGCCGTGGCAAACCAAACGGTTTAGGTGGCGGCAGTCCAGTCGCGTCGCACCAAACGCTGGCGTCGTAAAAACGTTCCACGGGTTCATGTGGTGGATCGTAATAACCCATTTCTATGCGCAACTGAATCACCCGGTTCAAGTCCTGCGGCACAATCGCCGCTTTCGCCGTTACTTGGGTGAGCTTGGTTACCGCCTGTGCGCGCGTAATCTTTGAATAGGCCGCCAACAAGCGCAGCGCTTCTTCGCGGTTTGCCGGATCGAGCACCCAATCCGCCCCGGCGACGAAAGCGCGGACAAAGCGCAACATCTTGTCACGATGAGCATCTACCCACGCGGACCTAGCCCAACAAGCGGTCGTCGCGTAGTTGGGAATGTACTCGGCGCCGCTCGCCAACAGATTGAATCCCTCGCTCAAAGCTTGGCCATCGTACGGCGGCGCCAACATGCAGGCCGCGACTTCGCCTCTACGTAGCGCTTCGAAACGAAACGGCGAAGTACCGATGATCTTCACTGCGTAATCAGACTCACCCACGCCATGGGCGCGCAAGATCTTGCGCCGATGCAAATCGTAGTTGGAATCGCCAGGGTCGCCGGCCAAGGTTTCGCCGCGCAGTTGCGCCGGCGCCGTGATCCCCTTGGCACCGATCAGTTTCACTTCAAGCCCGCGCTCAGCCATCAGATACAAAAGAAAGTCATGACCATCCCGGGTCACCCGGGCAACCATGGTGTCGGGGCTAGTCAAACTGATGTCCCATCGTCCCTCGACGCATGCCCTTGTTGTGCTCCGGCGCCAAGGTCGCGATCGTGAAATCGATCTTAAGCCCCTCCTGCGCGAAGAAGCCCTTTTCTTGCGCGACAACAAATGGCGGCAGCGGGTAGTAACCGATGACTCGAAGTGTGTCCATAAAGACAGCCTCGATGCTAATTCTTGATACTGTCCCAAAGCAGTTCGGCCGGATGCTTCGCCTGCCGTTGCGCCAAGTGATCGATCTGCTGCCGGCAGGAAATTCCCGGTGCGGCGACTTCGACTTCTGCTGATGCAGCCTTGACCGCCGGTGCCAAGCGCCGGTTGCCGATCTTGATCGACAGATCGTAGTGCTCTTTTTCGAAACCAAAGGAGCCAGCCATGCCGCAGCAGCCGGAGTCGACTTCGCTGACTTCGTAGCCGGCGGCCTTGAGCATGGCGACGGTCGGCGCCGTGCCAACTAAGGCTTTTTGATGGCAGTGGCCGTGCAGCAGAACTTTTTTTCCTTTGCCATAGGCGCCCAGTGAGAGTCTGCCGGCATTGACTTCGCGCATGACGAACTCTTCGAGCAAGAAACTATGCTGCGCGACTTGCTTCGCCGCTTCGGTGCGGACGAACTCGGGATATTCATCGCGCAATGTCAATAGACAGGACGGCTCCAGGCCGACGATCGGCGTGCCCTTCTCCGCGTAGGGCGCGAGCTTGGCGACGTTCCAAGCGGCGTTTTCCTTGGCTTGGCCGAGCATGCCTTTGGAGATCATCGGCCGGCCGCAACACTTCTTGTCGACGAGAAGAACTCGATAACTGGATTTTTCCAAAAAGCGCGTTGCGGCGATGGCGACGTTAGGCGTGTTGTAATTGTTGAAGGTGTCGTGGAACAAAACCACTTCGCCCTGCGAGCCGTCGCCTTCCGGCTTGTGAACTCGAAACCAATCTTCGAAGCTCTCGCTGGCGAACTGCGGCAACGGGCGGCGCCGGTCGATACCGCCGAAGATATCCATCAACCAGCGGTTCGGCGTCGAGTTCGCAAGCCAATTGGAGACCGGAGCCAGTGCCGAGCCGATGCGATTGAGACTGGCGATGGCGCCGAAGATCCGATTGCGCAGCGGCAAACCGTTGGCGCGGTGATAGTGGTCGAGGAACTCGTATTTCAATTTCGCCATGTCGACGTTGGACGGACATTCGGCCTTGCACGCTTTGCACTCCAGGCAGAGATCCATCACGTCATACAAACGCTTGCCGGTGAATTCGGTTTTCGGCACTAAGCCTGCAATTACGTTTCGCAGCGCATTGGCCCGGCCGCGGGTCGAGTGTTCTTCGTCCAGTGTTCCCATGTACGACGGACACATAGTGCCGTCGAGCTTTTTGCGGCACTCACCCATGCCGCTGCACATCTCGACGGCGCGCGCAAAGCCACCCTGTTCGGTGAAATCCAGCGTCGTCTGCGGCTCCCAGGTTTTGTACTGCGGGCTGATCTTCAGCGACTCCGTCATCGCCGGAGCGTCGACGATTTTGCCGGGGTTGAACAAATTATTTGGATCGAAAGCGCGCTTGATCTGGCGAAAACCGTCGTAAAGCGCCGGGCCAAATAGCTTGGCGTTGAAGTGGCTGCGCGCCAAGCCGTCGCCATGCTCGCCGGACATGGCGCCGTTGAATTCAAGCACCAAGTCGGAGATCGCGTTGGCGATGGACACCATCTTTTGCTTTTCGCCGTTTTCTTTTAGATTGATTAACGGGCGAATATGCATGCAGCCGACGGAACAATGGCCGTAGTAACCCGCCACGGTATCGTGGCGCGTGACGATCTCGCGAAAACGCTTGATGAACTCCGGCAGCTTCTCCGGCGACACCGCGGTATCCTCGACGAAGGCGATGGGCTTCTTGTCGCCCTTCATGCCAAGCAGCAAGCCCAATCCGGCTTTGCGCACACCCCAAATCGACTTCACTTCTTCAGGCTTGAACGCCAGGGTCGCCGCGTAACCGATCTTTTCGCGCTTGCGCAGCTCTTCAAGCTTCTCGACTTGAGCCCGCACCTCGGCCTCGGTTTCGCCGGCATACTCGACCATCAAGAGCGAATCCGGCGTGCCTTGGACGAAGCCCAGCTTGCGCGACTGCTCGATGTTGCCGCGGGCGAGATTCAAGATCATCTTGTCGGTCGACTCCATGGCATAGGGCTTGGTGGTCAAAACGATCTGGGCGCACTCCAGCGCTTCGATGTCGTCGTTGAAGTGGATCACGTCCATGGCGGTCCACTTGGGTTTGGGCACGAGGCGCATCTTGGCCTCGACGATGGTCGCCAAGGTTCCCTCCGAGCCGACGATCATGCGCGCCAGGTTGAACGGCTGCGGCTTGACGAACTCATCGAGATTATAACCGGACACCCGCCGCATGATTTTCGGGTAGCGCGCGACGATTTCGCTCTTGTGCTGCTGCGCCAGACGAAACACTTCGCGATAGGCGCGCCCCTCGACACTGTTGACTTTGCTCTTACGCTCCATCTCTGCCGGCGCCAGATCCTTCAAGATCACTTCCGAACCGTCGGCTAATAGCACGGTCAGCTCGATGACATGGTCGAGCGTCTTGCCATAGGTGAGCGAATGAGCGCCGGAAGAATTGTTGCCGACCATGCCGCCGATGGTGGCGCGATTGGACGTCGAGGTGTCCGGACCGAACTGCAACCCCTGCCCGCGCACGTAGGCATTGAGTTCGTCCTGCACCAGCCCCGGTTGGACGCGGCACCACAGCTCTTCTTGATTCACTTCCAACACGTTCTGCATGTACTTGGAAAAATCCAAGACGATCGAGTGACCGACGGCTTGTCCTGCCAGTGACGTGCCGCCGCCGCGCGACAGGATCGAAACGCCCAAGCGCTTGGCGACTTCGATGGCCGCCTGGACATCACCTTTATGGCGCGGCACGACGATACCGATGGGTTCGATCTGATAAATCGACGCGTCGGTGGAATAGAGCAGCCGCGAATATTTGTCGAAATGAAGATCGCCTTCGACCCGTTTCTTTAGTTCCGCTGCGATCTCAAAATAATCCCTGCCAGCATTCATTATCGCCCCCATGCTGTCCAACCATCCGGCCTTGAACTTTTGAACCTTGAACCTTTGAACGGATTCATGCCAACCGCAACACCAACACGCCGCAAACCACCAACAGCGCGGCAACCCCGTCGCGCCAACTAACAGCCTCAATGCCTTTTAGCATCGATTTCGCCAAGAAGAAGCTGACGATCGGCTGCGCGCTCCACACCGGCGCCGCCACCGATGCCGGCGCGTAGGTCAAAGCTTTGAGCGTCATGATCGAGCCGATCGCGTAGAGAAATCCGGCGCTAACGAAGCAAACCACGCTGCTGGTGGCAATTCGTTCGGGTTTGAACTCGATCTTGAGTAAGCTGCCCAAAGTCACCAGCAGCAGCAAACCTGTCGCGTGCATAACCAGCGCGCCCATCACCGGCGGGCCGCCGTTCGCAGTGCCGAACTTTTTCAGCACCGGCACGATGCCGTAACAGATCGTCGCCATGATCGATGTGACGGTGAGAACTTTGTTCCCGCCACGCCGGCTGTCTTGGGTATCGGTCTCGGCAATAAAGAATACTCCGGAAATGATCAAGCCGACCCCGGCTAACACAGACCAAGTCAGCGGTTCACCCAGCAGCAACCCTGCCAACAACACGGTGATCAATGGCGAGGAGTTATTGAGCGACTGCGCCCGTGACGCACCGATCTGATCGACAGTCTTGACGAACAGAGTGCGGCCGAGATAAGCGCCAATCACTCCGGTACCGGCAAACACCCCAATGGCCAGGGGCGAGATGATTCCGGCGAAGAGTTCGCCTTCGACCAGCGCCGCGACGATCAACGTGACCAGAATAGTAGCTTGCTGGTACAGCGTCGCGGCGCTCACGTCGGCGTGCACTAGGCCGCGCTTGACCAACACCGGACTGGTTCCCCAAAAAAGACCGGCAATGATGGCGTAGGTTATTCCGGTTTCCACGTTTGGAAATTACGCCGACAATTCGGCCTTGGCCTGATCGAAGACACTTTTAAACATCGACCGGGTGAGCTTGCCGGTAAACGTGTTCTGTTGGCTCGGATGATAGGAACAGATGAGCCGAAGTCCGTCGGCGAGTTCATACGAGGCGCCATGGCCGAATTTCGGTCGCGGTTTGGGCAACGAGCCGCCGGTTTCGCGATAGGCCGCGAGCACAGAGTCGAAGGCGATCTTGCCAAGCACGATAACGACTTGGATGGCGCCAAACAGCCGCAGCTCCTCGATGAGATAAGGCCGGCAACGTTTGAACTCGATTAAATTGGGTTTATTCGCGGGCGGCGCGCAATGCACCGCCGCGGTGACGTAGCAATCGGTCAGCTTTAAGCCGTCGTTTCGATGATTGGAATTGGGCTGGTTGGCGAAGCCAGCCTGGTAAAGTGCGCCATAAAGCCAGTCGCCGCTTCGGTCGCCGGTAAACATCCTGCCGGTGCGATTACCGCCATGGGCGGCGGGCGCCAGTCCGACGATCAGCACCCGCGCTCTGGGATCGCCGACCCCTGCAAGTGGTTTGGCCCAGTAATCTTCACCAACATAGCGGCGCGGCGGATTTTTTGCGCAAGCCTCGCGCCAACGCACCAGGCGCGGGCACTTCCGGCATCCAACGATGCGCGCGTTAAGTTCATCGACGCCCTTCATGGTGTTACTAGAATCAGTTTGAATACTGGACGCTAACAACTGCCGCAGTTGTTGTCGAATAGCTCGGCCCGCAGACAACACCTATCACAACCGCGCGGGAGAATCTTCAATTTTCGCCACCTCCGTCAATCGCAAAAATTGGCCAGCGAGGGGTTAAATTTCACCGGCGGCAGACAGTTCGTTCGACCGACTTTGGAGTCATGCCACGGACTTCACGACAATCGCCACTAGGCGATTTTCCTTCGACTTATACAGCATTTACCCCATGGCCGTGGGCGCCAAATTAATATAGCGTTGCAATATCTTACTAACGCTGCCAACGACAAAGCCAAATGGGGGACGCCTATGCCGATCCAATTGGATTCAAAACCCTTCGAAGATAGCCCGATACCGACCACGGCGGTCGCGACAACTCGCATGGCGGCTGCGTGTCAATCGATAGCAAGCGCGGCGCTTCACTCGAACGACGTCATCAAGGTTTTCGACAAGGCGGTGGCCGACGTTGGTGCGGTTTTGAACGTCGACATGGTGCGAATTTTTCTATTCGACAGGGAGACGTCGACACTGAATCCTAAAGCACAATTTGCCCGAATTACCGCCGGTTGCCCGGTAGCGTACCCAATACGACTCGGCGAAGCTATAGTGCAAATGGTCGCCGCATCGGGGGAATCTGCGATTTTCGAAAACACCGGAGAGGAGTCATTCTTCGCCGGATTCCATCAGAGCCGAACTACCGGCCAATATCCTTGTGGCTTTTTTGCTGCGTTTCCCATGCGCGGCAACTTGAACCATTCAGGAGCATTAGTCTGCATCAATCGCCGACCTCGCGAGCTCAGCGCAATCGAGAGCAATTTCCTTGGGGCTGTCGTCGGCCAGTTAACTATGGCGCTCGATTACTTCAGGCTGAGCGAAAGCTTGGGAAGCGCCGAGCGTGAGCTTCCTGGCAGAAGCAGCGAGCCTAACCGGGAAAACCCAACTCACGCGCAAATCGCCGAGTTCGTTTCTTGTGAAGTCCGATCACGGCTAACGTCAATTCTGGGCTACGTTCAGTTGCTCCAGGAGCAATTCCTTGGCCGCATCAACTCAAAACAAGCCGATGCCCTGGATACGATCGCCTCGGAATCGGGCAGCCTGCTGGAAACATTAATGAGCTCCATCGAAGGCTGTCCCGACATCGTGCCGCACAACTAGCCCGCCGACTGTTTTCAATCGCCGGCGCGGCGGCAGCGCGATCCGACCACGCCATTCAAGATAAAAATTCTAAAAGTTTCTCTTTGCCTGAATCCCTGGTCGGACCGGACATTATTTCCTTTCTCCAGAGGAAATAGTTGCCATCTCAAGTAAAAAACACTGGCGGCGATGAAATCAACTAGGGTAGCACCGCGTGCATTGATTTTCTTTTTCTGTTATAAAATGGCCTGAAATTAAAATTTCGAGGGGAGTTTACATGATCGAAAGACAGCAGCCCTATGTGCGTCAACTTCACGTTTGCATCAACGACCGCAAGGGCGAAAGCAAATCCTGCGGCTATGACGGCTCGGAAGAAATCGTCGAAGAACTGCGAAAGGTTAGCAAAGGACGCAACCTCAAAGGCAAAGTCCGCGTCGTCCGCAGCGGCTGCTTGGATGTCTGCGCCTTCGGCCCCAACATGATGATCTGGCCGGAAGGTCTTTGGTTCATGAGAGTGACGAAAGAAGACGTGCCGCAAATCGTCGAAAAATACTTGAGTCTCGAAGCCGCCGAACAGCCGAAGTAAACCAGCGACGCGTTCGATGCCACGCCGCTCGCCCACTTCCGATCGAAGCTAACAAAAACTTAGACGCGGCTTTACCGCAGCGGTGAATCCGCCTTGGTGCGCCATCGGGTCTCAAATCAGCGCGCTTGTAAGATTGCTTGACACTGAACCGCTTTCCATAATAGTGAATCGAGACTGAAATTAATTCACAAATCATAAGGAACGATAATCGTGGCTGACAAAAGTCTTACTCTCGATCAGTTTCGCACGTTGCGAAAAGATAACTGGTGGGTTGAGCCGTTACTCGTCGTTGTGGTCTTGGGCGGTTTTACCGTCTACGCGACTTGGGCGGCCATGCAAAATGGCTATTATTATGCCGCGCCCTATCTGTCGCCGTTCTATTCGCCATGCATCGCAGCCAACTGCGCCCATGTCACCCTGCCGCTGATCGGTTCATGGTGGAATCTGTCGCCGGCTTTCTTGATCCTCTGGGTGCCCGGCGGCTTCCGCGCGACCTGTTACTACTATCGCAAAGCCTACTACCGCTCGTTCTTCCAATCGCCGCCGGCCTGCGCCGTTCGCGACGTGGCGAAAAGCTACAGCGGCGAAACCCGCTTTCCCTTTTTGCTGCAAAATATCCACCGTTACTTTTTCTATCTGTCGCTGGTGATCCTGGCATTTCTCTGGTGGGACGCATTGCTCGCATTCCGTTTTCCCGACGGCTTCGGCATGGGCGTCGGCACCGTCGTGCTGTGTATCAACGCCGCGCTATTGTCGCTGTTCAGCTTGTCGTGCAACTCCTGCCGCCATGTCTGCGGCGGATATCTGAACTCGTTCCACAGCGCGCCGAGTAAATTCAAGACCTGGTCCTTTATCAGCGGTCTCAACGAGAAACATATGGAATATGCCTGGGTCAGTCTGATCTGGGTGGCACTGACCGACGTCTATGTGCGGCTGCTGGCGATGGGCGTGATTTCCGATCTGAGGTTTTTCTAATGGCTCAAGAAAAGTACGAAACCCATGAGTACGACGTCGTCGTCATCGGCGCCGGCGGCGCCGGCCTGCGCGCCGCGGTCGAGGCCTCGGCGCAGGGCGTAAAGACCGCTTTAGTTTGCAAATCCCTGCTTGGCAAAGCGCATACCGTCATGGCCGAAGGCGGCATCGCCGCGGCCATGGGCAACGTCTACCCGGAAGACAACTGGAAGGTTCACTTTCGCGATACCATGCGCGGCGGCAAGTTGCTTAATAATTGGCGCATGGCGCAAATCCACGCTCAGGAAGCGCCTGATCGGGTGCTTGAGCTCGAGGAATGGGGCGCGCTCTTCGACCGCACCAAAGAAGGGCTGATTCTCCAGCGCGACTTCGGCGGTCATCGCTACGCGCGCTTGGCCCATGTCGGCGACCGCACCGGCTTGGAAATGATCCGCACCCTGCAACAACACGCCGTCCATAAAGGCATCGATGTCTACATGGAGTGCAACCTGCAACGGCTATTGACCGACGGCGGCCGCGTCAGCGGCGCGTTCGGCTACTGGCGCGAGAGCGGCAAGTTCATCATGTTCAAGTGCAAAGCCGTGGTGCTCGCCACCGGCGGCGGCGGCAAAGCCTGGAAAGTCACGTCGAATTCTTGGGAATACACCGGCGACGGCGTCACCATGGCGGCGGATGCCGGCGCTGACTTGATGGACATGGAGTTCATGCAGTTTCATCCGACCGGCATGGTCTGGCCGCCCAGCGTGCGCGGCATTCTTGGTCACCGAAGGCGTGCGCGGCGACGGCGGCACATTGAAGAACACCAAGAACGAACGGTTCATGTTCAACTACATCCCGGATTTCTTCAAAGCCGAAACCGCGGAAACCATCGAAGAAGCCGAACGCTGGTACGACGACAAGCGCAACAACCGCCGCACCCCCGATCTGCTGCCGCGCGACGAAGTCGCCCGGGCGATCAATTCCGAAGTCAAGGCCGGCCGCGGCACGCCGCATGGCGGCGTCTTCCTGGACATCGCTTCGCGCCGTCCGGCCGAATACATCCGCAAGCGGCTACCGTCGATGTACCATCAATTTAAGGAACTGGCGGATGTCGACATCACCAAGGAACCGATGGAAGTCGGCCCGACCTGCCACTACTCCATGGGCGGCGTGCGTGTCGACGCCGACAGCACGGCGACCACCGTTCCCGGCCTGTTTGCCGCCGGTGAAGTCGCCGCCGGTCTCCACGGCGCCAATCGCCTGGGCGGCAACTCGCTCTCCGACTTGCTGGTATTCGGTCGGCGCGCCGGTCTCTATGCCGCGGAATATGCCAAGGGGCTGAGCGGGTCGTTGACCGTAAATAACGACCAAGTTGAAGTCCTTAGCGCGCGACCATGCTCGCGCCCTTCGAAACCCAAGGCAACGAGAATCCCTATACGATTCATTCCGACCTACAAGAATGCATGCAGAATCTGGTCGGCATCATTCGTGTCGAGTCAGAGCTGAATCAGGCGCTGGAAATTCATTCAGAAGCTCAAACAGCGCGTCGCTGAACTGCAAAGTCGAAGGTAACCGCCACTACAATCCGGGATGGCATCTGGCGCTGGATCTACATTCGCTGTTGACCTTCGCCGAAGCGGCGACCTTGGCAGCGATCATCCGCAAAGAGAGCCGCGGCGGTCACACGCGCGACGACTTCCCCAACACCGACGCGAAATTCGCCAAGGTCAACATCATCACGCGCATGAGACAATGGCGAAATGACGCAGACCCAGGAGCCGCTGCCGGAAATGCCGGACGAACTCAAAGCACTGCTTGAGGAGAAACAAGTAATGGCTGAGCAACAGGTCCATATGCGGGTGTGGCGCGGTGACGCCAATGGCGGTGAGTTCAAAGACTACCGCATTGCCGTGGGTGAAGGACAAGTAGTGCTCGACGTTATCCATGCGATCCAGGCGCAGCAAGCCAACGATATGGCGGTGCGCTGGAACTGCAAAGCCGGCAAATGCGGCTCGTGCAGCGCCGAAGTCAACGGCAAGCCGCGCCTCATGTGCATGACGCGCATGAACACGTTCCAGCCCGGCGAAACCATCACGGTGTCGCCGATGCGGACCTTCCCGATCATCCGCGATCTCGTCACCGACGTCTCGTACAACTATCAAAAGGCCAAAGAGATTCCGGCGTTCAAACCGAAGACCGAAAGAATCCGACGGCACGCGGCGGATGTATCAGGAAGACATCGACCGAGTGCAAGAATTCCACAAATGCATCGAGTGTTTCCTGTGCCAGAACGTCTGCCACGTCATCCGCGACCACGACGACAACAAGCAGGCCTTCTCCGGCCCGCGCTTCTTCGTTCGCTTGGCGTCGCTGGAAATGCACCCCCTCGACAGCAACGATCGCATGGAGCTGATCAAGCAGAAGGCCGGCTTAGGCTACTGCAACATCACCAAATGTTGCACCGAAGTTTGCCCGGAACATATTCACATCACCGACAACGCCATCATCCCGCTCAAAGAACGCGTCGTCGACCGCTTCTACGATCCCATCGCCAAGCTGATGGGACTCTTCTCGACAAAGAATAAGTAAACAAGAGGCGCGACGCCCCTGGGCGTAGCGCCTTTGTGCGCCGCATCCTGCGGAAACCGAATCTAGGGACGTGAATTGCCACAGCTAAACTTAGATTGGCTAAGGTCTAGCTGCGGCTGCTGCGGCGTAAATACATTCTGACCCAGAAATCGTAAAGCGACGCTGAAGTAAACTTCTCGACGATTTTCTGCTTGAGTGTCGACTCATATTCGACCGTGATCTCCTGACCTTCCTTGATCACCGAAAGAAATCGCCCCTGTTTCTGGTCGACAATACCACCGACTGCACGGAGAATCTGCGATAACGAATGGGCTTCCGGTCTGTCCGCCGTTTCGACTCGCTCGGGACTTGGCTTCATCGTCGATACGAGCTAGATCCTCCCCATGGATGCAATTGACCGACTCAGGATACCTGACGAGGGTGAGATTCTTCGGCCGATTCTGGTTTCTTGCCACGGAGTCGATTGCCACAATTTGCCGTCTGATCCCTGCGGCGCCGCGGTTGATTGCGCGGTTCCGGCTTTTAACCGCGAAGCGAAACACCGGCATCGTCAACCCTCAGGGTAAAGCCGTCTATGCCGAGAGATTCCAGAATCTGTCCTACGGGCCGAGCAGATCTGAGTAATGCTGCGCAGCTAGCTCTCCGCTATCGGACCATTTTGTTATATCCCAGGTCGACAATTGGCACCAGTGAAAGAGTTTGATCCTAACCGAACTTGGAATTTTGCCGATTCGAATCTGCGACAACAATCCTACGAGGGCCGGAAAAACTCATTGAATTCACACGCCGGCGCACGATCTCTGTAAATAAAATCGCACCCAAAGGTCGTAAAGCATCGGCGACCGTGTAATCTCGATCTTTTTGCCCGCTGGCAGGCGAACTCTCGAGCCCTGACAATAACCGCTTCTTTCGCGACACGCGCAGCAAACGGGAACGCGCATTTGATCAGATAATTCCGCCGATAACACGCAGAATCTGCGAGAATGGCGGACTATCCGCCGTGTCTGACCCGTCGCACGCCGTTGTGCCGACCTTCGCGCTCTAAGCGTCGACATCGCCGCGCGAATAACTCAAGTCCATGGCGTGTTGCGCGAACCTGGATCGCAGCGTTCAGGCGCCGCCCACAGTTCTCCAAACGCAGGTTCTTAGCCACCGACGAGCACCGGTGACGCGATAACCATCGCCAGCCGGTTCGACGCTGAAATCACCGAGATTGAGGGTTTCCAATGCTTGTCCTACTGCCCGCAATGTCCTGCGCATACCCGGTGATCAAATCCATCCGAGCACTTATAGGTTCTTCCTCTAGGAACGGCAGATCGGCTATACTCCACATTGCCTCCCGATCAGCGAAGATCCTAGATATAACTCGTTTTTAATAGTAACCTATCAATTTGTCAAGATAAATTTGTCCATTCCAGCGACAATCGCGATGGAAGCCTTGAAAGGTCTTGGCGGAGCTAACGAAAGTGCGCCGCAACTGTCGACCAAACAATTATGAGTACTGGTCTAGAACCACATTCGTCGAATCTCGTATGGAGAGAGAACGGGTGGGATTCGGTCTTTCAACCACGCCGAAAGAGTTTCGAACGACGAGATTGCCGGCGATCTAAGTTCGGCGCAAACGAAATCCACCAGCGGCCTGCAATGGTTCGCTCTTGCGAGTTTCCCCTTCGGCGGCGACTGGCTCTTCATCGACCTTGAGCCCTGCCAGCTTGATCTTGAGGCGCAGATTATTGGCGCTATCGGCGTTCGCGAGCGCCTGTCCAGAGCTGATCTTTCCGTCGCGATAAAGAGCAAAAAGCGCCTGGTCGAAGGTCTGGCAACCTTCCTGAACTCCCTGTTCCATGGCCTCTTTCAGAGAGTCGACCTCGCCGCGTTTAATCAGATCCTTGATTCGCGGCGTATCCATCAGAATCTCCAACGCTGCAACACGCTTGCCCTCGACCGACGGAATCAACCGCTGCGAAACGATGGAGCGCAAGTTGAGCGACAATTGTAGATACATTTGCGCATGACGCTCGGGTCGAAAAGAAATTCATGATGCGTTCGATCGCCTGATTGGCATTGTTCGAATGCAACGTGCCGAGACAGAGATGGCCGGTCTCGGCGAATGTGATCGCCGCTTCCATGGTTTCGGTGTCGCGAATTTCGCCGATCAAGATAACATCCGGCGCTTGGCGCAAAGTATTTTTCAGCGCCGCTTGGAAGCTATGTGTATCGCGTGCCGACCTCGCGCTGGGTCACGATCGATTGTTTATGCCGATGGACGAACTCGATGGGATCTTCGATGGTAATGATATGGCCGGCTTCATTGCAATTGCGGTAATCGATCATCGCCGCCAAAGTCGTCGACTTGCCGGAGCCAGTGGCGCCGACCATCAGCACCAAACCGCGCTTGGTCATGGTGATATCTCTTAGAATCGACGGCATCCCCAGGTCATCGAGCGACATCACGTCGGCCTTGATGCGCCGAATGACCATGCTGACCGAACCTCGTCTGGATCAAGATATTGACACGAAATCGCGCCAACCCCGGCAACGATTGGGCGAGATTCATTTCCAGGCTCTCGGCAAATTCCCGGCGCTGCTTTCTCCGTCATCACTGGCAGTCCGCCAAGGTCTTCATCTCGTCCGGTGTAAAATTTCTGTCACCGATTGGTTGGATCGTACCCTCGACGCGATACATCGGCGGCCGCCCCACCGTGAGATAGAGATCCGAGGCTTCAATCTCGACCATTTTTCTGAACATTTCCTGAAAATCCACGCGTCCTCCGTAACCTACGTCTCGAACTATTCGCTACGACCGGCCGCCGGCCACCGCCGCAGGCGCGGCGCCGAACAGATTGGGATTCATGCTCTTCGATTGCGCCTCTTCTCGGGTGACCAAGCCGCGGGTAACCAATGTTTGCAGCGCCATGTCCATGGTCTGCATGCCGTCTTTTTGGCTCACCTGCATGGTGCCGGGGATCTGATGGATCTTGCCTTCGCGAATTAGATTGCGCACCGCAGTGGTGCCGGTCATGATTTCATGGGCGGCGATGCGGCCGCCGGCTTTTCTTCTTGAGCAAGGTTTGAGTGATGACCGCTTCGATGGACTCGGCGAACTGCGCGCGAACTCTGCGCTTGCTGGGTCGGCGGAAAAACGTCGATGACGCGGTCGACGGTCTTGGGCGCGCTCGAAGTATGCAATGTCCCAAAGACGATGTGACCGGTTTCCGCGGCGGTGAGTGCGAGCTGAATGGTTTCAAGATCGCGCATTTCGCCGACCAGAATGATATCCGGGTCTTCACGCAGCGCCGCCCGCAGGGCGTTGGAAAACGAATGGGTATGCGGTCCCAACTCGCGTTGATTGACCAAGCACTTCTTCGACGGGTGGACGAACTCGATGGGATCTTCGACGGTGAGAATATGTCCTTCGTAACGTGGAATTGAGATAATCGACCATCGCCGCCAACGTGGTCGATTTACCGGAACCGGTGGGCCCGGTGACGAGGATCAAGCCCTTTTCTTTTTCGCAAAGCTGCTTGAAGATTTGCCGGCAATCCCAAATCCTCGATGGTCAAGATCTTGGTCGGAATCGTACGAAATACCGCGGCTTCGCCTTTGCGTTGCATGAAAACGTTGACGCGGAAACGTGCTTTGTCCGCAAGGGCGAAGGAAAAATCGCACTCATGGGTCTCTTCGAAAGTCTTGCGCTGGCCATCGCTCATGATGTCATAAACCAGCGCATGCACCTGTTCCTGGGTCAGCGCCGGATGAGTCGAGTTTTTTCAAATCGCCGTCGATCCGAATCATCGGCGGCTCGCCGGCAGCTCAAATGGCAATCCGACGCCTTTGATCGACGCCAAAGCCTAATAATTCGGTAATGTCCATGAATACACTCCTATGCAAACTATACTTGAGAGCAATTTTAATATGTCGCGGAGAAAGCTGTAAAGAATTTCGTCGTATGACTGCTTTTAATCAGCAATATCGATACCATTGGCTCGGCTTGCCAGATGCAGTCCGTTGACAGGCACTGAATGCCACCCTCATAGGCATTGAAATTCCTGTTAACACCAGCTACTTAACTTCAGTACGAAGGAATCGCTTAAAACTATGCTTAAAGATAAAATTGCTCTTGATCAGCGGCGGTGGTACGGGAATTGGTCGAGCCATCGCAATTAAATTGGCCAAAAATGGCGCCAAGGTCGCCATCGCCTCACGCAATCGTGATCAGCTCAACCGCGTCGCCGACGGAACTAACCCAGATCGGATTGACCGTTCAGCCGGTGCCGATGAATGTTCGGATCAAAGCCGATGTCGAGCGCGCCGTCGCTGAAGTAGTCAGCCAATGGGGCGCGATTCATATTTTAGTCAACAACGCCGGCATTTCAGGTCTGAGCCGCATGAGACGATGCCGACGACTCCAAGTGGTACGATATCGTCGATACCAATTTGCATGGCATGTATCTGCTCACCAAAGCGGTGCTGCGCCACATGCCGGATCAGGCCGGCGGTCGGAGTCATCAATATCTCATCGGTGTTGGGGAAATTCGGCGTCCCTGGTTACACCGCCTATTGCACGACCAAACATGGCATGATCGGCTTCGGTCGCGCGTTGGCCCTCGAAGTCGTCAGCCGCGGCATCACCGTCAACACCATTTGCCCTGGCTGGGTCGACACCGAAATGGCAACTCAGGGCATCAACGAAACCGCCAAGTCGCTAGGAATCACCGCCGGAAGAATTCAAAGCACAAGCGGTCGCCGCGGTGCCGATCCGACGGTTCTTGGCAGCCGAGGAGATCGCCGAACTGGTCGCCTATGTCGCCTCGGACGCCGCTCGCGGCATCACCGGACAGGCGATGAATATCTGCGGCGGTCAGACCATGGTGTAGAATTCTCCGACGATCGTAGTATCCACCAGACGCCATGCGAACTTCAGCAAGAAACCCAGGAGTCTCGACAACTAAAGGATTTTTATCCAGCGCTCTGATATTTTGGCCAATCAAATGAGCGCAACCATTCAAGTTCGCAATCCTGCCACCTTGGAGTTAATCCAAGAACTGCCGGTGGCATCGCCAACGAAGTCGCCCGGCAATCACGCGCGCCCGGCAGGCACAGTCGAGCTGGCAACAAACTAGTTTTGCCGAGCGCGCCAAACTGCTCTACCGGCTGCGCGACTTGCTGCTCGACGAAGGCGATAGACTCGCCGATATTTTGACCGGCGAAACCGGCCGGCCGCGCGCTGAAGTCTACGGCAACGAGCTATTCTACCTGTGCAACGCCATAGGCGCCTGGGCCAAGCACTCTGAGCGCTACCTTCGGCGACAAAAACTCTCGCCGAGCTTTCCCTTGGTGAAGGCCAAGAAAGCTTACTTCACATACGCGCCGCGCGGGGTGATTGGCATCATTAGTCCATGGAACTTTCCCCTGACCCTGACCTTGGGCGAAGCCCTGCCGGCATTGATGGCCGGCAATGCCGTGGTGATTAAACCTTCCGAGCTAACTCCCCTATCCGCGCTCTTCGGCGCCGAATTGGCCGCCAAGGCCGGCTTTCCCAAAGACCTGCTACAAATCGTCGTCGGCGACGGCGGCACCGGCGCCGCCCTTGATAGATCATGCCGATATGATCGCCTTTACCGGCAGCGTCGATACCGGCAAACAGGTCATGCACCGCGCCGCCGATCGGCTGATTCCAGTCTCTTTGGAGTTGGGCGGCAAAGACCCCATGATCGTCCTGAAGGACGCCGATATGGAACGAGCGGCCGGCGCCTGCGTCTGGGGCGCATTGATGAACTGTGGCCAAACCTGCACCTCGATTGAGCGGGTCTACGTCGAAGCGCCAATCTATCAGGCGTTCGTCGACAACGTCACCGCCCGGGTCAAAGCGATCCGGCAGGGAACCAGCGCCGAGGCCGTCGATATCGGCGCCATGACATCGGCGGCGCAGCTAAATAAAGTTGCCGCACAAGTCGACGAAGCACGCGCCAAAGGCGCCAGGATTGTCACCGGCGGCCGGCGCAATCCCAACTTGCCGGGCTACTACTACGAGCCGACGGTACTCGTCGATGTCGATCATTCCATGAGCATCATGGCCGAAGAAACCTTCGGCCCGGTGATTCCGATCATGCAGGTTGATAGTCCGGAAGAAGCTGTTCGACTGGCCAATGATTCGCGTTACGGCCTTAGCGCCAGCATCTTTTCGCGCGATCGGTCGGCGGCGGTGAAGCTTGCCGATCAACTTGACAGCGGCGCGGTTTGCGTCAACGACAGTCTAGTTAACTTTATCATACCCGAAGCGCCCATGGGCGGCCGCAAAGACAGCGGCTTCGGCTACCGTCATGGCGCCGCCGGCATTCGCAAGTTCTGCCAGGAAAAAACCATCGTCGTCGACCGTTTCGGCCTCAAGGAAGAATTCCCTTGGTACCCCGCGAGCGAGAAAAAAGCCCGCCAAGTGCGCCATCTGCTCAACCTGCTTTGCCACTCGGGTTGGTCGCACAAACTGCGCGCACTCAAGGGGCTTATTCACAGCTAGCTCGCTTGCACTCACGCGGCGATTCATCTAAGTAGAGTGGATAGTTTTCCCAGGTAAATAAATTTAGAGGAGAATGTTCATGGCCAAAGATCTGCCAAGTTTTATCGCCAAAGAAGGCGCCACCCGCGAAGGCGCGGTGATTCGCGAGAAAAATCATATCGACGCGAACAATTACGAAACCGTCGCATACTTGAAACACTTGGACGTGCGCAACGAACCGAAAATGGTGTTGTTCGAAAATCTGCCGGCGCTGAATGGTGAAAAGTCGAACTTCCCGATGTTCTATAACCCCTGGGTGTCGCGCCAGTACATCGCCGACTCCCTCGACATGGGCGATATCAAATCGCCCATGGAAGTCAGTCTTGAGGTCGCCAGACTGGAACAGCAGCAGGGCAAATTAGAGGTCATCGCGCCGGAGAAAGCGCCGGTGAAGGAAGTCGTCCTGACCGGCGACAAAGCGGACCTGCGAATCCTGCCTATGCCGATGCATCAGAAAGGCGACGCTGGCCCGTATCACACCATGACCTGCGCCATGAAGGGTTTGAACCAGGAATACTACGACATCACTTTCACCAAGAATAAATTCCACGACCCCAAGCATATGAGCTTTTCGGCGCACAAGCATCATCACCTGGAAGCGATGGCTTGCGAGTATGAAGAGAAGAACCTGCGCGCGCCGGTGATCGTCATCCTCGGCCATCATCCGGCATTTTATCTTTCATCCTGCGCGATGACGGCGATGGGCAACAACGACTATCTAACCGCGTCGGCGTTCTTAAAAGAACCGCTGCGGCTGACGCCTTCGACCACCTGGGGCGATAAATTCATGGTTCCTGCCGACGCCGAAGTCATCATTGAGGGCGAGATCTTGCCGGGCGTGCGCAAAGAGCAAAATCCTTTCGGTGAAATTCTCGGCTACGCGCAGCCGAAAATGGACGTGCCGGTCATCGAAGTCACCGCCATCACGCACCGGCGCGGCGGCATCGTCGAGGACTTCTGGCCCGGCCACATGGACCACTGGAATCTCGGCTCCGTGCCCAAAGAAGGCAGCACTTACAACGTCATCAAGAAAAACGTTCCCGGGCATCAAAGGCATTCACCTCGCCGCGTCGGGCTGCGGCCGCTGCATTTGCTACATCTCGATCAAGAAAGAGTTCGAGAACGAACCCAACAAAGCCGGCATGCAGGCGTTCGTCGAGATGCCCAACTTGAAGCTGGCGGTCATCGTCGACGACGATATCGACGTTTTTAACGAGCGCGAAGTCATGTGGGCGGTGGCTACCCGGGTCCATTGGGACAAAGACATCGAGATCATCCGCGAAGTGCAAAGCTTCCGCGGCTGGTTGGGCGACGCGGTGGCGATCATCGACGCGACGATTCCGTTGAAGTCGAAATCCGAATGGCCGGTGCGCAACGAAGTCGAATCGGCCGCCTTCGAAAGAGTCGCCAAGTTCTTTAAATAAACGCCGCGACTGGTAGGGTAAGTTGGAGTACTGGAGTGATCGGAGTCCGGCTTGGATTCCGAACCCTGCACTTCAATACTCCATCACTCCGAGAGATTTTCATGGCCGACAAAATCCGCTTTATCTACAAAGCCACCTGAACCACTTGCCGCAAAGCAAGAAGTTTCTTGCAATCGAAAAAAGTCGACTTCGAAGAAAGAGAATACGGCAAGACGCCGTTCACCGAGAACGAGCTGCGCGAACTCATCGGCAACGATCCCATCGAACCGTTTCTCAGCACGCGTACGCCGCTCTACCGCGAGATGAACATGAAGCAGAAGCCGCCGAGCAAAGACGAGGCGATCAAGCTCATGCTCAAGGATGCGAATCTGTTGAAACGCCCGGTCATCGTTAAAGGCAAGAAAAAATTAACCGGCTTCAACGAAGCCGCCGTGAATGAATTGCTGCGCTCTTGAATCTGGCGCCACGCGACTGGGCGTGCGGCTTTTTTCGTTCTCCGCTGGCCTATGAAAACCAAAGGCGAAATCGAAGCAGCCATTAGCCAAGCCATCATTCAGTTCGAGATCGACTACATGGGCCGCGGCCCGAAAGAGACCCGCACTTATATCGTTGAAGACTTGGTTGTCGTTCGCCTCAAAGGCGTTTTAACCCCGGCCGAAGAACAGTTAAGCAAATCGATCGACGGCAAAGAATTGGTCAAAAAAATGCGTGCAACTCTGATCGACAAGGCCCGCCCCCTTTTGTATCAGGTGATTGGCGATCTTGCCGGCACGAAAATCCTCGATCTGCATACCGACATCAGCACCGAGAGCGGCGAACGGGTGTTTGTCTTTGCCCTGGAAAACAACCTGGCCCATCGCGGGCGTTTTTAGCGTCCACCGCATTCGCGAATTTCCTGGATTGGCTCTCTTTGCTTCGATCGGTGCGCTTGCGGGGATTGGCACCCAAAGCCAATCAAAGCCTTACGCCTGTCAATCGCCGAGACGAGCTTTAGCGGCTTCCGAAATCGCCACTACCGCAGGATGTTTCAATTTGCGGTCCAGAGAAATCGCGTAGAACCGCTCGATCACGTCGCCGAGATTGCCGACGATATTTACCTTGTACTGCTTTTGCACTTCCGCGGCGATCACAGACGGCGCGAAGAATAAGCCCAGCCCGCGTTGGCCAAACACCTTCAACAGAGCGTTGTCTTCGAACTCCGCGACGATGCGCGGAACGATGTTTTTACCATCAAACCACTGATCCAATGAGCGGCGCGCCGTCGTGTTTCGTGTTGGCATCAAAAACGGCGCGCCGTCGAGTGAACGCGGGAAACCGCGGCGGTATTGCGCCGCTAATTTAGCTGCGCCAAAAAGAATCATGCCGCATTCGCCAAGCAGGTGGTTGAACGCTTTGACATTGAGCGCCGGGTCGATCGGAGAATCGGTCAACACCACGTCGACATCGTGCAGCGCCAACGCCGGCAGGAGCTCCTCGTTAGTGCCTTCCCGGCAGATAATCCGGTAGGAGTCTTTCAGGCTGAGCGCCGGTTCAATGAGTCGATATGCGACGAGCTTCGGTAGGACATCGGCCACTCCGATCGTCAGCCGGGCGAGGCGGCCTTCGGGCCGGCCTTTGAGCGTCCCCATCATCTCCTGTCCCAAAGAAAATATCTCATCGGCATAACGAAACACCACTTTGCCGGTATCGGTCAAAATCAGCTTGCGCCCGGAACGGCGAAACAGCTTTTCGCCCATTGCGTTTTCCAGAGACTTGACCTGCGCACTGACCGTCGCTTGGGTGAGGCGCAACTCCTCGCCGGCACGCGACACGCTGCCAATCCGCGCCACAGTCCAGAAATACAAAAGATGATGGTAGTTAAGCCACTCCATAGCGGCTTCATCATAGTTCGGTTTTTTCTATCAATCAATCAACTATTATGAATTTGTCAAATTGCAGGCTAGGCATTACGTTGCCGGAGTCACTAAGACAAGGTCGCTAACGGAGTCGACAATTATGGGCTTGGGATCACGCGAGTATGCACATCAAGATATCGGTCATTTATTCGAGTCCGACACATTGCTGCCAGAGCGTTTTTATTCAACCTTGCGAAAAAACCATTATTGCGATCCCGAGCGACGCCTCATAGCGGCGGTGTTGGAAGATGTTGTCGCGTGCCTGTCAATCGATCCGCGTTATTCCACGCGCCGCCAACGGCGCGACTTTCACGACGCGAAAAATTGGCTCAACGCTCCCGATGACAGCGAGCGGGTCTTTTCTTTTAGCAACATCTGCGACGCCCTGGGCATCGATCCTGGTTATCTGAGGAGAGGATTAAATCAATGGGTCGTCACCCGCGGAGGTAGGACAAGTGAAGTGCCGCGATTCCGAACGGAGCGAGCCGGTGTGCGCCACAAACACTTCCGCTTAAGAGGCTAACGAGACCTTGGAGGCGATGCATTCAGCATCGCGCGTCTTTATCAGCGACTTTAAACCAATGAACACTAAAAGCAAATTCAAAACCGGGACCAAGTCCTTTGCTGATGAATCTCTCTCACACCCATTCCCATGCAAGCGCGGATCAAACGGCTTGAGTGGTTAAGGAGGCACGACAATGACAATGCATGCCATACGTCGGGTGGCGGCGATCCGGGTTGTTAAGGACCGGATTGTCAACGGAAGTACGCCAATGGCGACGCCAGCGATACTTGATATCGCTTTTTGGTCTCTTCGTGTTCAGCGGCGGGATTATCGATTACTCCGACTCCGAATCCGATGCCGACCCTTCGAGCATAGCATTCGTCATCGCGGCCGGCGCCTGCGGGCTTGGCTTGCTGGCCGGTGGCATTGGTTTGCTCATACTCAAAGACCTAGCGCTGGTTTTTACGCCTTTTGTTACGCTCCTGCTTACTGCGCTTTTCGCCTGCCATGTAGCGGTGACTGGGGACTTTTTCCCCTCTAGCTTGATGGTAATTCTCGGGCTTGTTGCCCTAGTCCTGTTTTATCGCGCGTTGCCCTCTAAGGAAAACCTATGACCTCTGACAGTGTTTTGTTATGGATCGTTTTTAACGCCTTTGTGCTGGGCATGTTGGCCCTCGACCTGCTGGTCTTTCACCGCAAAGCTCACGCGGTTTCGTTGCGCGAGGCTTTCACTTGGAGCGTCGTGTGGATTTCTCTAGCGCTGATCTTCAACCTGGGGATTTACTACCTGTGGGGCTCGGAAAAGGCCATGGAGTTTCTCGCCGGCTACCTGATCGAGAAGTCCTTGAGCGTGGACAACATCTTTGTCTTCATCATGATCTTTTCATACTTTGCCGTTCCACCGATGTACCAGCATCGGATTCTTTTCTGGGGTATCCTCGGCGCGCTGATCATGCGGGCGATATTTATTGCGGCGGGCGCCGCCCTTCTAAGCGCGTTTCACTGGATCATCTACATTTTCGGCGGCTTTCTAATTATCACGGGTATCAAGATGTTTTTCGCCGGTGACGAAAAGATTGAGCCCGAGAAGAATCCAGCCGTCGTTTTGCTCCGCCGCTGGATGCCGATCACCAAGGATTATCAAGGGCAACGTTTTTTCGTCCGCATCGATGGGCGTCGCTGGGCCACGCCTCTCTTCGTGGTTTTGCTGGTGATCGAGACTACCGACGTCATCTTCGCCGTCGACTCCATCCCCGCTATCTTTGCCATCACCCTCGATCCCTTCATCGTTTACACCTCCAACATATTCGCCATTTTGGGCCTGCGCGCGCTGTACTTTCTGTTGGCCGGAATACTAGAGATGTTCCGCTACCTAAAGGTCGGGCTTTCCTTTGTCCTGTGTTTCGTTGGCATCAAGATGATGATCGTCGATTTCTATAAGGTTCCCATCACGGTCTCCTTGGCGGTGGTGGCAGGAATACTCGTCATCTCAATTCTAGCTTCTCTGGTGAAAACGAAACTTTCGGGAGCCGCAATCCAGATCTCACCCAAAGAGCCTAAGCCCGGCTCGAAGATCATCGAGTCGGAGGTTAAGAGTAGGCCTGGTTAAGGTCGTCATTTTGCTGGCAACCATCGCCGTCGTTCTGGGAACCGTCAAATGAACCTCGATTTCCGGAGGTCCGAGTTTGGATGATGCAATAATCGCTGTCAGGGTTGCGCAGCACGAATTGTTTGAAGCCAAAAAGATCCGCAGCGGCGCGGAAAAACCAAGGCTCAATCACGCCGAAGCTTCGCTGAACCTGGCTATGTCATTGCCCGATGAGAAACGGTATGAGGATGCGATCGTGGCGGCATATAAGGTAACGATCTTATCGAGAGAGCTGCCGGGATGAAATAATTCGCGGCTGGTGATTAAAGTTACTGTGAGTTAACTCACAATAACTCACCAAGTCGGCTAGTTAAAACAAGCCTATCAAGGTCAAGTCCCCCTGCGAGTGCCCAGGGCAAATGCTTCTTGATTTGGCAATAGGGATCTAGTTTGTGAACAATAAAATGAAACTGCTGATTGCTTATGACGGTTCTAGTTCGGCTGACACGGCGCTAGACGATTTGCTCCGAGCCGGACTGCCCGCGCAGGCCGACGCCATCGTTATCAGCGTCGCCGACATTTTCATGCCTCGCGCCGCCTCGTCGGCAGGCGATGCCCCCGCAGCTGCTTTAAAGAATTATAACTCTAGCGCGGTGGAACACAGGTTGGAACAAGTTGCTTTTGCATTAGAAGAAGCACGTCGATCGGCGACCAACGCACAGGAGCGGCTGCACGCACAATTCCCTGCCTGGCAAGTACGGACGGAAGTCTTTGGGCATTCTCCCGCGTGGGCGATCGTCGAGAAAGCCGATCAGTGGCAACCAGACCTCATCGTCCTGGGCTCGCACAACCGTTCGACGCTCGGCCGACTATTTCTTGGCAGCGTTTCACAAACTGTGCTGACCGAAGCGCGTTGCTCGGTGCGAGTCGCACGGAGACGTCTCGCTAAGAATGCCGATCCTCTGCAGATCCTCATTGGCGTGGATGGCTCTGCGAGCACGGCGCTTGCCGTCGCTGAGGTCGCGAGCCGAGCCTGGCCGCCTGACACCAAGGCGCACCTGGTTGCGGTCCTAGATCGAGCCATGTCAACGGCCTTGGATTGGACCGAAAATGGCTTCAAAGATGAGCGGGCGTGGCTCGAAAATATTCTGGCGACCTCGACCGCTAAGCTACAAGCCTCCGGCATCAGTGTCTCTGCAATCGTCAAGGGAGGTGATCCCAAGGAGGTTCTCGTTGAAGAGGCCGAGCGGCTCAGAGTTGATTGCATTTTTCTGGGAGCCAGAGGGCTCAGACGCCTTGAGCGTTTTTTGCTCGGCAGTGTCTCCATCGCAGTCGCCACGCGTGCCCAATGTTCTGTGGAAATCGTACGGCCCCGGTACACAACCGCGCAAGAAAATTAGCCGGCAGAGATAAAGCAGGAATCTATGCGCCCGCATTCGATCTGCCGGGGAGACAGGAAACAGGGGCAACCTGCGGCAGGATGGCGCAAACAGCGATCCCTGCCGGCGTGGGGTCCTTCCGGCAACTATGTCGCGAGCACTAATTCCAAGGGCAATGCCCACCTGGAATCGTACTTTTAACGTTCCAGGGACGAGGGCGAGCGTCGGCCAAAGAAAACGCGGCGATTGAACACCGGGTGTTAACGGTTTAGCTCGGCTAACGAACCGGGTGCAAATTTTCCCGCGCCAAGAGCACGATCTGCGCTGCGCTTTCACCCGTCGCGGCCAGCGCTGTCAGATGGCCCATCTTGCGCCCAGGGCGCGGCTCGATCTTGCCGTAGAGATGAAGCTTCACGTCCGGCAGCGCACAGGCTGCCGGCCAATTGGGCTCGCCGCCGTGCCACAAGTCTCCCAGTAAATTGGCCATGGCCGCAGCGCCGACAAATTCCGTCGAGCCGAGCGGCAGGCCGCAGACCGCCCGCAGTTGTTGCTCAAACTGACTGGTGCGCGAAGCGTTGATCGTCAGATGGCCGGAGTTATGTGGCCGGGGCGCGAGTTCGTTGACCAGAATCTCGCCATTTCGCGTCAGGAAAAACTCGATACACAGCACACCGATCAAGTCGAGCTTATCCGCAAGCGCTCGGGAAACTTCAAAGGCGCGAGCGCTGGCTGTTTGGCCCATCCGCGCCGGCGCCAACGATATGTCGAGGATGTGATGTTTGTGGCGATTTTGAATTGCTCCCCAGTGGACAAACTGACCATCCAGGCCGCGCGCCATCACCACCGAGAATTCCAGTTCGAAATCGACAAACCCTTCGACAATCATCTCCTGGCCGCCGCAACCGTGAAATGCCTGCGCCGCGTCCTCGAGATTCGCAACCTTCGCCTGGCCCTTGCCATCGTAACCCGAGCTGGCGGTTTTCATGATCGCCGGGAAGCCGATTTTCTTTGTCGCCGCGGGGAGATCGTCAAGCCCACGCACGGCAGCAAACTCTGTCGTCGGGAAACCGTTCCGCGCGAGAAAGCTCTTTTCGCGCAGGCGATTCTGAGCGATGTGCAACAGCGAACCGCCGGGACGCACCGGCACGAAAGCGGCCGCCGCCTCGACACAGGCCGCCGGGACATTTTCGAATTCGAAAGTCACCACTTGAACCGCCTGGGCAAACCGGCGCACGGCGTCAAGATCGTCATAGGACGCCGCGATCTCGACATCGGCTACCTGCCCCGTCGGTGTGTCGGTTTCAGATGAAAAGGTGTGGACGCGGTAGCCCATCTGGCGCGCCGCGATAGCGAACATGCGCCCTAATTGGCCGCTGCCAAGCACGCCGATGGCTGCCCCTGGAAGAATGGGTTTCACTCTGCTACTCACGGCAACTTCTGCTGGCGCACGGCGGCGGTCTGATTGGCGCGGAACTGGCGCAGTTTCTCGCGCAGCTCAGGCCGTGAATTGGCGAGGATCGCAATGGCCAGCAGTGCTGCGTTAATCGCGCCGGCTTTGCCGATCGCCATCGTTCCGACTGGAATGCCGCCCGGCATTTGGACAATCGATAACAGCGAATCCATGCCTTTGAGCGCGGCACTTTCCACCGGCACACCGAGCACAGGAACCAGAGTCTGCGCCGCCGTCATGCCCGGCAGATGCGCAGCGCCGCCGGCGCCGGCGATGATCGCTTCGATGCCGCGCCCCTCAGCGCCGCCGGCAAACTCCGTGAGCCACGCCGGCGTCCGATGGGCCGAGACGATCAGACATTCATGCTCAACGGCGAAGTCTTTGAGCGTCGCCGACGCATGCTGCATGGTGTCCCAATCCGATTGACTGCCCATGATGACGCTGACGAGGGGGGTGTGCGCTGGTGCCATGAATCCGCAATCCTTGCCGAGTTTGTTTATTATGAACGGGCTTAGCCTGTTACAGAGCAAAGCATAAGTCAATGCGAGTCGGTCGAGAATCGGTTGCGTTCTCGGAGTGACGCTGATATTTCTTCCTCTGTTTATGGCGGCATGGAAACACCGACCGCCCGAGAAATCCACAATAAACTTACGCTGAAGAGAGCCTTGAGGTCGTGAATCTCGACGATGAAAACTGTCCGTTTAACCGCAGGACTCCTAACCATGACACACGCAAGGGCGGCGGCGGATTGACGCTATGGGCGATTGACATACCTATCACTGTTCCAGCCGACACCGGTTTCTTCGCCCATGAGCCTTTCTGATCTACCGTTACTGATACTTCTCGCGCCACTAGCAGGGGGTACGGTTATCGGCCTTTGCGGTCGGACGCTCGGGCCAAAACTCGCCCGCCTTGGCGTCGCCGCCGAGGTCATCGCGTTCGCACTTTCCCTGGTGCTACTCTACGAAGTCACGATCCGCGGCCCACTGACGACATACGTTTCGCTCTGGCCCCACGGCATCTCGTTTTTGAGCTTGTACGTCGACCGGTTATGCGCCGTGATGCTGGTGCATATTTCGGCGATTAGTATCCTTATCCATATTTTCTCCATCCGCTACATGCAGCAGGAATGGGGCTACGCGCGCTTTCATAGCCTGTTGGCTTTCACGACCTTTGTGCTGCTCGGGATGGTTTCCAGCGCCAACCTGCTCATGCTGTTTGCCTTTTGGCAATTGCTCAGCTGGCTGGTGCCGCTGTTGTCTTACAACCACGAACACCTAGCCACCGTGCGCGGCGCTTTCAGGACCTTCATCATGCAGCGCGGCGGGGACGTGGCCTTCCTTGGCGGCATCGTTCTCGCGCAAAGCTTCTATGGCACGCTGGAGCTGCAGCAGTTGTTTATCCGTAGCGCCGAAGCGAAGAGCGTATTCACGCTCTGGCCCGGCGGCATTGAAATCACCGCCGGCACCGCAGTGAGTGCGCTGATCTTCATTGGCGCCATGAGCAAGTCAGCGCAGTTTCCATTGCATATGTGGCTCCCCGATTTCCTCTATGCGCCCACCCCGGTCACTGCGCTACTCCACGCCGGAATCATTAATGCCGGTGGCTTTCTCCTGACCCGGTTGGCGCCGCTCTACGCCTTAAGCCCGGCGACCCTTCATCTGGTTTTCGCCGTCGGCATGCTCACGGCCATTCTCGGCTCGTCCATGATGCTGGTGCAGAACGACATCAAAAAGACCCTAGGCTATTCCACCATCGGCCAGATGGGATTCATGATTATGGAATGCGGGCTGGGCGCTTACGGTCTGGCGATCTTTCATTTGATCGCTCATGGTTTGTTTAAGGGCTCGATTTTCTTGAACTCCGGCTATGTGATTCACGCAGCCCGCCAGGAACCGCGACAGCCGCGCCGCCAAGCTGCGGCGGAAGGCGGCGAATTTTCAAATCTGGCATGGCTCACCGGTTTTGCCACAACGCTCATCCTGCCATTGATCATAGTACTTGGGGCTCATGGAGCCTTGAATATAGCGTTAGGGGACTCACAAGGGACGACCATCTTTCTCTTTTTCGGTTGGGCCACTTCGTCTCAGGCGATTCTGACGCTCTATCGGCTCCGGGCGGTGGCCTCTTGGAAGGTCGCAGTAAGCATGCTCTCAGCCCTGTTCATCGTCGTGGTTACCTATCTGTTTGCCGCGGAAAGTTTCACCCACTTCCTGTTTCCGGCGCCAGGCGAAGTGGCGCGCCACTTTCGCGCCGGCGCCTTGCCGGTGGTGCTGTTCGATCTATTGGTGACCGCGTTCGCTCTGGTGATCATCGTCGGCTGGATACTGATTTATGCGGCGAGCCACGGCCGAAGGATACAGATGCCGCAATGGGCCAGATCGCTGCAATTTCACACATACCTGTTACTGATAAACCGCCTGTATCTCGACGCAATCTCGCTGCGAATCCGCGGCCCGGTGACACGCGCCGTCGACCGACTGAATGGTACACGGCTCTTTTTCACCGTCGCCGCTTTCTTGGCCGTCGCTCCGGGGATCTATTTCATCGCTCAAATGGCGAATTTTCCGTCAGCCCAATTTGTCCAATGGATGTCGGTAGCGCTGTTGCTGCCGCTGTTTCCGCTCCACGGACTCTATATTGAGGCGATAACCCGTTCGCCAGGTTATCGGAGCGCACTCGCCAGCTTGTTGCTGCCGGCGCTCGGGGCCTATGCCCTGGCCAATTGGTCCAACGACTTTCCCAGCGGGTTCCTCAGCGCCGTGCAAGCACTCGCCCTCGTCGGCATGCTTTACGGCTCGCTCAAAGCCCTTGCCCAGGTGCATGTGCCAGAACTATTAGGTTACGGCAGTCTGGCACTTTATGGCGCTTTTTGGTGGCACTTCGCGACTTCCGGGGGTATTCCCACGGCTGGCTTCGCTTACATCGGCGCGGTCGCGCTGCTCAATGTCGGGCTATTACTAGCGTGGCAGTTTCTCCGCAAACGCTATGGCGATCTTGCCCTCGACCGCATGCACGGACTGGCGCGCCCAATGCCGCGGTTCGCCGCGCTATTTTCATTGTATGTTATGGCCGCCGTCAGCCTGCCACCATTGGCGCTTTTCTCCGCCCAAGCGGGAACATCGCCACAATCTTCGGTAGCCCTCTCGTGGGGATTGGTCATCGCTCTATGCAGTTGGTTTATCGCTTCGTGGTATCTTTTCAGATTGCTGCAGCGGGTGCTGTTCGGCTGCCCTGCTGCCGATGGGCGCTATTCGGATCTGCGCTCCGGCGAATTGGCCTGGCTGACAATCATCTTGGCAATCGCTGTTGCGATCGGGGCGAGTCCGGCCTTACGGTTTGAGTCACCGGTCGGCACCGACCTTCACCGAGCTGCGTTGGAGAGCTTGCTGTGGCACAAGTAACAGGTTCACCTTACAGCGAGAGCCAGCGGATGGAGCTCCGAGCTCTGATCCGGTTAGCCAGTGAAATCATTGCTTATTATTGGCCGATGCGCACCTTCGTGCATCATAACCCGCTGCATGGCCTGGAAGATCTGCCCTTCGAGCAAGCCGCGCAGACGGCGCAACGATGGCGCGGTGGCAACAGCTTTTTATCCGCCGATGTTTTTCGCGACTATTTCCGTGCAGGGCGAATCCTGCCACGGCATGTCGATGCCACCCTGAAACCGCTTGCACGCAACCAACAGGTGAAACTAGGTATCCGTGAAGTCAACCATTTGGATGTTCTGCGCGCCTGCTTATTTGGCGACACCTCCGCGCCGCCAGCCGAAATGCTCGACGCTCAGCTCGCGCGCCATCCCGACCGCAATACCATCGCCGCTCTGGCGCATTATTTATCGTCGATAGCGCGGCAGCCTTCGCTCCAGCCAAGCACTGCCGAGCAGGATACTGTTAGTAACAACGAGACTTTAGCTAGCTGGTGCGATCGAATTCTCGGCACCCGGATTAACGATGCCATCAACCGCGAGATGATCAAGTGGTGCGAGGCGTTCCTGGACGAAGGGCATGCACCCTGGCCCATGCCGGGCCGAGAAAATGGATTCTTCGCAGCCTGGAAATTGTTAGTGCAGAAGGAATGGTCGCCTTGCGGGATCAAAAGTCATCGAGAGAAACTGGTACGCCTGCCGGCGCAGGCCGAAGATTCACTACTCGAAACCCTTGGCGCGCTCGGCATTGACGCCACTTCGTGGCAGAATTATTTTTCCTTACATCTTGCCGCTCTGGCCGGTTGGGCCAGCTTCATCAAGTGGCGCGCCGATCAGGACGAATACGCGTGGCAAACCGCTTATCCCAACGATTTGGTCCAGTACCTGGCGGTACGTCTATGGTACGAACGGGAATTGGTGCATCAATCCTGCCGCCAAGCACTGGCTATTGACGGCAACGCCAAAGCCATTGCAGCCGAAATGCAAAAATTAGGGAGCCCTTTTCTCGCGGGCGCGGAGCGCGACGGAACCATGCACGGCAATCCTCCCGGCGCCGCTTGGCAACTTGTGCTACTGGCGCGCGCCCTTGACTTGGAACCGGCGCTGCTACTGCAAGCTCCGGACGAGACCTTACGCACTTTGCTTGAGTGGATGCACGGGTTTCCAAAGTCAGCCCATGGGCCGCTGTGGCTCAAAGCTTTCGAGGATGGCTACCAAGAGCAATTGCTCGAGAAGCTCCGATTCAAGATCGGTCGATTCAACGAATCCCCCCCGAGCTGGAGTTCAACTGGAGAGTCTGGCGAAAGCGCTGTCCCAGGCAATTCCCAAGTTAGACCTCAGGCCCAGGCCGTGTTTTGCATCGACGTCCGATCAGAGCCCTTGCGGCGCAACCTGGAAGCTACGGGAGACTACGAAACGTTCGGTTTCGCCGGCTTCTTCGCCGTGGCCATCCGCCATCAAGCGCTCGGCAGCCATCATGAAACCGATCAATTTCCGGTAATTCTCAAGAGCAAAAACTTGGTTCGCGAAATCCCGCGCACCTATCAAGGACAGTTTATCTTTCGCCATCGCCACCGAGAGGCACTTCTCGAAGCCTTTCACACCCTACTCTACGATCTCAAGGAAAATGTCGTCACTCCCTATGTCATGGTCGAGTCTTTGGGATGGTTTTACAGTCTTCCTCTGATCGGCAAAAATCTTTTCGCGACCGGCTACCGCAACGCCACGGAGTGGATTCGCCGCAAACTCGTGCCCCCCGTGGCGACGACCTTGACCGTCGATAAATTGTCACGCCAAGAAGTCGACGAGATGCTCGCCGCCGAACAGCGCGCCACCACCCGCCGCGCACTACAAGAAAAATTCGGCGAACGTAATCTGAATTTATCGTTGGAGCGACTGGAGTTTTTACGCCAGCGCGCGCTGGATGAACTGAGCGCCGGCAAACCCGTCGGCAGAGGCCCGCTCCACCGCTCTTTCGCCCCAGGAAGAAGCCGATTTCGTGGCGGATCTTAGGAAACAATATGGCATTAACCAAGCCGGCGCCTTTGCCCGCTTAGAACGCATTACCCGTACCGGCTTCACTCTCAACGAGCAGGTTCTCACCGTTGAAACAGTACTTAGAATGATGGGCTTGACCGCAAATTTCGCCCGCCTGGTGCTTTTCTGCGGCCATGCGAGCCGTTCGGAGAATAACCCTTTCGAAGCCGCTCTGGACTGCGGCGCTTGCGGCGGCAACGCGGGCAAGGCCAACGCCCGGGTTGTCGCCATCATGGCTAATAAGCCATTGGTGCGGGAGCAATTAGCCAAAAACGGCATCGTGATTCCGCAAGACACCTACTTCATCGCTGGACAACACAACACGACCACCGATGAGGTCGACCTCTTCGATCTTGAAGATCTGCCGCCGACCCATCGGAAGGATTTGTTGCAAGTCGTGCGCGACCTTGAGCGTGCGGGCATGCGCAACAGCCAAGAGCGCTGCGCGCGTTTCCCCGAGGTCAATAAGACTCTCCGGGCATCGAAAGCAAGACGGGAAGTGCGCCGGCGGAGCAGTGATTGGAGCCAAGTCCGGCCGGAGTGGGGGCTGTCCGGGAACGCCGCCATGATCATCGGGCGACGAGCGTTAACCCGCGGCATACAGCTTGACGGGCAAGTATTTCTACACTCCTATGACTATCGCGGCGATCCGGACGGAAAACTGCTCGAAGCGGTGATGACCGGCCCGCAAATTGTCGCCCAATGGATCAACATGGAGCATTACTTTTCTACCGTGGATCAGGAAGTCTATGGCAGCGGCAGCAAGGTTTATCATAACGTCGTCGGCCGCCTAGGGATCATGTCGGGGACTCAAAGCGATCTGCGCACCGGCCTCGCCTGGCAGACCGTCATGAACGGTCAGCGGCCGTATCACGAGGCCATGCGACTATTCACCCTGATCGAAGCACCGAGAGACAGAATCGACAGGATCGTGCGCAACCAGCGTCTGTTGCAGCGACTGTATGACAACGAATGGATGCACCTCTTTGCCATCGATCCGGAAGTTCAACTATGTTACCGCTATCTTTCGAGGCAGGGATGGAGTGTGAGCTTGTAAGACCTGCCATCAATCGATTACAAACCATGCCACGGAGAGGAGAAGTGCCATGAGCGACCTAACGCTTCATCCAATGAAAGAACTTAGGATCATCATCGAGGGCGAGCAACTGAAATTCGCCACCGATCTGCTGGACCACAAAGCCACCGGATACACCATCATCCACAACATCTCGGGAAAGGGACACCACGGCTTTCACACATCTCATCCGATGTTCAATGAAATGGACAGTATCGTCATGCTCATGACCGTGGTGGCAGCGGAAAACGTCGAACCGATCTTGGCGGGGTTGAAGCCGCTCTTCGCGCGCCACACCGGCGTCATGTTTGTCTCGGACGTTGCCGTCAGTCGTCTGGAATATTTTTCTCCAGATTCGGACAACAAGTAACCAGCAACTTCTCAAGCGCTATGCGGTTCAGTGCTTGAGACTCGACGCTGGCCACGAACGGGACAGTTTGCCTGTGCAAGCTGAGACGAAAATCTGTCCATCAACGGCCCACTACCTGTGAAAAACTTTTCTGCTAAAGGATCTCAGATGAGCGAAACCACTCTTTCTGGATTGACTCTTTTCAGCCGCGGCAAAGTGCGCGACATCTACGATCTCGGCGACAAACTGCTGCTGGTCGCCAGCGATCGCATTTCCGCCTTCGACGTGATCCTGCCGACGCCGATTCCCGACAAAGGCAAGATCCTCACGCAGCTGTCGGAATTTTGGTTTGGCCAGATCGGCGACATCGTGCCGCATCATTTGATCACGACCAACGTCGACGAGTTTCCCGCCGCCTGCCAGCCCCATCGCGCCGCCCTCGAAGGCCGCAGCATGCTGGTCAAGAAAAGCACGCCGGCGCCGGTCGAATGCATCGTGCGCGGTTATATCACCGGCTCCGGTTGGAAGGATTATCAAAAGACCGGCGCGGTGTGCGGCATCGCCCTACCGCCAGGGCTTGGTCGAAGCGGCGCGTCTCGACGAACCGATCTTCACGCCGTCGACCAAGGCCGCCGTCGGCGATCACGATATCAACATTACCTTCGCCGACATGATCGACAAAAGTCGGCAAGGTCAGAGCGGAGAAAATGCGCGACGCCACCATTGCGATCTACCAGCGCGCCCGCGTCGTGGCCGAGACCAAGGGCATCATCATCGCCGATACCAAGTTCGAATTCGGCATGGAAGGCGACGACATCTTGCTCATCGACGAAGTGCTGACCCCCGACTCATCACGCTTCTGGCCCATGGACGGCTACCGACCGGGCAAGACGCCGGACAGTTTCGACAAACAGTTCGTGCGCGATTATCTGCTCGGTCTAAATTGGAACATGAAAGCCGCCGGCGCCGGAACTGCCGCCGGAGATCGTCAAGAAAACCCAGGACAAATATTTCGAAGCGCTCCGGCGGCTAACCGCCTAGCCACTTGGCGGCGCGATCGCGCTCCAACTTATCAGCGCATATTGAAACACTTGCCGACGATCCGTTCGACGTAGCGGCACGCCGCCTGGAGGTCGTGATTGAAGGGAATGTGGACAAAGCCGAAGCGGCTATTGTGGTCTTGCCGTTCAAGCTCCTCAAGCATCACATACATCGAGAAGTTGCAGACATAGTCGCCGGCGTTGATCGACTTCGCCGCGGGACGGGTCACGGAGAGCGGCATGGTTGCCGGCATCCAAGCTTTTCCGCCTGCGGTGATCGACCGCGGCGCACCGGACTTGCTGGCCCGCGCGGCGATTGATCGCGCGGGTCTCGACCTCGATTCTCGGTCGCGAACTTTGGCCCAAACCCACGACCATCAAAGGCCTGGAGGGTTCTTAGCGCGTCAATGAACTGCCGGCGCTGAAAGCGCACCGGAAAAACAATTGTGCCCAGCCCCGGCCGGGGCGCCAGAGACTCGATGATTTTTGCCGTAATGTTCTCGGTGAACTTGCGGTACGGCCCAAAGCCGTAGAGCAGCATCCGGACCGGTGATTTACGGCTGAGACGCGGCATGGATGAACAAGGGCGAAATGGAACTGGCCGCCAGGGGGCGGCCAGTTCACTGGAGCATAACTCGTTAGGAGCGATCAGTCTTTCGCCGCTGCCCGCATGGGGACGGGAGCGCTTTCGCTCGCTGCCGCGGCGCCGACTTCCTGGTAAATCTTGCCGCCGGATTTTTTGAACTCTTCCGCCTTTTCTTTCATGCCGGCAGCCAGGGCGGCTTCTTCCTGAACGCCCAACTGCGCCGCGTAATCGCGCACGTCCTGGGTGATCTTCATGGAACAGAAATGCGGCCCGCACATGGAGCAGAAATGAGCCACCTTGGCGCCCTGCGCCGGCAAGGTTTCATCGTGGAACTCACGCGCAGTCTCGGGATCGAGACTGAGATTGAACTGATCTTCCCAGCGGAACTCGAAGCGCGCCTGGCTGAGGGCGTTGTCGCGCTCCTGGGCGCCCGGATGGCCCTTGGCCAAATCGGCGGCGTGGGCGGCGATCTTGTAGGCGATGACGCCGTCCTTGACGTCTTTCTTATCCGGCAATCCGAGATGCTCTTTCGGCGTCACGTAACAAAGCATCGCCGTGCCGTACCAGCCGATCATCGCCGCGCCGATGGCACTGGTGATATGATCGTAGCCCGGCGCGATATCGGTCGTCAGCGGCCCAAGAGTGTAGAACGGCGCTTCGTGGCAGGTTTCCAACTGCTTGGTCATGTTTTCATGAATCATGTTCATCGGCACATGGCCGGGCCCTTCGATCATCACCTGGACATCATGCTTCCAGGCGATCTCGGTCAACTCGCCAAGGGTTTCCAACTCGCCGAATTGCGCTTCGTCGTTGGCATCGGCGATACAGCCGGGGCGCAAACCGTCGCCCAATGAATAGGCGACATCGTAGGCCTTCATAATTTCGTTGATCTCTTCGAAGTGGGTGTAGAGAAAATTCTCTTGATGATGGGCGAGACACCATTTGGCCATGATCGAGCCGCCGCGCGAGACGATACCGGTAACGCGCTTGGCGGTCAGCGGCACATAGCGCAAGCAGGACGCCGGCGTGAATGGTAAAATAAGACACGCCCTGCTCGGCCTGCTCGATCAAGGTGTCGCGAAAAATCTCCCAAGTGAGATCCTCGGCCTTGCCGTCGACCTTTTCCAACGCCTGGTAGATCGGCACCGTGCCGATGGGCACCGGTGAATTGCGCAAAATCCACTCGCGGGTTTCATGAATATCCATGCCGGTGGACAGATCCATCACCGTGTCGCCGCCCCATCGCGTAGCCCAGATCATCTTTTCGACTTCCTCTTCGATGGACGACGCCACCGCCGAGTTGCCGATGTTAGCGTTGATCTTGACCAAAAAATTGCGGCCGATGATCATCGGCTCGCTTTCCGGATGATTGATGTTGGAGGGAATGATCGCCCGCCCACGGGCGACTTCGTCGCGCACGAACTCCGGCGTGACGAACTTGGGGATCGCCGCGCCGAAACTGTAACCGGCATGGGTGCGGCCATTGCCGTTGCTCTCAAAAGCTTGCTGCCGTCCGAGATTTTCCCGAATCGCCACATACTCCATCTCAGGCGTGATAATGCCCTTCCTGGCGTAATGCATCTGCGAAACATTGCAACCCGTTTTGGCGCGCAGGATCGGCCGCCGCGCGCTGTCGGGAAACCGCTCAGTCTGCGGATCGCTCGCCTTGCCATTTTTCTTAACCGGTGCTTGATAGCTCGAACCGGCCAGTTCCTCGACATCGCCGCGACCGCGGATCCAATCGAGGCGCATCGGCTTTAAGCCCCGGCGGATATCGGTCTGAGCCTCAGGATCGGTGTAAGGTCCAGAGGTGTCGTAGATCATCAACGGCGCATTGGCATGCGCGCCGTGGCCATTGCCGTTGCCGTTTCCATGTTGGGCGTTGGACAACACCACGGCGCGCATCGCCACGCTGATCTCAGGACGTTGATGACTATGGACGTAGACTTTGTGCGATGCCGGTAGCGGCTGCGTGGTAAGCCCAATCGGCTTGGTGTCATTCGGGGATTGCGTATTTGCCATGATCTTGCCTCCTTCGGCTGGGAAATCGCCGCCGTGCTCAGACGTGGCGATAGGGTTTGACGTACTCTTCGTAAAGTCCTGCTTTGCCCTTGTCGGCCAAATCCTTCGATCGTTGCATCAACACTTCTTTGGTCTCGACGAAATCTTTGCGGCTAAAACCCAAGTTGCCCGGATGGGTTCCCGAATCCATGCGAATCGCGTCGCAGGGGCAGGCTTCGACGCAGTAACCGCAATAGACACAACGCAGCGTATCGATCTCATAACGAATTGGAAACTTCTCCACCGAATTGTCAGCGTACTCACCGGCCTCGATGTAGATGCACTCCGCCGGGCAGGCGGTGGCGCAGAGATAACAAGCCGTGCATTGCACGGTGTCATCGATTTTCAAAGTGAGCCGGTGGCGGCCGCGATAGGTGTCGGGATAAAGCCACTTCTCTTCAGGATATTGCACCGTGATCGATGCGCTGGAATCTCTGCGCGAGTCCGAACTTTTGCAGCGAATGAATCGCCAGATTTCGCCAGAAACGATAGCCGGTGACCATCAAGCCGCGAAAGACTTCGGGGAAATACAACCGCTCCCACAGCGACATCTGTTCAATGCGTTTCATCGATCGATCCAAATTTGCTGCAGCGCCGGCATGTTGCGAATGAAGCCTAAACTTTTCACTAGGTTAGTCGGCCAAGTTGACTTCAACTTATAGACGAATGTGCGGGTGAAGTCAAGGAATAGAAACGCTGCAAATACAGAGATTTTGCGGCGCTACTCTGAGTCGTATTGGAGCACCGAATAAACCTTATGGGGTTTGAGTTTTTCGCGGCCATTGAGAAACCCCAGTTCGATCACGAAGGCACATTCGACCACGACAGCGCCCAGTCGCGAAACCAGCGCGGCGGTCGCCGCGGCGGTGCCGCCGGTGGCGATCAAATCGTCGGCGATCACCACCCGGGCGTTCGGTGCGATGGCGTCGACATGGATCTCCAACGCATCCTTGCCGTATTCGAGCTCGTAACTGGCGCTATGGGTGTCATAGGGCAACTTGCCGGGCTTGCGCACGACGCTAAAACCGGCACCCAACTTGTACGCCAGAGCGGAACCGAAGATAAACCCACGCGACTCGATGCCCAACACCGTGTCGATCTTTTGCCCATGATAACGCGCCGCGATCAAGTCGACCGTTTTGCCGAACAATCGACCGTTGCTTAAAAGCGGCGTAATGTCTTTAAAGACAATTCCCGGCTTGGGGAAATCATGAATGTCGCGAATCGCGCTGCGAATACTGGCAATATCGTCACCCATACCCAGTTACCTCTCGACAAGCTAGAATTGAATGTGCAATCCGAAATTTGCATTTGAAATGCCGCGGTTTGCGAGGTCTATCCCCAAACCTGCCGCGCCGTTTCCACAAGCGAGCTTGCGCTTCTGATCGTCGTCGCTGATCAAGTTGCCGACGACATCGGAGGAAAAGCCGCACTGCGGACTTATAGCGATCTGCTCGAGCGGCGCATACTTGGCGGCGGCATCGATGCGCCGCCTGAGTTCGTCGACGGTCTCGAGCTCGGCCACTTTGGTGCTGACCAAGCCTAGAACGATGACTTTGCCCTTGGGCAAAAAGCGCAAGGGTTCAAAGCCGCCGGCGCGCGGCGTATCGTATTCAAAGAGAAACCGGTCATGTTGCAGCTCATTAAGCAAGCGCTCGGCGATTTCGTCGTAGGTGCCTTCGCGATGCCACATGCTGCGCTGATTGCCGCGGCATAAGTGAATGCCGAAAGTGACGGCGTCGAAGCCGGCGAGCACCGCGTTATCGGCTTTTAGCGAGCGGCTGAAATTTGCCTGCGGATCCTCGCCGCGAGCCCGCATGGCGGCGAGCGACGGCGGATCGACGTAAGCTGTATAACCCGGCGCGTCGATCTGCACATAGCGGCATCCGGCATCGACCAAGCCGCCAATGATCTGCGCGCTCCACTTTGACCACGTCGTCGACGAACTCGTCGAGTCCCGAATAGACGCCGGTAGAATTCTGCCAATCGAATCGCTGCGCGATCCGATCCGGACCGATCAAAGCGACCTTGCCGGGTTTGCCGGTGATTTGCTTCAGGAAACGAAATTCTTCCGCCGGCACATTGCGCGCCAATCCGAGCTTCGCCAGCACCGGCCGGCGCTGCGCCACCGCGGTGCCTTTCTGCTCGCCCTGATCGGGGATCTCCCAACGGCGCAGCGGACTGCTCCCCTCCACCCGCTGCTCGTAAAGTTTTAGACTGGGCTTGCCGGCATCGTACCCGGTCACCGATTCGCCGAAACTGTCTTGGAAATTGAGCCGGCGGTACTCGCCGTCGGTGACTACCGCTAGGCCGACTTCTTCTTGCAGCTTGACCGCGTCGCGAATTCCTTGATCTTCAATCTGGCGCAATCGCTCTAGCGATAACGCGCCCTCGTCAAATTGCTGCCGCGCCGCTTTAAGTTGCGCCGGCCGCAGCAGGCTACCGACCACATCGTTTCTAACCGTCGCCAACTCTTTCATGATGGAGAACCTCTAATCTTTCGGCGCCACATTATCGGATGCCGATAAGCAGCACAACTGCGGCAGGTAACGCAGCGGGTCTTGTGCCGTATTGTTCTGGCGAATTTCCAAATGCAGATGCGGCCCCGTCACCCGTCCGGTGCTGCCGACCTTGGCAATCACCTCGCCCCTGCTCACCGGCTGGCCTTCGCGCACGAGATTCACTTGGTTATGGGCGTAAACCGAAACTATCCCGCCTGGATGGCGCAGGATGACGATATTGCCATAGCCGCGCAGCTGATCGCTATAGATAACTTCACCGCGCTCGATCGCATGGATCGGCGTCCCTTCCGGCGCGGCGATATCGATACCGTCGTGAAAACTTGATCCGCGCGGACCATAGTTGGAATTGATCGTGCCACTCACCGGCCAGAGTAACGGATCGCCGCCAATGTCGGCGGACGGCGGCTGCGTACGCGACACCGGCGCCGTCTCCAGCGGAGCGATGGTATCCACCGGCAATTGCCGGTGGGCGCCGGGGATCAAGAGTTTCTGGCCGACGTAGATTTGACTCGCATCCTTCAGCCGATTCGCTTTGGCCAACTCGGCTAAGGAAACATCGTACGCTTTGCCGATGCGGAATAGATTCTCACCCGGTTTGACTACATGAAACACATTCGACGCCGGCCTGAACGGCGGTGCTGGCGGGCGACTCTTGGACGACGCGCAACCGCCCAGCGCGAGAACAGCGAGGCCGGCCCAGAGCCATCGTAACCGGAAAATCATGGAATTCACGTCCTGCGATGGACGCACTTCCGAAGCTGGCAAACTCAAAGAGATAATCCGGACACTCACTTAGCAATGCTACGCTACTCGCGCCAACCGTATTTGCCCAATAGCTTGACGAACTTACATTCGCCGAGCTGCTCTTTTTTGAAACTCGTACGGGTTCGAGTCAAACGCATCAGGGTCTGTGACTGCTCATCGCCGATCGGGATCACCAGCCGGCCGCCGACGGCGAGCTGATCGAGCAGCGGCTGGGGCGCTTGCGGCGCTCCGGCAGTCACGATAATCGCGTGGTAAGGCGCATGCTCGGACCAACCGATAGTGCCATCGCCGACATGGAGCGCGATGTTGTGATACTCGAGCTGATCCAGAAGCGCGCGCGCCCGGCGCGACAGCGCGCGCAGCTTTTCGACGGAAAAAACATTGAAGCAGAGCTCGGCCAGAAGCGCGGTTTGAAAACCTGACCCAGTGCCGATCTCGAGCACTTTTTCGCCGCCGACCAGTCGCAGCGCCTCGCTCATGCGCGCCGACATATAGGGTTGCGACAAAGTCTGCTTCTCGCCGATCGGCAAAGCGCTATCGTCATAGGCGCGATTGACGATTCCCGGATCGACGAAGACATGGCGCGGGATCTTACGTATCGCCGCGATCACCCGGGCGTCGGTCACGCCGCGGGCGATAATTTGCTCCTGGACCATGCGGTCGCGGGCCCAGGCGAAATCATGCGCGATCGGTTCGGGATTCTTCACTTAGGTTGGGATTATTGGTTCCGGCATGCCGCAATGCTACGTCGCAGCATTGGCGCATTCGCCTGGCAGAAACACGCTGGATCGTTGGTTAACACGGTACGGTAAAAAAGCCCTAGCCGCACTCCAATAAACAAGGCATTTCGCGTACGGGGTATCAAACCCGCACGCGACCAAACGGGATGCTCGCCCCCTTTGGATTCCCCATTTGATGGTGCCCGCAGCAAGCTGCGGGGAATGTTTAGATTCAATCAGGGAATTTAACACAGTTGCGGGACGATTTTCCAGTTTACTGGCGGCGCTATCGAGTTGCGCAGGCTTTTTTCTCAGAGTCTGGCCAAATCCTCTAGCTGGCGCAGGCGGGCCATGAGACCTGCTTCGGCCAGCTCCGAACCCCGTGGCGCGGGCATGGCGCTCGGGTCGCCGTCCGGCTGAACCGGCTTCTCGCGCGTCGCCGCGAGTGACCCGTACAGCACATCAGACCGGTCGCAAGCAACTCGACGTTAACCGCGCCTTGCGCGCGGCAGAAGTGTTCATCTTGAGCGAGGACAGTGAATGGTCGGGGCGGCCGGATTTGAACCGGCGACCTCACGCACCCCAAGCGTGCGCGCTACCAGGCTGCGCCACGCCCCGACGGGGGATTTATTGCAGCCGGAACTTAGCACTCCGATTGGCCTAAATCAATTTCGACGGTAACCGCGGACAAGGGAAATGATCGGTGATGCGCACGATCGACACTAGGAAAATCTTACGTGAGCAGCTTGCGCAGAGACTCGAGATCTTTTTTGACTTTGATCAGAGCATTTTTATATTTTCGATCGGCAAGCGGCAGTTTGAGCTGATCTTTCTCTTCTTTTTTAACTTCTCTGAGTTTCTTGCGCGCGCCTTCGATGGTGAAGCCTTCGGTGTAGAGCAACCGTTTGATATCGAGCAGGAGCTCGACGTCACGCTTTTTGTAGAGCCGGTGTTTGGACGGCGCCTTGGACGGCTTGAGCAGGTCGAACTCGGTTTCCCAGTAACGCAACACGTAGGGCTCGACGCCGACGATCTCACTAACCTCGCCGATCTTGAAATAGATTTTCTCCGGTAGGGCGGGCGTCATGAACTCGGCCTACTCCGACACCGGCGCGTCGGGGGCAGAAACCGACGGTGCAGTTCCCATCGTGTTCAAACTCTTTTTCATGATCTGGCTGGCTTTGAAGGTCAAAACTTTACGGCCGTCGATGATGATCTCATCGCCGGTCTGGGGATTTCTGCCTTTACGCGGACGTTTGGTGTTGACGACAAAATTACCGAAACCGGAGATCTTTACTTTATCGCCTTTTTCTAAACAGCCCTTGATGATGTCGAAGGTCGCTTCGACGACGTCGGTGGCGTCCTTCTTTGAAAAACCCACTTTCTCATAAATGCGCGTGATAATTTCCGCTTTGGTCATGTTCCACCTCCTCGCTCGATCCGCGGCTTCACATTGCTAGCTACGCCGTTCGGCGCCGAATTCCTTGCCGATCCGGTCGACCACACTTTGGTGCAATGGATTGACCTCGCTGTCGGTGAGGGTTCGGTCCTCGGCGCGATAGGAAATATTGTACGCCAAACTCTTCTTGCCGTCTGGGATCGGTGCGCCGATATATTGATCGAACACTTGAACATGTTCGATTAAGGACTCACCGAGATGCCCGATCCAATCGATGATTCGATGCGCCGCGAAATCGCGCTCCACGACGATGGCAAAGTCCCGTTCGATGGCTGGAAATTTTGCCAGCGCGCGCACTGCCATTTGCCGCGGAGCATACTCAAGCAATTTCTCGAAGTCAAGTTCAAATACATAAACTTGCGGCACTTCCAGCTGCTCAGCGACATCGGGGTGGAGCTCGCCGAGAAAGCCTATGCGGCAATCCTGATGGTGCAGTTGAGCCGCGCGGCCTGGGTGCAATATGGTCAGATGCCGCGACGGTCCAGGATATTGAATCGCGCAGACCGAACAGGTCGAGCAGTCCTTCCACCGCTCCTTTGCACTGGAGAAAATCTAGCGTCGAATGGTCCTTGCGGCGCAGACCCCGAAGCGCCCGCGGCCCATGCATGAGGCCGCCGACACACAGGCGTTCTTCATACCCGCCGGTCGGATCGCAGCGGAAAACCTTGCCCAGATGGTAAACATGACAGCTCGCCGTCTTTTGCGCCAAATTGACTCGTAAATTATCGAGCAGCCCCGGTAGCAGGCTCTGGCGCATGGCGCTACTCTCATTGGACAGCGGATTGAGCAACGGCACCGCGGTTTGGAACCCCTGCCATAAACCGCAGAACAGACCATTGAGGGCGTCAGAGGTGAATGGCAAGTTGATCGCCTCGACGAAACCCTCGCCGGCGAAAAAATTGCCCAGCTTGCGTTCGCCGGCGAGCCGAAAATCCAGCGCACCACCGGTGGGCCGGAGCAGCGGTAGCGTGGTTGGAATATGGTCATAACCATGCAGACGCGCCAACTCTTCAATCAGATCGATCTCGCGCGTCAAGTCTGGCCGGCTGGTCGGAATGACGGCAATGAGCTGCTGACCTTGCCGGTTGGTTTTGAGACCGAGGGAGCGGAGCAACTTCTCAGCTTGCCGGAACTCAATCGCCACGCCCAATATTCTCGATATGCGTTGTTTGCGCAGGCGAATCGTCACCGGCTTGACTTTTTCCGGGTAACAATCGGCGGCGCCCGCCAGCGGACGACATCCGCCATTTTCACTGATCAACTGCACCGCGCGATCCAGTGCCCGAAGGGTTCCTTCGGGATCGACGCCGCGTTCAAAACGGTGTGAGGCCTCGCTATGCAAAGCCAAGCGCTTTGCCGTGCGCCGAATTGTCGCTGGCGCGAAGTTAGCGCTCTCGAGTAAGAGCGATGTTGTGGCTGCGCTTACTTCGGAATTCATGCCGCCCATCACGCCGGCGAGCGCCACTGGAGTATCGCCGTCGCAGATCAGCAAATCTTCATGGGCGAGCTCGCGCTCGACACCGTCAAGGGTCGTGAACTTGCGGGTCTCACGGGCGTTGCGCACGATGATTTGCTTGGCAGCGAGCCGCGCCAGGTCAAAGGCGTGCAGCGGCTGGCCAGTTTCCAGCATGACATAATTGGTGGCATCGACGACGTTGTTGATGGCGCGGATGCCGCAGGATTCGATGCGGAAACGTATCAAAGGAGTCGACGAGGCGATTTTGACCTCGTCGACGATGCGCGCCGAGTAGCGCGCGCATTGGCCGGCATCTTCGATCTTAAGCGCCACGCGCTTATGAATGCGCGGATCTTTCTTGCTCCTCTGAACCGTGGGAAATTTCGCCTGCGCCCCGGTGAGCGCACAAACTTCACGGGCGATTCCCAGCAGGCCTAAACAATCGCCGCGGTTGGGCGTCACAGCGATTTCAAATAACCAGTCGTCACGCAGGCTTTCAGGCTCTTTGATCGGCGTTAACGACTCGACCTCCAATCCCGCGCTGGTGAGCAATTTGGAGAGTTCAGCGGCGGTGCCACCGAAGTCGACGAATTCCTTGAGCCAGTTGAGAGTAAATTTCATAAGATTGGAGTACTGGAGTGTTGGAATATTGGAGTGATGGGTTTCGGCAACAACACTCCATCACTCCAGTACTCCATCATTCCATTCCGTTTAGTTGAACTGGCGCAAAAATCGCAAGTCATTGTGAAAGAACAGCCGGATGTCGTCGATGCCATACTTCAGCATGGCGATGCGCTCGACGCCCATGCCGAAGGCGAACCCGGTAAACTCTTCGGGGTCGTAACCGACGAAATGGAATACCGCCGGATCGATCATGCCGGCGCCCAAGATTTCCAACCAGCCGCTGGCTTTACAGACGCGGCAGATCTGGCCGTTGCGCAGCGTGCCGCCGCCGCCGCAAATGACGCATTGGATATCGATCTCGGCGCTGGGCTCGGTGAATGGAAAAAAACTCGGCCGGAAACGCACGCCGGCGTCACGATTGAAAATCTGCCGCAGCACATGGGTCAACACGCCCTTCAGATCGGCGAAGGAGATATTGTTATCGACCATAAAGCCTTCGACTTGATGAAACATCGGCGAATGGGTGGCATCGTCATCGTGGCGGTAAACCGCGCCGGGCACGATGATTTGCAGCGGCGGCTTGCGACTTTCCATCGTGCGAATCTGCACCGGCGAGGTGTGAGTTCGCAATAAGTTGCCGCCGGCGACAAAAAAAGTATCCTGCATGTCGCGCGCCGGATGGTCCTTGGGAATATTGAGCGCTTCGAAGTTGTGGTAATCGTCCTCGATATCGGGACCGCGGGCGATCTCGAAACCCATGCCAAAAAAAATCTCGATGATCTCGTCGATCACCAGCGTTAGCGGGTGGCTATGGCCACGCTCTAGGCGCGTTCCCGGCAGGGTGATATCGATTTTTTCTTCGGCGAGGGCCGTGGACTTGGCTTGCCGGTTGACGTCAGCCAATCGGGCTTCGAGCTCTTGCTCCAGAGCGCGACGCAGTTGATTGAGCCGTTCACCCATGCGCGGCCGTTCTTCGGTCGGCAGGTCTTTCAGACCGCGCAACAGCAGCGTGATCGAGCCGCTGCGGCCCAATGCTTCGATGCGCAGCTGTTCGAGCTCCTTGACGGAGTGGGCTTGCTGGATGCGCTCCAGAACCTCTCCACGGAGAGCTTCCAGGGAATCGGTCATGGGACTGAACTGAAAGAGCAGTTACTGGCTCAGATGAGCTTTAGCGGTTTCCACCAAGCGGCCGAATCCCGGCATATCGGCCACCGCGATCTCCGCAAGAATTTTGCGGTCGATCTCGACATTGGCCTTCTTCAGCCCATTAATCACTTGATTATAGGACATACCGTTCAGCTTGGCCGCGGCGCCGATGCGAATGATCCACAGGCCGCGAAATGTCCGTTTTTTGACGCGCCGGTCACGGTACGCAAATACCAGCCCGCGTTCGACGGTCTCCACCGCGGAGCGGTACAGACGACCGCGGCCGCCGACGTACCCCTTGGCTAGCTTCATAATTTTCTTATGACGCTGTCTAGTTTTACTTCCACCCTTGGCTCTAGGCACTTTAAAAACTCCTCTCCAATGCAGATTTCGACCCGTCGGCGACGCCGCGCCGGCGGCGGGTCATGCCAACCGCTGTTACAGATCTTTGAAGGCTATTTATAAGGAATCATCTGACGAATGTTCTTCGCTTCCACCGCCGCCACCATGGTTCCCTTGCGCAGGTTGCGTTTGCGCTTTTTACCCTTGGACGACAAAATATGACGCTTGTAAGCCTTGTTACGTTTGATCTTGCCGCTCCCGGTGACGCGGAAGCGTTTCGCTGCTCCGCGGTTAGTTTTGATTTTCGGCACGTTTCACTCCCTCTCGTTTATTTCAAAATTGATCACTTTGGCGTCAGTAGCATCGCCATGTTGCGCCCTTCGAGGCGCGGCTGAATATCGACCTTGGCGACATCCTGAACCAACTCGACAACCCCCGTGAGCAAATGCCGGCCGAGTTCAGGATGGGTGATCTCGCGGCCGCGAAAGAACACCGATACTTTGACGCGCTGGCCTTCATCGATAAACTTGCGAATATTCTTCACCTTGTGCTCGATGTCATGGGCGTCGGTGCGCGAACCCATCTTGACTTCCTTGATCTCGACCACGGTTTTTTTCGGTCCCTGCTGCTTTTTCTTTTGCTCGTAGCGAAACTTGCCATAATCCATCATGCGGCACACCGGCGGCTGGGCGTCCGGCGCTACTTCGACCAAATCGAGATCCAGGGCTTCCACCTGCTTCAGCGCCTCGTGCAACGGCATCACTCCAAGCTGTTCGCCTTTGGAGCCGATGATGCGGACTTCACGGGCACGAATTTGATGATTGATTCGCGCTTCCCTAGCGATAAGACACCTCCGTAGTTTCTAACTGCAGCATGATCCTATATTTCTATGCCTGTCCCATTTCTTGTGCAAGCTCGGCGTGGAGATTCTTGGCGAACTCCGCCACCGGCAGTGGCTGGAGGGTTTCCCCACCGCGTCGTCGTGGCGCGACAGTCTCGGCCGCGACTTCCTTGTCGCCGATGATCACGGCGTAGGGAACCTTGGCTAATTGCGCCTCGCGAATCTTATAACCGAGCTTTTCGTTGCGGCCGTCGAATTCGACGCGCCAGCCGCCCACCCGCAACCGTTCGACAACCTTGGCCGCGTACTCTTTGTGGTCGTCGGTCACGGTGAGCACTGTCAATTGCACCGGCGCCAACCACAATGGAAAAGCACCGGCGCAGTGCTCTAACAGAATTGCGATAAAGCGCTCGATGGAACCCAACACCGCCCGATGCAGCATCACCGGCGCCGCCTCGGTGCCATCGGAGGTGACATATTTGAGACCGAAGCGCTCAGGCATGGCGCAATCGATTTGCACCGTCGCCAGCGTCCAAGAGCGTTCCAACACATCGCGGAAATCGAAACCGATCTTGGGGCCATAGAAAGCCCCTTCGCCCGGCAAGAGCTGCACCGAAAAACCCGAGCGTTCGAGACAGCGCCGCAGCCCGGCTTCCGCGGCATCCCACAACTCGATGCGGCCCAGGAACTTCTCCGGCCGGGTTTGCAGGGTTACTTCGATGCGGTCGAAGCCAAATACTTTGTAGACTTCTTTGGTCATCGCCACGAACTGCTCAAGCTCGCCGTCCAACTGCTCCGGCGTGCAGTAAATATGCGCATCGTCTTGAGCAAAGGAACGCACCCGGGTCAGACCTGAAAGCACGCCGGAGGGCTCGAAGCGGTGCAAGCGGCTAAAATCGGCGAAGCGGATCGGCAGATCGCGATAGGAGTACTTGCGCGAGCCAAACAGATAGCAATGGCCAGGACAATTCATCGGCTTCACGCCATACTCGCCGTCATGCACGTTCATCAAGAACATGTCATCGTGAAACGCCTCGTAGTGCCCCGAGGTTTTCCACAAATCCGTCTTGTAAATCAGCGGCGTGACCACCTCGGAGTAGCCATAGCGCTTGTACAGCTCGCGCATGTACTGGATCAAGATATTGTAAATGATCGTGCCCTTGGGATGAAAAAATGGCGATCCCGGCGCGATCGGATGGAGTGAGAACAAGTCCAACGCCGGCCCGAGGCGCCGATGATCACGTTGCTTGGCCTCTTCGATACGCTTCAAATAGGCTTCTAAATCTTTGCGGTTGGCCCAGCCGGTGCCGTAAATCCGCTGCAACTGCTCGTTGCGCGAGTCGCCGCGCCAATAGGCACCGGCAATGCTGGTCAGCTTGAACGCCTTGATCGCGCCGGTGGAAGGCACATGGGGGCCGCGGCAAAGATCGACCCAGTCTCCCTGCCGATAGAGCGAAACCTTGTCGGCGGCGATACCGTCGATGATCTCGACCTTGTAGGTCTCGCCCATCTTGCGAAATAGCTCGATGGCCTCGGCGCGCGGCAGCTCTTCGCGCACCACTTTCAAATTTGCCTTGACCAACTCCTGCATGCGCTTTTCGATCAGATCGAGATCTTCCGGCAAGAATGGCTGGTCGCGTTTGAAGTCGTAATAAAACCCATGCTCGATGGTCGGGCCGATGGTCACCTGGGTGCCGGGGAATAAACTCTGCACTGCTTGAGCCATGAGATGCGCAGTCGAATGGCGCAGCACATCGAGACCCTCAGCGCTTTCGGGCGTAATCCATTCCACGGTGCAGTCTTTCTCGATGACGCGATTCAAATCGACGGCTTGTCCGTCGATCTTGGCAGCAACCAGGTTCTTGGCGCCGGCGGACGCAGCCAGCTCGACCACCCTGACACCAGGGCGAACGTCGACGGCATTGCCGTCAGCAAAAGTGACGTGAATACTATCCATTACCGCAAATTAAAAAATGGTAGGCACGGGCAGGATTGAACTGCCGACCTCTTCCGTGTCAAGGAAGCGCTCTCCCACTGAGCTACGTGCCTGCAAGACGTGCAGGATTAGGCCGCTGGCGGCTAAGATGTCGAATGCTAGCTGCATTGTTTTATCTGCTGTGGTGGCCTTCTTTGGCAACCATCCTGGTCGCCCGTGCGGGCCCTCGGCATTGTCGCATATGATGCTGCAAGAGATCGAATTTATTACCAATTCTAAGCCGTTATGTCAACCAGGTGGGGTGATTGACGGGGCTCGATTCTGCAACCAAATAAGCCCGCGATAGAGGTATTGCAGGCCGGAAGCTACCGTTGCCGCCGCGCTCAAAGCAATAAACACGGCCAAAACATAGGGGTGTAGCAAATTTGCGTCGTGTAACGTTACCAAAGCGACCGCCAAGGTGAACAACTGCAACGTCGTGCTCCACTTGCCGATCGAGCTTGGCCGGACTGCGATTTTTTCTTCGACCAAAATATAGATCGCGCCGTAGCCGACGACGATCAGGACATCACGCACGACCACTACCACCGTCAGCCACATGGGTATGCCATCGATGAGCCCCAACATGATGAACGAGCTGATCACCAGCAACTTATCCGCCACCGGATCCAAATAAGCGCCCAAGGCGGTCTGCTGGTTTAGCCAGCGGGCGGTCAAACCGTCGAAAAAATCGGTGAGTCCGCCGATGGCGAAGACCACCAAAGCCTGCCAATAGAGATGGTAAGCGAGGAACTCTAAGAAGATGGGAATGGTCAGAATCCGGATGAGGGTCAGCGAGTTGGGCAGATTGAGCACGGCTAGTATCCGCTACCGTTGCCGGCACGGCTCGACGCCAAGGATTTGCGGATTTGCCCCGCCAGCTTGGGTGTGACTAAGGCGGTCACCTTGATCGATTCGCCGTCATGCAGCTCTTCAACCACCCGGCCGCGCTCGCGCAACAGCGCCACCAGCCAATTCTGCGCCGGGGTAAAGTTCGCTTCAATCCGTTCCTTCGACTGGTCCAAGATCCGGCCGACGCCGGCAAGTAATTCGTCGACACCGGCGCCGGTCAACGCCGAGATCGGACAGACCTGCGCCACGCCGTTAATTTTCAGCCGGGCCACCGGAACTGGCCCGGCCAGGTCAACCTTGTTGGGCACCAGGATCGTCGGAATCTCACCGGCGCCGATCTCGCCCAAAACCTTCTCGATGATTTGAATCTGCTCTTCGTAGAGCGGATTGGCCAGATCGACCAGATGCAATAGCAAATCGGCGCGGCTCACCTCTTCCAGCGTGCTTTTGAAAGCCTCGATGAGTGAATGAGGAATCTTATTTATGAAGCCAACGGTATCGACGATCATGACCTTGTCGCCGTTGGGTAGGCGCAGCGCTCGGGTCGTCGGGTCCAAAGTCGCGAACAATTTATCTTCGACAAACACGCCGGCGCGGGTGAGCAAATTCATCAACGTCGACTTGCCGGCGTTGGTGTAGCCGACCAAGGCGACCGTAGCGAAGGGCACTTCGTCGCGCTCGCGCCGTTGCAGGCTGCGCGTGCGCTCGACGGTGGTCAGGCGGCGCTTCAGGTGGCCGATGCGCTCGCGAATGCGCCGGCGGTCGACTTCCAACTGGGTTTCACCCGGGCCGCGGGTGCCGATGCCGCCGCCCAAGCGCGACAAGTGGGTCCACTGGCGCGTCAATCGCGGCATGAGATATTCCAACTGCGCCAGTTCCACTTGCAGTTTGCCTTCGTTGCTGCGCGCCCGCTTGGCGAAGATGTCGAGGATCAACTGGCTGCGGTCGACGACGCGAACTTTGAAGGCGTTTTCCAAATTGCGCTGCTGCGCCGGCGTCAGATCTTCGTCGACGATGACCAGATTGGCGTGATGCTCTTGCAGACCAGCGCAAATCTCGTCGACCTTGCCGCGACCGATCAAAGTCGCCGGCGTGACGCTGCGCACTTGCTGAGAATACTTGTGCACCACCATGGCACCGGCGGTCTCGGCGAGCCGCTCGAGCTCTTCCAAACTATAATCCACCGGCACCTTGTGGACGCGCGACGGTAGATCAACGCCGACCAGAACGGCCCTCTCCTGCGGCTGCCGGGTGGAAATCAACTGCTTCAAGTGGTTAGGGAATAAAAACTAACGCGCATGCCGAATCGTTCACCGACCAAGTTTTCCAGTTCGCGCGACGGCGCGATGCGCACCTGTTCGGGCAGTTCGATGACGGTCTCACCGGCGGTGGGCGCGCGCAGGTGCAGATAGACGGTGTGCTTTCCGGGATAATCAAGCAGCATGTCGCGCAGACGCACCAACTCATCGGCAGACACCGCGTCTTCCCGAACATAGAGGTCAACTTTCTCGGCGACCGCTATTGGCACGGCGTTCTTGGGATTCTTTGCCGCTTCGGCCAAGGCGGTCACTTCGTTGGCGATGACTTGAACTCGATCTTCGCCCACTTCCATTTTGCCTTTAACATAAATTGGGTCGTCGGCGCCGAGCAAGTCCGCGCATTTCTTATACGCTTCCGGCCAGACGATGACTTCGATAAAGCCGGTTTTGTCCTCGAGGTTGAAGCTGCCGTAGCGGTCGCCCTTCTTGGTGTTGCGCAAGCGCAACGCCGAGACCACCCCACCGAGCCTGAATTCACCGGACTGGGCACGCTCCTTGAGCGCAACAATGGTGCCGCTACTGATTTTCTTGAGCACCCGATCGTACTTATCGAGGGGGTGTCCGGTAATGTAAAATCCCAACGCTTCCTTCTCGAACGCCAGTGCCTCCTGCTCTGACCATTCGGTCACCGCTGGGTAACTTTCACCGGCCTTTTTGGCGGCCTTGGTCGGCGTGCCGAGCATGGAAAAAATATCGATCTGGTTGCTCGCTTGATCGCGCTGGTGCGCTTGCCCGGCCTTCATGGCATCATCCAGCGCGCCGCTCATGCGCGCCCGCGACACCTGGGTGCCGTCGAAGGCGCCGCACTTGATCAAACTCTCGATCACCCGGCGGTTCACCGCGGCCATATCGACGCGCCGGCAAAAATCGAAGAGCGAATCGAACGGCCCGTCCTTGGATCGGCTTTCGATGATAACCTCGACGGCTTTCTCGCCGACATTCTTAACGCCAGCCAAACCGAAGCGAATCTTGTCACCCACTGGAGTGAAATTGGCGCCGCTCTCGTTGACGTCGGGCGCCAACACCTCGATATCCTTGTCGCGGCAGTCGGCCAGGTTTTTGATGACCTTGTCGGTATCGCCCATTTCGGAGGTCAACAGCGCGGCCATGAAATCAACGGGATAATGAGTTTTCAGATAGGCGGTCTGATAGGAAACCAGGGCATAGGCCGCCGAGTGGGATTTGTTAAAGCCATAACGGGCGAAGGTTTCCATCTGATCGAAAATCTCGGTGGCGCGTTTTTCTTCGATCTTCTTGGCCACCGCGCCGCTGACAAAGCGCTCGCGCTGCGCCGCCATCTCTTCGGGATCCTTCTTGCCCATGGCGCGGCGCAGCAGGTCGGCGTCGCCCATGGAGTAGCCGGCAAGGATTTGCGCCGTCTGCATGACTTGCTCCTGGTAGACGATGACGCCGTAGGTGTCCTTGAGAATGGTCTCGAGCAGCGGATGGAGATATTTAATTTTTTCCTTGCCGTTTTTGCGGTTGATGAAATCTTCGGCCATGCCGCTATCGAGAGGACCGGGCCGGTAGAGCGCGAGAATCGCCACCAGGTCCTCGAAACAGTTGGGCCGTATGCGCACGGTCATTTCGCGGATACCCGTGCTTTCCAGCTGGAAGATGCCGGTGGTGTTGCCTTGGCAGAGGGTCTTGTAAGTCTTCTTGTCGTCCAGCGGCAGGCGATCGATATCAATTTTGACGCCGCGCGCCGCCTCGATGAGCCTCAGACAGTCGTGAATCAACGTCAGAGTCTTGAGGCCGAGAAAGTCGAACTTCACTAGGCCGATCTTTTCCACCCAGGTCATTTCATACTGGGTGACGATGCCGCCTTCTTTATCGACAAACAGCGGACAGTGCTCGACCAAAGGCAGATTGGACAGGACGACGCCGGCGGCATGGGTCGAGGCGTGGCGCACCAGCCCTTCCAAACGAAGCGCGTGGTCCATCAGCGTTTTAACCCGCACGTCGTTTTTCATCAGCTCGCCCAGCCGCGGTTCCATCTTCATCGCCTCGGTCAACGGGTAGTCGAAGCCTTGCTTGGGTGGAGGAATCAGTTTGGCGATGGCATCGGCCTCAGCGAAGGAGAAGCCCAAGGCGCGGCCGACATCTTTGATCGCCGCTTTGGCCTTTAAGGTACCGAAGGTGGCGATCTGCGCCACCCGGTCGGCGCCGTATTTATCTTTGACATACTGAATGACCTTCGCTCGGCCGCGAATGCAAAAATCGACGTCGATATCCGGCATCGATTTGCGTTCGGGATTGAGAAAGCGCTCGAACAGCAAGACGTGACGAATCGGATCGAGGTCGGTGATGCGCATCGCATAGGCAACCAAGCTGCCCGCCGACGAACCGCGTCCCGGCCCCACCGGAATGCCGTTCTGCTTGGCGTAGTTGATGAAGTCCGCGACGACCAGGAAATAACCGGGGAACTGCATGTCGATGATCACACCCAGTTCGTAATCCAAGCGCTCGGCATAGGTTTTTCTGAGTTTCGGATCGGTGACGCCTTCGAGGCGTTCTGCCAAACCTTTTTTCGCCAGCTCAACCAAGTAATCGTCGAGGCTGATTTCCTTGGGCGGGGTAAAGTTCGGGAAATGATACTTGCCGAATTCGATCTCGACATTGCAGCGGTTGGCGATCTCGACGGTGCGCTGCACCGCTCCAGGGCAGAATTCGAACCCCTGCCTCATCTCGTCGGCGGATTTTAGATAGAGCTCATCGGTCTCGATCTTCAGCCGGTTCTCTTCGTTAATGGTCTTGCCGGTCTGAACGCACAGCAGGACATCGTGGGCGTGATAATCGGCGCGCTCGCCATAATGGCAGTCGTTGGTCGCCACCACCGGAATCGAAGTGTCCTTGGCCAGTTCGACCAGCAGTCGGTTGACTTTTTCCTGCTCGGCCAATTTGTTGTCTTGAATTTCGATGTAATAGCGGTCGCCGAAGATCGACGCGTACCGTTCCACGGCGAGCTTGGCCTTCTCGTAGTTGCCGTAATTGAGCGCCGACGACACTTCCCCTTGCAGACAAGCGCTGAGCGCGATCAGGCCGCCATTAAATTCCCTGAGGAGTTCCTTGTCGATGCGCGGTTTGTAGTAAAATCCTTCCGTGTAGCCTAAGGTCACCAGTTTACAAAGATTGCGGTACCCTTCATTGTTCATGGCCAGGAGAATTAAGTGGTTGTTGTATTCCTTAGGCCCCTTGTCGATGCCTTTTTTATCGAAGCGGCTGGTTGGCGCGACGTAGATTTCGCAGCCGATGATCGGTTTGATGCCGCGGCTCTTGGCCTCGCGGTAGAATTCGATGGCGCCGAACATGTTGCCATGATCGGTCATCGCCACCGCCGGCTGGCCCATCCCCTTGATGCGCTCGAACAGCTTATCGACCTTGTTAGCGCCGTCTAAGAGACTGTACTCGGTGTGACAATGTAGGTGAACGAAATTGGCTTGATCCATCGCAGTGGAAGATTACTATCACAATCCAACAGTGGCGACAAATCTCAGTCCAGTTTTCTACCGCGAAAGTTATCCACAGCACCGGGCCACAATCCGGCGGCGATGAAATCCTCCACGACCGCGCCAAGGATATTGGCGAACCTATAATCGAGCCGTTGAGCAGCCGCAATGCCGGTCAATCGTTGACCTTCACAAAGCGTCAAGTCGGCCGGGCGGCAGTCGATCTGCGCGTAATAAATAAACTTAGTATTGGGATAAACGTCGCCGGCCAGACATTCATAACGGCGAAACAGCCGCCAGCTATCGAGCGTCACGCCGATCTCTTCTTGCAGTTCCCGGCATAGCGCCCGTTCCGGCGTCTCCCCTACCTCCACATGCCCGCCAAATAAATCCCAATGGTTGGGAAACGGAATCGTCGGCTTGTCGTCGCGCAAGTAAATCAGCAGCTTGCCGTCACGGTCAAAGAGCAGCGCTTGGGCGATCTCAATCATCGCGTGCAATGTTAGAACATCGGCGTCAGAACCTAAACAACTTTAGCGGCAACGATCGCGAAAAACAGCTTGATAATTTGGTTTTTTAAACCTGCTGGCGAAAAAATTCAAAAGATTGAGGGATGCTGCGAATGAGTGAAGCTCCGGGCAACATTCAAGGCACGCTCCCCTCGTTGCTCCTGAACCCGAGAAATGAGTCCACACCGTACTTTCAGGAAGGCCGGCTTGAATCACTTGCTTTCCGTATATTTTCGAATCGTAGCTCTTACTTCGGGCGGGGCCTGGACCAGCTTTCTTATCAGTTTGTCCGCTTCGCCCCCTACCTGAAAATTCGGATCGGAGCGCGTGACCTTTTTGAACTCCTGAATGAATTCCGGATCCTTGATCATCTGCGAAAATCCTTGGCGCAGGGCGGCAACGGCTTCCGCGGGCGTGTTCGGAGCAACTTTGGCGATGCGCTGCATGGCGTGCGTGAGATTGATAGTTTTCAGCGCTTCCCACAGCGGCCCAGAACCCAGCTTACCGAATAGTTGCTGATGGAGCTGTGAGAAAGAAGGTATGTCAGGCACCTCGGCGCTCGAGCGAAACTCCCCATCCGCGGTCACCAGCTCATCGGCATAGACGGGAACAACCAGACCGTCTTTCACCATGCGCGGTTGCACCTGAGAGCGATAGCCGGGCGTTCCCTCGGTAAAAAACTGAATCTCGTTTCGTTCGAGAGCTAGCCGCGCATCCGAGTTAGAGTTATACCCGGTCACGTATTGATGGGGAACACCTAAGATATCGAGCTGGAGCCGGAATCGAACATCCTTCGCGCTGTTGAGGCTCAAGCCGCCCGCCCTGAAACCCTTCGCTTTGATAAGATCTTTAGGTTCCTGGATGCCCGGCGCGACATCCCTGCGTATGTAGGCAACAGCGACTCCTTCGATGCTCGCGATATAGGCGAATTTTGCCAGATCGACTCTAAGATTGGGATCGGCGGTCAGCAGATTAAAAAACTGCCCAGTGAAATACCCCAGGGTCAGTCCATCGGCGTTTGGCAACCTCGCCGAGATAATTAGTGCCAGTCACGCCACCCGCGCCGGACATGTTCTGCACTACGATCGTAGGCTGCCCGGGAATGTGCTTTCCTAAGTAACGCGCCGCAAGTCTTCCTTCGATATCCGTCGGTCCGCCGGCGGCGAAGTTGATCAATACGGTCAGGGTCTTGCCTCGATAGAACGGCGCATCGGCTGAAATGAAGCCGGAGTCACACCGAGCGAACTCAAAATGGCACCCAAAAGCACCAGCTTCGACGAACTGTTCAGTTTCATCGCTTTGCTCTTTTCCTGGCTGATAATCAGCCACAAACCATTTTACTAAGACTGGACGAACGCTAGTGCCCCACTCAAAGTAAACACGAGAAGAAGCGGCCTCGAACCGCGGCGCCTGACCCGCCACCGACTTAACACAACGGTGATCGAGGGTTCAAACGAATTTTAGGCACCGGGTTCATGAAATTGTCTAATCTTCATGATATTCAAAGTGAGAGATTTGAAATTTGCGATTCGCCGGAGAAGCCATGGAAACCATTAAATTCGTCGACACCACCATCCGCGACGGCCATCAGAGCTTGTGGGCGGAAAACATGACCACCGGCATGATGCTGCCGATCGCCAAGAACTTGGACGACGCGGGGTTTGAAGGCATCGAGCTGATCTCCGGCTCGCACTTGAAGAAATCCGTGCGCGACTTGAAGGAAGACCCTTGGGAGCGCGTGCGGCTGGTAGCGAAGCTGATTACCAAAACGCCGCTGCGGCTGATCGCCGGGCGGGTCAATACTTTCGAATACAATCCGCCGTCCATGTACCGCCTCTTCGTCGAGCGCATGTTCGCCAACGGCATCAAGGAAGCGCGCATCTCGGACGAATGGAACGACTACGAAGGCTGGAAGTTCCGCGTCGGCGAGTGCCACCGCGCCGGCATGAAGTCGATTTTAAATTTAATCTATTCGGTCTCGCCCAAACATAGCGACGAATATTTCGCCCTGCGCACGCGCCAGGCGGCGTCACTCAAACCCTATCGGCTTTGTCTGAAAGATCCAGGCGGTTTGCTGACACCGGAGCGCATGGAAACCTTGGTGCCGATCATCTTGAAGAACGCCAACGGCATCCAAGTCGAGCTGCACACCCACTGCACGACCGGCCTGGGGCCGCTGTGCTGCATCAAGGCTATGGAGCTGGGCATCCGCTCGATCAACACCGCGCTGCCGCCGCTGGCCGACGACACGTCGAATCCGTCGCTGTTTAATGTCGCCAAGAACGCCCGCGCCCTCGGTTACCAAACCGACATCGACGAAGAAATCCTGCAGCCGGTGTCGCGCCACTTCAGCGCCATCGCCAAGCGCGAAGGCTTCACCATCGGCGCGCCGGTGGAATACGACTACTCGCAGTACCAACACCAAGTGCCCGGCGGCATGCTGTCGAACCTGCGCTTCCAACTGCGCAAGGTCGGCCTGGAACATCGCTTTCCCGCGGCGCTGGAGGAAACCATCAAGAGTGCGCGAAGAATTCGGCTATCCGATCATGGTCACGCCGCTGTCACAGTTCGTCGGCAGCCAGGCGGCGATCAATGTGATCGTCGGCGAGCGCTACAAAGAAGTCACCGACCAGGTGATCAAGTTCGCGCTGGGCCACGCCGGCGCCGAAGGCGCCCGCGACATGCACCCGACCGTCAAAGACAAGATCCTCGATCGGCCGCGCGCCAAGGAGTGGGCCAAGTGGACGCCTGACGAACCGTCGCCGGACGAGATTCGCCGCAACATCGGCGCCGAAGGCACCTCCGACGAAGAATTACTCTTGCGCTGGATCATCGGCAAAGACGATATCGACTTCATGCGCGCCAACAAGCGGCCGCTGGAGTATCTGAATTCGCAACAGCCGCTGGTGAACTTGTTGCAAGAATTGTCCAAACGCACCAAGAACCGGCAGATTCATGTGCAGACGGCGAATTTCTCTGTGACCATGGAACGTCGCGCTTGAGCGCGAGTTCCGTTCAAAAGTTCAAGGTTCAAGAGCTCAATAATGTTCGGAATTCGAGGTTAGCCTCGCAAATTTGGCGCCAATGAAGCGGCCCGAAGTCCGACAACCTTGAACGTTTGAACCTGGAACCTTGAACTATCTTCAAGCCAGTGCAATAAGAAAAGAAACTTAATCAGGAGGCATTAGACCATGGCAAGCGACATTGTAGCTATCGACGTTCATGTGCATCTGTCCGATGAAACCACCCAGAAGGCCAAAGGCGACCGCACCGCGCAGATGGCGCGCTATTTCGGCCGCGAACGGCCGCCGGTTTCCATCGATGAGATGGCCGATCAATACCGGGCGCGCAAGATGATGGCGGTGATCATGAACACCCGCGACGAGACCATCACCGGCCTGACGCCGGTGCCCAACGATCATGTCGCCAGCGCGATCAAAAAACATCCCGACGTGTTCCTCGCTTTCGGCGCCATCGATCCCTGGACCGGCAAGTTGGCCATCGATGAAGTCAAACGCTGCCATGATCTGGGCCTGCGCGGCATGGGCGAGCTCAATCCGGCGCGCCAACACTTCTACCCCAACGATCCGCGCTTCTATCCGATCTGGGAGCAATGCGCCAAATTGGACATGTCGATCCTGTTTCACGGCGGCATGGCGGCGGCCGGCGCCGGCACGCCGGGCGGCATGGGCATCAAACTGAAATACAGCCAGCCGATTTATGTCGACGAGGTCGCGGCGGATTTTCCCGAGCTGAAAATCATCAGCGCTCATCCGACCTGGCCATGGACCGCGGAAAGCTTGGCGGTCGCCCGCCACAAGGGCAACTACTACATCGATCTGTCCGGCTGGGCGCCGAAATATTTCCCGGCCGAACTGCTGCACAACATCAACACGCTGCTGCAAGACAAAGCCATGTTCGGCTCCGACTGGCCCGCCATCGGCGTCGAGCGCTGGTTGGAAGAGTTCGGCCAGGTCAACATGAAGCCCGAGATCCGCAAAAAGATCATGCTGGACAACGCCGTGAAGTTCTTCGGCTTGACCCTGTAAAGAAAGTTGGAGTGATGGAGTCACTCGAAGTGGTGGAAGTGCTCGGAGTCCGAAACCCATCACTCCAGTACTCCATCACTTCCAGTGAAACTCCCCGAATTCCATCATGACCACTGACGGTATACACTTCGTCGACACCACCATCCGCGACGGCCATCAAAGCCTGTGGGCGGAAAGCATGACCACCGGCATGATGTTGCCCGTCGCCGAAGCGATGGATCGCGCCGGCTTCGATGCCATTGAACTGATCTCCAGCTCGCATTTGAAAAAATGCGTGCGTGAATTGAAAGAAGACCCCTGGGCACGGGTCAAGCTGGTCAGCCAACGGATCAAGAATACGCCGCTGCGTCTGAACGCCGGCCGCTTCAGCGCCTTCGACATCACGCCGCGCTCGATGTACGGCCTGTTCATGGAGCGGATGGCCGCCAACGGCATCCGCGAAGCGCGCATCTCGGAAGAGTGGAACGAGCTGGAAGGCTGGGAGTGGAAAACCAAGGTTTCTCGTGACGTCGGCATCAATCCGGTGCTGAACATCATTTACTCCGTTTCGCCCAAACACACCGACGCATACTTCGCCGAGCGCACGCGCCAAGCCGCGTCGCTGAAGGTGAATCGGCTTTGCCTCAAAGATCCCGGCGGCCTGCTCACGCCGGAACGGGTGCAAACCTTGGTGCCGATCGTCTTCGCCAATGCCAACGGCATTCCCGTCGAGTTGCACACCCATTGCACGACGGGTCTCGGTCCGCTTTGCTGCCTCGAAGCGGTCAAGCTCGGCATCAAGATCGTCAACACCGCGCTGCCGCCGCTGGCCGACGGCTCGTCCAATCCGTCATTGTTCAATGTCGCCAAGAATCTGCGCGCCCTGGGCTACAAGACGCTCATCGACGAGGAACTGCTCAAGCCGGTATCCGACCACTTCACCTACATCGCCAAGCGCGAAGGCTTTCCCATCGGCGCGCCTGTCGAATACGACTATTCGCAGTACCAGCATCAAGTCCCTGGCGGCATGATTTCCAACCTGCGCTTCCAGCTGAAAAAAGTCGGCTTGGAAAACAAGATCGAGCAAGCGCTCGAAGAAACCATGCAAGTGCGCGCCGAGCTCGGCTACCCGATCATGGTCACGCCGCTGTCGCAATTCGTCGGTAGCCAGGCGGCGATCAATGTCATCGTCGGCGAGCGCTACAAAGAAGTGACCGATCAGATCATTCAGTACGCGCTCGGCTACTGGGGCAAAGAAGGCGCCGAATTGATGGCGCCGGAAGTCAAAGCGAAAATCCTCGACCGCCCGCGCGCCAAGGAATGGGCCGAGCGGCCGCCGCCCGAGCCATCGGTCGCCGAGCTGCGCAAAAAAATGAACTGCGGAGAATATCTCCGACGAAGAATTTCTCCTGCGCTGGAATCTCGAAGCGAAAGAAATCGAAGAGATGAAAGCCGCCGGCGCGCCCAAGGAATATTTAACCGCGAGCCAACCGCTGGTGAAGTTGATCGACGCGCTCAGCCAACGCAAAGATTACCGCCAGATCGTCATTCAAAAAGGCGAGATGGTGGTGTCACTGAATCGCAGCGCGCAAGCTGCATAGACGAACAACCGCGCATTGCGAATACGATCACACCCACGAGCCACGAGCACGACTAACCATGGATCGCTTCTTCTTCAGCGCCGGTGCCATCGCCGCGTTTATCGCCGTCGCCCTAGGGGCCTTTGGCGCCCACTCGCTCAAGACCAAAATCTCGGCGGATATGCTCAGCATCTTCGAAGTCGGCGTGCGCTACCAGATGTACCATGCACTCAGCACTGCTCGCCGTGGCGTGGGCGACCAGCCGTTGGCCCGACGCCAACCTCAACGCCGCCGGCTGGTGCTTCATCGCCGGCATCGTCATCTTCTCCGGCAGCCTCTATCTACTGAGCTTCACCGAGCATGCGCTGGCTCGGCGCCGTCACCCCCATCGGCGGCCTGGCGTTTCTGGCCGGCTGGGCGATCCTCATCTGGTCGCTGAATCGGTGACGGCGGTTTCGAGTAGTGGAGTGAATGCTCTCGCACCCAACCTCGCCAGTACTCCATCACTCTGTTTTTACTTTTGCCTTTTTCTGGTCCTTCGCGTAGCCTTTACGCATGATCATCGGCGTCCCTAAAGAAATCAAAACCGAAGAGAACCGGGTCGCCGTCACTCCGACGGGCGTGGCTGGATTCGTTGCACGAAATCACAAAGTGTTGATCGAGCAAGGCGCCGGCAACGGCAGTGGATTGACTGATGCCGCTTACCAAGCAGCCGGCGCCAGCATCGTCGCCACGGCGAAGGAAGTCTGGGACAAGGCCGACATGATCATGAAGGTCAAGGAGCCCCAGGAATCCGAGTTTCCTTTGCTGCGTCCAGGTCTGATTCTATTTACTTACCTCCATCTCGCCGCCGCCGAGTCCGTCACTCGCGCCCTGCTCGAGCGCAAAGTCACCGCCATCGCCTACGAGACCATTCAGCTGGACGACGGCTCGCTGCCGTTGCTCGCGCCCATGAGCGAGATCGCCGGCCGGTTATCGATTCAAGTCGGTGCCTGGTGCTTGCAGGCGGAGAACGGCGGGCGCGGCATTCTGCTCGGCGGCGCTTCGGGCGTGCGTCCGGCCAATGTTGTCATTATCGGTGCCGGCATGTCCGGCACCGCGGCCTGCCAAGTCGCCGCCGGCATGGGCGCCTATGTGAGCATTCTCGATATCAATCCAACCAAACTGCGCTACGTCCACGACATCCTGGGCGGCCATGTGACCACATTGATGTCCAACCGCGCCAATGTCGAAGAAGCGGTGGTCGACGCCGACCTCGTCATCGGTTCAGTCTTGATCCCCGGCGCCCAGGCGCCGAAGCTCATTCCGCGCGCCTTGGTCGAGACGGATGAAGCCCGGCGCGGCGTTCGTCGACATCGCCATCGATCAAGGCGGCTGCGCCGAGACTTCGCGGCCGACCACGCATGGCGATCCGATCTACGTCGAGGAAGAACTGGTCCACTACTGCGTGACCAACATGCCCGCGATCGTGCCGAATACCTCGACCTACGCGCTAACCAATTCGACCCTGACCTACGGCCTCGAACTCGCCAACCGCGGTTTTCCCCAAGCGCTGGTCAGAAACAAAGCGTTGGCCAAAGGCTTGAACACCGTCGACGGCAAAGTCACCTACGAGGGTGTCGCCAGCGCGTTAAACCTTCCCTTCACGCCGTTGGACGAGGTGATTCGATGAGACTCGTCACTCGCGCCGACTTCGACGGCCTAGTGTGCGGCGCACTCGTCACGAAATTCGAAAAAATCGACGACTATCTCTACGTCGAGCCCAAGTTCATGCAGGATGGTTTGGTCGAGATTCGCCGCGGCGACATCATTACCAATCTCCCCTACCACCCCAACTGCACCCTCTGGTTCGACCATCACATCACCAACACCACGCCCAATTTTGCAACGCCGATCATTCTCGGCCGCGGCGGCTTTCGTTTAGCGCCCAGCGCGGCGCGGGTGGTCTACGAATACTATGAAGAAGTAGGCAATAGGCAGCAGGCAACTGGCAACCGGAATACACCGGAAGAGATCGCGCAGTTTCTCGGCACAGCGCGCATGCAGCATCTTATGCACGAGGTCGACCGAGTGGACGCCGGAAAATTGGAACAGGAAGACGTGCTCAACCCGCAGGGCTACGTGCTCCTCTCCATGACCACCGACGGTCAGGAACGCCGGCGACGAACCCTACTGGTTGAAGGTCATCAATCTACTGCGCGACGCGACGTTGGAAGAAGTTTTGCGCGACCCCGACATCAAGCAGCGTTGCCAGCGCATCCAAGAAGAACAGGAAAAACTGCGTCAATTGCTGCTCCAACGCACTAGCTACAAAGGCAACGTGATCTACTGCGACCTGCGCGGCGTCAAAGAAATCCCCGACGGCAACCGTTTCTTAGTCTTCACGCTGTTTCCCAAAGGCAACATCCAGGTCAAAGTCGCCCACGACAGCCAGCGCGCCAACACCACGTCGATCTCGGTGGGTTACAACATCTTCAACCCGACATCGAACGTGAACGTCGGCGAGCTGCTTAACAACTACGGCGGCGGCGGCCACAAAGTCGTCGGCTCCAGCCGAGTGCCCAACGACCAAGCCGAGCAAGCGATCAAAGAAATATTGGCCGCGGTGACCGAAGTAGGATCGAAACTAGAGAATTAGCCGCAAAGAACGCAAAATCCGCAATAAGATTGGATTGTAGGGGCGAATGGCATTCGCCCTCCCTTGCATGGCCGCTGCCACTGGCTTGATTCAATGAAAATCATCAAAATTAACCAGGCCCTCAAAGGCCTCAAGAAAATCACCGACGAGATCCGCTACGCCGACTGTTTCAAGGAAGAAAAATTCACCAGCGGTCTGATCGCCTTCCGCCCGACCAAAAACTCAGATCGAAAACAGATCAACCACGACGACAAAGACGTCGTCTGTCATGTCATCAAAGGCAGCGGCCGCCTGCGCGTGAATGGGAAACGGATTCCACTGCGGCCCGGAGTCGTCTGTCATATTCCGAAAGGCACACCCCATGATTTCGCGGCGGGCAAGACTGCGGAGTTGGTGCTGTTCTATTCACTGATCACGACGTAACCGATGGGCTCGCGATTCGGTCGGCACTCTTCGGGTACGCGCAGCTACCCACGTCCCAAGTTTGAAATCTGCAATTTGTAATTTGAAATTCCGAGCGCCAGCGAGGATCACCACCACTTCGCAGGCACATACTTGGCACGCAAGAATCCATCCCATACCGCCGACGCAGACTTGGGCCGCTTGTCGCTGGTCTGCATCCCGGTGTACGCCCAAATGCGCGCGAGATCGTCGAGGGGCGGCTGAAGCCGGGCGACCAACCGTTCGAAATCTGTGCTGGCGAAGTTGATGACGAATTCATAGTAATCCCGCGCGGCGGTTTTGAGCATGCAGCTCGGTGAAATGATACTGGTCGGCCTCGGAGCCGCGCAGCTGGGTCGCGTAGCTGCGCAGCTCGATATCCTGCGCCGACATACCGCTCTCGGCCACCGCCACCGACCGTTTGAATCGGGTAGCGAAGTCGAAAAAGTTTGCCGGCACCGGCCGGGGTACGTCCGCACTCATATGCGGATAGACGCTCATGGCGAACAAATCGCTGAAACGCATGAGTTCCATCACTTCTTTTTCTTGCTGAGTGCCGCGGGCGTCCCGCGCCAAACGTTTGTAGTGCAACACGTCAGTGGTGAAAAACACCGGCAGCGCCTTATGCGCTTTCTTCACCGCACGGTAGGTTTCGCGATACAGCTCTTTGAACTGCTCCCACTTGAGCAGGTCGCGCGACAACAGCACGTTGGCCTCGACGCCGATGGCGAGAAAGTCCGGCCGCATGGTCTCGACTGCGCGCAGGACGAAGTTAAGATAGGCACGCTTGACCCGGGCGCTGTTGAGCGGCTCGCGGTTCCACGGCGACGGTAATGGCTGATTATCGGTCTCGCCCCAGTAGGGCGCCAAGCCACGGCGGTCTTTATCCAAAGGCGAGATCGACAAAAAGAGTTTCTTTCCCGCCGGCGGCCGGTATTTCAGATTCTCCTGCACATCTTGGGGATAGGGCTTGCCGTCCAACGCTTCGGACCATGGGATGCCGCCGATAAACGTCACCGAGACAATATCGCCATGGGCATACGCATAATTCTCGGCGATTGTGACGCCTTCACGGGTCAGATCAGCGGGCCAGCGCGTGAATCCCATCAAGAACGATCGTGTCGCCGGACCGCGATACTCGGGCAACGGCGGCGGCGCTGGCGGCGCGACCGGCACTGGCCGGGTCACCGGACGCGCCGGTTCGAAGACCCGTTCAGCGCAACCGGCCAAGTGAACCAGGATTGCCAAAGCTAATAGCGTGCGCCGCGTCGTCGTTGCCATGATCTATGGGTAATAGGCTTCAGAGAATTGGTCAAGCGCACAAAGCGATCGATCGTAGCTTGACTTAAAGGGATTTTCTCGGAAAATAGCCCAAGTCCGAGATTTGTCATCGCTCTTCAAGAAATTTTCACCAAGCCCCTTGGCGAAGTTACGCTTTTGGCAATCGCTAAACTAAACTTTCTGCCGCTGGTTCGACTCCTGGTCGTCTGCCTCGTCGCTTTGCCCATAGCACACTCTGTTCAAGCCGCCGCACCGGATGGGCGCTATATGCCGGCGGGCGATCTGCTCGACATCGTCCGAGACTTTCAGCGCCTGGCCAAGGAAGACACCTACCGGTTTGCCATTCCCAAAGATGTCACCGGTATCAACATCATGAAGGCGACATTGACCCGCCTGCAGGACTACGAAACCAAAAACCGCGGCCAGTTTACCGACATCGTTCAATACAACCGGGCGCTCGCGCTGGAACGTTTGCGCGAATACGACCAAGCCGCCGCGCTCTATCGCAAAGTCGCCGAAACCGAGGGCCGCTTGGGCAGCGAAGCGGCCAAGAATGCCGAGATCTTGGACAACTTCCTGCGCATCTTCGACCGCACGATCCCCACCGACGATCCATTCAAATACATCGCTGGCCTCGACGAGAAAGTAGCGGCCTGGAACGGCCTGATCAAGAAACATTCAGGCACGCCCTACGAATTTCTCGCGCGCGTCGAAGAAGAACGCATCGACCGCGCCAAGGTCGCCTTCGTCGAAGCCAACCGCCTTCGCTTGAAGGAAGGCAACCAATTGACGATCCTGGGCTATAGCCAATTGATCACCAAACATCAACAAAGCAAGAACTATCAGCGCTATCTTCTCGACTTCGGCGACTTCTACATGATACTTGCAAAAGACTATGCCGCCCAGTACGATCCCGAGGGGTTAGCGTTCGATTTAAACCTGTTAGATCAATTCGCCAAAGCCGCGCTGAAGTTTTACAGCGAGGTCGCGCAAACCGACGGCGTGATGGAGAAACTTGAAGCCCAAGCGAAGATCGAAGCCACCCGGGGCTACTTGGAAAAGCTCACGAGACTCAATCGATGAGATTTCATAGAACCCGCCTAATTACCGCCGCGCTGATTGCCGCCTTGAGCTTGACCGGCGTTCCAGCCGTGGGCCAGGCTCAAACACGCGAGTTGGACTTGGAAAGAATCTTGAACCCGATGCCCGACTATGACCCCTTTGAGACGCCGGCCAGCGCGCCGCAGTTCTTCCCCGACGCGGTCGATAAACGGGTGCGCGAATTGCTGATCGATACCTTGACCTATCGCAACCCGGCCTTGAGCGATCATCTCACATTTTTGAAGAATGAAGACACCCGGCTGCAGAAGGAGCGGCGCGGCAGCACTGGTCTAACCGAGCGAGCCCAGGATCTGGTCAACAACACGATTCAAGACCGCGAGAAGAATCTAGCGGCGTACCGTGAGGCGCTGCGCAACGCTTCGTCGCCGGAGCGGAAAAAATATCTGGAATCGGTGCTCAACCGCGACGATCACTTTCAGTCTGAGCAGCTCATGCGCCGGAGCTCGACCAATTTTTGGGGCGGCATGGTCAATCGCTTGTTGAATTCCGTCGACCTCGTCGGCGTCGCGTCGGGCAATTACATCGGCGCCGCCGCCGAAACCGCCATCAGCCAGCTGTACGCCCTGATGGATCGCGACATGCCCATGGAAGAGCGGCGCGCCCTGGCCCGCGACCTCGATCATTTGAAGCGCTATCCCGACGATCCCAAAAACCCGCAGGTGCGCAAACAGGTCGACGCTCTCGACAAGAAAAAACGTGCCGTCCTGGTCGCCAAGCAGCTCGCCAAGGCGAAAGAGGCCTTGAACAAAGGCGACGAAGACCGGGCGCTGTTTCATGCCCAAGTGGCGGGCTTCTTCGATCCCCAGTCGCAGGATGCCGCGAAGTTGCGCCAACAGAGCGCTCAGCTCCTGGGCGAACGCCAAGCCGTCCGCCAAAAATCCCTCAAAGCGCGCCAAGAAGAAAACTTGAGCCCAGAGCAACAAGCCGACGCGGAAAAACTTTTGGCAGCCTTGTCCCTGCGCGATACCATTTTGATCCAAAGGGTCGCCATCGACACCGAGAAAAAACATCCCGGCAAGCCGCTTGCCGACGCCGCCCGCGACGCCGAAGCCGTCGCCTTGGAAATGAAGGGATGGCACGAAGCGGCGCGCAAAGCCGTTGAGCAAAACGCCCGTAAGGCGACGACACCGGCAGCCAAAGAGCGCGCCAACGTCCTACTGCGAAGCCCCGACTACAATCGGCTGGCGACCTTTCACGATGCCCGCACCGAGCGGCAGCTGGAGTCGGTAAAATACGTTCTGCTTGGCGAAGACTTCCTGCGCAAGAATATGCTGTTCGCCGCCGGCGCCATGGCCGCCGCCGGTCCCGGCGGCGCCGCGACATTAGGCATGGCCAACGCCTTGATGTGGAGCAGAAATCTATTTCAAGTCATGACCAACAACCCGATCTCGGCGCAGCCGGTGATCGACGCCGGCGTCGCCTATGTGCGCAGCCATCCCAAATCGGAAAACGCCAGCGAAGTTTATCGTGTGCTCGCCGACGCCTATGAAGAGCGCGGCCTGATCGATCGCGCTCTCACCTATCACGAGCTTGCCGGTTCGCCTAAAGAAAAACTCGACGCCCTCAATGACAAAGCCGCCCGCGCCTTGTTAAACGCCGCCAGCAAGTCGAGATCCCGCAGCAGCCAGGAAAATTATTTGAAGGCGGTGGTCGATTATCATCCCGACTCCAGCGCCGCCGCCGAAGCAACCAAGAAGCTCGCCGCGCTCGCCAAAGATGAAAACCAAGGCATGCGCATGAGCAAGCAATTCCTACTGGAGCATCCGGAGATCCGGGGTCCCCAAGGCTTGGCGCTCAAGGCGTCCCTGTTCGACGGTAATCCGCGCAACATGGAGATCGCCGAACGGGGCGCGATTTTGCTCAATGACAACGACCTGATGGTTTACTACCAGACCCCTTGGGGCGTGCGCAGCCAAAACCATCGTCTGACCAAAGCGGCCACCGAGCGTTTCTACGTCGCCCTGCGTGAAAAAAACCAGCAAGTCGCCGCCGCCGATGCCAACCAGCGCGGCAAAGACAGCGTCGGCGGCATCAGGAACGTGCCAAGCGCGATCGTCCGTGGCGAACGCGAACGCCGCGGCCAATCCGCCGACGAGCGCGAAGACGCGACCTTCACCTTGATCCGCGAAGCCGGCGGCTCGTCCTATCGCCGGGTGCTCGATGCCGAGCTGATCACCGAAAACGAACGCAATCCCGGCAGCCAATATCAACTACCGCCGATTCAGGGCAGCATATCGGCCAGCCGCTTTAGCATGACCGGCGCTCTGCCCACCGGCTTTGGCGGCAGCCAGTTGGCGCTGGGCACCGATCAGGGCGCGCCCTATGGCGGCGTACAATTCCCTATACCGCTCTTGCAAGGCTTCATCCCCGTCGACTTCATGGTCCAAGGCCGCCCCGGCGGCGTCTCGGTCTATCCGCGCATCCGTACCGGCGTCGATAGCGGCTCGGACCCGGAACTTTATCGCTGACGGCGCCGCGCCGTTCGCAATTAGTAAGAAAAAGTTGGGATGTCGCGAGATGAGCGGATTTACGATCCTCGATCTTTCATCCTCGGCGAGTAAATTAGCAATGACGATCATCGGCCACCCTCGAGGAAGTCCTGCGCATTCCTATTCGCCGGCATCGCGCTTGGGAACGCTAGCGCGCGCGTTAGCGGAAAACGAACTGCTCATGCTCGACCCGGTCTGCGGCTCGGTCAGTCCATGCGCTTGTCGAGCTGGCAGACCATCAAAATTCGCCTGCCGGCGCTGCCGTTTATTATCGCGAGTCTGCAGCCGCGCCCTGCTCGCGTCGCGCCCAAGCTCGCCGGCTTCAACCGTCGATGAAATGACAATGAAAAATCTTGGAGAAAGGATTCCCAGCAACGAATCGTATGAAAACAGTATTACGTTCAATCAATCTATTAGTATGCTTAGCAATGGCCCTGGCCGCGAATGCCGCCGCGCAAACGCCAGCCGCTCAAGAAGATTCGCATCGGCTATCCGTCTTTGAGCTTTCGCCAGAGCAACGTCTGGGTCGCTCGGGAAGTCGGCCTGTTCACCAAATACGGACTGGAAGTCGAACCGATCTTTCTGCGCGGCGGCCAGATGGCCACCCAGGCGCTGGTGGCCGGCGATCCGCCGATCGTCAATATCGGCACCGTCGTGCAAGCGAGCTTGCAAGGCTACAACCTGGTGCTGGTCGCCGCCGTCGAAACCAAGTACGATCAGATTGTTTTCGCGCGCAAAGGCATTAACAAACTAGAAGAGCTCAAAGGCAAGAAATTCGGCATCAGCGGCTACGGCTCGGCGACCCATAACGCCGCCAATATCCTATTTCAGCACCTCAATCTGGAGATCAACAAGGATATCGTGCTGGTTCCCACTGGACCGGACGCGGAACGGATGGGGGCGATGATGGCGGGACGGATCGATGCGACATTCTTCACCTCTTCAGCGGCAGCGCCGGCACGAAAGAATGGCTTCAACGAGCTATTCTCGGTGGCCGATTTGGGGGTTGAAGTGCAAGGCAACGGCTTTGCCACGTCGCGCGGTTATATTGCGAGCAATCGTGACACGGTGAAAAATGCGCTCAAAGGTTTCGTCGAAGCGATTTACTTTGTCTACGCCAACAAAAAGGAGGCGCAACGGGTTTTCGCCAAATACATGCGCACCAACGATCAAGAGATGCTCGAAGATTCTTACAATGGCTACATCAAGTGGATTCCCAAGAAGCCCTACCCCACGCTCAAGGGCATCCAATACATGCTCGACCTGGTCGCGCCGCAACTACCCCAGGCGAAAAATGCCAAGCCCGAACAGTTCGTCGATCTGAGCTTTTTACAAGAACTCGAAAAGGAAGGCTTCTTCAATGAAATGGCGAAACGCTATCCGAGCAAGTAGACCAGCTATGAAAAAACTATTGGTCATATGCCTCTTATCTGTCCTATTCCCACTCTCCTCCGCGCAAGCGCAGACACTCAAGAAGATCAAGATCGGCTACCCGTCTTTGAGCTTTCGCCAGAGCAATGTCTGGGTCGCGCGAGAGATGGGGTTATTCGCCAAATACGGTTTAGAAGTCGAGCCGATCTTGTTTCGCGGCGGCCAGGTGGCGACCCAGGCGCTGGTCAGCGGCGATCCGCCGATCGTCAATATCGGCACCGTGGTCCAGGCGACCATTCAGGGTCACAATCTCGTGCTCACCGCCGCGGTCGAAACCAAGTACGACCTGATCGTGTTTTCCCGTCCGGGGATCACCCAGCTGGAACAACTCAAAGGCAAAAAGCATCGGCATCACCGGCTTCAACTCGGCAACCCATTACGCTTCGATCATCCTCGCCCGCCACCTCGGCGTAGACCTTAAAGAATTCACCCTGATACCCGCCGGCCTCGATACCGAGCGCATCGCCTCGGTGCAGTCCGGTGTGATCGATGCGACCTACCTGTCCTCGTCGGCGGCGCCGCTGGGGCGCCGCGCCGGTCTGGTCGAACATGTTTCCATCGGCGATCTCGGCGTCGAGGTTCAAGGCAACGGCTTCGCCACCTCGCGCGCCTATATCGCCAGCAATCGCGATACGGTGCGCAGCGCGCTGCGCGGCTTCGTCGAGGCGATCTATTTCGTTTACGGCAACAAGGCGGCGACGCAAAAAGTCTTCGCCAAATACATGCGCACCAACGACCCGGCGGTGCTTGAGGAATCCTACAACGGCTACATCAAGACGATCCCGAAGAAACCTTATCCAACCTTGAAAGGCATTCAATTCATGCTCGACGTCCTGGCACCCACCCTGCCCAACGCGAAGAATTTCAAGCCCGAACAGTTCGTCGACCTTTGTTTTCTCCAGGAGATGGAGAAAGATGGTTTCTTTAACGAAATGGCCAAGCGATATCCGTCGAAATAGAAACATTGGAGTGATGGAGTTCTGGAGTGGTGGAGTGATGGGTCCGGATAAACCCAATGCTCCAGTACTCCAACACTCCATCACTCCAACCTAACCCCGAAAGGAGTTCCCATGGCACGCAAAGATATTCAACCCAAAACGCTCAGCGATCCCCGGCCGCGTTACACCCAGGCGATCCAGACCAAGGGCGGCAAGCTCCTATTCATCTCCGGCCAAACGGCCTCGGACCAAAATGGCAACGTCGTCGGCAAGGGCAATATTAAAAAGCAGACCGAGCAGGTCTATGCCAACATCAACGCCGTGCTCAAAGCAGCCGGCGGCTCCATCGACAACTTGGTCATGTCGACCACCTACATCGTCGACCGCAAGTATCGCCCCGGCTACAACGAAGTGCGCATGAAACAGTATAAGAAAAAATCCCCGACCAGCACGTTGGTGATCGTCAAGGGCCTAGCCCATCCCGACTACTTGATCGAAATCGCCGGCATCGCGGTAATCTAAGAATGAAAGTCACCGTCCTCGACGATTATCAGCACGCCATCTCGCCGACCCAAGCCATCGCCCGGCTGCGGCAAAATGTTGACGTGCAGATCATCCATGAAAAGCTTGCCGACGAAGCGGCGGTCGTCGACGCGCTCAAGGATTCCCAAGCGGTGATTCCGATCCGCGAGCGCACCAAATTCACCGCAGCCTTGTTTCACAAATTACCGGCGCTGGAATATATCGCGCAGACCGGCAATCACGCCTACCACATCGATATGGAGGCGGCGACGGCGCACGGCGTCGTCGTCAGCCTCGCTCCCGGCGGCAACAGCACCACCGAACTTACTTTCGGCTTGATGCTCGATGTCATGCGGCGCATTTCCCAGAGCGACCAAGCCATGCGTCGCGGCCAGTGGCCGTTGATGCTGGGCTATGTCTTGAAAGGCAAAACCCTGGGAATTTTGGGCCTCGGTAAGATCGGCACCGAAGTCGCGGCCATCGCCCGAGCCTTCGGCATGAAAGTGATCGCCTGGGGACCGACCTTGAGCCAAGAACGCGCCGCGAAATCCTCAGCCACTTTTATGCCGCTTGAAGATGTCCTGCGCAGCGCTGATGTCGTCAGCGTACACTTGAAGCTATCCGAGGACAGCAAGAACCTCTTGAACGACACTCGGCTGCGCTTGATGAAGAAGACGGCCTACCTCGTCAACACGGCGCGCGGCGCGATTGTCGACGAGTTGGCGCTGGTAAAAATCTTGCAGGAGAAAGCCATCGCCGGCGCTGCCCTCGATGTTTTCGTCGAAGAGCCGCTACCGAAGAATCATCCGATTACCCAACTGGACAACGTCGTCCTGACGCCCCACCTGGGCTGGCCCACCGACTCCGGCTTTGAAGGCTTCGCCGAAAACGCCGTGACCAACATCCTCGACTACATGGCAGGCAAACTCACCCGTGCGCTCAATCCGGAGGCGCTGAATCATCGCCGCAAACGCGGCAAATGAAATCAGAATCCGCGGTTGGGTTAGCGTAGCGTAATCCTAAATCCGGTTACCGACGCTGGCAATCGTCAACTCCTCGATTTCCGTCATTCCCGCGACGCGGGAATCCAGGCGTTTTGCGGCTGAACCAAAGGCGAAGATGGTGCCCGTCTTCACCGGCATGACGCAGCAGTTGTGTCATCCTAGAACGAAGTGAAGGATTTCGTCTCGTCACACAGTCGCTTCCGTCGGACAAAATTCCGCACTGGGTTCGCAATGACGCCAAGCCGGTCTACAGCAAACTCGCGTGAATTCTTGACGCAGAGTCATTCACTCAGGCGCGAATCTTCCGCGTGTAAAACACCCGATTATCTTGATCGATGAACTCAAGCAGCGCCACGTTGGCATTCACTTTGGGGTCGACGGTGATTTTGGCGAAGTTGAAATTTTCCGCGAGGAAGAATTCATAGCGGCGATTGGCGCTGTTGGTGACCCGGTTGAGCTGCGCGGCCAACGGCCCGGCGGTAATGTCGATCAGCCCATTGCCTTTGGGAATCTTGGTCACCGCCGCGTAGTGCATATCGGCGCTCATGAACACCACGCCGGGAATTTTCTTTTGTTGAATGTAGCGCAGGATCTCGGCCCGTTCCTTGGGATAGCCATCCCAGCGGTCCTGACCGCCGCCGGCCATGGGCACGGTGGTCGCGACAAACTTAAACGTCGCGCTGGAGTTACCCAGACGATCGAAAAACCAGTCCTTCTGCCGGCGCCCCAGCATGGTGCTGCGATCGAAAGCGCGGTATTGCCTGGTATCGAGGACAAGCAAGTCCACCGCCCGCCCCCAGCGCACCGCGCGATAAATCCGCTCCGGTTCGGAGGCCGGTCGGCGCACCGGCCAGTAGTCGAGAAAGGCTTGTCTGCCGATGGGCGCCAACGGATGGCCCGGCAGATAATTGTCTTCGACTTCATGATCGTCCCACATCACGTAAACGCTGGTCTCGGCGAAGCAGCGCTGTGCCGCGGCATCGTCGCGGTTGATCCGGTACTTGTCCCAGAACTCGGGCAATGTATGGGCTGTCCCGTTGCGGTCGGCGTAGATCGTATCGCCCAAATGGAGAAAGAAGTCCGGCCGCTGGGCGCGCACCGCATGCATCACCGTAAACGGCTTGTAACCCTGGCGCGTGTCGCCGCTAAAGCAGAACGTTACCTTGGCATCGTCATCCGCGCGTGGCGCCGTGACGAAGCTCGCCACCGGCCCCGCCGTCCGGCCTTCGGCCATCGCCCGGTAGTAATACCTTGTCGCCGGGTCCAAACCATCCAGAGAAAAAATCGCGCAGTGATCCGCGGCGGCGTCGACAGCGCGCGCTTGAGTGGTTTGAAACTGCGCCAGACCCGGCTCCTTGCCGTAATCGAGAACCACGCGACTACCCGCGTCCGCCCGGAGCCACACCAGCGCGCTGTCGGCACTGACATCGCCGCTGACGTAGCCTAGCGACAAGCCGGTTCCCGCATCGGGATTGAAGAGTTGCCGGCTGCAACTCGACACGCCGATCAGCCCAGGCATGGCGAGCCCGGCCCCGCCCATGACTTTGAGAAACCTACGCCGGTTCATGCTCACTTAGACGTTCAATTTGTCCCAAATCAATTCGCAGAGCCAGCCGGCGAAGAAGGGAAAGAACAAACTCACCGCCACACGAATCGCCACCACTTTCGCGCCAAGAAACGGCAGCTCCCACATGATAATGCGTTGCAAGCCGAAAGCGACCAAGCCGTCAGGTACGCCACCAAGGGTCCGACGCCGACGCCGACTTTGTAGAGCGAGGCGATCACCGGGAAATGGGTCATCGGCCCGCCCGGGGTGACGCTGCCCAAGGTCATGCCGATCATCAAGTCCACGATAACCGGAACCCTGCCCCATCCAGCGCACAATGGTTTCCTGCGGCACCACCGCCTGCACCAGGCCGGCCAAAGTAAATGCCGCGATCATGCGCGGCGCGATCTCGATGAGCAACGAGAGCCCGGCGCCGACACCGGACTCGGCGGCCTTGGGAGATTTGACATAGACGGCGATCACCGCGATTACTGCCGCGGCGACCATCAAGAGCGACGATGTGTCCATCGATTTCCTTAATGCTGCGTGAAATTTTTCTTTTGACAGGACGGCCATTTGGGGCAGCGAGTGAAGCGATTTGACTGTAAAGAGCCCAGCCGAAGATTTCAAGCGAGTAGCAATTCACGCCCAGGGGCTTAGGTTTGGCGAGATCCCCCAGCTTCATTCGGGATGACGGTGCGGCAATTCTGTCATTTCGAGCGGAGCGAGAAATCTTTCCCTTTCCCAGCACCCAAGCCAGAATCAAACCATTACCATCGGCACCGTCAGATTGACTTAGCCAGTCCCCTTGGTTAGTTACAAACGATTACTTTTGGAGGAAGCCGATGGCTCTCGATACTCGCAGCAGCACAAAAAGTTTTGTCACAAATCGACCGCGACGAACTGGCCCAACTTGGCGCCGATCTCACCAGCATTCCCAGTCCCACCGGACAGGAAAAAGCCATCGGCGAATTTATTTTGACTTGGTTCGAAGCCAACGGCCTGCGCGCCGTGCGCCAGGATGTCGAATACGATCGGCCCAACGCCGTCGGCATCGTTAAAGGTGACGGCACCGGCTTGAGCCTGGGATTCAACGGCCACACCGACACCAGCTTCACCGGCACCGAGGAAGACCGCCGCATGGTCGCGGTCATGGAACCGCAGTCGGAACTCGCCGGCAAAATCGTCGGCAACAAAGTCCAAGGCCTGGGCATTTCCAACATGAAAGGCGGCGTCGCCGCCTTCATGATGGCCGGCAAGGCACTCCACAAAAGCGCGTGAAGCTGAAGGGCGATGTCATCCTGGCCGCCGTCGTCGGCGAGATCTCGCGCACCCCCGTCGGCCCCTGGCAGACCAAAGAGTACCGCGGCGAAGGCGCCGGCACCCGTCATCTGCTCACCCACGGCATGCACTCTGACTACGCCATCTGTTGCGACGGTTCGGACATGAACATCGTCTGGACTCAGAACGGCGTCGTGCAAGTGAAGATACAGACCACCGGCAAAGCCGAAGCCGCCTGGGGCACCAACCGTGAAACCCATCCGATGGTAAAGATGAATGCGATCGTCAAAATGACCAAGATCATCGACGCCATCGAAAAATGGGGCGCCGAGTTCGAAGCCAAATATATCTATCAATCCCCCACCGGCCCGCTCTATCCGAAAGTGAACATCGGCGGCATCGAAGGCGGCGCGCCCTATCGGCCCAACTATTTCCCCGGCGTCTGCGCCATCTACGTCGACATCCGCATGCCGCCGCAAGTCCGCCCCGTGCAGATCCAATACGAATTAGAAAAAACTCTGAACGCAACCGGACTCGATTACCAGTTGGACATCTACAAGTCGCTGCTCGGCCACGAAGGCAAACAGGTCGAGCCGCTGGTGCAATCCGCCGAGGAAGTTTATCAGCATCTATTCAAAGAAAAGATCAAACACGAAGCCGCCGACCGCGCCAGCATCTGGACCGACACCAACGTTTACAACGAATTAGGAATTCCCGCGATCAAGATCGGCCCGCGCGGCCGGCGCATCGGCCCGCGCAATGAAGAAATAGAAATCGACGCGATGGTCAATGCGGCCAAACTTTACGCGCTGATCGCGTTGGATATCTGCACGCGAGTGAGAAGCTGACGCAAGAACGATGATCAGGACCGGGCTTGAAAGCAGCCCGGTCCTGCTTCAATACGGCTCTCCGAAACATCACGTCGCGTTGTCCCACAGCATTTTTCGCATGACCTGGCCCAGACCTGCCTAGATCCCCGTTAAACATCAATCGCTCATAGCGGTGGCGAGCACTTGCCGCCGAGTATAATCCTGGGTAAGATCCTGTGCCGATAATGGTTGGCGAAGTTCAGACTCATGCGCGCCCAGAACTCTCCCATGCACGTAAACGCGGATAATTTCTAGCGCGCAAGCCCGGCTGAGCATAAAAAAGCCGGGGTGCGCTTTTAAACGCACCCCGGCGGTGAACTAATTCACAAAGGTCGCGGGTTAATCCTCGTCGTCTTCGTCATCACCATGGTCATGACCCGTGCCGAATACCCCCGAGAGAAGCAGCGTGCCAGGAGCAGGCGCGGCGGCTAGAGGCAACACGGGCAGCGTTATCGAGGACAGTTCTACGGTATCGCCAAGCGCGACATCCGGCACACCTCTCCCCGGCAGCGCAGGGGCAACGGCTGTCGTCACCCAACAATCGCCGACTCGGTTCTTAATCGTCGACGGCGGACCGGCAATCGGAGTTTTTTCTTGTACCTTGGCGGCGTATCTGACATCGAACTCGCTCAAAACACCCGCCAAATATTCAAGTTCGATGGCCTTGGCAAGCAGCACGCAGCTGCCCTTTTCCACCCCGGCAGTCAATATCCTTACCAGAAAACCCGTGGTATCGACTAATGGATCCAACGCGGTAGCCGCTGGCACGGCAAAGAGAACCTTCGCCTCGATCTCCTCCTCGGTCCCTTTACTGTTCGACTTCTTTTGATATTTCACCCGGCTCTTAAATTCATCCGGGAGAACTATAGGCGGCACCGGTGCAACAAACTTCGCATAAAGTTTGGTCGAGGACCCGCCGTCTCGACTCGACTTGCCATTCCCCTTACCCGATGCGGCACCTTGGGATGCAATGGCCAACGGTGCTGCCAATGCTGCTGCTAGTGTCGCTGCTAAAAACTTAGATTTCATTAAACCTCCTCGATGATAGATTTGCAGCAGTTAAGCGCAAACCCCGTGCCAGAAAAGCAGATTAAAAACTCTCCGCGACACCAAGGTAGCAAAAACGAAGAAATGAACTTCCCGAGAACTTGCACGAGAAATGTGTTCCGCTAACGCCGAGGGATTAGGTACAAAGTGGAACCTTGTCGATCAAAAAGGTCCCTAAGCAAACAGAAAGATAGTGTAGGTTATGACAGTCAGCTGAATTTCTTGGGGCTAAGTTAGCACCGACTCGTAGGGCAATTTTTTCTTGGCGACAATCAGGCAAACTTGTTGGCAACGGCTCGAAGGCGGATATTCCTAAAACCGAATCTTAGGATTCCCTTGCTATTCTATAAGATCAGGTCGTCCTACGGCTTGATGATCAGCGACGATTGCTCCGCTTTCTGCTGGGCTTCGTGCTGCGCTTTCATCTGCGACATGAGAAAGACGAAACTCTTTTGCATCAGCCCGGTGAGAAATGAAATATCCAACGGCCCGGGATCGCCTTCGCCGACTTGCTGTGCCACCGCGAGTGAAACTTTGGCCTGCTCCAGGCGACCTGTCTCGGCGAAATAGAGCGCCATGTCTTCCATGCGCCGCTTGAACGCTTGGCCGTTGTCGCCGGCGCAAAGCGTCTTGACCGCGTCGCGCACGACGCTGGCGAGCCGTTCTTCCTTTTGCACTGGGTTCAACACCAGCGGGCTCGACTGCGCTTCATGCAACGCCGCCAGGCAGTCCTGCACCCATTCGTCGACGATCACCCAGTAGCGCAGCTCCGGTTCTTCGAGCAAACGGCGCGACTGTTCGCGCCACGAACCGTCACGAAAATCCTCAGTGCCAAGTTTTTGGTAAACCGGATGCGTCACGGCTTTCGGCTTCCCCGTGCCGATGACCGAGCGAATCGCGTGAAAGTCATTGAGGTCGCTTTGGCCGCTCTGGCCGCGCGCCTTGGCCCTTTCATAACCTTCGTAAACGATCCGGTCGGCGAACTCCCACGGCACCGCGATCATGCTGACGCCATGCTGCTGCTTGATCTCGTCGGCCATGGCGCGCAACTCCTTGCGCTTCATCTGCACACCGCCAAAACGCAAGAGCCCGTCGCGGTCATGCAACATCGCCTGGATCACCTGCAAACCGCGATTGGGCTGCGGCTTGGCGATCCAAACCAACCTGCCGCCGCCGCCATCGACGGCGGACATATAGGCCTCGATCTCGTATTCTCGCTCGAACAGCGGCGCGGGCTTTTTCTCGGCCGGCGGCTCCTGGGCTGCGACAATACCCTTTTGACTGAGCTTGAAGAGCGCGCGTTTGATTTCTTTCTTTACATCCTTGTCGGTGGCGCTGATTTCGATCTCGCGAATCAAATGTAGCGATTCATGCGCGGCAATCTTGCCGAGCATGAATATCGCTGCAATATCCGTTTCCGCCGATTGACCGATGGCGCTCTTGAGCTGCGCAACGCTCGCCGACGTGGGCGCGTCTATGGCTATCCTTGCGGCAATCCCCGCCGATCGCAGCGCCGCAAGCCCTTTTTCCAGCCGCTCGTCATGTAAATCTTTTTTCGCCAAAGGTCATTCCTTCCTCGGCCGATTTCGCTTACTGATGTCACAGTTGTGCGCACTTTCCAACCGCTTAGTGATCGCCCAAGCGCCTTGACTTACGAGGTCATGCCAGCTAATTCATTGAGTTGATTTTGCATGAGGAGGCAGTTATGGCCATGATCGATTCGCGCATTGAAAACGGCATCGCGGTGTTGGAAATCAACCGCCCGCCGGTCAACAGCTACACTACGGAACTACTCAAAGAATTGGACGCGGCGATTCTCGACGCCCGCTTCAACGACGATGTCCACGCCATCGTCATCACCGGCAAGGTCGAAAAGTTTTTCTCCGCCGGCGCCGACATCAACATGCTCTCGAGCAAGTCGCTCGGTTTCAAAAACAACTTCGCGCTGCACGGCCACGAAGTGCTCATGCGCCTGGAAAACACCCCGAAGATCATCATTGCGGCGATCAACGGCCACGCCGTCGGCGGCGGCTTGGAAATCGCCATGGCCTGCGACATCCGCATCGCCAAGAAGGAAGGCGGCCGCGATCGGCTTGGCGGAAATCAATCTGGGCGTCATGCCCGGCATGGGCGGCACCCAGCGCCTACCGCGCTTGGTCGGCAAAGCCCGCGCCATGGAGCTCTGCTTCACCGGCAAAACCATCGCCTTCGAAGAAGCCCTCGAAATGGGCTTGGTCCACTACATCTACGAGAAAGAGGGTTTCCTGGATCAAGTCATGGACTACGCCAAACAGTTCGTCGTGCCCAACAAGAGCAGTTTGGCGGTGGGCAAAGTGAAACGCGCCATCACCACCGGCCTCGAACTGTCCCTGCCCGACGGCTTGGCCTTCGAGCGCGAGCTCCTGGCGCAGACCTTCGGCAGCGAAGACGGCCAGGAAGGCGTCAAAGCCTATCTGGAAAAGACGCACGGCAAAATTCACAGGCAAAGTAATAGCCAAGTGCAATTCAGGGATAAGTAAGTTAGTGAATAGGCTAAAACTTTCATCGCTAGACGCACTTTTCTTCCTATTCACTTATTCGCTAACTCACTAATTTACTTTTTCCATGGAGGTTAACTAATGGCCAAGATGTTCATCGGCGGCGAGTCCGTCGATTCAGTAACCAAGAACACTAGCGAAGTGCGCAATCCCGCCACCGGCGCGACGGTCGACACCGTGCCGCAGGGCAACGACAAGGACGTCCAACAAGCGATCTCCGCGGCCGAAGACGCTTTTAAGGTCTGGTCCGACGTTTCGCCCGAAGATCGCGGCAACGCGCTGATGAACGCCGGCGAGCTGATCAAGAAAAATACCGCGGAGATCGCCCAACTGCTCACCCAAGAACAGGGCAAGACGCTGTTCGAAGCGGGTTTGGAGATTCATCATCTCGTGCATGGGCTGGAATTCTACGCCGGCCTCGCCTCCAAAGTGCGCGGCTCCCATGTGCCGCTGCCGCAGAAAAACGCCTACGGCATGGTCGTGCGCCAACCGATCGGCGTGTGCGGCGGCATCGTGCCATGGAATTTCCCGCTGACTTTAATGGGCACCAAGTTGGGTCCAGCGTTGGCCGCCGGCAACACGATCATCATCAAGCCGGCCAGCACCACGCCGTTGGCGACGATCAAAGTCATCGAACTCATCGCCCAGGCGACCTTCGGCGAAGGCAAAGCGCAAAAACCATTGCCCAAAGGCACGGTGAATATTGTCACCGGCCCCGGCGGCAGCGTCGGCGAAGAACTCCTGCGCAATCCGCGCGTGCGTCGCATCGCCTTTACCGGATCGACGCCGATCGGCCGCCATGTCATGGAAGTCGCCGGCCGCGAAATCAAGCGTGTGACTCTGGAATTGGGCGGCAGCGATCCAATGATCGTCATGGAAGACAGCAACGTCGACCTGGCGGTGAAGATGGCCGATGTCGGCCGCTATTTTAACTGCGGCCAGATGTGCTTGGGCGTGAAGCGTTTGTTCCTGCAAGAATCCATCGCCGACAATTTTATCGGCGCACTGGTGGAAATCTTGAAAAAGAAGACCGTCGGCAACGGCATGAGCAAGGAAACCCGCATGGGGCCGATCCATGTCGGCGCCCAGCGCCAAGAAGTCGAAGAGCAAGTCGAAGACGCCAAAGCCCGTGGCGGCAAGGTGCTCTTCGGCGGTGAGCGCCCCAAGGGCGCCGAGTTCGACAACGGCTTTTACTATCTGCCGACCCTGATGACCAACGTGCCGGAAGACTCGCGCTTGACCAAAGAAGAGGTCTTCGGTCCGGCGCTGCCAGTCTACACCTTCAAGACTCTCGACGAAGCCCTGGAGAAAGCCAACGCGTCCGAGTTTGGCCTCGGCTCATCGATCTGGACGCGCAACTTGCTGCACGCCAACAAAGCCATCGACAAGCTCCAAGCCGGCAACGTGTGGGTCAATTCACTGCACTACGGCTACGACGAACTGCCCTTCGGCGGCGTGAAATCCAGCGGCGTCGGCCGCGAGCATGGCCCCGAAGCGCTCGACTATTACCTCGAGCCCAAGGGCGTGGTCGTCGTCAACATCTGACGAACGAATTGGAGTACTGGAGTGTTGGAGTTATGGAGTGTTGGGTTTTCCGATTCCACCCATCACTCCACCATTCCAATGCTCCATCACTCCAGTTTGTTTGCGGTTGACAAGTTGCTCACGCTTCAACTAGGTTAGTGGTAATCTAACCCGCAAAGGAGCCCGCTATGTTCGCACAATTGAGACACATGGCCATCGTCACCAGCAACGTCGATCATGAAGGTGATTTTTACCGCGATATTTTTGGCATGAAACGGTCGGGCTGTAACGCGAGCGGGCGGCGCGGTCGTCTGCCACGACGGTTACGTCGGGTTGAACTTGAATCCGCGCGCGCCGGGACGGCAGGCCGGATTCGATCATTTCGGCTTCGAGGTCCAAGACACCGAGGTCGTCTTCGCCCGGCTTAAAGACAAGTATCCTAAAATCCAAGTGCTCCATCGGCCGAGCAACCGCCCCTTCGCCGGCATCAGCATGCACGATCCCAACGGCAATGTCTTCGATCTGTCGCAAGCTGAACATGGAAAACCGCACGCGACCTCTATACCGACAAAGTCGAAGAGCGCAAACGGCGCGTCGGCCATATCGGCCTGCGCTGCGTCGATCCCGATCTATGCGGCGAGTTTTATCGCGACGTATTTGAACTGCAGGAACTGGAAAAACCCAACGGCGATCCCAACCATTATCTTTCCGACGGCAAGGTTACATTAGCGGTGATGCCTTGGAAGATCTCTGACTTCGCCGGCTCCGGTATCGAACGCCCCGCCCTCGATCACATCGGTTTCAAGGTCGAGAGCCTGACAGCGTTCAAAGCGGATTTGGAGAAACATGCCCCTCAATACACCGTGGATGAAAACCGCCCAGAGAAAAACCCGGAGCGCGAAGTGCGGCAAAAACTGCTCGCATCCTGCTGCTTCGGCCAATATCAAATGTCCGATCCCGACGGCGTGCTGATCGACGTGTCGGAATAGTAACAAGTGAAATTTGTTAGAACTAAAGGGCAACCGTTGACTTGACGGCTGCCCTTTTTTATTTGGCGGGATGTGAATTCGATCCCGCGCTTTTGCTAATCGCTCAGTCATGGCAGGAATTGTCATCGCCGTCAGTGGCGCTGGCGGCTTTTGTTCGTGGACGGGTTGCCAAAAGAATTGGCCAATTGAGTTGACCGAGCCTTGGCTAATGATTCAAGATCGCCTTATCGATCTATGACCGCTTCGAACCAGGACGAGCATTTTCTCTGCTTACGAGCCTCGCCGGCCAAGATGGACCACTACTGGGCCGAGGGCTGGCGTCATTTCGGCGTGATCTTCGTCCGCTACCGCACCTCATCCCATGGCGGCAAGCCGTATACCGTTCTGCCCTTGCGCGTCGATCTCACGCGCTTTCAGTTAACCCGCAGCCAGAAGCGCGTACTGGCCAAGAACCGCGACATTGAAGTGATCGTCCGGCCATCATTCATCAACAACGAAAAACAAAAACTCTTTGACCGGCATCGCGTCCGCTTCAATGACAATGTTCCCGACTCACTGTTTAACTTTCTCTCGCCCAACCCGGCGGAAATTCCTTGTCCCAATCTGGAGCTGTGCATTTATCTCCACGGCCGGCTGGTCGGCGTCACGTTCCTGGACATTGGCGAGCGCGCCACCTCGGCGATCTACGCGATCTTCGATCCCGCGGAGGCCAAGCGCAGCTTGGGCATCCTGATGATTTTGCATTCCATCGCCCTGAGCCGCGAGCGCGGCTGCCGCTACTACTACCCCGGTTACGCCTATCGCGAACCCTTCGCTTACGATTACAAAAAGCGCCTCACCGGGCTGGAATATTTGGATTGGACATCGGGCTGGCAACCTTACGCCGACGCCGGCTTCACTCGCTAAGAATTTGTCAAATCGAACTCAGCGCGGCGGCAGCGCGCCGCCCTCGGCGTACAGTTTGTAAAGCGCGACTGTCTCCGGATCGCGCGGCAACTCTTTCACCACCTTCTGCACCTCTTCTCCCGTCAGCGGCGACGGCTCGCGCCCCATCAGCTTCTTGAACTCCTGCTGGAACTCGGGATCTTTGAAAGTCCGTGCCATCGCGTCGCGCAGGATCTTCACCAGTTCCGCCGGCGTGCCCGGCGCCAGATGATGCGGCCAGCGCGGCACCTGAAAGGCGCGAAACAAGTCGATCACTTTGCGCTCGCGGTCGTTCTTGGCGAAACTGTCGAGGTCGGGTAGTCCCGGCAGGCGCGAGTCGAAGCGACCCTTGGGATTGGAGATCGTCGCATGGAAATAAACCTGGTCGCGGAGATCTTTGAGGACGCTATCGATATTGCCCGACGTGCGCCCGTCCAGTTCGCCGTTAGCGAGCGCAATGTCCATCTCCGGGTCGTTGAAGCCGACCACGAAGCGCGGCTCTTTCAAGTCCAACAGATGCGCGAACATGCGGCCGGTGATGTAGACCGAGTGGCCCACCGAGTGAGCGCCGACGCGCAAGCCGCGCGCATTACGAACCTTGTCGAGGGTATCGAAGTTGCCGACCTTGCGGCTAAAGAACACGTAGGGATTGCCGGTTTCCGTCGAGCCGATGTAAGGAAACTTTTCGATATCGTAGTTGCTGCCCGACAGGCCGAGTATCGGTCCCGAAATCATGTTTCCCGCCGAAGCGATCTTCAAGCCGTCAGGTTTCGCGGTGTAAAAATAATTCGCCGCCTTGCGCCCCGAGGCGCCGTCCATAAACTCCATGACGATGTTCGGGTTGCCGGGGATATATTTTTTCAGATAAGGTATCAGCGCGCGTGACTGAAACTCCCCCGAACCGCCGGCGCCGCCGCCGCGCACGATGGTGATCGTCTTGCCGGCGTAATAAGGTGCCTGCGCCAGACTCTGATCGACCGCAAGCAACACCGCCGATGCTCACAGTAGCGAACGTTGATTTAAGCATTGACCGCATCTTCTTTCCTCCGAATCAATTGACGTTTCACCCGAAGTTGAGCGAGAAATCCGCTCTTCTTGAGATCAGTTCAAAAAACGCTTACGACCCTTTGTCATGCTAACCCCGCCAGCTCGTCATCTTGCCTATCCATAGGGCAGTTGCCGAGGCACCGTCAAGAGCCAAACGCCGATGACGAATCGTAGCGACCGGAGCGATGTTCATGATATGACTCGACCCAAAGTCGGTTTTCGCGGCAAAGGACCTTACCGGAGAAATTATTTAAACCAGGAGGTTGTCATGAGCGATAACTCGGAAAAGAAAGCCCGCGCTCTGGGCATCAACCATGTCGTCCTCGAAGTCGACGACTTGGATAAAGCCTTGGAATTCTACGGCGCCCTGTTCGAATTCACCCTGCGCGGCAAGAGCGAACACAACGCCTTCATCGATCTCGGCGACCAGTTCATCCAGCTCACTCTCGGCCGCAGCCAAGTCGCCGATACCAAGCGCCACTTCGGCTTTGTCGTCGACGATCGTGATGCGGTGCGAAGATCGATGGAGAAACTCGGCATCGAAAGCATCAACGACCGGCTCAACATCCTCGACCCCTGGGGCAACCGCATAGAAATCGTCCCCTACGACGACTGCCAGTTCACCAAAGCGAGCCAACATCCTTAGAGGCATGGCCGTCGACGCGCCGGCGAAGACAGCCAGTGCCATCGAAGAACTTAAGAAAAAAGGCATGGCGCCGGAGTGATCGGATGAGGGAAACCCGATGACAGAGACCGATCTCGACGGCAACGGCGGCGAAACACTCCGACTTCTGGTCGGAAATATCCACGCCGCTGGGTCGACTATACATCGCCACTAACGGCCGCGGACTATGCGCCATCAAGTTTGGCCGCCTTGAACCGGACCTAAGTCTCTTTTCAAATCCCGAGCCCAACGAGATCGCCAGATCACTTGTCAATTCAAGTTTGCAGCCAATTGCAGAATACTTTTCAGGGCGACGACCAGCTTCGACCTACCGCTGGATCTATCCTCGCTCACGCCGTTTCAGCGTGAAGTCTTGGCCGTCACGAGCCGGATTCCATGGGGAGAAGTTTGGAGCTATCAGCGTATTGCCCAAGAAATGGGACGGCCGAAATCCAGCCGCCCGTCGGCCAAGCCTTGGGCCGCAATCCGATTCCGATCGTCATCCCCTGCCACCGCGTCGTCGCCAGCGACGGCACTCTCGGCGGCTATTGCGGCAAGACCGGACTAGACTTGAAGCGCTGGCTGCTACGCCATGAAGGCGTGCAGTTGTGAATCAGAGACAACCGCTTCGTCTCAGCGCGTTAGCTCATCGGTACTGATCTGGACGGCGTTAAGCGCGGTCTATCTGATTTGGGGTTCCACCTACCTGGCGATTCGCTTCACCGTCGAGACCACACCGCCGTTTCTTGTCAGCCGCGGCACGCTTCATCATTTCCGGCGCTGTGCTGTATCTCTGGCGGCGACTATGCGGCGATCCAACGCCGAGCCGGCACGAATGGCGCAGCGCCACGGTGATCGGCACTGCTCTTACTCGTCGGCGGCAACGGCGCCGTGGTCTGGGCGGCGCGCTACATTCCATCGAGTCTGGCCGCCTTGCTGGTCGCCACCTGTCCGCTCTGGATGTTGCTATTCGACTTCCTCCGGCGCGGCGGAGAAAAACCTGGGCCGCGGGCTCTGTCTGGGATCGTCATCGGCTTCTGCGGCGCCGTGTTGCTGATTGGCTGGTCGCGCCAACGGCACCACGCCAAACAGTTTTGCCGGCGCCGTCGTAGTCGTTTTCGGCTCGCTCTTCTGGGCCGCCGGTTCGATCTTACGGCAAGACCGCCAAGCTGCCATCATCCCCGCTTCTCATCACCGGCATGGAAATGCTCAGTGGCGGCGCCGCGTTGCTCATCATCGCGCTCGCCGTCGGCGAAGTGAACGGATTCGATCCCGCGCAAGTTTCATCGCGCTCCGCCATCGGCTGGGTCTATCTGACCGTGATCGGTCCCATTGCCTTCGTCGCCTACGCCTGGCTCCTGCGCAACGCGCCGATCCCATTGGTCTCGACCTACTCCTACGTCAATCCGTTGGTCGCAATCATCCTCGGCTACTTTCTTGGCAAGGAAATTCTGGCCCTGCGGGTACTAGCTCGCCGCCGGTTTGATCATCGGCTCGGTGGTCCTGGTTAGCGCGAGAAAGACACGCTGACCAATTGCAAATTCCAGATTACAAATTCCAAATTCCAGATTGGAGACTGCGCCTCCCCAACCGAGCGTATTAAAGCGTTTGACAGCACCTTGCCGAAGCTTGTAATTCTGCTTACCGCGATGACTTATCACCATTTCGAAGACCTGCCAGTATGGCAGGACGCTGCCCGGCTGGCCCAGTCAGTGCTGGAGTTCACCGGTGACGATCTCTTTCGCCATCACTACGGCCTCCGCAACCAATTGGAGCGAGCCGCCAGATCGGTATCCAATAACATCGCTGAAGGATTCGAGCGTGGCGGCAATAATGAATTACTCGCGTTTCTCTATATTTCTCGAGGATCAGCAGGAGAAGTTCGGTCCATGCTCCGCGTCCTCTATTCATGAAAGGTTTTCGCGAATCATAAAAATCAAATTGCGGCTCTCTAGGGCTTGCTGCGAATCCATCTCAAAACAACTCTATGGCTGGATTGAGCAAGTGAAACGGTCCGAATTCCGAGGTCAAAAACATCTTAATGCTGTATCCAAGCCAAAGGCTTCAAGATCGACGTTGGCCAAGCAAGCAACCGAGGAAACCGGCCAAAAACGCCGCAGCTAGTGTTCAATCCGAAATTTGGAATCTGGAATTTGTAATATGGAATTGGAGGCCCTATGCCGATAACACTCTATCACGACGTGCCGTCGACCAATTGCGATCGTGTCAAAATCGTCTTGGCGGAAAAAGGACTCCCCTGGGAAGGGATATGGGTCAAGCTTGGGAAGATGGAGCAGAAAAGTCTTGAGCATCTCAAGCGCAATCCCTACGGCAAGATTCCGGTCATCGACGATGACGGCCAACTCTTGTTCGAGTCGTGCATCATCAACGAATATCTCGACGAGAAATATCCCAACCCGCCGCTGCAGCCGAAAGACCCTTATCTGCGCGCCCGCGGGAGAATACTGATCGACTATTTTTTGAATTTTCTCCACGAACCCTACTGGGCGCTGCGCGGAGAGATGATCAAGAAGAACGAAGCTGAGCGCGATCAAAAGCTCATCGCTGAAACCAGAAAAGAAGTAGCGACCAGGCTGCAATATCTCGAAGCCGCCCTTGGCGAAAAGCCATACTTCTTGGGCGATTACAGTCTCACCGACATCGCCATGTTGCCGCGTTTTCCTCGTCTGGAACAATACGGTGTGTTGCCAAGCGCGGCGTTGCCGAAACTAACGGCTTGGTTCGAGCGCATGAAACAACGGCCATCGGTAAAAGCGATCCTGTAGATTTCTAAAGTTTTAATTGGAGAATTCACATGAAGATAATATTGGTCTGCGTTCTCTTGTTGGCAGCTATAACGTCGCAGGCCCTCTGCGCCGACGATTTCTACAAAGGCAAAACCGTGCGCGTCATCGTCGGTGGCACGGCCGGCGGCGGCTTCGATGTTTACACGCGGGCGATGACGCGCCATATGGGCAAGCATATTCCCGGCAATCCGATTTTCATCGTCGAGAACATGACCGGCGCGGCGACGCGGATTGCCGCCAAGTATATCCACAGCGCGGCAAAGCCGGACGGGCTCACCTTCGGGATTTTCAACGGCTACTTGATTCTCAGCCAGGTGCTCGATCCCAAAGGTTTTGACTTCGATACCCGCCAGTTCCAATGGCTCGGCGTGCCGATCCAGGACAACGTCGCCTGCGTCCTGCGCAAGGAAACCGGCATCACCAACGTAGAGCAATGGATGGCGGCAAAGACTCCGGTAAAAATGGGCGGACTCGGTCCCGGCAACAGCACCAGCGACGCCGTGCGCATCGTCAAAGCGACCTTGAATCTGCCGATCCAATTGGTCGAGGGTTACAAGGGCACGGCCGATCTTCGTCTGGCTGCCGACAGTGGCGAGCTCGGCGGCGCGTGCTGGGCTTGGGAATCTATCCGCGCGACCTGGACCAAAGCACTGCAATCGGGAGAGGTCAATCCAATCCTGCAGGTGACGGCGAAAAAACAGCCCGACCTGCAGCATGTCCCGCTCGCCCTCGACTTGGCGAAAACCGAAGATCTCAAGCAGATCATTCGCGCCGGCGGCATCGCCCCGAGCGCGGTTACCCGCGTTTATGTTACCTCGCCGAAGACGCCCAAGGAGCGCGTCGATATACTGCGCAAGGCCTTCGCCAACACGCTCAAAGATCCAGAGTTTCTACTCGAAGCTAAAAAGGGCGGCCTGGAAGTCAATCCGCTGGACGGCGACGAAGTCAAAAAAGTCGTTGACAGCCTGTTTGCTCTCAATCCGCAGACTGTCGCCAAGCTCTCCAGCATTCTGACGGTCAAGCAGTGACGAATCTCAGTAAATCGTAAGGGGTAAGGGGTGAAGCGTAAGGCGACCGATCAGCGCCTCACCCCTTACCCTTCACCCCTCACGTTTTATCGCATCACTTCAGCGTTTCCCTCAGCTTCGCCACCACCGCCGGCGGCGTCTTGAACATATTTTCGATGGCGTTGGCGATCTCTTCACCCGATGCCGGGGCGATTTCCAGGTTGGCCTTGTTGGCGTCGTTCAATAGATCGGGATCTTTAACCGCTTGGATAAATGCTCTGCGCAGAATTTGCACGCGCTCCTTCGGCGTGTTCGGCGGCAGCGAATAGCCGTAAGTGATCGCGCCGGGTTGATGCACGCCGGCTTCGATCAATTGGCGCGCCTCGGGCGTCTTGGCGAAGCTGATCGTCAGCGGCACCTTGGGCAGGTCGGCGTGGGCCTTGGCTGCGCTTTGCAGCATGATAATCGCCTGTCCCGATTCCACTGCTCGGCGCCAAGTGGATTTAACCGACACCCAGGAAAACCCGCACAGTCCGTCCATCTCACCCGACTCCACGGCGATGCGCATATCCGCCGTGCCCTTATAGCCGGTCACCAGACGCATCGGCAGGCCGATCGCTTCTTTCAGTACTTTCGCAACATCGTCAGTCGTCGAGCCGGGCGCGCTGCCGGCGAGCTTGAGCGGCGTCTTCGCCGCCATCCATTGCTCGGCGCTGGTAATACCGGTGCGCTGGTGCAATACACAGAGATCGTGGTTATAGCCCGGCGCGCCCATCCACTCCATCTTGCGCGAGTCGAAGTTGGTGCCCTGGGCGCCGACCAACTGGCCAAGGATCTGATTGCCGTTGAAGGCGCCGATGGTGAGGCCGTCCGGTTTGGCGACACGGTAAATGTGATTGGCGGCGATCAAGCTGCCTGCCCCCGGCATATTGTCGACGATAATCGACGGATTACCTGGAATGTATTTGCCCATGTAGCGCGCCACCGTGCGCGCGAAAGTATCGAAACCGCCACCGGCCGAGAAGCCGACGATGATGCGGATCACCTTGCCATGATAAAAATCAGCCGATGCGGTGGCGGCATGAGCCGCATGCGCGCACGTCATGACAGCCGCGAGTGTCAAAGCCGAAACAATATTTCGTCTCATTGAGATTCCTCTTTCCAGCTCAACCGAGATTGGAGCACAAGCTACGCGAAGTGAACGACAGCCGTCAAGCGGCAATGCGCCGGGGTAAACTTGACGAGGCGGAATCATTGACAAGGCCGCGATTTCCAACATAATCAGCCGCATTCGGAGGTTTAACGATGCAACCACGCTTGGCGCTATTCACGCTACTCCTTGCGCTGCTAACGCCCGAAGACTTGCCGGCTCAAGAATTCTACCGCGGCAAAGTCATTCGCGTCATCGTCGGCGGCAGCGCCGGCGGCGGCTTCGACATCTACACCCGCGCCATGGCGCGCCACATGGGCAAACATATACCTGGCAACCCATCATTGATCGTCGAGAACATGACCGGCGCCGGCACGCTGATCGCCGCGAAGTACGTCCACGGCAGCGCCAAGCCTGACGGGCTGTCCATCGGCATGTTCAACGGCGGATTGATTCTCGGCCGCGTCCTCGGCATGAAAGGCATCGACTTCGACATGCGCGAGCTCGAATACTTGGGCGTGCCGGTGCAGGACAATCCGGTTTGCGCCCTGCGCAAGGAAAGCGGCGTCACCAACATGGAGCAATGGGCGTCGTCGAAGACGCCGATCAAATTGGGCGGCTTGAGTCCGGGCAACAGCACCAGCGACGTCGCGCGGATCATTCAAAGCGCTCTCAACCTGCCGGTGCAATTAGTCGAAGGCTACAAAGGCACCAATGAAATTCGCTTGGCGGCGGATGCCGGTGAATTGCACGGCGCCTGCTGGGCCTGGGAGACATTGAAAACCGCGTGGGCGAAAGCGATCCCGGCGGGCGAAGTGAACGTCGTCTTGCAGGTGACGGCCAAGAAGCTGCCGGAGCTGCCCAACGCGCCGCTCGCTCTCGATCTGGCCAAAACCGAGGAAGCCAAACTGTTGCTGCGCGCCGGCGCCATTGACCCCGCCGCAGTCGTCCGTGTCTACGTGACGACCCCGCGCATCGCCAACGACCGTTTGCAGATCCTGCGCAGCGCCTTCGCCAAGACCTTAACCGATCCGGAATTTGTCGCTGAAGCGAAGAAAGCCAACCTCGACATCAACCCGCTCACCGGCGAAGAGGTCAAGAAGCTAGTCGACGATCTGTTCAAACTGAATCCGACAACGAAGTCTAAACTGGTCAGCACCTTGATTCCGAAATAACGTTACTGGAAATTGCTGTGCACTTAGGAGACCGATCATGTTGAAACAATTCATTCGAAGCAAACACGCAGTGAGGTTTGGCGCCGCGGCTTTGATCTTTTCGGTAATCGCCACGACGGCGAACGCCCAGGGTCCGACGTTAAAGCCAGAGAAAGCTACGCTCGAAGTCGCCATCGCCGCCACCGGACCGCTTTATCTGCCGCTGCTCCTCGCCGCCGATGCCGGCTACTTCGAGAAGCGCGGACTGCGCGTCAACCTGACCGTGCTGAGCGCCACCGCATCCGCTCAGGCGCTGCTTTCGGGGACGGTCGATATTTACCAGGGCGGCACGGCAACCATTCATGCCAATGTCGCCGGCTCGGATGTTATCTACATCGGCGCGGCGGTCGATAAAAGCACGCTGGTCCTGTTCGGGCAAAAGGGCATCACTACGTTGGAAGGGTTGCGCGGCAAAGCGGTGGCAACCACTTCGGTGGGCGCCTTCGGCGAGATCGCCATGCGCAAAACCGCCAAAGAACGCGGCATGGAAATCGGCAAGGACATCAAGCTGCTGTACCACAAGGGACCGCCGGACGCCCTTCAGACATTCGTGCTGAACAACGCCGACGGTCTGATCGTCACCCCGCCGCAAACGGAAATGGCCAAGAGCAAAGGCTATCCGGTGATCATCGACTTCTATAAGCGGGGCTTAAAAATCATCGGCCCCGGCACCGGCGTCGCCCGTTCCTTCATGCAGAAGAATCCCAATACGTTAAAAATCTTTTTGATGGGCTATCTCGACGGCATCAAACGCGCCCTCGACGATCCCCGCGCCGCCAAACAGGTCGAAGCCCACTACACAAAGAACACCGACCCCAAACTGCTCGAGGAAAGTTACCAGGAAGGCAAGAAAGTCTGGAACAAAGACATGACCGTCGACGGCGACGCGATCAAACTGGTGCTCGAACAATCGACGGTCGCCAAAGCCGCCGACCTCGATCCACGGCGATTTTTCGACAACACCCTGATTAAAGAGGTCAACCGCGACTACGGCGCAAAAATATTTCCCGGACAGGTGAAGTAAACAGAAGCGACCGTCTCACCAGGAAGATCACGAGGCAATTTGAAGATGGCGGGTTTCAAACCCGCCCCTTGTACACTCCGAATTCATCCCTTTGTGTTCTATGCGTTCTTTGCGGCCAATTCTCCGCTTGCGAATCTTCTTTCAATGTTAAATTCAGTTTGCCCGCGACCGACGGAAGCGCTATGTTCCGATCAAATCGTTAATCAGGAGGATTGACCATGGCTGATACCAGACCCAACTATTCTACGCCGAGCGCGGTTCGCTCGGTGACATCGTATCCCGCCCGCCGCGGCTTCAAACAAGGGCCCGTCGATCCATCGCTCGACTATGTGATCGGCGTCGACGATTCCATCGACATCCATTGCCACGCCCACGAGGGACAGCAGGACGCTCTCGGCGTCGCCAAGCTCGCCTCGAAAAGCGGCATGGCGGGCATCCTCTACAAAACCATCGTCGGCCGCAAGGATTCGGCGGCAACGGTCGCGGCCATCCGCGCTACACTTGAGTCGTGGTGCGCCGAAAAAGGCTACACCCCCGTACATCTCTGGGCCGGCGCCTCGGTCACCCAAGGTTTTCTCTCGAAGATCGAGCCGGCGTGGTCGGAGAACAACCTGAAATCCGGCGTCAAAGGTTTGTGGATGCCCAACAACACCTCGGCAAACACGCTCAACATCGTCGGCGGCAAGCCCAGCGCTTGGGACAAAAATGCCGATCCGAAAGCGCACACCGAACCGCTGTCTTGGGAAGACTCGCTCAAGTACGGCCACTACCTGCTCGACGATAAAGGCCGCCTCTTGCCGGAGATCGAAGAGATCTTCCGCATGGCTCACGACCACAACGCCGCGGTCTTCTTCGGCCATCCGACCAAGCCGGAGTTCCGCGCCATGGCGGAGTACTGTCAGAAGATCGGCTTCACGCGCGGCGTCGTCGACCATCCGTTTAGCCCCTTCGTCAGTTTGACCATCGAGGAAATGAAAGAAGCCGGCGCCGCCGGCCTGTGGCTGAATTTCACCTACGACGAACTATCGCCGCTGCTCGGCATCGATCCTGGGAATATGTATAAAGCGATTCGCACCGTCGGCCCCGAACATTGCACGCTGTCGTCCGACGCCGGCGAACCGCTATTCCCCAACTCGGTGGAATCGCTGCGGCTCTTGCGCGGCCACATGTCAGCCTTCGGCTGCACCGACGACGAGATCTACACCATGTGTACCGTGAACCCGGCGTTCATCGTCGGATTGGAAGTGCCGAGGCAGCAGCAAGCGCACGCCGCGCACTAACGAATCACTTTGAACTTTTGCAGCTGGACATAAAATTCGATCTCACCACGAAGGTCATGATCACGAGTCTCGGATAATGATAAACTCCGAACCGTCCTCTGACCTCATCCGGAGCATGCAGGACAGGGTCTCGAATGGATACCGGCTCCCGTCATACGGAACGAGATCGCTATCGTGCGCAGATCATCCTGCATCCGTGTGCTCGAAGACACGAGCAGAGTTCGGATAATTTCATCCGAACTTCGTGATCTTCGTGCCTTCGTGGTGAATGGGATCCTCGCATCATCGGTTGCCATTCAAGCGCTGCCGCTCTCGATATCATGGGTCTCGCAGTATTCGACAACCTCCACTAACTCTTCCACCGGACCGCCCGGCACGGACTCGTACCACTGCCGGCAACCGCATTCGGCTTCGAAGTAGTCTTTTCGGATCGGTGGCTTTTCCATAAGATATTTTTATAGCACCGTTCGCGCGTGATCACAGCATTGTTGACGCGTTTTGGACAAATCTCCCCCAACGACTTTGATTTCCCGCCGATTCACGATATATCCGGCCTGGTATGGATTACGGCATTTTCGACCATCTGGATCGCAACGCGCTTCCTCTGAACGAATACTACGAAGCCAGGCTGAAGTTGATCGAGGCCTACGAGCGCGCCGGCTTCTACGCCTATCACTTGGCTGAGCACCATTCGACACCCATCGGCCTGGCGCCGTCGCCGAGCGTGTTTCTTTCCGCCATCGCGCAGCGGACCAAGACACTGCGCTTCGGGCCGATGGTTTACGCCCTGCCCTTGCACCATCCGCTGCGCTTGATCGAAGAGATCTGCATGGTCGATCAATTGAGCGGCGGACGGTTGGAGATCGGTTTCGGCCGCGGCTCGTCGCCGACGGAGAACGCGCTTTACGGCCAAGACCCGGCGTTGGCGCAAGAGATGTACACCGAGGGACGCGAGCTGATCCTTCAGGGACTGACGCAAAAAATCCTCAACTACGAGGGCAACCATTACAAGTTCAAAGACGTGCCGATGGAGCTCGAGCCGCTGCAAAAGCCCCATCCGCCGATGTGGTACGGCGTCCACTCCGTCGAGGCCGTCCGAGCGCGCGGCAAAGCAAAGTTTAAACATGATCAGCCTCGATTCGGCCAAGGACACGCGCAGCTTCAACGACAAGTATCGTGAAGTCTGGCGCGCCCTGCACGGCGCCAAGCCGACGGGCAAACTCGGCTTGAGCCGCTTCATCGTCATCGCCGACACGGACCAGGAAGCGCTCAACATCGCCCGCCGTGCCTATCCGGTGTGGCATAAGAATTTTTACTTTCTGGCGCACCTGAGCGGCCGCATGCCGGCCCATCCGCGCTCGCCCGAGTTCGATCGAATGATGGAGATCGGCCAAGCGATCGCCGGCACGCCGGAAACCGTGCGGCAGTTTCTCCAAGCCCAGCTCGATGAATCGGCGGCGAACTATCTGGTCGGACAATTCGCCTTCGGCGATCTCAGCCTCGCCGAATCGCTGCGCACGCGTGGAGCTGTTTCAAGAAAGCAGTCATGACCGAAGCTAAAGGGACACGCCTAGCAGTTACGAGCCCCCGATGGTTGCACCACAAAGGACATGGAGCCACGGAAAATATTCTATCAAGAACCTTCGTGGCCGTCCTAATCTTCGTGGTGAAAGTCCCGATTGCAATCGACACAGACCAAGAACGAACGTTAGAATCTAGGGAGGAAACCGTTATGGAAAAAATCGGCTTTGTCGGTACCGGCGCCATGGGCAGCGGGCTGCTGTCGCGTTTGAAACTGGCCAACGTCTCCGCGGTCAGCTTCGACATCACGCCCAAAGGGCAGGAAGCGGCGCGCGCCGAGGGCGCCCAGACGCTGAACTCGGCGAAGGAAGTCGCCCAAGCCTGCACCATCATCGACGTCGTCGTGCGCACCGATCAAGAAGTGCTCGACTGCATGCTCGGTGAAAATGGCGTCGTCGAAGGCGCCGCGCCGGGCTCGCTGGTCCTGCTCCACAGCACGATCCGTCCGACCACCACCAAGAAAGTCGCCCAAGCCGCCGCCGACAAGCGCGTCAACGTCATCGACGCCTGCATGACCGCGGTGCCGAGCGTCGTGCGCCAGGGCGGGCTGACCTTTCTCGTCGGCGGACAAAAAGCTTTGTTCGACCGCGCCAAACCGCATTTGTTGAACATGGCCAAAGACGCCGTGCACATGGGCCCGCTCGGCTGCGGCAACGTCACCAAACTTTTCAAAAACATGGTTACGGCTTCCGAAGCCTTGGTCGTCTACGAAGCGCTGCAGATCGCCAAGGCCGGCGGCATCGGCTACAAAGCCGCTCTCGATCTCATGCAGAAAACCCGCTCGGCGCATATCCTCGAACGTTGGGACACCCGCTACCAACTTGACGGCAACGAAATGACATTCAATCCCGGCACTAATCTTTACGACAAAGATCTGCCCCTTGCCGCGGAAGTCGGCAAAGCGCTTGGCGCCGAGATTCCGGTGGTCGAAGCGCTCGCGGCATTGGGAATTAAGTTGAATGGCGGCAAAGTCAGTATCTGATACAGATAGGCGGAAGGGATGAAGGAAGGACCACGGGACGGAGCGAATCGCATCCTTGCGCCGTCGATCCTTCAGTCACTTGCTACAGCTAATGAGTAACCAAACCTACCAAGGCCACGGCGTCGAACTCGACGCCGAAGAAGTTCGCGCCGGCGAATGGGTGGCACGCGCCACCATCGTGATCGACGACGGTCAAAAGCCTAAGCGCATTCCGATCTATGGCCGGCGCCACGCCACCTTCGACAGCCAGGAGCAGGCCGATTCCTACGGTTTCGAATTGGCAAAGCTTTGGATCGACGGCAAAGTGTCGGGTTCGAACGGCCACGGATTACCAGACTGAGGAGGATTGATGGATGTCGCAACCGCACAGAAATTCCTGCAAGACAATCATCGCGCCTGCATCGCCGTGAAACAAAAAGACGGCTTGCCGCAAATGACCCTGGTGACTCCCGGTATCGATGCCGAAGGGCGAGTCATCCTGACCTCGCGCGGCACAACCTATAAAGTCAAACATCTGCGCCGCGACCCGCGCGTCTCCATGCTGGTCTTCGGCGAACAATACAGCGGCTCCAAATTCGTCCAGATCCACGGCAGCGCGGAGGTCGTAGACCTACCGCAAGCGATGGATGGGCTAATCTATTGGTACAAAACCGTGCGCGGCGAACACAAAAACTGGGAAGACTACAAGAAACAAATGACCGACGAAAAACGCGTTCTGATCCGCATCAACATCGAGAAAGTCGGGCCGCAGAGCGTGAAGCGAATCTAACCGCTGCGACGGAAGAGTCAAACGGGACGCCGCAAAGAACGCAAAGTTCCCAAAAACTGATTTGCCGAATTCTTTGCCCAATGCGGATGACTTCAGTCATTTGTCGGCTTGTCATTTCGAGCGAAGCGAGAAATCTAACTTTGCGCCCTTTGCGTTCTTTGCGGCGACAATCCTAACCCTCGGCAGGCAACCGCCCGCGATCATGCGGCGCCTCTAGATGGCTCATGTCCGGCCCGATGGGCACAATACCGGTCGGGTTGACGTTTCGCTGGCTGTAGTAGCCCGCCTTGGTCTTCTGTAAATCGAAGGTCTCTTTGATCCCCGGCCACTGGTAGAGCTCGCGCAAATAATTGGTTAAGTTCGGATAGTCCTGCACCCGTTTCCAATTGCACTTGAAGTGGCCGTGGTAGACCGGATCGAAGCGCAGCAGCGTCGGAAAGGCGCGCCAGTCGGCTTCGGTGATTCTATCGCCGGCTAGATAGCGCCGCTCGCTCAGCCACTTTTCCATCTGATCCAAGCAGACAAACACTTTCTTCACCGCTTCATCGTAGGCTTCCTGGCTGCGCGCGAAGCCGGCGCGATAGACGCCGTTGTTGAAATGGCTGTAGACCAGTTCATTGATTTTGTCGATCTCACCGCGCAGCGCCTCCGGATAGAAATCGTAGCTGGCCTTCGTGTGATTGCGAAAACCGGCGTTGAACATGCGGATGATTTCCGACGACTCGTTGTTGACGATGGTGCGCCGCTCGCGGTCCCACAGCGTCGGCACCGTCACTTTGCCGGTGTAGCTGGCATCCGCCGCGGCGTAAACTTGATGCAACCGAAACACGCCGTCAGCTTCGGGTTGAAAATCGTCGATGGTTTCCGAGTAGGCCCAACCCGCGGTCTTGGGTTTGTCGGCCAGAGACATCGAAACCACGCCTTCCAACTGCTTCAACTTACGAAAGATGATCGACCGGTGCGCCCAGGGGCAATTGTACGAAACAAACAGATGATAACGTCCCGGCTCGGCTTTGAAACCGCCGCTGCCGGAAGGGCCGGCGCTGCCATCGGGCGTGACCCAGCTGCGAAACTGCGAATCGGCGCGCACAAAGGCGCCGCGCACATCGGCGCTGATCCGGTCGTCATCGACCCATTTGCCGTTCATCATGTGACCCATAGTCATTCTCCTTTCGCCGCAGCCTTAACTCTTAACAAAATTCGCCCCTATCACCAACCTGAAAATTATTTCCCGAAATCGCATGATCGCCGCATTGACACCCGAATCTCACTTCTGCGATAAGCAGAACCAACGAGGTAAAATATGCCAACCGTCGGATTCATAGGCTTGGGCAACATGGGCGGACCGGTTGCGGGACATATACAGCGAGCCGGTTTTCCGATGATCGTTTGCGATCTGCGCGCGGAAGCGACTCGGCCGTTTCGCGAGCGCGGCGCAACGGTCGCCGACTCCATTAGCGCGCTTGTTGACCGCAGCGACATTGTAATCACGGCCTTGCCGATGCCCGATGACGTCGAGAAGGGTGCCAGAGAAATTCTCCAAGCAATAAATCCCGGCGCCATCTACATCGACATCTCGACTAGCCCGCCGTCATTGCTGCGCGACCTTGAACCGTTATTTCGCGCCAAAGGTGCCCATCTGTTAGACGCACCGGTGGCGTCGGGCCAACCCGGCGCGGCGCGCGGCATTCACGAAGTGATGGTCGGCGGCGCCAGAGAAATCTTTGAGCGCGCCAAGCCGGTGCTCGACGCCTTTGGCGATCAAGTGATCCATGCCGGGCCGCTCGGCTCGGGAAGTATTTGCAAACTCGTCCATCAAATGATCAACAGCACCATCGCTCAAGCCATCGCCGAAGGGCTCACCCTCGGTGTCAAAGCCGGCGTTGACACTGTGGCGCTGTGGGAGTGCGTGCGCCGCGGCATGGTCGGGCGCATGCACGTGCTGCACAGCCAAGTGCCGCAGAACGTGTTTCGCGACGACTACGAGACCGACACCTTTCCGCTCAAGCTGCTGCGCAAAGACGTCGGCCTGGCGACGACTTTGGGCCGCGATCTCAACGTGTCGTTGCCGTTGGCGAACATCGCCGAGCAAAAACTAATCGAAGGCGATCAATCGCGGCTGGGGCGATAAGTCCGCCTACACCGTGACGTTCAAACTTCAGGAAGAAGCGGCGCAGGTCGCGCTCCGCGCCGAAGGTGTGGACCCGCAAAAAGCCGCGCGATATATTTCAACGAATCCGAAGGCGGAATGAACGCGTTCAAAATGTTCAAGCCGTTCAATTCGTTCAATACGTATTTCGGACGGTTGCTTGCAACCGTCTGTTCCTGCAATTCCCACGGCTTGAACGATTGGAACGTTTTGAACGATTGGAACATCTTCGGAGGTTCTAATGACCAAGCACGGCTTCAAAGTATTGGACAGCGACATGCACATCCTCGAGCCCGCCGACCTCTGGCAGCGCTACCTGGATGCCAAGTTCAAACAGCGCGCGCCGGTGGGCCTGACCGATCATGTGCGCGATCTGCGGCTCGTCGGCCCTGATGGCAAAGCCTGGGGGCGTCCCGTCGATCCAGCGCCGGGAACACTGCCGCCGCCGGGCCATATTTTTCACAAAAACCAAAAACTGTTTAAACCGCACAACGAGCGCGGCTGGTCGCCGCAGGTTCAGCTCGACGCCATGGCCGAGGAAGGCATCGATGTGGCGATTCTCTATCCCAGCCGCGGCTTGAATCTGCTCAGCGTGCCCGATCTGGATCCTGAATTCGCCGCGGCGCTTGCCCGCGCCTATAACGACTGGCTTTATGATTTTTGCCAAGCCGATCCCGGCAAAATGATCGGCGCCGGCATGATCTCGCCATTCGATATCGACCGTGCCGTCCAAGAAGCCGAGCGCTGCGTCAAGCAGTTGGGCTTTCGCGCGATATTTCTGCGCGCCAATATCGTCAACGGCCACAACTGGCATGAGCCCTACTACGAACCGCTCTGGTCGGCATTAGAAGAGCTGTGCGTACCACTAGGCTTTCACGAAGCCAATAACTCGTTGGCGCGCCAGTCAGGCGACAATTTCGGCTACGATTTCATGCTGCGCCACACCTATGCTCATCCGGTCGAACAGATGCTCGCCGTCGGCGCGTTTTGCGGCGGCGGCATTTTGGATCGCCACCCGAAATTGAAAGTCGCTTTTCTCGAAGGCAACTGCGGCTGGCTGCCGTTTCTGCTCTGGCGCTTGGACGAACATTGGGAGCAGTATGGCGATCAATGGGCGCCGGGGTTGCAGCAGCCGCCGAGCTTTTATTTCAAGCGCCAATGCTACGCCTCGGTGGAGTGCGACGAGGAGCCGGTGAAATACACCATCGACTATCTCGGCAATGAACGGCTGGTCTTCTCCACCGACTTCCCCCATGTCGACACCAAGTATCCCCGCGCCGTCGAACGTTTTCTCGAACTGCCCATCGGTCATGAAGACAAACGCAAGATCCTCTGGGACAACTGCGCGACCTACTACGGCATGATGGGGATGTAGAGGAACATGGTCAAATTGTCAGAACATTACACGCATCCGATTTTTGTAGGGGCAGGCCCCCGTGCCTGCCCTCCGGACGGGCAACCACAGGGGGTTGCCCCTACATCGGAACGCAGATGGTACAGGCTAGCCGCTTATTACTGATGGTCGTAATGATTGGCAGCGTGACTATTTCCGAACAGACCGTCGCCGCTGACCCCTCGAATAAGGTGCGCATCGGCTATCCATCCTCGGCCGTTTCGACCCTGCCCTTCGACATCGCCAAAGAAAAAGGCTTCTACAGCAAAGCCGGGCTCGACGTCGAATACATCCAGATGCGCAGCGCGCTAGGCCCACAGGCGATCCTCAACGGCAACATCCAATTCTTCACTTCACCGCAATCCGCGATCAATGCCGCGGTGGCCGGCTTGCCGTTAGTCGTCGTGCTGTCGCTCTATCGCGACACCCCATGGGTACTGGTGACGACTAAAGACATCAACAGGCCCCACGACCTCAGCGGCAAGCGCCTCGCCATCTCGGACATTCGCTCCTCGCCCTACTACTTCGCCCGCGCCGGACTGCGCAAACTCGGCTTGGAAGAGAAACAAGTTAACCTGGTCACCACCGGCGGCACCTCGAACAGCTTCGCGACTCTGACGACCAATCAGGTCGCCGGCGCGGTATTGAGTCCGCCCTTCGACGAGAAAGCGGTTTCCCTGGGCTACAAGAAGTTTCTTTTCTTAGGCGACCTGGCCGATATTCCCTATGTAGGGCTGTTCACATCGCAAGCAGAGATCCGCGCCAACCGCGAGCGCATCCGCCGCACCATCGCCGCGGTCATGAACGCCATCGAATGGCAGAAGAGCAACCGCAGCGAAGCGGTCAAAATGATCGCGGCGCGCTACCAGATCAGCAGCGGCGAAGCCGAACGTTCCTACGACACCATGGTCGCGATCCTCTCCCCCGATGGCGCCATCAACATGAAGAAAATCCGCGGCTACCTAAATCTCCTGCGCGAGGAACGGCCAGTAGCCGATGACCTCGACCCGGAAAAGCTGGTGGACTTTTCCATGCTGCCGGGCGCGCGCTAACCCCAACCACGCAGCACTTGCAATGACCGCTTTAGGTTGCCAACATTGAACCATATGACGACGAAGCTGTCGGTGCTTTCTTTATTAGCCTTGCTTGTGACTGAGGCTGGAAATCTTCAGGCCGCGGCCGATCCGGTGCAAGAAATCTTGCAAGAGACAAGCAAGACGCGCCAGGAACAACAGACCAAAGAGCTGAGAGCCAAGGAGCAAATCGAACAACTCAAACGGGATCAACAGAGCAGCCAGTCGCAACAGCAGTTAGATCAAATCAAACAGCAAAAGACCGACCCAGCGGACGCCCAGAAACCCCAAACAACTCAAACCCAACAACAACTCGATCAACTAAAAAACGACCAGCAACTCCAACGCCTGCAAACCGACCAACAGCTGCGCCGCATCGAACAAGAGAAAGATCCGCTGCGCCAGCAGCAGCAGATCAACGACTTGCAGCGCCAACAACAAATCCGCTCATTGCAGGAGCAGATCCAACGCAATCAGATGCAGCATGATTTGGACAGGTTGCGGCAGCAGAATACCCGATAGCGCCTATCTACCTACGGAAGCGTATCCGTGTCTGAGCACCATAGGTAAAATTCTCTCGGTTGTCTTTTTCTGTCATCCCTTGCGGTGCCGAAATCCAGGTTTCTGCGACGACGTTTGACAGGGTCCGCGGTCTATAGCACAAATGCTGTCGATGGCCTTCGACCCGAACAATCAAGCAGCGATCTCCGGCCAAGCAGCCGGTATCGCCGGAGCCGAAACCATCCCGACTTTCGGCAACTCGGCGGGACGTGATTTGCTCGGCAGAATATCTACCACCGTTGTTGGCCGTCAGCAGTGTCCTGGGAATCTGGTGGCTGCTCTATCTGATCTATCCGCGCCTGCTGCCGAGCCCCATGAGCACGCTGAACGAAGCGATCCGGCTCATCACCGACGGTTCCTTTTTCTTCCACATGTACCAGAGCCTGCGCCGCGTCTTCGTCGGCGCCACGGTGGCGATGATTTTTAGCGTCGCCGTCGGCATCTACATGGGCACGGTGCGCATGGGCGAGCACTTTTTTCAGCCGCTGGTCGTCTTGGGGCTGACGATTCCAGGGCTCATGTGGGCGCTCATCGCCGTCATGTTGTTCGGCATCAATGAATTCGCTTCCTATTTCGCCGTGGCGGTGACGACCTTTCCCATGCTGGTGATCAATATTTGGGCCGGGGTGAAATCCCTCGACAAAGAACTGATGGACATGAGCCATGTCTTTCATTTCACCAAGTCGATGAAAATCACCCAGGTGATCCTGCCGCAGTTGGTGTCGAATATCTTCGCCGCCACCCGTTACGGCCTGGGGCTCGCCTGGAAAGTCGTCGTCGTCGTCGAAATGTTCGGCACTAGCAACGGCGTCGGCTATCAAGTCATGAAGTCCTATCAGGTCTTCAACATGGAAGGCGTCATCGCCTGGACGCTGACCTTCGTCGTCGCCATGATCGTCATCGAATACGGCATCATCAATCTCGCTGAGCGCCGGCTGACCGCCTGGCGGCCGAAGATCGACGTGTGGAGACGCTAGATGGCGGAACTGGTCGTCCAAGATATTGAAAAGTGGTTTCGCCGCGAAGACGGCCAACCCTTCAAAGTCATCGACCGTTTGTCCTTCCAAGCTAAAGAGGGTTCGGTCACGGTTTTGATCGGGCCTTCCGGCTGCGGCAAGTCTACCTTGCTCAATTCCATCGTCGGCTTGGAACGGCTCGACCGCGGCGAGCTAAAATTTATTAACAACGGCAAGACCCAAGAGCGGCCGCTGATCGGCTACGTATTTCAAAGCCCGCGCCTGCTGCCGTGGAAAACCATCGGCGACAATCTCCGGCTGGCATTGAAAGGCGCCGGCGTCGATGAAGCCGAATCGGAGAAGCGGGTTCGTCACTATTTGGCACTGGTCGGGCTCGACGAATATATCAATCAATTTCCGCTCTATCTTTCCGGCGGCCAGCGCCAGCGCGTCGGTCTGGCGCGCGCCTTGGCCATCGAATCCGATCTGGTATTGATGGACGAGCCGTTTGCCAGCGTCGATGAATTGACCGCGCGCCAGTTGCGTCAAACCACCCGACGGCTCTGCGAGCAGCTGCACCGCACCGTATTATTCGTCACCCACAATCTCGCCGAAGCCGCTTACATGAGCGACTACGTCGTCACGCTCACGCGCCGGCCGGCGCGCTTGGACGCCTACGTGACCAATCCGTTAGCGACGCCGCGCCAATGGGGCCCGGAGCTTTATGGCTTCGCCGCCGAACTCGAAACCAAAGTGACTCTCAAAGAGGAGGAAGAATCATGAAAAATAAATTTTTCGTCTTAATCGCGACCGCTTGGATGACGCTCGCCACCTAGAACCGAAGCCCCCGCCGGCCAGCGATACAGCCGATCAACGTCGCCACCAGCGCGTCGGGCCAGTCCGGCTACGTCGCCGCGCTGATCGAGAACAAAGGGCTCGACGTCAAGTACGGCATCAAGATCACCAACATGATGATGGACTTTACCGAAGCGGCCAACGCGGTCAAACTCGGCCGCGCCGTCGCCAGCGCCATGCAGCCGAGCACCGCGGTCAACTTGGTCAAGAGCGGCACCGACATTCGCTTGATCACGCCGCAAATCTGGTCCGGCAACTCTTGGGTGGTGAAGAAAGACTCGCCCTACAAGTCCTTCGCCGATCTCAAGGGCAAAAAGATCGGCAACTTCGCCCGCGTCACCGGCGCGTTCTTTTTCGCCGCCGTCATCGCCAAGGAACATAAGCTCGATCTCGAAAAAGACTTTCAGCACATTCCGGCGGAGACCGGCGCGCTGATTGCTCTACTCGAACGCGGCGATGTCGAGGCGATCAACATGTTCGAACCTCACGTCACGCGCATGGTCATCTCCGGCCGCTACCGCGTCTTGGTCGACTTCGATATCGCCCTGGAACAAATCTTCGGCGCGCCGCCGCTCAAATCCACCGTCGGCATGCTCAAAGAGACCATCGAGAAACAGCCCCAGCTGGTCAAAGCCCTGCGCGGCGCCTACATCGACGCCGTGCAAATGATTAAAAAAGGACAGGACGATGAGTTCTTCAAGTCTAAAGCTAAGGAGTTTTTCAATCTAAGCAGCGCCGAAGAGGTCAGCGCCGGCATGAGGGTCAACAAGGAAAACTTCGCTGACAAATGGGGCGACGGCTTCTTTCAGTCGCAGAACAAGATCCTCCAGTCCGGCATCGGCTTAGGCCTGCTGCCGAACATCGGCGACCTCAACGCGCTTTGGATTAAGTAGCTCAGGATACGACCGAGCCGCGACGGCAGCAATCCCTCTCGGCTCGGCGTCTCCGCCTCCCTGACGATTTGAACGGTTTGAACAGTTTGAACGATTGGAACGAAAAGTCGAGGGACCGCGTTAGCTCGCTCTAAAACGGAATCGTTAAAACTCTACCTATTCGCCAACACATGCTTCCTCGCCCACGCCGCGACATCGCCGCGCCGAGCGAACCAAACGTCCTTGTGATTCTTCGCGTAACCGATGATTTTTTCGAATGTATCGATGAAGGGAATCCGCGAGATCAGATAGGCGTGGGTGATGACGTTCATCATGGTCGGATTCTTGTCGCCGATGCGGTAGCGGTAGTCGAACTCGTCGGTGAATTTTTCGAAGAACTCTTGGCGCGTGCCCTCTTCCTGCATGCGATGATCGTTAATCGTGTACTGATGGGGAAACTCGATGATCAGCTTATCGCCGACCCAGATCGGATAGGGCATCTCGTCGTCGTGAAAATCGCAATGAAATTCTAAACCAGTTTCGGCGAGCAGTTCCACCGTGTTATCGGTCGGGCGCACGCCCGGCGACGACCAGCCCTTGGGTCTCTCGCCGGTAACTTTGACGATGGCGTCGATGGTCTTGAGAATATTCTCGCGCTCCTGCTCGCGGGTCAGCATATAGAGCCGCTCGCCTTGATCCCAGCCATGGGCGACTAGCTCGTGGCCGCGGTCGTAACAATCCTTGACCAGCTCTGGATAATACACACAGGTCAAGCCGTTCACCTGCACGCTGGTCTTCACATCATAGCGATCGCAGATGTCGAGCAAACGCTTGAGTCCGACTTTGGCGCCGAACTCGCGAAAGGTCTCCGTCGACCAGTCCCGTTTCCACAAAGCGTCTTTAGGCAGCGGCGATTGCAACGCTGCGCCTTGGGTCGGTTTGTTTTTATCCCAGGCCTCGAAGGCGATGCCGAGAACGAAGGCAACGACGCGCACCATTAGGCCACTCCAATGTTTTCTCAGGCGCCATTCAGACTCCTTTCCGATACGCCTGTCGCTGCCGAACAATGACGCAACGCGACCATAACAATTGCGATTTTCTCTTGTCAATTGTCGGAGAGGCGAAGCCATCATTGATCGCAGCGACGGATGCGTGCGTCGCAATTCGCGCGGCAGACTGCAAAAACTATTTGGAAACGCGGCAGCGGGACTGCAGAATGGCAGCTCAACCAAGCGACGCCTGGCATTGGGCTCGCCTATTTTCCGCCGTTAAACAGGATTCCGGGACAACTTATGTCGCTGTTGCCGGGCTTCCCAGGTCACGAAAAGCGTCGGATCGCTCGGAGGTGGCAACTTAGACCGGTTGCTGCGCTGCATATACATCTTCACCCCGTAATCGTAAAAGTAATCGAAATCCTGATAGATCTTTTCCACGCGGCCGTCTCTAGCAAGATAATCGATCGTCACCCAGCGATTTTTCACTTTTACACTGACTAGCCGGCTACCTTCACGCTTGTCGAGATAGCAGCCGACGCCACGAAGAATTTGCGATGGAGCATAGGGATCTGGTATTTCGCTGGACTCTTTGCGCTGCGCGCGCTCCTCGGTCTCGAAAAGCAAGATATCGCGAACCGAGTAACGCAGCTTACCCGTGACCGCGAGATCGCCATTTCTCATTGATTTACCGGCGCCGAAGATTCTGCCTAACAGCGACAAACAGCCGGAAGCTTGCCGTGGAGATTGCCCGCGAATCGTATAAACATCATCACTCTGCTGTATCTCAAACTCCGCGAGACTCTCCTTGCTGAAGCATAGAACCCAGAATCCGCAGGATGCGATGGTATGGCAAAAACTCGCTAGCTTCGGACCTTTCTTGCGCCACGCTGGATAAGTCTTCGTATTCGAAAAATTCTGAATTCTGCGTGCTGCTTTGTTTCATAGCCTGACTCCTCTTCGAACTGCCCGGCAATCCGTTAAACCCGCTTTTGGCAGCTCGGCAGTCAGACCGGGCTTCGGTATGAAGCCTTGCTGATCCGTGGCTTTCCGCCCTCACCTCACGATGAGTTTGGCTTTTTCAGACGAGATGATTATCAGCGATAATTGGTAGGACCTCAGTCCTCCGCCATAGTGGCAAGAGCAACGCGATGCCATGACACAAATAGCAATGGAGCATCATGAGTGTCGCATCGATTCCCCTTAAATCATCGCAGCGCCGGCTGACAGCTGCTGACAAATGGCTCATGCAAAACCGGCATGACCGGGCAGTCCTGAGACAACCGGGACAGCAGCCTCTGGAGGTCATGCAATATAGCGAATCTTGGTAACAGCGAAGTGCAGAATTGCCGAAGGAATCCAGAAGGCGGGCACGCGCAGCGCAGCCCGCCGAAGAGTCAAGGTAAGTTTGAAGATCCCATTAGAAAGCGATCGCACTCACGGGCAGCGCCGCGGCCTTCGTTGATCGCCCAGACCACTAGGCTCTGGCCGCGCCGGCAATCGCCAGCGGCGAAGACACCGGCAACGTTAGTCGTAAACTGGCCATGCTCGGCCTTGGCGTTGGAGCGGGGATCGCGCTCGACGCCGAGCTGCGTCAACACCGGCTCTTCCGGACCGAGAAAGCCCATGGCGAGCAAGACCAGATCGGCCTTGAGAACTTTATCCGAGCCGGCACTCGCTTTGGAATAAACGCGCCCTGCTCGTTCTTGGTCCATTCGACGTCGTAGATATGCATCTCTTTGACGTTGCCGTTGTCGTCGCCGACAAATTTCTCGCCGGTGGTCAGATAGACGCGCGGATCGGCGCCGAAGCGCGCCGCGACTTCTTCCTGGCCGTAGTCGAGCTTATAAACCTTGGGCCACTCCGGCCAGGGATTGTCGGCTTGTCTGCTATCGGCCGGGCGCGGCAGGATTTCCAATTGAGTTAAACTCTTGCAGCCATGGCGCATCGAAGTGCCGACGCAGTCGGTGCCGGTATCGCCGCCGCCGACGACGATCACATGCTTGTCCTTGGCCGAGATGTAGTTGCCGTCCTTATGCTGCGAGTCGAGCAAGCTCTTGGTATTGGCGCGCAGGAACTCCATCGCCATATAAATGCCCTTGAGCTCGCGGCCGGGGATCGGCAGATCGCGCGCCTTGGTCGCGCCGGTGCAGATCACCACCGCGTCGTTCTCGTCTTTGATCTTGATGGCGGACATATCCGCGCCGATGTCGGCGTTGACGACGAACTTGACGCCCTCGGCGGCCATCAGATCGACGCGCCGCTGGACGATTTTCTTGTCGAGCTTCATGTTGGGAATGCCGTACATGAGCAATCCGCCGATGCGGTCGGCCCGTTCGTACACGGTGACCTGGTGGCCGGCGCGATTGAGTTGCGCCGCGCAGGCCAAGCCCGACGGGCCGGAACCGATCACAGCGACTTTCTTGCCGGTGCGTTTTTCCGGCGGCTCGGCGGTCACCCAACCCTGGAGAAAACCATTGTCGATAATCGCCGCTTCGATGTTCTTGATCGTCACCGGCAATTCGTTGAGGCCCAACACGCAAGAGCCTTCGCAAGGCGCTGGACAGACGCGGCCGGTAAATTCGGGAAAGTTATTGGTCTTGTGCAGCCGATGTAGCGCTTCCTGCCAGAGACCGCGATAAATCAGATCATTCCACTCCGGGATCAGATTGTTGACCGGACAGCCCGAGGCCATGCCGCTAATCAGCTGGCCGGTATGACAAAACGGAATGCCGCAATCCATGCAGCGCGCGCCCTGCTGTTGTAGCTTCGCTTCGGGGAAATGCTCGTGGAACTCATTCCAGTCTTTTACCCGCTCCAGCGGCGAACGATCCTGCGGCAGCTCGCGCGCGATCTCCATGAACCCGGTTGGTTTCCCCATCTCTCAATCTTCTCTTTCTCTAAGCAGAAGTGTTAACCGGAGCGATTTAAAAAATTTACCGCACCGATATGCCGGCGAAAAAATTCGAAATCCGCAACGGGTCCGTTTAGAACATTGAAGATGTGCTTTGGTCCATCGGGATTGGTTTCGGTCCGCGGGGCCGCTTTCAAGTTTCGGGTTTTGTCTGCGTCTTGCGGATCAGTTGCCGCTCACCCGGGACGCATCGTTCTTGTTGGCTTCGAACGCCGCCATCAGCGCATCGTCACCCACCAGTCCCTTGGCCTCGGCCGCTTGCAGCGCCTCGACCACACGCCGGTAATCCTTCGGCATGACTTTGACGAACTTGGGCGCGGTCTCCTGCCACAGCGCCAAGAGCTGCCACGCCCGCGCGCTATGGGTATAGACCGCGTGGCGCTTGAGCAACTCTTCTACTTCTTGCAAGTCACGCTGGTCTAGGGGTTCTAAACTCACCGTCTCCAGGTTACAGCGGTTTTTGAGCGTGCCATCTTCGTCGAGGACATAGGCGATGCCGCCGGACATGCCGGCGGCGAAGTTGCGGCCGGTCTTACCGATCACGACCAGCCGCCCGCCGGTCATATACTCACAAGCATGGTCGCCGACGCCTTCGACCACGGCGCGCACGCCGCTGTTGCGCACGCAAAAACGCTCGCCCGCCATGCCGCGAATGTAGGCCTCGCCATTGGTCGCACCGTAGAAGGCGACGTTGCCGACGATGATGTTTTCCTCGGGCGCGAAGGTCGAATCCTCCGGCGGATAGAGCACGACCTTGCCGCCGGACAAGCCCTTGCCGAAATAATCGTTGGCGTCGCCCTCCAGTTCGAGGGTTACCCCCGGCGGGATAAATGCGCCAAAGCTCTGTCCGGCGGACCCCTGAAAATGAAAATGAATCGTGTCCTCGGGCAAACCCTGGGGACCGTAACGGCGCGTCACTTCGCTGCCGAGAATCGTCCCGACGACCCGGTTGGTGTTGCGAATATCGAGCGTGGCTTTGACCTTTTCCTTGCGCTCCAAGGCCGGCGCCGCGAGATCGAGCAGCACTTGATTGTCCAGCGCGTTCTCCAAGCCGTGATTCTGCGGGATCTGACAGTAGCGCCCGACCTCGGGACCGACCTTCGGCTGATAAAGTATCGCCGAGTAGTCCATCCCCTGCGCTTTCAAATGAGCGACGGCACGGCGCATCTCGATGCGGTCGGCGCGGCCGACCATTTCATTGATCGTGCGAAAACCGAGCTCGGCCATATGCTCGCGCATTTCTTGGGCGATGAAGCGCATGAAGTTGACGACATACTCAGGATCGCCGGCGAACTTGGCGCGCAGCTCGGGATTTTGCGTCGCCACACCCACCGGACAAGTATCGAGATGGCACACCCGCATCATGATGCAACCCAATGTCACCAGCGCCGTGGTGGCAAAGCCAAACTCCTCGGCGCCGAGCAATGCGGCGATCACGACATCGCGGCCGGTTTTCAATTGGCCATCGGTTTCCACGGCGATACGGCTGCGCAGATTATTGAGCACCAGGGTTTGGTGCGTTTCGGCCAAACCTAGTTCCCACGGCAAACCGGCGTGCTTGATGCTCGTCTGCGGCGAAGCGCCGGTGCCGCCGTCATGGCCGCTGATCAACACGACATCGGCATGGCCTTTGGCCACACCCGCGGCAATCGTGCCGACGCCCACTTCAGAAACCAGCTTGACGCTGATGCGCGCATGATGATTGGCGTTCTTGAGATCGTGAATCAGCTGCGCCAAATCTTCGATGGAATAAATATCATGGTGCGGCGGCGGCGAGATCAGACCGACGCCCGGCGTCGAGTGGCGCACTTTGGCGATCCATGGATAAACTTTTCGCCCCGGTAATTCGCCGCCTTCGCCCGGCTTGGCGCCCTGGGCCATCTTGATCTGCAACTCTTTGGCCTGGGTGAGATAGTAACTGGTGACCCCGAAGCGGCCGGAAGCCACTTGCTTGATCGCGCTGTTCTTCGAATCGCCATTGCCTTCAAGCACGTAGCGCGCCGGATCTTCGCCACCCTCGCCGGTATTGCTCTTGCCGCCGATGCGGTTCATCGCAATCGCCAAGGCTTCATGGGCCTCTTTGCTGATCGAACCGTAGGACATGGCGCCGGTCTTGAACCGTTTGACGATTGCGTCCACCGGCTCGACTTCCTCGATGGGAATCGGTTTGTCGACGTACTTGAACGCCATCAGACCGCGCAGCGTCGCGAGCCGCTCCGACTGATCGTCGATCAGCCGGGTGTATTCTTTGAACGTCCGGTAATCGTTGCTGCGCGCCGCCTTTTGCAACAGATGAATCGTCCGCGGGTTGAACAGATGCAGCTCGCCATCCTTGCGGTACTGGTACTGGCCGTAGACTTCCAACGTGTGGCCATTCAACGGATAAGTTGGATACGCCCGCGCATGCTGCTGCTGCGCTTCGCGCGCCACTTCTTCGAGACCGATGCCGCCGATTCGCGACGGCGTCCAGGTGAAATACTTATCCACCAGCTCTTGCGCCCAACCCCACCGCCTCGAAAATCTGCGCGCCGCAGTAGGACTTGATGGTCGAGATGCCCATCTTTGCCATCACCTTGACCACGCCCTTGTAGCACGGCTTTGTCGTAACCCTTGACGGCGTCATGGTAGCTGATGTTTTGCAGCAGCCCTTGATGAATCATGTCGTTCAGACATTCGTAGACCAGATAGGGATTGATCGCTTGAGCGCCGTAACCGATCAGCAAACAGAAATGATGCACTTCGCGCGGCTCGCCGGACTCCAGCACCAAGCCGACGCGGGTGCGCGTGCCGGCGCGGATCAGATGATGATGCAAGCCAGCCGTGGCAAGCAGCGCCGGGATCGGCGCATGGGCGCGATCGACGCCCTTGTCGGACAAAATCACAATCGTCGCGCCACCGACAATCGCCGCATCGGCCGCTTTGAATAGATCTTCGAGCGCGCGCTCCAAGCCCGCCTTGCCCTCGCTTGGCATTGAACAAGATCGGCAGGGTCACGGATTTGATGCCAGGCAAACTGATCTGGCGGAGTTTTTCCAGATCGGCATTTTTTAGAATCGGTTCGGGCAAGCGCAGCTGCCGGCAGCTCTGCGGTCCAGGATTGACGAGATTGCCCTCGCTGCCGATGGTCAATGTCGTCGAGGTGATCAACTCTTCGCGGATCGGATCGATGGGCGGATTGGTCACCTGGGCGAACAGTTCTTTGAAATAGTTATAGAGCAATTGCGGCTTGTCCGACAAAACCGCCAGCGGCGTATCCGTGCCCATGGAGCCCACCGGCTGGATGCTGTTTTGCGCCATCGGACCGATATTGACGCGCAAATCTTCGAAGTTGTAGCCGAACGCCTGCAAGCGTTGCAGCGTCGCCTGGTGATCGACCGGCGGCTCGTGATCTTTCACTTCGGGCAAATCGTTGAAGCGCACCAGATTGTCCTTGAGCCACTGGCCATAGGGCTCGCGCCGCAGCCATCTGCTGCTTGATCTCTTCGTCGCTGATGATGCGCCCCTCGCTGGTGTCGACCAGAAACATCCGGCCCGGCTGCAGCCGGCGCTTTTCCAACACGCGCTCCGGCGGCACGTCGAGCACGCCCACTTCCGACGCCATGATCACCAGATCGTCTTTGGTCACGTAGTAACGCGACGGTCGCAGCCCGTTGCGATCGAGCACCGCGCCGACCACGGTGCCGTCGGTAAAGGCGATCGACGCCGGGCCGTCCCAGGGTTCCATCAGACAGCTGTGATAATCGTAAAAGGCGCGCTTTTTGGCGTCCATGCTCTCGTGATTCTCCCAAGGCTCTGGGATCATCATCATCATGGCATGGGGCAAGGAGCGGCCGCTCAGCGCGAGAAACTCCAGACAGTTGTCGAACTTGGTCGAATCGCTGCCATCTTCCTGAATGATCGGGAAAACTTTCGTGAGATCGTCGCCGAACATCTCCGAGGCCAACATGCCCTGGCGCGCATGCATCCAGTTCTCATTGCCGCGCAGGGTATTGATCTCGCCGTTGTGAATCAGATAGCGATAGGGATGCGCCCGTCCCCAGCTGGGAAACGTGTTGGTGCTGAAGCGTGAGTGCACCAGCGCGATCGCCGACTCGAACTGTGGATCGCTGAGGTCGGGATAAAAAGTCGACACCTGGCGCGACGTCAGCATGCCTTTATAAATCAATGTCCGGCTCGACAGGCTCGGCACATAGAAAAATTCGCCGCCGGGCAGTCCGGCGTAGCGAATCGCATTCTCGGCGCGACGCCGGATCACGAACAACTTGCGCTCGAACGCCAGGTCATCCGCGAGATCCGCGCTGCGGCCGATAAACACTTGGCGCACGAACGGTTCGGTCGCCTTGGCACCATCGCCCAGGTAAAGATTGTCCGTCGGCACCTTGCGCCAACCGAGACACTGCTGGCCTTCTTCTTTAACGATCGCCTCGATGATTTTTTCGAACTGCAGGCGCTGTTCGCGGTGATCCGGCAAGAAAATCATGCCAACGCCGTAATCGCCCGGCTCCGGCAGCTGAAAACCCAATCCGGCGCAGGCCTCTTTGAGAAAAACGTGCGGCACCTGCATCAGGATGCCGGCGCCGTCACCGGTGTTTTCCTCGCAGCCGCAGGCGCCGCGATGATCGAGATTCTCCAATACCGTGAGCGCTTGCTCGACGATCTCGTGCGATTTTTCGCCCTTGATATTTACGACGAAACCGACGCCGCAGGCATCATGCTCGAAGCGCGGATCGTAGAGACCTTGTTTTTCCGGCAATCCTGAATGACTCATGGGGTTATCCTTCAGCTTTCACTCCCTGCTTGTGACAATTTTGCGGTGACGATGTATTAGCGCCCGATCGGGCTATTTCTTCTTGGCCCTGGCGTTTTCGGCCAAGCCCGCGTTGAGATCGAGCGCTTGGCTCTCCTTGGCTGTCGACAGGACGACGTTGGTGACGGTGCGCGTGACCCCGTCGACCGAACGAATCTCACCCAATAGTTTTTCCAGCGAACCGGTGTTGGCGGACTTCACCTTGAGAATGAAGCTTTCGTCACCGGTGACATGATGACACTCCAAAACATCGCCATAACGAAGCATCTGCCGGGCAAAGTTATCGATGCCGCTCTGGTTGCCGATCGACACGCCGATGAAGGCGGTAATGTCCTTGCCGACCTTCTTGCTGTCGATCAGCGCCTGGTAACCCCTAATGACCCCGCTCGCCTCGAGCTTCTTTACTCGCTCCATAACGGCCGGCGCCGACAACTCCACCTCATCGGCGATATCGGCCAGCCGCTTGCGCCCGCTATTTTGCAGAATATAAAGGATTTTTAAATCTATTAAGTCTAACAAGTTAAAAATCTTAAGCCTTTTCTCAATATTAACTTAAACTTTTTATGCCATCGGACAAAATCCCTGTCAAGCGAATAGCGCAGAAAACTTGCTATTTGACTGTAAACGGTGGCAGGTTCTAAGCACAAATGCGCCACTGGTGGAAGCTGCCCCGGCACGTCAGAACTAGCGATATACGTACCCGTAGGATTAAGACTCGACGCGGAATCGGGCGTGGCATCTAGCCAGAGTTGGCTAGCAGGTCTAACAGTGCGACCCTCGGCAGCAAGCCCGATGGTGTTAATTTAATCGATTTGCACTCGATTGTGATTTTCGGTATTTCCGCGCACCGGGGAATCCGGTGCTGACTAAAATCAAACCTGGATGACGGCTGGAGTTTATCTTGAGCAACGTCGCAGAACCGGACTGTACGACCGATCACGGCGACTGAAAGCGAGAGATTTCAACCGTCCGGGATTGAGATGAATATAGCGCACCAGTGCTAGCAAATCGGCATCTCGATACGCACTATCGCTTTATAAGGCCTTGAAACAGGGTCGACCTCGCGCTGCGGCCGATTATACCTCTGGGTGTATCTAAACTGGATCCCTTGCATGATTTCGGAGACCGGGACGTTTTTGGCCTCCAAGTGAAAATGTACTTGGTTCGACATCAAGACGCAGGCGAACGGGCGTATTCCACAGCGCTAGCGCTAGCACTCCAGGCGTTCCAGGTAGCTGTCTCGGTCTTGGTCGTCATGAAACGTTCGCGGCCTTGCCGCGGACGATCACATGGTACAACGCTCCGTCATTCTCGACCCTGGACTTGCGTGCGCTGGAGCGAAACTTGCCGGAAAGAGGATAATCAGTCGATTCGCGGCCACGCCGCGCTAGCACCTTCGTCGTGAAAACTTTTTATGTCGTGGTGCCGATCATGTCTTACCTGGCGGCCGTTGATTCACGGCATCGACGATCGCTCGATAGATATCCTCCGCCGCCCGCTCCTTGGTCAAGCAAGCATAGGCGCCGGCATTTTTCATCGCCGCTTGGACGGACCGATCGCTGGCGGCAAACGATAGCCCGATGACGATCACGCCGGGCTGGTCCTGAACGATGCGCCGGGTCGCCTCGATGCCATTCATCCCCGGCATGTTAACGTCCATGACGATGACGTCGGGCTTAAGCTCATGGGCCATGGCGATCGCCTCCCGGCCATCTTTGGCTTCGCCGACGACCCGGATGTCTTGGTGGTCTTCGAGGAGCCAGCGCAGTCCCTGGCGCACCATCTCGTGATCGTCCACCAAGGCGATGCGCAGAGGCTTCTTCGCCGTGACCCTAAACTCTTCGAACGCGGGCTCAAACGAAGCTGCCGGCGACACCGGCACAACGGCCGCCGGCAAGATCACTTTCACTGAAGTTCCTTGCCCCGGCGCCGATTCGACGACCAGCCGACCTTGATGAAGTTCCACACGTTGGCGCATGCCGAACAGTCCGAACTTCTCGCTTCCGGCGGCCCGACTTTCGACGTTCGCTAGATCGAAGCCCCGGCCTCGGTCCGCGACCTCAAGCGTCAGCTCGCCATTTTTCAACTCATAGGAAACCTTCGCTTCTTTGGTCGCGCCATGCTTGACCACGTTCCATAAGAGTTCACGGGCGCACTGAAAGGCCAAAATCGCCCGCGCCTCGTCCAGCACAAAGCCGGCGGGATCGCCGACGACCTCGACCCGCAACTCATGCTGCTGCTCCATCTGTTCGCCGAGCCAAACGAGCGCCGCCGGCAGGCCGAGATCGTAGAGCACCTGCGGGCTCAACTGCGCTATGAGCGTGCGCGTGTAGGCGATCGAATCGTCCAGCGATTGCCGGGCGTCGGTGAAGGCATTCTTGGCATCCTCCGACACGGCGAATTTTTCGGCGCGGCCGAGATTGATTTGACTGAGAGCCAGCAATTGCCCCAGGTAGTCGTGCAACTCGGTCGCCAACCGATGCCGCTCCTGCTCTTCGGCGTGGGTCAATTGCTCGACGAAAGCACGGAGCTTCTTTTGCGAATCGCCCAGCGCTCGGGTCCGTTGGACGACCCGTTGATCGAGATCGGCGTTGAGCTCGCGCAACTCGCGCGTGTGCTCCTCCACCTTCTGCTCCAACGTCGTATTGAGCCGGGTCAGCCGCTCCTCGCTGTCGCGCAGTTGAGCCTCGCCCGCGAGCACCGCGCGCACCACCGCCCAGCCCGTTAACAGCGCGATCGTCAGTCCAAGAAACAGCAGAGACAACGTAACGATCTCCGATTTCTGAAGGCTGCCATGAGTTTCGGCGCTGAGTGCGTTAAAGATGATTTCCGCGTCCGGCTGCAACTCGGTGTCCAAAAACCGCTCCAGCCGTACAGCTGTTTCCGTGAACCGTGCCACCTCCGCGCGATTCGCCGTGCGCGCCGCCATCAGCGCCTCGCCCAACGCGTAAACCTCCTGCCAGCCGGTGCGCAGCCGCCCCGCCAGTTCCCGTTGCCGCGCGGTTTCGGCCAGCGCCGTATACCCATCGAGCTGCAGCGCCACGTCCGCTGCGTACTTGGCCGCTCCTTGGCGCGCCGCATCGATGCCGCTCAGGTATCGCCATACGTTCAACGAATAGCCGATGATGTTGATTTCCAATTCATGCCCAGCCGAGGCGCGAGGTTTCGCGACGTTATTATCGTTCTCGAAACTCGTCGTGATCGATTGAACTCGAACGATAGCGATGATGCCGATCGACACCATTACCAATGTCAGCACGCCAAAGCCGAGCCAGAGCAGCCGCCTTGTGCCGAAAACGCGTGACCAAAGTTTCGGATTCAAGCAAACTCCATGAGTTTAGATTACAGCCGCAAGAACATCTCGCGTACCTGGACCTTGTTCACCTTGCCCACTTCCGTGTGTGGCAGCGACTCGACGAAATCCACCGACTTCGGCACTCTGTAAGCCGGCAGCGGTTCCTGGCAAAATCTCAGCAACTCGACACTGTCTTGCTTTGCGCCGGGCCCGAGCACGATCACCGCTTTCAATGCCTCGCCCCACTGCGGATCGAGCACGCCGATGAGCGCCGCTTCGAGTAATGAACAGATGAAATGGATGAACAGGAAGATGAATCGGGTCAGGCATGAGTGTTGATTATTTAGCCAGTACGCGGGCCAGCTTTTCCTCCGTTAGCTTATCTCGATGCTCTGATACCAGCCCAAGAACCGGCTGATCCTCGACGCATCCGCTCTTCGATAAACTCTGGTACGGCCGCCGGACAGTTTCGCGGTGAGTAATTGTCCGCAAACTGCCGCCACTATCGCACTCATGAGGTCACGCTACATCAACGGCGAGTCCACCACTGACTTGTTGTCGCCGTCGAGCGCCCCGTTGAGCCACGGACATTGCACGCTCAGACTAGGATCGGCCTTAACCACTTGCTCGACGATCTGGCGCGCCCGGGTATCGCCGGGGTCGGCATTGATCGCCTCTACCAGCACCCACGCCGCACCGATCAAGTTGCCTTGGCCCTTAAGACTGATGCCGAGATTGCGAAACGCGCTGGCCCGCGTCCAGTCGAGGTCGATGGCTGCGCGGCAATATTTTTCCGCCTCGACATGGCGGTTCAGTTGGTTGAGACAAAAAGCGATGTTGTTGTGCAACACATATTTGACCTTAGACTTCTCCGGCCGCAGCGCCAGCGCCGCATCGAAATGCTCGAGCGCGGCGGCAAAGCGTTTTTCATCCGTCGCGATTTGTCCCAAGGCCAAATGGCAATGCGCCTTATTTTCGGCGTTGCGATTGGAGTTGATATAAGCTTCGAGCAGTTTGATCGCCTCGCTGATCTTATCGATACCGCGGTAAAAACCCACGACGAAAAGCATCCAACGAAAGTATTCTGCTTCAGTGGTCGTGTTGTTTAGCCGTTGCAGCAACAGGCCTTCGGTATCGAGACTGCTTTCTGGGGCAACTGCGGCTTCAGTTTTCTTTTCGTGAGTGCTCATGGGAACCCTGATAGAGCAAGCCCAAGACCACGTCACTGTTGGTCTAAAAACTGCCAAGTCCTACGGTGGAGTCCTAAAAAAGTGAGATAACGCCTGGAACGAATGAGAGAATTGAATTTACCTAACGGGGAATAAGGCGCTGAGACCCGGTAATGAATCGCGCAATCTTAGCGGTTTTAAACAACCGCTCGGCCATCGGATCACGGCAATGGGCAAATCGGACGTGACGTTTTGTCAGAAACCCTTACAACCCGAACTGCTCGGCACCTCAGACAACGGCTCCCCCATTTGACCCTGCGAAAAGTCTGTTTGGAGTGGCTCAACTAAGTTGTCGTGTTTGTCCGTCGCTGTGGCGTCCGTGCCGTGGCTCTGCCCTGGTGGCGTTTGAGCAGCAAGCTGAATTCATCGTCGGTTCCTAAATTTAGGCTATATCGGCTTTCGTGATGAATAAATCGGTAGCCTGCGCTTTAACTTGAATCTCTCAGAAATGTTTCACATGACTGAAGCCCTGATCGGGTTCGACGGCGCTTTGCTTTTCTTCGCTTCAGCTCACTGCATGGACATTCGATTCACTGGCTTCCCCTTTGCGGAACAGTGACAAGACACAGGCGACAAAACAGAGTCCGGCGGCACTGAGGAAAACATCCTGCAGCGCCGCTAACATGCCGCTGGCGGCCACCGACGATGCGACGGCAGATGCTGGCGCATAGGATTGCTGGCGTTGGTCGAAGAGCAGACTCCAGCCGGCGGCGCCGAAGACGATGCCAATGGGCCGCATCATGTTGGCGATGCCGCCGGCGACGCCTTGTTGGGTACGCGGGATCGAGCCCATGATAAAGCTCATGTTCGGCGCTTCGAATATGCCCAGGCCCAAGCCGACGACGCCAAGGGTAAAGGCTAGGGATAGATAATCGGTTTGCCCATTCAAACGGCTGAGCATGCAGAGACCGAGCCCTTGCACAGCCAGCCCCAACGAACTTAGTCGCGCAGTGCCGATGCGCTCGGACAATTTCCCCGCCAGTGGTGCAGCTACGATCGTCGGTAAATAAGTAGCCAGCATCAGTGTGCCGCCGGTGGTGGCCGGATACTTCAACACATTGATCACGTAGAACGGCAGGAGCAAGCCAATGGCGAATCGCGCGCAATTGGCCATAACGGAGAGAACATTAGCGATAATAAATGGTGCCAGCCGAATTACCGTCAGATCGACCATCGGCGATTTCGCACGAGCTTTGACGACGATGAAGCCGGCAAAACTTGCGATCGAAGCGGCAGCGAGAATGGAGACTCGAGGCGATGACCAGCCCAAGGCGCGGCCCTGGCTTAGAGTGAGCAAGCAACCGGCGAGGCTCGCTGCTAAAGACAACACGCCAAAAAAATTGAAGCCTTGGCCGGCTCTGCGCTCGCGTCGCACCGGCAGCTTTACGGCCGCGAAGCCGGCGAGCACCAGAGCGGGTGCGACCCTGAACATGAAAGTCGCCCGCCAACCCAAGTTGTCGATGAGGATACCACCGATCAACGGACCGATGGCATAGCCCACGGCGTTGCTCATCTGGTAAATGCCGAGAGCACGGCCGCGGTTTTCAGCGGGGACCGCCAAGGTCACAAGCGCGGGAGCGGTGGCGAAAACCAGCGCCGCGCCCATGCCCTGTCCTATCCGTCCGCCGACGAGCCAAGCATAGTTGGTCGCTAAACCGCAGGCGGTGAAACCAAGGGCGCTGACAAGCAAGCCGCAGATAAGTACCCGCCCATGACCCCAGATATCCGCCAGCCCGCCGCAGCCAGGCAGCAAGCTCGCGTGAGTCAACACATAGCCGACGATGACCCATTGGATCGCCGTGACTTCGAGAGAAAACGCCGCGGTAATCGCTGGAAAGCCGATATTGATGGCGCTATCGAGGGAACCCAATAGTGCGCTCAGGCATGCGATCGCGACTGAACTTTGACCGAGTAGCGAGCGACTATCTTTTGCCAAGAAACATCCTGAGGAGATAGTTAGTTCGGATTATTCAGCGCAGGGACGCAGAGCCACGCAGAGAAAAATTAGCAGCAAAACCTCCGAGTCCTGTGCGGGGCAATCTCCGATGCGTAGCTTCAGATCTGATAAAACTGTTTCGGATTGTCGCAGAGAATTTTTTCGATCATTGCCGGTGCGACATCTTCGCGCGACTGCATTTGCTTGACCAGATGAGCCTGTTCGGCGGGGTCGTTGTGGCCGTAGTCTGAGCCGCTGATGAGATGATCTGCGCCGGCGTATTCGATCAAATAATTCAAATCTTCGTCGGCTTCGCAGGCGACATAGAAACGACAGTCTTCGAACAAATCCCGCGGCGACTTCCACGACGACTTCCAGCGCTTGGTGTTGTCACGTTTAAGTTTGTGAATCAGAAATGGAATCCAGCTCGCCGAGGCTTCGAGAAAACCGAAGCGCAGCTTGGGAAACATGTCGGGGATCCGGTTCAACACCAAATCGCGGAAGGCGTGCAGCGGCGGGAATGCCGAGTGCGACCACTGGCGGTTGCGCTCGAGGTCGAACATCTCGCTGATCGCCGGAGTGCTCGACCCGGTATGAACGCAGATCGGCAGGTCGAGATCGCTGGCGGCTTGGTAGACCGGATGAAAACGCGGATTGTCGAGCGTGTAATTGCCTTCCATGCCGCGGAAGAACACGCCGACGGCGCCGTTTTGCTTGGCCCATTGCAATTCCTTCACCGACTCGGCGATATCGCGCAACGGCGGGATCGCCACCCAATGAATGCGGCCGTTACTTTGGGCACAGGCCTGGGCGATAAATCGGTTGTAGGCACGGCTCAACGCGACATCGAGCGCGGGGTCATCGGTGAGGTAGACCAGAAACAAAGTCGGATAGACGACCTGACTAGCGATGCCGAGACGGTCCATGTCGGCCAAGCGACTGGGGATATCGGTCATGTCGCGGCAGGCGACGCTGAGGTCTTTGCGGTTAAACTGAACCGTCGACGCCGACGGTGTGATCAAGCGGAAGCCGCCCTTGCCGGCCGGCTTGGGGAAAATATTGCCGTCGATGAGCCAGGTCTTGTTCCAATTGCCGTACAGAGTGTCGTCCGGCAGCGATAGCAACACCGGGCGGCGGCCATACATTTCTTTGTCGAACATGGCCCACATCTCTGCGGATTCGGAAATATGGGTGTCGGCGTCGATGATCGGTTGCATGAAAACCTCCGGTGAATTTGGCTTCGGCGTCTGGGGTTGCAAGCCAAAACGCCAGACGCCAGACGATTTCCCTACGGCAAAAAACTCAAGTCAATTAACTGTTGTACGGTCAAGTTCTTCGCCTTCGGATTATCCTTGGCGATATCGTCGAGAGCGAGCTGCATGCCTTTGATGCTCGGCTTGCCGTCGTCGGGCAGGGAGCGGGCGCGCTGATGATAGTCGAACTCGCCGATGGCGCGGTCGGTGGTACGCAGTCGTTTCATGGTCTCGCGGATGGCGATTTCTTTTTGGGTCTTATAAAAACGCACGCTTTCGAGGTAACTTTTCATGAAGCGGCGCACTAGGTCGGCGCGGCTTTTGAGCAGATCGTCGCGCGCGATGATCGCGACTTGCTGGTACTCGATGTCTTTTTCAATGAAATCGAGCAGCAAGTTGAGGCCGCTCTTCTGACCGATCTGGACCAGTCCGAGAGTGAGCACCGCGGCATCGATGCTGCCCGCTTGGAGCGCGGTTAAACGAGTGGCGGCGCTGCCCACTTGGGTGATGCTGACATCGCTTTTCGGATTCAAACCGAATTGTGACAAGGCAAGTTTGACCGCGAAATCGTCGGTGCTGCCGAAACGGCTGATGCCGATTCGTTTGCCTTTGAGCTGGGCCGGACTCTTGATGTTGGCCAGCGAGACGAAGCCGTAGGGCAGTTTGTTGTTCACGCCGGCGATCATTTTCGTTTGCGCGCCTTCGAGATGGGCGACAATATACGGCGTGCCGCCGGTGCAGAGAAAATCCAAGCTCCTGCCGATCAGCGCCTGCATCGACAACGTGCCGCCGGCGATAAAGATCACTTCCACATCGAGCTGATTTTGCTTGAGCACGCCAGCCTCCCTGGCGATGCTGAACAGCACCGACTCAGCGCTCGCCGGCGAATTAGTGCCGACCCGAAGCGTGGTCGGCTGCGCCCCTAGCGCCGACGGCAATACGCCGCTGGCGATCGCCAGCGCCAGCAGGCCGAGCGGCCCCTTCAGCGTCGCCGCAACGCGGCGGTTTCTAGGAACGGTCATAACGTGATTAGAGCTAAAGCAAACCCATGCGCCTGTCAATGTGAATCTTTGCCGCCGGTGGTTGCAGGCCCGGCGCCAGTTTGCGTATATAGGCTGGAACCGCAAGAATAGCTCGCGGGAATTTATTCAGGAGGCTAGCACTAGATGGCGACTTTGAAGTTTCTCGATCCACGAGCGGTGGTGAATCCCAAAGAACGGGCTTTGGTGCCGGGCTTGGACTCGCTCGAAAATAAAGTTATCGGCATCATCGACAACGGCCAATCCAATTCGACGGATATGTTCAAGGAACTCGCCGAGCTGCTTCAAGAACGGCTTCACGTCAAAGAAGTGTTGTTCAAGACCAAGCCGACCCATATGCAGGGCGCGCCCAAACCGATCATGGAGGAGATCGTCAACCGCTGCGACGCGGTCATTACCGGTCTCGGCGCTTGAGGGTCGTGCACGTCGTGGAGTGTCCACGACGCCATCGAACTGCAAGAGAAAGGCAAGCCGACGGTGACCCTATGCCAGTCGATATTCATGGCACTGGCGCGCACCGAATCGAAGTTCTTCGGCTTAGGTAAACTGCCGCTAGTAGAAGTCCCGCATCATCCGAGCGGCGGTGCCCGCGCCGGCGAGCATCGAGCCGACGCCGAAGGCGCGATCGACTTGGTCAACAGCCAGCTGACTTTGGGTGCGCCTGGAGATTTCAAGCAGTCCAAGCTGGGATAAAGAAAGCGATCAACGTTGCCGCCAATCCCACCTAAAGCGAACGCCTTCGGTGCCACGCCGAGGGCGTTTTAATTCGTTCACTGGAAACGTCCGAGCCGGTAAGTTCCCGCTCGACTATGACGTGAAACTTTACCTCCCGCGTGTCAGAAATTGTCCCAACTCAAGAAAAGCGTTCAAATGCAAAGTAAGGTTCGAAGTGTGGCAGGCACAACTTGCTTAAATTGCTACTTCCCCTGCTTCTGCTGCCGCTCCTGTAAGCCTTTGAGCAGCCTTTGGGCTTGATCGATGTTTCTTTTGGCACCGTCGTGGGCCGGATCGTATTGCAAAACCGTGCGCCATTCGGCGACTGCGGCGGGGAGTTTTTCGTCGCGGAATAGTTGCATGCCTTGGTTGTAGTGCTGCTGCACCAAGCGACCGCGCACCTGGCTTAATAACGATGTCGCTGCCGAATCTTTCGGATTGGCTTTAACCAGTTGGTTGACCGCCGCTGTAAGCGTCCAGCAATTTGTTCTGCTCCATCAGCGTGCGGCCCTGTTGCAGCAAAACCGTGCGGCGCAAATCGGTGGCTTCGCTGTTGCGCGGGTTCTGCCCGAGGAAGCGGTCGACGGTCGTTAGCGCCAAAACCAATTCCCCGCGCTCGAGCGCTTCGCGCGCCGCCCCCAGCGCCGGGTTGGCGTATAGCCCCTCTTCCGACGGTTCCGTCTTGGCGGGAGTCGCCGGAGCGCCGCCACTCGGCGGAGTTTTCGCTGTCGGCGCTGGCTCCGGTCTTCCGAACGGCAAGCCCGGGAATCTCGGGGATTCTTAAAACCATACCGGGCGCCAGTTTCGGATTGGGCGGCAGCTGGTTGGTTTCCCAGATCACTTCGGAACGGGTGCGGTCGCCGTAGTACAGCTGCGCGATCGACGTCAACGAGTCGCCGGCGCGCACCGTGTGATTGACTTGGCGCACCTCGCGCACCTGAGTCTGCAAGGCTTCGAAGGCTTCGCGATTGCCCGGCTCCAAGGCGAGCACGGCGAGAAAATGGCTGCGCGCTTCGAGATGCACATTGCGCTTGAGTGCGTCGCGGCCGCGGCTCAAACGATCGCCGACAGATTGCTTGATTTGCTCGTCGAGCTTTCGGCTTTCCGCCAAAGCAACGGCATCCTGCGGATCGATGGTCAGCGCGACTTTCCAGGCGTCGCTCGCGCCACGCAGATTTCCCTGCGCCGCCAATGCCGCGGCTCGCTCTCGTTGCGGCGCGACCAAAGCTTCATAGGTCGCTGGCCCGCTGCCACCCGGCCCGGCGGCACATCCGGCGAGCAACCACACGCCGGCAATCAGTCCAATCGTCCGTGTTCGTCGGGAATTGATCACTTAATGCTTTCCTGGCTAAAGACGCTGAGACTTTTAACGAAATCGTCCATGCGCATTTCCGGATAGATTTGAATCCGGTGGATGCGATGGGGATCGACAAACGACTGGCTGCCCTGGCGCCGCACCGTGAATGCCGCGACGTAACCGCGTTCCTTGGCGCGCCGCACCACCGCGTCGTCCTGCCGGCCGTAGGGATAGGCGATGATGTCGGGAGCGTAACCGAGATTTTTTTGGAACAGCGCCTTGGGCTGGACCAGTTCTGCTTCCAAACGCCTGTCATATTCCGCGGCACCTTCGGCATTGGCGCGCACCATGTCGCCATGGCTCTTTGAATGCGCCTGGATGGCAAAGCCCTCGTCAGATAATTTTTTCAATTCGGCCCAGGTAAAAGCGTTGCCGCCGGCGGCGACATAATCCGTATAAATAAACAGCGTCGCCGAGAAACCCAACTCTTTGAGCACCGGATAGGCGTGGCGCAAGAAACGACCGGTAGCCGTCGTCGAAGGTGATCAACACGCTTTTCTTGGGCAACTGGCGCTGTAACGAAACAAACTCGACATACTCTTTCAGCGTAATGACGCGATAGCCGTTGGCCTTGAGATAGCGCATCTGCTCTTCGAAACCTTTGGCGCCCATCACCATGCGTCCCTTGCGCCTGAGGCGCGAGATCGTGGTAGACCAGGATCGGCACCAACTGGTAGCCGGTCGAGCGTCACACCGGAAAGATTCCACGGGCGCTTGGGAATCGCCACCTGCTGTCCCGCCGCGAAAGTCGCCGAGCCGTTAAAATCTTCGATCATCCAGTCTTTATCGGCATCGCCGAGGTATTTGGCGGCGAGATTCTGCGCCGTAGCGCCGCTTCCGGCGACGACGACAAAATAATCCGCGGATTCGAAAAACTCCCCCGCCGGCCGGTCGGCTTGGACCGATGTAGGGGTTGAAGTAGTCGCGCCGCAGCCGGCGAGCATTAAACAAAATAGCAGCAACCCACTCGATTTCATAAGTCTTTGTCTCAATTCCCTGTCTCTATCTGTCAAATGTCTAATCCGCCATGCCGAGAATTTCAAATACCGTGACCGCCTCTTCCCTGCCCTTGACGCTCATGGGACCAAGACATCGCGCTTTGACTTGATCAGCCACATGGTCGTAGGTTTCTTGGCTGATGAGGATCTGCCCAGGCTTGGCATTAGACTCCAGCCGCGCGGCCAAGTTGACCCGGTCGCCGATGACCGTGTATTCCATCTGGCTTTCAGTGCCGACGGTGCCGGCCACCGCCTCACCGGCGCTGACGCCGATGCCGATGGCGATGGGCGGCTTGCCGTTACTCACCCTTCGCGCGCTCAGTGCCGCGACTTGGGTTTGCATATCCACCGCGGTTTTGATGGCACGCAGCGAATGATCCGCATAGTGCACCGGCGCGCCGAAGATCGCCATCACCGCGTCGCCAAGGAATTTATTGATGCTGCCATCGTTCTTAATGGTCGTGTCGATCATCAAGCTATAAAAGTCATTGAGCGCGGCGACGACTTCTTCAGGAGGAAGCTTCTCCGCCAGCGGGGTAAAGCCGCGCAGATCGCAAAATATCACGGTCACGTCGCGGCGTTCGCCGGTGAGCATGATGCCGTCCGGGTTTTTCAGAATCTCGTCGACCACCTGGCGTGCCACATAGCTGCTAAACGCGTGCTTGATCTTTTCCTTCTCCTTCAAGTTTTTCGCCATCTCATTAAAAGACACGGTGAGATCGCCGATTTCATCGCGCGAAGACACCGGCAGGACAACGTCAAAACTGCCCGCCGCGATGGTCTTGGTCCCCTGGGCGAGTGTGAGAAGCGGCCGGGTCAATACGATCGACAGAGCGACGGCGCCGAGCACACCGCCGACGATCATCAAGCCGGTGATCCAGATCGTCTGGCCGCGCGCACGCTCGATGGTTTGGCGGATCGAGCGGTCGCTAAAACCAAGATAAAGCGCGCCGACGCGCACCTTGCTAAACTCCAGAGGCACCGCGAAGTCGATGATCTCGCCGCCCGCCGGAGTCGTCGTAACTCTGCACAAGGGTGTCGTTGCCGAGGGGTTTCAAAGCGCCGGGGCGCTGATACTTTTTGCCGATGGAATTCAAATCGCCATGGGCGACGATCTTACTGTCCTCGTCGACCACGATCACGTAGGCGACATCGGGATCTTTAAGCGCGTCGCGAACCAGCAGGCTAAGCGTCAGTTCGTCTCGAGTGACCAGAGGGTTTTTGCCGCTGGCCGCAAGATGCTGGGCGATGGTGCTGCCACGCTTGGTGATCTCGCCGCGCAGACTATCCTTGGCCTGGTCCAATAAATAATCGCCGACCATGACCACCGACAGCACGATCAGCAACGTGATCAGCAGACTTAGTTTCAGTTTTAACGACAGGCGGATTTTTTTCTTGTTGGCATCGGCCATAGTTGCGAATCAACGGGGTAATTGAGTTAGGCAATGAACTCTATTGAAGCGTTGTCGTCACGTCAAGCGAATGCCCCGCAGCGATTACAAACGTAACCCCATCGCATGCACGTTATGGCCGCGCACCGGGGCAACCGAAAGTTCGCAATATCCCATACGGGTGTAGAATGGCACGGGAACTCCCCCGCAGAACAGATGCACGCCGGGAATCTGCACTCGTCGCAAATCGTCGACGTACTGCATCATCAACCGCGTTCCGACACCGCCATGGCGGTAATCGGCGTCGACGTTCATATGCAGGTGGGCCGGGAATGCCGCCGCGATCTGCCGGCGCACCGGCCTGGGAAAGCGCCGCACGACGCTTTTTTCCAGCCCTAGTTGCTGGCGCACGAAGCGCTTACCATAGGAATCCCCACGAAAACGGCCAAAGACTATGTGGCGCAACAGCGGCAGCGTACAACGGACGAATTGCCGGTGGGCAAAGCCCGCGGTATCGGGGCAACCGGTCAGATAACCGACTACTCTCTCCTCCACCAACGCCACATAGGTCCAATCCGGTAGCAATTTTCGATAGGGCTCGATCCAGATCTCGCCAAACAATGGCCAACGCTCGGCTGCGATCGCTGCGCCATCGTTCGCCGTGCGACCACATAGTTCGCGCACCGCCGCCCAATGCGAGCCGCTTGGGTCGGTGTCACCTGAGAGTCTTTTTATTGAGATCGACTCAACCATTCGCGGTCTTCAACCTTGATAGCACACACCGATCCACCGTGGCGGCTATAACGGCTCTCAAGTCGGTGCTTTCCTCATCGGGTTTTACTCGCAAGGCCGCAGCTTGTAATCGGCGGCAAATCTGCAACGCAGGCCTTATTGCTATTGCTTTGATTTTCTTGTGATCGCCCGCTTCGTAACCATAGCGATTTATTCTCCCAGCTTGCTGCCGTGATAGCCAGCCCTTGTCGAATCAAGGAATAAAATTTAACCCGGTCCTATTTCTGTCCTATTTGCTCCGCGCACGACTTCAATTCCAACACGATTCCAACAGTCTCATGCACGACCATGATCGCTGACACCCCATCAGGCATGAACGCTAGATTTTTAAATCGTTAAATAACTCTTCAGGCTTTCTAGCCCCATCCTCCTCTCATTGGAGGGATTTGAAATCCTGACATGACATCGCTTTTCATTCAGTACATCCATTTCGGCCATTGGTCCGCGCTTTGCGCTAGGCCGGTTACATGACCGCTCGAGTAAAAAAGTTGCGCGCCGGCCGGCCATCCCGTAACGCGACAGATAGACGTTACCGGTCGAGCCACGGTCCCATGAATTTCAATTATGTTGCGGCGTTGGTTTTACTCTGTCTGGTCGTCGCCGCGGTTTATTTTTCACTGAGAAAGACTGCGGACGGCAACAGGGTATCGGAGCCGCAATCCGCGTCGGCTCCGGTTAAGTCCGCAGATGAGCCGAGCCAGCCGCGGAGCACAGGAAGCGGGTCGGGCGTTTCAGACAAAGAATTTGAAGAGCGCCGAGTGGCGGCGCGCATCGAGACCATCGAGGCGATGGAAAAGTTTAGCGATGTGACGACTCTCGCCACTCTGGCAAACGCCCTCGCCGACCCCAACCGGGAAGTAAAGGACGCGGCGCTTCAGGCTCTCTCCGAAAGAAAGGGCGCCACGGTTACGGCAATGATCGGACAAGGCTTAGCCGATGCCGATCCAGAGTTTCGCATCGAGGTGCTTGAAGTGCTGGCCCTACGGGGAGATCGCGAGTCTTTGCGCAGAGCCAGCTCCGATCCCAACGAAGAAGTGAGAGAAAGAGCGGCGGATCTGTTGGAGAGCGTAGGGAAATAGCCAATAGCACTTGGGCGAACATACCCTGCACGAATGGGTTTTTCGAGCCACGTTAGTGGGCAGGGTCCTAATGGGTCCCGCACCAAGACTTCCGGACTAGCAGCCAACAGTAATTCAATTTCGCGGCCAGCAACGATAGGGCAGCTATTTTCTGAGATCGCTTTCAGAATTCAGACGCCTGTTCGCCGTCTTTTTGCGTTTCGGCGTTTTGCAACGCCTACGTGAATTGTCGCGGAGTCCTTCGATTCATCAGGACAATTCAGGGCATGGTCCTGCAGTGTCATTTGACGACAGCTTTACGTTCTTTGCTCACAGGAACCGTAGTAGACTAGAGCTTAACTTACATTTTACATCGATTCACCAAGGGAAAGAGTTTTGAAAACAGCATCACGGCCGTATCTCCCCCTTTGGAAACTTGAAAATAAGATCTGCGTCAACCGGCGACTCGAACCACCGGCGATTAATTTGACCATGATCGGATCTGCTCCTACGGTCAAAGGTCACTTGCAGTGCTCTGCCAGTGATATATCATCGACTGTGAAGCCATCGGATCGGATGGCGAAACAAGACCGGTTAAGCGTGTATCGATGAATCATCAAGGAGGCATATATGAACGATAAATGGCTAGGTTTAGGAGTTGCTGTTCTTGCACTTTCGAGCTGTGTCATTCCGGTAGACTATGATGAGGATGACTATCGGCCGCGCGAGCGCGCGCGAAGCCAGTGCACGGAAGAAGCGCACGACGAGGGGTACCGCAGAATCGATGTGCAGTCCGTGCGAGCGCAGGGACGTAATGATTGGGACGTGACAATCCAGGCTAGAGACAGAACCGGACGCGAAGTTCGACTCCGCTGCGAATACGACGCGCAAAGCCGGCGCGTACGCTTGAGTCGCGTAGATCGGTAAAATTATCTTCCGAGAGTTCGGTTATACCGGCAGACAACCGCGACAAGCGTCACGAGTGCATGCTGCAAGGATGTCAGCCTAAGTCCGAAAGCCGAGCGAGAAAAAAATGGAAATTTAGAATGTGACCTATTCTTTTCAATTGATCCGGAGACTCACCGAGTCGGACAATCCATTCATAAGGGTCCCGGCATTCATCTTGAACCATCCGAAGTTCGGCACGGGAAACTTCTAGAGCGCGGGATTGTGGAAAAGTCCCAGCATGATAGTCTGTTTTGTATGCGCGTGTTCTTGATCCACGTTCGCGATCCGCAGTTTTATGCGCTGCCCGCCGCCAAGCGCGCCGCCAATGGCAATATCCGCGTCATGGGTTTTCCTCCGATCGGCATTATGTCCCTCTCCGCCGTCGTCAAACGCGCCGGTCACGAATGCGTCATGTTCGACCAGGCCAATCCCGAAACACCCAACGAAACGATCATCGAAGAGATTCGCAAGCAGCGCCCCGATCTCGTCGGCTTGAGTTTCCTGAGCACGACGAGTTATCCCCATGCCAAAATTCTCGCGCGCCAGATCCGCGCCTCGGACGCCCGCGTGCGCCTCGCCTTCGGCGGCGTGTTTGCCACCTTGAACGCCGAGCGCGTCAAACGCCAGTGTCCCGAAGTTGACTTTGTCTGCCGCGGCGACGGCGAGCAGTTGCTGCTCGATCTGCTCGAGCGGTTGGACGATCCCGGCAGCGTGGCGGGCCTGACCTGGGAAAAAGACGGCCAGATCATCAGCAACATCAATCGTCCTCTCGACCGCAATTTAGATCAATGGCCCTTTCCCGACCGGGAAAGCCTGCCCCTCGATTTCGTCGAGTCCATGCCGCTCGACGTTCCCTGTGTGCTGTCCATGGAGCGCTTCACGACCATGCAGACTTCGCGCGGCTGTCCGTGGCCCTGCGTTTTCTGCGATATCCCGATCTTCAACGAAGGTAAATGGCGCTCGCGCAGCGCGCAGCACGTGGTCGAGGAGTTCAAGCATTTGCAGTCCCAGGGTTATGGCGCGGTGTATTTCGTCGACGACCATTTTCTCCTGCAGCCCAAACGCATCGAAGCGATCTGCCGAGGCATCAACGACAACCAAATCGCCATCCAGTGGGGTTGCGAAGGGCGGGTCGACTCGGTGGCCCAGCATCTCTTTCCGGCCATGGCCAAGGCCCATTGCCGCACGCTCGATGTTCGGCGTGGAAAGCGGCAGCCAGAAAGTGCTCGACCGTTTGAAAAAAGAGCAGACACTGGAGGAAGTCGCGAGTTCGGTGACGCGCGCCAAAGCGGCCGGCATCGAGATCGTCCACGGTTTTTTCGTCGTCGGCAGCCCGGATGAAACCGTAGAAGATATGCGCGCCACATTCTCCTTCGCCGCCAAGCTCCGGCTCGACACCTTCGGCTTCAACCGCTTATGCGTCTATCGCGGCACGCCGCTCTGGAAGGAGTACGTCCAGCGCGGTTTGGTGGACGACGACGACGATTGGTTCAAATATTTTAAATGTTCGGAGATCGATCCGACCTGTCTCAGCGGCCCGATGATCAATGCCGAGCGCACCGCCGGTCTGCGACGGCTGTTTCTGTACAAGCTGTTGCACTACCCGGTGCAGACGTTTCGCTTGCTCCGCCGCTTTACCCGCTACATGCCGCTTCGCGACGTGATCCATCTCATCATCAAGCCATTCCTCGGCAACAAGCAGGGGCCGACCAAGAACGAAGTGCTGTCGCGCGCCGTCGAGCACCCGGCCATGAAAGACGCCGCCGCCGAGCTGACCACCCGGCCCGATGCACCTTTCGAAAACGTCGTCCTAAACAACGAGCCGCCCAAAAGCGCCCAACGCCCATTGAGAACCGAGATCCCAACCCGTGCACCGGCACGCAGGCAGTTCTTTTCACTCCCCAGCCGTCCCCGCGAGCGCAACCTCGCTGCCAAGTCCAGACATCGACGAGATATCTCCTTGCCGGTCCGTTTTTTAAATGATCTTTGCCGGTTCATGTCTTATCTTTTCGTTACCTCCAGTCAGTAGGCTCGTTACTAAACTTTATTTAGACTGTTGCGGAATGCCAGAAACCTGGAAGCCCTCTCCGAATCTGACCTTGAACGCTTGAACTATTGCAACGCCATCAGACATCGAACGGAGCAAAAAAAAACGGTTGAAGCAATTGAACCGGGTCCGCCCGGCGCCTGGATGCGATGACTCCCGGCCACGGGTGGAATTTGCCGCTTCCACCAGGCCACGCAGCGGCCCGTTTCATACGGCAGGCCAAGAATGTCTCATTGACACGACTTTTCAGAGGTGTTAGTCGGGCTTCGAGTCATTACGGTTCACCGGGAGGATCACGGCAAGAGAGTTGACGAAAACCGCAGTTCCCATACTTACGGGGGTGCCTATGAAACGCGACAAATCCCAATCGGTGGTGTTTCGCCAAATCTCTCTTGGCGCGCTGCTGCTCGGTCTTTGCTTTGATCTCTTCATGGGCGGCGTCGCTTTTCCGCAAACTTCTTTCTTCCAAGGGAAAACCGTTACCATCCTTGAGAGCAGCGCGCCCGGCGGAGTCGGCAGCATGCGGACCAAAGCCGTTGTGCCTTTTCTGCAAAAGTATATTCCGGGAAATCCTACCATTGTGATGCAGTACATGGACGGCGGCGGCGGGCGCAAGGCGGCGAACCACATGTTCAATTCGGTCCGTCCGGACGGCCTGACCATCGGCCGTATGTCGACGCCATTCGTGATGCATCCCATGCTCGGAGAGAGCGGGGTTCTCTATGACATCGATAAAGTGAGCTATCTGGGAACCAGCTATAGCGGCGGCTACCATGTTTTTTTTACGCGCAGGGAGGCGGGCCTCGACAACATGGAGAAGCTCCGCGCGGTTTCAGGTACGAGAATCGGCTCCCAGTCAGTGGGACACTTGATCTACATCTCCGGCCGAATGTTCGCGTACCTGATGGGCCTGAAACAACCCAGATTCGTCACCGGATACACCTCACCCGAACTCGATGTCGCCATCGAGCAGGGTGAAATAGACACCAGGTCAACCGTGGCGGACGCTCTCCTGCACGAAAAACCTCAATGGGTCGATAAAGGTCTCATGGACTTCCACGGCATCATCGAGATTCCGAAGGGACGGAAACACAGCCATCCCCGCTTTGCCGAACTCCCTGACATCGAGACCTTTGCCAAGTCGGCCATGGATCGGAAAGTTGTCGCGCTGTACCGGGCCTTCGTGGGCAGCGGCAATCCGTTTATCCTGACTCCCGGCACGCCTAAAGACCGGGTCCTCATCCTGCAGGAAGCGATGCGCAAGACCTATAGAGACCCCGAATTTTCCAAGGAGTATACCAAGCTCACCGGCCTAAAGGCCGAGCCGCAAATGCCGGAGGAACTGGAGCAAACAATCAGAGACATGCCGCGCGACCGCGAAGCCGTAGAGCTATTCAAGAAGCTCACCGGCCCCGACCCGCTACCGCAAAGGTAAAGACTCACTGGAATGGATGGTTATTTTTCTGTGCTTACACAAAGCCGAAACCAGCTCACCGCTGATAATTGCAATTGGCGGGGCATCCAAAGCGCAGGTAATGAAAATGCCACTCCCCCTGACGACAAGCCCCGCAAGATCTACGCCCGCACGGCGGGATATTCGATCGCAACGGTCGAGCCATACTGATCGATTAGTTACTCGCACAATGCCGATTAGCGAAAAGCGGATCGACCCCTTTCCCATCTTTTACCGTTGCTTCAAGCCGGCGCGAGCATTTCCAGTGCTTCGGCAACGACACGTTACCTCGATAACGATCGAGTCAGGCGCAGGAGGCGCGCCGATTTCGGGCCAGAGATCATCGTCGATGTGCACCGTCAAGCCTGCGCATTCGATGCGCAAATATTTGCCTTTGTGAATCGTCAATCCCGGATAGTTTGATTTATTATCGATACGGTCTGAAAGATATTGATGTATCCGTTCTCTCTCGTCATACGAGGCGATAACCAGATCGAGCAAACCATCCCCAGGGTCCGCGGGCGGAGCGAGGTGGAAATTGGGCCCGACGTAATGAATATTCATCGCTTCCAACAAAATATATTTTCCCGACAGATCGCGGTCATCGAATGTGATCTTCATCTCCTGCGAGTGGCAGCTTTCGACGCGGCTTCTTAGCATCTGCAAAACGGAAATCAACTTCTCGTCAGTATCGCTGAGGTGAGCAAGTTGGATATTGTCCCTGGCGTCCAGCCGCGACATGGTGTCGGTAAATAGTCCCATGCCCAAGCCTTCGATGAAAGCGGATGGATCCCCACGGTCCCTTGGCGTTGCCGACGTCGAACTTTACGCGCCGGGCGGAGGTCCAGCCGAAAATCAACTCATCGATGGCCAGGTGCTTCACACCGAGAGTCGTGGCGACATTGTTGGCGGTGCCCATGGGCAGGATGGCGATAGGAATCCGCCTGCCGATCATCCGCTTGGCGACTTGACCGACGATGCCGTCGCCTCCGGCCACGGCGACGATATCGGCGGGCCTCTTGCAGCGCCTTATCCCAGCCAACGTCCTTGGACGACTGCAACGTTGCTGAATGTCCGGCCTTGTCAATCAGTTCTAAAATGTCGTCGCCGGAGAGTTGGTTGTCGCCGCCTGCGTCAGGATTGTGTATGAGGGTTACATTCATTCTTTTCCAGTCCGGGTAGATCGGTCGATTAAATATGAAATACTGATCATGGTGCGCTTGTCAGATTGACAGTCGCGGCAGCTTGATTCAAGGAGGTCCAGGCCGATGCGTATTTTAATTACCAATGACGACGGAATCTATAGCCCCGGCATTCTCGCGCTGGCGGAAGTCGCTGCGAAGTTCGGCGACGTGCGGATCGTGGCGCCGGATGTCGAGCAGTCTTCGGCGGGACATTCGATCACGGCCCTGCGGCCGCTTACCTACAAACGCACGCCGATCCAGAGCTTTGAAGCTTTTCGCGTCAATGGAACCCCGGCGGATTGCGTCGTGATCGGCGCGCACAACTGGGAGAAAGTGGACGTGGTGATTTCGGGAATTAATTTCGGCGCTAATCTAGGAAACTCCCTCTGGCACTCCGGCACCGTGGCGGCGGCAAAACAGGCGACGCTGTTGGGACTGCGCGGTATCGCCTTGAGCATGCCCGCAAACAACGATGAGCCGAACTTCGACATCATCAAGCCGTCGGCCGAAAAAGTCCTTGAGATTTTGCTCAAGGACGCAAATCTGACTCTCGTCAACGTGAATTTTCCCGAGGAAACGCCGCAAGGTCTGCGCTGGACACGGCAATCGGTGCGGCACTACGATGGCCGGGTGGTGCCGGGCGAAGACCCGCTGGGCCGCAAACATTTTTGGTTTAGCGTCATCCCGATCGAAGGCGCCGAGGAGGGAACCGACCGCTGGGCCATCGAACATGGCTACGTCTCGATGACGCCGCTGCGTCTGGACCTGACCAACGAAACGGAACTCGCCGCCGCGGCGACGCGCCACCCGCTCGATAAATGATTCCATAACTGTCTGTGGCGCGATGGCATTCCTCGTTCGATGCACAACCAGCGAAGGTAGTTGGGAACAGAACAGGAGGATGGAATGAGTTCCGAGTCACAGCCAAATTGGCGCGAGCACGGAGTCAAAATCATTACGAGCTCGCAACTCGATCTCAATACGCCGCAGACGCCCGGGATGACGAGAGCGGCGGCCATCACCCATGCCCGGACGGGGGCCGGCAAACTTTGGGCAGGCACGGTCATGGTCGATGCCAACGCCAAAACCGGCGCGCACCATCATGGCGAGTTGGAAAGCGTTATCTACGTCGTCAACGGCCGGGCGCGCATGCGCTGGGGCGAACAGCTGGAGTTTGTCGCGGAGGCGGGGCCCGGCGATTTCATTTTCGTTCCGCCGTTCGTGCCCCATCAAGAGATCAACGCGAGCAAAACCGAGGTTCTCAGTTGCGTCCTCGTCCGCAGCGGTCAAGATCCCATCGTCATCAACCTGGATATCGAGCCCGCCGAGCCGCCGGAGGAAGTCTACTGGGTCGATCCCCTGCACCCGCATCCGTGAATTCGACATACAGTTTCCGCTGATTAGTGACAGTCACGAGCGCAGGTTGCTGGCGAACAGCAGCCATACACGTCTGCGCTAGACGCGGTTTGACGGACTGGCGTCTGGATCATGCGGTTTTGTCGCACTGCAAGACCTGACACAACGCTTACCCCTGCTGAACCTGACTTTTCTCGCCCGATCCTCACCCGCTCGCTCTCAGACTCAACCGTATCAGATCAGTAGAATCATGTAAGTAAAATGACCCTTCGTCGGTTGACAGAGCAACTCCAGAATTGATATCAGCAGCTCTCAGCGATGCTTGCGCGTTCAGGCGTGAGATAGTGCGCGCGCACAAATAGCCGTTCAGGGAGACCAACCATGAAAAACCAGTTCGATGGCGGCGAAGCCATAGTCGATGCATTCCGCAAGCTCGGAGTCGAATACATCCTGTCCTCGCCGGGCACCGAATGGGCGCCCGTGTGGGAAGCCATGGCCGACCAGATCCACCGGAAGAAAGAAGGGCCGAAGCTTCTCGATGTGTGGCACGAAACGCTCGCCGTCGACATGGCCGCGGGCTACACGCTGGCCACCGGCAAAATGCAGGCCGTGTTGCTGCATGCAGGCGCCGGCCTGCTGCAGGGCGCCATGGGCATCCACGGCGCCTTTGTCACCGGCGTGCCGATGGTGGTGATCTCCGGAGAGTCGATGACCTACGGCGAGCAGCCGGAGTTCGATCCGGGCGCCCAGTGGATAGGCAACCTCAGCATCCCAGGCGGCACGACCCACCTGGTCAACGCGCATCGTCAAATACACTTCGGTCGCGGGCAGCGTCCACACGCTCTATGAAAGCATCATCCGCGCCGGCGAGCTGGCGCAGCGGCAACCGACCGGACCCACGTATCTGTCCGTCTCGACGGAAACGTTGATGGATGGCTGGACGCCGCCGGCCAATCCGCGCAAGGTTCCGGCCGCGCCGCGCATGCTGACCGCGCCGGAGGACATCGAAAAGCTCGCCGCCGCGCTTTCCAAGGCGAAGCATCCGGTCGTGCTCACCGAGGGCGCCGGCCAGGAGGTCGAGACCTACGAGGCGCTGATCGCGCTGTGCGAGAAGTTCGCTGTTCCCGTGGTCGAGAAGGCCGGCGCTCTGTTCGCCAACTTCCCCAAGGATCATCCGCTCTATCAGGGAACCGACATCAAACCGTTCTGGAACGACATGGATCTTGCGATCGTCGTCCGCGCGCGCGTGCCCTGGTATCCGCCGAGCAACCGCCCGCCCAAGGCCGTGGTCGCCATGGTGGACGAAGCGCCGCACAACTCGGCCATGGCCTACCAGAGCCATCAGGCCGACATGTACCTGGAAGGCAACGTCGCGCAGACGCTGCGCGATCTGGCCAACGCCGCCACTGTCGATAAGGCTGCGGTGGAGGCAAGACGCAAGGAGCTCGCCGCGGCGCACGCTGCGCTGGTCGAGAAAAATAGCGCAGCACAGGCGGCGGCGCGCAAGAAAACACCGATCGATCCGGTCTGGCTGTGCGCCTCACTGAACGCGGTCATGCCGGACGACACGATCTATATCGACGAGGTTACCACCCACACGGCAGTGCTGCGTCAGCACCTGGTATGGAACAAGCCACAGAGCCTGTTCACCCGCCAGGGCGGTCTCGGACAGGGACTGGGCCTTTCGCTGGGGATCAAGCTGGCGAATCCGGAACGGCAGGTCGTGACGCTGATCGGCGACGGCGCGTTCCTGTACAACCCGGCGCTCGGCAGCCTCGGCGCGGCGCGCGATTACAACCTGCCGATCATGGTGGTGATCTTCAACAACAAGAAATACGCCGCAATGCAGGGCATGCATCAGAAGATGTATCCGGACGGGATCGCGGCAGAGACCGACGTCTACCACGGCACGCATATCAACGCGCCGGATTTCGTGAAGGTCGCCGAATCCGTCGGCGGCTACGGCGAGCAGGTAACCGATCCGGAAAAACTTCAGGACGCGCTGAAGCGCGGCCTGCAAGCCAACCAGAGCGGCAAGACGGCGATCATCGACGTGATCGTTACATAGACGACACGGAAGGCGCGGTTGTTCCGACGGTAGCAACCGTCCCTCACACGCTCTATCCGAAACCGGAATCCAGAACCGACCAGCGCGGAAATTTTCCAACGCCTGGTGAATTTCGGCCTTGGTGTTCCTGACGAAAGAGCCGTAGCCCGCCACCGGTTCGCTGAGCGAGCGGCATGCACCCGCATCGGCAAATCCGACTGGAGCCTTGTCCATGAAGAATCGCGCCGCGGAGATACACGACAGCCTGAAACACCCAGTGATCGATGGCGACGGCCACTGGTTGGAGCCGGTGCCGGTCTTCCTCGAGTACTTGAGCGAAGTGGGCGGCGCGAAATCTGTCGACCAGATCAGAGCGCTGTGGCAGCGCAATCACGCCTGGTACCGCGCCGACTCGGAGCAGCGCCAGCACAATCGCACGCGGCGCAGCAACTGGTGGGGCGTCACCAGTAATACCCTCGACAAGGCAACGGCGCTGCTGCCGGCCTTGCTCAACCAACGCCTGCCCGAGTTGGGCATCGACTTCGCGCTGATCTATCCGAGCCTTGGGCTCGCCCTCAACGGCATCGCCGAGGATGACCTGCGCCGGGCTGCGGCCCGCGCCTACAACAGGATGACGGCAGACCTGTTCGCGCCCTATGCCGCGAGATTTGCGCCGGTAGCGATCATTCCCGTCCATACGCCGGAGGAAGCCATCGAAGAGCTCGACTACGCCGTCGGCAAGCTCGCTTACCGAGCGATCATGCTCAAGGGAAACCAGGAGCGGCCGATCCCAAGCGCGGCGGAAGGCGTCGATGCCAATAAAGCCGCCTGGTATGTCGACACTCTCGCCCTCGACAGCCCCTATAATTACGACCCATTCTGGCAGCGCTGTGTCGACCTTGGCGTCGCCGTCACCCAGCACTCGGGCAGCGGCCGCTGGCCGGATCGCGGCTCCATCAGCAACTTCACCTACAACCATATCGGCCACTTCGCCGCATCGAACCACGCCTTCGCCCGGGGCGTTTTCCTCGGCGGCTTGGTGCGCCGCTACCCGAGCCTCAATTTCGGTTTCATGGAAGGCGGCGTCAGCTGGGCCTGTCAGTTGTGCGCCGATCTGATCGAGCACTGGGAGAAGCGCCGCCCCGCCGGCTTACAAAACCCCAACGCCACCAACATCGCCGAGATGCATAATTTTATCGCCAAGTATGGCGACGCGAGGCTGAAAGCCAATGCCGACGCGATCATGAACAACCTGGACTTCTTGCGGCCGGAATGCAGCGTCGAGGAACTGGCGCGGCCTGAGTTTGTCGCCGACGATTTTGCCGCCGCTGGGATCAAGGCAAAAGAAGACATCCGGGCGGCCTTCTCCGGCAACTTCTATTTCGGTTGCGAGGCCGACGACCGAACGACCATGTGGGCCTTCGATCCCCGCATGGGCTTTCGCCTGCGGCCGGTCTTCAGCTCCGACTTCACGCCATTTCGATGTGCCTGATTTCCGCGAGGTAATTCCTGAAGCGTTCGAGATGGTCGAGAAGGGCTTCGTCACCGAGCAGGATTTTCGCGAGTTCACCTTCGCCAACGCGGCAACGCTGCACACGCGCAACAACCCGGACTTCTTCAAGGGCACCGTAGTCGAGCAAGCGGTGGCCGATGAGCTGGGACTGAAGACGCCGTTGCCGACGGCGAGTGCGTAAGCGAATTGAATAGCACTTTGGCCGTTCGTCGTTCGATGAGGATTAGAGAAGATAGTCTGAAAATAAGAGTCTGAGCGAAAATCCCAAATTCGCAGAACCAGTCAAAACTCAGACCCCGGCCCAACAGCAAGGGTGCGGGAAAACCCTTGCTTCACTGTGGCGGTTGCAATAGATTGCACCACAGTTGGCAAACAACCTCGCACACACTGGAACTTTCGGGGTTAATCTGTTGGACGATAACCAAAGGAGATAGCCATGATCGACATGCATGCCCATTGGAGGCCCGCCGAGCTGATCGACGCCCTGCGCGCCCGCACCAAGGAACCGCGCATCGTGCGCAATCAGGACGGCGTGGAAGTGGTGAAGAGCCGGATCGGCGAGGAGCCGCTGTCCAAGGCGTTCGACGACGTCGGATTCCATCTCGCCAGGATGGATCGCCAGGGCGTGAGCACCAGCGTGCTGTCGCTGCTCGGTGCCTACTGCTGGATCGAGTCGCAGCCGGTCGAGGTCTCGCTGCCGCTGTGCCGGATGGTCAACGACGCACTGTCGGGGCTTTGCCAGAAATACGAGGGGCGCTTCAGTGCGTTTGCCGCGCTGCCGCTCGTGGATATGTCTGCCGCCGCCGCCGAGTTCGAGCGCGCGCTGGCGCTGCCGGGCGTGGTCGGCGCGCAAGTGCCGGGCAACGGCTTTCTCACGAAGAAGGACGCCGAGAACATGCGCCCGCTGTTGGAGGTGGCGAACCGGCACCATGCGATCGTGTTCATTCACCACGGTCCGCGGCCTGGCGACGCGTTTCCCAAGGTAGCCGGCGACACCGACAACGCGCGCCGCCGCAACGGCACGCTCGACATGCAGGCGAGCCTGTCCTCGGTGATGGTGACGCTGTGCCTCACCGACTACCTCGCGCCGTACCCCGATGCGATGGTCCTGGTGCACAATCTCGGCGGCAATATTCCCTACGAGATCGAGCGCATGGATCACCGCTGCCTGCTGGATACGCCGAACGAGGAACTGCCGTCGGCGCGCTTCCGCCGCGCCAAGGTGTACGTGGATTGCAACTCCTTCGGCCCGCGCGCGATCGAGGCCGCGGTGCGGTTGTACGGCGCCGAGCGCATCGTGTGCGGCACCGACGGCACCGAATTCGGCTGCGAGTGGACCAGCAAGGCGCTTGCGGACGCGCAGATCGGCGAGGATGCGCGCGAGAAGATCCTGCACGACAATGCCGCAGCGATGATGTCGCGGCTCGCCAAGGTCGCGCAGCGCGAAACCGTCGCCGCGTAATCCTCGCGCAGGGCGGAGAACGGGGTCGAATTGAGCTAACCCAGGATTCACGGACAGTTAGTTAAGTGACAGCTTGACCGACTCTTACTTCTGCCCGTCATTGCCACGGGGCATCACGTTGATAGAGCAGTCCTTCGGCACGACTCGCTGATGGCGCGGCATCATCTTTTCCCATCAAGCGTTAGTAAACTTAGGCAAGTCTGACACCTGACAGAACATGCTGAGCCGGGGAAGTAGCGTGCTCGCCTAACGAAACGATCAACCGGGCATTTCGCGATCGGGGTATGAACCCCGCTCGCGACCAAAGGGGATGTTCAACCCCCTTTGGAAACCCCCAGCAATTTTGTCCCCGCAGCAAGCTGCGGGGAATATTAGATTAAAGCAGGGTTATCCGCACCCGGAGGTGGGCATGCTACGCTTGACGCTGGCCGCGGGCCACTATGATCGGACGGAGGCGCTCCGTGACGGTCGGGTCCGTGCAGAGGGCATCGACTTAACTTACATCATGCTGCGCGTGGAGGAAATCTTCTGGCGCATGGCTCAGCACCGCGAGTTCGACGCCTCGGAGTTCTCCCTGGGCGGGTATGTCGTGCGCCGCGGTCGTGGCGCCGACGACCTCGTCGCGATCCCGGTTTTTCCATCGCGCTTCTTCCGACAGTCGTGCATCTTCGTCCACGAGGGCTCGGGCGTCCGCAGGCCGGAGGACCTTCGTGGCAAGCGCGTCGGCGTACCCGAGTACCAGATGACGGCCGCGGTGTGGGCGCGCGGCATCCTGGCAGACGACTACGGGGTGCGCGCCGCCGACGTTGAATGGGTGCAAGGCGGGCTCGAGGAGCCCGGTCGCCTTCCATTCGAGCCCGCCGAGCCGGCGGGAGTCACCGTGGGCTTCGCGCCCGCGGACCGCTCGCTGGCGCAAATGCTGGAGAGTGGAGAGATCGACGCGCTGGTCACGGCCAGGACGCCCTCGACATTTCGGCGCGGTGGTAGGGTGGTGCGGCGGCTCTTCGAGCAGCCGTTCGAGGTCGAGCGCGACTATTTCCGCCGAACCGGCATTTTTCCCATCATGCACACGCTGGTGGTCAAGAAAGAGATCCTCGAGGCCAATCCCTGGGTCGCGTTTACGCTGTTTAAGGCGTTCTCGGAAGCCAAGGATCTGGCGATGGCCGATCTGACCCAGACAAGCGCGCTGCCACTCAGTCTACCGTTCCTCGTCGAGCACGCCTACCAGACCACGGACCTGATGGGCGAGGACTTCTGGCCATACGGACTTGAGAGCAATCGACACACGCTCGAGACGTTCGTGCGCTACATGCACGAGCAAGGATTAATCCCAAAACCGATGGCGCTCGAAACCCTGTTCCCCGACAGTACACAGCGGACGTTCAGGGTATGACGCGAGCAGCCGTGGCGGCCGCTTTCGGCTTTTCTAGAGTCCCTTTCCACCTTACGGCTACGGAAGTCAAAGGCGCTGAGATGCGATTCGTTGTTGCCCCAGATGAGCCGGCCGCGCCGTCCCCGCTGGTTCTGCGAAACCGCAAAGCTAAAGATTCGACCACACGGCGCCTGGAGGTGCTGGTGGCCGGAAGCACCGCCCGGGAGTTCAAGTCGGGGGCGGGCGTAGACTTTTCTTTGGTATTGGAGTAATCGGGCTCATACACCGATGCGAAAAAACAGCAGCCAATTAGCATTCCGCTTGAAGCCGGCCAAATGGCGCGGCGCAAACGCTCGATTCAGCTTGATTGTTATCACGCTGATTTTTTTCACCGCTACCGCTGTGGCCGCACGTGCCGCCGATCAGCTAACGACTACCTATCAATCGGTGACCATCGGGAGCTCCACTCCGCTGTGGATCGCTAAGGACGCGGGGTTTTTTCAGCGCCAAGGACTCGACGTGAAGATCGTGTTCGTCGAGGGCAGCCCTCGCACCATGCAGACGCTCATCGCTGGTGAAGCGCAGATCGTCGAATCCACAGGTCCGGCAGTGCTCAACGCCCGCGCGGCCGGGTCTCCCGTGGTCATCGTCGCCGGCTATGTCAACGTGATGCCGTACTATCTGATCGTCGACAGCTCGATTAATTCCCCGGCGGACCTGAAAGGCAAAGTCGGCGCCAATCATATGCCCGGAACCGCGGCCGACACGGTTATTCGCATCGGCCTCAAAGCGCTCGGGTTGGATCCGGATCGGGACGTGTCGCTGCGCGCTATCGGCAACACGCCGATGCGTTTGCAGGCAATGTCGGCGGGCGTCGCTCAGTTTATGGTCGCTCAGGATCTCGAGCTTCAGCAGGCGAAGCGCCTCGGTTTCAAGCTTCTCGTGGATTACGTGGCCACCAAAACCCCCTTCCCGATGGGCGGCGCCGTGACAACTCAGAACTACGTGAGAGAGAAGCGTGACACCGTGCTGCGCTACGTAAAAGCCCTGGCTCAGGCCTTACACTATTTGAAGACGAACCGAGAAGGCTCGATGGCGATTATCTCGCGCTACGCGCGTTTCCAGAATCACGAAGTGATGGGAGCCGCTTTCGATGCCGCCCGGCGTCTGTACGCCGACATCCCTGCGCCGCCAACCGAAGGATTCGATCTCGTTGCCAAGGAACTTGCCCAGCGCAATCCGAAGCTGCGCGATTTCGACACGAAATCTGTGGTGGACTTGCAGTTTATCAGAGAGCTCGAGCAAAGCGGCTTTCTGAAAAGTCTAAAAGGGAATTAGTCCGGCGAACGTGGCTTTCCTCTTGTCTAAGCGGTGCGCTGGGTCGGACCGCCAAGTTGCCGAAAAATCTCACCCGTGCCGGAAGCACTGCAGGATGAGTTCAATCTGCAAAAGCTTGTGCCGACTTCTTTTCAAACCCGGGTCGGCCTTTTTTCCGATTCCTTGCACCTGCCTCGGTTCGAAACCAACACTTCCTCGAAATCGCCTCCGTATTTTCTCCTGTCAGTGCTGAATCTTTGATTCTCCGCCTGTCTTGATCGACGTAAAAGTCCGGTGACCGAGTCTCGGTAACCGGGTTTGGGCCTTCATGCGTCTGCGGGCAGCATGGAGCCATCGGACTCAACAGTCGGAGCAAAGGCAATGGACCATTTTGAAAATACGCTCGCGAAGAGCGGCGATGGAATAAGAAGAATCGACAAAATGAAAAAGATCCTGCTGATCGGCAGCGCAAAAAGCACCGCGCTCTTGAATCGGCAGGAAACATACCGCGTGTTTCATTGCGACACGGTGCGCCAGGCATGGAGTCTCGTCAATCGGCAGCCGATCGAGAATGCGCGATTTCCGTCGATAGGTTAAATCCGTTTTGAAATACATAGAACAGCAATGTATTGATTCATCTACGTATGGAGCTTGGCAAAGACTTGGTCGCCGCATCCGCCACGCCCCTTGTGCTGGCCATCCTGGCCGAGGGTGACAGTTATGGCTACGGGATCATCAAGCGCGTCACAGAGCTGTCGGGCGGCCACCTGCAGTGGACCGACGGCATGCTCTACCCGGTGCTGCACCGGCTCGAGCGGCACGGTCTTGTCGCGGCCAAGTGGAGCTCGTCTGAGAGCGGCCGCAGGCGCAAGTACTACCGCATCACCAAAGAGGGCCGGGCGCAGCTCGCCCTCCAGCGGCAGCAGTGGCAAGTTGTCGACAGCACACTGCGGCATATCTGGATGAAGGCGCGCACGGCATGACTGCACCCGCCGACCGCTCGCCGCTCGAAGAGCAGATCGCGCAATGGCGACTCTATCTGAGCCGCCGGCGGGCGATCCATGGCCCGGACGTGGAGGAACTGGAGGGCCACCTGCGCGACCAGATGGCGGTGCTCACCGAGGCAGGTTTGGCGGCGGAGGAAGCCTTCCTCATCGCCGTCAAACGCATCGGCAGCCTCGATGCGCTGTCCCGCGAATTCGCGCGCGAGCACTCGGAGCGGCTATGGAAGCAGCTGGTCATCGCTCCCGAAGCTGCCGGTGAGTCGGGGACGGGCACGCGCGCCGAAATGCTCGTCGTCCTGAGCCTTGCCGTCGCCGCGGCCGTGGCCATCAAGGTGCCGGCGCTTTTCGGTCTTCAGCTTGGCGGCGGTGAACTGCAGCCGTTCTACGCCCGCAATGCCAGCCTGTTCGTGCTGCCGCAGCTCGCGGCCTACTTCGCCTGGAAGCGCGGGCTCGCCGTCGTGACCTGCGTCTGGCTGGCGCTGCCCTTCGCGGCCGCGGCTGTCTTCGCGAATCTCTTCCACTTCGGCACGGCCAGCGATACCGAGGTGCTAACCGCGCTGCATCTGCCGATCGCCCTGTGGCTGGTCATCGGCATTGCCTACGTCGGCGGCCGCTGGTTCGCCGGCGGCGGGCGCATGAATTTCGTGCGCTTCTCCGGCGAGTTGTTCATCTACTACGTGCTCATCGCGCTCGGCGGCGGCGTTGTCGCCGGCTTCACGATGTTAATGTTCAACGCCATCGAGATTGACGCCGAGTGGCTGGTTGCGGGCTGGTTGATACCGTGCGGAGCGATGGGGGCGGTTATCGTCGGATCCTGGCTGGTGGAGGCGAAGCAGAGCGTCATCGAGAACATGGCGCCGGTGCTGACGCGGCTATTCACGCCCCTGTTCACCGTCGTGCTGCTGGCGTTTCTGGCGACAATGGCGTGGACGGGTAGCCCCATCGACGTAAAGCGGGAAGTGCTGATCGCGTTCGACCTGCTGTTGGTATGCGTCGTCGGCTTGGTGCTCTACGCAGCCTCGGCGCGCGACCCGCAAAGACCGCCCGATTTCTTCGACGGCTTGCAGCTACTGCTGGTGGTAAGCGCCCTGGTGGTCGATGCGCTGGCGCTAGCGGCAATCGCGGCACGAATCTCCGAGTTCGGTTTCACTCCGAACCGAGTGGCGGCGCTCGGTGAGAATTTCATCTTGCTGATCAATCTGACGTGGTCGGCGTGGCTCTATGCCCGCTTCCTACTTGGTAGCGGCTCGTTTGCCGCCCTGGAGCGATGGCAGATCGCCTACCTGCCGGTGTACTCCATGTGGGCGGCGTTTGTGGTCGTCGTTTTTCCGCCTGTGTTCGGCTACCGTTGATGTAGCCGCCCCACCAGACACGCGATTGCGACACGAAATGTTTGGAGGACTTGCAATTTGTCAGAGAGATCGAGCAAAGCGGATTTCTGAATGCCTAAAAGGGGACTTTGTCCTCGAGAGCCAATCGGCGCACGCTCGAGACATTCGCGCGCTACATGCACGAGCAAGGACTGCTTCCAAAACCGATGGCGCTCGAACCCCTCTCGCCAACATTACGCATCGGACGTTCACGGTCTGACGCGAAGCGGGATTGGGGTCTGACCCGGTTGGCTGCACTTTGGCCGTGACACTCTTCTATTATATTCATTCTGTTCGATTTGACGCGCTCGGCGATGCGGGGGTATATCATTGTCGGAAAAGGTTTTTTAAATTTCTATACATCCGGTGATGAACGACTGGTCCGCCCGGCAATATCTCAAGTTTGAAGACGATCGCACTCGGCCCTCGCGCGATCTTCTCGCCCAGGTGCCGCTGGATCACGCCGCGCGCGTCTTCGATCTTGGCTGTGGGCCGGGCAATTCCACCGAGCTTCTGATCGAGCGATTTCCCGATGCCGAAGTGATCGGGCTCGATTCTTCATTCGACATGCTGCGCCAGGCGCGCGAGCGGTTACCCGGCCGCGCCTTCGTGCACGGTGATCTTTCGACTTGGAACCCGCCGGAGCGGACCGATCTTTTGTTCGCCAATGCCGTGTTTCAGTGGGTGCCTGACCATCCGGCGGTGCTAGCGCGACTGCTCAACGCGCTGCCGTCCGCCGGCGTGCTTGCCGTACAGATGCCGGACAATACCAACGAGCCGGCACTCGCGCTAATGCGACAGGTGACGGCGCGCGGGCCCTACGCGGGCCACCCGGCACTCGAGCATGCTACGCGCGGCGACCTGCCGACTCCGGGAGCCTACTACGATTTGTTGCGGCCGCTCGCCCGCCATCTCGACGTCTGGCACATCGTCTACAATCACGTAATGGCGGGGCCGGAGGCGATCGTCGAGTGGTTCAAGGGCTCGGCGTTGCGGCCATTCCTCGACGCGCTCGATGACCGGGCGCGAGGAGCTTTCCTGACCGACTACACCGCCCGGATCGCCGCGGCCTATCCGAGCCGCTACGATGGCAAGGTCCTGCTTCGGTTCCCGCGCTTGTTCATCGTCGCATCGCGATAATCGCCCGCTTGCAGTAGGCTTTGACCCGCGTTCAATGGCACAGCCGAATTTGAAACGGTCGGCCTCGGGCTACCGACCCGTGATCTGACCCGATAACATTGCCATTCACTCTCCGATCACCAGCGCAGCTTCAGCTCGCTGCGATACACTCGTTGGATTGCATCGAGTCGTTCCTCGTCGTTCATTGTCAGGGTTGTCATACTTCCAGCCTGACACAATACGTTGCCGTTAACCCCTGTCAGAATCGCGTTGCTGCTACATACCTTGGTAAATTTCATTGACAGGTTCGTCGTAGGCTGAATATAAGGGCGTTATTTCAGCGCGCGAGAACTCCAATGCGTAAACATGACACAGCGCTCGATCGGCGCCAATTCTTGCGACAGAGCGCGGCTCTAGGACTGGGAACCGTCTTCGCGCCGACCTTGGCTTCAAGGGCATGGGCGGCATCTAGAGATCGCCTCGTCATTTATCAAGGCGTCAGCCTGGACTCGCTCCATCCCTACGGCTACAGCGGCGGCGGCATCACCGGCATCTGGCGCCACGTCATCGAGCCGCTGATTCAAATGGATTATGACCGCAACGAATATGTCGGCGTGCTGGCTCAGTCGTGGGAGTTTCAGGGGCGCAAGTGGACTTTTCATTTGCGCAAAGGTGTGCGTTTTCACAACGGCGCGCCGTTTACCTCGAAGGACGTAGCCTACTCCATCGACAAGCTGCAAAACGACAAGCGCAGCTTGCAGGGCGCCTACGTGCAAGGCGTCGAGGTGGAAACGCCCGACGACTACACGGTGGTTGCTTACGACCAAGAGTCCCAATGCGCTGTTGCTCTCCAGGCTGGAGACTCGGTTTATTCTCTCGAAGGAGTACGGCGACGATCTCGACAACGCCACCGCCGGTACCGGTCCGTACAAATACGTCAGCTGGCAGCGCGGCGGCAACTTGGTGCTGCGGCGCAATGACGATTACTGGGGCGCGAAACCGCAAATCCGCGAGGTGATTATCAGAGGCGTCAGGGAAGAATCGGCGCGCGTGGCGGGACTGCTGGCGGGCCAGGCGGATCTGATCAGCAATGTGCCCATCGAAGAGATCGACCGCGTCGCCAAGCATACGCGCAATCGGATCGAGAAAGTGATCGGCTTTCGCATGTATTTTCTCGGCATGAATGTGACGATGAAACCTTTCGACAACAAGCTCGTGCGCCAGGCGATCAACTACGCGCTCAATCCCCACGTCATGTTGAAGCACATCTACGACGGCCACGGCGCGGTGGTGAACGGCCCGCTGGGCTCGAATTGGGTTGGCTTCGACCCGAAGATCAAGCGCTATCCCTACGACCCGAACAAAGCGCGTGAGCTGCTGGCCAAAGCCGGTTATCCGAACGGCCTCGAGACCAAGCTCTATTTCGCGCCGGACCGCCACCTCAAAGGCAAAGAGGTTTGCGAAGTGATCGCCGACCAGTTGAGCAAGGTCAGGCATCAAAGCCGAGCCGGTGGCGCAAGAGTACGCCATCTACTGGGGCAAGGACGGCGTCAACGGCGGCAAGCTGCCGTTCTACTACGCCGGCAGCAATGGCAGCGATGCCGATGTCTATTTCGAACAATACTTTCGCACCGGCGGTTCCAAGCGCATCAACTACAACAATCCGGAATTCGACAAGCTCATCGACGAGGAACAACGAACCGGCGATCACAAGAAGCGCATGGCGATTCTACATCAGGCCGGCCGCATTCTCATGGAAGACGTGCCGTTCGCGCCGCTCTACACGCTCGCGGAGCTTTACGGTGTGGCGCGAAACGTTATCTGGAAGGGCTCGCCGGACGGCAAGATTCTTGCCTCGGAAATGAAAATCAGAGGCTAGGTAAATCACTAAAAGCTCGTGTCAGAAAAAAATTGATTGAATTTCCGATAGGTCAGGAGAAATAACATGGCTTACACGCTCGATGAGTTCGCCACCGACTGCGGTCGCATCCTCAAGGCCGACCCGGGTCCGGCGGGGCGCGAAACGGTGCGAACAAGATTGCAGGACTTGCTCATGAACGAGGATTTCGTCGCCGCCAATTGCGGGCCGAGCGCCAGCGTCGGCACCAATCTACTATATGAGGACCCGGAGTTAGGCTTCCAGATCCTGGCGCATATCATGGACCGGGACTATGCCGGGGGACCCCACGATCATGGTGATTCCTGGGCAATTTATGGCCAGGCGGTCAAACATACCGAAATGACCGAGTGGAAGCGTACGGATGACGGCTCCGTTCCCGGCAAAGCGACAATAGAAAAGGCGAAGACCTATCGCATGGAGCGCGGCCAGGCCGGTATCTTCCAGAACCGCGCCATCCACTCCATCGCCTACCCCGCCGGCGGGCGTTTCATCCGCGTCACTGGGACAAATCTAGAGAACATCGCGCGCGGCCGCTACAACAGCGAGGCCGGTACCATGGTGATAGAGAAACGCCCCAACTTTCGCGGTGCCGCCTAACCTTCAAATCGGTTACGCGCAATTGAAAGCGCCGGGGCAACCCCCCGGGGTTTGCGTTCTAGTTCTAGTGCAGCAGCAGCGCCTTTCAACGGAAACGACCGCATCACTTCCCTTCACTGATTTCGAATCCCAAGCTGCGTAGCAACGTGACCGTCTCTTGTTCGGTCAGGGTGCGCCCAAGTTTCTCGTGCTCCCTGATCAGATGCCCCATCATCTCGGGCTTGAGCTCCATCCAATCCGGCACCTTCGCAATTGTCACACCTTCTTCCATTTTCGCCCCTCCGATTTCGACCCAACCGATAAATTTTCAATTTTGCCGCACGGCTTAGTGTTTAGACTCAGCGCTAATTTGCTTCCGCTTTCCTATCGAACACCTCTCCCGAACTTTTAAGCCCTTGTATGGTGTCCGTCAAATCCGGGCTCCATCACATCTTTAATTTTGCTTTTGAATCGACTTAGGGCGCGGTGCTCGCGAGCAAGAAGTTATGGAGGAATTCAAAGCTGCCTGTGCGGGATGAACGAACGAAAACAAAAAAGTCCAAGAGGAGCGAACGCCCTACGAAATTGTTGAGAAACGAAACCCCGATTCCTCCTTGTACTTTGAAAATAGACCTGACCCTCGGCTTCTCTCGGCTTCTTGCTCCAGGTTCGCCCCTACACAGAGTCGACCTGGAAATTCGCGGGACCGCATTGACTGAAACCTTTGAGGGCGATATAGGGGCAACCACCGCGAAAAACACACAAATCCGGGAGGGCTTTGAAATGAGAGTTGTCGCACTGATCCTTTTCGCCCTGTTCGTTTCCCCGTCTCTGGCCTGGGTGCAGACGCGCAAGCCGGCAAGCCTGAACGAGCTGGTGAGCTATATGGGCGCGGACCGCGAACAGATACTTTACGCCGGCGCCAAGGCCGAAGGAAAGATGATGTGGTACACCTCACTGGCGGGCGGCTCTTACAAAGCGCTCATCGCAGCCTTCGAGGCGAAATACCCCGGGGTCAGAGTCGATGTCTACCGCGCCGGCGGCGCCGACTTGTACGTCCGGATAACCGAAGAGTACAAAGCCGGGCGAAATCTTGTGGACACGATCGAAACCACCGAGGGCAATCTCATGTTCATGCGCGACTCTCGGCTGCTCCAGCCCTACAATTCGCCGATGCTCAAAGCTTATCCCGACGACGCCAAGGAGGCGGCGGGAAAAGGGCTCTACTATTGGGCCCTCGCCCGTGAGTCGTACATCGGCTTTACTTACAACAAAAATCTCCTGCCGACCGCAGCCGTGCCCAAGAATTTCGATGGTCTTCTCCACCCGGATCTCAAAGGAAAGATGGGGATGCCGTTGGGAGGAACGTCAGGCAACAAGGCCATCGGCGCGATGATCAAGGCCAAAGGGGAAGAGTTCGTCAGGAAACTGAAGGAGCAGCAGATCAAGCTTTACAATTTCGATGCGCCGGCGCTAGTCAACGTGATTGCCTCGGGCGAAGTCGTTGCCTCGCCGGCGATTTTTCAGAGCCATACATGGCTCGCGGCGACAAAAGGTGCGCCGGTCGAATGGCTGCCAATGGATTTTGTCCCCAACAACGTCGGCAGCGCGGCCATCGCGCTCAGGCCCCCCAATCCCCATGGTGCAGTTCTCATGGCTGATTTTCTCCTAAGTCCGGACGGCCAAAAGGTCCTGGAAAAGTTTCACTATGGCAGCGCAACGAAAGAGCAGCCGTTTAAACGCTGGCGGCCGGAGCACGGGGTCGCCACCGAGAAGTACGAAAAGGACGTCGAGCACTGGGAGAAGCTGCTGAAGCAGATCGGCAACAAATAGTCCCGGTAATTCTTGGTGACACTGCCGAGGTGAGGCCATCTCCCGGGCCTTTCCTATCGTGAGCTGGTTTGTTTGATCGCGCGGTCTGCGGGCGAGGAAGAGAGCGACGGGAAGGCGAAGCGCGATGGGCGGATCGTGGAAGCCGTATTCCATCACGGATAGAAAACGAGGCGGGCTCCTCACCATGTACCGAACCTTGAGACTTGTGGGCGTGCCTAACGCTTGCCTCCGGGAACGCGGAAGGACAGGGTCATGATTCTCCAGACGCTTTGGGCCTTCGTTAGTTTCGGCATTGTACAGATTGAAATGGCTGACCCCGGCGCCCCGCTCATTCGTGCGCGGCTGGCGTTCGCCGCCCATCGGGAACGCAAGCTGGCGACCCTTCCGGCTCTCGTCGAGCGAACATATGCCGGTTGAGTTCTAGGGAGAGGTGAATTGTTCATTCACCCATTCGATGGTTTTTTCTGCGTCGGAACAGATAAGGAAGACTTCCTGCACAGTGTTGGGGCCAACGTAAATGCACTTTACGCCGGCCCCGGTGGCATATTGTACTTTGAAACTCGGCGCGGTTCTGCCGCTTCGACGGGAGATTCGACCGGGCACAATCCGTGCGACATACGAGCAGTCACGAACGATGCGGCTGAGCACTTGATCCAGTCCGCCAACGCGGCCGTGTTTGCGCTTGATTCGGCCGTATTTCATGGCGACGCTTACGGGGTATCGACGGGATAGTCTGGAGATTTAATTAGGTCGAGCACAAATTTGCTTTCACGCACGATTACTCCCTAGCGGTTACCTGGTCAGGCGAACGGCTGGTCCCCTTTTACCGATGTGCGATGAAGCAAGCGGATGTCGTCCATCGCATAACCGCCGCAGGCCTGGTGATTGACGCTACGATTATCCCACATCACGAAATCGCCCAGGGTCCATTTATGACGATACACGTTCCCCGGCGCCGTCTGATAAGCGAATAACGTGTCGAGCAGCGGCTGCGCCTCGGCGTCGTCCATGTCCTGTATGCCGACGGTAAAACGCGGCGAGACATAAAGACCCTTGCGACCCGATACCGGATGGGTGCGGACGATCGGATGGAGCTGATTCTTAGTGGCCTGCCTCCTGTAATATTCCTCGCCACCCTCCCGGGTCACCGCGACACGCGGATTGCCCAACTTGCTGCGCTGGTGGATACCCATGCGCCCCTCGATGCGCTTTTTGATATCGTCGGGCAGACTTTCGTAGGCGCCATGCATGTCGGCGAATTCAGTATCACCGCCCTGCTTGGGCAGTTTATGGGCGTAGAGCAGAGTCGCGAGCGAGGTCTCCCGTCTGTAGGACTGGTCCGAATGCCAGAAATCGCCAGCCGCGACGACGCCGATAAATTTACCGTCGACCTTCTCATTGGAGAGAATGGCAACTTCCGGAAAGCCCGGCACCCGCTGATCCTCGTCAAACAACATTTCGAAAGGGCCAAACCTTCGGCTGAAGGCCACTTGATGTTGCGGCTCGATATGTTGATCGCGGAAAACCACGACCTGCTTCTTCACGAAGATATCGACAATCTCATTGAAGAGCTTCTCGTCCAGCTCTTTTGACAAGTCGACGCCCGTAATCGCGACACCGAACTTGTTCGATAAAGCTTGAATGTTCAACGGCATCGATCAGCCCTCCTCCGTTCACCTCGATAGCAAATAGGATAATGCCGTCAAGTCGCGGTTAAACTTATTAGTCGACTTTTCGAGACTACCGGCCCACATCGGCCACGCGCTCCGAACAGCCTCGCGAGCAACAACTTGTCACCGAGCAGGATACTCGCGAGTGCACCTGCGGGGCCTAAGTATCCTTTGAGCCGTCCGTCGTTCAATGAGGATTAAAGAAGAAGCCTGGAAATAAAAGTTCTGACCCAGATCCATCGCGCTGAGCCATTAAATTCATACCAGTGAATCCGCCGAGGATCGCGGGAATAAGCGCTTCGCGCTATTCGCCGCTTGGGTCTCGCTGGGCCCAGCTCCTGTGCCATCGATTGAATGCCGCCCATGTGAGCGAGGATTTCATTGCCTGCTCAGTCGAGCAGATCCTTAGGCACATTGCCGCCGTTGGCGGCGATTTGCGCGAGCACGGTCTTGTGCAGCCAAATATTCATCTTCGCCGAGTCCCCCATCAGATCCGCCGGGCAGCCCAGCTCCGTAGCCAGCTCCTTGCGCGCCGCAAAGCTGCTATCGATCTCGAGCAGCTTTAGCAGATCGACGATGGAAGTGCGCCAGTTCAGCTTCTGCGGGTTAGCTGCCGAGCGCTGCTCCAGTTGCGCGACGACATCGACGACCGCGACCGGCTTGGTCGGCGGCGGTGCGGTTGGAACCGCAGCCGGGCTTGCCGCCGGAACCGGAGGAGGAGGAGTAGCAGAGGTGGCGTCCTTGCTGCCGATGCCCAGTTTCTCGAGTATATCGCTGAAGAATCCCATGGCGATCTCCTTTATTAATTTGTGCTGTTTAGAAGCATAGACAATAAAATTGACTAAAGTTAGCCCGGAATTCACCGACGGTTAAATTAATCGACACTGGCCTTTCACAGCAGCTGATCTTTTTACTTAAAATAAATTCCAGCCCCTACGAGCACAGTTTCTCCTGTCGGCAATTTCGCCCTCTTGATATAGCTCAGCTTCTTGGAAGGAGTTTTTTCACCCGGTTTAGGCCACATATACTCCACCCATCCCGAGCCTTTGGTCTTGGCTGTCTCTACGAACTCCCGCATGAAAGCCTTGCCATTGGCATCCTTCAAGTCAAGAATACTTTTTGTCTCAAGTTCCGGGTTGGCGGGATGCATTAGGATGACGCCGTTCATATCGGCAATGAAGACGTAATTTTCCCCCTTGAGCCACTCGCTGCCTTTCTTCTTGAATTCCGCGAATGCGGCTTTTCCTTTGCTCTCGGTTAAGGCTGCCGCCTTGTCGACCAGAGCGACAATCCCCTTGGCCTCCTTCGACTGTGTAGCGTCGGCAGAAAAGGCCGGGGAAACAAATAGGCATAGAAGTCCATAAAAATTTAAAAGAGCCGTTACTGTTTGTCTTTTCATTAAATGCTCCATTCCTCTTTTTTTATACAGAACGTTGATTCCCGATCGAACAGTCATCGAGCCACTAGGCCGATATGCGTTTAAACTTGCTTTCGTCAATCTAGCAAAATACTTCTCTGACCCCATAACCAGAAAGAAAGTTTTTTTCTCCATAGACTTTTCGGCCTCATCGATCACCTTCGTACGCTCTGCGCAACTCAGCGAGATCGAACTTTTTCATTTTGAGGAACGCCTGCGTTACACGCGCGATTTGCTCGGACGTGCCATTGCGCATCATTGCATCCAATTCGGTCGGAACAATCTGCCATGAGAGGCCAAATTTGTCTTTGAGCCAGCCGCACTGCTCGGCTTCAGGAACGGCCGATAACTTCTTCCAGTAATAATCAATGTCTTTCTGGGTGTCACAATTCACCATTAATGAGACAGCCTCGTTGAATTTGAAATTGTGTTCGTGCGCGCTGTCCATCGCCGCGAACCACTGACCTTCAAGCATGAAATCAGTGAACATGACGGCCCCTTCTTTGTCGGGCGCCTGTCCAGCGCCGTAGCGGACAATAGCGCCGCGTTTTGAGTGCGTGAATATCGAGAGATAGAAGTCAGAAGCTTCTTCTGCTTTGGCGTAAACATCTCCGACGAACAGAAGAAACGGAATAATGATTGGTCGCTCCTCGCCTTCGGGACTTGTCAGGATGAGCTGCCAGGACAGGCCATATTTATCCTGTACCCAGCCGTAGCGCTCGCTGAATGGATATTTATCGAGCGGCATCAATATATTCCCGCCCGCCGACAGTTTGCCCCACACCTCGTCGATCCGCGCTGTGGCATCCTTGCCGCGCGAAGGATCGAAATTGACCATGAAGGATACTGACGGATTGAACGTAAATAGGGGGCCCGCGCTTATTGCCATAAAGGAATAGCCCCACAGCTCAAATGAGACGACATCGCAATCTCCGGATGGCGTGTCATGGATTGTGGTTATGTTCGTTAGTTTTGACTCCGGAAAGGTAGCAGTGTAGAACTCAGCCGCTTCTTTGGCCTCTTTATCGAACCATAAATGTGGAATGATTGTTTGCATGGGATGTCCTTTCAGTGATTTTGAGCGCGCATACCGATTGCTCTTGGTCAACGTATTTTTTGGAGTAAGCGCGGCGGTTAAGCTCGTCAAAGGACTTTGCTACATCAATGACCGCTATTCCTTGGAGTAGTCGGTGGTTAGCCATCGTTCGGGTCTCATGCGGATAAGCACGTTGTCGGTATGCGTCGGCAAGTTTCGCGTCTCCTCGACATAGCGGTCGCCCCCTTCTTTGCCGAGATAACGGCGCGCGAGCGGGCGCAGATCGCGCTCGATATCCGCCGCCTCGGTGGAAACAATCGGACCCTCTACACTGACGTACTTGTACGGCGGACTTTCGGTCTGCGCACATAGACTGAATCTGCCGGCGCGTGCGAGCAGACTTCCCTTTCGCGATTCCCTACCGGTCATGATTCGCAGCTCTCCTCCCGGTTCATAGGTATACCAGATCGGCACCGTGAGCGGTCCTCGTCCTATCTCGGCAATGCTGATTACGCCAACGTGAACATCGGCCAGAAACGCCTCGCGCTCTTGTTTAGTCATGAACAGCGACATTTTTTCCTCCGAGTATCCAAAAATCGTTCGCGACACAGCTCAGCAGATGCAGATTGCTTCATCTGCTCACTACTCATCCCGCTGATCGGATCGCTCCACGGCGGTGACCCTGCCACGGTTCTTCGGTGCATGCCCGGAGTGGTCGTAGGGACCTGCTGTAAGACGAGATGCTTCTCAAAGCCGAATGCTTGGCACAGCGACTCGATTGCCGGGGCAAGCAGGGTATTACCGTCGTCTTGGTATTGTTCGCGAGACTGGACATCGTGGCGCCTGGTTATCCACATCATGTAACGCAGAGGGGCGTACGCTCAATTCCCATCTTCAGCAGCGATACGTCCTCTCAGCTTAGGCAAGCGAGGAGCCTCGATGGAAGGGGCTTCCTGAAAATTAATATTATGTCCCCAGAACCGATTCCCTAGTCTTGGCGTGCTCAGCATGCTAGCGTGACGAAATCATGCCGCTAGACACGTCAGCCGAAGCCGCCCGCGTTCAAACCGAGATACATCGCGCGCTCCGCGGACCGCGCCGCCTGCAACTCGCGTGTCAGATGAGCGAGACCGTTCGAGACCTGGCCCGCGCTCGTATTCGTTCCAAGCATCCTGAGTTCGACGAGTCGGCAACTCGCGACTGGCTTACCTGGGAATTGTATGGCGCCCGGCGAAACGGTTGATGACGTAATTCGTCGGATTATTAGCTTCCTCGATGCGGCGAGCATCCCTTACATGCTGACGGGCTCTTTCGCCAGCTCGCTACATGGCATGCCCCGTGCGACCCAAGATATCGACTTGGTAATCGCTCCAAATCCAACGAGTCTTGAAGCACTTCTAAAAAACTTTCCCGAAGATCAGTATTATGTTAGCCGCGACGCAGCATTCGACGCCTACCGGCGATCTTCTCTTTTTAATGTCATTGACTTTGCCTCTGGGTGGAAAATCGATTTCATCGTGAGGAAACCACGCGACTTTAGCCGGCTTGAATTCGATCGCCGCACGCCGGCTAACATTTTGGGAACAACCGTATTCGTCGCCTCGCCCGAAGATGTTCTGATATCCAAGCTAGAGTGGGCGAAACTTGCCGGATCGGAACGTCAGATCGAGGATGCTGCCGGAATCGTCCGAACTCAGGGACACGACCTCGACACAGCCTACATCGAGCATTGGGCCGAGAAGCTCGGGGTCCAGGCGCAATGGGCCCAGGCGAAAGCAAAGGCAAGCTGACAAATATAAAGGATTAGAAAGCATAAAGTTCCAAACCAACTCGTTTTAGATTTCGTCCTTTTGGCTTTCGTTTTGAGTAGCTTAGTTTGTTTCGGATTTCGAAATTCGGATTTCGGATTTTTTCTCGCTGGCCACTTGCTGTAAGAAAGGAACTACAATGAAAGGTGCACCGTTGCCGCCGATCGGTCGGTCAAACACCGCCTTGGTGTTGCACGACATGCAAAATGATTTCATTAAAGCGTCGCTCTCCAAACCCGCAATGCAAGCCGTCGTGAAGCGGACGAGAGCCCTCATTGATCTCGCGCACAGCTTGCCGATTCCCGTGATCTACACCAGGGTGGAGACCGATCCAGCCCTGGGCTTTCCAGTTGAGCGTGCGCCTTATCTGCGCCGGTCGGGCCCGCCAATTTGCGTCAAGGGCACAGACGGAGCGGATGTGATTGACGAGCTCAAGCCTGCTAGCGACGACTATGTCGTAACCAAAGTAAGATCGAGCGCCTTTCACGAAACCAAATTGGAAACTCTTCTGCGCGTAAAAGACGTGTGGATTCTGATTGTCGCCGGAGGCTCGACGAATTGGGGCGTGGAATGGCTGGCGCGAGACGCGAAATCCCGCGATCTCGTCACGGTCGCGCTGCGCGACTGCACCTATTCGGCAACCGACGAAGCGCAAGCGGCAAGCCTCGCCAACATCGACGATTTCCTGGGCTATGTGATGAATTCTGACGAGGTTGTAAAAATGCTTGCCCATACCAGGTGAGATTTTTTTTCAATCCGCCGCGTACATAGGCCAGAGCGGGTTCGTTATCGCCGCGCTTAGTGCTGATGACTTGAACTTGGGCCCATTGAGGGCAGATCTTGGCCTGAAGTTCTATGAGAACTACTTCAAAGGAGCGGGAGAGTTTTCCCGCACCCAACAGGGACCACACAAGCTGCGGTTTGACACAGATCTTCGGACTCGCTCGCTTCGCTCGCTGGTCTCGTCCTTTCAGCCTCCGAGTTAGAGAGGCGAGAGTCGGTTCGTGTCCCAACGACAAGGGCATGGTTACCTGGAGACAAGCGGGGAAATTCTGAAATTTAGTCTTGGGAAAATGATTGCTTTGTCCCGAAGAGTGATTCTCGGCTTGATGCTCGCGGCGATCGCGGGCGCGGTTCTATATTTCGAAACCGTATTGCTGTTCCCGCGCCGTCTGTCAATTGTTCCCTGGTTTGTTTGTTGGGCTGTTTTGGCCGTTCTTTTCGTCGCCGAAACCAAGCGGGTGGCGAGCGTATTGACCCGCGGCTTTGCGGCCATCGCACTGTTCTGTTTTTTTCTTTACCCAACGGGAAAGGTCTTCGAGATGAAAAGCGCGCGGTGGAACGGCGGAGAAGTCAGACAGATCAAGCAGGCGAGTATCGGCGAAAAGGCCTTTGAGTGGGTCATCGAAGACCTCACTTCGCCGAAGGCTTCCGGCGGCCTGGGACTACTGTTCTCGCTGCTAACCTTAATTTCATTGGCTCGGACGAAAGGGTAGCTTGGACCTCTCCGCTGAAAGATGCAGTCTGGAGCGAAGAGGCGCTGGAACGACCAAATGGGTCATGTCTACGTTTAGCTTTTGACGGACGACCGGGCGCTCCTCCCGGCAAGACCACGGTCGCAATCAAGATCACCGACATGCTAGGGGAGGAAGTCATCGTGGTTAAAGAAGTTTAAAGTCCAGCACCACTACGCCTTTTTGAATAGCGAAACCACTTGCGCTCCTACCTTGAAAGCATCTAGTTAATCCGCCCAAGCCTGCATCATTTTGCGCCGCTTCGGCAGATGCTCTGTGAAGTTGTAAGCCGCACTGACGGCATTGCGCTCAGCGTGGGGTAAGACAGGTTTGATGTTAGACGCTTGGAGCATGTAATTTTGGCGACGGGCACGGCTCGCAGGGAGCTTAGCGGGTGCCGCGCAGCGTCCGGGTCTCAATTGCATTGCTTATCGCATGCGAAGCCGTGCCCGTCAAAATGTTTTCTTAGGCTCTTTTCGGCTGAGCAATTAACGTACCGGCTTCCCGCCACCGTTTTTCATTCCGAAAAGCGTCATCAAAATCTTGAAACAGACTTCTCGGTGTCACGTAACCAGAAACCTTATCGGGCGAAACCTGCCCGGCGATAAAGCTTCGCGGATTCTCCGGGCGCACTTGCACCTCTCTTCACTGGCATTTTAGGAGCCTGGATCCCTATTCACTGTCAAGCTTGCCCGCGGCACGCATGCTGCACTTGCCAACACCGTAAGAACGGAGTTGCCTGTGAAAATCACCACGATTGCAGCACTGATATTTGCGTCTTTGTTTTTCTTAACGGCACACGGCCAAGCCGAAGAGCATTACATCTACAAAGATGCCCAAGGCAGGCTGGTGATCTCAAACCAAAAGCCGCCGGCCGGAAGCACCATTCTACGCAAACTCGATCTACCGGAATTTCGCGATGCTCAAATGCAACAAGTCCAGGAGAGCAGCAGCCCGCGGTCAACCGGCAAGTTGGAAGGCTCACCCAAGCAGGACCAAAAGAAATAAATGTCATGGCTCGCCACGTAGCGTATTGGGAATTGGCGCTTAGACCTTTAGATTGAGTCCGCCACCATGTCCAAGTATATCGCTCGATCCTGCCCCCGATGCAGCGACGATTTTTGCGTCGTGGTAAGCCAGATGCCACGTTCCAATGGGGAGTATCCGATCAACTCATATTGTGCTCAATGCGGTTATCGTTTGGACGGATGGCGACTGGTCATAGGGTATAAGCCGCCACGCATTGCCCATCTAGACAGAATCCTAAATGGCTTCCGATGATGGACCGCTACTTGGTTCCGCGACTGCCCCCGCTGTCGTGAGTAAATGCGTGTTAAAGTTCAGCTGTGCACGCGTACTAGGATGGGAGACACAGCTATTGTGTCGTGGCGTAAGCCTCACAGCCATTGCCAACAATTCGACCGCGCTTGCCGCCTCAGCGCCTATTCAAATTCATTGAAGCGATAGTGGGAGGAAATGATTCATGCGCCGGCTCGTGCAACTTATCGGCGTGGCATTCGTGGCACTGGGGATTATCTGTGTCCTCGGTGGTTCCATGGTACCGACGGTGAACCCCAGCGCCGCTATACGTGTTGTGGACCGGCATCGTCATGATCTTGGTCGGCTGGCTGATCTCTTACCTCGCCCGCAGCAAGAGCTGATAGTGCGGCGAATTAGTAAGTTCAAAGCAGCTGTCACTGCGCATTTGCAGGCGTTAGGCCCGGCGCCTTGGTTGCTTTATCTCTGCGACGTGCGGTAGAAGAACGCTCCGTGAGGCGTGACTTCGATGCAGAGTTTCCTCTCTGTCTTGGTAATTCTTGGCGCCCTGTTTGTTATGGCTGGAAACGGCGCGGATGGAATATCAAAAAAGGCTTACTACGCGATTGCGGTTAGCCTCTGGATGCTGGCGGCTTTTCTTGCATATACGGCAATCTGAGGATCGCATGGAACAATACAAAGACCTTTGGATTTTTCTGGCCATGCCACCCCGGATATCCCGGCGTTAATGTTTTCGGCTTCCAGGTGTGTTGACGCTTTCGTCCTTCTCCCCAACAGGATCTTCCGAGAGGCTTCTTTTTTCGCACAATGAGCACAAGTGCGTCTCGCCCATGCAAATACAGCAAGCGAAGTCTTCTTTAATGCGGCCTTCTAGTCTTTTACATGGATGCCCGCACTTTGTTCCGAAATCGTCGCCACGAGTATTTGTATCCATAACTTTTCCCTCAAAAAAGAGTTTAACCAATTATGCGAACTCTACACCCACCAGTGAGTGGAGTTATTCATGATCAAGTTCCATAGAGACTGACAGGAGTACGTCATCGTTGCCTGCTCAATCGAACGGCTACTTAGGCATATTGCCGCCGCTCCTTGCCACCCAACTATTCTTCGACGGTGGCCTCAAGAATCTCATCCGCTTCTGCGCGTACCCATTCGTCTTTACCGTTTTTAAACTTTACGGGAGTTAAGCCAGGTTTGGCTCCAGTCAGAATCTGCTGGAAATTCTGAAAGTTTATTTCAACCTGCTCGCCCTTATCATTTTCAAATTTCATAAATTCGGACTGGCATGCTGAGGCTAATTTCCGATGATAAATAGAAATACGAGGGCTTTTATCGAACTGATCCCTCGTTTGAAAAGCCTGGACGCGACGCTTCGATACTATCACTCTCTGGCGCCTTCACCAGCCAGCGTTCGCGCATCATCTTGTCCTGAATTCGCAGCAACCCTTCGGTAAGCGCTTCCGGACGGGGCGGGCAACCGGGAACGTAAACGTCGACGGGAATAATCTTGTCGACGCCTTTGCAGACCGAATAAGCGAGCTGAAACAGCCCGCCGCAGTTCGAGCAACTGCCCATGGAGATGACATATTTAGGATCGGGCATCTGGTCATAGAGCAGCTTGGTGCGCTTGGCCATCTTATAAGTGAGCGTGCCGGCTACGATCATCAGATCCGATTGCCTTGGCGTCGCCCGCGGCACCGCGCCGAAACGATCCAGATCAGCGCGCGGCCCGCCGGTCTGCATGAGCTCGATGGCGCAGCAGGCCAAACCGAACAGCATGTACCATTGCGAAGAGGCTCGGCCCCAGTTGAGCAGATCGTCGACCTTGGTGGTAAAAACCGTTTCAGGCAATGTATTGATCAGCGGTTTCATGCAATGACTCCGACGCCCGGCCGATTAAGCCTTGACCTTCTTCACCCGGTTCAATCACCTTGAGCCCGGCGCAAATCAATACACGAGCAAGCGTTGTACCAATACCCCCGCGCCGTGACGGGTTTTGCGACGCCTGGTAAATTTGTATTGCGTTAAAGAAAATATCCCGAAAGCTTCGCACTACCGGGACACATGGCTAAAAATTGTGCCAGCAGTGAGACTTAAAACGAGGCGTATTCGATTTTGATAAGAAGAATCTGTATCGTCGCGAGTTAATGCAAGGTCGCGCCTTTCCGTGTTTACCTGCCAAATGAAATACAAGTGACCGTATAGCGCGACCACCCGGAATTCATTAGGGCGTGCGTGCGGCACGCCAGTTGCTCTGGTCTTCTAAGGGTAGAGTGGGCGCAGCTTGGTCTATAGTCCAACCGGCGGCTCAAATTTTTTGAGAGGGAGAAAGATCATGATTGAGGTCGGCAAACAAGCGCCGGACTTCGAACTGGCGAGCCATTTGGCTGGAACCAAATTCACGCTGAACCAATTCAAAGGCCAAAAAAACGTCATGTTAGTGTTTTATCCGCTCGATTGGACACCGACCTGAACCAAGGAGATACCGGGTCTGGAAGCTCTCAAGGAAGAGTTCAAGGCCTGTGACACCCAAGTTCTGGGTGTGAGCGTCGATAGCAGATTCTCTCACGACAATTGGGCGAAATCGTGCGGTGGGATTTCTTTCCCGCTCTTGCAGGATTTCCATCCCAAGGGCGACGTGGCTAAAAAGTATGGCGTGTTTCTCGAAGACAAGGGGATTACCGATCGCGCTACCGTCATTATCGACAAGCAAGGCATCGTCCGTTATGCGAATTCGGTGACCCCCGCAGGCGAACGCAATCCCAAGGAACTGTTGGCGGAGGCGCAGAAGGTCAACAAGGGATAGTTGATATGACCAAAGGGTGGATTTAGTGCTCACACGCCGTTGGGAAGCCGGGATCGAAAGGTGTCCGACTTTTTTTTATGCTTGGCAACTTCACAAAAATAAATTAGGCAAGGTCTTATATTCAACTTTTCCAGCGCTATGCTTAAATGAAGTTGGCGGCTCGTTCGAGATGCTTTGCTTCTTGGAACTGCCTCCCCAAGCAGAGCAGTAGTTGCGTTCACAGCTTACGTGGTACTGCAATCTACCGCTGACTCAGGCGTCCTGCCTCCCGGGGCGCCTTTTTATTGTCTGCTGAAAGTTACGCACAAATCCAGCTTTAAGCGCCTGCTCAATAATCGCCGTTGTCAACCGAGTCGACGGTTGATTGTTGACCTTCCTACTCAATACTCATCTTCAATTACCCAGCGGAGGGAAAATACGCCGATTGTTTGTTACTACGGCAACGTCTCATTGCTGCGACAAATCCCAATTTCAGGACAAGACTAACGCAAAAATTCCTGGGCTAATTCGATAATTACTTGAAAGCATTGACTTTACGTGGCCCACCAAGCAGGCATCACTTTTGCTGATCGTCTTCCACCATGCATCTTCGGGATCATCCAACTCTGCTAGGCTTTTACCGTTGGCCACCGACATGGGTAGATTATCAGGGGCCAAGCGAAGCAACCCCTAAAGGAGAACTTGGCGCTGTTGCGCAAAGTGCAGTGCTATTCGTATAACAGTCGCGTAATATTCTTAACAATAGAATTTGACGGGTGCGAGTATATGGGTTGCTTGGTGATGGAGTTCGAAGTTTTGGGTGCGTATGTGGGGCTGCTCTTAGAAGATTGTTTAGGCATGAGCATCAATTCCATCGGTAGTTTAGAAGTTCCACTCGCGTTTTAGAAATGCAGTTGACATAAAACCTGCACGCGGAAATCGCTTTGGACGGAACCTTTTTCTTCATTGAACATTTCCAACTGAAGCAACAGCTTCTTATACACGTTACCACGTTTCGTCTGATCCTTCTTCACCTTGTCCATTGGTCATACGTTTCATGAATCACTTTTTATTTTTAGACAAACTATGAACGGTGGTAGGTAACTGAGCGCGAAATAAGGCGTCGATCTGTGAAGTTGTCGGAGTCAAATCGGAGCGTGGGTTCACAGTTTAAATGAAACCCGCGATCGACAACGCGTGAGAATCGTCCTTGACCTTCACATTTTTCTCAGGTGGCATCCTGTGGGTATACGTATTGAACTATCTCCGGCCGATGTTGACTGCATACGTTGTCATTCATTGCCCAGTACTCTCAGGCGGAAACTTAGGTACTCGTATTTGACTTCCAGGTTGCCCAAGAAACGACTTGTTGAATCCTCCACCACAATTGACTGCAACGAAGGCGATGCGCGCGCGCTATTGTCCATCGCTCGTATGTACTGCCCTGAGGCTGTTGAAAAAATTGAAAGCGGCTTAAGACTCTCGGGCGTAACAATTTTTTGAGTCCGCCATCGAAACCCCGGGTCTTCGGGCTCGGCGGCCGCAAGGTATTGAGGCGGGACAGGTTGTCGAAGCTTTCATGGGGGGACGATACAAAGTTACCCCAGTTGAATTTTCCGATCTCAAAAAACGCTTCAACCTTGAAGAGATTCCGCTGTTCAAGCCCCGTTACAACATCGCGCCGACTCAACATGCGCCGGTGATAGCGAACCGTGGCGGCGCGAACCGCGCGGAGCTATTCCAAATGGGGGCTGGTCGGCGAGATCGATGCTCGGTCGAATCTGGCGAGTTCGATTTTGATGCACAACACGGACTCGCGGGACAAGGGGACGATGAATTTTCACGCCGAGCCAGGGTCGGACTTTTATAACGCAACTATCTTTACTCAGCGGACGATGGAGTTAGAAGTCTTGAGGACGGCGCTCCTTGAGCCGACGCAAATAGGTGCGAAGAAAGTAATTTTCAAACGACCCGACGCCATGCTCTTCCAGACGTTTTTTGCCACTGTCTTGGAATTCTAAATACAAGGTCTCGCCGGTGCGCCGCAGGGATAACAACGGCATGACCCGCTTATCGAGGTAATGGCCGACAGTGCGCAAAGTCTGCGAAAGGCGACAAAACTCAGGAATTTGATCCGGATTCTTGCGTGACGTTTCGCCGCGAATCTGCAGCCAGAGAACGCCCTTCAAGCTGTAATGAATTTCCACCGACCGCTCGGTGGGCGCGGCTTTTTTGCCAAGCACCTTGTCGACCCAGCGCGTCTCCACCTGGGCGATGCCTTGCGTGCGCACGACGAACTCGTCGCCCTGTAATGCTAGCGAAAAGTCCTGGACGCCGCGCTCTTCTAAAGACTGTCCGATGGCGCGAAACGTTTGCGAATACGACAACCCATGAAACATATTCAGCGCTTAGTGCCCCGTTCACGAAAAGGGAGCTTACTCACTCTACTTGTCGTCGCGCAGCTATCGGCGTTACTCCGATTTGCTCGGGCTCCCGGTTCTGTCTCCGGTGATTACCCGCGATACATATCGCGGTGATGACTCGGTCCTATCACTTTAGGTTTAATTGGAAGCTATCACGCGGGGACAGTTGAGAATTGTGTTATTTGCGTCAGATACAGAACCAGGTCCGCGACTTTCCCCGTATGGTATCCGGCCCTTTGGCACACGGTGCCAGCATAGGCTCCACCGGAAGAGTACGCGCCGAGGCCCTAGCCAACGGATTGCCCGCCGCTATTTTTCTCACCCGTTTGGCCTTCGCGATCTAATTCCCCTACAAGCGAATAGGGCTTAATAATTCTCAATGATGGAACACTTGAAAGATTGAGTCCCAGTATTAGGACGTTTTTCTAATTGCTATCCTGCCACGCTTAAGGTTTTCCCTGGTGTTTTCACAGAGTTAGCTACGTTTCAAGTGCCGCGTTTCAGGGCGCAAATCTGGAACACCAGTTGCTCTTGGTATTAATAATTTTGCTGAACGCGACAAGTTAATGCCTGTTACTTTTGACCGGTACATCCAGAAATCCCTCGACAAGGCATGACGACAATGGTCGTAGCATGAAGGGTAGATGTTAGTCACAAAAAAACTACCAGACTTGAGCAAAGGGGAAATCAGCCCAATTAATACAGGCCGGCCTGCACTTGCGTATGTCGCAGGCGTGCTTCTCTCCTACTCGCGCATTCTTAGAGTGATCGGTCAGGACCTGGAACCGCTTGGCGTCAATGCCTTCGAGTTGGCAAAATTGGGTGATGACTTTAGCGTTTCGATGAATCAACGCGCGTCACAACAAGTGTCCTCAGCTAAGGGAACTGTCCTCGACAAAATTAACCAAGTGATTTTCGGACGCATGGATTCCCCTAGAGAGACGCCGCATTATAAAAATTTTACGAGCCGAGAAATTCTCGCGGCAGATATGGAGCGCCAATCCAGACGCAACATATCGCGTAGCCGGTCGGACTTTCGCAATTTGTCCCTCGAATTGCGTGGTTTGGGTGACTATTTGGACCGAAAATTACCCGGGGACTTCACAATTTCGTGGGCGCCTGCTCCGGACTTGATAAAGGTTCGGTACGATCAGATCTCGGAATGCTTCACGCTGCGGGATCTCTACGATTTTGGCATACATATGTACATGAATAGGTCTGATCGCTCTCGTCCGGAATGACAGGGCCGTACGAAGCAAGAGATTTACGCCAAATAAAACAGATTACATGCACAAAGTAATTCTCGAATGGATCACCGGCTTCCTAGGGCTAAATCGCCCGAGTTCATTTCCCAGAAGCGGCGTCGGGTTTCTTAAATCCCCTGACATTGGAAACTTATCGTTCTTTTGCGACGATTCCCGCATATTGTTGTCAGGTCTTCCGCGGTACTTGGTTTGCTCCATCGGATGACATCATGGGAACAAACAATTCCATTATCGCGGCGTCTTTGCTTTATTCCAAAGAGATGAGAGACGGATGCGATAAGGGATCTCTACTATCTCAGTCGTCGACGTCATTTTTCACTCTTCAGGCAGGATCATGGTTTGGTAACCGTAATCTTTTCACTCGTTTTCGACTCTCCTCGGGACAGGCTGTTGTCGAGTTCACGCTAGCGTTTTTGCTTTTCCTGGTCATCGTTTGGATACCAGCCGACTTTGGGTTGGCATTTTATACAGGTCAATTGGCGCAGAACTCATCGCGTGAAGCTGCGCGTATTGCAGCGGCGGATCCTAATCTTGTCAGTGGTAGCTGCAACATGCCATGTTCGTCAGCGCCCGCAGGGAGTGCTTTAAAGGCCGCGGCTGACAGAATGTCCCGAGCGCTCTTACCCGGAGCGGCGATCGCCGTGACCCTACAACCTGCGGGTGGGACCAATTGCAACCGTCTTGCGGAAGTCTCGATCTCCGGAAACTACAAGTTTTTTTTCTATCGATTGTTGCAGAGTGTCGGCGTAGCCCCTTCCTCCATCAATGATCCGGTCAATATTCAGCGCACTACCAAAATGAGATGGGAGCACCAGCCGGGTTGCCAGGCTTGAACTCAAGGCAAAGTCGGCACGACGGATTGGAGTTAAAAGAATGCAAAACACGATCAAAGAGAATTTGAGCCGAATAAAGCAGAGGGGCCAGACTGTTGTCGAAATATCCCTGATTACTCCGCTGGTGCTGATGGCATTGTATGTCCCGGCGGATTTTGGTGTGGCGTTTCTCACAGCCCATCTTGTCCAGAACGCGGTCCGTGAGGGCGTACGGATCGGCTCTGGATTAACCTCAGGTGACCCGGATAAGCCGATAGACGCTGGTCAGGCAACAACGATTAAGAATGAGGTATTTGCCAGACTGCCGAATCGTTTATCTAATCCGAGCGTGAGCGTGAAGTTCTATTTTGAGGACGAAAAGGCGACTTGCATGCAGGTCGTGGAGGTGACGACAACGGGTAGTTATAACTATGGTTTGTATCGAGCGATGGGACTGTTTGGCGTAACGGCTCCAGCAGCGGAGCCGATAACTCGCACGACGCAAATGCGTTATTCCTACCAGCGAGCGGATAACAGTACGCCGATTTGCGCTGCGATCGGTTTTGAAAAAGCTTACGCTAGTTAACTTAGGAGCCATTATGCACGCCACTGATAACGAGCGAGGTACGGTTTTAATCTTTGTAACCCTGTCGATCGTTTTACTATTAATCATGGTCGGCATGGGCCTGGATACCGGCCATCTAGTTTACGTCCGGGCACAGGGACAAGCGGCGGTGGATGCGGCCGCCCTTTCGGCGGCGTCGGCGATTCCGACAGGAAGCGCCACTGAAGTGGATAGCCGAGCGGCCGCCTTTAACTCGAAAAACAATTATGTTGGCAGTTCTCAAAACGTGATCACGGGTAGTAACGTCAATTACGTCCAGTACTCTCCGACCGACGGGAGCATTACGACGTCGGGAGTCACCATCGCCAATGCCAACGGCGTTCGTGTCGCGCTGGAAACCACTAATCCTCACACCGGAACCAGCCCGGCAACGGCGATGATCTCCCAGCTGTTTTTGATGCCTTTGTTGAATTTGTTCGGCGGGCAAAACTTCAATGACACAGCGAATCTAAGCGTGAGCGCGACTGCGGTCGTAAAGGCAGCAGCCGGGCTTCCGATCGCCATCGAAGAAGCGCGATGCAGTGCGCCCAATCCGCAAAAACTTCTTCAATCGAGCAGTAACGCAGATAACTCAGGCTATACAACCTACTGGATCGAAAACACCAGTGCGGCGGAGATTAAAGCCCTATTGAAAAGTGCCAGTACTTGCGGCGGTGGCATGCCTGCGGTGGGGGTTGGATTTCCTACCCAGTTGAACAACGGGCAAATTACCAGCGTATACGACGATTTTGAGGACGTCTTTAAGGCACATCCGGGTGATTGTTACCTAATCCCGGTAGTGCGAGACGGCTCAAAATGGAATCAAACCGAGAAGATCGTCGACTTCGCTAAATTTTGTCCCGACGCGACAGCTCCAGTCGTGACAAACGGCAAAGACAAATACCTGGCTGGAACAGTTACCTGTGGGCAGAACCCGTACACTACGAGAGATGTAAGTTGTTACGTTCCCACTTTGGTTCGGGACGCAAAATCGGGAATGTAGGCACTCTCTATTTAACTAAAATTCTATGGGCGTTATCCGTTAAAATGGTCGCAACTTGAACGAGAGAAGTAGTCCTGCGAAGAGCGCTTCAGCAGTGCATCATCGGTCGTCTGATGAGTGGGGGCTCCAGCTCAGCCAGAGCTGATTCTGCTCAGAACCGACGAACGGCCTGTTCGCGACCTAGCGCACCGCTGACTAACTGCTCCGCGCTATGTCGACTGCCGGCAAATCGCGTTGTATTGAACTGAAGCGTCGTTCAGTTCAATGCAACCTCGAATTTCGCCTTTCCTCCTCGGCGAATCTGGTTCCGCTTCTCCCGTTAATAACACTTTTCGCAACTGCAATGTTCGTGATAAGCCTGCTCACGAACGAGGTGGGCAATGAAGAGAGCTGCTGTCTTATCAATCCTGATCGTCGCGGTGATGCTTGTGGGCGCAAAGGTGGGCGCAAAGGTGTCAGGCTTGAATATATTAATCTTGTGCTTCGTCAGATAAGTTAACTTATTCAAGCCTGAACATCCCGCTGGGAATTTCAAGCGGTGATGATGTTTTTTCGCGCTCTATTTGTAGATTTTGTTATTTTGTTTCTATGCCTGATCTTTTCGACCTCCGTATTTGCGTTTTAACGCACGCTAGCGGAACGACCTTGGTCTTAGCATTCACTTTTTCGGGACGCACCTCGTACTCACGTTCATCCTTGAGCATCCGGTAAATGATCCGACACAGGTGTCGTCCTAGCGCCCGAATCGCCTGGTTGTGTTTCTTTCCCTCTGCTCGTTTCTTTTCATAGTATCTCTGCGACTCTGGAACGTATTTTCGATGTCGATCCAGGCCGATCATCATCGCCGCTTTAGCCCTTGTGTTAACTTGCTTGGGCGCTTTGGTGCCCTGATACGTGCCCGAACTGTCGTCCAACGTTGCCATGCCGAGATACAAGGCAAGGCTCCCCTCGGAAGTAAATCTCTCGACGGTGCCGATCTCGCCAGCCAATTCCGAAGTGCACACCGCTCCGAACCCCGGTATCGATCGTAAGGTCTTGGCGATCTTGGAGTCTTTGGCAATCTCTGCAATCTTGTTGCGTAGCCGCTTAATCTTCTCATCGAGTTCCAGACATCGCCGGGCGTCCTCTTGGATCATCTCGCCTACCCACTCTACTTCGTCACTGAAGTGGGCTCGCTTCTGCCAGTCCTCGATCTTCGCAGTGCGCCCCATTGACTGGAGGGAAACAGTAGGGATTAGAGGGGAGTGAGATCGGCTCAACCGGCGGGTAGAATGGTCCGCCAGGAGGAGTCGGTCGATGGGAAAACAGCGACGTAAGTTTGAAACAGGGTTCAAGCAGCAGATCGTCAGCGAAGTGGAATCGGGTCTGCTGACGGTCAGCGCCGCCAGCCGCAAGTATCAGATCTCGGGCAGCGTGATCGATCGGTGGCGCCATCAAGCCCGACAAGGTGCTCTGGAGGGATCGCCCTCGGTACGAGAAAAGAACCTGGAGCGGGAGAATCGTGAACTCAAGGAAAAGCTAGCCGAGCTGTACCTGGAGAACACGCAGTTAAAAAAACTCGGGGATTGGCTACGGCGGCACAAAAGCGTGAGTACCTCCGTAATCACCGCGGAGAGTTTGGCTCGGTTGCCCAAGGGCTCGAAATCATGAAGCTGGCAGCCAGCAGTTATTACTACAAGCCGATCACCGACCAATCGGAGCTGTCGTGCAGCGACGTCTGACTGCGTGATCATCTCGAACGGATTCAGGGAGAGTTTGCTGGTTACGGCTATCGGCGCCTGGGCAAGCAGCTGCGCCGTGAGGGGATCTGTGTCAACGACAAACGGATTCGCCGTGTCCAGCGAAAATACCAGCTATTTCCCATCCGCTGGCAGAGTTTTAAGATCGCCACCACCGACTCCAATCATGGCCACCCGGTTTATCCGAACCTTTTAGCAGAACTGACGGTAACCGGAATCAATCAAGTCTGGGTGGCCGACATCACCTACATCCGGATCTCAAAGGGGTTTGTCTATCTGGCAGCCCTACTGGACCGTTACTCGCGCAAGGTGATCGGTTGGGCGATCTCCAAGCGCATCGATGCCGAGCTGTGCGTGGCAGCTCTGAAAGTGGCCCTGGCCAACCGCACCCCTGGGGCTGGGTGTATTCATCACTCTGATCGCGGCGTGCAGTATGCCTGCCGTGAGTATGTGGCGCTGCTTGAACAAGCCGACATGAAGATCAGTATGTCGAGAACGGGCAATCCATACGACAACGCTCACATGGAATCGTTCTTCAAGACGTTGAAGTACGAGGAAGTGCATTTGTCGAACTATGAGACCTTTGAGGATGTAGCTCAAAGGCTTCCCCATTTCATCGAGGAGGTGTACAACAAAAAACGGTTGCATTCGGCTCTGGGCTACCGGTCCCCAGAGGAATATGAGATGGCAATACAATCAACCAAAACTGCCGATCAGGCTCCCCTCACACTTCACCCCCACCTGCGGTATCTTCATCAACGTGATGTGCCGGAGTCGGGAAAGCTGCGCTAGGGTCTGCGCACTTAACAGGAAGTTTAAAAACCACTGATTGCTCGCTTCCCCCGTGATCTCTAACAATCCCGGACACACCGCTTGGAGATCGGCCTGTAAACTGTTCACCACCCGCACCCGCTCGTTGACTAACCGGCGCCGACGCCGGCGTCAGTCGCTTGAGTATTTCGTTCTCCTGGGGCGTACCCTTTACTTCCTGCAGTACTTCTTTGGCCAGCGGTAGATGATCGCTGAGCTGAAACAGCTCCAAGCCTTTGCGCGCGTCGATCCGGTCGCTCTTGGCTCCTCCCGGGAAGATCTCCTTGAACCGGGCAAATTTTAGGTTGTTCAAATTGTAGAGCCGATAGCCGTGCTGGCGAACCATGCTGTCCAACGGCCGGGCATAGCCGTTGTAACCTTCCATGGCCACTGCCACCGCGCAGCTCTTGGTCTTCTGATGCTTCTCGATGCGGGAGAAAAACTCCGCAAATCCTTCGGGCCGGTGCTCGATCTCAAATTCTTCGAGCACTTCGCCGCTCGATAATCCCATCGCCACACTGTGACGACGACTCCCCACGTCCACACTGACTCGTAACTCGATTGCTTTTTCTTCTGACACGTAGCTCCTCCTTCGGTAGAAACAAGATCGTTTTCATCATCCTTCGGTCTCGTCTACTTACAGAGCCACGTATTCGGGTGAGAATATGGCACCATCCCGGTCGACCCCTCGGATGATGCAGGTGACGAGGGCGGCATTTCAGGCTGTGTGAGCCTGAATAAACAGGCCACTGACCCCAAGAGCCACACCCTCGTCAGAACTTTCTTTACAAGAAATTCTGCGCTGTCCCGCTACCTGCAAATTCCGATGGTAGACACTGATTTCCCTCGGGCTCGGCGATCCCTTTTACGAATTCGGCGGGCATGGGCATGAGCACGAAGCGCGCGTCGAACTCGGCGCTTTGCGCCTCGGTCACGAGGATGTCCGCCTGATGGATGCGCGTGAGCGTCTGCACGCGCGCGGCCACGTTCACGGTGCGTCCGACAAAGGCAAACTCCATCCGCTCGGAGCCGCATCTTGGGGCCAGGTCTTGCACGCACACATCTGTCGCAATGCAAGAAATGCGGCCCCTGACATACAGCGAGCGGCGGGCAAAGTCTACGAGTTCGCCAAGCGCTCCGGCCTGAGACGGGAGATTCGACCGAATGGTTCATACAGGACATCCGCGACTGAAAATGACAGCGCGTCACAGCCGCGCCGGATAGCCCGAAAGAACGGGCGCTCCGGCGTCGGCTGCGTCTCTGCTGATTTCGGCGTTTTCGCTACTTTACTTCAATGTAACCGAACATGCCATTTTCGAAATGAGTACGAATGTCGCAAATCACCAGGTAGGTCCCACGTTCTAGGAACGCTACCGATTCGACGCGATTTTGTGCGTTGGAAGGATTGGTCGTACCTGGAGTGCCGAGGGGTCCCCCGGCGGGAATGATTCCTTGATAGAAGCGGTTGTTCGAGTCGTTGATAAACGTTTCGCCTTGGACAACTGCGACATCATCAGGTGTTTTACCGGGATTATAGATCACGATTTCGTGAAATCCAGCCACTAGAAAATGCACGACGCCGTTTTGTTTCAGTTTGACAGTATCAGGAATCATTACCTGATTGCCTGCTTGGTTCGAACGCAATATTTAATCCTCGGCCAAAAGCGACTGGAATACTTAGCTTATTATCGTCTGCCGCATGTACCGCGGACGCGGCGATGGCGAAACTAAAAGTGCATACCGCAGTGATCATCGATATGGTGCTCAAGCGTTTCATGTATCTTTCCTTTCCCCCCAAATTTCGCGGAATTGAGTACCCGTCCTGTGATTCGCATAACCACAAGCCAAACAAGACTTACGCTTCGCCTCAGGGCGGCCCTCTTGGCGCTGTGCTGGCCAAATGAATGAGCGACACAGACATCGATCAATTCCTTATCGGTGCGGTTCCGTCTCCGGCAGCAATACATTTTGCACCGCCGTTTCGAGCTCTCGCGCGGTAACCAACCCTTCGAACCTCGCGCGGATCAACCCTTGGCCATCGACGATAAAAATCCACGGCTCAGATTGGAGGCGCCACTCTTCGATGGTCGAAAAAACTTTCTTGGTGGCGAAATCCTGCCAAATCTCCTGATGTGTGAAAACCACCCGTTTACCGTAAGTCGCCAGCAAGGTGCGCACGATATCCACCACCGGCCCGCACATGCGGCTGGTGCAAAACTGCGGCGTCGCGAACACGATGAGCTGCGGCTTGCCCATCGCAATGGCGTCGGCGATTCGCGTTTGATGCAGGCGAGGGTCGGGACGCTCGCTGGTAGAGATCTGGCGCAGATCTTTGACGTCGCTGGCAATGAGATTGCGGCTTCGAGGCGCGGGGTTGCCGACCCCCGGCGTGGTCGGGGTGTTTCGCGATGATGACCGTCAGCCGCGCCGTCTCGGACGATCCGTCCGGCTGCCGTGCCACGAGCTCAACGCCCCATTTGCCGGACCGCGAAAAATTGAGATGGGCCACGTAAACGCCCTGCACTTCGGTCGCCGTGTCGTGCACATGAAGGCTGCCATCGGCGTGACGATGAACTTTTTTTTCCGCAACGGGGTTCGCCACTGGCCGAAATGGCGCGTTGGTTTCGGCTGTGAGATGCGCTTCGGTTCCTTGCAGGTCGAATACCCGAACCAGGACCTCCGCGCGTTCGATGAGCTTGCCCTGTTTTGCAATTCCAAAGGCGAAACGATTTTGCCCAACGATGAGCTCAGCGGTGGTAATCAGCGGCTGGAGAGCATCATCCGCGCCCATAACATCGGCAGCGCCGATAATTTGTATCGCGATCTGAAGGACGGCTGCGAAGATTACGCCGAGGCGCCGCTTCATCGGCTGTCCACGCCGGGTGGAGCTACGAATCATTTCAAAGGAGCAGAAGTCGCGCTGACGCGGGCATTCTAGATTTACTTCGACGCGACCATATCAATCGCACTGCCTGTGAGTCAATGATTTGGCGGCAATAATCTTTTGCCACGGTCGATGCCGAAAGAGGATTCGGGTCATACATAGTACTCACTACAATCTTCTGGAATGCACCTTAGCGTCGAGTTGGGACGATGAAGTCATCACCGCTTGAAAATTCCAGCGGGATGATCAGACATAACACTCATTACAATCTAAGACTTCGGTCCTTCTCCCCGCGCCGGTCGTATGGACATCTCAATTCAATTCCATAAATGGCCGGTCAGTACCCTTCCTTGCGCAGCTCGTCGATGAACGTGGAATCAAAAAAACTCTCCGCTTTGAGCTTGCCGACAGTATTGGATCCCGGTTATCTGGCTTCTCAGATCACCCATTTTCTCAAATGCCATCCCTTCAACGTAAGCGGTGCGCTGCAAAAGACTTAGTAGACTAAGGCAAGTCTGACAAGGCCGCGGTTCCGGTCATCTGTCTCCTGCCTCCTCAGCCGATGGAGCGGCGGCCGATGGCCCTTCACGCACGGCGTAAGTAACCACGGGCTCGGCGATGCCTTTTACGAATTCGGCGGGCATGGGCATGAGCACGAAGCGCGCGTCGAGCTCGGCGCTCAGCGCCTCGGTCACGAGGATGTCCGCCTGATGGATGCGCGTGAGCGTCTGCACGCGCGCGGCCACGTTCACGGTGCGTCCGACGAAGTCATACTCCATGCGCTCGCGCGAGCCCACCAGGCCGACAAGCCCCAAACCGCGGTCGATGCCGATCCCCAGAGCAAGCAACGGCAGCCCCTCCCGCCCGAGCTCGACATTGTATTCGCGGAGGGCCGCGCGCATCGCCAGGGCCGCGCGCACGGCATCGTTGCACTGCCATGGATTCGGTTGCAGCGCGCCGAAATAGGCGACGATGCCGTCGCCCAGGAAGTGGGCGACATGGCCGCGATGCTCGTGGATGGCATCGCTCATGCGCTGAAAGTAGCCGTTGAGCACACGCGCCAGGACGGCCGGCTCGAGCCGGTCGCTCATCGCGGTGGAACCGACGAGATCGGCGAACAGAACGGTCACCACTTTGCGCTCTGGGGCCGCCGCCTCAAGAGCCGACTGCACGCCGTCGGCGATGAGGTGCTGCAGCACACCGGCTGGAACAAAGCGCGAGCAGGATTGCTGGAGATGTTGGAGGTCGCTGGCGATCGCTTCGAGCTGGGCCTTCAGCGTCCGGTTCTGCCGCCATTGGCGATAGAGTGCGGCGGCGAGTCCCGCCAGAAGCACCAGCAGAGCAACTACGACGAAAGTTCCGGTCATCTATTATGGTCCATCACCTCGCGCCCATCCGGCACAGCCCATTGGCCGGCGACGCCACGCCGATGGCCTCGAGGAGCTGCGGGGCCGGGAGGCGGTCGCGATGCATACGGGGCGCGGCGCTGTAGCGGCGCGGGCTCGTACCAAATCGTTTCGCGAGCGAACGGCACGAGCAGCCGCTCGATGGGGCGACAAGTCCTTGCGGTCGAAGTGGTCTTTGACCAGCCTGAGCATATCGGTTTTTGTCGCTTGTGCAAAATCCGCAGCCCCTCGGGCCGGCTGTCTATGCTCAAGAGGTCAGTCACTCGACTAGTTGGCATCGGTCGGAGTGGCAGTGCGGATCTGCCGATGGGCTATTTTTCTATTCGCAAGTGTATACAGTTTCGTATAAAAGTGGAGCGCTTTAAGCAGGAAGCGCAATGGCGAGAGTAAACAGCGCAAACTCTCGCGGTCGTGCGATATGGCTCCGACCATAGAAAAGGTGATTTAAGATTCTTACCCCTAGTTCAACATACGCGCGTCGCGCCGCGATGATTTCTTCGATCACGACACGAACATGTGCCACTTGTTCGGCGCGGCGCCGATCATCGGCTCAAAAGGCGCCCGTCTTGACGATCTGGTTTCGCGAACGTTAAAGGAGCAATTTCGCCTCTTGAAATCCGCGCATACCTACCAGGAGGAAGCTATATGCGTAGTGCAGAGCAGTTCAAGGAAGCCATTCTCGAGGTATTGGAGGAAGGGCGGTGGACCGTCCCGACCCTGCTCGAGACCTACAACGCCAATCACATGTCGCGTGAAGGCGCGCGCGTATACGCGCTCGAACATTGCGTGTTCGCCGCGAACTTTCCGCGCTGGCTCACCAATATCACCGGCAACTGCCCGATCCTCGAAGTGCGGCGGTATCTGATCGAAAATGCCTTCGTGGAGGAAGTGCGCGATCCGACGATCACCACCGGCCATTACGAAAGCCTTGTCGACTTCGCGGTCGCGCTCGGCCTCGATCGCGACTACATCTACAACTATCAGGGCGCGCCGATCACCAAGATGCGCATCACCTATTGCGAATATGTCAGCCGCTATCGCCCCTGGCTCGAAGCCTTCGCGAGCATCGCCGGCAACGAGGTCGCCCGCGGCAAGGCGATGATCAAGCGGGTCGGTGCTCGCGCCCGCACGTCTCGCGAGAACTGGGACAAGCTGAAGCTTGACGACAAGGCTCTAGCGCACTGGGATGCGGCCGACGAGGCGGATTCGTCCGACGGCGGTCACGGCGACGCGCCGCTCGATATTCTCGCCAAGTACGCCGACACGAAGGAGAAGCAGGACGCCTGCCTGCAGGCGATCCGCGATCGCCAGGAGGTCAATCGTATCTGGTCTGACCAGATCGGCGTGTGGGCCTACGAGGCGTCTGGCCTCACCGCACCGACGCTCGATGGCCGATTCAAGTGGCCGCAGCCGAGCCTGAGGTAACCGCCCATGCGTCGGGCCGAGCTTCCTGATCATCCGCGCTCGAGCGTCGTCACCGGCGGCGCTTCGGGGATCGGTCTTGGGATCGTCCGCCATTTTCTCACGCTCGGCGGCTCAGTCGTCGCCGTCGATCGCGATGCGCAAGCCTGCGCACGCGCGCGGGCTGCGCTGGCGGAATTCGGCTCTCGCGTCAGGATCGTCGAAGCCGACATCGGTTCCGAGCAGGGCGCTGCGTCGGCCGTCGACGCCGCGTTGCAGGCCTTCGGCGCGCTCGATCTTCTGTGCAACAACGCGGCCTATCATCCGCTGGAGACGATCGAGACGCACAAGCTCGACACGTGGCGCGAGACCTTCCGGGTGAACGTCGACGGCACGATGCTCTGCTGCCGCGCGGCCATTCCGGCGATGCGGCAGCAGAGCTATGGCACGATCGTCAACATCGGCTCGGTCAGTGGCGTATCGCCTTACGCGACCGGCGCTGCCTATGCGGCTTCGAAAGCGGCAGTGGCCATGCTGACGCGCGCCCTGGCGCTCGAAGTCGGTCGCTACGGGATCACCGTCAATTGCATCGCACCCGGATCGATCCGTCATCGAGCCGGGTCTGATCCTGACGCGGAGGCTCCGAACATTCCGATGGGGTACCACGGCAAGTCAAGTGACGTGGCCGAAATGGTCGCCTTTCTCGCGTCGAACGCGGGACGATACATGACGGGCGCGACGCTCGTTCTCGACGGCGGCGCAACGACAGGAAGACTGCGCGCCAAATAGCGCCGACAGTCTCGGGAGGAATGCCATGGCCAGCGCTTACATGCCGGCGGACGCCGCAGTCGCGATCAACGACATGCTCGATTGTTGCGCGGTCGTGAAGCCGGGCCAGAACGTATTGATTCTCGCGGCCGTCGATGGCCTGCACGGCGGCCGCAATCTCGTTGACGAACAGACGATCGCATGGATTCAATCGGGAGTGCAGGCGCGCGGCGCGCATCCTACCGTGGTATGGGTCGACATGCCGAGCCGGCCGAATCTGATCTGGCCCGATATTCCGACACCGGAGACGGCCTGGAAGATTCCCGCCGATCGTCAAGGCGGCGATGAAGGGCGCCGATCTGCTGATCAATCACATCAGCGATCTATCGTCCGAAGAACACCTCAAGGAATTTCCCGAGCTCCTCAAGGAACTGAAGCTGCCGATGGTCCGCAATATGGCGACCACGACGGGTCTGCTCATGAGCGAATGGGCGCGCACGCCGCACGATCTCATCGCCGAGATCCGCTACCGCATGGCGGAGCTGATCAAGCCCGACGAAACGTGGAGCCTAACCCACCCGAACGGCACGCATCTGGAAGGCAAGGTCGGGGCGCCGGGGCGTGGCGGCGAAGGCTACGCCTACTGGCGTCGCGACGGCTACTATCGCCCGTTCCCGGACGGCATCTATCCGGCGGTTAATCCTGTCGGGACGAGCGGCATCTATGTGTTCGATCAGATGATGCCGGTCTGGGCGAAAGAAATCGGGGTGCCGGTCCGTTTCTCTGCGCCGGTGCGCATCTCGGTTGAAGACAATCAGATGACGAAGATCGAGGGAGCCGCGGAAGCGACAGCCATTTGTGGATTCCTCGAAGCTCTCGCTCGGCGCGTCGGGGAGAAGAACGCGTTCGAAATCCGCGGACCGCACGGCGGCGTGCATCCGCACGCGATTGTGTCGGCCGCGCAATGTCCGGATGAGGAATATCGCGAATTCGTCGCCTCGTTCCACACCGGTGCGGTGCACATGCACCTCGGGCAGGCGGGCAAGAGTGCTTCGTTTCCGTTTAATCTGCACACGGCGGCGGAAGCGCGCGGCGCGACGTTCAAGGTCGGCAGCAACGTGTTGCATGACCGCGGGCGGCTCGCGGTCGCCGACGATTCGCGCGTGAAGGCGGTGGCGGCGCGCTACGCCG
>CAWJZV010000014.1:0-296172 GCA_963847445.1 uncultured delta proteobacterium | reverse complement strand
AGGACAGCGACAATCCACAGGGCCGGCATCGGCGATGCTTATAGGTTGCTGGAAAAAGGCGGAGCATGCTTCGATCGTTCAACATCGCTCACGACAGGCTCCCTCGACTGGACCTTGAGTCCCGAGCTTGTCGAGGGCTCAGCATGAACGGAAGAGTTTAAAGTACTTCAAACCTATTTCCGTTCGTCCTGAGCATGTCGAAGGACTCCGAGGGGATTTTCAGTGGCTTGTTAACGAGGTGAGATACTCCTGAACCAGCGCAAAGGTTCGACAAACGCCAGTTCCGGATCGAGTACTTGGTCATGACCCCGCGAGCAAAGTCACTTCTCGCACTACTGTTATCGATGCTCCTCCCCGGACTGGGGCAGATCTATAATCAGGAACAGAAAAAAGGCTGGGTGATTTTTGCCTGCTGTTTGGTTCTGGGCATCGCTACTTATTGGCTCACTGGTTTCAACGCTATTACCGCCGCGCTGGCTCTGTTGCTCCTCTGGTTGAGCGCCATCATCGATGCTTACAAAGTCGCTAAGTCTGCCGGCCACGCAGCGGAGTTTTATTATGTTAAAAGTTACGTGGTCGCCATGCTGCTGCTGGTCGGCCCGTTGGCTTTGCCGCTGCTTTGGCGGAGTCCTAATTTTTCAAGCACAGCGCGGTGGCTATGGACGGTGATCGTGGTCGGCGCGGCGCTGCTGTTCGTGGTGACGCCCTATCTGCTGCAGTCGTTACTCGTGTAGAGGCTGCAAGCGTGCGCTAGTCAAATGTCTCAGCGCGGCCAGCCATGTTGCGATAGATCGATGGGATTGCCGTCCGGGATCGAGGACGCGGTATTCGGCTTCGCGGTTGGGCGGGCGTCAGGCTGGACGGACAGGAAGAATCGGCTAGTTCGCTCGCCCTCGTTTCTCTGCGGGCTCAGGCTTCTACGGGCGCTTACAAGTTTTTGTCAAAGAAATTTCTCACCCGGCTCTGGTAATCGGCAGCTAGCTGACCATGGGCAAATTCTTCGTGAAACCAAAATTCGGCGCGGGGATTGTTTTTCAGCGCTTCTTGCAACGACCGCGCGTGGGAAAACGGAATCACGGCATCCGCCGACGAATGGATCAAGAGAATCGGCACCTTAGTATGGCGCACTCGTTCGGACGGCGAGGCATCTCTTAGGTCGATGCCAAGAAAAAGCTTGGACCATAAACCGACAAGATAGGCGATGGGATAGTTGACCACAGGAATTTTGAACAGCTCCAAAGCCATGTCCGCGAGGCTGCTGTAGCTCGATTCGGCAACGACAGCTTTGATCTCGGGAGCTTTCTCGATGGCCATCAAAGCCACGGCGCCGCCCATGGAAAATCCCCACACGCCCACTTCTTTGACGCCTCTGGTTTTGAGAAATTGCACGGCCGCCAGGAGATCCTCGACCTCTTTGGCCCCCGCTGTGGAATAGCTCCCCTCGCTTTGACCGAGATAGCGGAAATCGAACAACAGCAGGTTGAAATCGCCATGCAGAAACGCCAACGCAGGCAAGATGTTTCCCTTATCCGCAGGAAAGCCATGGAGCAGGATCACAGGTCTTGTCGGTGGTTTTAGCGGATGGGATATGCCAGCCGCGCAGCAGGAGACCGTCCGCGGTTCTGAACGAGACGTCCTCATGATTCATTTTTAAGTCGCGCGGGGTGAGCGACGATATAATCTTCGGTGGGCGAATCGAAGTATAAAAACCCCAAAGGCTGATGACCAACAGAAATCCTGAGACGATAAGAACAACGCGGAGCAAGGTTGCGCTCACAAAAAACTCATTGGCGTGGAGAATCTTTCGTCGGTCAATGCGGCCAGCCATGTTGCGATAGATCGATGGGATTGCCGTCGGGGTCGAGGACGCGGTATTCGGCTTCGCGGTTGGGCGGGCGCTTCCTGACGTCCGTCGCCGCGCTCAGTCCCTTACAAGCCTCGCGCACGGCGGTGACGTCTTCGACCTCGAAGCCGAAGTGGTTGATGCCGGTCTGAAGCTGCGGCCCTTCGATCTCCCGTTCCGGTCCGATGGGGATGATCGCCAAGTTGATATGGCCGTCGGTGAGATAGGTCGCCGTGCCGACGCCGTGAACGATTTTCAGGCCAAAGCCTTCGGTGTAAAACTTCACCAGCTTGTCCACGTCTTCGGTGAGTATCGCGATATGACGGATGCGTGCCATGATGAGCCTCCTTAATTTCGGATTTTCTCCCGCAAAGGCGCTAAGCTCGCAAAGGTCGGAAGCGATAAACTTAGTAGCCAGCGGTCACTTCGCATTCAGAACTTCAGCCCTTCGGCAAATTTCTCCTGCTTCAACCTCTCGATGATCGAGCCGTCGGCGAACTCTTTGGGGTCGCGCTTTGGCGCGTCGGGGTATTCTTTGCCGAAGTTTTCCAGGATGACTTTGAGTCCCTCCAAAGTCGGCGCCATATAGTCGGGCATCAGCGAGGAAACGAAGTCGAATTCTGTCGCGATCAGTTTGGGATCGCTGATCTTCATGTACTTGGCGATGGTGCGTTCGCTGTCGGCGCGGTTGCGTTTCAACGTGACGACCGCCTCGGTGGCGCATTTCATGTAGCGGTAGGCGAGCTCGCGATTTTTCAGCAACCAGCCTTCTTCGACCACCACCGAAGTCCACGGGAAAGGGATCGCCATCTGCTGGGCGGTCGACAGGACGCGGAAACCGAGTGCGCGCGCGTTGTCGGTGGCGGCGGCGCCGAGGAAGGTGAATTGGATCGTGCCGGTCTTTAAAGCCGCGACGCGGCTCGAGTCGCCGCCCATTTGCAACATCTTTAAATCGCGGTCGACGTTCAAACCATTCTTGCGAAACAGGTAGCGGAAGCCCTGGTCGGTGGAGGAGCCGAAGCGAGAAATGCCGGCGAGCTTGCCGGCCATGTCGGGGATGGACTTGATGTCGGGATGGACGACCAGATTCGACGCCAGCCAGGGCAGCGGATTGCCCAGGATCGTCAGCTTGATGCCGCGCAGCCGCGCTTCGATGGACACCGGCCCGCCGCCGGCGATCTGCACGCTGCCGCCGAGCAGCGCGGCGATGTTCATGGTGCCGCTGTTGATGTAGAGCAGCTCGCCTTCGAGGCCGTGCTTGGCGAAGATGCCGCGGTCTTGGGCGACCCAGAGAAACGCCTGGGTGGCGTTGACCGCCGAGTAGGAAATGCGCAGCTTGTCGGCGGCGTAGGATGTTGGAGCAAAGAGGGCGAATACCGCCAATAGTGCGAAGTGAAGTTTGCGATTGATCATGACCGATTGGATACAGCGCTTCCAGCGTACAGGTCAAGGGACAAGTTTTCGTCAAAGTCGTGTGAGCAGGATTAAAAATCCCTCTAAATCTCCCTTTACAAAGGGAGACTTTCAATTCCCCCTTTGGAAACTCATCGTTGCCCATATGTTTTGGCTGGACACGGCGGGTGCGAGGGAATCAACGAATTGTGGTAAAGCTCTCAAGTCGCGGCGGGTTTTCCGGTTCCCCTCTTTGGAAAAGAGGGGCTAGGGGATATTTGTCGCGCCTACGCAGCTCCATTAATAGCACTGGAATGCCGCGCTGGTGCTAAAGAAACCTCCCCGCGCCGAAACCAAATCCTCCTCAATCCCCCTTTTTCCAAAGGGGGAAGGGGTCACTATGAGGCATCTGCTTCAACCCCCGTGTCCAGCCAATGAGATATGGCGCATGATTAGTTTAGAAAGAGGGGAAGGGGGATTTTCGGACAAACTGAACTGAGAAAACTCATTCGCGACGGTACCACTGACTTTGACGTTGCCAATGTCCAGGGATTGTATTGGCACCTGATGCTGATTTATAAACCAGTAGGAGGACAGGTTTCATGGCAACCCGTTGGTTATTCAAGACCGAACCGAGTGTTTATTCATACCAGCAGCTGGTCAAAGACAAATCGACCATGTGGGACGGCGTGGCGAATAATCTCGCGCTGATGCATTTGAAGGATATCAAGAAAGGCGATCAGATTTTCATTTACCACACCGGCGACGAGCGCCAGGCGGTGGGCATCGCGCGTGCTTTGGGCGGCGCCTACTCCGATCCCGGCAAGGACAACCCGCGCATGCTGGTGGTCGACATCGAGCCGGTGAAAGCCTTGGCCAAGCCGGTGACCTTGGCGGAAGTAAAAGCCGACAAGAAGCTGGCGAAATTCGATCTGGTGCGCAATTCGCGCCTGTCGATCATGAAGCTGACCGACGAACAGTGGGACGCGATGATGGAAATGTCGAAAAGAAAGTAAAAATTAAAGGGGCTTCAGGCTTACCCGTGAACCGCGGCTCGGAAATTTGCACCGCGGAGAACGCGGAGTAAAGAGTTTTTGATTAAGATATTCTCCGAACTCGGCGAACTCTGTGTCTCTGTGGTGAATATTTCTGCACAGGAAACCCGGAAGGCCCAAATTCAAAGGCAAAAGTAGAAGAGGAATACCAAGATGGCTGACGAACATAAGCACGAGCATAAGGGTGAGCATTCGCATGGGCAGGCACATGACCATGAACATCATGACGACAAACATGATCACGGACATTCGCATGAAGCGCATGGTGACGATCATGGGCAGGAAGCGCACGGACATACGCACGCGCACGGTTCGGATCATGGGCATGAACAAGAACATGGGCACGCCGACGATCACGGACACGATCACGAACACGGCCATTCCCATGGCCACGACCACAAATCGCGCTTCAAAGATCCCGCTCATGCCGCCGAGTTCGACCAGCGCGGCCTGTCGGACATGCGCAGCCAGTTGACGACCAAGTTGATCGAGGCGCTGACGCTCAAGGGCGGCGAAGCGATCCTGGACTTGGCCACCGGCACCGGGCGCGTCGCCAGGCCGTTGTCGAAGCAGATGCAATCCGGACGCATCGTCGGCGTCGACGAGGCGCTGGCGATGCTCGACGTCGGCCATCATCATAAAGATCCGATCGCGCGCTATGAATTGAGCGCCGGCGAGGCGGACAAGCTGCCGTTCAAGTCCGGTATCTTCGACCGCGCCTTCGTGTCGTTCAGCTTGCATCACTTCGGCAATCCCGCCGGCGTCGTCGGCGAAGTGCAGCGCGTGCTCAAACCAAGCGGCCGCTTCGTCGTCCTCGATCCGGTCATCGAGGAATCGAAAGACGCCATCGACGTGGCGCTGGAAGCCAAGATCAATCAAGTGTTTCGCCGCACCCATGGCGACGGCTTTCGCTTTCACACGGTGAGCAGCATCGAGCGTTTGCTGACCAAGGCCGGCTACCGCGTGCCGCGCAAGAGCGTGATTTCGTACCCGTTCAATCAAGAAGGCATGGACGGCATCCCCACCGGCCGCCACTGGCTCGAAGCGGCGTTGGAGTTGGAAAAGGAAGCGCCGGAGCTGGCCGAGCGCATGAAGAAAAACTATTTCACCTGGCACTCCCATGGCGATCACGCCCATGTGAAGGGGAGTTTTTCCTACGCGCTGATTACCGGTGTGAAGCCGGCGTAGCTGGTTTGTTCCGGGTTACGGGTTTTGCTGCTGCCCAACTGATCGCTACGTTACGCGCACAGCGTGGATTCTTAACATTTCAGCGACTTGCTGAAGTATACGGAGGTGCACTCATGATTATCCGTGATCGTGTGCTTGCTCGCCCTTCTCGCAATTCCATCCAACGCATCGGCTCAAAGCTGTGCGGCACAATCCAGTCGCAGTCCAAATCCTGGGTTCTGGTGGACCCGCGATCAATCGAGATCGCGCGTCGTCCAGTTATCTCCTCTGGATCGGCGCTCAGGCGAGGGTGCTTGTCGACATGGGCGGCGGAGCCTTCCTTCGCTTTGGCCAGGCCCAAGCAAAGCTCAGCGACCTGTCGTTGGTCGCCATAAGCCATCTTCATCCCGACCACGTCTCTGACCTGCCCGCTCTCCTGTGGTTGAGCCATCAGACTCGCAAGGACCCGTTGCCCATAGTCGGTCCTTCCGGTAACGACGTGGCGCCAAGCTTTCCGACGTTCCTCAGTCGCCTCTTCGATGAGAAGAATGGCGCATTTCAAGTGCTCGGTCCCACGCTGGGGCCACGCAGGGCAAGACGGGGGGAGGCGTTCGTCTCGATGTCGGCGTCGTTGATGTGACGAAAGCAGAACCGTCGATAGTGTTCGACCGGCAGGGAGTGACCGTGACCGCGCTGGGAATACCGCACGGCAATCTCCCGACGCTGGCGTACCGCGTGCAAACCGGGATGTGTCGATAGTATTCAGCTCCGATCAGACCGGCACCAACCCCACGTTCATCGAGTTCGCGAAGGGAGCGAATGTCCTGATCATGCATCTCAACACTGCCGCAAGTGATAATCCCCTTCACGCTTCACCTGCGGTCGTCGGTCGCGTCGCCCGAGACGCTGGCGTTGGGCGACTGATTGTCAGTCACATCGGTCGGTTCGATCTTGAAACTGCCATCGCTGAGCTGAAGAAGTTCTACACGGGTCCCCTGACCGTTGGCGCCGATCTGCAATGCGAACGGGTGCCCTGTGGCCAGGGAATGAGTATAGCGTCTAACAAGAATGGTTGGTGAGTTAGGACTCACCGAAGTATTTATCCCGGAAGGAAAAAATCGATGGCAACCAACAAAGCAGATTTTCGAACTTTCTATCGTGACGCCCATGCGGTCGAGTGTCTGAGCGAGCGCGAGAAGATGCTCATGGGACTCGCCGTGGCGATGATGCGGCTGTGCGATCCGTGAGTGGATCGGCGCCTTGCGGACGCAAGGAAAGCGGGTATGACAGAGGAAGAATTGGATGCCGCGGTGGATGTGATTGCGGCGGTGGATGCGGGAGTGTTGCAATCGCTAAATCAGAGGGTGAAGGCTCGGAGCAAAACGAGAAGCCAGGCGGGGCAACACGGGGTCCACCTTCGAAAGGTGACGTGGATCGTCACGACTCCGGCCTAACGTCATTTCGAATGTCCTATGATTTATATCTTGGGCGTCAACGAGCACCGTTACCAAGCAGTTAATCCAAAGATAAACCCCGACGAACGCGAATTCCACAATTTCGTTCTGAAGCAAGTGCGAGCCAAAGACATTCACCACCTCGCCGAAGAAATGAATGATGAATGCTTGCAAAGGGAGAACGGCGCTCAAGAGTCAGTATGTCGAAAGCTGGCTATTGCGCTCGGAATCACTCACACCATGTGTGAACCAAACGCCTTAGAAAAGAAGCAACTCGGATATGAAGACAAGTCGTGGGTGGAATTTGTCCGTAAAGACGAAACGGGATGCAACGAGATAATCAACGCGGCATTTTCCGAATTCCATAAAAAACAGTGGCACCTTCGGGAGGTCTTTTGGTTTCGAAAACTGCAGCCGCATTTAATCAACAACGTTCTTTTTGTTTGCGGGGCTAATCACGTGGACCGCTTTTCAGAATTGCTCAAAGGTAAAGGAGTTAAGAATCATGTGATCCGCACGAGATGGAAGCCTTCCATGCGGTGACACATTGAAGAGGATGTCGAGTGGCACACGAGCAGACAAGCGAAGAGGTTTCGGAGGAATTTCGAAAGACCTACCCCGAGTCAGTCGCCGAGCTTGCGTGTCATCTTTGGAACGCGATCTGTCATCTGAACCTAAGCATGTCTGCATACTCGCAGCTCTATTCATCTAAGGAAGTAATAGAAATTCTCAATAGTTCCGCTCCGCGTTTTTTCAGCTTGTTGCAGTCCTGGTTGCCCTGGACAATTTATTTCCAGATTGGGCGCTTGAGCGATCCTGCACAAAGCAGGAGCAGCAGTGGACTCCGGTCCAACGCTTCGTTTGCGGGATTTGTCAAAGTTCTTGGTGAGGCTGGCGAGACGGCAGCGGCGAACGCACTAGACAAGGACTTCAAAGCGTTGGAACCAGACCTGGTTAAGGTTCGCATGATCAGAAACCGTATGCTGGCACACGCGGATTTGCAGACTGTCCTGCGTAATGACTCACCACTTCCGCTTATTCCTCATGAGGACTGAGGCCCTCATCGATAGGATCGGTAAGACCTATATTCGGACCGACGCTCGTTTTCGAAAAAAAGAAACTTACTTTAAAGGGATGGGCACGTCCACCGGAGTCGACGCTCTTACAGTTTTTCTTGGGCGCGGCATCGAATCATTCAAGAAAAAAGAGTAGCCCGGCTCTACGACCACAGCGCGCTGTTGTGTAAAGCAAAGATCGCAATCCAGGTAGAATCGCATTGCTGCCTTCCATTTATTGTGTGATCGACCACGTTTCGCCTTGCTACGTTTTGCGATGAGCTTACCTTCGTCGAAAGTCTGACCACCGATTTTAACTGGTCGTTACCGTGCTGCAGCGCGAAGCATCAATCCAGCAACCATACGAAATTTCCCCTTGGCGCTGTGGCGTTCCATGTCCACCTTCGGCACAGCGGAGTCATTATCCTTCAAGCACCGGATCAAAAAGGGAGAAATGGTCAGACCTTTTTATCATTACTACCCTGAGATAACTTTAAGCCGTCGTCTGTTTTCGAACTACGCACATCTTTCGGGTGGTCCGCCACTTAAATTTCCAGACAGAACCTTTAATGTCGGCTGACACATAATCTGCGCAGCCGATCATATCGTTGAGCCGTTTAAGTCATGCGACGTTACCCAAACACCGCACTCCACGACTGAGACGATCAATTGATTCGATTCTCGGGCCACGGACGGACTTCACAACTTCGCGCAGAAACCGCCTTCTTCGTCTGGCTGGCAGGCTTTGTGAGATTGAAATCGGCGACCGTCGGTCTATATTTATTGATAGTTAGGTCTGTGGATTATGGACGATTGCTGTATCGATAAAAGTTGCGCTATCGACGGACTGCGCGGGCGGCAAACGGCGACACTTCGCCTCGTTCTGCTAGTGAACGCTGCGATGTTTATCGTGGAACTTGTGTCGGGCTTGCTCGCTGGGTCCGTGGCGCTGCTCGCCGACTCCCTCGACATGCTCGGCGACGCGCTGGTTTATGGCTTTAGTCTCTACGTCGTCGCGCGCGGTCCCGTATGGAAAGCGCGCGCCTCTCTTGCCAAGGCAGCGGTGATGGGACTCTTTGGACTGTTCGTCTTTGGGCAGGTCGCCTACAAGTTACTTTTCCCTCAGCTCCCGGTGTTTGAGACAATGGGTGCGATAGCTGCTCTTGCGCTGGCCGCGAACGGCGTCTGCTTCGCTTTGCTCTGGCGCCACCGTGCGGAGGACATCAACATGCGGTCGGTGTGGCTCTGCTCTCGAAATGATCTCATCGCAAACGCTGCGGTCTTGTTGGCAGCATTGGCCGTGCGGATCACGCTTTCGCCTTGGCCGGACATCGGGGTCGGCGCGTTTATCTGCGCGATTTTCTTGCGCTCGGCCTTCCTTGTCGCGCGCGAAGCTCATACCGAGCTGAAGTCGAATCACCTCCAACCATCCGTTGCGACAGGACCGATACGGTAGCGAGTCGACTCCTGGTCGTGTCGCATTCCCCACTTCACGCATATCAACGGAGCATAGCAGAAATGCGAGTCACTGCTTTATTATTTACTTTAGCGTTAACGCCATCCATGACGATGGACGGCTAACAGGGTTCGACATGCGGAAGTGAATCATTCTCTTCAGTTAGCTTGAAGGTCTCTCAAAGCACCGATGCCTCTAAACTAATGGTCTCTTCACGGCAACATCAAATGAGCCTGCCGTTCGTTTTGAGCAAAGGTATGGATTGCTACGAATGGTTTCGTAGCAAATCTTCGATGGGCTTGACCGGACAGTTCCCTACACGCAGCCAGATAAACTTTGGCGGGCTACCGTACAGTAAGCTGCGCGCTTGAAAGTCGGAGTCTTTCGACACAATCGTGAATTCATTTGTTTTCGCATATTCCCAGATTGCTGTGTCGGTTGCTTCGCGCATGCCGATTTCCCGAACGTGAAGGCTGTCAGGATAAATGTCAGCTAGAATTCGAGGAAAACGCGGCGAGAGATTCTGGTCGAAAAGGAGCTTCATCCCGGAAGAGTTGCGAGCTTGCGCTCACGGTCGGCAGCGAAAGCGAGGCACGCGCGTATATCTTCAGCGGTAAGATCGGGAAATTCCGCCAGCAATTCTTCCTGCGTCATGCCTCCCGCAAGGTATTCCAACACGTCGGTAACCGTCATTCTCGTGCCACGAATGCAGGGCTTGCCGCTTCGTTTATCCGGCTCAATGGTTATGATTCTCTGATAATCCATACTTCGGATAATAGCATAACCTACGGTCTCTGGAGAAGGCAATCGACTTCTCCTCGCGGCGCGATTTTAGCAGGTATTAATATCGACAAAATCCTGCCTGTGTACTAATTGTTAGACGCAATGAAAACCTACCGCGGGAGCTGCCATTGCGGCAAGGTCAAGTTCGAAGTCGACGCGGAGATCGATCACGTTCGGGTTTGCGACTGCTCGGTCTGTGTTCGCAGAGGCGCGCTCATTCATCGTGTTGCTAGAGAAAGCCTTCGACTGCTGACTCCATGGGATGAACTGGTCCGCTATCAATGGGGTTCTCGGACGGCGGTGGACTACTTTTGCCCAACATGCGGCATCCTCCCTTTCCGACGGCCGAGCGATCCAACGCCACAAACATTGAAAGATGGGGTAACGCCTTTTGACGGTTGGGCCGTTAACGTAAGGTGTTTGGACAACATAGATATTGAATCCTTGCCGATCAGGCGTATCTACGGCAGCAAAATCCAATTAGGGTAGGGTTGCCAGGCTTTGTTACTTTGATTTTGGCTACTGTCTATTAACTTAAAGCAAACAACCAATTGGGCTTGAATCAAAAGCGACGAGAGGTTCTGGTCGAATAGAAGTTTCATCCCGGAAGCGTTGCGAGCTTGCGCTCACGGTCAGCAGTAAAAGCGAGGCATGCGCGTATATCTTTAGCGGTGACTGCAGACGTCGTGCCGGGACGGTGGGTGGTTGTGTCGCGTTGGCGGCGCAGACGCTGGGAGGTTGTGCTCGAACCCGATGCGAGCGCCCAGGTCATTATCGTGGTCACAGCTTATCCGGTTACCCGAGGTACAAGATGAAAGAGCCGTACTTAGAAGTGACGTATAGACATGGAAAGCAGTTTGCGGCCTATCTTCACTTGCCGCGGCGCGCCAGGGCTCGCAGCGCGCGCGTCCGTGAGGTCGGTCCGGGACTCCTGGTCGACTTTCGGCGTGACGGGAAACCCATCGGCATCGAGATGACTGCACCCGAGAAGGTGTCATTGGCGAAGTTAAATAGAGTCCTGCGTGACCTTGGGCTCCCGACCGCGAAGCGAGCGGATATTGCGCCTCTGTTGGCGGCATGATGTCCTTCTTTAGAAATTAAACAAACAAGCAATCCCCATCCTAACTCTGACATTGACACTTGGTCGTGAGGGCTTTTCGTAGAAATGTTCTTTGTTCTCCGTCCCTAAAAAGGCTTTCAAGCAACGCGCGAATAGAACCGGAAGCTCAAATAGGATTCAGAAGAATCGGCTAAATCATTCCATTGTCATTTGCCGACAAAGCTTGGTATTACCGATCTGCGCAATCAATCATTACATTCTGGCAACGAAATAATCGTGACGATTCGTATCTGACGATTGGAGACTCTTATGAAGCGTTTGATGCCCTGCGCTCAGACAGTTCTGGCATTTATTGTTGCACTCGCGGCAGCGCCGGTATTTGGCCAGCCGCGGCCCGTCGCTGTTGTCGGCGGTACTTTGATCGACGGCACCGGGCGGCCGCCGGTGGAGGACGCGGTGGTGGTCTTCTCCGGCGGGCGCATCGAAGAGGTCGGCAAGCGCGGCGAGGTGACGATTCCGCGGGGCGCGCAGGTGATCGATGCCAAGGGCAAAACGATTTTGCCGGGGCTGATCGACGGCCACTGCCATTATTGGGAGTGGCTCGGCGAACTTTATCTCGCCTACGGCGTGACCACTTGCCCCGATATCAATAATAGCCCGACGGAATGGATCATCGCTCAGAAGGACGGCATACAAAAAGGCAAGATTCGCGGTCCGCGGCTGTGGATATCCGGCCATGCGCTCGATGGGCCGCGGCCGCAGGGGATGTCGGAGCAGCGTTGGCAGCGCGGCAGCATCATTGTGCGCACCGACGAAGAAGCGCGCGCAGCGGTGCGCGCCCATGTCGAGAAGGGCATGGACGGTTTCAAAGTTCTCGAACGGGTGTCACCGGAAGTCGCCAAGGCGATCGCCGACGAGGCGCGCAAGTTGGGCAAGCCGGTGATCGGCCACTCGGTCAATATGTGGGAGACCATCGACGCCGGCTACACGTCCATCGAACATTCCTGGGCGGTGATGTTCACGACCATCAAGGACCCAAAGAAACGCGCCGAGATCGACATGAACCGCATGGTCGGCAAGGTCGGCACCGTGGAGTCCCATGTCAACATGGTGCCGGAGCAATTCGATGAGATCATCAAAGCGATGATCGCCAAAGACATTCACTGGAGTCCGGCGTGGGCGACGCAGTTTCGCGGGCTGTCGCCGCGCGCGGCCGAGATGAAGAAACGCGAATTGGCGACGCTGAAGATTCCCAATCTATCGTATTTGCCGGCTTACAATCTGGAAGCCGTGGAGAACTACTTCGCCGGCTTCGAAAAGATGACGCCGGAAAGACGCGCGCCGCTGGACGCGGCTTACAAAATGGTGCAAGATTTCGCGCGCCGTTACGTCGCCGCCGGCGGCAAGATGCATTCCGGGTCGGATCCGGGCACGCTCTTGCCGGCGTATGGCCTGCACGCCGAGCTTGAACTCGCCATAGACGCCGGCTTGAGTCCGCTGGTGGCGATCCAATCGGCGAGTCTTAACGTCGCCCAAGCCTGGGGCAAAGACAAAGACTTTGGCAGCGTCGAGAAAGGCAAAGTCGCCGATTTGGTGATCGTGCGCGGCGACGTGATAAAAGATATCTCGGCGACCCAGAATATTGAAAAAGTATTTAGCGAGGGCAAAGCGGTGGACACTTCGTTCCACGCCAATTATCGCAACCCGATTCCGCGGCCGATGTCGGATCGTTTTATCACAAGTTTATCGCAAATTTCCCCCGCGGCGTTGACTGAAGGCGTCTGCCGGCCAGGTGAAGTTAGCCGGCGCCAACTTTCGCCCGTCGCATCAGGTGCTGCTGAACGGTAAAAAAGCTGCGAGCAAGTTTCTCAGCGGCAGGGAGTTGGAAGTTCAAGTGCCGGCGCTAGCGGCGGGGACGCATAAAGTCACCGTGATCGATCCGGGCGTTGCCGCTTCGGAGTCCAACACCGTCTACCTGGTGGTTTCATTCAAGTAGCAGCAACCTCACGACCATGAACCCTATATATTACGATGCGCGCCGCTCGGCTTCATCATCCTATGCTCCGCTGGTTCGGTAGTAGCGCAATGCCGCTGTACGGTCATTTACGGCGCGATGTTGATCGACGGCACCGGGCGCGCGCCGGTCATGAATCCAGTTGTCGTCAGATTTCATCCACCGGACCTATGTCCAGCACGCGATCCCTGAAAAGCCTTACCCGAAGTTGGATAACGTTTCCCTGGGCATCGCAGAGTTCGCAGCCAAGCCGGGCCTTAAAGAAAAATCAGCCGAAACGCTGACCGACTCGACCCTGGTGCGCGAACTCGAACAGGAAGGTTTTTTTACCGGGCTCTATCCGCCACGTTGAGCTGGCGGTACAATTTTACTTGGCGATGATTCGGATCATTAGAATTTCACCTTGGCTCGCCGCCGGTTTGCTATTAATGCTCGGTGCCGCGTGGCCATTCGCGCAAGCACAGGTAGCGGCGACGGGCGACGTTCAAGTGTTCAGGAACGCGCTGGAGACCGTGTTCGTGTTTCCCAGGGTAGGACCCGTGGACAGGAAAGGTGACCTGGTTGGCGCGGGGGATTTGACCGGGCAAGTAAGACAAGCGCTGGTGAACCTGCGACTGATGGCATCGAGAGTGGGAGTCTCGCCGGCCCACGTGGTGACTCTGACTGTCTATGGCACCGATAGCTTGTTGCGCGACGTGTTGGAAAAAAGCGCCCGCGAGGCGTTCAGCGATTGGGGCCCCGCGACCGCCTTCGTCGAAGCGAAAAACTTGCGCCCGGCGGGCGCCTTGGTGGAAGTTGAAGCGGTTGCCGTAGTCAGAGGATTGAAACAAGGGAAGTGAAGCCAGTCCGGTGTTTCGGGCAGGTTACGGACGCATCGTGTAGACGAGTCGAAAAGCACGTAGCTAGAAGTCGAACCTATTCAATCTAAAGGGCTTTATTGCCCACTTTCTATAACTGCAAAAGCGAATCAGGTTAGTTCTCACCAGTCGAATTCGTTTTCTGGGTTATTCAATGCAACTATTGAGCCTTTTCAGGATCTTTCATTAATGGCGCATTCCTTGCCTTGTCATTGGCCAAGGTATGAAAAAAATTCCACCCCTCGCAACCCTTGCTTACGCTTGAGCAAGTTGCCGAATACCTCAACGTCAACAAATTCACCGTCTATCGGCTGCTGGCGCGAAAGGGTCTTCCAGCGTTTAAAGTCGGCAACCAATGGCGATTTAAGCGAGAATTGGTGGACGCTTGGCTGGCGAAGAACGCGAGGAACCGCAGGCCCATCGAACCATAGGAGGAACTAGCTGAAAGATTAGTCGCAATTATTTTAATGAAATTTAAGATGCCAATTCCGCTATGGGCCGGTGCTTCTGGCGTGGCTGGGATTCGGTCTCGGCACCCTCAACTGTCCCGCGTACTCGCTTGCCCGATATTATAGTAATCGACCACCCAGGATTGACCCCGCTGATAGACTGTTCCCATGCCACGTTGCGTTTTCATTTTTACTCCTCCATTAATATATTATCGGTCACAAGACGGTCGCAGTTGAAGCTTTGAGTTCCAGGTGTTAGAATAAGATTTCCTAGTGGTCGCATAGCTCAGTTGGTTAGAGCGCGCGCCTCACATGCGCGAGGTCGTAGGTTCAAGTCCTACTGCGACCACCATTTCAAATAGTCGGCCTTGATTTCCAGCAGAGTTGCTTGGGTGAAAAGTTGGAGCTTGACGACGATCCGGTCTAGCGAATCGCGAAGGCGCCTAACCCCAGCCAATACCCTCATCGATCCGCCCATGGCAGCGAGCAAACGGCAGAAGAAACTCTCCCTCGCCGATCTGCCCTACGTCGGCCGCGGCACGGCGGCCGGCGACTGGTTTCGACGCCATTGGCTGGTGGTAGGCACGAGCAGCGAGCTGCGCGACATTCCTCAAGCCGTCAAAGTGCTGGGCGAAGAACTGGTGTTGTTTCGCGATGACCGGGGCCGCATCGGTTTGCTCGGACTACAATGTCCGCATCGCGGCACGTCGCTGGAATATGGCGATATCGAAGACGGCGGCATTCGCTGTCCCTATCACGGCTGGTTGTTCGACGTCGGGCGGCCAATGTTTGGCGATGCCGGCGGAACCGGTGGAGCGCGGCTTTGCCAAGAAGGTTCGCCATTTGTCTTACCCGTTCGAGGAGCAGGGCGGCTTGCTCTTCGCTTATCTGGGAGCGGACGAGATATCCACCGCCATTGCCGCGTTACCTGCCCTTGGTCAGCGAGGAGGGTCAACGCTCCCTCGAAGCGACGCCGTCTGTACAACTACAACTGGTTCAACTTCATCGAGAACGGCGCCGACCCGGCGCACTTTTCGATCCTCCATCGCGCCGATCCCAACGACGGCACCTGGCGCAGTTGGTTTTTCAACTTTCATGATATCCCGCCATTCGACGCCGTCGAGATGCCCTACGGCATGAAAGTGATCTCGCGCAAACCAGGACCGACCGTCGGATAGCGAATATGTCGACGAGAAAAGTTTCGCCTTGCCGGCGATTCTGCAGATCGGCGACACCGAGTTCACCCACTTCAAGCAGCCGCCCGAAGCGCTCGCCGCCGGCTCGCACAACGCGCATCTGATGTTCGTTACGCCCAACGACGACGCCAGCTTCACCCTGTACACGGTGAATCACTACACCGGTCCGGACAAAGAATTTTTCGCCAAGCTGGCGCCGAGCCGCAAGGTGCAGGCGCAGATGGAGAAGAAGCCCTACGACCGGCGCAAATTTTCGCCCTTTCGCGGCAATGTGCGCACCGAAGACATCGCCTGCCAGGCAACGCAAAAATTGTTGGGCGAGCGCAGCGAGCAACTGGCCGTCTCCGATCGCGGCGTGATCCTGCTGCGCAAGCTTATTCTCAACGATATTGAATCAGTGCGCCGGGGCGCCAGCCGCGCGCTTTAGCGAACGCGAAAAAGCAGGCGGGCTGGTCAAGATCGATTCTTTCACCGGCGTGCGCCAAAGGGGATTAGCATCATGGTAATACATTGCGAAGCTCAAGATTTCCGCGACTTGTGCAAGCATTTGGGGTATTGGAATTGCTTGGATTCGGATCTCTCCCGCAAAGGCGCAAAGACGCTGAGTTCGAAAGATAAAAATACAAATAATACCGAACGATTTTCATCGTCATTCTCCGACCTTTGCGGTCTTGGCGCCTTTGCGGGAGATAATCCGAGTGTCGGTTGCCGCTTTGCCGCCCTGATAATCATGCTGGTATTTGTCGTTACGCTCGCCTGGACCGGCCTGGTTATGGCGGCGCCGCTGCGCATCGCCTACAGCGCCATCAGCGGCGCGATGTCGAGTCTGTGGGTGGCGCAGGAGGGCGGCTATTTCAAGCGCGAGGGCTTGGATACCGAGCTGCTCTATATCGGCGGCGGCACGCTACTGATTCAATCGATGCTCAGCGGCGACGTGCCGTTTGCCTACGGACCGTCGGTGCCGGTGATCAACGCAACGCTGCGCGGTTCGGACCTGGTGTTGATCGGCAACACCGGCAATAGTCTGGTGTTCTCGATCATGTCCCGTCCCGAGATCAAACAGCCGGCGCAATTGCGCGGCAAGAAAGTCGGCGTGACTCGCCTCGGCGGTTCGACCGACTGGGCATTGGATGCGGCGCTCAAACAGTGGGGTATAGATCGCGGCCAGCTTACGGTCATACAAACCGGCGGCATGCCGGAAGGATTGGCGGCACTCACCACAGGCGCATTTGAAGCGGTGGTGCTTTCCCCGCCGAGTAATTTTCGCGCCGCCAATGCGGGCATGCATGAATTGCAGGATGTCGGTCAGTTGAAAATTGTTTTCCCCAATACGCCGCTGTCGACGACGCGTTCTTTCATGCGCGCCAACCGCGACACCAGCCTGCGCTTCATGCGCGGCTTCGCCCAGGGATTGCAGCGGTTGCGCACGGACAAAGAATTCAGCATGAAGGTCTTGTCCAAGTACACCAAGGTGACCGACAGCGAAACTCTGGCCCAGCTCCATCAAACCTACGGCGTGCGCTACAGCGGCGACCGGATTCCCTATGTGCGGCCGGAAAGCATCGACGAGATCCTCCGGCGCACGCCCGGCAAAGAAGCGCGCGAGGCGAAAGCGGCGGACTTCATCGATAACAGCCTGCTGCAAGAGTTGGACAAAGTCGGGCTGGTTCAAAACGTTAGGGCGCTGACATATGCGCGTAGTGGTCACCGGCGGGTCGGGGCGGTTGGGGCAGTATGTCGTTCGCGAGTTGTTCACCCACGCGCATCATGTGTCGTCGCTCGACAGCGTCAAACCGAGAGAGTGCCCGGCGCCGACTTACACCGTCGATCTGAGCAAATTCAATTCGCTGCTCGACCATTTCCAAAAAGCCGATGCGGTGATTCATCTGGCGCGGATTCGCTTCCCCTACACCGAAACTGGTTTCGATGCCGCGACGCAGAAATGGCACTTTGCCGATCCCGCCGGCGACGCCGAGCGTTTCAATCAAAACCTGGCGATTACCAATAACGTTCTCACGGCGGCCGCAGCCGTCGGCGTAAAGAAAATCGTCTGCGGCTCGAGCCTGGCGGTCTATGGATTTTACTATCCGTCGACCGAACTGCTGCCGGATTACTTGCCAGTCGATGAAACCCATCCGCTGCGGCCGCAAGATCCCTATGGTCTTACCAAACTGGTAGGCGAGAAGCTCTGCGAAGCGTTGAGTCAAAAGAGCGGCATCGCGGTGACGAGCCTGCGCTTTTCGGGAATCTATACCGAAGCGCACCGGCCGATGCTGCTCGAGCGCAAGAAAAGCCCGCTGGCGCGCGGCACCGGCGCGTTGTGGAGTTACATCGACGCGCGCGATGCCGCGCGCGCCTGCCGGGTAGCGCTGGAAGCCGATCTGTCCGGCCATCAGATTTTCAATATCGCCGCGCCGAACAGCCTGGTGGATATTCCCATCCGTGAGCTGATCGGCCGCTATCTGCCGCAGGTCCGCGATTTGCGCGCCGGCTTGGACGGCAATTGCAGTGGGTATAGTGTAACGAAAGCGAAAAATGTCTTAGGTTTCGAAGCGAAATTGTCACTGGTGGATTGATCGTGCGAAAAGTAATTCAGAACCTGGATTCCCGTCTTCCCGGGTATGACGGACCTGTCCGTCACCTGGATACCGTTCTTCAACGGCATGACGAACGAGGACACGAGCGATGAGGTCTGACACGTAACGGAATTCGCAGCGGGAGTTAAAAAGCTAGCATGATGGATCTACGGGAATTTCTCAAAGTCTTAGAAGAAGAGCACGAACTGCAGAAGATCAAAGCCGAGGTCGATGCCAAGCATGAGCTCGGCGCGATCTGCAAGATCCACAATGAACGGCCCAACAGTCCGGCGCTGCTGTTCGAAAACGTCAAAGGCCACAAGATTCCAGTCGTCGGCCAGCTGCTGGCCAGCGACCGGCGGGTCGCCCTCGCGCTGGGCTTTCCCCAGGAAAACGTCTTCGACGAAACCGTGCGCCGGGCGAGCAAACCGATTCCGACCCGGTTGGTCGCCAGCGGCCCATGCCAGGAAGTGGTTTACGAAGGAAACGATGTCGACCTGAGCAAACTGCCGCTCTGCACCAACAATCCGCGCGACGGCGGTCCGTACATCACCGCCGGCCATGTGATCATCCGCGATCCCGAGTATGGCAACAATCTGGCGATCTACCGGATGATGCTGGTGTCGAAGAACGAAGTGACGATTCGCTTCACGCCCGGTCACGACGGCCACGACTTCATCAGGAACGCCGAAAAGCGCGGCCAGAAGAAATTCGAAGTTGCTGTTTGCATCGGCGTGCCGCCGGCAGTCTATGTCGCCTCGCAGTTCGAACCGCGCGCGGGCGTCTTTGAATTGGAAATCGCCGGCGGCCTGGCCGGTGAAGCGGTCGATGTGGTGAAATGCCGGACCATCGATCTGGAAGTTCCGGCCTTGGCGGAGATCATCCTCGAAGGCGAGCTGACGATCCCGGCGAAAACCGGCGACGAGGGGCCGTTCGGCGAGTTTTGCGGCTACACGACAGCGCAGGTGCCGAACGAAAGAATCATGACGATCAAGGCGATCACCCATCGGCGCAATCCGGTCTATCACAACATCTGGCTCGGCAAGCCGCCGCATGAACATCTCTATGTCGACGCTCTGACCTATGCGGTGGCGGCCTACCAGGAATTGAAGCCGGCCTATCCGGCCTTAAAAAAAGCCTATGCGCCGCCCTGGGGCGTGTCGATCGTTTTGATTTTGCAGACTGGAAAAACGCTTGATGCGGCGCGGTATCGTCGAACAATATCCTGGCGTCTTCGCTTTACACCCGAAGCGGCAAATGGAAGCATGTCATCGTCGTCGACGAAGATATCAACATCGAAGATCCCAACGAGGTGCTCTGGGCGCTGACGACGCGATTCCAACCGGCGACGGACATGTTTGTCATTCCGCGCGGCATCACGAGCTCGCTCGAACCGTCGGCGACAGTCGACGGGCTTACGTCGAAGCTGATGCTCGACCTGACGAGCAAAGACAACTTTCGCGGCGAAGTCGCCGAGCCGACGGAGGGCATGCGCGAAATGGTTTTGCAGAAGTGGAAGGAGTATGGATTTAAATAAACGCGCTAAGTATGTTCAAGCCGTTCAAAACGTTCAAATCGTTCAAGCCGTTTCGGAGCCTGACATCGGAAGAGCGACGTGATTCCACCGTTGAACTTTTGAACCGTTGAACCTTGAACAAGCAAGAATTATGGAAGTCTAACCGTGAACCAAGCGAAGAAAGACACAGAAAATGACAGTTGCCGATATTCCCCACGTCGGTCCCGGGACGCCGGGCGGTGAATGGTTTCGCCGCTATTGGCTGGTGGTCGGCACGATGCAAGAACTGTACGACATTCCCCAGGCGGTCGAAGTGCTCGGCGAGGAGTCTGGTTTTGTTTCGCGATAGCAACGGCCAACGGTTTGGTCGGCCAGAGCATTGTCCGCACCGCGGCACCTCGCTGGAGTATGGCGACATCGAAGATGGCGGATTGCGCTGTCCGTATCATGGCTGGCTGTTCGATGTTCACGGCCAGTGCCTGGAGATGCCGGCGGAGCCCAAGGACAGCAAGTTCTGCGCAGAAGGTCAAGCATCTCGCCTATCCGGTGCGCGAGCTGGGCGGGCTGCTCTTCGCCTACATGGGACCGGAGCGAGACGAATCCGCCGCCGCTGCCGCAACTACCGCCGCTTCTCGACCGCGGCGGCCAGCGCCAGGTCGAGCCGGTGCGCCGCGCCGATTACAATTGGTTCAATTTTTTTGAAAACTCCGCCGACCCGGCGCATGTCTGCGTGCTTGCACCGCCACGCCGGATACGGCCAGCAGTCCTGGGGCGATCATTTTTTCAGTTATACCGATATGCCCGACGTCGAGTTCGTCGAAATGGACTACGGCATGAAAGTGGTGATGACCAAGCCGGGGCCGCGGCCGGGAACCGAGTTCGTCGACGAGATGAGTCTGGCGCTGCCGAGTATCGTCCAGGTGGGCGACACCGAATTCGTCCATGCCAAGATGGACGCCGCGGCGTTGATCAACGAAGGCTCGCGCTGCGAGCACTGGATGTTCGTCACGCCCAACGACGACGACCACTTCATGTTGTTCACCGCCGACAACTACTCCGGGCCGGTGGAGAATTTCTTCGACAAATTGAAAGAGATGCGCGACAAGGAAACGCCGATCCAGGAAGTAAAGCCCTACGACAAGCGCAAATACATGCCGTACAAAGGCAACGTGCGCAAGGAAGACATCATGACCCAGGGCACCCAGGGACTGCTTGGGCGAGCGTCAGGAGCAGCTCGGCACGATCGGATCGCGGCGTCATCAAGTTTCGCAAGATTGTGTTGGACGCGATTGCCACGGCGATGAAAGGTGGCACTGCCGAAGGGCGTGCTGGCGCAGGATCGGGCGCAAGAAACGATTCACCCTTTGGATACGGCGGTAGGAGTGCGCCAGAAGGTCAATTAAAAAATTCAAATTCAAAATTAAAAAATCGCATTGCTACAACAGCCATTGAAGTGGTTAGTTGTGATTTCCAGTTCCTTCGCCCTCAGGGAGAAGGTTAGGATGAGGGCGTCCTTTAGGGGCGACCGGCGGTCGCCTTTGCCCTCGCCCCAGCCCTCTCCCAGAGGGCGAGGGGGTAAGAGACTCCGGACACTCAAAAAGAGTTGCTCGTTGCACTAGGAGGAAAGCATGATTCGTGGGGTTTTATTGCCGATCATCACGCCGTTCGATGACAAGGTTCATATCGATGAGCAGATGATGCGCCAGTTGGTCGATTTTCATATCAAGGCCGGAGTGCAGGGTCTGTTCGTGCTCGGTTCCACGGGTCAGGGGCCGGCGATGACCACGGAGGAGCGCAAGCAGACCGCGGCGATCGCGTTGGATCAGGCCAAAAAACACTTGCCGCGCGTGCCGGTGGTGATTCATGTCGGCACCGCCGACGCCGGCAGCGCGGTGGAGCTGGCCGAGCATGCCGCGGCGCATGGCGCCGATGCGGTGGCGATCGTGCCGCCGTATTATTATTCCGATCACACCGAGTTCGAAATCATGGCGCATTACAAAGCGGTGCATAAAGCGATGCCGCTGCCGATCTATATTTACGAGAATCCGAAATACTCCGGCATCTCGATCCCGCCGGGCTTCGCCGTGCGCATGAAAGAGCAGGTGCCGGCATTGCAGGGCATCAAAGTCGCCTACGGCCAAGGCGCGCTGCTCGAATACGTGCGCTTGATGCCGGACGTTGCGGTCTTCACCGGCAATGCCGATTTGTTCGGCCTGGTTCCGTTTGGCGTCGCCGGCATGATCAACCCACCGACCAGTTTCGCGCCGGAAATCTGCGTCGACTTATTCAAGAAACTCGATAGCCAGGACTACGCCGGCGCTGTCGCAGCGCAGCAGAAAGTCGATACCGCGGCGCGCATCGTCGCCGCGCGCTTGCGCAAATGGGGTCGGGTGCCGCTGCAAGAGGTCTATCGCATGCGCGGTTTCGCGGTGAAGCGTTTCCCCAAATGGGAAACCGAGCAGATGCCCAAGGATGAGATCGCCAAACTGGAGCGCGAGCTGCGCGATAATGGCATTCTTGGTCAGTGAAGCGAGGCGAATTTGACGCCTGAAGCTGCCAACAAAGTTGTCGCCGGACTCAAGCAAGCCGGCATCGATTTCGTCGCGTATCTGCCTGAGACGCGGTTGAGCGAAATCCTGCCGGTCTTGAAAGCGGACAATTCGTTCATGCTCGTGCCGGTGGCCAGCGAAGCGGAAGCCGTCGGCATCGCCGCGGGCGCTTCCCTCGGCGGCAAGCAGCCGGCGCTGTACATGGAAGGCACCGGCCTGTTCGTGTCGTCGTACAATTTGCTCACTCTCGGTGAGCGTTACGGCGTGCCGATGCTGTTGCTGATCAGTTATATCGGCGGCATGGACGACCGACGCGGCACGTTTCTTTACTCGCATTACGGCACGCATATGGTGCCGCAACTCGAGGCGTTGGGTATCCAGTACGAAATCGTCAAGGAAGCCACGGGCATTGAAACTCATATCAAGAACGCGGTGCGGCTGATGCATGGACTGAAGCAGCCGGTGGCACTGCTGTTTACCGGTGAGTTTACGATTTAATCTAATATTCCCCGCAGCTTGCTGCGGGGACAAAATTGCTGGGGTTTCCAAAGGGGGTTGAACATCCCCTTTGGTCGCGAGCGGGGTTCATACCCCGATCGCGAAATGCCCGGTTGATTGAGGTAAAAGGTGAAGGGTAAGGAGTTTAGGGGCAAGATGAAATGGTGAAACTGGACAAGATGCGATGCCTGATCGCCGCTGCGATGATTTCCCTTTCGATGCTTCTCCCTTCGGCGCAGGCGCAGAAGATCAATATTGCCGTTTCCAATCCCGACATGTCGTTTCTCAGCGGCGGCGTGGCCAAGTTCAAGGGCTTTTTCAAAGAGGAAGGTTTGGATGCGGAGCTGGTGCAGATCACGGCCAACGTATCGATTGCAGCGCTGGCCGGCGGCAACGTCGATTACAATCTGATCCTGCAATCGGTGGTTACGGGAAACCTGCGCGGATTGCCGATCAAAGTCGCGGGGATTTTGATCGAGCGGCCCAATCATGTCGTCGTCGTCAATCCGAAAATCACCCGGTTTGCCGATCTCAAAGGGAAAAAGATCGCGGTGAGTTCCTTTGGTTCGGCGACGGATATCTTGGCGCGCCTGACGGTGGAACATTTCAAGCTCAATCCCAGCAAAGACGTCCAGTTCATCGCCGCAGGCGGCGGTTCCGGAAGGCTGGCCCAGTTGGAGTCTGGACTGGTCGACGCCGCGGTGGTGGCGCCGCCGTCGGACGCGATCGCCGAGTCGCGCGGTTTCAAAAGTTTGGTGCGGACTCGCGATATTCTCCTGTTCCCCGTCAATGGTGTCGGCCTGCACGAGCAGAAGTTGAAGAATCATCGCGGCGAAGTGAAGCGCGTGCTGCGCGCCCTGCTCAAAGCGAACCGGTTCATTCTCGACGACAAAAAGGGCGCCGTCGATATACTCCAGCGTTGGGGACGGACATCCCTGGCGGTGGCGGAACAGGGATATCTATCGTCGTCGGCAAATTTCAGCCGTAACTTGCTAGTGCCGCGGGATGCCTTGGAGAAAGTCATTCACAGCACCAAGCTCAACATCGATCTTAAACGCGAAGTGTCGTTGGACGAGGTGTTCGATCTCAGCATTGTCCGGGAAATCCTCAGAGAAATGGGCGAGACGCCCAAAGATTAGCTAACCATGCAGCGTTACGAATGTCTCGAACAGTTGGCTCCGTTGATCACCGATCAACTCGTGGTCACATCTCTGAGCGGACAGCGCGTTGAATGGGGACATTTGTCCAAGCATGAGGGAAATTTGCTGCTCGGCTCGATGGGCAATGCGCTCGCCGTCGGTTTGGGGCTGGCGCTGGCGCTGCCGAAACGAAAAGTCATCGTGCTCGAGTCCGACGGCAGCTTGCTGCTGTCGTTGTTCAACTTGCCGACGGTGGCGAACCTGAATCCGGCGAATCTTGCCGTCTTCGTCTTCGACAACCAGGCTTACAGCGGCACCAAGATCAGCGAACCCACGGCGACGGCGGGCAAGACCGACTTGGCGGGAATGGCGCGCAGCGCGGGAATCGCACACGCTGTCACCGTGCGCGATGTCGTTGCGTTCAAGAGTAAGGCAGCCGGAGCGATCGGCGAAGTTGGGCTCAGATTTGTCGTCGCCAAGGTGGCAGAGAGCCAAGGTCATCGCACGATCGAGAGAACCAACGTCGATCTGCTGGAAAATAAGTATCAGTTTGTCCGCTACCTGGAGCGCACCGAAGGCAAGGCGATATTCAAGGGAAGGGGTTAGTTTGTCGTGGCAGTGAACCCGCGCAAGATCATTGGAGTGGCGACGCCAAGATCCGAAGGCCGCGAGAAAGTTTCCGGTGCGGCGATTTATGCCACGGACGTAGTCCTCCCCAACATGCTCTGGGCGAAAGCGCTGCGCAGCCCAATCGCTTACGGGCGAATCAAAAAAATCGATGTCAGCAAAGCGCTGGCGCTGCCGGGTGTTCATGGCGTGGTGACCGGCGCCGATGTCAAAGGCCAACTCATCGGGCGCAAAATCTACGACATGCCGGTTCTTCCCGACGAGGTCGTGCGCTTCATCGGCGAGAAAGTCGCAGTGGTCGCGGCGGAGACTGAGGAGATCGCCGAGGCGGCGACCGAATTGATCGATGTTGACTATGAAGAGCTAGAACGCGCTCCTCGATCCGCTGGCAAGCGGTGCAGCCGGGCGCGACGGTGCTGCATCCCAACGTGCAAAGCTACCGCGGCTTGCTGCACGAAATCAAAACCCCGAGCAATGTCTTCGTCGATTTGACTTGGACCAAGGGCGATGTCGAAGCGGGGTTCCGCGACGCTGACTTGATCATCGAAAACACTTTCACCACCCAACCGATGCATCAGGCTTACATCGAGCCCCATTCTTGCGTCGTGCAAGCGCATCGCGCGGGCGGCGCCGATGTCTGGGCTTGTTCCAAAGTGCCATTTGCCCTGCGCGAGCAAGTCGCGACGGCGTTGCGCCGGCCGGTGGGTGATTTTCTCATGCACCCCAGTTACATCGGCGGCTGCTTCGGCGGCAAGGGCGACTTCATGGACGTGCCGGTGTGCTATTTGCTATCGCTCAAGAGCGGCCGGCCGGTGAAGATGGTGATGGATTATGCGGAAGAATTTATCGCCGGCAATCCGCGCCACGCCGCGGTGATCGATGTGAAGACCGGCGTGAACAAAGACGGCCGGCTGATCGCGCACCGCATGGATTATGTCTACGACAGCGGCGCCTACGGCGCGTTCAAACCGCAAGGATATTTAGTCGGACCCAAAGAAGCGGCCGGGCCGTACAAGATCCCCAACGTTCACATCAACGAGAAAATCGTTTACACCAATAAAATCCCCTGCGGCCATATGCGCGCGCCGGGTGAGCCGCAGGGCTTTTTCGCCAACGAATCGCAAATGGACCTGGTGGCGCGGCGGCTGGGCATGGACCCGATCGCATTTCGACGGAAAAATCTCATGCATGACGGCGATGTTTCGCCCATCGGCCACGCGCTGCCGCATATCAAGAGCGAGGAGACTTTGGCGCAGGCGCTGGCGGCGTCGGGTTACGGTAAGCCAAAACGAAAATATGTCGGCCGCGGCTTGGCGCTGGCGCAATGGCTGCCGCTGGGCGGTGAAGGGCATGCGTTCGTGACCGTGGATGGGCGTGGCGTCATCACCGTGTCGACCGCCATGGTCGACCAGGGCGCGGGCACCTACACGGCGATGCGGCAGATCGCCGCCAATGAGCTGCAAGTGCCGGTAGAGCAAGTTCGTTGTCAAATTCTCGACACCAGCGGCGCCGCCGCGGATACCGGTGTCGGCGCCAGCAGGGCGACGCGGATATTCGGCAATGCGACGCAGGTCGCGGCGCTTCAAGTCAAAGAGAAACTGTTGCAGGGCGCGAGCGAGATCCTCGGGGTGCCGGTCGATGCGCTTTCCTTCACTGGCAGCGGATCGATTCGCACCACAGCGGCAAACCGGTCTCTTACAGCGCCATCGTCGAACGGCTCGGCGGTTCGATTCGCTGCGAAGGTGCGTACAAAAATTTCGCTAACGGTCCCGAAGCCGCTCTGGTCGTGCAAGTTGCCGAAGTCGAGGTCGACCGTGAGACCGGCCAGGTGGCAGTGAAACACTTTACCACCGCGCATAGCACCGGCACGATCATCAATCCGTTGATGCACCAAGGGCAGATCGACGGCGGCGTCGTAACCGCGATCGGTTATGCGCTGATGGAGCAGCTGGTCATTGAGCAAGGCAAAGTAATCACCACCAACTTCGGCGAGAATAAGATTCCCTCCATCCGCGACATCCCGCCGCTGAAAACGGTCATCCAAGAATTTCCCGTCGGCAACGGCCCCTATGGCGGCATGAGCATCGGCGAGCCGCCGGTGCTGGTGGCGGCGGCGGCCATCGCCAATGCGGTTCACGATGCGGTGGGCGTGCGGATTTACGATCTGCCGATCACGGCGGAGAAGGTGCTGCGGGCGCTGAAAGAATCTTCGGATGATTTGACCACAAAGGGCACAAGGTCGCATAGAAAGACATTCGGATTCGGAAAGTTAGCCGCAAAGAACGCAGTACGCAAAATGCATCCGATCGTAGGGGCAACCCCCTGTGGTTGCCCTGATCCCAATTGCGCCGGATGATTTTCCCTGCTAATTCAGACTACCATCTATGAAAGACGAACTTGCCAAAAGACTGGTTCAGAGTCTCAAAGACGCTGGGATTAATTTCGTAACCTATTTGCCGGAGACTCGTTTGAGCCAGATCGTGCCGCTGATTCGCGATGACCCGGACATGGAACTGATCGCGGTGGCCAACGAATCAGAGGCGATCACCATCGCTGCCGGAGCGACGCTCGGCGGCAAGCAGGCCGCGGTGTATATGGAAAACACCGGCATCTATACGTCCTGTTACCCATTGGTAACGGTGGGCAAGCAATTGGGCGTGCCGCTGTTGCTGGTGATCGCTTACCTCGGCGGCGTGCCGGATTGGCGCAACAGTTTTCTCTACGCCACCATCGGCAAACATTCGATCCCCGTGCTCGACGGTTTAGGCATCGACCATATGCTACTCGAGGATGGCGCGAAGCTTGAGATCAAAATCAAAGACGCGGTGCGGGCGGCAAATTCATTGCGCGGTCCCTACGCGCTGTTGTTCGCCGGGGAGTTTTCCGAATGATTCGCTATGAATGTTTGCAGCTCTTGGCCACTAAGATGACCGATCAATTGGTCGTGACCTCGCAAAGCGGCCAGCGCATCGAGTGGTCGCATCTGTCGCGCCATGAAGGCAATCTGCTGGTCGGCATGATGGGCTGCGCCATCGGCGTGGCCACCGGGTTGGCGTTGGCGCTGCCGCACCGAAAAGTGATCGCCCTCGACTCCGACGGCAGCGTGCTGCTTTCCCTGTTCAACTTGGCCACGCTGGGCAACTTGCGGCCGAAAAACTCTAGTCGTCTATGTGTTCGACAACGGCGTTTACAGCGGCAGCCGCATCAGCTATCCCAGCGCGACCTCCGGCAACACGGATTTGGCCGCCATGGCCAAGGGCGCGGGGATCGAGAGTGCGCAAACGATCCGTGACTTCGAGGAATTCAAGAAATCGGGTATCGACGCGTTGAGCAAAAGCGAGTTGGGCTTCTTTGTCTGCAAGGTCGAAGAGAGCTTGCTGCATCGCGAGATTCCCCGTCCCAACACCGATCTCGCGGAAAATAAGTACACCTTCGTCAGATATCTCGAGCGCACCGAGGAAAGAGCGATGACCTTCGTCGGCCGCGGCTAAAGTTTCTGGCTCCTTCGAAGAAGAATGGCCGCAAAGAACGCAAAGGGCGCAAAAAGGAATCGGAGTTGTACAAAGGGCGGGTTTTAAACCCGCCCTCTTGGCTTTATGACCCATCCACAAGAAGCCTGAAGCACCAAGTTTCTAATCACGAGGAGATTTTATGAACAAGTGGTTACGCGCGTTGGCGCTGGCCGGCGTTGTTATCATTGTCAGTCAGTCAGCCGTCGGAGCGCAGGAGTACAAGGACAAGACGTTGACGATCATCGTTGGCTACTCGCCGGGCGGCTCGTTCGATCTTTATGCGCGGGTGCTGGCGCGTTACGTCGGCCGCTACTTGCCGGGCAATCCGACGCGCATCGTCGAGAACATGACCGGCGCCGGCGGCATGATCGCGGCCAATCATCTGTACAATCGCGTCAAGCCCGACGGTTTGACCATTGGCGCCTGGGCGTCGCCGCTGGTGTTGCAGCATATCATGGGCAATGAGGCGGCGCAGTTCGACGGCAGGCGCTTCGGCTATCTCGGCATTCCATCCGAGTACGATACCGTGTGCACCTTCAACCAGAAGAGCGGCATCACCAAGATGGACGATTGGGTCAACGCCAAACGGCCGCAAAAAATTTCCACCATCGGTCCCGGTACCAGTACCTCCGACATTCCTAAACTTGCTCAAAGTCGCGCTCAATCTGCCGATGGACGTGATCGATGGTTACAAGGGCGGCGCGGACGCGCGTCTCGCCGTGGAGTCCGGCGAAGTCGACGGTTACTGCGGCTCCTGGGGGACGGTGGAGACGGTGTGGCGCAGCGCCTACGACAGCAAGAAAATCATCCCGGTGCTACAAGCGACGCTGAAGCCCAATCCCAAGTACAAACAAATTCCGGTGGCGATGAGTTTCGCCAAGACCGAAGAGTCACGCGAGCTGCTGAAGATCGCCGACGATGTCCATGGCGCGCAGTTTCCCTTCTCGGTGCCGCCCGGAATGGCCAAGGATCGGCTGGAGCTATTGCAACGAGCGTTTATCCGAAGCTTTAAAGATCCAGATCTCATCGCCGAAGCAAAACGATCCCAGCTTGATATCGGTCCAGTGGACGGGCCGACGATCGCGAAGACCTTGTCCGGCCTCTACGATCTGAAACCGGCGACCGTGGCGCGATTAAAGGATATTCTTTTGCCGAAGAAGAAATAGGAATGGTTTTAGTGGTTCGTGATCGTTTCAAATAGGGTGCGTATTTGGTAGGGCGCAGCATGCTGCGCCCTTACGCCGGGAAAGATTTCGATCGGGTGAAGACTCTTGATCATGTTCTTCTGACTGTTTCGCGGTTGATCAGTGAGGGCGAAGATCATGATCATTACATGATTGCCGGCCAAGCAATCGCGGGCGACGCCGAACGTAGGTGTTTGTTGCCGTGCGCATGTTAGTTCTGGGCAACCATGACCGCTGTATCTTGACGAATGAAGCCGGGCGGGCGTCCGTATCTGGAGCGAATCTCTAACCAACCGCGGCTAGAGTTTACAACATTGACTTTCATCCCGGCCTGGATCGAGGCGACCAGCGCTGCGTTCTCACTTGGTCCGTCGTAAACTTGGGTTGCAAGAACGGTTTCAAATGTCCCGCGTCTTGGCGTTGGACGAACGGTTTGAACGACGCCACGTTGTTGCGGCGCTGGTTTGCTCTGGGGCTTTGCGACAGCTTGAGCCCGATATTCCGGGGAGGTGTTTGTTGGCGAAACGGCGCCTTGCGGTCGCGGCTCAGGTTCGCTTTGGGGTTTCGAGGCAGCTTCAACTGGATATTCCTGAGAGCTGCTTGTGATCGCCACCGTCGCCTCTTTTGGCGGTGAAATTCTGTTTCCCAACATTCCCAGGGCGACTGCGCCAGCGACCGCAACCACGGAGGCGGCGAGGGCTCCGAAGTGCCATTGTTGCTTGACTGACTTCAAGGCCCGCCAATTCGTATCTTGTTCTGTTTCCATGGAGACTCCCGCTGGCGAATCTCCTGAACTAAGTTGCCGGTGTTCGCCTCGGGTTCTCTGCAAGCCTTTATGCGGTGATGTCGTTTCCCAGATGGAGGTTTCGGCTGGCATGTGTTCGTCGCTCTTGGTGGGCAACAAACTGTGCCAATCCACGGAAAATTCGGCGCCGCCATTTGCTCGGGTTTGTACAACCTTTATGTCCTTGGAGTCAGATGCGACGCGAGTTGCCACGCTAACAGCGAAGCCTTCCTGCCATCGCGAAACTTCTTGCCATAGCCGGCGATTCTCATCGGCCAGTTCCTGACAGATTTGCTGGGTGTCGCTCAAGCGCCGACGCGCATCATCAAGCACTTGGGCTTGGTTTTTGGCGGCGGTGATTTCGCGCTCCATGTCTGCGAGTCGCGCCTCCAACTGCGGTATTTGCTTGCTATGATAGTTTTCGCGTTCTTCGAGGCTGGCTAGTTGTTGGCGCGCCGCTGCTAGTTCTTGTTCCCTTGACTGGTTGTCTTTGAGCCGTCGGTGAAGGTCGTTGACTGCCGTTTCAAGACGCTCGTGACGATCGGCACCCTCGAGATTCTGGCGGGCCAATTCCCGCAACTGCGTGTCTCGCGCATTGAGTTGGAGTCGTTGGCCAGTCGCTTCATCGCGTAATCCCTGATTTTCAACGCGGAGTCGTTGATTTTCAATTTGTATTCTCGCCGCTTCTTGTGCGGCGCTCTGGAGTGTTGCTATCCGATTATCTCGTTCCGCGAGATTTCGATTCAACGCCGCGACGGTGCTTTGCAACGTCTCATTGACACCATCGGCTTCGTGATATCTGGCCGTCATTTGTGTGAAATCGCTCTGGCTTGCTTGGAGCTGGTTTCCGAGATTGTCGATGATTTCGCGCAGCTGCCGGATCTCTATTTGCGCACTCATCAAACTACCCTTTTGCTGCTCGTATTCGGCTAACGTTCTTTGGCTTTCCGCCGGCCGGTCGGAATGCTCGGCGTTCTGGTGCGCGAGTTCGTCGATGTGAGCGGGCAGCTCTCCCGGCGACTGCGGTTCAGCGAGAGCGTTCTTAATAAAGGCCCCATTGGAACGGGTCGTGTGCGCGCGTAAATATTCGCTGCACGCTTTGATGAATCGTTGTGATTTTGCCAGTTCGGTGAGTAAAAAACCGACGTAGACATACACGGGCACGAGCTTATGTTTGGCTGCCAGGAAGATCCCGGTCATTTCGCTTAGCAATAAGCCGGCGAGCATGAAGCACATGGCGAGCCTGGTTTCCGACGCAAGCTCTCTAAGGGCGTCCCATCTGGCACGCCAGCAGATGACGAGCACGATGGCGTAACATGGGGCAAGTAAAAGAACCAAGAGAACCTTTAGTTCCTGACCCGCTGAATCGGAGGCGGTCATGAGCAGGATTGGGCCGAGGGTGCACCATATTCCTAAGGCTCCCAGAAGAAATCGAGAAAATGCCAACTTTAGCGCATCGCAAAGTTTGGTTTTCATCGGCTTGCCCTCTCACTCACCGCAGACGGTTAATCGTAAATAATCGCTGTACGACGCTCGTCGATCAATGGCCAGTGCTATTTCTATCAGGATCCGCCGGCCAAAAAAACCCTGTCGATGTTTGTCGCGCAGTGTGAGTCGCTACACCTAGATCACGGTCACGTCGCGGTTGATTCACCTTGATGATTACCATTTCAGCCGAAGAGAAGTTGCGTCAGGTCCGCCCAAACGGATTGCCACGCTCTGTCGCTCTGGATTGTACCCCGCGCCTATTACGGCCGCCGCCGCCACTGAGATCGGTCAACACCGCTGTCGTTGCGCGCGCTAGCGGCACTGCATTCGAGTCGAGATTTGTCCAGAATTGTTATCTCTGAAATCAACCTTCGCTAACAAGATCGTTAGTTTTCGATAGGTTAATCCCGGGCTCCGGTGTCGGCATAGGATATGCTTTCTCCGGCTGAATCTGGCCAAACGCGAGCAAACTAACCAGACGAGTTGTGACAAAAGCATGGCCGCACCGGAGGCAATATGAGCAAAATCTATGATGCCCTTAACGAGGTGGGAGCAAACCCTTTCGAGCCGAGTAACGCCCCTCTACCCGATGGGATAATTCGCGGTACCGCTACCAGCCTGCGCAAGGAGTTAGTGGAGTTTGAAAAACTACTTGACGAGCGCGTCGGTAGATTAAGGTTAGCCGCGGCAGAGGCTGACACGGCAGCGACCAATGACAGCCAGCAGGCCGCCCGAACCATCGAGAAACTCAACGGTGAAATCAGCGCGCTCGACACCAGGTTGAAAGAGACAAGGGATCTCCTTGAGAGAAAGGAGGTTGGCCAGTCAAGCACTCGAACGGCGAATTGACCGCGACAGTCAGTGAACTGAAGACCGAGGTAAAATCCAAGGACGAAACTTTGGCAAGCCGGGTTTCCGAAGTAAACGCGCTTACCGCCGAAGTGAATCGCTTGCGCGACGGCATACGGGGAATGGTGTCGGTCTTTAATCAGCAAGCCCAAGCGTTAGGCGGACATCTCGCGGCGAATAGTCGCATGGCTGCGTTCGCGCCGCCGGCAATCGAACTCAGCAAAGTCCCAGCTTGCGCATCCCGCCGCCCTGGCCGCAGTATCGGAAGCAAACTCAAACGAGGGCGTCGACACATCCATACTCGAACGATAGGTCTGAAATTTCCCGCGCGCCAAATTCAGCTTGCCCCCTCGGGCCGGACCGCCGCACCCACCGCAGACGCGTTACGGTTTGATCAACGCCTTCACCGGATACAGTCCTTCGATCTCGCCGCCGACGGCGCGGATGCATTTTTCGGTCTCATCGAGCGGAAAAGTGTGGGTGACCATTTGCTGGACGGGGAACTTGCTCGCTTGGATGGCGTTCATGGCGATCTCGGTGGCGTCGTTGTCGGTGGTGAAGGCGCCTTGGAAACGGATTTGCCGGCGGACGATTAGATTCACGTTCAACGGCACGTCGATGCCGTCTCGCGTCAGGCCGCCGACGACGAGTGTGCCGAGGGTGCGCACGCATTCCACCGAAGTGCGGATCGCCTGGACGTTGCCGGAAACATCGACCGCGACGTCGACCAGCTCGCCGTCGGTTTCTGCGCGAATGACTTCAAGGACATTTTCCTTCTCGACATCGATCGTCCGCGTAGCGCCAAATTTTTTGGCGACCTCCAAACGTTCGGCGTCGCGACTTAATCCGGTGACGAATATCTTGGCGGCGCCAGCCATCTTCGCCGCGAACGTGCAGGCGAGGCCTTGCTGGCCCGGCCCCTGAATCAGCACGCTATCGCCCATCTTGACGCCGCCTTGGCGCACCGCCCATTGAAATCCGTTGGCCATGACGGCGCCGATGAGCACCGCCGCTTCGGCCGGCAGGTCGTTACTGACTTTGGTGACGAGAATATCGGGCACAAGATAAAGATAGTCGGCGAAGCCGCCGAATAGATGGGGCGGGTTGGCGCAGGTAGTCTGGCCGCCGTAGCCGATACGCGCTTTGCAAAAGCGCGCCGCGCCGCGCCGGCAGTGGGCGCAGCGGCCGCAGCCCTTAGCGCCTTTCATGATGATGCGGTCGCCTTCTTTGATGCCGTGGATCGCTGCCGCTTCCTTGCCGAGTTTTTCGCACACGGCCCAAAATCTCGTGGCCGAGGATGAGCGGGTAGGGCAAGCCGTTCTTGCCACCGTGGAGATACTTGAAATCGGAACCGCAGACGCCGCCCATTTCGACTTTGACCAGGCCGCCGTCGGCGCCAATGTCAGGGATGGGATATTCCCTCGATTTCCAATTTATCCGGTCCCAGTAATGTCGCGCCTCGGCTGGTTGCCGCCATGGGTCACCTCCAAGCTTTTGGGTAATTGTTACGGCAAGCGCTGGGCAATCGTCAAGCAAGAAAGTCTTGCCGCGAAGAACGCAAAAAAGAATCAGGACGTTAACGCAAAGACGCAAAACCATGAAACAAACGAGTCCGGAATGTTGTGTTGCTTGACAGAGACGGAAGTTTGCTTGTAGATCAATGACACATTCCGAGCTGCGCGACCGGTTCAATGGCCCGATGGCCAGGGAGGAGAAAATTTATGGCAGAGATCGTTATCGGCATCGGCACATCGCATAGTCCGCAGTTGAGCATCCGGGCCAAGGACTGGGATCATCTGCTTAAAAAGGATCAGACCGATCCGCGGCTCGACTACCAAGGTTTGCTGGCGAAGGCGAAGCCCGGATTGGCGGCGAAGCTCACACCGGAGAAGTTTCACGAGCGCGATGAAGCTTGTCTGAAGGCGATTAAAACTCTAGGCGACGCATTGCAAAAGGCCAACGCCGATGTCGTGGTGGTTTTCGGCGACGATCAGCAGGAACAGTTTCACGACGACAACATGCCGATGTTCGCGATCTACCACGGCAAGGGCTTGCCGGTGGTGAAGCATAACAACCTGCGGCCGGCGGCATGGAAAAATGCCGAAGAGCAGGGCTGGGCGGAAACCGCGCCGGAATACGAGACCGCATCCGACTTGGCGGATCATTTGATTCGCGGTCTCACCGACGCGGAGTTCGACATCACGCGCTGCAACAAACTGCGCGCCGAGATCGGCGTCGGCCATGCGTTTCAGTTTTCTCTATCGGCGCATTCTACCGGGAACCAAGCTGCCGATGGTGCCGGTGATGGTGAACACCTACTATCCGCCGAACCAGCCGACGCCGAAGCGCTGCTACGCCTTTGGCCAGGCGGTGCGCAAAGCCATCGAGTCATGGGATAGCACCAAGCGCGTGGCGCTGTTGGCGTCGGGCGGGCTGAGCCATGTGGTGATCGACGAAGAAATCGACGCCATGGTGATCGACGGACTGAAAAATAAGAAGCCGGAAGTGCTGTTTCAGTTGCCGCGGCAAAAATTGACCGGCGGCACGTCGGAGATTCTCAACTGGGTGGCGCTCGCCGGCGCGATGGAGCATCGCGATCTGAAATATCTCGAATATGTCACGACCTATCGCTCGCCGGCGGCGACCGGCTGCGGGATGGGCTTCGCGTACTGGCAGTAAAAGACTGGTTGCAAGGTTCCAGGTTCAAAAGTTCAAAGTTAAATCGGATTCAAGGCGCTAAAACGCGTCAGTAGCAGAAATTGGCTGGTGGAGTTGTCATGGCACGTGAGCCGATAATCGAAAGACTGATCAAGCTCGACACCTGCGCGGTGTCGGATGCGTTGGACAGTTTGAGTCTCAAGGGGGCGACCTGGGGCGTGCGGCCGCAGTGGCCGTGCCCGAAAATCGCCGGCCGGGCGGTGACGATGAAGATCAAGCCGGCAGGCTTGCAGCAGCCGACGCAGCATTTGGGCACGGCGCCGATTGAAGCGGCGCAGCCGGGCGATGTCATCGTCATCGATAACGGCGGCAAGCTGGAGTTCTCCTGTTGGGGTGGTCTGCTGGCGCTGTCGGCCAAGCTCAAGGGCCTGAGCGGCGTGGTCATCGACGGCGCGTCGCGCGACATCGACGAGGCGCGCGATTTGGAGTTCCCGGTGTACGCCCGCGGCGTGGTGCCGATGACGGCGCGCAATCGCGTGGTCCAGGAATCTTACAATCAAGAAATTCAGTTCGCCGGCGTGCAATGCCGTCCCGGCGATCTGGTTCTCGCCGACGGCAGCGGCATCATCATTATTCCCAGGGAAAAAGAGCAAGAAGTGGTCGCTGCCGCCGAGGGGATTTACGCCAAGGAACAAGAAATGGCCGCCGGTATCCGCAAGGGTTATTCGGGCCGCGAAATGTTGGAGAGGCTTGGATACGAGCAGATGCTCAACAAGAAGCAGGAGTAAAAGTTAAATCTAATATTCCCCGCAGCTTGCTGCGGGCACGGAGGTTGACTTTTGGGGTTTCCAAAGGGGGTTGAACATCCCCTTTGGTCGCGAGCGGGGCTCATACCCCGATCGCGAAATGCCCGGTTGATTTAACCCGGTCGTAGAAGCGTGCAAAAAGATTCGATGGCATGAGTTCCGCTGCGCCTGGACGAAGCGCGCAAGATTCACCGTATCATGAGTTGCAGCGCACGGCTCGGCTTAGAATCTTGTCGAGGATTGAAAATCGCGGATGGCGGATCGGCGGACGTGGTTTGCGCTGGTGAAAACCTAGTATGCTGACCCATGACGAAAACATACTGCTGACGCAAGTTGGCCGGGGCACGCCGTGCGGCGAATTGTTGCGGCGTTATTGGCATCCGGTCGCCGCGTCCGCCGAATTGACCGACGATAAGCCGATACGCGCCGTCAAGATTCTCGGCGAGGAATTGGTGGTCTACCGCGACCGCTCGGGCAACTACGGATTGGTCGGCGAGCACTGTCCGCATCGTTTGGCATCCCTCGCCTACGGCCGAGTCGATGAACAAGGCATTCGCTGCCCCTATCATGGCTGGAAGTTCGACGGCACGGGGAAATGTCTGGAGCAGCCGGCGGAACCCGGCCGACAACACCTTCAAAGATCGCATCAAACAGGTCGCCTATCCCGGTGCAATACTTGGGCGGACTGATTTACGCCTACCTCGGTCCCGCGCCGGCGCCGCTGTTGCCCCGCTGGGATGTTTTGGTCTGGGAACATGGCAAGCGGTGGATCGTCAAAGAATCGATCATCGAGTGCAATTGGCTGCAACCGATGGAAAACTCCGTCGACCCATCGCATCTGTTCTGGCTTCATGGCGACACGGCGCACTTGGCGCCGCGGGTGAAAAAGTATTCCGAGCGGCATGAATTCATCCGTTTCGAATACGGCATCAAAAAACGCCGCACGACGTTAGCTCTCGCCACCGGCAGCAAGCCCGAGGTCGACGAGCACCCGTTGTTGTTTCCGACGGTGCTGCGCCATGTCGCGCCGTTCGACGACGGCAAGTCGGTGCGGCACAATCTGCAGATACGCGTGCCGGTGGACGATCACCATACGCAAGTGTTTCGCGCCAACTTTGTGCCATCCGAGACTGAGAGTTCGCCGGCCGGTACGCCGGTGCCGTATCGGTTCACGCCGCTTAAAACCGCGCCGCGCAAATACCGTATGGACATGGTGTCGGCACAGGATTCCATGGCATGGGAAACTCAAGGCGAGCTTACCGATCGTGCCACCGAGCATCTCGGTGTCGGTGATGAGGGGGTCATCGAGCTGCGTAAGCTTCTCAGAGAGCAGATCGAGCGAGTGCAGCAGGGTTTCGACCCGCTCGGCGTGATCCGCGACCCGGCCAAGAACCAACTCATCGATCTTGGCGTCATCAATGAACGCATCGGTCTGTACGCCTAAGCGCCCATAGGTGCGGTCTCCTAACCATTTCGCTGGTTCCAACCACTTATCCTAACTGCTTGGCAATCAGCAGCCATTTTTGCCGTTCCGTCTCCGTTCGATCGTTAATACATTAAAATTCCATACGTAATTTAACTTATTGATTTTGCAAGCTTTTTTATCAATAGGACTTGCGTAGTAGGCGATTCCTTGGCTAATATTTACGTCGATGATCGACACAGCATTGAAGTTTGTCGACGACGCGCCGACAAAGCGGCTAGAAGATAAGCCGAATTAGTAAACCTAGGAGCAAGGCAATGCTGACGAGAGCAGAAAACGATATGTTGACCCGAGTCGGGCCGGGCACGCCGGCGGGCGAGTTGCTGCGCCGCTATTGGTTGCCCGTAGGCGTGGCGAGCGAGCTTACGGCGGAGAATCCAACCCAGTGGTGCGCATCCTGGGCGAGACCTTGGTGTTGTTCCGCGACAAGAGCGGCAATGTCGGCTTGCTCGACGACCGTTGCCCCCATCGCGGCGTGTCCTTGTCTTATGGCCGGGTCGAAGCGCGCGGTATCGCCTGTGCGTATCATGGCTGGTTGTACGACACCAAGGCTACCGTTTAGAGACTCCGGCGGAGCCCTGCGATAGCAAATTTTTCGCACCGTCAAACAGAGATCTTATCCGGTGCAAAAACTGGTTGGGCTTTACTGGGCCTATCTCGGTCCGCTGCCGGCGCCGCTAATCGTTAACTTCGACGTGTGGTTTCGCAAAGACGGCCGCCGCAAGGTGTTCATCCAACCGCAGCTCGACGCCAACTGGTTTCAGCCTATGGAAAATTCCATGGACCCGGCGCATTTGCAAATTCTCCATCAGAATACCGCCAATCCTGGCCGAGAAGTCCACGACAGCACGCGCGGACTACCGACGATGTCGCCCAGTTCTGATTCGCCGAAGTTCCCTACGGCCTGATGAAACGGCGGACCTACAAAAACGGCATGATACCGACGAGCATCCGGTGATCTTCCCGAACATATTACGCCAGGGCAATGTGGGTCAGATCCGTGTGCCAATTGGGACGACACCCATACGAAAATCTATTTTGTGCGTTTTTATCCCACTGAGAACGGCGAGATTGTCGAGAACGACGAGCCGCCGGTGGAGTACCTTAAGCCTTACAAGAACCCGCCCGACGTGCTCCATCCGTTTACGCGCTTTCGCATGGATTCGGTGCAGGCGCAGGACCATATGGCATGGAAAAACTCAGGGGATCTATTTGCGACCGGACTGCGGAGCGGCTGGCCAGCTCGGACCGCGGTGTGATTCTGCTGCGCGCGGTAATGTTTCGCGAGATGAAAAAAGGTGCAACAGGGTCTAGACCCCCTGGGCGTTGTGCGCGATCCGGCGAATAATCCGTTCATCGATACCCATCTCTCGGAATCCATTAAACTGGGCGACTACGATCGCTCGCCGCTCGCCGTCAACCAATAGCGGCGGGATGGGTCTCTACTTTGCGTCCGGACAGGCGCATTTTCACGATTCGCCCGGATGCTTCCATGCGTGTGCGGTATTCACCTTGAACTCTTCGGGTGCGTTGCTCGACCGATCCCAGTCCTGGAAGTGGCTCGACCGTTTGTGTCGCTAAGACTGCTTCAGGAGACTCGGAATACTAGCCCGACTTCGCGGATTCGCGTGGGTGAAAGCAGTTGAGGAGTTGAAAAATCAACATGTGGGTACCAAGGTCTGGACTAAAGAGCCCCAGCTGAGGTGATTTGGGTGATGGTTCGGCTGGGAGTTGCGGCTTGAGTTTTTCTAAGAGCAGTTGAAGTTCGGGCTTAAAGCACCTGAGTGATCAACCGCGCCGGATTCGCATCTAATCGACGCCCTTCGAAGCCCATATTGCCGAGATCGCCGCGCATTTGAGAGTCCATTGAGTAAGCGACGGTTAGCCGTAGGCTTCAACAGATCGAGGGACGGGCTTAGGATGTTGGAAGCAGGACTGCTTATGATTTTCTTCCAAACTCCAACACTATTCGCATCTCTCCACTGTCGGGGACGGTAATCTCCTGACTCTTTGTCCCGCCGCCTTCATGCAAAGCTTTTAGGACATACTTCCCTCCGGGTAGATCAGGAATTGAAAATACTCCCTGGTGATTGGTCACGGCAAAGTATGGGTGATCGAAGACATGAACCCACCCCAACATCCATGCGTGGGTGTCACAGACGACTTTCATCATTCCCGGTTGCCTTATTCGTGAAGTCGCTTCGATGGTGGTGTTCTTGAAAGGGAGGGATAGGTTAAAGACGGTCCGCTCACCGAGATAACCGTGGGGGATGTGAAGCTTGGGATCGTTGCTCTTGATCTTGAACTTCTCGCCCAGTTGAAACGCCATGACGTGGGGGAGGTAGCGGCAGCCATCGTTGTAAAGGATATTTTCTTTCACTGGATCGGCAGCTTTTCCCACTGGGGCGGACTCGATAAAGACGACGACATTCTTAAGGCCGCCGTTAGGTTCGATCAAATACGTCTCGTTAGGCAGTGTCTCGCCGCAGTAATCTTGATCTTTGCTTACTTTGACCAGAGGAAGTTTGGGCGGGGTGTCCGCGAACCTGACCTCACCGAAGATCGAACCTGCGTGAGTATCGTCAAAGGCTAAAGAAACGAGAAAAGCGGCCAGAGCTGTCATTAGTAATTTGCTTGCCATCTAAACAGTTTCCGGCAAGTGGGCTTCCGAAGTCAACAACTTTGCGAACTACCCCAAGTCCTTCAATAACTTCAAGGTGCCCGGCGAGACGGTGCGTTGATCGTCTCGATAGCTAGGACGGCCGTGCTGCGTAGATAACTTTGCCAGCCGCCGGGAACGAAACAACGGCGCCGTCGCCGGGACCTACGATCGTGGGCAATTGTTTTTTACTGGCTGCCGATTATGGTGGCGGTTACTCCCGCCGCTCTGCCGGTGATCTCATTTTTAGCAATGCCAATCTAGCAACGGTGCGGTCGCTGCCGCAGCTGGCCATTTTCGACTTCGTGGTCAGGTGGATTTTTTCATTGCGTAAAAAGTTGTCGGAACTTTTCGAGGCGGCTTTGCCACCCCTCCTCGCTTAAAGCAGAAGGGTAATAATTTCTCCGATTGCCACTAAGTTCCGAGCAACTCCGTGAGCGCGGTTTATTCTTGCCTGGCACGGAGCAGCGCCGCATACTCACCGGAAATTCTTCCTTTTCTCGCATACTGCTGCGACGTTACTTAAGACTTACAGGAGTGGGCCGATTTAATTTCAGATGAAGTTTACCGCGCAGCGGTCTAGCAAGGGCAAGCCGGCGGACGTAAACGGCGTGCTGCGCAAAGATAGTCGGCGGGGGAGACAACCAGGAGTTTATGGCAAGCCAACCGACGGTACTGATCGTCAACGACGACCCGCTCCAGTTACGCATCTCCGCGACGATCCTGCGTCGTGACGGTTTTAACGTGCTCTCTTGCCCGAGCGCCGAGGAGGCGTTGCGCCTGTTGGCCGAGCCTAGCGCTATCAATGTCATCGTCACCGATCTGTATATGCCGGGCATCGATGGCTGGCGTTTCTGCCGGCTCCTGCGCTCGGCCGCCTTTGCCCAGTTCAATCGCATCCCTATTCTCGTCGTGTCGGCGATTTTTTCCGGGGCCGACGCCGAGGAATTAACCGTCCAATTAGGCGCCGACGGCTTTCTCGCCGCGCCCTACGAGCCGGCGACGTTATGCCGCGCGGTGCGCGGTTTACTGGTCGACACCAAACCGGTTTCCGCGAAGACCGTGCTGCTGGCCGAACCCGACGCCGGTTTGGCGCAAGAGCTGACGGCGCTTTTCACAGCCGCGGGTTATCGCGTGTCACTGGTGGTGGACGGCGCCCAGGCGTTATCCCGGTTCAATCAAGAGCCGAGCTCAAATCGTCTTGCTCGATGGCGATTGCGCCGAGGTCATGGCGCCAGGGCTGATCGAAACGATCAAGCAGCCGGGCACGGCGACGGTGGTCATAGTGATGACCTCGGCGAACTCCGCCGACCTGGCCATGGATCTGCTACGCAAGGGCGCGGACAACCAGATGCAAAAATCTGCGGTGCGCCAAGAGCTCTTGCAGCTATGCGAAAGCGCGGTGCGCCAACGGGCGCTGTTGCGCATCGAAGAGCTCTTGCAAATCCGCACCCAGCGGCTGCGCGACAGCGAGGAGCGCTATCGTGGCCTGTTCGAAAACGCCGGCAATGGCATCGCCACCTACACGCTCGACGGCGTCATCGTCAGCGTCAATGGCGCGCTGGAAGCCCTCATGGCGGCGACCCGTGACGTTTTGGCGGGCAAGCCCTACAGCAGGTTGATGACCACCACGTCGTATTGCGATGCCAAAAAGGCCCAAGAGGATGCCCGAACCGGCAACCAGGACTCATGGGTCTGCACCTTGGAGTTGGCGTGCTCGGATGGTCCCGTCGTGCCGGTCGAAAGTCACTGCCGGTTTGTACGCGGCAAGGATGGCGTGCCGGCGCTGGTCATGGCGACCTACCGCGATCTCACGGCGGAGCGCCAGCTCGAACGGCAGCGCGCCGAATTTACCGCCATGCTGGCGCACGATATCCGCAATCCGGTGGGCTTGATTTGCGGCTACGCCGAATTCTTGCTGCGCGAGCAGGGCGCGCCGGTGGATGCGGCCATGGCCCGCAAGTGTCACGAACGTATTTTTAACGCCGCGCAGGTCATCGAGTCGCTGGTCAGCAACTATTTGGATTTCGCCCGTATCGAAGCAGGCCACCTCGATCTTTCCAAGCGGCGCTTCGAACTGGTTGAGCTGCTTCGGCGCATCGTCGAGCGCTTCGAGGGCGCAGCGCAAATGCGCGGCATTCGGTTCCAGTTACACGCGCAACCCACTGGCATATTCGTCGATGGCGACACCCTGGCATTGGACCGGGTGATCGCCAATCTGCTCAACAATGCATTCAAGTTTACTCCTGACAACGGCGCCATCAGCCTGAGCGTCATGCGCCGCGATGGCGCCGCGATGGTCAAGGTGTGCGATAGCGGACCGGGAATCGCTCAGGAGAGGCTGCCGACCCTATTCCAAAAATTTAATCGCATCGAGCTTGCCGATCGCCAGGAAGGCGTCGGCTTGGGGCTGTATATCGTCAGCGAGTTGGTTGGCGCCCATGGCGGCAAAGTAGAAGTTGCCAGCACGCCGGGTGTGGGAACTAGTTTTTCCGTGGTTTTGCCATTGGCCGATGGCGCATGGGAATCGCTGCCGGGTGACAAATTCGGAAGTGAAGAGTGAAAAGTAAGGCGACTGGATTCCGGCGCAAATTTAAATGATCAAAAAACACGAGGGTCCAAAAACGCATGATTTGGATTTCCCGTTTTGGAATTGCCCGGGTTTGGTCTTATTTGGCCCCGGTTTGTTGCGGATTTAGGATTGCCAATTTTCATCAATGGAGGGTTCGGCGATGGAACAGCTGGGGATTGAAAATGCGATTCGTGACAAGGCCAGGGAATGGGCCGCTGAGTATGGCGAGGATTTTGTCGTCGAGTTAGCCGGCGATTTTCTCAGCGATGCGGCCGCGCGGATGGCGCGGTTGCGCCAAGCTTTGGCGCGCGGTGACGCCGATAGCCTGATGCTGGAGGCCCACACGCTTAAATCGAGCAGCGCCAATATGGGCGCGCTGGCGTTTGCCGATCTGGCGAAACGGTTCGAAGCGGCTGGCCGCGACGGCGATTTGGCGGCGCTGGCCGGCGAGGTCAATTGCTTCGAACGGCAATTTGCCGCGGTCAAAGCCAGTCTGGAAAAATTTCTCAGCATGCCGGGCCAATTCCTCAGCCAGGAAAAATAGCGGGCGCACAAGCAGATGCGGATTCGAAGGACATGCCACGACGACACGGTTCGACCAGGCTCACCACGAGGTTTCGGACCACGAAGTTTTCCGTGGGTTTCGCTTCGCGCACCGGCCACTCTCGAATTATCTCATGCAAAGTCGCAACGGCCGCAAAGGCGACGGGCCAAGGCCCCTCATCCCTAGTGATGCGAGGGATCTAAGAGAGATTTCTCCATCTGGTCGAAATGACAACGGTTCCGAACTTGGCGTTCTTTGCGCTACTTCGACGAGACTCCGGACAGATTTGGCGGGAGCTAGTCTGCCGGCTAGCAAGCGCAGTAAGGAATAGCAAAATGAAAATACTCATTGCCGACGATGCCTCGACAATGCGCCACCTGTTGTTATCGGGATTGAGCCGGGCCGGTTACGAGGTCGAGGTCGCGGCCGACGGCGACCATGCCTGGTCGGTGCTGCAAAGGCCGCAAGCCCCGGAGATCGCGATTCTCGATTGGATGATGCCCGGCATAACGGGAGTCGAAATCTGTCAAAAACTGCGCGAACACACCGAGCGCAACAACGGGCCTTATGTCTATATCATCATGCTGACAGGCTTGGACGCGGCCAGCGACCTGGCGGCTGGCCTCAATGCCGGCGCCGACGACTATATGACCAAGCCCTTCAAACCGGCGGAATTGAGCGCTCGACTGCGCAACGCGGAGCGGATTTTGGCGTTGCAGCGAGACCTGTTAGTGGCGCACACGGAGCTCCGCGCCGCGGCGCAGCGTGACCCGTTGACGAGTTTGGCGAACCGTCGAGCGATTCGCACTTGCTTAGACGACGCGCTGGCACAGGCCCGGCGGCAACAACAGTCTCTTGGCGTCATGCTGCTCGAGATCGACGATTTAAAAATGCTTAACGACACCCGGGGTGAAGCCGAAGGCGACATAGTCTTGCAACGAGCGGCCGCGCGCTTGACTGAGTCCATAGGCCCCGACGATAGCGTCGGCCGTTTCGCGGCTGGGCGATTTATGATCGTGGTTCCCGCTTGCAATATGTACGAAACGGTCATGCGCGCCGAGCGTATCCGTAAATCGCTTTGTGACACGCCGATCGATGCCGGCTGTGGGCCGATTCCCATCAGCGCGAGTTTTGGCGTCAGCGCCGGTCTTCCTGAGCCGAATCAAGTCGCCAAGCCCATCATCGAAGCCGCCCAGCGGGCGCTCGATCGCGCCAAAGCGGCGGGCGGCAACCGAGTCTACCTGGCGGCGCCAGACTCTCAGGCTGTCGTTATAGGTGAAAAACCAACTCCGGTGACCGAGACCGGGCAACAAAGAGACGGCAACATGAAAACATTGCTCCGACGAAAGTTTTCGGGCAACTCCACTGGCGCAAAGGTAATCGAAGAAGCGTAAATCCGGTGACGGTCAAATTGAAATGAGGTTGCCGTGAGATCGTTCTTCCAGGCGAGAAAAATTCAGCGGGGATCGGCAGTGTCCGACCTGGTACGCAACTTTTCCATCGCCAGCTTTTTCGGCGTCATGCTCACAATGGTCATTGTGGCTACGGTCCTGAGCGTCTTGTATCGCAATATGGCGCTTGACGATCTGCGGGCGATGGGGGAGCGCCAAAATGTCGCGCTGACCAGGGCGTTCGCGAACTCTTTGTGGCCGAGGTTCAAGCCGTTCCTAGTTTCGGCGGGCGAGCTTAACGACGACCAACTTAAGGCGCATGGCGAAATCGCCAAACTCGACGGCGCGACCCGCGCCGCGATGAAGAGCACCTCGGTACTCAAAGTAAAAATCTACGACCTGCGGGGGAGAACCCTCTATTCCAGCGAAGCCAAACAGATCGGCGAAAATAAAAGCGCCAATGGCGGATTTCGCTCGGCACGCGCGGGCAGGGTGGCCAGCGAGACCACGCACAGAGATAGCTTCAGCGCATTCGAGGGTAAAGTTGAAGATCGCGATCTTATTTCGAGCTACATCCCGATTCGCGGTGAGCAACCGGACAGCCCCGTCGAAGCAGTTTTCGAAATTTATCAAGACATGACCCTGTTGATGGGAAATATCGAGCGTACGCAGAAACATCTCACGATTGGGGTGATTCTGCTTTTGGCCGTACTCTATAGCGTCCTGCTTTGCATCGTGCGGCGCGCCGGCAAGATCATCAAACTCGAGGATCGGGAGAGGCGGTCCGCCGAAACCGCGTTGGCTGAGCGCGCCAAGGAGCTGGAGCGCGCCAACCAAACCCTGGAGGCGAGCCTCGAACGAAATGGCTTTCTCCAGGACATAAATCAGAACATTCTCGAGACCGACGAGCCCAGAGCGGCCATGGCCGAGATCCTGGGCAAATTAGTGTCTAAAAGTGGTTTTGACTTTGGCACCATTCTGCTTACCGATCGCGACGGCGCTGTCATTGACGTGTTGGCGGACTATGGTTACCGCGACCCGAACAACATCGTTCGTAAGCCCAGGAAAGAGCCTACCCTACGACCGGTGAATCTTCGGGAATATACGTTCTTGGAAAATATCCAAGCCGGCGACAGACACCGGAGCCTGAAAAACGAAGGAGCCCAGACGGCGCTGATTATACCACTGCATAGTAAACGGGATACGCTCGGACTTTTGCAGCTGGCAAATCGCGTAGCGCGAACGGTTTCGCTAGAGGAAATCAAAATCGCCGAGTCGGTGGGACGACAGATTGGCATCGCCATCCAAAGGAACAAACTGTTTGAGGAACTCGAAGCTAATCTCCGGCGAATGGAGGTGCTGTACGAGTTTGGCGCAATCGGAAACTCGACCTTAAATCTCCGCGAGCTGTTGAGTTTGTTGATGAAAAAGGTTGACGTCCTGTGGCCCCACATGTCCCAGCACATGTGGTTACGAAACCGTGAAACCGGGGAGTTGGAGCGCGCCGCCTGTTGGAATCTCGATGAAGCGGAGTGGAAAAGCAGAAAACTGCGGGGCACGCCGCTCCTGGTGCAAGCAGTGATCGATAGCAGGGCGCCAATTGCGGTCAGTGATATGCGAACCGATCCGCGCACTTCTGATGTAGAATTCTATCGCAGACATGGCTTGGTTTCTTATCTCGGATTGCCATTGATCGCGCAGCAGGAAGTCTTAGGCGTTAGCGTCTTTCTCACCAGAAAAGAACACCAATTTGCCGACAACGAGATCGAATTTCTCTCTCTGCTTACCCATCAGGCCGCAATGGCGATCCACAACGCCCAGCTTTATCAGCAGAGTCAAAAGCAAACTGCGGCGCTGGTGGTTGCCAAAGATTTGGCCGAAGCTGCGACCCAGGCGAAGAGCGATTTCTTGGCCAACATGAGCCACGAGATCCGCACGCCGATGAACGCAGTGATCGGCATGACGGGGTTGTTGCTCGATACTTCTCTGAACGGCGAGCAGCGCGAGTTTACCCAAACCATCCGCACCAGCGGCAATGCCCTGTTAGAGTTGATCAATGACATATTGGATTTTTCCAAGATCGAAGCGGGCAAGTTAGAGGTCGAGCAAGCGCCCTTGGACATCCGCCAGTGTGTCGAAGAGGCCGCCGATCTAGTGCTGCCGCGGGCGGTGGAGAAAGAGCTTGAACTGATCTACTCGATCGATCCCAGTGTGCCGTGGGGCGTGGTGGGTGATCTCGCCCGGTTGCGCCAGGTGTTGGTCAATCTCGTCAACAACGCGGTCAAGTTCACCAAGCAGGGGATGGTTCTCATAGAGGTCAAGCGCGGGAATGGCATGGTCGAGGGTGGCAGATCGAGAATGGAGGATGGCGAATCGGAATCCCCAATCGAAAATTCAAAAGCAGCGCCGCAGACCAAAAACGGTCTCACGGACGAAAATGGAATGGTTGAGATTGTCTTCTCGGTCAAAGACACCGGCATCGGCATACCGGCGGAGCGCATGGACCGGCTGTTTAAATCGTTTAGCCAAGTCGACGCCTCGACGACGCGGCAATATGGCGGCACGGGGCTCGGGTTGGCGATTAGCAAGCAGTTAGTCGAGCTGATGGGCGGGAAGATTTGGGTTGAGAGCGAAGCGGGCCAAGGCGCGGTGTTTAGTTTTACCATTGTCGGTAAGCACGAGCGCTCGCCACAGCAAGCGGTCGAGCGATTGGAGCTCAAAGGCAAGCGTGTGCTGGCGGTCGACGATCTCGAGGTCAACCGCAAGATCCTTAAACACCAACTGCAATCGCAGGGGATGACGATGGTTGGGGCAGCATCAGGCATGGAAGCTCTGGAGCTGCTCAGGGGGCAAGAACAGTTCGACGTGGCGATCCTCGACATGCATATGTCCGAGATGGACGGCGTCGAGTTGGCGACCAAGATTCGCGCATTAGCGCATCGTCGCTCGCTGCCCCTGATGATGCTGAGTTCCATGGGCCAGTGCGACAATGCCAACGGATTATTTGCCGCAGTGCTGAGCAAGCCGGCCAAGGAGGCACGGCTCTTCGACGCCCTGTCGGCACTCTTTGGTGTTGTGTCGAATGTCAATGCCAAGAGCGCTGCTGCCGACACCAATCTGGCATCGAACTATCCGCTGCGCATCTTGCTTGCCGAAGACAACGTCGTGAACCAGAAAGTGGCGCTGAAGATCCTCGAACGGATGGGCTACCGAACCGATGTCGCATCCAACGGCAAGGAGGCGGTGGAGGCTGTCGAGCGACAGCGCTACGATGTCATCTTGATGGACGTGCAGATGCCAGAGACGGATGGGGTGCAAGCGACGGCCAAGATCAGGGAGCTGCTCGGCGACCAGCGTCCATGGATCATCGCGCTGACGGCCAATGCGTTGGAAGGCGATCGCGAACGCTACATCGGGGTCGGTATGGACGACTACTTGAGCAAGCCGATCCGGGTCGCGGCGTTGGCCCAAGCGCTGGCCAACGCCGCGATTCGGATTTGCCGGCAAGGTGACGGCGTCGGGCAAACGGGTTTGCCTACCGAGGCGGCTGCCGGATAGCTGAGAACCGCCGGCATCGAGCCGTGATCGGGTGCGGTACGGCAAGTAAGCTGCGGCGCCCTGGCACCTCACTTGCTCATGAATCAAGGTAGCCGACATTTCGGAATAAACGAGCTTTTTCCGCTGGAGAGTTGACAACTAAGCGTCAAAACGTTGGCGCCGGCGTAATCAAGAGTGGAGTCGTTGGTACCTATGGCCCAAGTTTTGTCCCAAGACGAAATCGACGCGTTGCTCGGTGGTATCGCTACCCAGCAGGTAGCCACGTCTGACACCGCCGCGGCGGATTGGCCAACGGAGCCGGTGAGCGCCGCTCCACCGGCGCGGACCAGCGAGTTTAAACCCTATGATTTCTCCCGCAGAGATATTTCCAGTCGTGGGCGCCTGCCCGGTCTCGAGGTCATTCTCGACGATTTTTCGCGCCGGCTGCAGAGCCTGTTCGCTTCGCAGTTGGGCAAATCGGTGGACGTCACTTATGACGGCATGGAAGTGGTCGCCTACGGCACGCTAATCCAAAGCTTGCCGTTGCCGGGGAGCATCCACGTCGTGCGCCTCGAGCCGTTGCGCGGCATGGGCATGATGGTCATGGAGGCGCGCATCGCCTTCGCCATGATCGAATTGTTTTTCGGCGGTACCGGCAGCAAGGCGATGAAAGTCGAGGGGCGCGATTTTACCACCATTGAAAACTCCTTTCTCGGCAAATTCGTCGGGCATATGCTCAAGGGCATGGAGGAGTCGTGGCAATCGGTCATTGCCCTCAAGACCCGTTATGTCCGGGCCGAACTAAATCCCTATCTCTTAAACGTCGCCAGCACGGCCGACCCGATGATCTTGGCTACCTATACGGTCAATATGTCGCCGATCAGCGGCTCGATCATATTCGCACTGCCGCTGGCGGCCATCGAAGAGCTGCGCAACCAGCTGAAAGTGAGCGTACAAGTGGACAATAATCCGGATAATCTAGGATTGTTCAAACGCGCACGCCAGCCCTTGCTCGGCGTCGAGGTCGATGTCCGAGCGGTGGTCGATGTGGTCAATATGAGCCTGGGCGAGATCATGAGCTTGCGCGCCGGCGATGTCATTCAATTAAATGTCGTTGGACTCGATGACGTAGAGCTGTGGGTCGAAGGCAAGCGTAAATTTATCGGCAAAGGGGCGCAACGAAACGGTAACAAGGTGTTCGTCAACGCGCGCGCGTGCGAGTAGCCTCGACACGTAGAAAGACGGAGAAGGATTTCCCCATGGACGAAGTGAGCAACGATAAAAATAGCGGTCGGCCGGCCAACGATCAGTTCGATCTAGCGATGCTAATGGACGTGCCGCTCAAGGTCACAGTCGAACTCGGGCGCACCCGCATGACGATCGAAAATCTGCTCAAGCTCAATCAGGGTTCGGTGGTGGAATTGAGCCAAATGATCGGCGAGCCTCTCGACATCCTCGTGAACAATAAATTAATGGCCCATGGTGAAGCCGTGGTGATCAAAGATAAGTTCGCCGTGCGCATCCTCGACGTGGTCAGCCCGGAGCGGCGCATCGAGAATCTCGGATAATTTCAATTCAACGTAATCCCAGTGTGATCGGATGCAAGTAAACCGACGCCGGGAGCACCCTTCTGCAAAAAGAAGTTGTCGACCGCAAACTCACGGTGATCAGAGCGGTCTATAAGCTCAAGACCGGCGAAATGTGCCGGCTGAATTAGCTTCTACGTAAACTGAAATAGATTTTTCACGACATAGGACACGAAGGTTTCGGATCAATAAGATTCCGAACTTGCTGCTCTTCGTGTCCTTCGTCGTGATAACCGATCTGCTTATTTCGCTGCTACGGTCGACCTCCGCGCTCTCAGTGCGCGGCCTTCGCGTCATGGGCTTTTTCAGCTGGTTTCACTGTGGACTTCTCAGCATGGGTTTTCTCGGTGGTTTTCGCCTCAGACTTCTCGGCACGCGCCTTGTCAGCCGCTTTGGTAGTGGATTTTTCCGCGCTGATGCTCGCGCTATTCTTGTCAACGTTTTTAATTAGAATACTGATGCGGCGGTTCTCGGCGGCGAGTGGATCGTTGGGCCGGCGCAACTTACGATCGGCGTAGCCGACGACTTGCTCGAAACGCTGCGAGGCGATACCGAGTTCTTCGAGATCGCGCCGGGTGTTGAGCGCCCGCGCCGAGGACAGCTCCCAATTGGAATAAAACGAATCGTTGTGAAAGCCGCGCGAGTCGGTGTGGCCGGCGACGATCAACAAATTAGGCGTATCTTTGATCTCTTTGGCGATCAAGCTCAAAATCTTGCGCATGATCGGTTTGACGTCGGCGCTATTGACTTCGAAGAATGCCTGTTTCTCTTTGTCGATCATTTCAATCAACAAGCCATCGGCGGTGATCGTGATCGGCACTTGATCGGTGACGTTGAGGCTCTGCTTCAACTGTACCAAACCTTCTTTGATATTGGCATGAAGCACTTCCATGGTGGGCGCTTGAATGATGCCTTCGCCGAGTTTGTCTTGGCCTCCGTGGGGAATGATGCCGCGTGAACCGCTGAATACGCCAGGCTCGCGGAAGTAGTGGGCGATGACGGCTTTTTCTTTGCTGTTGGACGCGCCTAGGAGCCAGAGCACGAGAAACAGCGCCATCATGGCGGTGACAAAATCGGCGTAGGCGACTTTCCAGGCGCCACCGTGATGGCCGCCACCGTGGGTCAGCCGGCATTTTTTTGTGATGACTCTCGGCTTGTCGTCTTTGCCATGCTTCGCCGTTTCGGCTTTGCCGCCCTTGGCTGACGCCATGTGAGATTACTCTTTCTTGCCGCGGCAGGCGTCTTCGAGCTCTTGGGCGCCGGGGCGCTCGGTGCTGAAAACCCCGCGCCGGGCATGTTCGACGGCGATGATCGGCGCCGCGCCATGCAGATAGGCGAGAACGCCGGACTTGATGCACTGGAGATACTTCTCTTCTTCGACGAGCAAGAGTTCCATTTTTTGACAGAGCGGCTGAAGCATGGCGTAGGACACCAAGATACCGATGAAGGTGCCGACTAGGGCGACGGCGATCTTGTGCCCGAGCACTTCCGGGCCTTGGTCCATGACGCCCATGGCGATGACGACGCCTAAGACGGCGGCGACAATGCCGAGGCCGGGCATCGCGTCGGCGGTTTTGGTCAAAACTTCGATAGGCCGCTTACCTTCTTCTTCGTGAGTGGCGATCTCCTCATCCATTAAATTATCAAGCTCCTCGGCGTTGGCCGAACCGCTGATGACCAGGCGCAAGGAATCGAGGAGCATGCCTTTAGCCGCGTGGTTGGCCATGAATTTTGGATATTTCTTAAAAATCTCGCTGTTGGCGGGATCGTCAACGTCCTTTTCCATCGCCATTTCACCGCTTTTACGCATCACCGAGAACATTTCGAACATCATGGCGAACAGTTCCATATAGTCGGCTTTGCTATAACCGTTCTTCATGATGGCGTTCATGATGCTGGCGATCATCGCCTTGATGGTTTTGATCGGCGTGCCGATGATCAAAGCGCCCAGGGCGGCGCCGCAGATAATCAGAAATTCAACCGGTTGCACGAGGATGCCGACGGCGCCACCCTCGATGACAAAGCCACCGAGCACCGAACCGAAGACGATTGCATATCCAATGATGGCAAACAAAGGTTCGTAACCCCTCTTTCAGACATGGGTCGAGGCCGTTAGCCCCGATTCCGCTATGTTGAATCAATCGTCAAAGTTCGCCGATTCTTTAACAAAACTAAAGATTTTCGCGCTTAGGGCCGATGCAAATTACGGATGGATAGAGCACCTAGATTTGCCGATCAGATCCGCGAGGAGGTCTTGCGCCGCTCGGTCACGCCGCTGGTGTCACGGCTGGTCGAGACGATCGAAAACGAGCGCGCCCCCCTGCGCAGCTTGGAAGCCTTGATAAAAGCGAGCCCGGTTTTTTCGACCCGGCTGGCGCTCCTGACCAATCTCGCCAAGGGTGCCTCGCCCCGGCTAGCTGCGGTCTCACAAGCCAGCGGCACTATAGGCTTGGATTATCTCAAGCCGTTGATCCTCGGGCTGCTCGCCTATGAAGCAAAACCGCTTGGGCCGTCCCACCGCGAAGTCGATCCTGACCCGACGACGCTCCGCGACCTATGGGAGCATGCTTTGGCGAGCGCCATGATCGCGGCCAAGCTCGCCACCACGCTCGCCAATGTTTCGCCCCTGCAAGCCTTCACCGCTGGACTGATTCACGATATCGGCCGGGTGTTGCTGTGGCGCTATTCCAACGTAGAGTTCGCCGCCGCGGTAGCGCTCGCGCGCCAGCAGCTGCCTATCGTTCAAGCCGAGACGAGCGCCATCGGTATCGACCACGCCGCCCTGGGTGACGCTTGGTGCGGCAAGTGCGAAATCGCCGCGCCCCTGGCCGAACTGGTGCGCCGGCACCATGAGCCGATGACGGCGCTCAACGCGACTGGCGGTGCTGGCATGCCGAGGCTGATCGCCATCGTCCAGGCCGCGGAATCGTTAAGCGAAACAGCGCCCCTCGGCCTGAATGATGAAGGCTTGCCAGAGTGCACCGATGCCTGGTCGTCGCTTGGGCTCAGTAAAGCGCAGTGGAGCGAGACCCAGCAAATTGTTAAAGCGGATATCGAAAACCTGCGCGACGCTTTCGGTTTTCGCCGTTTCGATCGCGCCAAGCCGGAGTTCTACCGCCGCGAGATCTCTCTGCCAACTCCGCCGGTGCCGGCGCCCATGTCTAACCCCAGCTTAGCCGGCCATGGCCGAGTGATCCCGTTTCCCATGTCGGCTGAAGCGGCGCGCCGCTTCGAAGCGCGCACGCCCGGCCGAAAAGCTCGTCCTGCTGGTGGTCGAAGACCATGGCACACTGTGCGAAATGGTCAGTCTATTTCTCATGCGCTGCGGTTATCAGGTGCGCACGGCCAGCAACGGCGGCGTCGCCTTGGAGATCTTGGCGAGGGAAGAGATTCACATGGTGCTGCTCGACTTGATGCTGCCGCGGGTCGATGGTTTTGAGGTGCTGCGGCAGATTCATAAGAGCCGTCAAGAAATGCTGCCTTACCTCATCGTGGTTTCCACCGGCGCATCGGACCACGACCGCAGAAAAGTGCTCGATCTCGGCGCCAACGAATATCTGCCTAAGCCTTTTCAGCTGGCGCGTTTGCTCGAACGCGTACAGGCGGTGGAAAAGTATCTGCTGTAACGCTCCGCGGTGCATTCGCGCCAGCCTTCATCCCGCATGCCGATTATCGGCCGCGTCAAAACTCTGACGCGGGCATCGGTGTTGTTGACGCCGGCCGCCGGTTCGCCCTCGACGTAAAACAAAAATTCCAACCATTTTCAGGCCCTAGCCCATGGCATGTCGGTTGCTGAGTTACTGTCATCAGCAGCGAGACAAGGCCATGAAAAAAATCATCATCATAGCTGTAGGAGTCCTGGTACTGCTCGGCGGCGGCGGCGCGGCAGTGTATTTTCTCAAGCCCGATCTGTTGCCCGCAGCAATTCGCCCGCAGGACAAAGACGCCGAGCATGCCAAGGCAGAGGGCGAGGAAGAAAAAGCAGGCGGGGAAAAAAAGGACAAGAAGAAAAAGGCCGGCAAGAAGGATGAGCATGCGCGTGAAGCCGGCGCCGATCTCGATGTCTTCGTCGTGAATCTCGCCGGCGCCGGCGCGCCGCGCTATCTGCGCACCCTGTTGAGCCTCGGCATCAAGGACGAGCATGACAAGGAAAAGATCAAGGAGCTGTCCGGTAAGATTCGCCACGCGGTGATCATGTATCTCTCCGAACGAAAGGCTGAGGAACTGGGCGACCCTGCAGGCAAAAACAAGCTGCGCGATGAACTTCAAAAACTGATCGCCGAGGCGATCGACGACGATCAGCTCGTGACCAATGTCTATTTCAAGGAATTTCTCATCCAATAGGAGTTTGCGTGTTTCCATTTAGTTCCAAGAATTCTCTCCAGGGACGCCAGGATGGGGGTGGGTTGTCGGGCTACGCTGCGTTGTTGCAGCGGCTGGTGCCGGCACTACGCCGGCGCGGCAACTTGGGCAACGCGCTTGAGCATCTCGGCAGCCTGCCGTTGACGGCGCAATCGTCGCTGGCGCTAGTGCGCTTGCAGGGGGAGACGCTGCTTTTGGGGATTACGCCGCAGAGCATTACCCTGCTGACCAAAGGGAGCGCCGCCGCAGTAGGGGCGCCGGCGCCGGTGCAGCCGCGCGAGCTGGGCACACCATGAACCCATCCGCTTTCGCGCTTTTGACCGGTCCGATCAAGGGCACGGAGATGTCCGCGGCCATGGAGATCATGATTCTCCTGACCGTGCTTTCTCTCGGACCCCTCATTCTGGTCACGCTCACTTCGTTTACCCGCATCGTCATCGTGCTGTCGTTTCTGCGCCAAGCCATGGGCACGCAGCAATCACCGTCCAATCAAATCATTATCGCCCTCTCCTTGTTCGTCTCATTTCATGTCATGGCGCCGGTGTGGCAGAAGATCGATGCCGAGGCGGTGACGCCTTATTACAACAAGGAAATTCAACCGCAGGCGGCCCTCGAGCGCGCCTGGGCGCCGTTGCGCGAGTTCTTGTTCAAGCAGACCCGCAAGGCCGATCTGGCGTTGTTCACCGAGATCGCCGGCAACCAGGAAGTCGACCCGGCGCAGGTGCCGGCCAGTAGCGTGATTCCGGCGTTCGTCATCTCCGAACTCAAGACCGCCTTTCAGATGGCGTTTTTGATTTACGTGCCGTTTCTCATTTTGGATCTCGTGGTCGCATCGATCCTGATGTCCATGGGCATGATGTTTCTCCCGCCGGTGTTGGTCTCCCTGCCGTTTAAATTGGTTCTCTTTGTTTTGGTCGACGGTTGGAACCTGTTGGTTGGTTCGCTGGTGCGGAGCTTTGTATGACCCCGGAAGGACTCATCGATATTTTGCGCAACTCCCTGCAAGTGGCCGCCATGGTGTGCGCGCCGACGCTCCTGTTCGGCCTGATCGCCGGTGTCGCGGTGAGCATTTTTCAGGCGACCACGCAGATCAACGACATGACCTTGGTGTTCGTGCCCAAAGCGGTGGCGACGGTGTTGGCGCTGGTTTTATTCGGCTCGTGGATGCTGCAAATGTATCTGGATTTTACCCGGCAAATTATTCTGCGCCTGCCGACCATGATCGGCTGAAGGCCGCGATTTTAACGCCTGTGACTGAACTTACACTATGACATCCCTGGCCCAACTGATTAGTCAGCACTGGCTCGAAGTCGTCACCTTCCTGTTGATCTTTGGCCGCGCCATGGGAGTGATCTTGGGCGCGCCGTTCTGGGGCAGCCATATGGTGCCCGTGGCGGTGCGAATTTGGGTCGCCATCGTCTTGGCCGTGGCGATCTATCCTTTGGCCAAAGCCGGAGCGTTGCCCACCGATTTGTCGCTCTTGTCTTTGTTCATGGCTTTGGCTGGGGAAATCTTTTTGGGCTTGATGCTGGGCTGGTTGGCACAAATGTTATTCGCCGGCGTGCGTTTGGCCGGCCAGGCGATCGAGAGCAAATCCGGTCTTGGTTTGATCCAGCTGTTCGATCCCCATGAAGGCGGCCAGACCGGGGTCTTTTCGGCGTTCCTCGAATTGATCGCCGGGATGATTTTCTTCGCCGTGAACGGCCACCATTTGTTGATTCAAGCGCTGGCCTCGAGCTATACCGTTTTCCCACTCGCCGGCGAAAAGTTTATGGTTCGCGTCGCCGCCGGGCTGGTTAACTCCGCCGGCGAGATCTTCACCATCGCCTTGCGCATCAGCGCGCCGGTGCTCATCGGTTTGCTCCTGACCGACATCGTCTTGGGCATCATCAGCCGGGCGATTCCGCAAATGAACGTGTTCATGGTGGCGCAGCCGGTGCAGTTCGGTTTCGCCATGCTGCTGCTCGTACTCTCCTTGCCGGCAGTGGTGTGGTTTATCGCGCGCCAAATACCGCTGACGATCGGAGTGCCCGGCGGGGTCGGCTGAAGCTTCGCAGGATAAAATCTCCGCAAGAATTTATTTATGGCTGAACAATCGTCCGACGATACTCTCGAAAAAAACCAAGAGGCCACGCCCAAACGGCGGGAAGAGGCCCATGGCAAGGGCCAGTTCGCCCGCTCGCGCTATCTGATTCCCGCGGTAACGTTGGGCGCCATCGTCGCCGGCCTGCGGTTTCGCCGGCGAAGAGTTGACGATCGGTTTGCAACGCTGCTTTGTCGGATTTTTCGCAGCCGCTGGCAGGTCTCAGCCATTGGCCGCGGCCGATGCCGCCGAACTCGGTGGCAAGGCGGCGTGGCTGCTTCTCCCCACCCTCGCGCCGGTGCTCGCCGGGGTCATGCTGGTTGGCGTGGGCGGCGGCTTTTTGCAGAGCGGTTTGGTACTCGCCGCCGACCCTTTGCGTGTCGACTTTAGCCGCATCAATCCAGTGCAAGGTTTTGGCCGGTTATTCAGCGTCGATACTTTGTCGGACTGTATCAAGTCGATGGCGATCATCGCCGGCATCGGTTTGCTCGGCGGTTTAGCCCTCAGTGCCGATCTGCCGGAGCTGGCGGCGCTGGTCGGTCTTAGCGTCCCGGACATCTTTGCCTTCGCCAGGCGTGAAAGCGCGAAACTGGCGGGTTGGATCGTCGGCGCGACGCTGGTCATCGCCGGCTTGGATTACCTGTTTCAGCGCTGGCGCACATCGGTGCAGCTGCGCATGAGCCAACAGCAGATCAAAGAAGAAATGCGCGAGCAGGAAGGCGATCCGCAGTTGAAGGGGCGCCTCAAAGGACTGCGCCAGAAATTTTTCGGCAAGCGCATGACCGCCGACGTGGCCAAAGCCGACGTGATCATCACCAACCCGACGCATCTAGCGGTGGCCCTGCGCTACCGTGTCGGCGAGATGGCGGCGCCGCGGGTGCTCGGCAAGGGCGCCGGCTTCATCGCCGAAAAAATCCGCGAAATCGCCCGCACCAACGGTATTCCCATCGTCGAAAACAAACCCTTGGCGCGTTTGCTCTATAGCCAAGTCGAAGTGGGCCGGGATATTCCGGAAGCCCTGTACCGTGCCGTGGCGGAAGTCCTGGCCTATGTTTACGGCCTGCGCAATCGCGCAGCGGCGCCGAAAGCTACTGCGCCGCGCGCCTAAGGATACGAATTTTGATGTCCAACGTTGTTCCCACGTCCAATCTCGCTCGCGCCACGGAATTGATGCCCGCCGTGGGCCTCACCGGCGTCATCGTCATGATGGTGCTGCCGGTGCCGGCCTTTCTCCTCGACCTATCGCTGGTCATGAGCATCGCCTTGTCCTTGACCATATTGATCGTCTCGCTTTACGTCAAAGAAGCGCTCGATTTTGCCGCCTTTCCGACGGTGCTGTTATTCAGCACGCTGTTGCGGCTATCGCTTAACGTCGCCTCCACCCGCTTGATTCTGCTGCGCGGCGAAGAGGGCACGGCGGCTGCCGGCCATGTCATCGAAGCCTTCGGCCAGTTCGTCGTCGCCGGCAACTATGCCGTCGGTTTCATCGTCTTCGCGATTCTGGTCATCATCAACTTCGTGGTCATCACCAAAGGCGCGACGCGCATCGCCGAAGTGGCGGCGCGCTTCACCCTCGACGCCATGCCCGGCAAGCAGATGGCCATCGACGCCGATCTGAATGCCGGCCTGATCAATGAAACCGAAGCGCGCCAGCGCCGCCTGCGGACGCAAAAAGAAGCCGATTTCTACGGCGCCATGGACGGCGCGTCCAAGTTCGTGCGCGGCGACGCGGTTGCCGGTTTGATTATTCTCGCGGTCAATCTGTTGGGCGGCTTTTTTGTCGGTGTCATGCAGAAGGGCATGACCGCGGGAGACGCCGCGCAACTCTATAGCTTGCTCAGTATCGGTGATGGTTTGGTCAGCCAGATCCCGGCGCTGATCGTCTCCACCGCCGCCGGCATGGTGGTGACGCGCACGTCGTCGGGCGGCGAACTCGGCGTGGAAATCGTCAAGCAGCTGCTGTGGAATCCCAGAGCGCTGGCCGTGGTCGCGGTGGTGCTGGCGCTGTTTATCTTTGTCCCCGGCTTTCCGGCGATGCCATTTTTTCTCGCCGCCGCGGCGGTGGGCGGCGCGGCTTATTACATGTCGCAGCAGGACGGCCTCGAACCGCTGGAGACGATTGCCGAGGCCAAGCCGGCGGGCGACAAAGCCGACGAACCGGCCCGGCCGCAATCGGTGGATCTGATCGAACTCGAAGTCGGTTACGAATTGATCCCGCTGGTCGACAGCGAACACGGCGCGGTGGTGGAACGGATTCGCGCGCTGCGGCGCCAGTTCTTAAGCGACAAGGGTTTTGTCGTGCCGCAGATCCATATCCGCGACAATCTCCGTTTGACCAGCAAACAATACGTAATCTTGATCAAGGGTGTCGAGGCCGGCAAGGGCGAGTTAAAGCCGTCGCGGTTACTAGCCATGAACGCCAGCGGCGCGGCCCACAGCGCCGACGATTTGCTCGGCGAGGCAACCCAAGAACCGGCTTTTGGTCTGCCGGCGCTGTGGATTTCCACCAACGACCGGGAGCGGGCGGAAACTTTGGGCTACACCGTGGTCGACCCGGAGACCGTGCTGATCACGCATATTTCCGAATTGGTCAAACGCTACGCGCCCGAACTGCTGACTCGCCAGGACGTGCAACGGTTACTCGACGGCCTAGCCAGGGAAAATCCCAAAGTCGTCGAAGAACTGATTCCCCATCACCTGACCTTGGGCGGCGTGCAAAAAGTTTTACAAAATTTGCTGCGCGAAGAGGTGCCGATCCGCGATTTGTTGTCGGTCGTCGAAACCCTGGCCGATTACGCGCCGACGATCAAAGACACCGATGAGCTGACCGAGCATGTGCGCCAGGCGCTGGCGCGCACGATCACCTCGGCGTATCGCAGCCCCGAGGGGCTGATACCGGTGATGACTTTCGATGCCCACATCGAGCGGATGATTCGCGAGCGCCACCAAGATGGGCTCTCCCTCGAACCCCAGGCGGCCCAGCGCATCATGACCGCGGTGCAGCGCTCGGTGGAGAGTTTTACCAAGCGCGGCCAGTTGCCGGTGTTTCTCGCCGGCACCAACGTGCGCCGTCATTTGCGCCAATTGATCAGCCATTACATGCCCCAGGTCGCGGTCTTGTCGCATAACGAAATTGCCGCCGGCGTCAAGATCCAATCCCTGGGCATCATCAGGTGGGGCGATGACTCCTAGACGATTTTGGGGCCGAGACATGGGTGAGGCGTTGCGCGCCGTGCGCGGTTCGCTCGGCGCCGACGCGCTGATCAGCGACACCAGAAATGTGCCCAAAGACCAGGGCGGCGGTGTCGAGATCACCGCGCTGGCCGATGGACCGGTGGCGCCAGCCGACAGCGTCGCCGAGCCGGCAGCGGACGCACTGGCCAGCCCGGCGTACCCGATCGCGGAGCTGCGCCACGAGCTCGCCGGCTTGAAGTCGATACTCGCTTGGCTGGCGCCGGGACTCAATCATCAAGACCAGATCGTCAACACTTTGTTAGCCCATGGCTTGACCATGGAACTGATCGGTAAACTGACCGAGACCATGCAACAGGTCGCTGGCGGCGACCCGCGCGAACGCTGGTATCAGGCGATTGCCCAACTGATTGCTACTGGCGGCGAAATCGCCGCCGGACGCGACCGCTTGGCCCTGGTTGGCCCCACCGGCACCGGTAAAACCTCGAGTCTGATCAAACTCACGGTTGCGGCATTGCAGGACCAAAGACGTTCGGTGGGCTGGATCGGCATGGATCACCGCAGTCTCGCCGGCAGCGATCCGCTCGCTGCCTATGCCGCCATTCTTTGCGTGCCCTATCAGCGCGCGGTGGATCGCAAAACCCTCAAGGAGGCACTCGAGCGCTTGAGCGATTGTGTGCTCGTGCTGATCGATACCCCCGGTATCAATCCGCGCGATGCCCTGAGCGTCAAAGCACTGGCCAAATCGTTGCACGGTTTGGCCGAGGTGCGCCGCACTTTAGTGTTTAGCGCCGTGACCCCTGACAAGGATCTCGCCGATTGGACGTCGCGCTTGCGTCCGTTGGGGGCGCAATCGCTATTTTTCACTAAACTCGATGAGTGCCGCTATTTCGGGCCGGTGGTGAGCACGGCGCTTAACGCCGGGCTGCCGGTTTCTTACTTGAGCTTGGGACAGAATCTTGCCGGCGATCTGGTGGTCGCTCGGCCGCAAGTGTTTGCCAGTTTATTACTGACGGGAGTCGAAACCGATGATTGAATCCGTAGCGGTTGACAAGCCAGCGCCCTATAGCGCGCCGCGCCCGCGGGTTGCGCGGGCTAAATTGTCGCCGGCGCCGGTGTTTGCCGTAACCAGCGGCAAGGGCGGGGTCGGCAAAACCAACGTGGTCGCCAATCTGGCGACTGCGCTGGCGCGCTCAAAAAGACGGGTCATGGCGATCGACGCCGACCTCGGCCTCGCCAACCTGGATTTGTTTCTCGGGGTCAACCCGGCGCATACCTTGGCGGACTTTTTCTCCGGCGCCTCGGCCCTCGACGAAATCGTCGTCGCCAACCGCGACGGTATCTTGCTCCTGCCCGGCGCCAGCGGCGTGGCGGAAATCACGACTTTGAGCCGCGATCAAAAAAATTCCCTGTTGACCGAATTGGATGTCATGACCGATGACCTCGATCTCGTGCTGGTCGATACCGGCAGCGGTATTTCCGACGCGGTGACTTATTTTACCAGCGCGGCGCAAGAAATCGTCGTGGTGGTCACCCCGGAGCTCGCCTCGATCACCGACGCCTACGCTTTGATTAAGATATTGGTCTCGGCGCATGGACGAAAACGTTTTGCCATTCTCGCCAACAACGTTGCTGACCAAGCCCAGGCACGGCGCTTGTTCGACACCTTGTCGGGCACGGCGCTGCGCTTTCTCAATGCCTCGCTCGACTTTCTTGGCTGGATCCCGCGCGATCCGCAACTGCTGCGCGCCATGGCGCAGGCGCGCACGGTGGTGACGGAGGCGCCGGATGCGCCGTCAAGCCGGGCGTTTGCCACGCTGGCCGAGCAATTTATGCGGATGGCCGGTCGCAGCAAGGTCAAAGGCAATATGCAATTTTTCTTTCGCCGTATGCTCGAAGCGGAGGTCGCCTTATGATGCAGGCGGCCAAAACCAGATCGCCGGCACGCTCCGGCCGGCCCGAACTGGATCCAGCGAAGGAAGCGATGATCGCCCAGTATCTGCCGCTGGCGCGCTTTGTCGCCGAGAAAGTGCACCGGCGCTTGCCGCCCGGCGTCGACCTCGAATCGCTGGTGCACTCCGGGGTCATCGGCCTGTTGGAGGCGCTCGACCGGTTCGATCCCAAGCGCGGCGTCGAATTCGAAGTCTATGCCCGCTACCGCATCCAGGGCGAAGTGATGCAATGCTTGCGCTCCCTCGATTGGGTGAGCCGCTCGGTACGCTCCTGGGGCCGCAAGATGGAATCGGCACGGGTCAAGTTGGCCGGCCAGCTGGTGCGCGAGCCGACCGCCGATGAGATGGCTAACGAGTTGGCGATCCCGCTGGATAATTATTATCGCCTCGACCAACAGCTCAACGATGCGACGCTGCTCAGTCTGGAAGATCTGTCGATGGGCTCAGCCAACGAGCGCGAAGGCAGCCGTCGTGAAAGTATCCAGAATCTCGATTTCGATCCGCTGACATTGGTCGAAAGCAAGGATCTCATCGACAAGCTCGGCAGCGCCGTCAAGGGTTTGCCGGAACGCGAACGGCTGGTGATCACGCTGTATTATTACGAAGAACTGACGCTTAAGGAAATCGGCGAGATCTTGAATCTGAGCGAGGGACGTATCTGTCAAATTTTCGCTCAAACGGTGGGACGCTTGCGCACGGCCCTGGGTATCGCCGTGAAACCCAAACCAGGCGGCAAGCGCGGCGCCGAGACGCGCAAAGCGCCGAGTGCGGTGAAACCGGTTCGCGTTTAAGGATGGGCTGGCGAACCGCGAACAATGGCTTAGGAAGTCGCAACTTTTTTTGCTGGCGGCCATGGCAGATTCGATCAATCGGATCGTTCCCCCTTCGGTGTCCGTCGATCGTGGACGGCAGGTTGGCAGGGAACGCCCGAAAGAAAAGTCGGGCGCGGAGAGACGCAAGCCTCATCATGGCGGCGCCGATGCGCCTGAGAATCACAGTGAAGAGCCAGGCGCGGAGCCAGACGACGCAACAAAGGATAAAGGTAAGCATCTCGACATTAGTGTTTGAGTGCGAAACGCCCATGAAGCAGTCAAGAAGAAGGAGAACCGTATGGAAATAATCATTGTCGAACTTTCAGCGGGGTTGTTACTGGCGGCGATCGTCTTGTTGTTCAGGCGCCAGCGCGCCGCGGCGCAAAAGCGCGGCGCTGTGGAGCCTCAGCGAGGGGAGGAACCGGCGCGGCTTGCGGCTCTAGACGCAGCAGACCTGCTTGAATGGCTTGGAGAAGCTGCACGATAGTTTATCTTCGTTGGACCAGCGCACGACGGCGGTCGAGCGCAAGCTCGATAGTCTCATGGCAGCGCCGCTGCCGGAGCGCCGGCAACACTACGAGGCGGCGGCGCTGCTGTTCGCCGCCGGACTTGACGGCGACCGGATCGCCGGCGTGCTCGGCTTGCCGCTTGCCCAAGTGGAGATGATTGGCGACCTCAGAAGAATCCTCGGCACCGGCGTAAAGACGAATCCCGAGGTCGAGCCGCCGCAGCCGGCAAGAACGGCAAAAAGAAAAGCCCTGACGCGCTCGGCCAAAGCGAGACCCCAGCCGGTACTGCTCACCGACATCGTTGAGCCGGCGCACGCGCTTAACGGCGCCGGCGTAATCACGCAGGCATCCTATGGCAACAACAACTCTCAGGCGCGCTTCGGCCAGTCGGCCGGGGCGCTCAAACTTGAAAGGAGTCCAATCATGACGGACATGATGATATTTGTCAGCGCGGTTCTCAGTTTGGGTCTGGTGGCTTTATGCGCCCTCAAATGGCGCCGGCGCAAAGCCGGTGTCGAGATGAAAAACGACAGTGTCGCGCAACTGGAAGACGTGCTGCGCGCGGCCGAGCTGAGCAACGCGAGTTTTTTTCAATCCCTCCAGCTGGTGCAAAAAAATCTCGAATCCTTGCTTACCCGCGCCGAGAGCGCCGAGCAAAGACTGCGCGCGCTGACGTTGCAGCCGGGGGGGGAGAAAAAGGAGCAATACGCCGCCGCCGCGTTGCTGCTTGGCGATGGCCAGGAACCGCAGCGGGTCGCGTCGATGCTCAATCTGCCCTTACCGCAGGTCCAGCTCGTCCGTGAGCTGCAACGGATGACGATCAAAGAGCGAAGCCCGGCGGCGCGCAAAGGCGGCGAGGAGCCAAGTCCAAAGCGGGAGAGCCAGCCCCAGACAAAAATTGCCGCCCCCAGGGAAAAAAATGCCGCCGATCCGATGCGCTTGGTCGATGTCATTCGCAAGGCGACGAGCGAGGCGGCGAAACGGGAAAACGAGTTACACCATTTTAGCGGCATCAATGCCTAGAAACCGCAGTTTGCCGCGTCAGGGTACGCGGATTGCTTTGAGGTAACTGACATGGAAGCAGCGATGTATAAAGCTCTCTCCGGCGCGGTGGTGGAGATGCGCCGGCTCGAAACCGCGTCGCAGGATTTAGCCAACATCAACACGGCGGGCTACAAGGGACAGCGTTTGGCTTTCAGCGAGGTGCTGGCTAAGCGGGTGGCGCCGGAGGACCGGCCCGGCGGCTTCGTCGCGGTCGCCGGCCAACGCACCAATCTGCACCAGGGCGCCATTGAAGGCAGCGGCAACCCCTTTCATCTGGCCCTCGAAGGGGACGGTTATTTTGTTATTCAAACGCCGCGCGGCGAGCGCTACACGCGCAACGGCGGCTTTACCCTGCGAGCCGATGGCACGGTGATCACGCCAGGCGGCGATCCGCTGCTCGGCGAGGGCGGACCTATCCAGTTGGACGGCGCGTCGATGGAGGTCGCCGCTGACGGTACGGTGCGTTCGGATGACAACGAAATCGGCAAACTGCGCATGGTGCGCTTTAAAGACGCCGGTAAAGCGGAGAAAGAGGGCGCGAATCTGTTTCGCAGCGATGTCGCCAACGTCACCCTCGCCGACGACGCGCGCGTCGTCCAGGGGCATCTCGAACAATCCAACGTCGGTGCCGTCGATAGTATGGTCGCCTTGATCAGCATCAATCGCCAGTTCGAAAGCTACCAGCGGGCGATGAAGCTGCTCGATTCGATAACCGAGAAAATTCTCAGCGATAACAGTCGATAGAAGATAGTCCAAAATTACATATTCAAAATTAACGAAGGTCGATCGGTAATCTGGAATTTGCAATCTGTAACCTGAAATTCCGAGCAAAGCGAGGACAAAATGCGCGCACTATGGACCGCCGCAACCGGCATGCAAGCCCAGCAACTCACCCTCGATGTGGTCGCCAACAACCTGGCCAACGTGCAAACCGCCGGCTTCAAGCGTAGCCGGGTCGATTTTCAAGATCTGGTTTACGAAACTCTACAGGCTCCCGGCGCGTCGTCGGCCCAGGGCCAAGAAATCCCCACAGGATTTCAAGTCGGCCATGGCACCCGGGCGGTAGCGACTCAACGCCTGTTCATCAAAGGCGACATGCAGCAGACCGGCAACTCCCTCGATATGGCCATCGAAGGCGACGGTTTTTTTCAAGTTACGCTGCCGAGCGGCGACACCGGCTACACCCGCGCCGGCACATTTAAGAAGAACAGCCAGGGGCAGATGGTAACCAGCGACGGGTTTACGTTGCAGCCGCAAATCACCATTCCGCAAAATGCCGTGAACGTCGTAATCGGTGTCGACGGTATCGTCTCAATTTCCGTGGCGGGCCAAACCCAGCCGCAACAGGTTGGCAGCATCGAGCTGGCGCGCTTCATCAATCCGGCCGGTCTGCTCAGCCAGGGTCGCAACGTGTTTCTGCCCACCCAGGCATCCGGCGATGCCACCGTCGGCACTCCCGGACGGGATGGCTTGGGCACGCTGATCCAAGGTTTCGTCGAAGGTTCCAACGTCAATGTGGTCGAAGAGATGGTCGGTTTGATTACCAGCCAGCGCGCCTACGAGATCAATTCGCGGGCGATTCGCACCGCCGATGAAATGATGCAGACGGCCAACAACTTGATCCGAGGATAAGGGTAAGCGTTTATGAATTCTACTTACTGGTTTACCTACGGGCGGCCGCGAGAAATTGTTGCCAGCGTCGGCCGCTGGCTCTTGGCGCTACTGCTCGGTTTGGCGTTGTCGGTGCAGGCCGACGGCAGCCAGACCCAGCCGCTCGACAGCGGCGCGGTGGAGGCACTTCTGCTCCGTCATATGCGCCAAGCGGAACCTCGGCGGCTGGAGAATCTCGAGCTCCGCGTGCTGCCGTTCCAACCGGTGCTGCTGCCGGCCGGCGTAGCGCGCCTGCGGGTGGTGCAGTCGGCGCGCGGCGGCGCCGGCGTGCAGAGTTTTCTCATCGTTGCCCATGTCGGCGCGAAGGAAGAGGCGCGCTTTTGGGTGAAGGCGGAGGTTCGGGTTTACGATCAAGTGGTGGTGGCGGCCCGGCCGATCGGGCGCCAAGAAACTCTCAGTGCGAAAGACTTGCGCCTGGAGCGGCGCGAAATCACCAGCCGCACGGCCCAGTTCTTTACACGCCTCGACGACGTAGTCGGTAAACAATCCACCCGCTCCATCCAGAGCGACGATGTCATTACCGCCAACGCCATCGAGCGACCGACGCTACTCAAGCGCGGCAGTCCGATAACCTTGGTTTTCGATTCCGGCAGCCTACGGGTAGAAACCCAGGGCGTCGCCGAAGAGGGCGGTAGGATGGGCGACTTGATTCAGGTGAAAAATTTCACTTCAGGGAAAATGTTGCGCGGTGTGGTGCTCGACGAGCGCAACGTGAAGGTAAACTGATGCGCCGATATATTGCAGTCTGGCCGTTAGCCTTGACGCTCGCGGCTTGTGGGCCGATGATCGAAAAAAGATTTTTTCCCAAGCCCAGCGAACTGGAGATGGCCCGAGAAGTGGGGCGGCTCGGACAAACCGACGTGACGGCCAAAAGCAATCAACCGGCGTCGCAAGGTTCGCTATGGCCGGCCGACGATCACGTGTTTTTTTACGCCGATAAAAAAGCTCTACGGATGGGCGATATCCTCACCGTGCGCATCATTGAAAGCACGCAGGCGAACAATACCGCAGACACCGACCTGTCGCGCAACTCTTCGGCCAATGCCAGCTTCAGCACGTTCTTCGGTAAAAAGAAGTTTCTAAACCTTTTCAAGTTAAGCGAGGACCTTTTAGCAACCACATCGGAGAACAGTCATCAGGGGGCGGGCGTGACAACCCGCAGCGGTCAGCTGACCGCGACCATGACCGCAGTGGTGCGCGAGGTATTGCCCAACGGCAACCTGGTTGTGCAAGGCACTCGGGAAGTTCTGGTCAATCATGAGCAGCAGTTTATGACCCTCACGGGTGTCGTGCGGCCGCAGGATGTAAGCCGCGACAACATTGTTCTGTCGACTCAATTGGCCGACGCCAATATCTCCATCGGCGGTCTCGGCGTGGTGGCTGACAAGCAAAGATCCGGCTGGGGCACCTGGCTGTTCGATCTCGTCTGGCCGTTCTAACGAATGGAAAATGGAAAATTGATAATTCATAATTCGCAAAACTCGATGAAAACTTTACGCCTGACTTGGCGGCTGATGTTTGTCCGTGCGGCGGCATTTTTACTTTTGCCTTTGGTCTTTTGCCTTGACGCCAGCGCCGCGCGGCTTAAGGATTTGGCTCAGATCGAAGGGTTCCGCGCCAATCAATTGATCGGCTATGGCTTGGTGGTTGGTCTAAACGGCACGGGCGATCGGCAGAACACCGAATTTACCGTGCAGAGCCTGACCAATCTGCTGCAAGACTATAGCCTCCGCCTCAACCCGGCTGACGTGGACGTAAAAAACGTCGCCGCAGTGATGGTTACCACGGAAGTGCCGGCTTTTGTCCAACCGGGAACCCGACTCGACGCAACTATTTCTTCGATCGGCGATGCCACGAGCTTATCGGGCGGAATCTTGCTCTTGACGCCGCTCAAAGGACCTGATGGCAAAGTCTACGCCGTGGCCCAAGGGCCGGTGAGTTTAGGCGGTGGCTATACCGCTATTGGGATTAATGCCAAGATTACCAAGAACCACCAGACCGCGGGACGAGTAACCGCCGGCGCGTTGCTCGAACGCGGGATCGCGTCCAATGTCGTTTCGCGCGAGGGACAAATTCGCATCAATTTGAACAAGCCAGATTTTACCACCGCGCGGCGGGTGGCCGAAGCCTTAAATAAAGGATCGCTGCAGATCGGTGCGCAAGCGCTTTCGCCTGGCGTCGTGACCGTTGGACTGCCGGAGAATTACAAAGATCGAGCCGTGGATTTTATCGCCGCCCTGGAATCGGTTGAAATTGCCCCTGACAACATCGCGCGAATTGTCATCAACGAACGAACCGGCACGGTGATTATCAGCAAGGATGTGCGCATAGCACCGGTGGCAGTGGCTCACGCCGGGCTGCATATTACGGTCAAGACTGACTTGAACGTTTCTCAGCCCAATCCCTGGGGGCGTGGTCAAACCGTGGTGGTGCCAGACACTAACGTCACCATCAAAGAGCCGGAAAGCCGGCAATTGGTCGAATTGCCCGGCGGTGCGGGTGTCTCGCTCAATCAACTTGTTCAAGCGCTCAACTCGTTGGGTGTGACGCCGCGGGATTTGATCGCGGTATTCGAGGCATTGCGCGAAGCCGGCGCGCTGCAAGCTGAACTGATCGTCATGTAGCGTAATTCAGTCACGATCATGGAAATCAAATTGCCAAACCCAATTGCCTTGCAGCCGCGGACCAGCCCGACGGCACAGCCGGCCGATGGGCTCCAGCGGCGCAAGCTGGCTCAGGAGTTCACCGCGTTTCTCTATCAAGAGGTCTTGAAAGCGATGCGCGCGGCGATGCCACAGGAGAGTCTAGTAGAGGGCGAATCGATGTCGCGCGATTTTTTTACCTCGATGATGGATGCCGAGGTGGCCCGTGTGGTGGCGCGGCGGGACTCCAGTGGCGTGGCCAAGGCGGTGGAAAAAAATTTCCAACGTCTCCCCATGGAGCTCAACAAGACTCAACCTGCGAGCGATCCGTGGTTGCCGGCGACACCACTGCCGCTCTCGTTGCCCGCGCCGGGTGTGGTTTCTTCAAGCTTCGGCGTGCGCGCTGATCCATTCGACGGCCAGCGCAAGTTTCATCACGGCGTCGATATTGCGGCGGCGGCTGGTGCGCCGATTCACGCGGCGGCGCCGGGCCGGGTGGTTTTTAGCGGCGTTATGCCGGGGTACGGCAATCTGATCGAAGTCGATCATGGTGGCGGTTGGGTGACGCGCTACGGCCACAACTCCAAAAATCTGGTCAATGTCGGCGATCAGGTCGATGCCGGCCGGCAGATTGGGCTGGTCGGCCGGACCGGCCGGGCCAGCGGCGATCATCTGCACTTTGAAGCGCGCCTGGATGGTCGGGCGGTGGATCCCAAAATGTTTCTTGCGGCCGCGGCAAAAGGTACGAGGCTTAGTTCAAAGGTGTAGAACAGTAGCGACGAGGCTTGGCATAGCTTGGCAGTCTTTTTGGCAGTTTAAAGAAACAGTGCGGGCTTAAAGTCCGGCAGCGACTGGCCGATAGTTTCCCTGTAGAGGAGTAAGACATGAAGATCACCCCCAAAGGCGCCGAGAGCAGCGATCTCGCTAAGATCGTTCAAAACGACAAAAAAACCGCTGTTGCGGGCATCGAATAAGGATGCGATGGCGGCTCAGCGCAGTGGCGAGTCGGCCAGCGTCAAAATCTCGCCCGAGGCCAGAGAGTTGCAACGAATCGCCGAGTTGGCGCGCAAAGGCGATCAATTGCGTAACGCAAAGGTAGAAGCGCTCAAAGAGCAAATCGCCAACGGCCAATATCAGGTCAGCGAGGACGAGGTCGCCAAAAGCATCGCGCGCGCCGAAGTCATGCGCCTGCTGGAAAAGAAGTAGGGCCATCCCATGAGCATTGCACTAGATCGGTTGGCGGCTATCCTCGAACAGGAACTCACGGTGGCCGAAGAACTGGAAAATAACTTGGCGGCGCAGAAACAGGCGATCGTCGATTGGAACGTCGAGGCCCTGCTTGGGCAAATCGCCGCGCGTGAATCCTGGTTGCGGCTGCTCAGCGAGTTGGAACAGAAGCGCAGCGAATTCTTGAATCAGTCCGGCATGCATCGAGCCTTGACGACGCTCCGCCAACTGCTCGCTGACTTGCCGCCAAACGGGCCGGAGTTTAGGCGCCTGAGCGATTTGCAGGATCGCACCCGCGCGGTGTTTTCGCGTTTACAGGCCGATCAACAAAATCTCCACAGCGTCATGAGCCATATCTCGGCCCATGTGCAAGAGGCGTTGGGAGCTATAACCCGGCCAGCGCTATCGCTCTACGGCGAATCGGGAGTTGTCGGCAGCGCGCCGGCGGCATCGACCTTGCTGCAGAGCCGTGTCTAGCAGCCGGCCAGAGTAAAACTTCATGGGTATCACATCTACTTTGTCCCTCGCCGCGCAAGCTCTGAAGGTAGCGCAGTTGGCGATCCAGACCACCGGTCATAATTTGGCCAATGTCGCGACACCGGGTTTCTCGCGTCAACGGGTCGATCTGGTTTCCGCCCACCCCTCGTTTAACGGTGGAGTATTTATCGGCCAAGGGGTCAACGCCACCGGTGTCTCCCGGGTGGTCGACCATTTTGTCGAAGCCGAACTCTTAAGTCTTCATGGTGAGGTCGGTTACAGCGATACCCAAAGCCGTGCCTTGAATAGCATCCAAGAAGCTTTCCCCTTGACCGGTGGCGTTAACGGCGCGCTCAGCGAATTTTTCGGCGCTTTGTCCGATCTAGCCAACAATCCAGCGGGCCTGGCTGAACGGGTGAGCGTAATCGGCAAGGCGCGTGCGCTGGGCGACACGCTGGCGCAAACGCGCCAGGTGCTGACTTCATTGCAGCGCGGTTTGGACCAGGATCTCGGCAGCGCCACGCAGCGGTTGAACGTGTTGACCGAGCAGATTGCCGGATTGAACAATCGAATCACTTTTACCGAAGTGCGCGGCGAAGCGGCCAACGATTTCCGTGACCAGCGCCAGACGCTGCTGCAAGAGCTGGTCTTGCTTACCGGCGCGACGGTGCGGGAGTCCGAAAACGGTCAGGTGATGGTCACCGTGGGCGGCCTGCTATTGGTCGGCGGTGAGCGCTTTGCAACGCTCAGTAGCGACGCTGTCGGCGGCAATAGCTTGCACCTCGTGACCTATCAAAGCCCCGATGGCACGGCGTTTGACGCCACCACGCTATTTAACGCCGGTAAAATCGGTTCATTGCTCGATGCCCGCGACACCCAGGTTCAAGGGACCATCGACGAGGTCGACCTGTTGGCCAAGAACCTGGTCGACGAAGTCAATAGCCAGCATGCGCTTGGCTACGGTCTAACCGGCGCCGTTGGCGGCAATCTTTTCACACCCATTACCGTCACCGCCGGCGCTGCGGCCAATGTCACTGTCGATGCGGCGCTGGCGGCTGACCCGCGGTTGCTCGCGGCAGCAGCCGCACCCGCCGCGTTACCCGGTGACAACCGCAATGCTCTGGCGCTAGTCGGTCTGCGCGGCACGACGATCGCCGCCTTGGGCGGGCAGAGCTTCGAAGATCACTTTTTTTCCCTGGTAGGCGATATCGGTTCGCAGGCTCAGACGGCACAATCACGTGTCGATTTTCAGCAAGCTCTATTGACCGAAACCCAGTCGCGGCGCGAATCGGTTTCGGGAGTCAATCTCGATGAAGAGGCGACCAAGATGATTCAATTTCAGCGGGCCTTCGAAGCGTCGTCCATGCTCGTGCGCACGGCCGATGAAATGTATCAATCTTTGATCGATATGGTGCGTTAATCATGCGGATTACACAGCAAACGATTTCCACACAAGTCACCGAGGGGTTGCAGCGCTCTTTCCAGCGATTAGCGCGCACACAAGAGGCGGTAACCTCAGGACGGCGAATCAATCATTTATCCGATGACCCGATCGGCGCCGCACGAGTCTTAGAATTGCGTGGTTTTGAGCAGTCACTCACGCAATACGAAAAAAACCTAAACACCGCACTGCCGGCGTTTGAGCAGGCGGATAGCGTGCTAGACAATGTCGTAGACCGTTTAGTGCGCGCCAAGGAACTTGCGCTGGCAATGGCCAATGACAGCAACTCGCCGGATCAACGCGTGCAAACCTCCAAGGAAGTCCGAGAGTTGTTAAACCAGGTTTTGAGTCTTGCCAACACAAAAGTGGAAAATCGTTTTATCTTTGCTGGATTCGTCAACGGGACGCCGCCTTTTTCCGAGGGTGGCGGTGTCGTGAGCTATTCAGGGGACAGTGGCGAAATTTTGGTGCAAACAAGTGCGGCTAGTTCGATCCCGATGAATGTGCCGGGCGATAAGGTGTTTCAAGGAGTGGGCCTCGGGACGGGTGTCGATATTTTCGACATCTGCCTGGATTTGGAAACGGCGTTGCAAAACAACGACGTTAGCGGTGTTTCTGGTATTCGTACGCAGATCGGCCGTTTGGACATCGCGGTCGATCAGATCCTTAGCTTTCGCGCTGAGTTTGGCGCCCGCGTCAACAACGCTCAAGTGGCCAAAGACGCTATCGGCATCATGAAGATTCAAAATGACGAACGCCGCTCGCAAATCGAGGATGCTGACGCTTTGGCGGTGTATTCTGATTTTGCCCGCTATCAACAAGCCTTTCAGGCCGCCCTCCAGTCAGCTTCGCAACTGATTCAGCCGAGCCTGCTCGATTTTTTGCGTTAACGTGGTGTCATGCTAATTTTAAGCCGCCGAGTTGGCGAAAGCATCACCATCGGCGACGACATCGTCGTCACGATTGTCGCAGTGGGCGGCAATCAGATCCGACTCGGCATCGAAGCCCCACGCCAAGTGCGCGTGCTGCGGCAAGAAATTGTTCAGGCGATCAAAGACGAAAATCACGCCGCCGCCAACGCGGCGGATCGCACCAGGAGGTTTGGGGATGTTGTCAAACAGTTGCGTGACAAAGCCGGTGAGCGCACCAGCAGCTGAACCGAGCGCTGCAGCAGCGCTCGTGAGCGGCTTGCTGGGCCGTGAAGTGAACTTTCCGGCTGGGCTATTGGGCTTTCCCGATTGCCAGCGCTTTGAACTTTCCCACTTCGAAGCCGGCGACGGTGCCTCTTCGCCGTTTTTTGTTTTGCACTCCAGGGACCGAGAACTGTCGTTCCTGGTGATCCATCCCGATTGGGTATCGCTAGATTATTGTCTGCCATTATCGGCCGAGTTGCTCGGTGGTCTCGGCGTCCGTAGTGAGCAGCAAGTACTGCCGCTTCTGATCGTTACGGTGCGCGAGCGCATCGAAGATATCACGGTGAATTTGCAAGGGCCGCTGGCGATCGGCATCGACAGCGGGCTCGGCGTTCAGTTGGTCGTCGAAGAGTATCCGCTGCGCTTTCCCTTGATCGTCAAATAATCACCGCTGCCTGCCGTTTTCTGACGCTTTCACCGAGACCAGCGTTTGCGTAGAGCTGTTGGCCAGGACCGCGGTGTGTCACAAACAGCCCAGGCAGGGCGAGTGATCGTTCGTTAACGCACGCCGTCGGACCTCTCCCCGCATTCGCTAATCGGCGGCGATGCTCGAAGCCTCGTGGCAGTCACGTTGGAAAGCCAGGGGTTGGCCGCTGTCGCACGCTGGCCATGCCAGCGCCTTGTTCCTTTGTCAGTTTGTCGTCCCCAATGGATGTTTAAGGGAAACGAGTGAATGCCGATCCGCTCTAGCGACTGCTATGCAACGAGATGAAAGAGTTCTTGAGCGGGTCAGCGAACTGCCGATTTCCCCTGTCGCCGGCAAGATTTTGCAGCTGGCGCGGGACGAGCGCATCGTCTTGGTGAAGTTGCCGCTCAAGCGCCGCGCGTGATCGGTAAAAAGCCGATCGAGTTTGTCAGGGATTACGTTTGCCAGGGCAAGGTCGTCACCGCTCCGGACCGACTGGTGTAGGTGCTGAGCATCTGCTCGACAATGCGGCAAAATTTACCGATGAGGGAAAGATCGTCCTATCCGCGCGGCTGGACCAAAAGCACTTGGAAGTGGCCATCGCCGACACTGGCATCGGCATCGATGTCGAGCAGCAAAAAATTATCTTTGAAGGTTTTCGCTAGTTCGAAGAGAACGACGGCCGGCGCTATGACTGCATGGGTATCGGGCTCTATTTGGTTCGTCGCTTACTGGCGCTGTTAGGCGGCGAGGTTACGATCGGCAGTAAATTGGGCGAGCGGCGCGGACCATTCGGTTGCCTTTCAATACCGCGGACTAGTCTTACCGACCGCGGCAACGCCGTCACTGGCTTGGGGATTGCAGTAACAACCAAGAAAGCAAAAAAGGCTTGCATGGCGGCATACCGGCGTCAAATTCCTGTCACACAGTCAGATCACCGACGGTTGCCGCGCCAGAGCTGCCGCGCCGTGCAGCTGAACACCTATTCCAGCGAGGGTGAAATATTATGAATCCCAAGACGGGCGGTCTGAAAAACAAAGTCGTGATGGTCACCGGTGGCACCGGCTCCTTCGGCAAGCAATTTGTCGAGACGGTTTTACGCGACCAGACACCGAAAAAGCTGATTATTTTTAGCCGCGACGAATTGAAGCAATTTGACATGCGCGAGCATTTCAACGAACAGCAGTTTCCCTGCATGCGCTATTTCCTTGGCGACGTGCGCGACCGCGAGCGCTTGTACCGCGCCATGGACGGCGTAGATATCGTGATTCACGCGGCGGCGCTCAAGCAAGTGCCGAGCGCCGAATACAATCCCATCGAAGTGATCAAGACCAACGTCTTGGGCGGCGCCAATATCATCGACGCAGCCATCGACCGTAATGTACAGCGCGTGATCGCGCTCAGCACCGACAAAGCGGCCAACCCGATCAATCTTTACGGTGCGACCAAGCTGTGCTCGGATAAATTATTCATCGCTTCCAACGGCTATTCCGGCCACCATGGCACCCGGTTTAGCGTGGTGCGCTATGGCAACGTCATGGGTAGCCGCGGCAGCGTCATCCCGTTCTTTCAACAGCGGCGCTCCACCGGCGTGTTGCCGGTGACCGATCCGAAGATGACCCGTTTCTGGATTACCTTGGAGCAGGCGGTGCAATTCGTTTTGGCCTGCCTCGACCGGATGCAGGGCGGCGAAATCTTCGTGCCGAAAATTCCCAGCATGAATATTGGCGATCTGGCACGCGCCATCGCTCCCGAATGTCGCCTCGATGTCGTCGGCGTGAGGCCTGGCGAAAAACTGCACGAAACCATGGTGCCGGAAGACGATGCCCGCAACGCTATGGAATACGACGACTGTTTCGTCATTCGCGCGCCCGCGGCCAACGGCAAAGGTAATGTTAATGGCGGCAAGCCCTGTCCTCCCGGGTTTCACTATAGCAGTGATAATAATCCTAGTTGGCTCAGTGTCGACGAACTGCAACGCCTGGTGAATATTCATGGCTAATCGAATGGCGCGTTCCCCTCTAGCGATTGACGGCGGCACGCCGGTGCGCGGCAAGGTGTTGCCCTACGGCCACCAAAGCATCGATGAGAGCGATATTGCCGCGGTCGCCGACGCCTTGCGTTCGGACTGGTTGACCACCGGACCGCGAGTGCGCGAATTCGAACGCGCCTTCGCCGCGTCGGTGCGGGCGGGCGAAGCGGTGGCGGTGAGCAGCGGCACGGCGGCGCTCCATTGCGCCATGGCCGCGCTCGGCATTGGCCCCGGCGATGAAGTGATCGTGCCGGCGATGACCTTTGCCGCCAGCGCTAACTGCGTCGTCTATCAGGGCGCGACCCCGGTGTTTGCCGATGTTCATGGTGAATCATTATTGATCGATCCCCTGGCTGTCGAAGCGAAGATAACCGCGAACACGCGAGCCATCGTCGCCGTCGATTACGCCGGCCAGCCTTGCGACTACGATGCTCTGCGCGCGCTGGCGCAACGCCATCGTTTGGCGCTGGTCGCCGATGCCTGCCATTCGCTCGGCGGCGCTTACAAGGGCCGGCCGGTGGGCACGCTTGCCGATCTTAATATTTTCAGTCTGCATCCGGTGAAAGCCATGACCACTGGCGAGGGCGGCATGATTAGCTGCGCCGGCTTCGAGACTGCCCACGCCATGCGCCGGTTTCGCAATCACGGCATCACCGCGGACCATTTTCAACGCGAACAACTGGGTTCTTGGCTCTACGATATGGTCGAGTTGGGCTACAACTACCGCCTGAGCGATATTCAGTGCGCCCTCGGCTTGAGTCAATTGGCTAAGCTGCCCCACTGGGTGGCGCGCCGCCGTGAAATCGCCCGGCGTTACGATGCGGCCTTCAAGGAATGCCCGGCGCTCCGGCCGCTCACGGTGAGCGCCGACCGGGAACATGGTTATCATCTCTATGTCGTGCAACTGGACGGCAACTACCTGACTGCGGACCGGGGGCAAATTTTCGCCGCCCTGCGCGCCGAAGGCATCGGCGTCAACGTGCATTATTTGCCGGTGCATCTTCATCCCTATTACCGCGAGCGTTTCGCCACCCGCGCCGGCCTCTGCCCCAATGCCGAAGCGGCCTACGAAAAGATTCTTTCGCTGCCGATTTTTCCCGCGATGAGCGACGCCGATGTCGACGACGCGATCGTCGCCTGTTGGAAGGTTGTGAGCCACTATGGTCATGAAACCCAAGCTGCCGCCGCTGCTGGTGCGCGCTGACGCCGATGGCGCGCGCGGCATCGGCCATGTGCTGCGTAGTTTGGCCTTAGCCCATGCCTGGCATGGGCAAGGCGGCGCGGTGGACTTTCTCACGTCCCAGCCGCCGCCGGCACTACGGCGGCGCATGGAACTTGCCGGCGCCACTGTGAGCGAGATCGTCCATCCCTGTCCCATGGACGCCGACCTCGAGGCGACCCTGGCAACCATCGCTCGCCTTGGCTCCAACGGCGCTGCGCTGCCTTGGGTAATTTTGGATGGCTACCATTTTACGTCGACCTATCAAGACGGCCATCCGGCGCAGCGGTTGCCGGCTTTTAGTAATTGACGACACCGCCCATCTGGCGCGCTACGACGCCGACATTGTGCTCAATCATGGCGCTCTCGCGCCGCGCCTGGACTATCAAATCAGCGCCGACGCCTGGCTGCTCCTCGGTACTCGTTACGCGCTATTACGCGCGGAGTTCGACCGCTGGTGCGATTTCCAGCGTCCCATTCCGGCAAACCGCGAGAAATATTTTGCTGACTATGGGCGGTGCGGATGGTGGCAATCTAACGGCGAAAGTGATGGACGCCTTGGCGATGTTAAAAGATCGCGCCGTCGACGTGCAAGTCCTCGCCGGACCGCTCAATCCCCATATCGACGCCCTACGCCGTCACGCCGCCGCGACACCGAACATGCGAATACACACTGATGTTAGCGATCCGTCGCCGCTAATGGCTTGGGCGGATATCGCCATCGCCGCAGCGGGCACCACGGCTTGGGAGTTGGCCTTCATGCAAACCCCGGCGCTGTTGTTGGTGGCCGCGGAAAATCAGACCGGTGTCGCCGCCGGTGTCACTGAGTTCGCTGCCGGCCAATCGCTCGGGCGCGCCGAAAAACTAGGCCTTCACGACATAGCGGCAGCCCTGCGCGAGTTGATCGACGACCCTGCGCGCCGCCGGCTGATGGCCGAGCGCGGCAAAAATTTAGTTGACGGCGGCGGTCCGGCAAGGGTGCTGGCGGCGATGCGCGAACGACAAAGCTTTAACCGCCAGAGCGAGTTCACGATTCGGCGCGCCGGCGTTGGCGACGCGTTGTTGCTGTGGCAGTGGGCCAACGATCCGCTTACTCGACGCAACTCCTTTTCTCGCGCTGCAATTAGCTGGGACGATCACCAAGCCTGGTGCGCCAAGAAATTTGCCGCGCCCGACTGCCGGCTGGTGGATCATGCAGATCGGCGACTTGCCGGTGGCGCAGATCCGCTATGACCGCGTGGTTTCGGATATTGGCGTTGCCGCGGAGATCAGCTTCAGTGTCGCACCGGGTTTTCGTGGCCGGCAACTTGGCACTCGTCTGCTCGAAGCGACGGCGCCGCTCGCCGCTGGTGAACTCGCGGCGGATAGCATTCAAGCTGTGGCGCTCCAGGACAATGAAGCGTCGCGCCGGGTATTTCTTAAGGCGGGATTTGTCGCGGCCGAAGCGCGCCGCCCCGATGGCCGGCTATGCATGATATTCCGCCGTAATTGCGATGCGAGTTCCGCGCGCGAGAGTCATGCCAGCCTACATTGAAATCGCCGGCCGGCGCATTGGGCCGGGATCGCCTGTCTATGTGATCGCCGAACTGTCGGCGAACCATGGGCAGGACTACGCCCAAGCACTGGAACTCGTCCATGCCGCCAAAGCTTGCGGCGCCGACGCGGTGAAACTGCAAACCTATACGGCGGATACGCTGACACTCGATTGTGACAACGAATGGTTTCAAATTCACGGGACTCTTTGGCACGGCAAAAAGCTCTACGAGTTATATCAGGAAGCGTTCACGCCGTGGGAATGGCAGCCCAAGCTTAAGCGCGCAGCCGACGACATCGGCATCGCGCTGTTTTCCACCCCCTTCGACTTGAGCGCCGTCGAGTTTCTCGAGGCCATGCGGGTGCCGGCGCATAAAATCGCGTCCTTCGAAAACGGCGATATCGCTTTACTCCAACAGGTTGCGAAAACCGGCAAGCCGGTGATCGCGTCCACCGGCATGGCGAGTCTGGCGGAAATCGACGAACTGGTACAAACACTGCGCGCCGCCGGCGCGCGCCAAGTGGCGCTGTTGAAATGCACCAGTGCCTATCCGGCGCCGCCCGAAGATATGAATCTGCGCACCATCGCCCATCTCGCCGACGCCTTCGGCGTGCCGGTGGGTTTATCCGACCATACGCTTGGTACGACGGTGGCGGTGGCGGCGGTGAGTCTCGGCGCCTGCATCATCGAAAAACATTTCACGCTCTCGCGCGCACATCACGGACCGGACAGCGAGTTTTCGCTCGAACCACGGGAATTCAAAGACATGGTCGACGCCATCCGGATCACCGAAAAAGCGCTTGGGCGGATTCACTACGGCTTGAGCGCCGCTGAAGCGAAAAGCCGGACGTTTCGCCGCTCGTTGTTCGTCGTCAAAGACATCAAGGCGGGGAGCGATTTAGCGATGAGAACGTGCGCTCGATCCGCCCCGGTCATGGCTTGCACACAAGACATTTACCCAACGTCATCGGTCAAACCGCAAGCCGTGATTTAGCGCGGGGCACGCCGCTCGCTTGGGATATGGTCGGCGCGCTCGCCGGATCGCTAAGCGCCGATGAATTAAGGAGCGAGAGCCGTGTTACAGGATGACATTTTTCGCCAAACCGAAGGCGACCGCTGGTTCGCGCGCAATCGCGCCGCTCTAGGTGCCTTCGATGCCAGCGCGGACTTGCCGCTGCGCCTGCTAGAGCTTTACAACCTCCGGCCGCAATCCGTAATTGAGATCGGCGCGGCCAACGGGTTTCGCTTGGCGGCGATCGAACGATGGAGCGGCGCTCGCTGCGTCGCGCTTGAGCCCTCGGCCGATGCCATCTGCGACGGCAAAGCGAGTTTTCCGGCATTGACGTTTATTCGCGGCAGCGCCGGTGCGGTGCCGGTCAAGGAGTCCTTTGATCTGGTCATTGTCAATTTCGTCTTGCATTGGATCGACCGGGTTTCACTGCTCCGGTCGGTTGGCGAAATTGATCGCTTGGTCAAGGACGGCGGCTTCCTCATTATCGGTGATTTTCAACCGGCCAATTTTATCCGCGCCCGCTATCACCATTTAACCGATAGCGAGGTTTACACGTACAAGCAGGATTACCCGGCGCTTTTTCGGAGCGCCGGCCTGTATCATCCGGTCGCCATGCTGAGCGCCGATCATTCGACCAAGGCTCTCGATCCGCGTGCGGTCGAGCATGACCGGATCGGCGCAACGTTACTGCGCAAGGAACTCGCAACCATTACAGGCACACCGGAGAAAACGGCCTTCATGGGTAAAAGTCGCGAGCCTACGAAGTGGCGCTTCTTGGTGATTGGCTGCGGCTCCATCGGCAAGCGTCATATCGAGAATCTCCGTCGACTCGGTGTCAATGACATCATCGGCTTCGATACCCAGAGCGCACGCTTGGCCAAAGTGGCGGGTGGTTACGGCATCGAAACCGTCGCGTCTCTGGAGGCGGCATGGGAGCAGCGCCCGGATGTTTGTCTGATTACCGCGCCAACGTCGTTGCATTTGGAGCTGGCGCTCAAAGGCGCCGAGCAAGGCTGTCATCTGTTTATCGAAAAACCGTTGTCGCATAGCTGGCAAGGGGTCGAAGAGCTGCTGGGTAAAGTTTCACAGCAGCGGCTCGTGACCTTGGTTGGCTGCAATATGAGATTTCATCCAGGGCTGCGCGAGTTAAAGCGTTTGCTGGCGGATGACGCCGTCGGCCGGGTGATCGCGGCACGCGTCGAGGTCGGGCAGTATCTGCCGGACTGGCATCCCTGGGAGGATTACCAGCAGAGCTACAGCGCGCGCCGCGAACTCGGTGGCGGCGTCATTCTCGACGCCATTCACGAGATCGACTATATGCGCTGGCTCTTCGGCCCGGTCGTCGACGCGGTTTGTCTTGCCGGCAAATTGAGCCATCTCGAAATCGATACCGAGGACACCGCGGCGATGCTTTTGCAATTCGCGAATGGAACTTTCGGCGAAGTCCATTTGGACTATGTCCAGCGCGCCTATCGGCGCACCTGCCAAATCATCGGCGACGAGGGCACAATTCATTGGGACTTCGCCGCCGGGCAAGTGCGCTGGTATTCGGCGCGTACACGGCAATGGAACCAATACGAAAATCCCGCCGGCTGGGAAGTCAATCAGATGTATATCGATGAAATGAAGCATTTTCTCGCCTGTCTCGCGGGTGATGCCAATCCTGAGCTCGAGGTTTCGCAAGCAGCGGAAGTGTTGTGCATCGCGCTGGCCGCTAAACAATCGGCAGAGCAGCGACAGTGGATTCGATTGGAGGGTGCCGGTGGAAGCCCACGATAATATCTTAGCGATCGTTCAAGCGCGGGTCGGATCGACGCGTTTACCCGGCAAGGTGCTGGCCGATATCGCCGGCGAGCCGATGTTGACCCGAGTCGTGTCCCGTGTCGCGGCGGCACAGAAAATTGACGCCATCGTCGTTGCTACGTCGAATACCGTGGCGGATGACCGGATTGTCGAGCTGTGCCGCGCCAATTGCGTCGCCGTCTATCGCGGCAGCGAGAGCGACGTGTTGGACCGTTACTACCAAGCCGCCAAAGAGCATCGAGCGGCCATGGTTGTGCGAGTCACCGCGGATTGCCCGTTGATCGATCCGCAAGTCATCGACCGGGTGATCGCGGCATACTTAACCGATGATTGCGATTATGCCGCCAACACGATCGTCTGCACCTATCCAGACGGACTCGATGTCGAAGTGTTTTCCTTTGCGGCGCTCGAGAGCGCCTGGCGCGATGCGCGCCGCTCCACCGATCGCGAACATGTCACCACCTATCTGCGCTCGTCGGGACGCTTTCGTTTACGCAACGTCGAATGTGAATTGGGCGGATCGTTACATGAGCATCGCTGGAGCGTCGATGAAGCGCGCGATTTGGAGTTTGTCCGGGCGATCTATGCACGGTTGCCGTCGAAGACCGAATTCGGCTGGCGCGATGTTCTTAGCCTGCTCGATGGCGAGCCAGCGCTGGCGAAAATCAATGGCGCGCAAATTCGCAATAGCGGCTACTATCGTTCCATAGCCCAAGAGCCCGCCGTAACGCCGCAGACGCGTCGGCTTGAGCGCTCGCTGGCGCTTTACGAGAAAGCTCAGACCATCATCCCGGCGGCGACCCAAACTCTCAGCAAAGGTGCGACGCAGTATGTCCAAGGCGTCGCGCCGGTATTTTTAGCGCGCGCCAAGGGCAGCCATGTGTGGGACGTTGATGGCAATGAGTACATCGACTATCCGATGGCTTTGGGACCAATTATTCTCGGCCATGGTTATCCGGCGGTTGATCAAGCGGTCAGACGGCAGATCGATGACGGCGTTGCGTTGTCGTTGCCCCATCCCTTGGAGATCGAAGTCGCCGAACAGTTGACGGCGATGATTCCTTGCGCCGAAATGGTGCGCTTCGGCAAAAACGGCTCGGATGCCACCGCCGGCGCGGTGCGTTTGGCGCGCGCTCTTACCGGGCGGGACTTGATCGTTTGCTGTGGCTATCACGGCTGGCAAGATTGGTACATCGGTTCGACCACGTTTAATCGTGGCGTACCCGCATCCGTGCGCGATTTAGTCAAGACCTTCGAATACAACGACATCGACAGTTTAGAGCGCCGTTTCGCCGAACATCCTGGACAAATCGCGGCGGTGATCATGGAGCCCATCGGGATCGTTGAGCCGATGGACGGCTTTCTCGTGGCGGTGCGCGATCTCTGTCATCGCCAAGGAGCGCTTTTGATTTTCGACGAAGTGGTCACGGGCTTTCGTTTGGCACGCGGTGGCGCGCAGGAGTATTTCGGCGTTTTGCCCGATATCGCATGTTTCGGCAAAGCGATGGCGAACGGCTATCCGCTGTCTGCGGTGGTCGGGCCGCGCGCGATCATGCAATGTTTCGAGGAAGTGTTTTTTTCGTTTACCTTCGGCGGTGAGGCGGTTTCTCTAGCGGCGGCCAACGCCACGCTCAAGGAGATCGCCGAGAAAGAAGTGATCGCCCATCTCTGGGAGTTGGGGCGCCAACTTAACGACGGATTCAAAGTGCTGGCCAAAGAGTTCAGCGTCGACCGTTTCATGCGCACGAGCGGCTTGGCGCCGCGCACGGTGATCAGTTTTTTCGATGACAGCGGGCGCGAATCGTTGCTGGTCAAGAGCTTGTTCCAACAAGAGTGCTTGAAACGCGGCGTGCTGTTCTCCGGAGGACAAAATATTTGCTTTAGCCATTCAAACGGCGACATCGAGCATACGTTGCGCGTGTACCGGACGGCGATGGAAATCGTCGGCGCGGCGATTCGCCAGGGCAACGTCCTCGATAGACTTGAGGGCGAACCGGTGAAACCGGTCTTTCGCAAGGCTTAGGAGGGTTGGGCGAGCAATGAGCAAAGTCAATAAGCCAAAAGTGTTGTTCGCTATTGGTGACGCGGATTGGAAATACACGCGCGGCAAATTCCAGAAGTTGGTCCGCCGTGTGGCCGCGACAGAACAGTTCGACGTCAGCGTTGTTAGCCACGATACGGAGATTTGCGGTCAATTCGAAGCCATCGGCATCAAGAACTATTGTCTGCCGGGCAGTCATTTGCCGCTCGCCGCTGAACATTCGGTGGCGATGACGGAACTAATGATCCGGCTCACCCGGGACGTCCCATTTCCCGAGAGCCAGCTGCATATTTGGAAAGTGATGGCCATGGACGATTACCTGGGTTGCGTCGACGTGGTCGATCACCCCGAATTGCTCGTTGAACCGGACGTTTTAGTCTACCCGCTGATGGGCGTCGATAATAATTCGAACGCAGCGTCGCGGCTGTATAGCGCCATGCTGTTGCAAGCGCGAAAGGCCCGTGCGCGGGTGGTTGGTCTTGAAGTATCCCTCTTGGGCAATAAACAAACTTTGGGCGCATCCCTTGCGGATACCTACGCGGTTAAGACGGAGTTCTCCCGTTCGTTTGTGGCTCTCGAGGAGTTGGCGCCGTCGGAGCGAACCTTCGTGTTACCGCCAGAGGAAGGCTATCTTTTAACTTGTCGGGACGATGCTTATCTAAACGATTATTTCGAACAAGAAGAGGACCTTCGGCGCAAGTTTGACCTGGGCCATGGCCAAGTGGTTATTCTCATCCCGCATCATGTCGCTTTTATCCACGAAATTCGCCAGTTGCTGGTTAGCCTGAAGTCACTGCCGTTTTCGTTCACGGTGATTCTGCGGACGGACCCCAATATTGCGCGTCAAGGACTCAAAGAAAGAGAAATAGCGGAGAAGGTTTACCGTGACGAAATCGCCGCCCTGCCTCACGTGATCGTCGACGACCAAGGCGGATGGCTATGGCCTCTCTTGGTATCTGACGTGGTCTTGGCGCCGGCCCATTCCGTGTTTACGGAATTGGCGGCCAGTTACGGAAAATTGACCGTGGTTTGCCAGGGGTGGGGTGAAAGTTCTTGGATCGGCGAGAGTCTGTTTGTTGAGCCCTGCGCCGCCCGCGCGATGAGTGCGGTCCGGGTGTGGATCGAGCAGAAAGTTCTCACGCGCACCTGCTTGAGCCATGTTCTTAATGGGGCGCTTAATCACAGAGTTGGTATTGAGACGATGGGGGTGCACGATGAACTTTGAGGGGAAAAAGGCATTCTGCTTTCTGGCACTCAAGCATCATAGCCGTTTTTTATTACCTATTACACGAACACTGGAAGAGCTAGGCATGACGATCAAGTATCTCACCGCGCCGGCGGAAATGCCGTTTGAGCTGACGCTCCAGGATGAAGGTTTGCCCTATTGCCACAGCCAATCTTACGCGAATGCAGAGGTGCTACGCGAGATCGACATAGCCTATCGAAAGGTACGTGCAGTTTGGAAAGAAAAGTTGCTCCAAAGCCCGGTGCTGCATCATTTCACTTTGCCGATTCAGGATAAAATCTTGCGTATGCACGTGGACAACTTCTATCTGTTCCGGCGAATGTTCGAAGTCGAGAAACCCGACCTGGTATTGGCCCTCCATGAACTGAATAGCTGGGGCAAAATGCTCGGCTATCTCTCGCACGAATTTCGCGTGCCCCTGATGACGTTGCAGGAAGGACTCTATTACGCGCCGGCCGCCGTCTATCGATTTCACACCGAATACTCCAGCGCTTGCCTTGTCTGGGGCGAGGCCACGCGCGAGGTTTTAATTCGGTCCGGTGGCAGTCCTGACAAGATCTTTATCGTTGGCAATACGCATTTGCAGTCGGTCGTCGGCAGGGAAACCGAGCGCGGCGCGATGAAAAGAACAAGAAATGAACTCAACATCGGCAAAGAAAAAAAAGTTATTACTCTTTTGATGGGCGGTTTGGGTTATGACAAGAGCTTTGCCTTTCCGCACGAGCTTCTCGACTGGCTCCGTGCCAATCCGGACCTGATTTTGATGTGTAAGTGGCATCCGGTTACCAATAAGTTGGCCATTGAGGAAATCGCCAACGCACTAGGATCAGTGACCAATATTCGCATGCTGCAACAATTCGATACCTATCGGTTGCTCGCGGTGAGCGATGTTTGCATCGTCTTTGGTAATTCAACGACGGGTCTTGAGGCGCTGGCGTTTGGCAAGCCGCTCATTGAAGTTCAGTTGTCCGGCCTTGAATACTCGTTTGGACGCCAGGGTGTAGCGGATGTGGTGTCAAGCCTGGCCGAATTACCCGCGGCGGTGGGCAAAACCCTCCAAGGGTCGGTGGCTGCGGGTCGAGCGCGGCGGGTGGAGGAATACCTGCGTCGCAACCTTCATCGTCTTGATGGCAAGAGCATTGATCGCTGCGTGGAGGCCGTCGAGAGTATACTTTCAGCCCGAGCGTCAGGCGTTCGGAGCAACGCTACTTCGCTTCTTCGATCGCGCCGGGAGACTTGCTGTGCTCGATCCTCATTCCGTTACGTAGCGCCGACGGCGCCCCGGAAACCTTGCTTGGAGTCGTCGAAAACACTCCTACGAACCTGTCCTATGAGTGTTTAATCAGCACCAACTTGGCGCCGCACGAGCGCGGTGAATTCATCAATTCACTCGGAGGCGATGTGTCGGTGTTACAGTGCGAACAAGGAACGCTTGGAAGCCTCTACAACCTCGCCGCTTCGCGAGCGACCGGCCGCTACCTGTGCTTTTTGTCGCCGGGGTGGATACCGCAAACGGGTTGGTTGGAGGGCCTGGTGCATCGGTTGGAGAACGACTTCGAGATTGGTATCGCCGGCGGCTTGGCGCTATTCGCGGACGGTCAGCTAGCTCACGCGGGAATTGCCGTGGATGCTAATTTGACGCCGGTCTATCTGTATCGGCGGTTGCCCGCGACATTCCCTGCCGCCCACCGAGGGAGACCAATGCGGGCCGTGGCGGGGTGCTTGCTGGTGCGCCGTGAGGTTTTCCTGGCTACCGGAGGTTTTGACGAGGCCTTCCAAAGCCAATGGGCTGAGCTGGATTTCTGTTTCCAGGCGGGACGCAACGGTTGGAAAACCGCTTATACTCCCGAAAGTTTGTTTATTTGCCTGAGCGGCGCCAGTCAGGATGATGCCGCAGATCGTATGCGATTTTTCGCCAAGTGGGTCGGCTTTCTCTGGCCTGATCAGGATTCCTATTGGGCGGAAGACCAACTGGATCCAACAAAACTCTCAAGTCTGTACCAGAGCGTAATGCACGGTACCGCAGAAGTTGCCGAGAATTTGACGACCTGATTGACCGGCCCATCCCAATTCTTCCCGAAACGCTGCCATCCTTTCGATTTTAAGCGGTTTTTCTCTGCTGTTCTCGCTCCTTGTTAGAGCTGCCACGATCGGCGGTTTTTTGACAGAGCGCTAAAGTTTCACCGCGTCGCGTCGATTGAATACTACGAGGCGGTGATTCGTACGGAAAGGGGGGAAAGAAGCACCGAGTTACGCATAGCCGCCTCCCTTGGGCAGGGAAGCCCAAAAACAAAAAATCATGGAGGAAAATAACTAATGGCTATCGTAATCAATACAAACGTCGCATCATTGAATGCGCAGAGACATCTAAGCAACACTCAGTTCGGTCTCAGCAAAGCCCTCGAACGGCTATCGTCTGGTTTTCGTATCAATCGCGCTGGCGACGACGCCGCGGGTCTGGCAATTTCTGAACGTTTAAAGGCGCAGATCCGCTCCACCAGTCAGGCGTCGCGTAACACTCTGGACGGCGTCAGCTTGGTCCAGGTGTCGGAAGGCGGCTATGACGAAGTTAGCAGCACCTTGATTCGTCTGCGCGAGCTCGCGGTCCAATCAGCCAACGGCACGATCTCCGCGACCGACCGCGGGGCCATCGATACCGAATATGATCAGTTGACCGCGGAAATCACCCGTATCGCTGGCGTCGTAAAATTCAACAACGTGCAAGTTTTGAACGGTAACAGTGCGGGCGCCGCAGTGTCGTTTGTCCTGCAGGTTGGTATCGGGACCACGAGCAACGATACCATCACCATCAGCATTAATCCGCTGAAGGCGACCGCCCTCGGTAGCGGCGGGTTGGATTTGACGGCGCTTTCGTTGACTTCGGCTTCCGGAGCCACCGACGCGATCACCACCATCGACAGCGCGATCGATGCTGTAAACAGCAGCCGGGCGACCTTGGGCGCGGTGCAGAACCGCCTTGAGGCGACTTCTCGTAGCTTGTCGATTTCCGTGGAAAACCTCTCGGCCGCCAACTCTCGTATCCGGGACGTTGACGTTGCCCAGGAAACGGCGGAACTGGCCCGTTACCAGATCCTGTCACAGGCTGGTGCGGCCATAGCGTCTCAGGCCAATCAGGTTCCTTCATTGGCTTTGTCGCTACTGAGTCGGTAATCTCAACCGAGCACAAGGGTAGGGAGGGACCGCCATTGGTCCCTCCTTTACCCTTCGTGATGTAGGTGATGCCATGAAAGTTGATCAAACCAATCTCGTCTCGCTCGCGGTCGCTCCAAGCCGTCAACAGCTGAGAAACCCTCTTGAGATTACGGCCGGTGACAGCAAGAAAAAGGTTGTGAGTGAGCCACGGCGTGACCCCGAGCCAAGCTCAGGTGGAAGCGCGCTCAAAGCCTATCGTACTGAACCGTGCGCAAGTTCGCCTGAGATTCGAACAGGACAAAGACACAGGCATTCAGGTCATTCAGATTGTCGATGCGGAGTCGGGCAAGCTGGTGCGCCAGATACCCCCGGAAGAATTGTTGAACATCACCAAAGCCCTTCGTGACCTCAAGGGGCTCATGGTATCGAAGGAATCCTAGTCAATGGCGACGATAACGTTTGGCGGTCTAGCTACCGGTCTTAATACCCAGGCCATCATCGAGGGTTTAGTTGCGGTTGAGCGACGACCGATAACCCTGCTGCAGAACCAGCAGGCCAAACTCCAAGAAAAAACCAAACTATATCAGGACCTCAGTGGGAAATTGACGGCGTTAAAGACCGCCGTTACGAAACTGTCGACTACGGCGAATTTCTTTATCAAGACAGCGAAAAGCTCGAAGGAAGATGTGCTGGTGGCGACCGCGAGTTCCAGCGCCGACACTGCCAATCACAACGTTACCGTCAGTGCTCTTGCCAGGAGCAGCACATTAGCTTCCGCACCGTTCAGCGACACTGCTACGACCGTCGTCGGCACGGGAACGCTCGCCATTACAGTGGGCGCAACGACCACGAATATCGCCATCGACGGTACCAACAACACCTTAGAAGGTTTGCGCGCCGCAATTAACGATTCCGATGCTGACGTTACAGCTTCCATTGTGACCGTAACGGCAGGCACAACGCCTTCATACCGCCTTGTGATCAGTGGAAAGAACACCGGTCTCACCAATGCTGTAGCCATCAGCGAAGCAAACTTGAACGGTGGGACGGCACCCGGTTTTGCGACCACGCAGGCGGCGTTGGATGCGACCTTGGTGGTCGATGGGATCCCGCTGGCGCGCGCCGCAAATTTGCTATCCGACGTCATTCCCGGCGTGACTTTGGACCTTAAGTCGAGCTCCGCTACGGAAGTTCAAGTAACCGTCAATGACGATACCGAAGCGATCAAAAACCAACTCAACGAGTTTATTACCGCCTACAACGAGGTCACTTCATTTATCGCCGAAAAAACCAAGTATGATAGCGCAACCAAGACGGGTGGGCCGTTGATCGGCGATGCCACAGTGGCATCACTCAAGCGTAGTTTGCAGAGTTTGATTATTACTCCGGTTGCCGGTTCGCCTTCGATTCTCAGTGAAATTGGCATCGCGACACAAAAGAACGGAACGCTCTCCGTCAATAGTGCCAAGTTTGATGCCGCGCTAAAGGCCAATTTAGCGGGGGTGGGTAATCTATTTGCCGCAGCCACGGATGGCCTCGCCAAGTCGGTCATAAATTTTGCCGACGCCGCGACCAGGCTCGGTGATGGTGTCTTGTCCGCTCGAATTGATGGGGCTCAAAATGAAATTAAAAAAATAGGTGATCGGATCGCCAGTAAAGAAAATAGTATTAACCGTCTCATGGAAGACCTAACCCGCAAATTCACAGCGTTGGAGACACTGGTTAGCCAGATCAACACGCAGGGAAACTACCTGACGCAACAACTTGCCGGCTTAAATGGTCAACTTAATAAGTAAGTATTTTTATGTCAGTCGCATACTCGCAACAACTCGAGACGTACAAAATCAACCAATTCTATACGGCGGATAGAGGTACGCTGCTGCTGATGCTTGTACCAAGGCGCAATGGATTTCCTCAAACGCGCCAAGGTCCATCTCGACCAGGGGCAGATCGCGGAAAAGGGGATGTGCATCTCTAAAGCTCATGCCGTAATCGGTGAGTTGCTAAGCACGCTTGATTTTGAAGTAGGCGGGGATCTCTCACGCTCGCTCGAAGCCCTTTACCGATTCATGATGGATCAGCTCATGGAAGCGCACCTGGAAAATAAGGTAAAACCGATCGACGACGTGTTATTGCTTCTATCGACTTTAAACGAAGGCTGGGAGGGAGCCGTCGCGCAAGCACGGAAAGAAAACCTTTGATTCGATGAACGAATTAATCTGCCAAGAGATCTTATCATTGCTCGCCATTACGGAAGATCTGCTTAACTGTCCCGACCCGAGTCTCGAAGTCTGGGAAGGCTACGCCCTTCGGAGAAATGCGGTCTTTCAACGACTCTGGGACCTACCGATGTGTACGGAAGACATCGTTGCCGACTCCCCGGCTTTGCAACCGCTGATGACTTCGGTCTTGGAAAAAGACCAAGTTTTGGTGCAAAAAATTGGACAGCAACTGTCAAATATTAGTCGGGAAATGATTGAGTTGTCTGATCGGCGTCGGGTCTTTAACGCCTACGCCCGAATTGCCCAATCGATGGGTTCATATCACCACCGCACTGCATAGGCCGTTTTTTTCGCCTCCACTCGGCGTTTCTTACCCTCGGTAGGAAAAGATTTCCTACCCCTAATTCCCGATACCAACATTTTCTCCTGGAGTTCCGTGTGGCTGAGATGCCGGCACGAATTCTGCGTGTGCGCTGGGAAGAAATCGAATCGGTCAAACTCGTTCCATTGTTCAATAGCGGGAGGTCGCTGTGTCTCGTGAGTTCGCGCTTCTGGGGGTTGTTATTTTTTCACTGGCCGTGGGGGTAATTCTCAAGCCGCAATTTTTTGATCCTTTTTCCCTGCTGCTAACTTGCGGGGGTGCATTGACAGTAACTTATTTTTCCTACTCCAAGAAGCAATTGAAAGATTGCGCCCTAGCCATTCGGGGCTTGTTTGCGGCACCGGAGGCTAGCTTACAAGCTCACGTAGCCGTCTTGCGCAGACTTACCGAACTATTTTGTCTGGAAGGACTCCGAGGCGTGGAAACCCAGGAAAAGCATCTAGACGATGGCTATCTGAAGTATGGTGTCGAGTTGCTCGTCGATTTGCATAATGCGGAGTCGATTCGCGCACGCTTGGAGGTTCGCTTCGCTGGCATACTCGGTGAATATGAAGCCAACCGCCAAATCCTTTTGACACTAGGCAAGTTGCTGCCGTCTTTCGGACTGATCGGCACTTTGATCGGCATGGTGCTGCTGTTGGGAAACCTCGTTACTGCCGATCCGAAAAGCTTGCCGGCTGCGTTGGGTTTATCGGTCCTGACAACGCTCTACGGCGCGGTGGCGGCCAATGTCTTAGTTGCGCCGCTTTTGGCTCGGTTACAATCGGTTGCTGTGGAGCAAGAAACCAAAATGCGTTTGAGTAAAGATTGGATTTTAACGATTGCGCGAGGCGAGAGTCTGACGCTGGTCGATCGTCCTAAAACTTCTTTCCCGATTAGCGCTACCGAAGGTGGCCGTTATCGCGAATGGGAACCGATCGCTCTTCTAGCGCATCGCTAGAGATTATGAAGTCAAACCGTGTGCAAATTTTAGCGGGTTTCGAAACACTCGCTCATCGCAACGCAGTTCTGCCGCGCTCAGTGGCGACTAGCTCGTCAAACCAGAACGATACCGATTGGTGGATGATCACGCTCAGTGATCTGACCTTATTGCTATTGGGCTTCGCCGTGCTGTGGTATGCCACGGCTAGCTCGACGGTGGCACAACCGACGGTCAAGGGTGCGTTGCCGGCCGCGCCCCAAGCCAGTGCCCAGCTGCTCCCGGTCGAGGCATCAATGGGGCTGGATGCTTGGCAAGCTGTACAAAACGATTTAGCCCAGTTCGTCGGTGCCGCGGGATTGCGCCAGGATGTCACGATCGAATCGACGGCCGGCGAAATCTTGTTGTCGATGCGCGACAGTGTGCCGTTCGACTCCGGTAAGGCCGAGCTGCGCCGGCGGGCGCTGCCAGTGCTGGAAAAAATCGCCGCCGTCGTGCTCGCCAATCCGAAAATGTCGGTCGCCGTCAGCGGCCACACCGACAGCGTGCGCATTGCCAATTCAGCTTTTCCGTCCAACTGGGAACTGTCGACGGCACGGGCGAGCCGGGTGGCGCGCTACTTGGTTCAGCGCGGTCTGCGTCCCTCGCGTATCGCAGTTCAGGGATACGCCGATCAACGGCCGAAAAATCCTAACTCCACGCCGACCGATCGGCGCGCCAATCGCCGGGTCGAAATCAGGCTGTTGCAAGAAAGTGCAACGGGTGCCGGCGCAAGCGCTGAAAAATAACCATGATTCTCGAATCGACAGCGCTCGCCAGCGTGGAACCGCGCCGTAATGAAGCGACACCAGCCGCGCCAATCGCCCGGGCTCGCAACGGAGCCGAAGCGGCGACCATGAAACGATCTTATGCGCGCGTCGCCGATGACCTCTCCAAGGATCCCAGCGCGCCGACGCCAACCGCCGCACCCGCGAAAGCTTTTTCGCTGTGGCAAAGTGCAAGTTTTGAATTTGGCGACTTCCTTGACATCGTCAATCCGCTCCAGCATATCCCGATTGTCGCGACGATTTATCGTAATCTGACGGACGATCGCATCGGCATGGCGCCTACGGGTGATCGGCGGCGCGCTTTGGGGCCGTCTGAGCGGCTTGGTGACCGGGGTCGTTAATTCACTTGTCGAATGGTTCACCGGTAAGGATATCGGCGATCATATCTACGCCAAGATTTGGGGCGAGCCAGCCAATGCAAACGCTGTGGCGCGGGCGGCCAAGTCAGTGGGTGAAATGAATCGCGATGATAGCAGTTGACGCCGCCAGAGTTGCCACCGCGACCGTGCCTGAGCCGGTGCGGCGCCGGACGATCTGCCGACGCGCGAAATAATCAACTCAATCAAGCACTCCGCAGTGCCACCACGTTCCATCCCGCAAACGGTGCTGGCAAGAGTTCCTGCCGCGCCATTTTCATCATTTGCCTTATCGTCTTGACGAGAATTTCGGCGAACCGCAAGACGGTATTGGCAAACTCAACATCAATGCCTAATGAGTCGAGTGTCCCATGCTCCTAGTAATCTGTCCGGAGTAACGCCGCACTTTCTGCGACCAGAAACGTCTAGATTCGGATATTCCTCGCGCTAACGACGCCAAGCTCACAAAGTGACGGGCCGAGGCTCGTGATATCGAGGGCAGCGAAGATCTAAAACGGATTTTTCTCGACCTTCGAAATGACGACGCTACCGCTATTTCATCGCGGCGGAGCTGCGCTAGCCCTAGCCGGTTAGAAGACCTTGACGGCGAGTTTTTCGCCGAGCTCTCTCAGGCAGGTATCCCATCGGTCGCGATCGTCGGTGCGCCATGGCTGGCCTGTGGATTGTCGGAATTGAAGTGCTGGCTGAACCGGTACAGCAGATTTTGCACTTTCCACAAATTGACCGTGAATGGCAGCATGGCGATCGCCGTGGCGGCTCGGTTCAAGCTCTGCAGGCCGGTGAGTGACGGTTGGCTGGCGAAAATTTCCGCGTTTCGTTCGAGGTTTTTCCGGTAGGTGAATTCCAACGTCGCGCTGTCGAGCGCGATGCCCTCGGCGGTCGCCGCGGCGAGTAACTGTTTCAACTGGTCGATGTCGATCTCATCCTGCTCCAATTGGCGGCGCAGGTCGCTGTTGATGACCGATTCCGCTGGCCCGCGCAGCGCGCTCGGTTGCGGCAAGTTCAAGCTATGTAAAAAGCGCATGAGCGGGGCGCGGTGGTCGTAGATTTGCCGGTAGAGCGACTCGGTTTCGCCTAGGGCGGACTGCAAGATCTGGCCGATCAGTTTGCGCTGCTCGTCGTGGAACAGCGAGCGCAGCGAGTAGTTCGACTCGCCGAAGCGGCGATCCATCAGACGCAGGACTGTCGGCGAAATCACCGCGCATGAAGGGCTCGGCGAGCTCGCGGGCGAGATAACTCTCGACGTTGTCGCCAAGGGATGGGCGCACGCCGCCGTTGACGTTGTGATCGCCCAAGTGCAGCGCGCCGAAACTCAGACAGGTGGTTTCGCCGGTGATTTCCGAGGTCAGTTCGACTTCACCAACCGCCAGCTTGGCGTTGCCGGCGACATAGGTCTGAAGGTTCTTTCGCTCGGCGCGGTAGCAATAAATTTTTGTCTGCTCCGGTATGCTTTCGAACAGCGAACTGACGGCATAATGAGCGCCGACCCGCTCCCAGTCGACACGCGCGGGCCGGACGCGTTGGTCGTAGATCTGTTTGCCGTCGCCCTGATCAGGCAGGTTGCTGTGCGCAGCGCCAAGCCGCTCGATGAAGCGCTCTTCCAGCGAGTCGCCAAAAAGTTCTTGAGCTAACTGGACGGCGCGGCCGGCGAACTGGATGACCTGGACGGTCTCGATGCCCGAGATGTCGTCGAAAAACCAGCCGCAGCTGGTGTACATGAGCAACAGTTGCCGCTGTAGTTCGAGCAACTTGAGCGCGGTGATTTTCTCATCGTCGCGTCAACGGCCGGGCGGCGTGGCGGGCGAGAAATCGTTCTCTATAGATCGTGCCGAGCGATCGAGGATCACTTCGATATACGTATCCCGGGCAAACCAAATATTTTTGAAATAATCCGTGGCTTGCTGCTGCCACAGCGGCGTGACCGCATCGCGCAGGCTGTCGAGGGCGTTGCGCAGCGGCGTGCGCCACTGTTGACGCCAATCAGGATGCGCGCCGGAGTTGCAGCCGCAATCGCTCCACCAGCGGTCGATGCCGTGGGCGCAACTCCAGGAAGTTTTTTCGACGATCTCGACTTCGTGGGTGGGCGGATGTTTTTCGAGAAACTCACCGTAGTTGGTCAAGCGCGCCAGCTGTTTGGTTTCGATCTGGTCCAGGGCGTAGGCCAGCGCCATGTCGCCAAACCGATGATGATGGCCATAACTCTCGCCATCGGTGGCGATATGGACCAGCTGCGGCCAATCGCGGCCATCGGCAAAACCGCCCATGAGTTTGTCGACGAAACGTTCGCCGTGGGATAGCACGCCTTCGAAGGCGACCGCGCGGGCGATCGGACTGTCGTAGAAAAATAGCCCGATGGCGCGCCCGGAGGGCAGCAGCTGCCGGTAGGCGCGGCTCGGATCGATGGCGTCGCCAGTGATTTGTTGCCACTGGCGCGCGCCGATGGAACGCACGCGAGCGGCCTGGTGCGGCGCTAGAACGACAAACCGGATATCCTGTTCGGCCAGCAACTCCAAGGTTTCGACATCGACGGCGGTCTCCGCCAGCCACATGCCTTCCGGCGCGCGCTGAAAGCGCTTGGTGAAATCGCCGATGCCCCAGCGGATCTGCGTCTTGCGGTCCCGGCTGTTGGCGAGCGGCATGATCGCATGATTGTAAACTTGCGCCAGCGCCGAGCCATGGCCGGAGAAGCGCTGCTGGCTATCGCGGTCGGCGTCGAGGATCGCGCCATACACTTCCGGCGCCTTGGCCTCGAGCCAGGACAATAAGGTCGGGCCGAAGTTGAAACTGATGCGCGCGTAATTGTTGATCAGTTTGATGATGCGATTGTCGCCATCGACGATGCGCGCCACTGAGTTCGGCGCATAGCACTCCGCGGTGATGCGCTCGTTCCAGTCATGGTAGGGGTACGCCGAGTCTTGCAGCTCGATGGCTTCGAGCCAGGGGTTTTCCCGCGGTGGCTGGTAGAAATGGCCGTGTATGCAAATGTAGCGTTCCATGATTCGATTGATATTCTCGACGTGCCCTATCGGCAACTTGCCGCGGACTGCGCTTAGGAATTGGCCATGACCCAGGTGGTTTTGCGCGGCCCGCGGCCGAGCACGACGATACCGGTGGGCGAGACAAAGTAGCGCTCGCGGTCTTTATCCAGGTCGTAGCCGATCTCCGTGCCGGATGGGAATCACGTTGGCCTTGTCGATGATGGCGTTGCGGATCCGGCAGTTGCCTGCCGATCTCCACCCAATCCATGATCACCGAGTTTTCGATATGGCTGTAGCTATGAATGCGCACGTTGCGCCCGACAATGCAGTTGCGGACATCGCTGCCGCTGATGATCGTGCCCTCGGCGACCACCGAATTGACCGCCATGCCTTGGCGGTCGGCGCCAATCGAAGACGAACTTCGCCGGCGGATCGGCGTAGCCGACGGTGCGCAGCGGCCAGCTGCGGTTATATAAATTGAACGACGGATCGATGGAGCATAGGTCCATGCTGGCGTCGTAGTAGGCTTCGATGGTGCCGAGGTCGCGCCAGTAGCTCGGTTCTTCGCCCTTGGACGGGCTTGGCACGCGGTTTTGGCGAAAATCATAGGCGAACATACGGCCGGCAGTGACGAAATCCGGCAAGAGATCGCGGCCGAAATCATGATTGCTCGCCGGATTGGCGGCGTCGGCTTTCAAGGCCTCGATCAACACTTCATTGTTAAAAAGATAATTACCCATGGACACCAAGGCGAAGCCGGGCTCGCCGGGAATCGACTTGGGCTCTTTGGGTTTTTCTTCGAAACCGACAATCCGCCAATCGGCATCGATCTCGATAACGCCGAACTGCGAGGCTTCTTCGATCTTCACCGGAATCGCTGCGACCGTGACTTCGGCAGACTTGTTTTTATGCGCGTCGATCATTTGCCGGACGTTCATCCGGTAAATGTGGTCGGCGCCGAACACCGCCACCGAGCGTCGGCTTGTGCCGTTCGAGCAAGTAGAGATTCTGATACACCGAATCGGCGGTGCCCTGGTACCAGTCGTCGCCCGAGCGCATCTGCGCCGGCACCGGCGTGATAAAATGTTCGCCCAAAAAATCTGTTGCCCGCCAGCCGCGGTCGAGATGTTCCAAGAGCGACTGGGCCTTGAATTGGGTGACCACGTAAATCGATAGAATGCCCGAATTGATGAAGTTCGACAGCACGAAATCGATAATCCGATAACGGCCGCCGAAGGGAACCGCCGGCTTGGCCCGATGCTGGGTCAAGGGGTAGAGCCGCTCGCCGCGCCCGCCCGCCATGACCACACCTAGTACGTACAACATCTCTCTCGCTCCATCCTGTTGTTACGGCAATAGAGTTTTATATAAATCGCTGTAAAGTTGCGCCGAGCGCTCGCCAGGAAAAATCCATTGCCATGGCGCGACGCTGCAGCGCGGTCCAAGCTTTTTTATCGCTGTAGGCGGATAAACCGCGATCGATGGCGGCGAGCATGGCGTCGCCATCGTAATCGGTAAAAACGAATCCGTTGCCGCTGTGGCTCTGAGGATCGTAGTCCTGCACGGAATCTTTCAGCCCGCCGACGGCCCGGACGATCGGCGAGCGTGGCGTATTTCAAACTGTACATTTGATTCAAGCCGCAGGGCTCGTAGAGCGACGGCATCAAGAATAGATCGGCGCCGGCCTCGATCTGATGCGCCAGCCGCTCGTCGAAGCCGATGCGCACGGCGACGCGATTGGCGTAGCTCGCCGCGGCGCCGCGAAAAAACGCTTCATAGCGCGGTTCGCCGCTGCCGAGCAAGACGAATTGAATGTCGCGTTGCATCAGGTCGGGAAAATCTTTTGCACCAGATCGAAGCCTTTTTGCGCGGTCAGCCGCGAGATCATCGCGACGATGGGCGTATTGGCTTGATCCGGCAGGCCGAGCTGTTGGCGCAGCGACTGTCTTGCAGTTGCGTTTGATCAGTTAAACTGTTCTCGTCGTAGCGATGGGAGATCAATGGATCGGTCCAGGGATTCCACTGGCCATAGTCGACGCCATTCAAGATCCCCACGAGATCGTCAGCGCGCTGGCGCAGCAGGCCTTCGAGGCCGAATCCCTGCTCCAGAGTCATGATCTCCTGGGCATAGGTTGGGCTCACAGTGGTTATTTTATCGGCCATAACCAGCGCGCCCTTGAGGAAATTAATGTTGCCGTAAAACTCCAAGAACTGCGGCGTGAAAAATCCGCTGTCGAGATTCAATAAATGCCAGTCGGGCTGCCCAAATTGCCTTGGAAAGCCAAGTTGTGGATGGTGCATACGGTCTTCGCGCCGGCGGTGGCGTGGTACCGCGCCGCTTGGGTCTTCAAAAACACGATGGCCAAGGCGGCTTGCCAGTCATGGGCGTGGACGATGTCGACCGGCTGGGCGCCGAGGATTTCCAACGCCGCGCGGCAAAAGAAGACAAACCGCTCGGCGTTGTCGGGATAGTCTTGGGTCGGTGTGCCGTAGAGAAACTCGCGGTCGAAATACTTATCGGCGCGAATGAGGTAGACGGTGACTGAATTGCCGATGGTGGTTTGAAGCACCGATGCGGATTCCTGACGATCGGACACCGGTACGGTGAAAGTCATGCCGGTGTCTTGCAGCGAAAATTCGCCGCCCGGAGTGCCACGGTAAGCCGGGAGGATCAATAGGACCTGATGGCCGAACCGCTCCAGCGCCAAGGACAGCGCTGCCCAGGACATCGGCCAAGCCGCCGGTCTTGGCGAACGGGTTGGCCTCGGAAGCGATCATGGCGATCTTCATCGTGAGCAAGCGCTGAGTTATGGCTTATTGACGAAAAATGACACTGACAACGGCGGCAAGATCAGCACCAAAGAAAACGGCCGGCCATGGTGCGCCAGCGGTTCGGCGCTCGAGCCCGCCACGATTGCCGATCGCCGCTGCTGTTATAATCCACGGCGTCGCTGTTCAAGGCCTCACGCCAGAAACCGTCGCGCGGCACGCCGAGGCGTGAACCATTGCGCACGGGAGTGAAATCGCAGCGCCAGGCAGTTCGCGGTCGATTTGCCTTTGCGCAGCATGCTCACCACGCTGCTCTCGGCGTCGTCGCAATCGATCCATCGAAACCGGCGGGCTCGCAGTCGACGCTCGTGCTGCGCCGGCTCTTTACGGTAGAGTTGATTCAAGTCGCGCACCCAGAGTTTTCGTAGATCACATGATTTAAACGGCGTAAAAGTTCGATCGTCTCGAGATTCTCCCGGCCGCCGTGCCGGTTGGGAATCCGTTCGCCGTTTTTACGGCCGTAATCCAGATAGAGCATGGAGGCCACCGAAACTGGTTCGGCGTTAGGCGCCCAGACTGCGAAATAGCTGCCGCTGGTCCGGCCCACAGTGACAACTCTGGCGCCTAGTTTATCGTAGAGGCGAAAATGGCTGCCTTGATTGAAAAGGTAGCTGTCATGGGCTGTCAGCAGGCTGAACGGGCGCACTTCGGACATGAGTAATATTCTAAACCATCCGGGCACGGATGTCGCTGATTGTCGTTAAAAGCGTCATTGATCGACGCAAGGCCACGCAACTCTTCGATAGAGTACTGAGCCTTGCGTTGCCAGTTGGGCCGCTCCTGCCAGGTGCCAGGGACATTTTGCGGCGCCGGTTCGAGCCAGAGGTCTTCTAAGTTAAGCAATATGAACTCGGTTGGCTGCCCGGCAAGAAAAATCAGCCAGCCGCGCAGCACGGCCGCTGCCGAGTTATCCGCGCCGATGTAGTCGTGGGCGCGCAGGTAAGCGACGAGTGCGTCGCGCTGGGTGGCGCGGTAGCGGCGCTGGGTGTCGGCTTGATCGCTGTCGAGAAGGTTCAAGTCGACGCTGTCGTCGATGTCTTTCTCCTGCCAGAAACCCATGAAGGTCGCGGTGTCGTGGGTGTTCAGACTCGCAACGACATTGGCGGGAACCGCGTCCAGTGCGTGGTTGGGATCGGCGTTGACGCCGAACTGGCCGACATGCATGCCGAGGAATTTTCGCTGCGCCATGGCTGCGGTGACGGCGTCGGGAACCGTGCCGAGATTTTCACCAACGATCTGGACTCGATGGCGGTGCGACTCGAAATTCAAAATCGCGTAAAACTCCGGCGCGCGATAGTGCACGTAGACGCCGTCGGTGGCGCTAAAACCATCGGGCACCCAAAAGACGCGATGCATTCCCATCACATGATCGATACGCAGCATGCCGGCCGAACCCATATGATGGCGCAGGCAATCGATGTAGTAACGGTACCCCTGCTGGCGGATCGCTTCGGGATGGAGCGGTGGAAAGCCCCAGTTCTGCCCTCTGATAAACAATCCATCCGGGGGCGCGCCGCCGTTCATGCCGAGGGCGAAGAGGCTTCGCTCGCGCCAAACATCGTAACCATCGCGGTTGACGCCGAGTGGAAAGTCTAGATAGAGCGCCGCGCTGCCGCGGCGCGCGTTGGCGCTGACCGCGGCGATTTGTTCGGCGCACTGCCATTGGACATAGAGATGATAGAGCTTGGCGAAGTCGTCGAAGTCGGAGCGCGTGCAATTTACCTTCACGGCTGTCCATGGGCCAGTCAATCCAGATTTTCTGTTCGCGCTCAGTCTTGGCGCGAAACTCGGCGTAGTCTTGCGCTACCGGATGGCTGGCGATGAAATTTTCAAAATCGTCGCGCCGCTGCGCCGAACTTTGCAGTAATGCGCGCAGCAAGGCAGTTAGGATCTCACGTTTGCGCGCCATAACTTGGCGATACTGGACCAGCGGCGCGGCTCGCCACTGCTCCAAGTCGGTGATCAAGCTGGAGGTTGTTAGGAGGGTCTTCGCTTCGGCGCAATCTTGCAGCTCGGCAATGCGCTCGATGTCGAGATAGAACTCATTCCAAAATAGCCGGCTCACCGGAGCGTAGGGACTCGGATTGAACGGCTCGTCCAAAAAGTTCGCGAGCATGGGCAGAGTGGCGACGGCGTGACCGCCGAGGCTGGCGGTGAATTCGACCAGCCGGCTGAGATCGGAAAAATTACCTGCACCCCAGACTTGTTCGGAATGGAGCGCGTAGAGCGGACAGAAGAGTCCCCAGCGCTTTTTAGTTTCGGTCGGCGTGTACGCTTGGGGCGGGGCGCAAAACAGATAACTATCGACTTCTACCTCGCCGATGCGCAAATACAGCCGATGGTAGCCAAGCGGGAGTGGCGCTGGGCCAATCAGGCGGCGCGTGACATAGCGTGACCCTTCGACTTCGCGCGCGACGGACTTCGTGGCGGGATCTTCTCGCAGATTGCCTTCGACTGTCGCGCCGCTGTCAAGAAGAATTCGATAACTTATCCGGGTTTCTGCGAGTTGCGTGAGAACGCGAATCTTGAGTATAGCCGGTTGGTTTTGCCAAACCACGATCACTGGCTCGATGACGCGTTGCCACAATGCTTGGCGGCGCTGGCGCCAGGCATCGTCGGCATCGTCAAACCGTTGTAACGGCGCGCCGAGCGCCCGCAATACCTGGAGGATCGCATCCGTTGACGCTTGGCGCAGCTGCCCAAGGCCGTCACGATAACTGGACTGGATGTTATAAAGCCGCGCGAGACGGGCGAGGGCGTTGGGCGCAAACATGATGGTATTCGCAGTTTACCAGATGCTTGGTGAATTTACTCGTTCGATAAGCTTTCCGCGGTTACACTGTCGCTGAGCGTGCGGCAATGACCGCACGCGATTGAACGCCTTTCCAACGGATTGACTATTGCTAATGACGGACTCGGGCCGCCGCAGCTATCAAACCAAGCGCACCCAGGGCTTTTGCTGCGACGTGGCGTAACCGATGGCGCAGGCGGCCGTGACGCCGGCGGCGTGCAGGTCGTCGACGAGTTTGGCGGCATGTTGCTTGCCGATGGCGATGAGCAAGCCGCCGGAGGTTTGCGGGTCGAGGGCGACTTCGGCCAAACCTTCGCTGACATGTTTTCTCGATGACCATCTTGTCGTCGAGATAATCTTTATTGCGTTTACAACCGCCGGTGATATAGCCCTTTTCGGCGAGCCGCACCGCGCCCTTGAGCAGCGGCAGTTTCGCCGATTCGAGTATCAACGTGACGCCGCTGCCGCTGGCCATCTCTTGGGCGTGGCCCAGGACGCCGAAGCCGGTGACATCGGAAACCGCGTGGACCTTATGTTTGCGTGCGACAAAGGAGGCGTCGGCGTTGAGGGTGGTCATCGAAGTCACCGCTTCCGCGACGCTTTCGGCGGAAGCCTTGCCGCGCTTGAGGGCGGTGGTGATGATGCCGGTGCCGAGCGGCTTGGTCAGGATCAACACGTCGCCTTCCTGAACGCCGACGTTGCGGAAAATCTTGTCCGGGTGAACCACGCCGGTGACCGACATGCCGTACTTGATCTCGTCGTCGATGATGCTGTGGCCGCCGATGATCACTGCGCCGGCCTCTTTGACCTTGTCGGCGCCGCCTTTCAAGATCTCGCCGAGGATGGAGATGTCCATCTTACCCTTGGGAAAGCAGACGATGTTCATGCAGGTCTTGGGATCGCCGCCCATGGCGTAGACATCGCTCAGCGAGTTGGTCGCGGAAATCTGGCCGAACAAATAGGGGTCGTCGACGACGGGGGGAAAGAAGTCCACCGTGTTGACGATCGCCAGGTCTGGGCGCAGACGGTACACCCCGGCGTCGTCGGCGGTCTCGGTGCCGACCAGCATGTTGGGATCGTTGAACTTCGGTAAGTCGTGTAGTACTTGCGCAAGGTCGCCCGGACCGAGCTTCGCAGCTCAACCCGCGCTTTTGACCTCTTGCGTCAAGCGCACGGCTTTCTTTTTCCCTAGCATCATACGTAGCAACTCTAGATCGAATGTTGAGTGATTTCAACGAGCCGGAGTTTTTGCCGCGGCGAGAGGCACTTTGAGCTTGCGAATGTCGCCGATGCGAATCGTCAGCCCAGCGCGGTCGAAGTATTCCAACAACGGAATCGTGTACTTGCGGCTGGAGCCGATCAGATCGCGAAACGCCGCGGCGTTCATCTCGCCCTTTTCGCTTAAGAATTGCACCAGGGTCCCGCGCAGTTGCTCGATGCTCGAAGCGAGGAAATACATGTCGGTGGTGATGCGTATCACCGAGCCTTCCCGTTCGAGCAGGCGGATCACTTCGCTCAAACGATTTCGCGGCACGCCGACCTGTTTTTCGATTTCCTTCAAGTCGGGCGGCGCTAGGGGCTGGTCGCCGAGAATTTTCTTGATCTTGTCCATCAAGATTTTTTCTTGGCCGCCGAGCTGGACGCGGTGGCTCGCCAAGCGCAAGAGGTTTTCTTCCTTGGCGATCAGTTTGTCATTGATAAACAGGTCGACCACAACGCGAAAGATTTTCGGCGAAAGTTGGTAGCCGAGCTTGCCGCGCAGCTCCTCCATGTCCATGCCGGGGATCAAGGGGTGGGCGGTGTGGAATTCTTTGAGCGTCTTGAGCAGCCGCTCTTTCAGCCGGTTCCATTTCACGTCAGTCGTGTAAACTTTTTCGCCCTCTGCGTTGAGCGCGCGCAGGGACTTCAAAGCGTCGACTTTTTGCCGCGCGTCGGGTTCCTCGCAGGTTCAGGAACTGATGGATGGCGTCGATGGCCAGCGCAAAGTCGCTACTTTCGTTCAAGAAGCTTTCCATCAATTGTGCGAAGTCGCCGGTGTGGAGCGCTTTGAGCCGTTCCAGCAGGTTCGCTTCGCCGCGTTTGTGCCGTGTGGACCAGGGGTGGATGATCGTGCCGCCGCCGAGGGTGCGTTGGGCGGTTTCGTCGCGGGCGACGAATCGGTCGCCGCGCATCACCAGCAGCGGTTCGTCCAGAGTGATCTGGCAATAGACCGACTCCTTCGGCTCGGCTTTCGCTTTGTCGCCGAGCAGAGACGATCTTGCCCAGGCGTTCGGCCGCGCCCATGTGGATGCGCAGGCGCTGATGATTTTTGATGCCCTTCGCCGCCGCGGGACGGACTTCCAAAAAGGCGTCGAAGCGTTCCGAAGTAAGCGCCAGTTTCTCGTGGCAGATGACCTGGCCGCGCTCGATGGAGGCGCGCTCCGGTCCGGTCAAATTCATCGCGACGCGCTGGCCCCAGCCGGCGCGTTCGACGGATTGGCCATGCACTTGCAGGCTGCGCACGCGAAACAGGTTGTCGCCGGGCAAGCAGCGCACCTGCTCGCCGACTTTGATCTCGCCGGAGAGCGACGTGCCGGTGACGACGACGCCATGGCCTTGCAGGACAAAAGCCCGGTCCACCGGCAGGCGAAAGTAGCCGGATGGGCGCGGCGTGATTGGCGGATTTCAATGTCGTGGAAATCAGTTGCTTTAGTTCGTCGAGGCCTTGGCCGGTCACGGATGAAACCGCGATCTTGGGCGAGTTTTCGAGAATCGTGCCGAGGGTCAGGATGTCGATCTCTTCTTCGACATCGGCGATGCGCGTCGGGCGCCAGATCGGCCTTGGTGATGACGAAGATCGCCATCTTGATGCCGAGCAGATGGACGATGTCGAGATGTTCTTCGGTCTGTGGCATGACGCCGTCATCGGCCGCGACGGTGAATAGAACGAGATCGATGCCATGGGCGCCGGCGAGCATGTTTTTGATGAAACGCTCGTGACCCGGCACGTCGACGACGCCCGCCGAAGTCCCGTCCGGCAGATCGAGATGGGCGAAGCCCAAATCGATGGAGATGCCGCGCTCTTTTTCTTCCTTTAACCGGTCGGTGTCGGTGCCGGTGAGGGCTTTGATCAGGCTGGTCTTGCCGTGGTCGATATGGCCGGCGGTGCCGATGATGTAGGGCATGGGGTTAATTTGATAATTGACAAATTGCAATATTCCAAATTATTCGGAGCGGAATTCGGGGACTAGGTCTTTGGCGTCGAAGATTGTTCTTAGGTCTAGGAGGAATTTGTCGTCCTGGATGCGGCCGATGATTGGCGGATCGGCTTGTCTAAATTGTCTTGGCGATGGCGTTGGCGCTGCGTTTCGGGTGCGCGACGGTGATGACCACCGTCGGCAGTTCTTCCGTCGGCAGTGCGCCGCTGCCGATTTGCGATGTCGAGTCTTGCAGTGACAGTTGAAAGTCGTTGCCGAGGGCGGTTTCGAGTTTCGGCATGACTGACTGGCCCATGGCGCGGACTTCGTCGACGGAGCGGGTGAAGGCGCGCAGGGTGGGAATTTCTTCGACGATGTTGGGCGACTGGCGGTAGCGGCGCAGGGTCGCTTCGAGAGCGGCCAGAGTCAGCTTGCCGCAGCGCAGGGCGCGTTGCAGATGATTTTTGTTCATCTTGCCGATCAGTTCTTTTTTGCCGACCATCAAGCCCGCTTGCGGGCCGCCGAGAATTTTATCGCCGCTGAAGGTCACGACATCGGCGCCGGCGGCGATTCTTTCGCCGACCAGCGGCTCTTTGGCCAGGCCGTACTTGCTCAAGTCGATCAGCGCGCCGCTGCCGAGATCTTCCATCACCGGCAGATTGTGTTTCTTGCCGATGGCGACCATTTGTTCCAGAGTCACTTCGGCGGTGAAGCCGACGACTTTGTAGTTGCTGGTGTGGACTTTGAGCAGCAGGGCGGTGTTTTCGTTGATGGCGTTTTCGTAATCCGCCGGATGGGTGCGATTGGTCGCGCCGACTTCGCGCAGGATCGCGCCGCTCTTGGCCATGATCTCGGGAATTCTAAATGCGCCGCCGATCTCGATCAGCTCGCCGCGCGAGACGATCACTTCTTTGCCCTGGGCCAGCGAATTCAGCCCCAACAGCACCGCGGCGGCGTTGTTGTTGACCACGGTCGCCGCTTCGGCGCCGGTGAGATCGACCAACAGTTGCTCCAGAGTCTCTTCGCGCTTGCCGCGCTTGCCGGCGGCGAGATCGTATTCCAGATTGATCGGCTTGCCGGCCACCGCGACCATCGCATCGATGGCCGCTTGCGACAGCAGGGCGCGGCCCAAGTTGGTGTGCAGGATCGTCCCGGTGGCGTTGACGACGCGGATATGGCCGGGGCGGCTTTCCAGTTCGATCTGCGCCTCGACTTGATCGAGGATGGCGTCGTCATTGAGGAGTTGGCCTTTGCCTTGGCGGATATTCGCGCGCAGCTGATCCAAAGCCGCGCGGCACTTCTGCGTCACGTAATCGCGGTTGTAACGAGTGAGCAGCGCGGCGCAGCGCGCATGATTGAGCAGGCGATCGATGGATGGAAGCTCGCGCAGTAAAGTCGCGGTTTGGTCGGCCATGAGGAATCAAAGATTTGCACAGGGTGGGGGGGAATTCAACTTGGAACGGAGAGGCTAATTAACGTTGAATACATAGCTGGTGAGCTTGGTCGTTGGCTGCGCCGCGAGACAGTGAACTCCAGAGCAACCCATATCGGGGACGTGGTATGCTTCAGGGCTTGGTTCGCGGGATCGCTACCTGCTGGGTCGTGTCTGCTCAATGAATGCATGAAATGACACCCAAGATGGATTACTTGCGCGGCCAATCGCGACAGTGACCAAGTCATCAATATCTGACTGATACAGTCTGCTGTTCTTGTTGGCCGGTAATTTTTAAACCGGCTCTCAGACTTCATCCTTGCGGAGGCTTCATGCCATTCTCCCAGAGCAATGTGACGCCCCACTCAGCCGCTGTGACTGACGAAATACTTTCGCCAACGGCATCCGCTACTACTCCGTGGAATGATCCTGTTGCTTGAGCCACTGCTTCCGGAACTTTGACCAAGATTATGCCAGCGCTCCTTTTTCGGCTACTGTTGACGAGCCTCTTCAAGGGTACTCCAAAGAGTTTGAGCATCGGGAGATGTGGATTCAGACTTGGTCTTTATTTCACAGCAAACGGTCCGCTTGGCAGATGTCGTTACTTCGGCTTCCGTAGTCAAGGCCCTTCGACGCCAGTGGGAGTGACGAGGCGAAGACGCAGTTCAGGGCGGGAAAGCAGGGCCGCGCATTCCATCGTCACCCAATGCAGACTCCAAGTCATGCTTGTTCATCAGAGCAGATGCGCTGTCGCAGACCATCTACACCCTGAAGATTGAACGTGATCTCAGCCAAGGTGGAGACGCGCTGCATATGTCGAAACTGTTCGTCTGGCTCGGCCGAGTCGGTCCTTAAATAACGGCGCCCCTGTCGATGATGCGGCGAAACATCTTGATGGACTGAAAAGACGAGTTCGTTGGTCCATTGGTTCTGGAAAAAGAAGCGAAGCACTTCCGTCGCCAGGCCATATGTGAGGAACTCGTGATCCACGGTTACCGGAAACGGAGCAGCCGCAAGGGCGCGCACGACGACCGCCAAATGGTCAACCGTCAGGCGATCGACTCGCTGCGATAGTTCCGCCATTGTGGCCATGCCGCACAACTCCGAGGTTCTTCTCTGCCACCGAAATATTAATTTAACCGTCAACTCATCCGGCGGGTTATTCAGGACCCGTTAATTTCCAATGAGTAAAATCGTTTCAATATCCGTCAGGTTGTCCGCCGTTGTCAATCGTATTGCGGACAAACGCTGCCGTGTAGCGGGTTATCCAGAAATCAACCCGGTGATGGAATACGACAGCGCTCACCAGATCAAAAACGAAACGGCCTAAGCGCCGTCACAACCGATGAGCGGGGGAATTCACAATTCTGCGCGATTCGGCGCCTACGCTTTGACATCGTGGAATTTGTGTTCATGTCGCCGAAACGGGAAGTGCAGAAATCCAAGTTTTATTCCAGGCCACTTGTAGGTGGAGTGGATCAACGCCGCCGCTTGCTTGACACCCTCGGCGCGACTCGGATATTCGTGATTGAACAAACACGAATAATTTCATTACTAAAAGGAAACGGTCATGGCACTCAGCAAAGAAGAAAACGACATGTTGACGCAGGTTGGGCCGGGCAAGCCCGCCGGGGAGCTGTTGCGGCGGTATTGGCAGCCGATTGGGTTTGCCAACGAGCTGCAGGGCAAGCCGAAGAAGAAGCGGATTCTGGGCGAGGATGTCGTGCTGTTCAAAGACGAGTTTGGCAAGTACGGCGTGTTGGCGCTGCGCTGCATGCATCGCGGCACTTCGCTTGAGTTCGGCCATATCGAGAGCGGCGGGTTGCGTTGCTGCTATCATGGCTGGCTGTTCGACGTCGACGGCAAGGTGTTGGAAACGCCGGGCGAGGGGCCGACCAGCACGTTCAAAGAGCGGGTGCGCCAGCCGTCGTATAAAGTTCAAGAGCTGGGCGGCGTCTTGTTTGTCTACATGGGGCCGGAGCCGGCGCCGCTGTTGCCGCGCTATGACGTTCTGGCGCGCCAGGACGGCCAGCGGGCGATGCGCGCGCGCATCGTCAACTGCAATTATTTTCAGATGATTGAAAATTCCGTCGATCAAAACCATTTGAAATGGCTGCACCGCGGCCTGACAACGCCGACCTGGGAAGACGGCGAGATCAACCCGCAAATCTTCGACCACGGCGTGCTCAACACCTACACGCGGCGTGTCTCCGGCAAAAACTGGGCGCATGTGAACTTCTTCGTCATGCCGACGATTAACAAGACCGGCAACGTCGAAGAGGGCCATCCGACCGAGCACCGCGCGAGCAGTTCCTGCGAAGTGATGCGCTGGCGCGTGCCGATCGACGATACCAGCACGATCCATTACACCGTCGAGTTCGCCAACGAGGTCGACGGCAAGATCACTTCGAAGCTGATGAAAGACCGCTCGGCGGAAGGCGTGCAGGACACGGTTTTCGGCAAATATCGCTGGGACGATGAGATCGGCTGGCTCGCCCGCGAAGATCAGGACCGCGCCGCGCAGGAGAGCCAAGGCGTGATCTTCGACCGCACCACGGAACATCTGGTCACCACCGACAAGGGTGTCATTCTGCTACGAAAGATCTATAAGGACGGCATCGAGGCGATCAAGCAGGGGCGCGATCCGCTGGGGGTCGTGCGCGATCCGGCGAAGAATGAGTTGATCCGGTTGGAGCCGAGGGAAGAACTGTTGGACTAAAAGCACTGTTCCAAAGGTTCCAGGTGTTCCAATCGTTCCAGAGGTTCGGATTCGTTCGAAAGTTCAAGGGTTCAAGGTTCAAAGGTTTTCGGATCGGAGAGTGCGATGAAGTCTATTGCCAAGATTGTCGCCTGGGTTGCTGGTGGTGGTTTCGCTTCATTCGACAGCTCGCGGCGGAGACTTTGGAGCAGTTGATTGCGGGGGCGAAGAAAGAGTCGGAGCTGACCTTTATTGCCGGGGCGCAGACTTTTGGCGGGCAGAAGACTTTGAATATCCTTGAGGCGGCGTTCAACAAACGTTTTGGCCTCAATATGAAGATCCGTTTTGCCGCCGGGCCGGAGATGAATTCGATGGCGGCGCGGGTGATCACCGAAGTGAAAAACGGCAGCAAGGCGTCCAGCGATATTTATCATGGCTCGCAGTCCCATGTATCGCTGTTGCACAAAGAGAAGGTGTTGGAGCAGGTAAATTATTCCGGGATCTTTCCGTGGATCACCAAACCGATGGAGATTTTTCCCAATGAGGGCGTGCTGATTTTTACTTCGCTGCGCGGCATGATTTACAACTCAAAATTGATCCCCAAGGACAAAGCGCCGAAAACTTACGAAGATCTGGTCGACCCCAAGTTAAGTCCGACTTGGGCGGGCAAGCTGGCGATTCCGCCCTATGTTTCTTGGCTGGTCGAGCTGTCGATGATCTGGAGCGAGGACAAGGTCAAGAACTTTACCAAGCGGCTGGTGGCGTTGAGCGCGGGACGGTTGCGCTACAGCGAAGAAGAGCGGGTGGTCAGCGGCGAATTTCCCATCGCGGCGAACATGGGCGGCGCAACGGAACAGATGTGGCAGTGGCAGGCCAAAGGCGCGCCGCTGGTGGCGGTGATGGGTTCGACACCTGTGCTGCCGTCCTATTTTCAACTAGCGGTGCCGAAAAATTCAGTCCATCCGAATTTGGCCAAGCTCTTCGTCGGTTTCATGGCGTCGAAAGAAGCCCAAGCCATTCTCGAAAAAAATGATTTCCGCACGTCGCACCTGGTCGACGGCACGATGATGTCGAACTATCTCAAGCAAAATAAGATCAAGTTGCAGGAAGCCAAGGACTCGATCAATTTTTATCTGCAAGGCGAGGATAGCGGTCTGGAGTTCAAAGAAGAACTGACGAAGATGCTGAAGCAGTAGACGAGAAGATTGGAGTAATGGAGTGGTGGAGTTTGGAGTAATGGGTTTCCGATTCCCAACACTCCAGTACTCCATTACTCCAGCAAGTTCATTTTTCAACGGAGCGCGTTATGTTGACTCAAGAAGAAAACGAACTCATGACTCGCGTCGGTGCGGGTACGCCGGCGGGGGAGATGCTGCGGCGTTACTGGTGGCCGGTGGCGTTTACCGATCAAGTGCAGGCTAAAGCGGCACCGACCAAGGTGACGTTGCTGGCGCGAAGACTTCGTGTTGTTTCGCGACGGCGGCGGCAAGTTGGGATTGGTGGCGCTGCACTGTTCCCATCGCGGCACGTCGTTGGAGTACGGCCGGGTCGAAGAGAACGGCATTCGCTGCTGCTATCATGGCTGGCTGTGGGACGCGCGCGGTAATTGCCTGGACCAACCGGCGGAGCCGGCCGACAGCACTTTCAAAGAGCGGGTCAAACATCCGGCTTTTCATGCGCAGGATGCCGGCGGCTTGATCTTCGCCTACATCGGCCCTGAGCCGGTACCGCTCTTGCCGCCCTATGATTTGCTATTACGCGACGATGGCTGCCGAGTGGTCGGCGGCGGCGAGGAGTTTTGCAATTGGCTGCAACGGGCGGAGAATTCCGCCGACGGCACGCACTCCATCGCGCTCCATGCCGCCGGCTATCCCAACATGGCGATGAAGCGGCCGACGATCAAATGGGAGCCGACGCCATTCGGCCTCAAAGAAACGACGTTGGGTCGACGGCGTGGCGAAGCCGCGCATATCGCATTTCATTTTTCCGTCCCATATCCGCCACTCCGCGGCGCGCGTCGACGAGCTGCCGCGCCAGGTGATCCGCTTTCGCGTGCCCAAGGACGACTACACGACCAATACTTTTTATATCGACTTCTACCCGCACAAGGACGGCCAGCCGACACGGCCCGAATCGCTGCGCGTCAAAGGCTTTCGCAAAAGCGAGCCGGGTGTGTACACGCGGGTGCAAGACGGTTGGTGGAATCTGCCCAATCGCGAGCAGGATCGGGTGGCGCAGGAAACTCAAGGCGTGATCGCCGACCGCACCAAGGAACATCTGGCGAGCTCCGACCAGGGGATTCTCATGCTGCGCAAGATGATCCGCGACTCGATTGACGCGGTAGCCCAGGGCAAAGATCCCTTCGGTGTGATGCGTAGTGCCGACGGTCGATTACCTTCGACGTCGAGTCGCGATGCGGTGGAAGCGTTGTCTTGAAATTCAGGATCGAGGATCGATGATGGAGGATCGCGGATGGCGTTGCGATCTGATGTCCATCCGCCATTTTCTATCCTCTATTCTCGACCTTGACGTCTCACTAGCTTGAAAGGAGTAATGCAGTGCTGAAACTCATACTTGCTGTCTTGTTATTTTGCCGCCTCTCGCGCAGGCGCAGAAACTCGAACAGATCGTCGCCGAGGCAAAAAAAGAAGGCGAAGTGACGTTAGTCGCGAGCACGTCGACATTTGGCGGTAAGAAGGGCTTTACCGAACTCGAAGCTCTGTTCGCCAAGCGCTATGGCTTCAAGGCGAAATTGAACTTGAGCGGCGGGCCGAGCTTTCCGCAGATGGCGGCGCGGATCATTACCGAGCAGAAGGCCGGCTCGAAGTCGTCGACGGATATGTATCTTGGCTCCGACGGCACCTTCGCGACCATGCACGAAGAGAAAGCGCTGGAAAAAGTGAATTGGGCGGGGATCTTTCCCTGGGTGACCAAGGAAATGGAAATTACCCCGCAGGAGTCGTTGCTGGTCTACGCGTCGTTTCACGGCATCATCTACAACTCCAATGCGATCCCCAAGGACAAGGCGCCGAAGAGTTATGAAGATCTGATCGATCCGGCGCTGTCGCCGACTTGGGCCGGCAAGATGGCGATCCCGGCGTACATTCATTGGCTGGTCCGCTTGACGCCGATCTGGGGCAAAGAGAAAGTTCTCAACTTTGCGCGCAAGCTGGCGCCGCTCACCGGCGGCCGACTGCGTCAGGGTGAAGAAGAGCGCATCGTCAGCGGCGAGTTTCCGATCATGGCGAGCACCGGCGGGCCGCTGGAGGCGATGTGGAAGTGGCAAACCAAGAACGCGCCGCTGGTCGGCTTGCCGGGCTCTTCGCCGGCGACTTCGTCGTACTATCAACTCGCAGTGCCGAGAAATTCGGTGCATCCGAACATGGCCAAGTTGTTTATCGCCTTCATGACCACCCGCGAGGCGCAGAGCGTGCTGGAGAAGCAGGATCATCGCAGCTCCCATTTGGTCGAGGGTACGATATTGGCGAATTACGTCAAAGCGAACAAGATCAAGCTGCAGGACGCCAAGCAATTGAGCGAAGTGTTTCTCAAGGAAGATGCCGGGCTCGAGGAAGAGCTGAATAAGATTCTGTTGAAGTGATTCGAAATTAACCTGGTTTCCCGCTTCGCGGGAATGATAAACAGAAAGCCGACTTCCGGTCGACAACTCCAAATTCCCTTGGCTTGTCGCCGAGGTCGTTAATCCGTCATACCGGTGAAAACCGGTATCCATCCGAGGTTCGAAGTCTAAATTCTGGCCTTCGCTGGACTTACGAAGTTGCAGAACAATAGTGCTTTGCGAGGGAAATAAATTTCCATGTCCACTCAAGTCATCATGCCCGAGCCGCGCGGCTCGAATATCAACTGGTCGCAGTTGTCGCTGGTGGCGGTCGCCGGCGTCGCGGCGATTTCCATTCTGGTCCTGCTGGGCATGATTATCTGGATGAGTCTGCGCACCGGCGTGCCGGGGCAGCCATCGGACTATTCGCTCAAGAATTATGTGACGATCCTCGCCGATCCGTACACGTACAAAGTGATGTGGACGACTTTGTATTTTTCCGCCGTGACGATTGCCGTGGCGGTGCCGTTGGGATTTATCTTCGCCTGGCTGGTCGAGCGCACCGACATGCCCTACAAAGCGCTGGCGATGAGTCTGCTCAGTATCGGCATTCTGTTTCCGACCTTTCTCAAAGCCATGGGCTGGGTATTTTTGCTCCACCCGCGCATCGGCGTGATCAATATTTTCCTCATGCAGCTGTTCGGTCTCAGCACCGCACCGCTCAACATCGCGACCTTGACCGGCATCGGCTGGGTGCAAGGACTGACCCTGACGCCGCTGGCTTACGTGATGATTTCCGCCGCGCTCAAGAGCATGAACCCGTCGTTGGTCGAGGCGGCGAGCGTCCACGGTGTCAGCCAATGGCGCACGCTGGTGCGCATCGAGCTGCCGCTGATCTGGCCGGCGCTGTTCTCGGCGGTGATCTGGATGTTCACTGTGGCGATCGCGGCTTTCGATGTGCCGGGCGTGATCGGCATGGCCAACAATATTTTTACCTTCAGCACGGCGATCTATTTCATGATCAATCCCAACGAAGGCTTGCCGCGCTACGGTCTGAGCGGTGCCTACGGCACGATCATGGTCGGGTTGTCGCTGATTATGATGATCCCGTATTTCATCGCCCTCAAGCAGAGCCACAAGTATCAAATCATTTCCGGCAAGGCCTATCAGCCGCGGCCGGTGGAGTTGGGCCGCTGGCGCTGGTCGGCGTGGGCACTCTTGGGGCTCTACTTCACTTTGGCGTTTGTCCTGCCGCTATTGGCGATCTTTTGGGTGTCGCTCTTGCCCTATGTGCAAGCGCCGTCCTGGCAAGCGCTGTCGTCGCTCACTTTCGAGCGCTACAGCGCGGCGGCCTTCGACAGGGCGATCTTGGATGCGGCTTTGAATACTATCCTCTTGATGGTCGCCGTGCCGACGTTGATCGTGCTGATCTGCGCGGCGGTTTCGTGGATCGTCACGCGCTCGAAATTTCGCTGGCGGGTGGCCTTGGACGCCGTCGCGTTTCTACCGCATCCGGTGCCCAACCTGCTCTTCGCCCTGGCGATCGCCTACTTGGCATTGCTGGTCTCCAACGTCGTGCCGCTGTACGGAACTATCTTTGTCATCATGGCGGTCTATATCGTCTGCTGGATCAGCTTCGGCACCCGGGTGTTGAACAACAGCATGATCCAAGTGCATCGCGAGTTGGAAGAAGCGGCGCAAGTGGGCGGCGCTGTCGTCTTTTAAAATTCTCGCCAAAATCATCGTGCCGCTGATCAAGCCGGGGCTGATCTACACCTGGATCTGGACCTCGCTGTCGGCGTACCGCGAGTTGACCATGGCGGTATTTCTATCGTCGCCGAAAAGCCAGGTGCTGTCGACTTACATCTGGGGACAATGGCATGGCGGCGGGTTGGGCGACGCCGCGGCGATCGCGATCATGATGATCGCGGTGATGTCGCCGGTGGTGACGAGCTTTTGGATCTACGCGCGCAAGCAGCAGCAGGTGGCGGGATCGGCGTAGGGAATTGAACCGCAAGAACTAGCGCAGCGAGCCGCAACCAAATGGAAGATTTCCCGCGAAGCTCACGAAGGACACGAAGGGTTCGGAAAATATTACTCCGAACTTGGCGCTTCGTGTCCTTCGTGGTGAGATTGGATTTCTTCGTTAGCCGGCAACTTACGAGTACGTAGCAAAGTTGCGCAAGCCAGAATCTTTGAGCTATTGCAATGCAAAGTCGCAAAATAAGTCCTGTAGGGGCGCAGCATGCTGCGCCCGTTTCCGGCGCCGTCAAACCTCAAATTTGTTTTGCGCTTCCATTGATCTTCTCGTAGCTTCCTCCGCTAAGCGAGTGTGATGTCTTTTGCCGCGCGATTTCGCCAGGGGATGAAAGCGGCGATTCCGATCTGGATCGCCTTCGTGCCGTCGTCTCTCGCCTGGGGGATCGCGGCGCAGGCCCATGGGCTGACGCTCGAAGAGATCGTTCTGATGTCGGCGTGGGTTTATTCCGGGCCGGCGCAGTTCGCCGTGCTCGTGCCGCTCGCCGAAGGCAAGTCGGCGGCGACGGTGTTGATCGCCGGCTTGCTGATGAATTTGCGCTTCCTGCCGATGAGCATGGCGTTGGCGCCGTTCTTTCGCGGCGTCAAGCGCTTGCCGCTGATGATCGCGTCCCATGTCGTCAGCGCCAGCAGTTTCATCGTGCCTTATCTGCAATTTCAAAAAGAGCGGGAAGCCAGCGGCGGTAAATCGGTCGCCGACGGTTATGGCAACCTCGGTTTCTTCGCCGGCATCGGCGCGACGGCGTTCACGGTCTGGGTGGTCGGCACCGCCGCCGGTTATGGTGTCGGCGTTGAGTTTCCCGGCGGGCTTCGAAGAGGCGTTGAAATTTATTCTGCCCGGCTATTTCGCCGGCCTGCTGGTGGCGGAGATGAAAGGCAAAACCATGCCGCTGATCTGTCTGGCGAGCATCGTCACGGCGATTCCCGGCGCGCTGTTCAATCCCGGCTGGGGCTGGCTCGCGACGTCGGCGCTGATCGCTGTCTTAGGTTGGAGTTTGGAAAAATGGCTTTCACGCGCCTAGAGCTGATCTTCATTCTCGGCCTGTCGGCGTTGGTCCTGCGCGCCTTGCCGCAGATGTTTCTGGTCGGCAAAAGTTTTCCCGACATGTGGGACCGCTTGCTGCGCTATCTGTCCTACGCGCTGTTGTGCGGCTTGATCTCGATTACACTATTCATGTCCGGCGCGCGCTTCGACGCGCAAGCCGCGCCGTATCGCGCCGTCGCATTGGCGGTGACCATCGCCATCGCTTACAAAACCAAGAGCGCGGTCACCGGCATGTTGGTCGGGACGGTGCTGGTGCTCGCTGTTTTCTTGGCTCCGCTGAATATGTCAGGTTCAAAGCGACGGATATTTTTCACCACGAAGGCACGAAGAACACGAAGGTTTCGGAAAAATATTATTCCGAACTTCGTGTCTTCGTGCCTTCGTGGTGAATGGGATTTTACCGCGATCGTTCGCGCACGGCGCTGATCAGGCAGCCGTAGAGGACTAGCGGCAATGCGGTGGTCAGGATCATCGCCAGGACGATGTCGCCGGTGGCGGCGATGATTTGCGCGGCGATCAACGGCGCGACGACGCCGGCGAAGTAGTGGAGCGCCATGATGATGCCGCTGGCGGTGCCGGCGTTGCCCGGCGGCGCGGCTTCCTGGGCGAGGGCGACGACCAACGCGGGCACGGAAGCTTTGATGACGCCGAAGACGGCGATGCCGATGGCGAGAGACAGCGGCGATTGCAGCCAGTAAAACAATACGAAGGCTGCAGCGGCCGCGGGAAAGGCGCTGAGCGCGATGACGCGCTTGCGGCCGAACATGTCGGATAGATTCCCCAGAGTAAATGAGCCGACCATATTGGCGACGCTCAAGATGCCCATGATCCAGCCAGTCTCTTGAAGACTGAGATGCTTGGCGCTGCGCAGCAGCGTCGGAGTCCACGCCGCCGAAGCCCAGAACACCGAGCCGCCGATGAATTCCGCGAGCGCGAGAATCAAAATCGAAAACGACAGAGCAGCGCGGAAGGAGCCTGATTGCGCGGCCGTGCGTCGTCGGATGGGTGTCGCGAATCCAACAAAGCTGCAACAGCATGTCGGCGGCGGCGATGATACCGACGGTGACAAACGCAGCGCGCCAACCGAAGGCGGCGGTGATCCGGCTTGCCAGCACGGCGCCGATGGCGCCGCCGATGCCATAGGTGACAGAGACGAGACTCGCGCCCAAGCCGCGGCGATTGGGCAAGAGGTCGGACATGATGGCGTAGAGCGACGGCGGCGTGAAGCCGTAGCCGACGCCGGTGACGGCGAGGAGCAGGAAGAACAACACCGGATGATCGGCTGATGCCGGCGCAGCCAAATCCCGCAGCGAGCAAGCTGAGTCCGGTTATCAGCACGGTCTTGCGGCCGATTCGATCCGCCAGGCGGCCAGCGATGGCGCTGGTGACGGCGGCGATGAGCATCATGACAGAGAATAAACTGCCGGCTTGGAGTTCGGTTAGCGAAAACGTCTGGCGGATCTCCGGCAAGGCGATGCCCAGCGTCGCCACCATCATGGACGGCATCAAGTTCGAACAGGGAACGATGGCGACGGAGAGGCGATCCGGTCCGAGCGACGATGGTTGCGGGTCGATGAAGGTATCCTATTTCAACGGGATGAAAACATAGTGGCGCGGTTGGTCGCCGACGACGCGGGTCATATGGCCGCGCCCCGTGGTGTCGTCGGCGAGCATGACATCGCCCGGCCCGAAGCGGCGGATGGTGCCGTCGCCGGTCTCGATCTCGACTTGGCCGGATAGAGTGATGACATACTGCCGTCTCGGCACGCAGTGATAGCTGCTCCGATGGCTCGGTGGCGCCGAACGGAACATGACGCCATGGGCCGGCTGCAATGCGGAAACCAGGTCGACGCCTTGGGGATTCATCTCGACTTCGATGTCTTCGAAGTGCGATTCGTTATCGGCGCCGGTGTAAAGTCGGACGATCTTCATCTGCCGGTTTGTAGGAGAATAAGTTCGGAAATGCAAGAAGAGGATTTAACCACAAAGAGCACAAAGGTCACAAAGTAGGAGAATATTCGGATTCTGAGGATTGGCCGCAAAGAACGCAAAGGACACAAAAAAGAATCGGAATTGTAAGGGCGGGTTTCAAACCCGCCCTCTTGGTATCTCACTTCGTGCTCTTCGTGCCTTCGTGGTGAAGAGAATCTTCAGCTCTTTGCTGTCGCCAATGAAATGGCCTATAAACGGTGCCAACGCGGTCGGTCCGATCCGCAGTGAAACTAGAGGAGAATTTCCATGAGCGACGAAATATTGAACCAGTTGGCCGCTGACATGAACAAACTGCTCACCGAGCCGGCGGGCAGCCGCAGGGTCAAGATCACCGATCTGACGCCGCGCGACGGCCAGCAGTGCAAACTCGCCACCCGAGTCACCACCGACGATCTCTTGCCGTTATGCGCGTCCATCGACAACTGCGGCTTTTACGCCGTCGAAGTCTGGGGCGGCGCGACCTTCGACGTCTGCATGCGTTATTTAAACGAAGATCCTTGGGAGCGGCTGCGGCGCATCAAAGCGGTGATGCCCAAGACCAAGCTGCAGATGCTCCTGCGCGGCCAACATATACTCGCCTACCGGCCGTACACCGATAAGATCGTCTACAAGTTCGTCGAGCGCGCGGTGGCCAACGGCATCAACGTGTTTCGCGTGTTCGAGGCGACCAACGACTTCCGCAACATCGAGACGGCGACCAAGGCGGTCAAAGAGTTTGGCGGCGAAGCTCATGTGGAAGTAAATTACACCGTCAGCCCGGTGCACACGCTGGAAAAATGGCTGGAGTATGCCGAGCAGTTGATCGACGTGGGCGCCGATTGGCTGTCGCTCAAAGATGCCACAGGAATTCTGACGCCGTTCAACGCGTACCGAATCATCAAGGGCATCAAAGACCGGTCCAAGGGCAAGCTGCCGGTGTTGCTGCATTGTCACGACATGGGCGGGACCTCGAGCATGTGCCATCTGATGGCGGTGCTCGCCGGCGTCGACATGATCGACACGGTGCTGTCGCCGTTGTCGTTCGGTTCCGCCCATCCGGCCACCGAAACCATGGTGGCGTCGCTGGCCGGCACGCCGTTCGACACCGGCATCGATCTGAAAGTCCTCGAAGAGCCGTCGTTGATCACGCGCCAGATCAAGGAGAAGTATGAAAAATACGAGACCGGCTACACCGGCGTCAGCGCCGAAGTATTCATCCACAAAGTTCCCGGCGGCATGATCTCCAACATGGTGGCGCAGCTGAAGGAAGCCAAGCGCATGGATTTGATGGACGCAGCGCTGAAGGAAACCCCGAGTGTGGAAAAAGACTTGGGCCATCCGCCGCTGCTGACGCCGACCAGCCAGATCGTCGGCGTGCAAGCGGTGCTCAATGTCCTCGCCGGCGAGCGCTACAAGATCGTGACGAAAGAGACCCAGGACTATGTCAAAGGGAAAATACGGCCGGCCGCCGGGGACGGTGAGCCCGGATTTGATCAAGAAAATCATGAAGGACAAACAGCCCGACTACTCGATCCGCTCCGGCGAAATGGCCGATCCGGCGGACTGGGACAAAGCGATCAAAGATCTCGGACCGCTGGCGAAGTGCGAAGAGGATTTGCTCTTGGGCGTGTTGTTTCCGATGCAGGCGAAGGAGTTTTTGACCAAGCGGGAGAACGTGGACTAACAGTTCAAACGTTCAAGCCGTCATAGAACGCAATGAAAGTCCCCCCGACGGAGGATGATCGAGGATAGAGGATCGATAATCAACAGCGCAGGAATTGATTCTCTTGTCCATTCTCAATTATCCATCCTCTATCATCGACCTTATCCAACAATGCCGGAGCTGCCTGACATCACCATCTACATCGAGGCGCTGGCAGTCGCGGCTGCTCAATCAGCCTCTCGAAAAAATCCGCCTCGGCAATCCGTTTCTTCTGCGCACCTTCGAGCCGCCGATTGGTTCTGCCGAAGGTAAAAAGGTTGTCGGCTTCCAGCGCATCGGCAAGCGCATTGTCTTCGAGCTCGAAGACGAGCTGTTTCTGGTTTTCCATCTGATGATCACCGGCCGGTTCCACTGGAAGAAGCGCGGCATCGCCGTGCCGCGCAAGTACGGCCACGCGGCGTTCGATTTTCCCATGGCGACGCTGTTGCTTACGGAGATGGGGACCAAGAAGCGGGCTTCGCTGCATCTGGTCCAGGGCCGAGAGCATCTCCAAGAACATGATCCCGGCGGCCTGGAGATTTTCGACGCCAATCTGGCGTCTTTTCGTGCCGCGCTGACGCGCGAGAATCACACGCTGAAACGAACCTTGACCGATCCCCATGTGTTCAGCGGCATCGGCAACGCTTACTCGGATGAAATCCTGCATCGCGCCAAGCTGTCGCCGGTCAAACAGATCAAGCTATTGAGCGACGAGGAAATCGAAAGGTTGTTCCATGCGACGCGCGACTGCATGGCGGAATGGATCGAACGTCTGCGCAAAGACACCGGCAAGAATTTCCCCGAGCGGGTGACTGCCTTCCGCGACGACATGGCGGTTCACGGCAAGTATCGCAAACCCTGTCCGGTGTGCGGCGCGCCGGTGCAGCGCATCGTCTACGCCGAGAACGAGACCAACTACTGCGCCAAGTGCCAGACCGGCGGCAAATTGCTCGCGGACCGCAGCCTGTCGCGTCTGCTCAAAGACGATTGGCCGCGGACGTTGGAGGAGATGGAGGAGGGGAGGCATTCCTAATTAATACGACTGCGCCATGTTGCCCTAACTCGCCATTGTTGTATCTTTTCGCATGAGTTTACCCACCGTGCGGGTGTCAGTTGTCTTCATCCAAGCACGGATCTTTAAAAGTAAAGAAATGGAGTCCTGCATTTGCCACATAACGTTGCCCTGATTACGACGCTCGTCGCCGCGCTTGGCGCGGCATTGGCTCTTGGCTTTCTGGCCGCGCGGTTCAAGCTGCCGGTGCTGATCGGCTACCTTGCTGCCGGCATTGTCATCGGTCCATTTACTCCCGGCTTTGTCGCGGACGCGGAACTTTCGGCTCAGCTTGCCGAAATTGGCGTCATGCTGCTGATGTTCGGTGTCGGACTGCATTTCTCCATTGACGAGCTGCTGGCGGTTCGCAAGATTGCTATCCCGGGAGCGATCGTGCAGATCACCGTCGCGACATTGCTTGGACTTGCCCTTAGCAATCTTTGGGGTTGGAATCTCGCCGAGGGGCTCGTGTTCGGACTGACATTATCGGTCGCGAGCACGGTTGTGCTGCTCAGAGCCTTGGAAAGCCGGGGTATTCTGGAAACGGTCAACGGGCACATCGCGGTCGGTTGGTTGATCGTCGAGGATTTGGTCACGGTGCTGGTTTTGGTTCTATTGCCGCCCCTTTCTTTGTGGCTCGGCGGTTCCGGGCGCGATCAAGTTAGCGGTCAAGAATTGTTCACCGCTCTCGCGTTGACCTTGGGCAAAGTCGCGCTTTTTGTCGGCTTTATGGTGATCGGCGGGCGACGTTTGGTTCCCTGGATCGCCTGGCATATCGCGCGTGTTGGACCGCGCGAACTTTTCACCTTGTGTGTCATTGCCCTTGCGATGGGGATCGCCTACGGCGCCGCCGAACTCTTCGGGGTCTCGTTCGCCCTCGGCGCGTTCTTCGCGGGAATGGTCATGCGCGAGTCGCCATTGAGTCACCGGGCTGCGGAGGAGTCGTTGCCTTTCAGAGACTCTTTTTCGGTTTTGTTTTTCGTTTCGGTCGGCATGCTCTTTGATCCCCAGGTGCTGGTTCACGAACCGCTTCATATTGTGGCGGTTGTGGCGATTATAGTTATCGGAAAATCTCTCGCCGCTTTTGCATTGGTCTTGCTCTTCGGTTATCCGCTCAATACCGCCCTAACGGTCTCCGCGGGTCTAGCTCAGATCGGCGAGTTTTCTTTTATCCTTGCTGGATTGGGGCTGTCCCTGGGCATTCTGCCGGAAGAAGCTAGAAGTCTAATTCTTGCCGGAGCGATTATTTCGATCGCCGTCAATCCGCTGGTCTTCCACGCGATCGAGCCGTTGCAGGTATGGATTCGGGCAAAGTCGAAACGCGCCCAACTATTCGAGCGTCCCGACGATCCCCTCGCGACATTACCGATGAGCGTCGACCTGAATCGGCTCTCCGGCCATGTCGTGCTCGTCGGTTACGGCAGAGTCGGGCGACGCATCGGCGCTGAGCTCTCGGCGCAGGGGATCTCGTTTGTGCTCGCGGAGGAGAATCGCGAGATCATCGAGGCGGCGCGAAAGAATGGCATCGCGGCAGTATCGGGGGATGCGACCGAGCCGATGGTGCTGGTCCAGGCCCATATTCACCGCGCGCGTATGTTAGTCATCGCCACGCCCGATACCTTGAACGTCCGCCGTATGATCGAGATCGCGCGGACCGTCAACCCGCGCATCGAGACCGTGGTGCGCACACACAGTGAGGAAGAGGCGGGTTGCTAGAAAAAGAAAATGCCGGAAAAATCTTTCTCGGTGAACGCGAACTGGCCCGGAATATGAGCCAGTACGTGCTGCGCCGCTATGCGCGTCGAATGCCGGTTAGAGTAGGCTACGATAGCGGCTGAGTGGATTCATCGGCAAAGTTCGCCGCAGCCTGGACATCGGCAAAAATTTACGCTGCTCGGTTACGCGCTCGATCCAGCCGCTAATCTTCGGAAAATCATCCAGCGGAAAGCCGCCTTCATCCGCGACATGAGTGTAGGCGAACAGCGCGATGTCGGCGATGGAATATTCGCCGACGAAGAAGTCGTTCTTTGCCAGATGGTTTTCCATGATTTTGAGCGCGGCCCAGCCGCCGTCGCGTTTTGAGGCCAACAGCGCGGTTTTTTCCGGTGAGTCGGGTTTGTGTTGGAGCCAGAAGCGCGAGGTGGCGATGAACGGTTCGTGGCTGTATTGCTCGAAGAACATCCATTGAAATACCTGGCCGAATTTCTTTCGATCGTCCGGGAGATATTTCGTGCCGCGAGCGAGATAGGCGAGGATGGCGTTGGATTCGGCCAGGATAAATCCATCGTCGTCGAGCACTGGTGTGCGGCCGTTGGGATTGATCTTGAGAAACTCAGCGGTGCGGCTTTCGCCTTTCAAAATATCGACTTCGACGATCTCGCAGGGGATTCCCAACTGCGCGAGCAGCAGGCGGACTTTGTAGGAGTTGCCTGAGTAGGCGACGTTGAATAACTTCATGGAAAACAGCCGTTCAAAAGTTCAAGGTTCAAAGGTTCAAGGTCGGAGACTCGCTGCCACAAAATGACTCCGCTCGTGTTGTGCTGTCCGATTGAACCTTGAACTTTTGAACCTTTGAACGGTTTAAGCTCCGCTTAAACCTGGCTTTCGAGTATTTCCAGTCCGTCGTAGCGATCGATCAAATACAGCTTGCCGTCTTTGTCGTGGAAAACATCGTTGCTCATGACGACGCTCTGGCCTTTGCCGGGATTGGGGACGTAGTAGCCGACTTCCTTGGGCTGATATGGATTCGAGAAGTCCACGGCGCGCAGGCCGCCGGCGAACCAGGTGACATAGAGCGTGTTGCCGTAGACTTGCTCGGCGGGTTGGTGCGCGCCGAAGCGGTTCATGGACGTCGATTTTCCTTCGAAGGGGACGATGAAGGTGGCCACCGGCAGCGGTAGATCTTCTTTGGTGATGTCGACGACCCAGAGAAAGGCGTTGTGGGTTTCGTTCAACTTTTCGCCGACCTCTTCGTCGGTGACGATCAACCAGTCGCGCTCCATGATTTTATTCAACAGCGGCAGCGTCGTGTGGGTCGGGCAGGGATAGGGCGGGCTCCAGTCGAGCATGCTGACGGTTCTCGGCTTGTTTAAATTGGCTATATCGACGATGGCGAAGCCGCCATGCCAGTAGCTGATATAGAGGCGATCGCCGCGGCGGATCGGATGATGGCAGCGGGTGTCGGCGCCTTTGAAGTTCGGTGTCTCGCCACCGGCGACCCATTGTCCGGGCATCCACCAGCGCATGGCTTCTTCCGGCTGCTCGGGATTCTTCATGTCGAGCATCATCGCGATATTACCTTGATAGCCATCCACCGTCGGCGAGATATAGGCGTAGCGGCCGTCGTAGGTGAAGCGATGCACGCCTTTTCCCGGCGTCTTGTACATGGCGATCTCACGGGGCTTCGATTTATTCGAGATGTCGAATACCTTGAGTCCCGATTGCAGCTCTTGCTTGGCTTTGATAGCGCTCATAGTTGACCAGCATGATGTCGCCGCTAACGCGCACTTTATGCGAGTGCAATCCCTCGGGGATTTCAATATGCGCCACGACTTTGGGATGCTTGGGATCTTTGACGTCGATGATCGAGGTGCCGTGCGGCGGGTCCATGTGGCCGACGTAGGCGTAGCCGTTTTCGACCACCACCGAGCCGCCGCCGGGTAAATCCATGCGGCCGATCTGTTTGATGTTCTTGCTGATGCCGACTGGGGCGCTGATGTCCGATGCCATAGGTGACTCCTTCAATCAATTTGTTGTCGTCTGCTGCGGAAAGGAAATTCCATCTCACCACGAAGGCACGAAGAGCACGAAGGTTTCGGAAAAACACTATTCCGAACTTCGTGTCCTTCGTGCCTTCGTGGTGAAAACCTCTTTCACATTATCTACCAGCCTTGTTAATCATCTCGATCACTTGATCGGTCGTGCGCACGCGCGACATGCGCGGGAAGACCAGCTCCATCAGCATGTCATGGGCGCGCTGATCGTGGGATGTGCCGCAAGCGTCGCTGGCGACGATGGTGTTATAGTCCAAGTCGCGGGCGGAATACAAAGTCGAAGTGACGCCGACGTCCGTCGAGCCGCCCGAGACGATCAGCGTGTCGATGCCGCGGCTGCGCAGGGCGAGATCGAGATAGGTCTGGTGAAACGCGCTCCAGCGGTATTTGACGATGTAGTAATCGTCCGGCGCAGGCTCCAAGTCGGCGAGCACGTCGGAACTCTTGTCGCCGGCGATGACATGCATTTTGGTTTTGGTGACTTCGCCGTTGGGCCAAGGCGTGAGCGAATTATTGGTGTCGGTGGCGATCAGCGCGGTGGTGGCGTTGTCGGGCCGGTGGTTGCCCTTGGCGAAGAATACCGGCAGGCCGGCGGCGCGGCCGGCTTTGCTGAGCCTTACGGCATTCTGTATCCATGGTTTCAGCACGCGCGGCTGGCCCGGCGCCGGCTCGGCAACGTAGCCGTTGAGAATGTCGAAAAACAGCAAGGCGGTTTTCTTGAGATTGAAATCGTTGACGTTCATTGCTCGTCTTAGCTCCTCTTGGCGCAAACAAATAATTTAGTTTTCCGCAACCGCGAAGTGTTTCATCTGCGGACCTCGGGGATAAATTCCATTCACCACGAAGGCACGAAGGACACGAAGGTTTCGGAAGTTAATTCACCGAACTTCGTGCACTTCGTGTCCTCCTTCGAAAATACATGTGACAGTGATGATCTGCGATATCTTTCACGCTCCGGGCTTCGCGTCATTACCCGGCGAAAGCGGGTATCCAAGTCCGATTGGGCGCTGACACCCTGGATTCCCGCGTGCGCCGCGCATATGCTAAGCTATCGTCTATGGAGGGAATTCCGATATTTTCATTTTCCGTAGACGTCGTGAGTTCATGATCACTTCGTGGTGAAGACAATCTTTCGTTCATCGACTCTGGCATCATTACACTGCGCTATAATTATCTGATCTTAATCCCCTGCTTTTCTTTTTCCTCGACGACTTTCCAGCCTTGGTTGGCGTACCACTCGATCTGGCGGAACATGCCGGTCAAGATTCTTACGTCTCTGTCTTCGAGGGCGGCGCGGCCGAAGATGCGTCGGAAGGCGAGCAGCATATGTTCAGGATTCTCCGTATTCAAGAAGCCTATCTTAAGCAGCGAGTGGCGCATGATGTCGAACAGGCGCTCGATATTCTCGGCCTCGGCACGTTGGATGGCATCATCCGCCGGCTTCGCCAAGGCAGCGATGTAGAATTCGTATAAACAAACCACCGCGGCCTGGGCGACGTTGAGCGAACGGTAATCGGGATGAGACGGGATGTCGATCAAGAGCTGGCAGTGCTCGAGGTCTTTATTGCTCAGGCCGTGATCTTCGGGGCCGAAGATCAGCGCGACTTTGCCTTGCTTGGTGGCGGCGGCGACGACGGGCGCAACTTCGCGCGGCGCTTGGCTATGGGCGCGGTAGAGCCCCTCGCGGCAGGTGGTGCCGATCACCAGCGTGCAATCGGCGATGGCGGCGCGGATAGTGTCGTAAAACTTCGCTTCGCTGAGAACGTCGCGGCCGTGCACGGCCATCGCCTTGGCCCAGAAGCTCTGGGTGCGCGCGCTGCCGACGATGGCGAGTTCGCCGCCGCCGAAGTTTTTCATCGCTCGCGCCACCGAGCCGATATTGCCCGAACCGCGCGGCCGGACCAAGATGATTCGGATGTTATTCAGCATGGAATAATGTTTTGGAACGCCTGGAACATTTGCAATGTCTGGAACTCGTTCCTCTCAGTTCCAAGAGGCCCGTAGGTTCCAACGGTTCCAGCGTCTCGGTGAACACGACTATCGCCGTGCGAGCTATTTGGCAAATGGGCAGGAGCGGTTGTTTTGGATGGTCTTGCGGTTCTTGGAGTCGAATTCGCTGCGGTAATCGAAGTTCTCGTGCATGATCGAGTTGAAGTCGTCGACATGTTCGGCGCCGAACACATGGCCAACCTCGTGGACCAATGCCAGGACGTCGGAGTCCAGTTCCGTGGTCTGCCCGGTGTAGCGAAACAGTTTCCGTGTCGGCAGGACGACGTAGCGCGCCAAGCCTTGGCTGCAATTGCCGATGCGATCGACGCGCGGCCGGCCGTCGCTAAGGATGCGGCTGACGTTTTCGCCGGAAAAAGCGACCACGATGTCATAGCTGCTATCCGCCGAGGTCACCGGGAATTGTTTCAGTAAGCGCGCCAGCAAGGTTGGCGTGGACGGCACTCGCTCGTTTTCGGGCCAAGCGGCAACGTTTTGGGTGACCAGCCGAATGCCGAACTCTCTTTCATAGTAGTCCGATGCCGCCTCGATCAGACCGCGAGCTTCTTGGTCCCACCCAGGATTGCGATTTCTGAAAGGGACGTCCGCCAGCGCCTTGACCCGAACCACACGCGCGGGCGGCGATGGCTCGAAGGCTGAGCAGGCGGCGAGGATGACGAGGGCGCTAAGGATTGAGCAGATTGTCGGTCGGTGCGAAATCATCGGTCAATATCGGGGCGTCTTCCGGCAGCGGCCGGTCATAGTAGGCGACGGCAATGTCTTGGACTGGGTCGGGAAACAGCCCCTTGTCGAGAGCCGTGGCGCGTTTGACGATTTCCTTGATGTCGACGCGCTGCTTGTCCCTGGTGGCAACGATAATGACGTTTTGGATGGTCTCCAAGCTGACATTGTCGGGGCGTCGCGATGCGAATATATAGGTCTGCGGGAAAACCTGCCGTTGGGTGCGAATAAAAGAACGTGCGATCTTGCCCGACGGGCCGGTGACTGCACTGATGAGATTGGCCACGACGACGCCGTTGGGCGCGAGCTTTTTCTGCGCCAGCTCGAAGAACTGTTTGGTCGCCAGGTGAAACGGCATGGCATCGGTGAAATAGGCATCGAGCATGATAATGTCGTATTGTTGCTGGGTTCGTGCCAGGAACAACCGCCCGTCCTGGGCGTGCAGGCGGAGATTCTTATGTTCTTTCACATTGAAATGATCTTTGGCGATGCGGATGACCTCCGGATCGAGCTCGATGGCGTCGATCTCCAGATTGGGGAATTCCTTATTGAGCTTTTTCGGAATCGAGCCGCCGCCGAGGCCGATCAGCAGCATGCGTTTGGCATCCGGACGGAACGTCATGCCGATTGATGTGTAGCGTGAGTAGACTAGTCGCAGCGCCGTCGGGTCTTTGAGCGTCATCGCGCTCTGGAGCGTGCGGTCGAAATACATGTAGCGCGCGTCTTCATCCTCTTCGATGCGGATGCGATGGTAAAATGTATCTTTTTGCAACAAAGTTTTCGCCCAAGTGACGGGCGTCCCGATCAAGTTGAACGAGCCGAACAACAACCAGCTCGTGGTGACCGCCCGCGTCACCGTCATGCGTTGCAGCCGCATCAAAGGTACTACAATAAACGATAAAACCACCAGAGTTACCCCCAAAGAATGAATAATATTGCTGACGCCTAATACCGGTATCAAATAGAACGCGGTAATCAACGTGCCGAAAATACTGCCGGCGGTGGACACCGCGTAGAGCGTGCCGGCGGTGCTGCCGACGGTGTTAATCTTGGTCGCCGCCAGACGAATCACATAGGGCGAGACCGTGCCGAGAAAAACTCCCGGCACGAGAAACAGCACGGCGCACGCCAACAGCGGGCTCAAGCGATTGCCGAGATCGAAGCTGGCGATCCAGTCATTCATCGCCGGATAGACGAACGGCAGAAAAAATATCACGCCCCCGGGGATCACCAAGAGCGTCGCGAGCTTGCCATAGGAGGGTTCGCGGGCCGACAACCAACCGCCCCAGTAATAACCGATGCTGAGCGCGGTCATGACCACCGAGATCAAACTGCCCCAGACAAAGATCGAGCTGCCGAAGTTGGGCGCCAGGACGCGGCTGCCGGCAATCTCCAACGCCATCAAGACCGCGCCGCTGACGAATACCACCAGGTAATGGAGGAGCTGCACCATGTTTAACTCTCCCAATTCCAATAAGAGCCCTCGGGCACGAGAGCGACCGGCTCGAGCATGCGCGATGACATGCCATCGATAAACTGCGAAGGTTGCGACAATACCATGCGCAAGGTTTTGTCGAAAACCCGAGTCGGATATGAGATGAAAAGATTTTGCTTCGCCCGGGTGGCGGCGACATAGAGCAGGCGGCGCTCTTCTTCCAAGTCTTCTTGAGAGTTGGTGTTGTAAAGCGACGGGAAGCGGCCTTCGAGCGCCCAGATGATGAACACCGAATGAAACTCCAACCCCTTGGCCGAATGAATTGTCGACAGGATCAGCGGCCCTTCGTCGGGATCAACGGCCAGGACGCCGCCGATGCTATCGTTGGGCGGTTCCAGGGCCATGTCGCTGAGCAGCCGTTCGAGACTGCGATAGCGCTCGGTCATGCCCTGGAAGTGTTCCATGTCTCGCAGACGCTTGGGATGATCGTCGGGATAGTGCTGTTTCAAGATCGGCAGATAATACTGCATCAAATACTGCGCCTGCTCGGATGGCAGTTCGGCCTTGACGGCTTCTTCCAACACTTGAGCGAGAGTCCGCAGCCCCTGGGCGATCTTGCCCTTGGCGTTGTAACTGCGCAGCCGCTCGACGGCGTTGCCGCCTTCGAGCAGCCATTTGATGACTTTCTGGCTGGCGCCGGGGCCGATGCCTTCGTGCAGCATCAACACGCGGTTCCATGACACCGCGTCTTGCGGATTGGCGATGACCCGTAAATGCGCCAGCAGATCTTTGACATGGGCCGCTTCCATGAACTGAAAGCCGCCCCGTTTGACGAATGGAATATTGTGGCGCGCCAGCTCGATTTCCAGGTCGAAGGAGTGAAAGCTCGAACGGAACAGCACGGCGATGTCCCACAGCGGCACGCCTTGCTCGCGCAATTCCAAAACTTTCTGGCAGACGAACTGCGATTGCATCTGCTCGCTGTCGGCCTGGACCAGCTTGGGCCGGGTGCCGACGCTTTTGCGCGTGAACAGCCGCTTCTCGTAGCCTTCCTTGGCGCGGCTGATGATCTCGTTGGTGACGTTCAAGATCGGCTGGGTGCTGCGATAGTTCTCTTCCAGCTTGATGATCCGCGCGCCGGGAAAGTGCTTGGGAAAGTCCATGATGTTGCGAAAGTTGGCGCCGCGAAACGAATAGATGCTCTGGGCGTCGTCGCCGACCACCGCGACGTTGTCGTGGGTCGCGGCCAGCAGCCGGACGATCTCCGCCTGCAAATGATTGGTATCCTGATACTCGTCGACCATGATGTAACGATAGGTGTCGGACAGGCGGCTGCGGATCTCCGCATGATCGGCGAGCAGATCGCGCAGCTTGGTCAATAGATCGTCGTAGTCGATCAGGGACTTGGTTCTTTTGTAATCCGTATAGCGGCGCTGGATTTCGCCAAGTTCGAAATTCACCTCGACCAGATGGGGATACTCGAGTTCCAACAGCTCGTTCAACGGGATTTTCTTGTTGAGCGTCATGCTCAAGATCTCCGCCACGGTCTGTTTGCGCGGGAAGCGTTTCTCCTTGGTATTGAGCCCCATGTCGGAGCGGATGAGCTGAATGATATCCTCGCTGTCGGGACGGTCCATGATGGTGAACGACGAAGCGAGATTGACATGGCGGCCGTGCACGCGCAGCACCAGATTGGCGAAGGAGTGAAATGTCCCGCCGGCGATCTGGTTGCACCGGCCATCGATCAACAAACTGGCGCGGCGAATCATCTCCTCGGCGGAGCGCCGGGTAAAGGTGAGCAACAGTATCGACCGCGGATCGATCCCTTGGTCGATCAGATGGGCGACGCGATAGACCAGCGTGCGGGTCTTGCCCGTGCCGGCGCCGGCGATGATCAACAGCGACCCGTCGATCGCCGTCGCCGCCTCATGCTGCGCCTCGTTCAACTCCTTGCGGTAGTCGAGCCCTGAGCTGTTACGAATCGGTTCGCTTAGATCTTTAAGAATGTAAGTGGTGGTCAAGGAAACTCCGGTTGCAGGGTAAATTACCTATTTTCTTTCAGCCCGGCAAGCGTTTGACGTAAATTGACTGGGTAAAGTGAAAATCGATCGGATGGGTTGCTTGGCGCGTGCCGATTAGCCCGAGACGCAAAGACAAAATAACTCAAAAATATCGATCCTACAGCACGGAAAATCGCGCAGGATAATCCTACAGGGTTTAGTTCCCAGATTTCACTGAGTTAGCTAGTGCGCGCTGTTGATCGTCAGTAGGCTATCTCATACAAGCGCGTCACGCCGCAGTTTGACGATCTCTCGACTATTTCAGAACTAGTGCTTCAATCTAAGTAGGTTAGGTCGATCGGTGCGCAGTTGGTACGGAGCTTGCGGAGTGCTACTGGCGAGAGCGAGACCACTGAGGCGGAGCGTTCGATCGAGTCGCTAGCTTGATCGTTAGAAGCAAATGGTTTTGAAGACCTTCGGCCCCCGCCCGCGGCTTCGTTAAGTTCGCATTAGTGTAAAGGGACTACGACGCGATGAGATCGGCTTGTCGCCGGCGCCTGGGTGTGCGAAACGCAACGACGCAACCGCTGAAAAGGGAAGTGATCATGAAGCAACCGGAACGGTGGCAAACGACCTTGGGCGACTTGATCGTCGCTCTTACCGATGAAGTGGACGCCAGAATCCGCGACGAGAAGCAGACTTATGCGGTGGTCGCATGCATCTTGGCCGATCTGTTCAAAGATTCGCAACCGTTAGCGTTGCTCAGCGAATAGCTCTGTCTACTCTTGGGAATTGCCGCATGAAGCATCGAATGATCTCGCTAAGCTTTGTCGCGCTGCTGTTAGCGTGCCCAGCCATCCAGCCGCGGGTTTGGGCTGGCGTGGCTACCGAGCAGATGCGCGACACCGTCGACCGGGTCCTAGCGGTGATCCGAGATCCGCGACTCAAAGCCGCGGGCGGTCAAGCGGAGCGACGCGAACGGTTGCGCCAAGTGATCGGTGCGCGCTTCGATTTTAACGAAATGGCCAAGCGCTCGCTCGGCCAAAACTGGCAGCGCCGCAGCCCGGATGAGCAGCGCGAGTTTGCCAGCCTATTTGCCGCTCTACTTGAGAAAGCCTACGCCGATCAGATCGAAGCTTTCCACAGCGAGAAAATCGTCTTTGGGCGCGAGCGCCAGGAGCAGAACTTTGCCGAAGTCGATTCGAAAATCGTTACAGCCAAACGCGACGAGTTTTCGGTCAATTACAAACTGCTCAACGCCAACGGCGAGTGGAAAGTCTACGACGTGGTCTTCGGCGACGTGAGTTTGGTCAACAACTATCGATCGCAGTTCAATCGCGTCTTAGCCAAGGGGTCATTCGCCGATCTGTTGCGCGCCATGCGTGGTGGTCCCGACGCGGTGGGCGTCAAATAGCTCACCGACAATTACGAGTAAGGAGCCGGGTCATGAATCGGAACATTAGTCAGATTAGCCAGCGGCTTATGGCTGTGGTTGGGCTCGCCTTTGTTCTAGCTAGCCACGCTTGCGCCGAAAAAAAGCTCGCTGAACAGGCGCCAGGCAAAGCGCGGAAGGCCGTCGCGCCTAACCCGGCGGCGGAGAGGTCCGCCAGTGCCAGCGAGTTTAGCGCGGCGGGTGGTAGCCGAGAAAATGTCCCCGGGTGGTGGTTCTAAATAGACGAAGGGCGGAGTCTGAGTGGCTCTGCGCCTTCGCTCGTTTTTTTAGCGGGTCGAAGAGCGAGCCCGTGACTTGTGACGGACCTGCGATGGTGGAGTGATTGTATGGCACCCGGCGCGACGTTTCGCTTTAACACGAAATTCAACCGGGCATTTCGCGATCGGGGTATGAACCCCGCTCGCGACCAAAGGGGATGTTCAACCCCCTTTGGAAACCCCAGCAATTTTGTGCCCGCAGCAAGCTGCGGGGAATATTAGATTCAATCAAATCCCCTAACTCGGTAAGAAAGCCCGCAACGTTGCCGATGCGCCCGGTGGCCGATGCATCGAGCTATTTTCATACCGATAAATTCTTGCAACAACACCATTATCTCTAACCCGAACCGCGTAACGATTTTGCTTACTGGAGCACCCGCTGAACGAAGCGACGTTGGGCGAGCAGCTATCTAGCGTCGGCATCGTCCAGTTTCATTTGGTTAGAGCGTTGCGCCCGTCCATCAGCGATTGATCGACGGCTAACGCCAATCGGCTTAGCGCAGCGTCGAAGCCCCCGAAGGCCGGGAATTTTACTTCATGTTGGCACAAACTTTCGTCTTGGCGACTGGTTGCGAGGCGCGCGACTTGGCCGAGTTTGCCGACGCCTTGCGCCATATCAAAGATTATTTGCTGGCGTTTCTCTCACTGCAACACAATGACGACATCGAGCACTTGTGACTCGCTCCGGTCGGCGCTACGATCATGAGTATGGAAAATCAGCCGGCGCAAAGAATCGTCTTGGTGTCCAATCGCTTGCCCTTCACGGTGGCGACTGTTGACGGCGCCGTCGAGTTTCATTCCAGCGCCGGCGGTGTCGCCACCGGCCTGCATGCGCTGCTGACGGCGGCCCATACTCCCATCCTCGAAAACACGGAATATGTTTGGATCGGCTGGCCTGGGGCCGCGGTCAGCGAGGAGTCGCGCGACCAGGTGCGCGCGGAAGCGCTTTCGCGCTATCACGCTTCGCCGGTGTTTTTGTCCGAGGCGGAGATCGAGTCCTTTTATTCCGGCTTTTGCAATAAGACGATTTGGCCGCTGTTTCACTATTTCCCCCAATATGCCCGCCATGAGCCGGAGTATTGGGCGCACTACCTCAAGGTCAACCAGGCCTTCGCCGACGCCGCGCTGGAAGTTCTCCGTCCCGGCGATCTGCTCTGGATTCACGACTATCACCTGATGCTGTTGCCACAGCTGATTCGCGCCCGGCTACCGCAGCTGTCCATTGGTTTCTTTTTGCATATCCCGTTTCCCCACTATGAGATTTTCCGGCTGTTGCCCGAGCAGTGGCGGCGCGAACTGCTCGAAGGTTTGCTGGGCTCCGACGTGATCGGCTTTCATACCTTCGACTATGGCCAATACTTTCTTCGTTGTGTGCTGCGCGTGCTCGGCCATGAAAGCCACATGGGTAAACTCTTAGTCGGCGATCGCAGCGTCAAAGTCGGCGCGTTTCCCATGGGCGTGCCCTTCGATAAATTTGCCGCCGCCGCGGCCAGCGGCGCGGTGGCGGACGAGGTGAAAACACTGCGCGGCATGCTGCCCGGCACTAAACTGGTACTGTCCATCGACCGCCAGGATTATTCCAAGGGGATTCTTCATCGGCTGCAAGGGTTCGAGTCGATGCTCGAAGCCAATCCGCACTGGCGCGGCCAGGTCACGTTGCTGATGGTCGTGGTGCCGTCGCGCATCGGCATCGAAGACTACGAGCAGATGAAGAAGCAGATCGAAGAGCTGGTCGGCAGGATTAACGGCAAGTTTGGCGATATCGGCTGGACGCCGATACTTTACCAGTACCGCAGTCTGTCCTTCGACTCGTTGGTGGCGCTGTACTCGATCAGCGACGTGGCGCTGGTGACACCGCTGCGCGACGGCATGAATCTGATTGCCAAAGAATATATCGCCAGCCGGCTGCACAACGACGGCGTGCTGATTCTCAGCGAGATGGCCGGCTCTGCGCGCGAGCTTGGCGAAGCCATCATCATCAATCCCAATATCCGCGACGAAATCGCCAGCGCTTTGGTCGCGGCCTTGAATATGCCGGCGATGGAGCAAGGCCGGCGCATGGAAATCATGCAAGAGCGGTTGTCGCGCTGCGATCTGTCCCAGTGGGCGCAAGATATTTTGCGCGAGCTGGTCGCGGTCCAGCCCAGCCGCCAGCGGGTATTTGCCAAGCTCCTTGGCCCTCAGGAAATGGCTGCGATGCTAAACCACTACCGGCGGGCGCCGCGCCGGCTGATCATGCTCGATTTCGACGGCACCCTGGTGCCGCTGGTCGACGATCCGCGGCGCGCCAACCCGACGCCGGCGCTGTTGAAGATTCTCGCTTCGCTGGCCGCCGACCCAGCTAACGAATTGGTTCTGATCAGCGGTCGCGACCGGGCGACATTACATGAATGGTTTGCCAACCTGCCGGTCGGCCTGGCCGCCGAACATGGCGCATGGCGTAAAAAGCGTTCACAACAATGGACTTTGGCGCGCAGCTTGAGCTGCGACTGGAAGCCAAAGCTCAGCCCGATGATGATCCAGTACGCCGACCGGCTGCCCGGGGCATTCGTCGAAGAAAAAGAATACTCCCTGGTCTGGCACTATCGCCGCGCCGACTCGGAACAAGGCATGGTGGTGGCGCGCGAGCTGATGGACGATCTGCTGCTTTTCACCGGCAATATCGACGTGAAAGTTGTCCAGGGCAATAAGACCGTCGAAGTGCGCAGCTTGGGTCTCGCCAAGTCGTTGGCGGCACGCAGCTGGTTGCGCCACGGCGAGTTCGATTTCATTCTTGCCATCGGCGACGATCACGACGATGAAGAGCTGTTCGGCGTGTTGCCGCAGCACGCCTACGCCATCCGCGTCGGCATCACCCAAACCGCGGCGCGCTTCAACCTGCGCGAGCCCAAGGAAGTGGTCATGCTGCTCGAAGCCTTGACGGAAGCCCACGCCTTGACGCGGCCGCCGGGGAGTCCGAGCGGACCGTTGGGTTGACGAAATAGAGTTTTAAACCACAACGCGAGAGTTTCGAATTGGGAATGTTGTGCGCAAAGAACGCAAGACAGGCTAAAAATATTTCAGAAATGGCGGGGCGGGTTTGAAGGCCGCACTCTTATCTTTGTACTACTATGCTTGATAGTTTGCGCGGCTCATACCACCCTTCCGGTGATTCGGCATACTCGAACTGGGGAATTGACTCTCGCAAAGGCGCAAAGACGCCAAGATCGGAAGGAAGAAATAATTATCTTGGAGAAATTTCTTACCGTTATTTTCCGGCCTTTGCGGCCTTGGCGTCTTTACGGGAGATAATCCGAGTTTCGGTTGCGGCTGCGTCGCGCTGGGTCCGTCGTGATGAACGGGCGGGACACTAGCGATTGACGCCGAAGATCAGGAACGACTGGCGGTCGAGGAAGGTCAGTTCTTGTTGCAGCGTGTAGCCGGCCTGTTCCATCTCGCGTTTTATGAACTCTGCCGGCGTGTAGTGGCGCAACAGCCCTTCCAACCAGGCGCGCCGGTCGAAGTCGATGATGGCGATGCGGCCGGCGGGTTTTAAATATTTGCGCAGGTTTGAAAAGTAGACAATGCGGTTGTCGAAGTGATGGTAGGTATTGCTGGTGAAGATCAGATCGACGGCGGATTTCGGCAGCAGTGGGTCGTTTGATTGCGCGAGGATGGTTGCGATGTTATCGGCGCCGTCTTTCTTGGCCCGTTCGGCGATCAATTCGTTGGTGCCTCGATCAATATCGACGGCGTAGACTTTGCCGCTCGGGCCGACTGCTTTGGCAAGATGGAAAGTAAAGTAGCCGCCGCCGGCGCCAAGGTCGGCGATCTCAGCGCCAGGCGGGATCTGCAATGTAGCGATGACCTTGTCCGGCTGCTGCCATTGATCGCGATCGATGCCTTGGTAGGCCCATTGCTTGAGCCTGCTGCAGCCAGCATTTATGCAGCAGAGAAGAACGAGAAGGTAAATTAATTTTTGGTGATTACGAGACATTGCCGCACAATCGCTGATCACACGCCGACGAACACGATCACATTTCTTATTTCCCACCGGCCAGTAACTTCCCCCAGCCTTGCACCGGCGGGATGATGCCGGGGCGCACCAAGTCGTTCCACACCTCCGTGCTCATGTTGGTGAACGCCGGTTTGCCGAATTCATCCTCGATGGCGGGGATGACGTGTAGCGCCATAGCGGCGCCGCCGGGGATTGAGATGGCTTGCGCCTCGGGCCAGGTTTTCGCGGCTTCGCGGCCAACTTCGAGCGCCATTTCCAGGCCTTGCTCCAGGCTCATGGCGAAAGAATCCGATGCCCACTGGTTACGTTTGGTGATGCCGAGGACTTGAATGCCGCCTTCTTTCAAGTACTGAATGATCGCGTTGTTGACCTTGTCGGCCCACCGGCTGCCGACGGCGATTTTCGTGAGTCCCAGATGCTTGAGCGCCGCGATCAGCGCTTCCAACGGCGCATCGGCGCTAATGCCGGTCTTCTCTTTGGTCTGCTTTAACAAATCCAGCACCCTAGTGCGGGTCAACACCGCGGAGATCGGCGCGCCGCTGAAAATAATATGATCGACTTTTTCTTTGACCAGGCGGTCGACGCAGGTCCAATAATTTTTGATCGCTTTCTCGACGCCTTCTTCGGTGTAGTTCTCCAGACCCAGGCCGGTGGCGATTTCAATGAAGTCGAGCGGCAGCAATTTATACAACTGGTAACTGCGCGCGCGCGAAACCTCCTCATTGGCGCGCGGTTGGATGACGCCGTAGCGGAAGCGGGGTAATAATTTGCTGATGTAGTCGGCCATAGGTCACCTCCTGAGATTTTGTCGTCAATTGTTAAGAAGAGCGACCAGCGGTCGCTCCGGCTGTTGGCAAATTTAGATTTTCAATTTCAAGAGTTGCATCACATTGTCGCCGAGGATTTTTTGTTTTTCCCGTTGCGCGATCGGCATCTGCTCGATGCTCGGCACGGCGGCGGGCAGATCGCCGATGATCAGCGGAAAATCGCTGCCGAGCACCATGCGGCCGGCGCCGTAAAATTGATAGGCCATCATCAGAGCCGGCTGGTAAAACGACACGGTGTCGCAGTAGAGATCGCGCAGGTATTCCGAGGTCGGTTTCTTGGTCTTGATGCCGCAAGTGGGGTCGTGGTAGCCGCGGTCGATTCTGCCGGCGAGAAATGGGATGCCGGCGCCGAGATGGGAGATCACGAAGTTGAGTTCGGGAAATTTGTCGAGCACGCCGGCGTAAGCGAGCCGCGTCGCCGACAGGACGATATCGAACTCAAAACCGAGAATAATCGCCAACCGCCACTCCTGCATGACCTGCGCCCCCAGCGGCGTGGTCGGGTGAATGAAAATCGGCACGCCGAGCTCTTGGGCGCGCGCATAGACCGGTAGCAGGAATTCCGAATCGACCATCTTGCCGGCGACGTTGGTGAGCATGCACATGCCCTTCAAGCCGAGATCGAGGACGGCGCGGTCGAGTTCCTTTAGCGCCAACTTGGTGTCGATCAGCGGCAACATGGCGAGGCCCTGGAACTGCTTGGGATATTTTCTTACGGCCTTGGCGATGCCGTCGTTGATGATCCGGCTCATCTCGGCGCTTTCATCGGCGGAGAAACGGTCGACGCCCGGATGAGGCGAAGATAGGATCTGCATGTCGACGCGATGTTCCTTGATGCGCTCGACGCGCACGTCGGTGTCGAAGAAATCGGCATTGATCGGCCCGGCCCTGGCGCCCATGCTCAAGATCCATTTCTGGCCTTTAGCGTCGGTCTCGATGCGCACGTCGCCGCTCGAGGCTTCGAGCTTTTTTAAGTAGTCTTCCGGGTAGATGTGGGCGTGGAAATCGATGTTCATTGATTCGGACTCCTTAAATCTCGATTTCCACATCGAAGGTTCGAAACACGAAGGTTCCAGGCGGGTTTCAAACCTTCCCGAATACAATTCCCTTTCGTGTCCTTCGTGCCTCGAGGTGAACGTATCCTTTTCGACCCTTGACTCTAGCCCGCTACAAGCCCAAGAATTCGCTCGGCGTTGCCGTGAAAAAGTTTCTCCATCAGCGCGTCGGAGTAGCCGAGCTCGCCCCATTCCTTAAAAATGCGTTCGTAGGGAATGCTCGGATAATCGCTGCCGAACATGACTTTGTCTTTCAATCGGCCTTTGATATCGCGCTTGATCGCGTCGGGAAAATATTTCGGCGCCCAACCGGACATCTCCCACGACACGTTGCCCTTGTGCAGCGCCACCGCGATCATCTCCTCGGTCCACGGCCAGCCGGGATGGGCTGCGACGATATTCAAGTCGGGGAAATCCGCTGCCAGCTGATCGATGGCCGACGGATGGGCGTGGCGGATCACCGCGCCCAAGCCGCCGGGCATGCCTGCGCCCATGCCGGTGGTGCCGACATCGATCATGACGGGAACTTTGAGCGCGTTGATGGTCTCCCACAGCGGGTAAAACTTACGGTCGTCGACGGAGAAATGGCCCATGATCGGATGAAAGTGAAAGCCAAAAAGCTTTAAATCGTTGATCGCTGTTTTTGCCGCTACGATGGCAACTTCGCCCTTCAGGGGATCGACGGCGCCCCATGCTTGGCGAATTACCCCGGGATGTCGGTCGCGCATCTGCGCAACATACTCATTCGTACAGGGCGGCGCGCCGGTGACCGATTCGATGTCAAAGGCCACCAGCATCGCTTCGACGCCGGCTTGTTTGAATTCTTCGATGACCTCGGATTCTTTCTTCCACGTCCAAGCGCGATTCCAATATTTCGCCAGCGCCTCGACGTAGGGACCTTGAGACTTGATCCATGGTTCGGTGTTGGGATAGCAGTGTAGGTCGATGATTCTCAAAGTTTGCTTTCTTCCTTCAGCTTTGACGTAATTCTCTCGGTCAAATCTTTTTTCGACACCTTGCCGAATGGCGAGAGCGGAAAATCGTCGACGATCTCCAACCGTTCCGGCAATTTGTGCTTGGCGATTTCCTCGTTCATGAGGAAGGCGACGAGGTCCGGTAACCTTAGAGCGCTGCCGGCGCGCAGGATCACATAGGCGCACATGCGCTCGCCGAGCACGGGATCGGGCATCGGCACACAGGCGACATTTTGCACCGCCGGATGGGTGAGAATGAGATTTTCGATTTCCTCGGCGCTGATTTTTTCGCCGCCGCGGTTGATCAAATCTTTTTTTCGTCCTTCCACCATATAGTTGCCGGAGGGATGGCGGCGCATGAGATCGCCGGAACGGTAAAAACCGTCGGCGGTAAACGCTCTGGCGTTGTACTCGGGCACGCCGAAGTAGCCGCGCAGGGTGTACGGCCCGCGGGCGAGCAACTCGCCGACTTCTCCCGGCGCCACTTCGTTATCGTCGTCGTCAACTAGCCGCACTTCGTCGTCGGGGCTCACCGGCCGGCCGACCGTTTCAAGCCTCACATCCTCGGGATCGTCGGCACGGCTGAACATCAGCATGCCTTCGGCCATGCCGAAATTTTCCTGCACGAAGACGCTGGGAATTAACTCTTTAGTCCGCCGGCGCACTTCCGGTTGCAGCCGCTGGCCGCCGCTCTGAATGACGCGGATCGAAGAAAGGCAGTATCTCGCGATTGACGGATCATTGATCAAACGGATCAACAGCGCGGGCACGACGGCGATATGACTCACGCGGTGGCGCTCGATCAACGCGAAGATATCCTCGCTGCGGGTCGAGTTGGCGAGAACAACCTTGGCGCCGTGCAAGAAATATCCTTGGATACCGGGACAGGCGAGGGGCAGATTGTGCGCCAGCGGCAGCACGCTCAGCATCACCCGGTCGGGTCCGACGCCCGTCACAGCGGCGGCCATTTTCGAATTGTAAACATAATCGTTGTGCGAGCGTGGAATTAGCTTGGGAATGCCGGTGGTGCCGCCGGAGAGTTGGAAGAGCGCCGGATCTTCGGGATCGATGGCGATCTCACGCAACTCGCCGGGCGCGCGCTTGCTGGGCCGCTCGATGAGCGTGGTCAGAGATAAATAACCCTCCGGCGCATCACCCAAAATAATTCCCAAGCGCAGAGTTTTGCTCGCTGGGCGAATGCGCCGCACGAGGTCGCGGTAGTCGAAGTCTTTGGTCTGGTCCGGCGTGGCGCAGGCGACGGCGCCGGAGAGCTCGATGAATTGGCTTATCTCGCGAAATCGGTGGGTCGGCAGAGCCATGATCGGAATCGCGCCGATTTTTTGCAAGGCGCAGTAGAGATAAACGAATTCGACGACGTTGGGCAGCTGCACCACCACGCGGTCGAGCGGCGCGAGCCCTTCGTCGAGGAGATTGAGTGCCAAGCGGGTCGAACGTTGGTCGATTTGCGCGTAGGTGACGGCTTGATCCCGGTCGATGACGGCGACACGCTCCGCGTGGCGGGCGAAAAGTTCATCGAAAGTATCGCGCAGCGAGCGATCTTCCCAATAGCCCTTAGCGCGGTAGCGCGCGGCGAACTCGGGCGGAAAGCGGACGACACCCTCAATCATCTCCTCCTCCCATCCCTCGATGATAGAGGATCGAGAATAGACAATGGAAAATGAAGGATGGAAGATCGTGATCCTCTATCCTCGATCCTCTATCGTCGACCATTTTCATCTACGTTGTGCTCGAAAAGCCGCCGTCGACGATAATGATCTCGCCGGTGACGAAGCGGTTGTGTAGGATGAGGCTCAGCATGCTGTCGGCGACATCGTCTTCGGTGCAGCAGCGATTGAGCGGCGTGTATTTCGCTCGGCGCGCCATCAAGCCTTGGTAGTTCTCCGCCAGCGTCCGCTTCATCCACTCGCCTTCGATCCAGCCGGGCGCCACCGCGTTGACGCGGATTTGCGGTCCGAGCGCGTTGGCCAGCGTCTTGGTTAGGTTCGCCACCGCCGCTTTGCTCGCCGCGTAGGGCAACGGCTGGGCGCTCGGTCGCAGACCGGCGATGCTGCAAGTGTTGACGATGCAGCCGTTGGGCGATTTTTTCAGCAGCGGCGCCGCCGCGCGGGTGACCAGAAATAAGCCGAGCACGTTGACATTGAAGACTCGATTCCAGTCATCGACTGTCATGGCTTCGAAATTTTTCGGGTCGACATCGACCGTCGTGCCGGCATTGTTGATCAGCACGTCGAGTCTGCCGAATTCCTGTTCGGTCGCCGCCAGCATGGCGCGCACGGCGGCGTCGTCACTGACATCCGCCCGGTAGAGCAGCGCGCGGGCACCCGCAGCTTCGCATGCGCGCGCCGTGATCCTCGCCGCGTCTTCGCTGCGGCTAAAATTGACGGCTACATCGTAGCCGTTTTGCGCCAACGCCACGGCGGCGCTGCGACCGATGCCGGTGGCCGCGCCGGTGACGAGCGCGGCGGGTTTATCGTTGCTCATGGTGGCTTTGCTTGTAGCAAAAAAGTCGAATCGCCGTCAACGCGGCGGTGCTCTCGGCGCCGCCGCGCGTATGAACCAAGCTACGAGCCCTGCCGCGGGCCGGCGCTGCGCTCGCGATCGATCCGCGCCATGAACTTCGGCGACAGCTCGCGCAGCCGTTCGTCGGTCATGCGGCCGCTGCGGGTCATGTAGTCGTAGGCGAGCTGCCAGGGTTCCAACTTCATTTTTTCGGCGATGCGCTCGTACCAATAGGAGCTGGCGTTGGCGGCGGCGACGATTTTTTCGACGATGGGCCGGCGCTCGCGCTCGAAGAGTTTCAGCGCGCGCGGTGCATCGTCGCCCGCGTCAGCGAAGGCGCGATCGAGCGCGATGGCATCTTCGAATGCCAGGCGAGTGCCCGAGCCGATGGAAAAATGCACGGTGCGCTGGGCGTCGCCCAAGAGCACGGCGTTGCCAACGGACCATCGGTTGGTGACCAGCAGCGGAAACTGGCGCCAGATGGATTTATTGGATACCAGCGAATGGCCGCTTAAATCCGGCGCGAAGACCCGCTCACAGTAGGTGCGGCTGGCATCCTCGGACATTCGATCCAAGCCGGCGCGGCGCCAGGTCGCTTCATCGCATTCGACGACGAACGTGCTCATCGTTTGACTGTGGCGGTAATGGTGCGCGACGAAGTGGCCGTCATGATTAGCGCGGAAGGTTAAGCTAAGACACTCGAACGGCTGCGTTGTGCCGTACCAGGCGAAGCGGTTGGTGAGCCACTCGGTTTTGAGTTGGAATTCCGCTTCCAGGGCGCGGCGCACGAACGAGTTCGCACCATCGGCGCCGACGAGAAGATCGCAGTCCTTTGCTTGAGCGAGTGATTCGATGAATTGGTTGTAGATGACGCTCACGCCCGCGGCGCGGCACAGCGCGTCGAGAAATTGATTGAGCTCTAATCTCCCGATGGCCGAAAAACCGTTGCCGTCGATTTCCACCCGCTCGTCGCGGTGGACTATGCGCTGCATGGGCCAGGATTCTAGCTGCGGAACTAACAGCGCGTGCAAATCGGGCACGTCGCGTTCGAGGAACGCGAGGGCATTGAGCGAGAACACCACGCCGAAACCGAAGGTGGCGTCGGGCGGGTTCTGCTCGAAGACATTGACCTGCCAACTTGGATAGCGGCGCTTGATCAGCAGCGCGAAGAGAAGGCCGGCGGGACCGGCGCCGATGATGTTTATTTGCACCGAAACGTCACTCGCATTCTATTTCGGATATTCCTCTCGCAAAGGCGCAAAGACGCCAAGTGACGGGCCGAGGCCCGTCATCCCGAGTGGATGCGAGGGATCTAAGAAAGATTTCTCCCTTCGGTCGAAATGACATTTTTCCTCTACGGCCTTTGCGTCTTTGCGCGTTTGCGAGAGATATTCCGATTTCTTCTGTGCGCCCTTTGCGTTCTTTGCGGCCAATTCTCCGAGCTACGCTAGGCGAAGCGCGGAAATAGTCGTAACGCGTTTTGTTCTTCGATAGCGCGCCGCGCCGCGTCGTCGAAGCCGGCGTAATGTTCCCAGTGCTCGACTTCGCGCTGCAAGCGCGTGCCGTAGACGAACGGCAGATCCGAGCCCCACAGGATATGGCTCGGATCGGCGAACTCCTGTAGCGAGCGGAGCGCGAATGCAGACGTGGTACTCGCGGTCTCATAGTAGAGCGCGCGCAGCGTGGGAATCACGTCAGTGACGTTTTTGGCGCCGCGGTGGCCTTCCATCATGGCGATCCGTTCGGCGAGATACGGCACCGTGCCGCCGCCATGGGCGACGATGAAGCGAATGTCGGGGCAACGCTTGAGCGTGCCGGTATAAATCAGATTGACGATGGCTCGGGTGGTGTCGAACACATATTCGACCGCGAACGGCGGCGCGCGTAAGCCAGTGTGCTCGGGCGCTTCGCAGTGGGTCGGATGGATGAACACCACGGCTTGGCGCCGGTTCAGCTCGTCGAACAGCGGATCGAATAAGGGGTCGCCCAAGTAGTGGTCGTTGACGCTGGAAAAAAGCCCGACGCCGTCAAGGTGCAAGATGTCGAGCGCATAGGTTAACTCTTCCAGCGCGCCGTCAACGTCGGGCAGGGGAAGAAGAGCGAAGGAGCCGAATCGTGCGGGGTGCTCCAGCAACATTCTGGCTTGGAATTCGTTGCAGACCCGCGCCACTTCGCGCAGACCGATGGAGATTTTTCAAAATCACGCGCGGCGTGAGCGAAGTTATGGCGGTGCGAATGTGCCAACTATCCATGGAGCGTAGTTGCGCTTCGGTATTCGGCAGCTTGATCGGCATGGACTCGTCAGCGTACTGCGGCGGCACCACGTGGTGATGCACGTCCATGCGCCAATTTTCCGGTGTTTTCTGACTCATACGCGCTCACTCGCTGCCAAAGCTATTTGATAATGCGCCGTTCTGTCAACTCAAAGTCATTCTGCTTGACAGCGGGAGCCTGCACCGGTCTATAGTCCGGCAAGGCGGCAAAAAAATTGGTCATACAATTCCGTACAAAATGCTGGCGCGGGCAAATAAGGTGATTCAGTGACGGCCCCGCAGACCAAAATCTAAAATGGAGTGGCGGCGTATGGACATCGGCTAGAGCTTGCGATATGCGGGGCGAGACGTTGTCTTGACCCCCGAACTTTGGCGCGCGGCGAATCGCGCCGCGCAACCGCAGGGACAAAGGGAGGTGCGCGATGACTTATTTTCTTAGGCTGCTAGCGCTAATCGGCATTGTCCTCTCAACCAGTCTCGGCGCGGTGCACGAAAGCGCCGGACAAACTTCCACTCTCACCGCATTCTACACCGCGCCGGTGGTTTCGATGGCGCCCATGTGGATCGCCAAAGAAGCGGGATTTTTCAAGAAGCAGGGCTTAGACGTTCGCTTGGTGTTCATCGCGTCCGGTCCGCTCGGCACCACGGCGATCCTGTCGGGCGACGTCGATGTCGGAGTGATCGGCGGCTTCGCCCCGATAAGGGCGATCGCCGGCGGGAATAAGAATTTGGCGATGATCGGCCAGACCAAAAACCGCATGACCGGCGCCATCGTCGGCAAAAAAGAAATCGCCAGCGTCCAGGATCTGAAAGGCAAGCGGCTCGGTATCGACCGGATCGGTTCGAATCCGGACATGTTCACTCAAGCATCGCTGGCGCGTTACAACATAGATCCGCTCAAAGACCTCCAATATATCCAGCTCGGCAGCATCGGCCAGGGAATCCCGGCGCTCAAGGCGGGAACCATCGACGCCGTTAGCACGAGCACGCCGCACGATCTGTTTGCCCAGAGGCTGGGCTTCAAGGTGATCCTGGATATCACGGCCATGAAGATTCCCTTGGCATCGACGGTTCTCCTGTCCGCGCGCAACACCGTCGAGCGCAAGCAAGCTGACCTGGCGAAATTCATGCGCGCTTACGCGGAAGCGATTCACTATTTTCTCACGAACAAAGAAGGGACCATCCAGATCGTCGCCAAATATACCAAAGTCGAAGACCGCGAAGTGAATGGCCACGCGATCGAGTCTGAGTCGGCGGCCGTGGAACGAACCCTCCAAGTCGATCCCAAAGGCATCGAGCTGATCCTCACGCTCATGAGTAAATCGATGCCCCAGGGTCCGGCGGTGAAAACCGAGGAGTTTTACGATTCGCGTTTCACCAACGAGCTGAGGGACAGCGGGTTTCTCAAAAAATTGTGGGGAGAGAAGTGACGGTAAAAGGTAAGGGGTAAGGAGTGAGGGGTTCGGAGTAAGAAAAGATTCTTCTGAAAAACCCCTAGGAACGCTTCGACGGGCTCAACTTCGACAAGCTCAGTAGAACGGAAAATTCTTAACGTTCTCAATCTTCTCCCCGTTCGCCCTGAGCTCTGTCGAAGGGTGAGCGAGGGTTATTCAGCAGAATCAGAAAAAATGACCGATACGATTTGAACGGCTGGAACGACTTGAACGTTTTGAACGCGAGGAGATTTTTATGATCGAGACCGAAGGCTTGACCGGCGCCGATACTTTATTGCGCGTGCTCTCACATATGGGAGTGGATCGAATCTTTTCTTCCCCCGGCTCGGAGTGGGCGCCGGTGTGGGAAGCGTTTGCCAAAGCCAAGGCGCAGAGCGAGGGCGTGCCGCAGTATATCAGCTCGCGCCACGAAGAGGTCGCCGTCGGCATGGCCAGCGGCTACGCCAAGGCGACAGGAAAACTTGCCGCGGTCATGATCCACACCACGGTCGGCGCGCTGCATGCGACGATGGCGCTGCGCGGCGCGCTGCATGAACAGATTCCCATGGTGGTGTTCACCGGCGAGTCATTAGGTTTCGGCGAAGAGGCGGGTCCGGACGTGGGCGCGCAATGGCTCGGCGCCTTGGCCGATATTGGCGGACCGGCGCGTCTCGTGGAACGCTGCGTTAAATGGAGCTACGGCGTCAACGCGAAATCGCTGTTGCCGTCGACCATCCAGCGTGCCTGCCAATTGGCGATGGGCACTCCCAAGGGACCGGTCTTCGTTTCGCTGCCGATGGAATATCTGTTCGATAAAATGACCAAGAACGCGGCGGCGGAAAATGTCCCGATTCCGGCGCCCATGGCCGATCCGGCGGCGCTCGACGAACTCGCGGCGTCCCTCGCCGGCGCGAAAAATCCCCTGATCGTCACCGAGGAGGCAGGACGCGACCCACGGGTGGTCGAACAACTCGTCGAGCTGGCCGAGTTGCTCGGCGCCGGCGTCGTCGAAAGCCGGGCGTCGAGCTACATAAACTTTCCGCGCACCCATCCGCTGCATGCCGGTTTCGAGCCGGTCGAATTCTTGGTGGAATCGGACGTGATTTTTCTTTTGGGAGTCGTCGCGCCCTGGCATCCGGCTTCGAAGAAATTAAACCCTGGAACCAAACTCGCGGTCTTGTCGGATAATCCGCTGCGCTCGGAGATGCCTTACTGGGGCTATCCGGTCAATCAAATTCTCACCGGCGAGATCGAAAGATCGATGAAGTATTTACTCGAAGCCGTGAAGAAAAAAGTTTCCAAAGGAAACGGCGACGCGGCGCGGCGCGGCGAGACCTGGAGTAGCCGCCATGCCGCGCGCAGAGCCGCTTGGCAAGAAGACGCGCTCAAGCGCAGGGAGCAAAAACCGATCGACACGCGCTGGGTCACGCACGAGTTGGCGCAGGTCATTCCGGCCGATGCCATCGTCGTCGAGGAAACCATTACGCACAGACTTTCGATTCACCGCTATCTCGACATGCTCAAGCCGGGCACGTTCTTTGCCGGCTGCATCGGCGGACTCGGCACCGGCACGGGCACCGCGCTTGGTGTCAAAGCGGCGAATCCCAAGCGGCCGGTTTTGTGTCTGATCGGTGACGGCGCGTTCAACTACGATCCCGGACTGGCGACTCTTGGAGTTTGCCAGGAGCACAATCTGCCGATCATGATCGTGCTCTTCAATAATTACGGCTACCATTCGCAAAAATCCGGCGTGCCGCGTTTCTTCCCCGACGGCTTCGCCGTGAAGAACCAGGACTTCATCGGCATCTCGATCAATCCCAGTCCGGACTACGCGATGATCGCGCGCGCCTTCGACGGCTACGGCGAAAAAGTCGAAGAGCCCGGCGAAGTGCGCGCCGCGCTCCAACGCGGCTTGAAAGCCGTCGCCGGCGGACAAGTGGCGCTGATCGACGTTCGGCTGGCGAAAGCGGCGGAAACGAATGAGCGACCGGATCGGGCGAATTAGCGGGCAACCGAAGTTGGTCAGAGCGTGAGTCAGGAGAATTTAAATAAGTAAAAGCATGGCACGTACCTCTGGCACAACGTGAGACTTGCCTCGATTTCTGGCGATACGGCGTGACACAAGGTTAGCGCGCCGCAATCAAATCCGCGACGGGAACCTGGAGAGCGGTGGCGATTCTTTCTATCGTCTCAAGCGTGGGGCGATGCTTTGAGGCTTCTATGCGGGAAAGGTTTGCGCGAATCATGCCGGCGGCGCGCGCCAGTGCTTGCTGTGTGATCCCTTTTTCTATGCGCATTTTTCGAATCGTCGTGCCTATTTCCTGGGCCTTCTTAGCCCGAGTCGTACGACCCCGGAAGAAAGGGTACGAGGGTTCGGCTTCGTGTAGAACGCGATCCCAGGGGACTTCGTAGCAGTTGCCGGAGGTTTGGGTCACGTGAAAGAAAAAACGCTTGCGGTCGACTCTCACGCTCGCCACCTCGCTGCCATCATCGATGTCTAACGCGGAGCGTGGGAAGCTATACTCCTTGCCGCTGTCGAATGTGACCACGAAATGATTATTTCTAACTAGGTAGCGGGCGTCTCGGATCTTGGCTGCGAAACTCGGCTCGGGCGAACTGTCCGCGTATTTTGTCGCTACTGCTCTAGCCATCGGCTATCCTTTCGCTGATCTCTTGTATCCCAATTCTTCCAGAAATTTGAGGATTTGCCCTGAAAAAATCCCGTCCATGGCTTTTTGGTTCTCAATATCGTATCGACCGATCAATTCGTCGTCCTTGTAGATGTGCACGTGATAGGGCGGGTGATCTCCCGAATAAGTTTCGAAAATGTATCCGCCCCGCTTCTTCCGGCCCACATTCCATAGGTATCATGTTTGATACTTCCAGACAACCAATCTCGGCAGTTCTTCCCGAGAGCAGACCGTAGGGAACCGCATCGTTTGCGTCGCTGCTAAGATGCTTCCCCCTGCTTGTGAAGTCAGCGATGCACCGACGGCGAATCATTTCACGGCTTTTTGCACGAAGCTGAAATCGAAAACCTGGCTCGGCGGAACTTCCTTGACGGCGCCGCCGAGAGTTTTTTGGGTGAATTCGATTGCGCCTTTCATCCAATTGTCGTCTACCGAGCCGTCCACCGATTGGCGCGTCAGATAGAGATCGTAGAGCTGATCGATCAACGCGGGGTCTTTGATGCCCAAGTAGCCCGGCATGATTTTTATCATCTCGGCGCGGTTTTTCATCGAATACTGGAGAGCTTTGATGGTGCCGCGCACGAAGGCGAGAACCTCTGTGGGGTTGGTTTTAATTTTTTCGTCGGTGACGCCGATGCCGCCGTTGGCATAGGTTGACAGATAATCACCCGAATAAGCGATGCGGTTGAAGCCATCACGCTGGAGCATGAAATTTCTCGGCGGGGTAATAAGTGCGGCGGCTATTCTGCCGGTTCGAAGGGCAATTACCGATTCTTCTTGGGCTCCGACAATGATGACTGTGACATCCTTGTTCGGCGCGAGGCCGTTTTTCTGTAAAATTATTTGCAGCATCAAATCGTTGGAACCGCCGCGCGACGAAATGCCGACGATTTTTCCTTTCAAATCCTGAACGGATTTAATCTGCGGCTGGGACATGAGCTCGAACTGCGGCTTGGATGAAGAAATGAACACCAGCTTGACCGGCAAAGCGCGCACCGCCGCGGCGATGGTCGAGCCAGAGGCCGAGGTGTAATCGACCGAGCCGCCCAAAAGCGCCTGCATGCCGACCGCGCCGCGGATGAGAATCGCTTCGACATCGAGGCCTTCTTCGCGCCAGAATCCTTTGACCTGGGCGACTTTGAAAGGGAGTTCGGAAATGGAAATCCCGGTGGTGGAAAATCTAACTTTCTTGAGTTGCGCCGATGCCGGAGAGACTCCGATCATCAGAAAGAGAATAACGAGAAAGGGGATCGACTTGATACGCATATCGACTCCTTTGGATGGTGCAAGAATGTTTACCACAAGACACAGTGCGCGGCATAGCCGCAATCGAAAACCGGAATATCTCTCGCCAAGGCGCCAAGGCGCAAAGGTGACGTGCAATGCCCGTCACCTCGAGGGGAGTCGAGGGATCTAAGAAAGATTTCTCCGAAGCGTCGAAATGACAGTAAGGGCGATTCATGAATCGCCCCTACCTTGGCGCGTCTTTGCGAGAGGAATATCTCAATCCGACGGGGTTCGGCTCCCGGACGAAATGCGCAAAGAATGCAAAAAGGAAATAGGATTCGAAAGGGCGGGTTTGAAACCCGCCCTTTTGCTTGACCGGCTCGTTAACGGCGCTGTTAGTGTTCGCCACACAGCTCAATTTCGATCGGAGAAATTGCCATGGCAGACGCGCATATTCTGAGAATCGATTCATTGCCGGTGGTCGACCGCGGTAACGGCATCCAAACGACGCCTTTGATCACGAAAGAGCTCGGCTCGAAGCATATCACGACGGGAATTACTCGATTTCCGGTGGGCGCGAAGGTTCCCATGCATTCGCATAACTGCGATGAGCAGGTGACCATCCTCGAAGGCGAGGCCGACGCGGAAATCGATGGCCAGAGCCATCGGCGGCTGCACGCTTACGACACTACGCTGGTTCCAGCCAATCAGCCGCACCGTTTCGTCAACGTCGGCACGACGCCGCTGGCGATCCTTTGGATCTATACTTCCACCGAGGTGACCCGCACCTTCGCCGAAACCGGTGAAACGGTGGCGCACCTATCCGAGCGTGATCTGGTGAGTCCGCTGGCTGCTAAGGGAAAGTAAAAAATTATTCACCACGAAGTGGTATCATGATCTTACGCTCGTCTACAGAATATGAAAATGGATGGGATTCCCTCCATAGGCGGTCCTGCTTGACGCGTCATTCCCGCGCACGCGGGAATCCGGTTGCGTCTGAGCCGCAATTAGACCTGGATACCCGCTTTCGCGGGTATGACGGAACCCCGGTGGTGGATACTCTCCCCTTACATCTATTTTCTAAGGAGGACATGGTTCGACTGCGCCACGGGCTACGAGCACGAAGTTCTGAGTCTAAGGGAGCGCGGACATTCTTGTCCGCATATCGTGCGGGTGAGAAAACCCGCGCTTTGTTGAAGAACCGTTGCCGCGCGATACATGAGCAGACGTTGTAGCCTGGATGGCGCTCAACGGAATAAAGGGATTCCCGGATTACTGCGAGTATCGGACCGGAACAAATAGAATTTGAGCGAAATTGTCGGGTGGGTGGAGGCACAAAGCGCCGAAGGTAACGTTTTCGGCTTCTCATTGCTTCGATTCAGGGCGCATCATGGCCGAGAAGGTCCATTGTCTCACGCCGTGAATGCAGATGTGACCGTTTGATGGCCGCCGTTGTCGCTGAACTCTTCTTCGTAGTAGAGCCCGAGGGCGTTGAGCACGGGGGCGTCTTGGATCGAGAACAGGACGGCGTCGGCTTTGGCCGAGCTATTGACATGTTCATGCATCGACCAGGGTGGCAGGGCGATGATGTCGCCTTTGCGCCAAGCGAAGCTTTTGCCGTCGATGATCGTCTGGCCTTGGCCTTGGACGACATGGTAGACCGCGCTGCCGGTGTGGCGGTGCGCTTGGGTATGTTCATTGGGGCGCAGCAGCTGGATGCGGCAAGCCATGGTCGGCAGCACCGGGCCGCCGGTCTGCGGGTGGCGATAATCCAGCGAGATGCCGTCGAATGGGCTGCCGGTCTGACCGCGTAGGGCGTCCAGCGCTTTCCAGGTTTGTTCCCAAGAGTAGAGCAGCAGCGGCGAGGCGCTGGTCTTCTCTTTAATCCAGGTCGGATTGAGTTGGCCGGTGCCGTACATGGCTTGGGAAGTATACGCCGGGCGCGATGCCGGCACTTGAGTCTGGCTGTAAAACTGAAAAAACATCGCTTCCAGCGAGGCGATCAACGGGATGTCGAGGCCGTCCATCCAGACGATGCGGTCTTTGGTTTCGTTGCCATGGTCGTGCCAGGACCAGCTTGGCGTCAGAATCAAATCGCCCGGCTCCATGTAGACGCGCTCGCCGTCGACGGCGGTGTACGCCCCACTACCTTCAATAATGAAGCGAATCGCCGTCGGTGTGTGGCGGTGCGCGCGCGCCACTTCGCCGGGGAGCAGCACTTGCACCGCGGCGATTAAATTATTCGTCGTCGCCCACCGGCCGTTGAGTCCAGGATTAAATAGCTGCAAGGCGCGCCGCTCGTCGCCCACCGGCACCGCTCGAGTCGATTCGCTGACGAGCGACTCCAAGGTCGACCAAGGCCACATATGGGCGACCATTTTAGGCTGCGGCTGGGGCGTCATCTGACTGGCGAGCTCCCACAGACCGTACATGTTGTTGGCGTGCATGCGCTGGTGAAAGGCTTCGCGGGCGGCATCGGATGGCTTTTCGGCTTTCATGATCTTCCCTCTCGGTGATATGTTCCGGCTCGGAACCGACTCTACTTTCGCGCGCGAAGCATCATTGTCGAGCTTGAAGAAAAGGCTAGTACGGTTACCGATGTCGGTCAAGCGATGGAGCTTGACCCTTACCAGGGCGAAGGCCACGTTCAGCGCCAGTCTAGGCGGTAAGCGGAGACCTGCAACATGAGTCGAACCCTGGTCATTAAACAAATGCTGCCGTTGTTACTGGCGTCGACGTTCACGTCTTTAGTATCGATCGAAGCGCAAGTTTTTTTCGAACAGGCCGACTGCGCCGGCCACGCTGTTCGTGAAGAAACAGGCACGCCGAGCGCAGCGCGCGTAACAACCGAACGATTTTCATCGAAAAGTTTTACAACTTGTTGCGCGAGCAATATAACCTCGACCTGATCTTGCCCAATGGCGCCATCGAAGATTTGCTTGCGGTGGGGACTTTTCGCTCGAAGGAAGAGGAGAAGGCGGCGGTCAATCCACCAACCGTGAGGGATTGGAGTTTCGCCGAAAGAGCGCTGCGCTAAAAAGTTTTTGCGGTTGGTACGGTTGTTGGGATTTGTCGAAATTGTACTCGCCGCTACGGTTTTATTGATGACGGGCATTGAGCTTGGGCGTTCCGATCACGGCAGTTTCCGGTCTTTCGAACCGGCAGTTCAATTTTGTTCACCGACTGCTATTCCCTGCGCTTTTTGTGAAGCTATTCGCAGACAGTTGTTGTTTTAATCGTAATTTTAATTGTCTATTTCTTTTGGCGGGTAGTGCCTTTTGCTGTCATTTGTTGCCACTTCTGGCGTTTTATGGAAGTTTTTGACGCAGGTCTATGTCAAAGGGTGCGCGTGGCAATTCGACTAGAGATTCTTGCTGCTTTTTGGATTTTTGGCACTTCGCTTGCTCCAAAATTATCCGTTTGTCGAGAATGCTTCCGTTTCCATCCGAAAATCGTTTCCGTGATCAAGGAGGTTTCCATGGCATTGTGGAATCAAGCTACCCCCGAGGCGAGTCCAGAAAAACCGCAGCCGGTACCGCCGGTTCCGACACCCACTCCGACCGCGACCACTGCCGCACCGACACCTGCGCCGACACCGGTGGTGCCGACGCCTAAGGAAAGCGCACCATCGGGTCGCCGCGAGTCGATATTCGGACCGGGTGTTACCATTGAAGGCAAAATTGAAGGCGACGCCGACATTCGCATCGGCGGTAAATTTAAGGGCGATATCCAAATCAAAGGCGATCTGAATCTCGACAAGGGCGCCAAGGTTTCAGCCAAAGTGCAGGCCGCCAATGTCACCATCGGCGGCGAACTGGAAGGTAACGTGATCGCCGGCGCCCAAGTGAAATTACTGGAGTCCGGCCAACTGGTGGGCGATCTCAAAGCTGCGACGCTGACGGTGGTGGCGGGCTCGCGCATGCGCGGTCATGTCGAGTTTGGCTGGAGCGCCAGCGAAGTCGCCAAGTTTTCCAACGGCCACGCCCAAGAGAAAGAAAAAGTCGGAGCCGCCGGATGAAAGTCGGGCAGCCGACGGCCGGCGAATCGCGCAGCTGTCCCCACTGCAGAGCGACGATCCTTAAAAGCGCGGCGACCTGTCCGATGTGTCGCCATAACTTGCGCTTCGTCTCAATCGGCGCCGAGCCACGGACCAAGCAAACCAGCTGCCCGCTGTGGGTCGAAGGGACTCTGAAAAATGCCAGCGAAACCGAATCACTTGAATATTATCTCCTGATGGAAGTGCGCGACGAGGCCGGCAAGGTAATCTCGCGGCAAAGCGTCGGCGTCGGCGCGATCCCGCAGGCGGCGAAAAGAATCTTCTCCCTGCGTATAGAGACAACCCCGGCATAAGCGCAACTTTTATCCTGAGTCGACCACGGGCCCAAGGCGTACGCTGTCAATCGCGTAGCGCCTTGGGCCGATTTTTTTCAGTATCTAACTAGCGCAGATTCGCCAGCAGGGGTTTTAGCGCTTCGACTACGCCGTTTGCGATGCGGTGCATGCCTGCGTCGTTGGGGTGGACGCGATCGGTGACGAGCAGGAATAGCGGTTCGTTGACCATCGCCAAGCCGTCGGCTAGGTGCAATTGCCTATCGCTGCGTTGCCGCTGGCGGACGACGCGGGTGATGCCTTCACGGTACAACTCGGGGCGCTCGCCGTTTAGATTGCCGCCGCGAGCTAGATCCGCCCGGTTCAAGATCGGCGTCACGCAGAGAATCGGCTTGGTCGGCGCGGTGGCTCTGATGGTCGATAGAAATGCGTCATACTTGGCCGCGTACTGCGCCGCGGTTTCCGGTTTCCCGGTCGCGTCCTTTCCGGCAAATGAGTTTGTCCCGAGCATGATCGACAGCACATCCCAATCGTTGCGGCCGGCGATGGTCTGGGCGACGATATTGTCGGCCCAGGCGGTGCCGCCGAAGCCGAAGTTGATGCCGACGCAGTTCAACTGCTCGGCGACTTGCCAGACATAGGTCTCCCGCGGGCTGGTAACGCCATGGCCTTGAGTGATCGAGTCGCCGTGAAAAAAAATCCGTGGCCGTTTATCCGGCGCAGCTTGCTCTAATTGCGCGGCGGCATCGATGCCGATGGCGTGCAAGATGACCTCGGAGTTGCGATAGTAGAAGGGCAGCAGCACTTGGATCTCCGCCGCGCCGGCGAGTTCTCGATCGTTGAAGATGGTTACTTCCTGCAGTTCGAAGTGAGTGAGCCCGGCCATGCTGGCGACATATTTGCGGTCGCGGTAGAGCGAAAAAAAATTCGGCCGCGAGCGCTCCCAGCCCGAAGCCGGTGTCGCCGGCGGCGTGTCCGGCGCGTCGACGAAAGTGACGCGAAAAACCAGTTTCTTCGAGTCGGTGCGAAAACGCACCGCCATGCCCGCTGACGACATGGCGCGGCGCGCGGTCTTTTTCGGCCACTGGTCGCGCCAAGTTTTGGTGACGCGCACCGGCTGCACAGCCGTCATCCTGAGGTTGTTCCCAATCGGCGACGTTGAGCCAATCGAAACGTCGATCGCGCGGTTCGATCCATTGCATCGCATCGCTCATCGCTAAATTTCCCTATTACTTGCTTCTAAGCTCCCAGCGCCGGCATGACCTTGGTGCCGAACAGTTCAAGGGAATGCATCACCTGTTCATGTTTCAAGCCGCCGAACTGGAACATGCCGACCAGGCTGTCAGGCTTGGCGGTCGCAATCATGGCGCGGGCCTTTTTCACGACAGTTTCGGGGCTGCCGATCAGCGAAGTGCCCCATTCGTCTAAACGCTTGATCGTCAATCCGCCGGGATAGTAGGCGTAGCGTTCGGTGAAGCGCGTCAGATCGGCTTCCGAAACCGTCTCGCCGCGCCAGTAATTATCGGTGGCCAGTTGCCAGAAGCGCATGATTTCAGGCACCGCTTCGCGCCAGGCCTGATCGTCGGAGTCGGCGACGTAAATATCGCGCACCATGATGGCGTCGCCTGTGCCGTTGACATGGCCAAGGTTGGCGAGCTCGGCGCGGTATTTCTCGATGGCTTTGGCGCAGTTCGCCAGCGGCTGGCGCGACAGCGCGAGATTCCAACCGCGCCGCGCTACCATCGCCGGGCTATCCGGCGATGTCGCGCCATAGTAGATCGGCGGGTGCGGTTTCTGCAGCGGCTGGGGCCGGCAGGATATCTCTTCGTAACCCCAGGCTTTGCCCGTGTAGCTGAATGTCTCGCCGGTCCAGGCGCGCAGGAGGATTTCGATGCCTTCCTCGAAGCGCGCCTGTGCGGTTTCGCGGTCGAGCCGATGTTTCATGTCGTCCTTGGGCACGCCGCGGCCGAGGCCGATGTTCAGCCGGCCGCCGGTGAGGATATCCAACATGGCGCACTCTTCGGCCAGGCGCATGGGATCGTAGAGCGGCAACACGCTGACCAGGTTGCCGAAGCGCAGCCGCTCGGTGCGGCGCGCCAAGGCGGCGATCATCAAATTGGGCGACGCAAGCATGCCGTAGTCTGAATGATGATGCTCGGCGAACCAGGCTTCGTTGAAGTTGAGCTTTTCCGTCAGCTCTATCTGTTCGAGCAGTTCGTCGAACGCCTGCTTCTCGGACGCCCAGGGTCGCCGCTGATTGTAACTGAAGGTGCCAAATCGCATCTGTTTGCCTCGTTAGAAATCGTTTCCAGCCTGAAACCTAACCGATCTGTCAGCGCGATGTCAATTTGGAGCTATAGGTGTGTGACCGCCGCGTCGCCACCCCAGGGCGTATGCGATACGCCCCTACAAAGAGATCGGATGCATGACTCCGTTGGTTCACATTTTCTCAGGACAAGCTTTGCGGCCAAATTTCTTCATCGGCTAAGATTCAATTCTTTCACCACTCGGTTGAGTGGGCGAAGTCGGCGACTTGGCGGAGGGGGATGTCATGCTTCACGCTGAGCAGCTCGCGTTGCTCGGCAGTGCGACCGCGACTATGGATAGAATGAGCGGAACGACAGGTCCAATCATGGCGCCGATATTATCAACATTTGTCTGCCGATGCGAAGAATTCCATTTGACGGCGCGGTTTTGTTTCGGCTAGGTTTCAGACTGCAATTGAATGATTGGAGGAATTAACTATGACTGCTGTGCACAAGATCGATGTGCCGAGCGAACATTGGGACAAGCTGTTTGCGCCGAGCGCGTGCCTGGTGATGATCACAACGGTGGACGATGCCGGACGGGTCAACGCCGCATCGTATGGCACCTGCGTCAGAGTATGCCACGATCCGGTGTACATCGCGTTTACGACCGGTGCGACCAAGGATACCTACAACAATATTTTGGCCAACGGCGAATTTGTCGTCAACGTGCCATCCTACGAGCGTGAGATTCTCGAAAAGGTGCGGGTTGTCGGCCTCGAATTTCCGCCGGGAGTCAATGAGCTTGACAAGGCCGGGCTAACGGCGCTCCCCGCCAAAGTTGTCAAGCCGCCGCGCATCGCCGATTGCCGCAGTCACTTTGAGTGCAAAGTCGAGTGGACCAAGCAGTGGCTGCACCGGCTAATGGTTGTGGGGAAAGTCGTTGCCGCATCTGTCGACGATGGTTGTGTCGACGACAAGGGTTACATTCTCTGGGACAAGCTTAAGCCAGCGCATTATTGCGGTCATGAATACAAGAACGGTTTTGTCGCCGCTTACGAGCCCATGTGGGTGGATATGATTTACAACGAACCGATACCGCCGCGGCCGACGCAAACTTAGAAACAAAGGCAATCGGATAATTGGCCGCAAAGAACGCAAAGATGACAAAGTATGATCCAAGAGGAAGTCCAATGTAGGGACGGGTTTTTAACCTGCACTCTTGGCATACGGAGGAAAGACCATGAGCCAACCAGCGCGCAAAGATAGCGTCGATCTCCTCGACCGCGACATGGCGGGTAAGAATCTTTCTGGGTATTGGCGACTCGGTATGGAGGGGTTGCCGAATCATCCGGTGACCGCGGTGCAGCCTTGTCTGTGGAAGTGGCAGGATGTTTACGACAGTCTGTTGCGCGCCGGTGAAGTGATCAGCCTGGAGAACAGCGAGCGGCGGGTCGTTCGGTTAGTCAATCCTGGCCTCGATCGCACGCATGCCTTTGCGACGCACACGATCCAAGTTTCGTTCCAATATGTGAAACCCGGCGAAAATGCGCGGGCACACCGCCACACACCGGCGGCGTTGCGCTTCGTCGTCCAGGGCAACGGGGCCTACACGACGGTGAACGGCCAGCAATGCGTCATGGAGCCTGGTGATCTGATTCTTACGCCGAAGCTTACCTGGCACGACCATTCCAACGATTCGAACCAGCCAATGCTGTGGCTCGACGGTTTGGACTTTCCTCTGGTCACGGCGCTGCATCAAGTCATGCAGGAGCGATATCCCGAGCGGCGCCAGCCGATCGAGGAGAGCAGCGAAGCTCTGATGGATAAGCTCGGCAGTTCGATTCGCCACGGCCTGCCGCTGGCGGATTATTTTCATTACAAATGGCGCGACACCGAACCGGCGTTGCGCGCCTTGACGAAAACTCCGGCGGCACGAGATAGCTTCGATGGATTCTTGCTCGATTACCGGAATCCCGTGACCGGCGGACCGACGATGACGACAATTCAGTGCGCGGTGCAACTGCTGCCAGCGAAAGAAGAGACAAGATCGCACCGCCACACGAGCACGGTGATGTATCACGTGTTTCGCGGCCGAGGGACAACGCAGATTGGCGAGCAGCAGTTCGAATGGCAGCAAGGCGACACTTTTGTCGTTCCGCTCTGGTACGCCCACCTGCATAGGAATGCGTCATCCGAAGAAGCGATTCTTTTCTCCATGAGCGATGCGCCGGCGCTCAAGGCGCTCGATCTTTATCGCGAAGAGGGGCGCGCGTAGCGCCGCGTGCATCTCAAATGGCAAATTTCAGATTTCAAAATCTCGGATCCGATTCCGCCTGTTCCATCGAGGACCAATGGGTATGACATTCATGAAAGGCAAGCGCATTCGCCGGTGTTTGTTTGTTCTGTTCGCGATCGTTTCGCTCACACGGCTGGCGCAGCCGGCGTTGGCGCTTGAAGAAATTTTGATTTCTTACGCTGGCCCAAGCATCACGTTTCTGCCCGCCGAGGTGGCGCGCCAGCGGGGCTTCTTTCGCGAGCAAAATCTCGACGTCAAGCTGCTGCTCACCCGCACCGAGGTCGATCGCGCCGCGCTGGCCAGCGGCAATATTCATTACACGCTCAGAGCCGGCTCGACTTTCGTGTCCGCGGCCAGAGGATTGCCGGTGCGCATCGTGTTTCTCGGCACGACCAAACCGTTTTGGGGTTTGGTCGTGCGCCCGGAGATCAAGTCGGTAAGCGAGCTCAAGGGAAAATCGATGGGCGTCCCCGGACTGCTCGGCTCACAGCAGATTTCGGCCAAGTTTATTCTCAAGCAAAGCGGTCTGGATCCGGATCGCGACGTGATTTATCGCGTTGTCGACACCGGCACGCGCATCGGCGCCATGCTCTCCGGCTCCATCGACAGCGCGATGATGGATTACGGCGAGGCATTTCGGGCCAAGAAGATGGGCCTCAAGCTATTGATCAACGCCGCTGATTATCACGGCCTGCTCGCCGGCGGGCTCGGCGTCAACACCGGCAAACTGCGCGATCAACCCGATCAAGTGCGGCGCGTGATCCGGGCGATGCTCCAGGCGCTGCGCTACCTGCGGGAAAACCCTGAAGGCACGCAACAGATAATGATCAGCTGGCTGAAGCTCGATCGCGAGATGGCGGCCGAGATCTATCAGATGGCGATCAACAACTACACGAGGAACGGCATGGTCGAGGATTCAATGCTGAATTCGCTGGTCACATCCATGCTGGCGGAAGCTGGCATCAAAGGCGTTGCTCCGTCACAGCTCACCGACTTTACGCTGCTGCAACAAGCGCTCAAGTAAAGGGCGGTTCTGGTTTTACTGTGGAGGAATAGTCACCACCAAGTTCACAGCGCGGCTACGCCGCAACCAAAGTGGCAAATCGCGAAACCCGCAGGATGTGGTGAGCCCGCGAACCGCATTGAGCGAGCGCGACTTACCACGATCCGGTTCGCTTTGGTCACCACATCCTACAAACCCATGCCCGGTATTTTCACAGGAGGCATGAAGGACACGAAGTCGGAAATTCGGATTAGAAACTTAACCACAAAGAGCTTAGCGCGGCACAGCCGCAACCAAATGGGAAAGAGTGTTACCACGAAGGTCGCGAAGGACACGAAGGTTTGGGGAATTATTTCTCTGAACTTCGTGCTCTTCGTGTCCTTCGTGGTGAGATGGATTTTTCTCATTGAGCGCGGCTACTTACGAACACAGGACCGAAAAATTTGCGCAAGCTTCGCAAACTGTGAGCTACTGCAATACAAAGGTCGCATGGTAAATAGAAATTCGGTTTCGGAAAATTGGCCGCAAAGACGGCAAAGTGCACAAAAGAATAGGATTCGGGCGGGTTTTAAACCCGCCCTCTTGGGGTCGTGGTGAGTTCTGAACGGAGGTTATGATCATGCAGAGCAATATCATTCAAGAGCGCGTGCCGATTCATGGCGATGCCGGGCATTGGCTGCATGTTTCCCAGAGTCCGCGCCATGTGCGGGTGTTCTTCGGCGGCGAGGTGATTGCCAGCAGCAAGCGCGCGAAGTTGGTGCGTGAGGCTGAAGTGCTGCCGGCTTATTATTTTCCCAAGGAAGATGTGCGTGTCGATCTGTTCACTGCGAGCGCGCAGCAAGCCGACTGTTCGGTCAAAGGCGCGGCAGCCTATTGGTCTATCAACGCCGGTGGCCGATCGGCGGAGAATGCGGCTTGGAGCTACGTGAATCCTTTGCCGGCGGCGAGCGCGATCAAAGACCATTTCGCTTTTGACTGGCCGAAGATGGACAAATGGATGGAGGAGGAAGAAGAGCTCTACAAGCACGCTCGCGATCCCTACAAGCGCGTCGACGCGCTGCCGAGCGCGCGCCATGTGCGGGTCCTCATCGACGGCAAAACCGTCGCCGAAACGCGCCGGCCGCATTTGCTCTTCGAGACCAATCATCCGGTTCGTTACTACATGCCGCAAGAAGATGTGCGCATGGATTTGCTGGTGCCGAGCACTACCCAATCGCGTTGCCCGTACAAGGGGCCGGCATCGTACTGGTCGGTGAAGTTGGGCAATGAGACGTTCGCCGATCTGGTTTGGGGCTACATGGAGACAATCCCCGAGTGCCCGAAGATCAAGGGACTGCTGAGCTTCTTTCACGAGCAAGGCTGCGACATCTACGTCGATGGCGAATTGGTCGAACGGCCGAAAACGAAATGGGCAAGGCCGCTGCGCAGTTAGCTCGCCGAATTCACAATCATGGAGGCGCTTCACTGGGACGGACATAAGCTGAGGTTCGACTCGGCTTATCCGTCGCCTGGGTTGAGAATCGAGGATGGAGGATCGAGGATCGCTTCGCAAATTGATGCGAAGGCAATGGCCTTGGTCAAAGTTCATCTCGCCGGTGTTTGCTCCACCGATTTGCAAATTCTCAAAGGCTATATGGGTTTTACCGGGGTGCCCGGTCACGAGTTCATCGGTTCGGTTGTTGAAGGTCCGCGTGAATGGATCGGCAAGCGGGCGGTCGGTGAAATCAATTTCGGTTGCGGCAGTTGCGATAATTGCCGGAGTGATCTTTCCCGCCATTGCCCGAATCGCAGCGTGATGGGCATCGTTAACGCCGATGGCGCGTTTGCCGAATATGTCGCGGTGCCGGTGGCTAATCTGCATCCGGTCCCAGACAGCATTGGCGACGAAGAAGCGGTGTTCACCGAGCCGCTGGCGGCGGCTTGTGAAATCTTGACGCAGGTGCAAATCGATCATGGCCACGAAGTGCTGGTGCTGGGCGACGGCAAGTTGGGCAATCTGTGCGCCCAAGTGGTGAACCTCACCGGCGCCAGGGTCACGGCGCTGGGCAAGCACGCCGATAAACTCGCGCGGATAAAAAAGACTGGCGTCAGGACTGTTCAATTGAATGACTGGCAGCCGCGCCTATTCGACATCGTCGTTGAGGCCACCGGCTCTGCGTCGGGTCTGGAACTCGCTCTCAGTGCGGTGCGGCCGCGCGGGACGTTGATTCTAAAAAGCACCATCGCCGGCAACCATGAAGTCTCGTTGGCTGCCATCGTGATCAACGAGATCAATGTGATCGGATCGCGCTGCGGCCCGTTTCCCGACGCCCTCGATGCCTTGGCGGCAAAGCGCGTGGCGGTGACGCCGCTGATTGAAGCGATATATCCATTGAAAGATGGTATCGATGCCATAGCGGCAGCTGCGGGAGTCGGGGCTAAGAAGATTTTATTGCGGCCGTAATCGAGATTTTACCTTGTGCTACGGAGGTGCATCATGAAATGGGGTGAACAGCGTTGGCCGCAGATGAAGGCTTTGGACCGCTCAAAGATCGTCACGATATTACCGACCGGTTCGATGGAGCAACATGGACCGCACTTGCCGTTGCAAGTCGATCATTTTGTCGCCAATCGCATTGCCGAGGATCTGGAAAAGCGCATGCCGGGAATTCTTACCTTGCCGCCGGTGTGGGCGGGGACTTCGGGGCATCACATGGATTTCCCCGGCACGATTACACTGAGGCCGCGGGTGTTCATCGATTTGCTGCGGGATATTTGTGGCTGCATGCATGCCCATGGTTTTCGCCGGATGATTCTGCTCAACGGCCATGGCGGCAACCGGGCCAGCTTGCAAGTGTTGGGGCAGGAGCTCTACGCGGAGATGGGTTTTTCGATTAACGTGATCGTTTATTGGGATTTGGTGCCAGCTCTGGTTAAGTCGCTTAAGAAGTCAAAATCCAAAGGCATGGGTCACTCCGGTGAACTGGAAACTTCGCTGATGCTTTACTTGGCGCCGCAGCTGGTCGACTTGAGCGCGCTGCCCGATGGCTTTCGCTCGGATCAGCTGCATCACAGCCGGTTTATTTCCGGCGAGGGCATTACCCGCTACGTTAATATCAAGGAACACTCAGAGATCGGCGTCGATGGTTTTCCCGCCGCGGCGAGCGCCACGGATGGCGAGCTACTTTATCAGACGGTCTTGACTGAGTTGGAGCAGGTCGTGCGCGAATTGCAACAAGAAGCTTAGCTCAGAACGAAGAGCCGGGCTGAGAGAGAAAATGTAACTCTTCGGCCGTCGATGACCGGCCGAGGATTCGATTACGGTGCGGGAAACGGCCAAAGCGCGCGATGATATCGCGGTGCAGGATGGCGAAGCTTAAATAATGCTCGAAGATTTCTTTTTGTTCTGCCGCGACCCGCGGTACGAGATTGCCAAATATAAGAACCGACCGCTCTTGATGCTCCAGCAGTTCTGAATGCTCCAGCGGTAGATAGAAGAAAGCTCTCTCGATGGGTTGTAGTAATCGGTCGTGGCGCTGTTGCATGCCTTCGAGACTGCACTTAAGTGCTTTCGCGTCGAAGCTGAAAGCCAGCGGTGAATCGCGGTAGATGCTGCGCGGAAATTGATCGGTTAGAATTATCAGCGCGAGCCGGCCGCGCGGCTCGGCGAGCCACGGGTCGAGCTTTCCCGCTGCGGCGAGCTCAAGGCTGCCCTCGAATCGCTGGCGAATCTCTCTGTCGACTTCGCCATTTTTCGACCACCACAAATCGGCGCGGTCTTTGGCCAGCGCGGCTTCGCCGGGATTGGCGCCGAACCAGTAGGTGAGGACGGTTTCGATGGTTGCCATTTTGAAAGCAGCTACGCTTGCGGTGAGCGTTTGTTGGCGAGCCCTTCGATGAACTCTTTGGCTTGAGTGAGATCGTAGTGATAGAGCCGGCGCGCCATCGTGATGGCGCCGATCTTGTCGCCCGCTGCGGCAAGTTCGAGCAGGCGGGTTTCTTGTTCGTCTCGGTTGAGTTCTTCCAGGTTGACGAAATCCTTCGAGGTTGTTTCGGTAGGTTGCACCAGCGTGTGCCGGGTAAGTGCATCGAGAAAGGTCTGGGCGTTGGGCACGACACCCCATTCGATTTGTAATCGATCCGGTGCGGCCAGGCGGACCGGCAGGTGATGGTATCGCGATGAGATTTTGCCGAGGTTCTTGCCGCCGAGGGTGTGGGCTCGCTCGCCGGTCAGTGCGTCGGCGAGCTTTTTGGATTCACTCGCAAGTTCCAACTCCACCAATTTTTGCGTTTTGGCCGTCGTTGCCGGCCGGCCGCCGTCGTTTCGATCCGGGACTTCCTGCTTCTGCAGGATAAATCGCGCCGAGCGAATCTCCGAGTGAGAAATGAACACGACGGATAGATCCTGGTCGGGGAAATGGAAATTCAGATAGGAGCGAAATTTAATGAACAGGCCGTGGTCGGTGAGGCGCACGAGCCAGTTGGATGAACGGAAGCGGGCAGTGACGAGTTTGTGAAATATCAGCGGCAAGATTGTCGCGACGGCGGCTAAGTAATAGGCGAGCCAGTGCGCGGTCGTCCAGGCAAGCAGCAAAGCACCGACCGCTAAGGCAACGACAACGGCGGTGGCTATTAAGGCGCGGCCGCCAGAGTAGCGGAAAACTCGTTTGCGGTCGGTGGCCGGCACTTCGGCCATACGCATGAGCTGCATGGGGTCGTCTCTAGCGAACGGATATCGTTCGATGACGAATCTACCCAAGCCCTTAATGATCGAGCAGGATCTTGAGCTGGGTAAAGAATTCGCCGATGGCGCCATTATGAATGAAGTCGGCGAGGTCGTCGAGCGGTGTCGGGTCGCGGTTGACGATGGCGAGGAGCGCGCCGCTGCGTTTTGCGATAACCGGGAAGGATGCCGCCGGTTGCACTTGCAAGGATGAGCCGATGACGATGAAGATATCGGCCTGCTCGCTCCAGCGCTGGGCGCGCTGCATCGCTTCGACCGGCATCGATTGGCCGAACGAGATGTTGGCGGATTTCAGGAAACCGCCGCAGGCGTCGCAAGTCGGCGTCGGCAGTCCTTCTTGCCAAGTCTCGTAGACGTCGGCGGGTTGAAAAGCTCTTGCCGCACTTGAGGCAGGTGACGAACCGATCGGTGCCGTGTAGCTCGACCAAACGGCTGTCCGAAGTGCCGGCGAGCTTGTGCAGGCCGTCGATATTTTGCGTGATCAAGCCGAGCAATTGACCGCGCTGTTCGAATTGGCAAATCGCCCGGTGGCCGATGTTGGGCTTGACCGTTTTAAACAGCTCGTAGGTGGCTTTCTTGAGCTGCCAGTGTTGCACTCGCGCGGCTTCGCTGGCGAGAAAATCTTGGAACAGCACCGGCTGGTATTTCGTCCAGACGCCGCCGGGGCTGCGGAAGTCGGGCACGCCGGATTCGGTGCTGATGCCGGCGCCGGTGAAAAAAACCAGCTCGTGAGAGTCACGCACTCGGGCGGCGAATTCTTCGAGCTCCATGAACGGGTGGCTCGTCCGGTTATTTTACCGCAGGATCCGCGGGTTTTGCCGGTTGCGCCGGAGTTGCCGGTTTAGCCGGTTCCGCAGGTTTCGCCGGCGCCGCTGGCTTGGCAGCCGCTGGCGGCGGCGCCGGCTGGATGTCGACGATCTTGACGTTGAAGACCAGAGTCTTGCCGGCCATCGGATGGTTCATGTCCATGACCACAGTGCTGTCTTTGATTTCATGGACGCGCATGGGCACGACTTGCCCCTCGGGACTCTTCGCCGCCATTACGGCGCCGACTTTCAAACCATTGGCGGGAAGTTTTTCTTTCGGGACTTCTTGAAAGGCATTCTTGTTAATCGGCCCATAGGCGTCTTCCGGTTTGACCGTGACGTTCTTCTCGCCGCCGACCTTCATGCCGGTGAGCTCTTTCTCCAGGCCGGGGATCATCATCTTTTGCCCATGGACATACTTGAGAGGCTCACGACCTTTGTTGGTATCGATCACTTTGCCGTCGGTGCCCTTGAGCGTGTAATCCATGCTCACCAGCATGCCGTCTTTGACGACGTAGATCGTTCTTGGCTTTCTCCGCTGCGCTAACCGAGAATGAAATAGCGAACATGACGCATCAGCGACAGCGAAATCTTGGCGGCGGCGACCCAAGTGATAAGTTTAACCTGCATTTAGTTCCCCTCTCACGCATTTACTGCGATTGGATTGTACATCAAGGGTACATGGTGACGCAGGTGAACTCAACGAATCGGGTGTTTCAATTCGCCAGAAATATTTATCTTTGTTGGCGATGACGAATTGTAGCGAGAAATCGAGTCTACTTGCCCATCCGTTCGAAGAATCCTTCCCGCTGCAGCTCATCGAGCAAGCTCATGTCGATCAAGCGGACCATCTCCGCTTCGCTTTTGCCCAGCGTAGCGATGAGATTGCGCCAGCCGTTCGATTCCGTGCGTGGCACGCTGGCGAAGCTGTCGGCGTAGAATTTGCGGATTTCTCCCAGGCGGCGGCGTCGCTGACGCCGGTGTAGCGCGATAGCGCGCGGTAAGCCGAGTCGGGGCTGCGTTTGATGCGGCCGATGGCTTCGACATAGCCTCGCGTAGTTTGATTTGTCCTTGGGCGATTGCCGGAATTGCCAGCAGGGCGCCAAGTAGTAATAAGGCCGATGATCGAGGATTGAGGATCGATGATCGCCCGGGGGTATTTGCCCTCCGACTTGTGACCTTTAGCAGGTTGCTTAAAAGATCCAGAGGCAAGGCGCGCGAAAAATCGGCGAGCGGAGGCGTACATCGGCAGTACGTTGACGCGAGGCGATTGAGCGCAACGAAGCATATGGGTCTTTTTCAGCAGCCTGCTAGTATTTTTCGATTACCTGCCTGCCCCACTTCTCCATCACCTGATCGTAGATCGCGTTGGGCGGTGTGAGGAGTATTCGCGTTATGCCGTCGGCTTCGAGCCTTTTCACTTTGGCGATGCATTCGGCGGGCGTGCCGGCGATGGTGAAGCGTTCGAGCAGGTAATCGGTGACGAAGTCGGGGTCGACGCGCTCTTCGATCGGTTTCGCGATGTCGAAATTTTCCATGAATTTTTGAATGCCGGCGGCCTCGCCTTCGGGCACGGTCTCCATGGTGAAGCGAAAATTATGATGGGCACGGTTGGCCATGCGGCTGCGCACACGCCGGCGCGCCAGGTCGCCGTCGTCATCGACGACGATCATGCCGGCGGGCATGATGTCGATGTCGGCCAAGTTTCGCCCTTCGTCTCTGGCGCCTTCGGCGAGTCGTTGGCGCGCCCAGTCGGTGACCCGCTTGTCGAAGCCGGTGCCCAGAATGATGCCATCGCAGGTGCGGCCGGCGACCCGCAGGGTTTTCGGCCCTTCCGCCGAGATGTATATCGGCACTGGCCGCTTGCCGGCTTTCAATTTAACCACGCCGCCTTGGCGTTCATGGCTCTGCGGAATGTCGATGCCGCGGTCATGGAGCAGGTCGCGGATCACGCGCAGCCCTTTCTCGAAGTCGACGAGCTTGGTCGCGGTTCGGCCTAGGCTGTAAACCGGCCCATCGCCGGTGCCCATGCCGACGATGGCGCGGCCGCCGGAGATTTCATTCAGCGTCGCGTAGGAGCACGCCGTGATCGTCGGATCGCGGTAGACCATGTTGGTCACCGCGGTGCCGAAACGGATGGTTTTCGTGTTGACGGCGCACAGCGCCATCGCTTGGTAAGGATCGACGTTGTTCATCTGGCTGTCGGCGAAAAAAATCGCCTCGAAGCCGAGGGCTTCGGCGCGTTTGGCGCGCTCGACCGCTTCGTTCACCGTGCGCGCCGAACCATGTAGACAGAAGTTCATGATTGCTCCTTACTTTTCAAATTCGGATATTCCTCGCGCCAAGGACGCCAAGGTCGGAAAGTGACAAGCCACAGGCCTGTCATCCCGAGCGAAGGCGAGGAATCTAAGCAGGATTTCTCTCTCCGTTCGATATGACAACGTTCTTCCATTGCGCCCTTTGCGCGAGATATTCCGAATATCGGTTGCGGCTATGCCGCGCATGTCGTTGTGGTGAAATCCAATCCGTTCCCGAGCATTTATTAGGCGGCTGTATGCGGCGCTGTCAATGGGCGCGGGCCATTTCCCGGCTGTGCCAACGAACGCACAGGTGAATCGCCAGGCCGGAGATGATGTAGCAGAGGAGGCAGACGCCAAACGACCAGGCGTAGCTGCCGGTGGTGTCGAACAGATAGCCGCCGATCCAGGAGCCGAAGGCGCTGCCGAAGCCGAAGCTGATTTCCAAAAATCCGAAAATCAGGCCGATCTTGCGGCCGGAAAAAATGTCGCCGATGACCGAGCCGTAGGTTGGGTTGCCGGCGCTGTGGCCGATGCCGTAGAGAGCGATGGTGAGATAGACCAGCCAGAGCGGCGCGCCGAAGGTCATGGCGATCATGCCGGCGACGCCGAGCGCGGTGACGGCGGTGGCGACAGCGTAGGTTTGGCTGCGGCCGAGGCGGTCGGAAAGCGAGCCCCATATCAACGTCGCGCCAATCCGGATGAAACCGATGAAGCCGAAGTAAAAGGATGCCGCCAACTTTTCGTAACCGACGGCGACGAAATGGGCGATGGCGTGGGTGTTGATCATGAACAGCGCGGTGCCCAGCGCCAAGTGGCCGATGGTGATGCACCAGAATGGAAACGAGCGTGCCGCCTGGCCGAGGGTCCAGTCGCGCTGGCCTGCGAGTTTCGCGCCATGCCGTCCGGCGGTGGGGCCGCTCGACGGCGCGGCGTCGCCGTCGGGAAACTGGCCGACCTCCGCCGGCGTGCGGCGCTGGAAGAATGCGTTGGCCGGAACCAATATGAGCAGGAGCAGAGCGCCGGTGGCGACGTAGGTCCAACGCCAGCCGATGGAGCTGACCAGCAATTGCGTCGCCGGCACCATCACCAGTGCGCCCAACCCTTGGCCCATGGAGGCGATGCCGATGGCGGTGGCGCGCTTGCGCACGAACCAGAATGAGATCAGCGCATTATGGCCGACAAAACTGAGGGCGCCTTGGCCCAAGGCGGTGACGATGCCGTAGGTGAAATACAGGCCGCCGAGGGAGTGCGCAAAAGATGACAGCACCAGTCCAAGGCCGGTCAAGAACGCACCCACGGGCATGAGCAGCCGCGGCCCATAGCGGTCGAAGGCGAGTCCGACCAGCGGCGAGGCGATGGCGTAGACGAAAAAGTTCGCCGACGCGATGCTGGCGCCGGCGCTGCGCGACCAAGGGAACTCTTCCAACAAAGCGAGATAGTAAACCCCGAAGGCGCCATTGACGCCGCGCATCACCACCATGTTGGCGAAGCAGAGAGCGATGATGACGTAGCCGTAGAAGAACCGGGGGCGCATGGGAGGCAATGGAGTGATGGAGTAATGGAGTTTTGGGTTTCGGCTTGAATTCGGAACGCATTACTCCAGTGCTCCAGTACTCCATCACTCTCAGTCTCCATCACTCGTGATCTCTTACCGGGTTTCGGCGGCTTGGATGTCCTTGACCTTAACGTCGAAGTGCAGCGTCTTGCCGGCGAGGGGATGATTGAAGTCGACGACGACGGTTTTTTCTTTCACTTGCGCGATCTTGATTGGGATGGGTCGGCCGTCGGGCGATTTCATCATCAGCGTCGCGCCTTCTTTTTGCGCCTCGGCGGGAACCTTTTCCCGGGGGATTTCCTGGAAGGCCTTTTCGCTCGGCATGCCGTAGCCGTCCTCCGGTTTAACGCTGACTTTCTTTTGATCGCCGACCTTGAGGCCGTTGAGCTCCTGCTCCAGCCCCTTGACGATCTGTCCGGCGCCGTGGATATAAGTGAGCGGTTCTTTGCCGGCGCTGCTATCGATGACTTTGCCGTCGTCACCGGTGAGAGTGTATTCGATGGAGACGATGGAGCCATCCTGCACCTGGGATCCGGGCTTGAGTGTGATCGCTTGACTGGGCTGCCCGCCACCGGGTCCGGAAAGGCTGGTTAACAGAAACAATGCCGCGGTAACCGCACCGCTCATCACCAACAATCCTAATAGTTTTTTCATGAATTCCCCGGCGCAAAAGTTAATGCAAGCAGCTTCGCGCCAACATATATTGCGAAAAATTCGAATACAACTAAATTGGCGCTGCCGGCCGGTATCTTGGCCGCGGCGGCTGTGCTAAGTCTCCGAAGTCGGCAAGAAAGTTCGGCTAGCAAGGAATGAGCGGCGAGATCTGGGCACTGTTATCGGCGGCGGCGTGGGCGGTGGATTCGATCCTCGTGCGCAAGGGGACGGCGTTCTCCAACGCGTCGACCGCGGCGTTTATCAGTTTCCTGGTTTCGGTCGTGTTTCTGGTGCCGTTTATCTTCGCGCAGTTTCCCGCGGAAAAGATTTTTCATTCGGCCAACTTGTACTTCGTCGCCAGCGGCGTGATCCAACCGGCGATGGTGCGCGTGCTGTTCTACATGGGCATCATTCGCCTCGGCGTGTCGCGCGCCGGCCCGCTGCGCGGCACGGCGCCGCTGTTTACCATGGCGCTGGCGTTCTTCGTTTTGAGCGAACGGCCTGGGCTGTTCGTCTATGCCGGCGCGATCCTAACGGTGCTGGGAACCTGGCTGGTTTCTTACCGCCGGGTAGGCGAAGCCAAGTGGCGCACCGTCGATATTCTGTTCCCATTGGGAGCAGCCCTACTCGCTTCTGTGTCGCAGAACATTCGCAAATTGGGTTTGCTGACGATGGACGAGCCGTTGATCGCTTCGACGGTCAGCAGCACGACGTCGTTTTTATGCCTGCTCATCTCGCTCGGGGTTTCGGGGACACTCGGATCACTCAAATTCCGCGGCGGTTGCTTGCCATACTACGGCGCCGCCGCGTTATTCGCCCTGGTCGGCCAGCTATTTAACTTTCACGCCTTGCACGCCGGCGAGGTATCGGTGGTCAGTCCGATCATCAACACCACACCGTTGTTCATCATCGCTTTCACGGCGATGTTTTTGCGCGGCGAGGAGAAGATCACCCGACTGGTGGTGATCGGTTCGATCTTGTTGGTGGCGGGGATCGCGGTGATTACCGGGCGATGAACTAGGAATAGGACGCAGTTCTAATCCCAGTGGTTTATTCGCTATTCGATTTCCAGCGGCCGCACGTAAACGAATGTTAAGCTGATTTTGCTTGTTTTCTGGGCTGCCTGGGGAATGCAGAAATAACCGAACGCAAGAGTGAATTAACCGAAGCGGAACTTTGGAAAACTCTTGCGACATCGGGATCGAGTGTACACCGTCACGGTGGTTTCGCGCATCAAGTGGGCAAATCGGTTGGGATGTGCTGTTTCGATAGTCGAAACGATATTCCGGTCTCATGTCTGTTACCGTATCGCGGTTAATCTTCTTGCGTGCTCTGGTTTTCTTCATAATCGCGGCGCTCTCTACGGGTAGCAGTCCTTGCACTTACGATCCGGATTGTAGCTCCTTTTTCGACAAAACACACTAGCAGTAAGCGCTGCCGCGCTGAACAGCCAACGATGATCTCGCGTCTTTCTGAGTTTGAGTGGTCAATATCGTCAAAAATTCGCGCCAGCGGATCGGCAAATACTGTGAGTGCCTCATCGAAGGAAACTCGATGCTTGGCTCTGTTAGTTTTGGCTTTTCGGTTATCCCATTCGAATTTCGCAGCCATGATTCAACGGTTCAACCAAGCGCCAATCAGTAGCGGGCGGCAGAGCTAGCGGCCCGTCATGTCAAAAATGCTTAGCTACGCCGCCGGTTTGAACTTCGGCAGCGTGATGCCGTCGCCGGTATCTTCGAACACGGTCACGACCGGCATGTCGATCTTCACTTGCTCGATGGGGCAGCCGATGACGTTGCTGCACAGGCGCGGGCCGTCGTCGAGATCGACCCAGGCGGTGACATAGGGGATGTCGGGCCCGAAGCCGCGCAGCGCGGTGCCGACGACTTCACGAATGATCGTGAAGCAAAAGATCTTTGCCTTTGCCGCTGACCTGCACCCAGTCGAGTTTTTCGCTGGCGCAATCGCCGCACACCGGACGCGGCGGGAAAACCCAGGTGCGAGCAGTTGGCGCATTTCTGCATCATCAATTTGCCGGCTTTGGCGCCATCCCAGAAGGGTTGGTTGACCGGGGTCACTTCGGGGAGAGGTTTTTTAAATACTTTTTCTTCTGCCATGGTGAACTCCTGAGGTATGCGTGAGATATTCGTTCGAGCACGAAGATCACGAAGTTCGGAATGAATTCGCGAACTTCGTGCCTTCGTGCCTTCGTGGTGAAACGAATTCATCGTCACGCACGCTTACGATTCGCTGCCGAGGATCGCCGCGGCGGTGCAGCCGAAATTCTTGCCGTAGTTGACCGCGCCGACGCCGGTGCTGATACCGAACTTGATATTCGGCACCTGGCGCTCGCCGCCTTCGCCGCGGATCTGCCGGACGGTTTCGATGACATGCAGCATGCCGCCGGTGGTCGACGGCTGGCCGCAGTTGATCATGCCGCCGCTGGTTTGGATCGGCAGGTCGCCTTTGAACGTGAAATCGGTTTTCTCGAAGAAGGCTTTGTCGTTGCGGCCGCAGAAGCCGAGATCCTCGATCTGAATCATGACCACCGGAATATAGTCGTCGTAGAGATTCAAACAGCGAATATCTTTGTGCGCGACTCCCGACATGGCGAAGGCGCGCTTGCCGGCGTCGGTGATGCCGGTGATCAACGGATTGGCGCGATAGCGCGGCCCGAAGCTGGCGTTGTTGCACTCGCCCCAGCCGAGCAGATAGACCGGCGGCTTGCGCATGGTTTTTGCCCGCTCCGCCGACGTCATGATGTAGGCTTTGCCGCCGTTGGCCGGCATGACGCAGTCGAACAGGCGGATCGGATCGGAGATCATGCGCGATTTTTTGTAGTCTTCGAGGGTGATCGGCTTTCGCAAATAGGCGTTGGGATTGAGCGAGGCATGATAGCGGCCGGTGACGGCGACTTTGCCGAAGTGGTCGTCGGTCATGCCCGACTCATGCATGTAGCGGCTCATGACGAAAGAAATCTTGCAATTGGGTCCCATGACGCCGAAGGGCATCTCGAAGTCGCGGGTGTCGCCGTGGGCGCCGCGATGGCCGCCGTGCTCGCTGAAGGGCGCGGCTGCGGCGATGACCAGAACGAAATCGCAAAGACCCGGCGGAGATCGCCGCTGCGGCGTGGCCCAACAGCGATACCGAGCTGGCGCCGCCGTTGCCGCCGGCGAGGGATACTCCCGGTGTGATGCCGAGTATCGCCGCCACTTCTTCGGGCCAGAAGGGCTGCGAATGATTGGTCGTGTAAATCGCCGCCAAACCCTGGCCGTCGAAATCCTTCTTGGTCAAGCCGGCGTCTTCGATCGCCAGACGCGCTGCCCAGGCGAGATACTCGGCGGTCGACTTGCGCGGCTCGCCGGGTTTGCTGCCGAGCCGGTCCGTCGGGCGTTTCGCCGATGCCAACCACCGCGGTTTTTCCTCTGATGCTCATAATATGGGTTCCTTTCTTGGTCTTTGGAGAGATATTTCAGCGCCGTGAAGCTGTCAAGCAAAGCGCCAACTATCTTGACCGTATGGTGGCAAACCACCTATTATTCCGCGTGCCGAAAGGAGCGTGAGATGAAACATGCCAACGGTGTTTGTGCTCGGTTTGTTGGGTCTATTTTCTCGGTAGGCATGAAACCGCAGATGGCGGCGGAGAAACTGATCGCCGATTACGGCGGTCACGCCGGGTTTCAAAGCGCGACCTGGGTTGCCAAGGATTTAAAGATTTTCGAGAAGCACGGGCTCGACGTCGAGGTGATCATGATCACCGGCGCGGCGCGCTCCGTCGCCGCGCTGCTGGGTAACAGCACGCACTTTTCCACCGGGTCGGCGACTGGGCCGCTGGCGGCCGCGGTCAGAGGCTCGGACATAAAAGTCATCGCGGCGTCTTACAACAAATTCCCCTACGCCTTCGTCGTCCGGCCCGACATTCGCTCTCCCAACGACTTGCGCGGCAAGCGGGTCAATATCCTCAACTACGGCGGTTCCAACGATCTCGCCCTGCAACTCGCGCTCAAAGAGTGGGGCTTGAAACTCGCCGATATTCAAATCGTCATCGGCGGCGACGCGCCGACGCGCTTGGGTTCGCTGATGGCGGGGCGCATGGATGCGACGATTCTCTCGCCGCCGCATCTGACGATCGCGGTCAAAGCCGGCTATCGAGTGTTGGCCGACATGGGCGATATGAGCAGCAACTTCACCCAATCTTCCTTATACGTGAAAGGCAGCTCACTCAGGGAGAATCGCGACCGGGTGAAACGATTCCTGCGCGCCTACGCCGAAGCGATCCACACGATCAAGACCGATCGCGAGAGAACCATGAAGGTATTTGCCAACCGCATGCGGGTCGAAGATCCAGAGACCGTACGATCGACTTACGACTACTTCGCGCCGCGCTTTTCATTTCCGCCGCGCGTCAACATGAGCGGCGTGCGCGATACGATCAATTTCTACGCCGAGCAAAACCCCGACTTCAAAAATCGCAAGGCGGAAGAGTTCGTCGATCACTCGTTGATGGACGAGCTGGAGAAGGAAGGGTTCTTTAAGAAACTGGGCGGCTAGAAATTGAAAGCCGTGTTCGTCGAGTTCGTGATCGTGTTCGTTTTCAGACCGGATCCGAATTACGATCACGAGCCACGAACACGGACTACGTTCTCCGTCACTGCGCTTTGCGCGCAAAGCTCCAGTCCGCCACATCGGCGATGCCGACCTCCGGCGCGTTCTTGCGGGTTCGCGCACCAAGCCGGATGACGTTGCGCATGCTTTCGTCGGGGCCGATGCCGGTGCGGCTGAACAGGCCGATCATTTCGCGGTACATCTCTTCTCTGACATCGGCTTCTTTGATGCCCCATTGTTTGTCGATGATCGCCAGGACATCGGCCTTGCGCGTGCGAATAAATTCCAGGCTCTTGATCAAAGCGCGGATCATCTTGACGATCTCATCGGGCTTCTCCTTCATCTTTTGCGTGTGCACCGCCAGGCCGCCGACCGGCATGCTCATGATGTCGTTGAAGCCGAGCAGTTGATTGAAGCCGCGCTTCTTGGCCAGGTGATTGAACGGCGGCACGATCATGGCGGCCTGGATCGAGCCGCTCTCCAGCGACAGGTAGCGCGCCGAGCTGCCGCCGACCTGCAAGAAGGTCACGTCTTTATCCGGATTCAGGTTATATTTGTTCAAGATCGCGATGGCTTCGCTGTGCGGCGTGCCGCCGAAGCTGCTGATGCCGAACGTCTTGCCCTTCAAATCTTCGACCCGCTTGATGCTCGGGCTGGTGACGAGAAAATGGTCGGCGCCGTCCATCACCGACATGACGATGCGCACCGGCGCGCCGGACATCGCCGCGCCGACGAAGTTTGAAAACGTGCCGCCGTAATCGACATGGCGGCTGAACACGCCGTTGACCACCACCTGGTTCTGCATAATCACGACGATGGCGTTCAGCCCCTCGGCCTTGAAAAAGCCTTTTTCCTCGGCGACCACATAGGGCAGCGAAGTGCTGCCGTTGCGCGTGGTCAAGCCCAAGGTGATGCGCTCTTGGGCGGCAATCGATCGGACGGATAGGATCGATAGGAGCAAAAGGACAAATAGTCGCGAAGCGGCGGACAACTCGGTTAGTTCGGCTCGATTATCATTCAGACTCCTCGGTGACGCTGTGTTAGCGCGCCGCTTTGGCGATCTCGTCGAGCAGGCTGGCATCGACGAAGTCTTTCGGCTGCGCGAGTTTTGCCTTGGGTTCTTTGTCGCCCAAAAAATCGAGCGCCGCTTGGATTCCTTCCATGGTCGGGTAGGAGAGCGGGCGAAACAGCGGCTCGCCGGTGTTGTAGCTGTAGTCCAACACCACGTTGTCCTGGGTGTTCATGTATTTCGCCGAGAGTTTTCACGGTGAAGGCCTTGTCGGCTTTAATCCGTTCGATGGCGGCGCGATAGGCGCGCATCACTTTCAGCGCCGCCGGCCGATTGCGCTCTAAATATTTCCTGCTGGTCGCCAAGCTGGTGTGTTGAAACGAAACGCCGATCTGCGGCAAGAACGCCAGCTCTTTGTAGCCGGCGCGAATCGCGATCATGTTGGTCGGCGGCGACATGACTCCGCCGTGGAGCGCCCCCGCCGCCATTGCCGGGAGCATTTCCGGCACGCCGCGCATCTGCAGGATGCTCACTTCACTGTCCGCCTTGATGTGCCATTTTTTCAGCGCCAGGCGGAGGGCGAAGTCCGTCGCCGAGCCGAAGGTGGTGATGCCGATTTTTTTACCGCGCAGATCCTCCGGCTTGTCGATGCCTTTGGTGGTGACGATGGAAAAGAACGGCGAGTTGACGATCCCGGCGACGATGACCACGTCCGCGCCAGTCAATGCTGCGGCGATCACCGCACCGCCGTAAATTTGCGCGAAGGGAACCTCGCCGCTTATCAGGGCTGACATCGTCTGCGGCCCGCCGCGAATGAAGATCAATTCCGCCGGCACGCCCTCCCGAGTGAAGAAACCGCTGTCCTGAGCCACCCAGGTTGGCAGTGACGATATGCTGGCGGCGCCGACAGCGATGCGCACGGGTTGGGCGAGGGCGGAGGGGCCACCCCAGCATTAAGAAAGCGGTGATCGCAAAAAAAGCGAATACCAGACGGCAGATACGCGCTCGATGGATCATTCGCAAGCCTCCCCGGGGGTGTTGGAGTGTTGGAGTCATGGAGTGTTGCGAATCCGGACCCATCACTCCACCACTCCATGACTCCAATTCCGTTCGCCGCCGGTTAGTGCAGTCGCGGCATGATCTCTTTGGTGAACAGATTGAGCGAGTTGATCACCTTGTCATGTTTCAGGTTGCCGATGTGGAACATGCCCATGAAGTGGTCGGCGCCGACTTGCTTCATCTGGTCTTGGATCTGTTTGGCGACGCTGTCGGGGTTGCCGGCGATCAGATAGCCGGATTTGATCAAGCCATCGTAATCCATCTTCGAAAAATCGAAACGTTCGCGATTGCCTTCGCGGAAGTAGCTGAAAGAACGTTCGCTGGTCAGGGCGGCCTGCAACTGTTTGTCCACCGCGTCTTTGTTGATCGCTTCGTTGAAGCCGCGGTTGAAGACGGTGAAAAAATAAGCCATCGCCGCTTCAATGTTCGCCCGGGCTTTTTGCTCGGTGTCGTCGATGTAGATATGGCGGCACAGGATGAACTGCTCCGGTTTGGCGTCCCAGCCCGCTTCTTTGGCCTGGGCGCGGTAGTAGCTGAAAGTATCCTCGATCTGACCGGTGGTCTGGTAAACCTGGGCGCAGGGCAGATGGCGCTTGACGCACCATTCGATCGATTCCGCGCTGCGCGCGGCGATCCAGATCGGCGGATGGGGCTGTTGCACCGGCCGCGGCCAGATGGCGCAGTCGTGCAATTTAAAAAATTTGCCTTCATGGCTCCACACCGGTTCGGTCCAGGCGGTCATGATCAAGTTGTAAGCTTCTTCGAAGCGGCCGCGCGATTCTTCGGGATTGACGCCGTACCAAATATATTCCGGCGGGATGCCGCGGACGAAGCCGGCGATCAACCGGCCGTTACTGAAGCAGTCGATCATGGCGTATTCTTCGGCGACGCGCACCGGGTGATTGCGCAGCGGCAGGATGTTGCCGAGGACGCCGATTTTGATTTTCTTGGTTCGCTGGCTCAACGCCGAGGCGATCAGGTTGGGCGAGGGCATGGTGCCGTAGGCGCTGTAGTGATGCTCGTTGAAAACCACGCCGTCGAAGCCCAGCTCCTCACAGTAGGTCATCTCATCCAAATGCTCGGCGTAATTGGCCGCGCCTTTGACCGGATCGAAATAGCTGCTCGGCACCGGCGTGCGCGGCGCGTCGGCGGGCACATGCGGATAGGCGAGCAGATCGAAATTATAAAGTTTCACGAATGAGTTCTCCTTAAACACAAACTGCGCGGATGCTAACACTCGACCGTGAATGCGGTCAAACAGCGTGGGAGAAAAGGCCGAGATAGAGGATTGAGATAGAGATGGATTTCAGACCCGCGATTTCTATCCTCCATCTTCTATCCTCGACGAATGCCTGTGCTATTTGTAATACCCTTCCTTAATCAGCTGGTCGACGATGCTGGTGTCGATATAGGAGGCGGCGTTGGCGCCGGCGGCTTTGGGAGTATTTTTCTTGATCGCTTCCAAGGTGGTCTTGATCGTTTCCACCTGCGGCCGGTGGCTCTTGTCGACCCAACGTCTGAATTGATTGTAGGCGTACTCGGTTTCGTCGCGCGGACGGCCGAGATATTCGGCCATGATTTCGAGAGTCTTGTCCTTGTTGTCGAAGTAGAACTTGGAAGCGTCGGCGGTGGCGCGCATCAGCCGGACGACGTTGTCGCGATTGGCTTTCAAGTACGCGGTCGGCACGATCTCGCCGTTTTGCTGCCAGGGAATACCCAAGCCGGGCAACGCCAGCAGCATTTCATAACCGCGCCGCTCGGCGATCAAATCGAAGGGCGGCGCCAGGATGCCGAACTGCACCTCGCCTTTTTCCATGGCGGCCAGTATGCTGGCGGGATCGGCGTTGGAGTGCTGCACCAACTTGACGTCCTTATCCGCGTCGATCTTCAGCCGGCCCAAGGCGAAACGCAGCGCGGTGTCGGGGATGGTGCCGAAGGGCGCGCCGACATGGCCGGTCTTGCCTTTGAGGTCTTCGACCTTCCTGATGCCTTTCTGCGCCATGATCTTGTACGGGAAAACGTTCACCCAGGAGCCGACCAGGGTGAAGCCAGGCGCGCCTTCGAGATTGGCGGTGACGAAAGCGGCCATGCCGGCACCGGTGGCCATCTGCATTTTGTTGGCGAGCATCGCCTGGACGGCGGCGGTGGTGTTGGTTTTGATTATCTCGACGTCGAGGCCATGCTTCTTGTAGAAGCCCTGATTGACGGCGATGGAGAATAGCCCAGCGCCTGGGTTTACGCCGGCCTGGCCGACGGTCATTTTGCGCAGGGCGTCGGCGCCATGGCTGACTTCGGCCAGCACCAGGACAAAGAAACCGAGCGCGACGATTTTTCCGGTCAACTTCATGCAATCCTCCCGAAACGATTGGTTTAAGCTTTTTGCGGTTTCCACTTGTCGAGACGGTGCTCGATGGCCTTGAGGGTCTCGTTCAAGCCGGCGCCCAGGCCGGCGATGATGACGATGGGAACGAACATCGCGGCCATCTGAAAGCGCTGCGCCGCCACCGAACTCAGATAACCGAGACCGGTGGCCGCGCCGTATTGCTCGGCGACGACGATATACACCAGCGCGCGGCCCAAGGCGACGCGCATGCCGGCGACGATATAAGGCAGCGAGCCGGGCAGCGACACTTTCATGAAGATCTGGCTGTCGCGCGCGCCGAACGCCCGCGACATGGTGATCAAACGGTTGTCGGTGTTGGCGATGCCGACCATGGTGTTGATCAGGATCGGAAACACCGCGGCGAGGATCGTCATGATGATTTTCGACACCGAGCCCAAGCCGAACATCATGATGATCAGCGGCAGCAAGGCGATCAGCGGCGTGGCGTAAATGCCGGATAGGAGCGGATCGAAGGTCTTGTGCACCGCCCGGTACCAACCCATGGGCACGCCCATGACCACGCCGAGCACCACCGAGATGGCAAAGCCGATCAAGAAGTTGGTCAGGCTAAACCACATATGCTCCCAGATGGAGCCGTTGGCGAAAAGCTCGTAGCCTTTGGCGATGATCTTACTGAAGGGCGGAAAGTAGAAAGGATTGATGATCTCCAGCCGGGTCGAGAGCTCCCAGCCGAGGAAAAAGCCGACGACGCCGATGACGCCGAGCCAATCGGATAGAATCTCGCGGGTGCGCTGCCACAACCGGTTGGTGGTCAGCGGATTCGATTCGTCGACGGAGACTAGATCGAAGGCTTCTGGTTCTGGTTTCGCCGTGGCGCGCTCCTTCGGGATCGGGTGACGCGAATGTATTCGCCGTGCTGTCCGCTGTCAAGCTTGCTTGACTGGGGAATTACAAATTACAGATTCCAAATTCCATATTAGGGATCGCCGTCAGAAAATCCGAAATTTGGAATTTGGAATCTGGAATTTGTAATTGCGCGCGCTTCGCGCGCTATTCCCAACGCTTCATTGCGGTGAAATCGTAATCCAGCGAGCTGTCGGCTTCGAAGCGCCAGATCGCCCGGTCCTTTTTCCATTCGCCGGCGAACACCGACTTCAAAAACGACGTGATCTGATTCCATGCCGCGTCGCTCTGGGGCTGGCGGTAGCGGCCCGGCATGGTGTCGTTCAAGAAATCCGTGCGGCGCATCGGGGTAGACGCGGATGCCGAAGCTTTTCTTGGCCGCGGCCAAGACCGCGGTCATGCGGACGATGTTGTCGAGATGAATCAGATTGTCGAGTTCGCCGAAGACCGCGGTGAGCGGGCACTGCATTTTTTGCAGCAGCGTTTCGATGGACTCGGGCCGCATCGGATGGGACTTCCAGTCGGCGTCGTAGACCGCGCCGTAGAGCACCACCGCGGCCGTAAGGTAGTCACGCTTGGCTGCGACTAATATCGGTTGGCGCCCAGTCTGGCAGACGCCCGACATGGCGACCTTGGTCATGTCGGCCTGGGGCACGGTGCGCAGATAGGCCATGATCGCGTCGGTGTCCGACAGGACGACTTCGTCATCGAGCTCGCAGCGGTCGTTGCCTTCGGCCAGCGCCTTGCGGTCGCCGGTGAAGCGGGAAAAATAGTCGGGCACGATGGTGACATAGCCGGCCTTGACGTACTTCTCGCCCAAATCCATGGTGTGCTGCACGATGCCGTAGCGTTCGTGCATGTGAACGATCACCGGCCGTTTGCCGATGCCCGTCGGGGATGCCGAGATGGGCGTCGATGCGGTTGTCGATTTTTATCGGGTGTGAGCATGGTCGTTTCCTTTGTCGGTTTTGCTTGGAAAACCTAATCGTCCTAACATTGGCGGCGAAGATTTTCCACAGTGTTTTTGGAATCTGATTTGCCTGCGAAATATTGCACCACGAAGGCACGAAGAACACGAAGGTTTCGGAAAATTGATTCTCCGAACCTTCGTGATCCTTCGTGTCTTCTGTCGAAAATACATGTGCGCGGACGATATGCGCGCGAATTGAGCCTGCGGGGTTCCGTCATACCCGCGAATGTCGGATATTCCTCGCGCCAATTTGGCGCAGATCGCAAAGTTGGTATTCCCGCTGTGCGCGGGAATGACGCTTGTGCAAGCCATTTGCGCGCTCTGCGGAAGGAATCCATCCGCATTTTCATGTGTCCGTGGGCGTGCGTACAGCTCTGGTTCACTTCGTGGTGAATAATGTCCTTGCGGTCTTGCCGCACCCGGCCGATAGCCCGTCAGTCGCGCAGGGTCTTTCGCAGTCTGTCGACGACATCCTGTGGCTGGTTGACCGACTTCCTGGCGATCGCTTCGAGTTCCTGGCCGCTGATGTACTCGACTTCCCATTCCCGTTTTTTCGCCTCGGCGAGAAATTCCGCATCGTTGAGCATCTTCGCATAGGCGTCGCGCAAGATGGCCAGCCGGCCGGCGGGCAGATGCGGCGGTGTGACCAACGGCCGGCCGATGGCGCCGACGGAGAGCAGCACGGCGGCGAAGCGTTTGAGCGCATCGGGTGTTCTATGTTTATCCATGAGTTCATGGATGGTCGGCGTATCCGGAAACAGCGGGTCGCGTTTCTGTCCGCCCTGGACCAGGGCGCGGACAAACCCTTTCTTGAGCCAGCTACGTCCCGGTTCGCGCAGGAACGCTTCCTTGGTGATGGCGTAGCAGTGGACTTCGCCCCGTTCGATGGCGATCTCGACATCGCGGTTGCCGGGATAGCCGAGCACTAGCTGAAACTTGGCGCCCAGCGCATCGTCGAGAAATTTCGGAAAGTAGTGGCCCGTGGCGCCGCTGCCGGTGGTGCCGCAGCGCGGCGGCTGGGCGGCTTTCTGAATATCCTCAATGGTTTTGTAGGGCGTGTCGTTGCGCATGGTGAGCACTTCGAAATTCTTCACCGGCGAGCCGATCCAACCGAACTTGGCCCAGTCGTACTTGACTTCCTTGGCGCCGAGCAATTGGTCGAAATAAAGTCCCGATGACAACATGGCCACGGTGAGGCCATCGGGCTTGGCGACGTTGTACAACTGATTGGCCGCGATCATCGAGCCGCCGCCGGGGAGGTTTTGCACGACCAGGGTCGGGTTGCCGGGAATGATATTTGCCGAGATAGAGAGCGAACAGCCGCGCCCACAGATCGATGATGCCGCCGGCGGAAAAGCCGACGACGATTTTGATCTGCTTGCCGGTCGAAAAAAGTCGGATTGACCGAAAGCTGCCGGCGATTGCCAGAGGCCGATTACAGATAGAGCAGAAGCAGGCGCGGAGTTTTCACGAATCCTCCTTGACTCGGTTGTTTACGGTAACTTGGCCAGGACATGTTGCAGGACGGTTTTGCTCAGCTCCAACGACGATTCCGGTTTCTTCCACGCGCTGACGGCGCCGCCAATGGTATCTTTCACGAACGTGATCATGGCGGATTTGTAATCCGACTGCGGGTCGGCCTGGAGCTCGACGTAGAATGCGCTGGCGTTGAGTCCGTCGATGGGTGTGATGGCGATGATTTTGAATGGCGCTATCCGGACTGCCGGCCATCTTGCGAAACTGCTCCAAGGGTCGCCTGGTGAATCGCTTGCGCCGCTTCCGCCGTCGGAAAAAATCGCAAGCTGACATCGAGAAAGCGGGCGATCTCCGTGGGGTCGTCGGTTTTTACGCCCTGCGGCAGGTAGGTGCATAGAGAGTCATGGCGTCCATGGCGCATTGATCATGATTTTCTTGTCGATCTTGGTGACGTCCAGGGCGCGCCGATAAATTTCTCGGCGTCCGCCGCTGTAACGGTTGCGCAGGCGGCTGATATCGAAAGATTCCGCCGCGCTAGCGAGCAGGCGGCAGTTTGACAGTAGGCCAACCGTTAGCAAGAGGATTTTTTAAAGGTTCATCGATATGCCCTGTCCTGGATGAGCAAGTTCATTGCGCGTGGTGCGCGAATCGTGGTTCGATTGGTCCAACGTCATGGCAGCCGGCTGAGAATGAATTTCAACACCGCCTTGCTGGTTTCCAACGCCGGCTCGGGCTTCTTCCAAGCGGCGATGCTGCCGCCGATGCGGCCTTTGTAAAAAACGATCAGCGCCGATTTGTAGCCGGACTGTGGGATCGGTGATCGCTTCGAAGACGAAAGCCTTATCGCCGAAGCCGGTGAGGGGAGTTGATCGTCGCGTTTTTGAACGTGGATTCCGGCGAGATTGTCAATTGGTTATATTCGATAACCGAGTTCGCAAAGATCATCGCCATCGAATCCGGCGAATCTAAGAAGTGCAGGGTGAGATCGAGCAAGCGCGGCGACGTGAGCGCTTTCTCCACGTCCACGCCCGCGGGCGACGTAAGTGCAGACTGAACTGTAGGCGCCCGGCGCGTTGCCGATCGGCGCACTTGGCAGGTTCCTTCACATCCAGCGGCCCGCCGACGAACTTTTGCGCATTGTCGCCGTTCACCACACCGCAGGCGGTTATGTCCTGAGCGCCGATGTCGGCCGGGCTCACCCCTAGATAGATTGCCACGAAGATGACTTGGGCGAAAACCTTGCTCATTGCACCGATCATCCCTTCCTCCTCGATAAGGCTTTCGCGAAATTAGCGTCGATACAGGCGCTCGAACAATCCTTCATCGTCGACTTTTTTCACGAAACTCGAGTCGACGAAGTCTTCGGGCCTCATGCCCTTGGCTTTGGGATTGCGCAGGGCGGTCTCGTCGAGGATGGTCTTGATTCCCGCCAGAGTCGGATAAGGTTTTTCCGGCAGCGACTTTGACGGCGATCTCGCGATGGGTCTCTTCGAGGGCCTCGCGGTCGTCGGTTTTCAAATACTTGCCGAGAATTTTCAGCGTCGCTTCTTTTTCACGTTTGTAGAAATGAATGCCTTCAGACAGCACGCGGATCACCGACAACACCATGTCGGGATTGCTTTTCAGATACGGCCGCAATGCCAACAGCCGGTCAATTGAAACGGTATGTTCAATTCGCCCATGTCGATTAACGTGTTCATGCCGGCCTTGCGCGCCGTGAGGGTAAACGGCGGCGTGATAATCGTCGCCTGGACGTTCTTCGATAGCATCGCGGCGTAGCGCGCGGTCTGCACGCCGATCTGTAACAGCGTGACATCTTTCTCGGCGTTCAATCCGACTCGCGCCAACGCCATCTTGACGCTCAAATCCGTTGCGCTGCCAAAACGGCTGACGGCGATCTTGGCGCCTCTCAACTGATCGACCTTCTTGATCTCCGGCAGCGAGATCAGGCTGTAGGGGAAAGTGTTCAACAGACTGGCGATGACGAGCACATCGACGCCGGCGATCTTGCTGCGCCACCGATGACGAACCGTCCGATAACGTCATCGCGACATCGCCGCCGAGCATGGCCTGGATGCCCAGCGAGCCGCCGGTGGTGAAAACCAAGGTCGGATCGAGGTTGTGCTTCTTGAACAAGCCGACTTCCTTGGCGACGATCAACACCGCTTGATACGGGCTAGTCGCCGTGTAGGCGATGTTGATCTTGCGCAGCTGGGCGTGGACGGCGACCGCTAACGCGAGACTGACAATACAATACGATCATGACCGCAAGGTCTTGCGGCGCAACGCTGTTATCCTCATTCTTCCCATCACTCCATCACTCCAACACTCCAGAGCCGCGTTTGCGCCTTCGAATGATCTTCACTTCTCCGGTTCATACTGCAAATTATCCCGAATCAGATTCGATATGCCGCGGGCGATGGGCCGGCGGATTTCTTCGCCGACATGGGCGAGGCCGCCCAAGGCGCGGCCGAGGATCGCGAAGCTCTTCGACATCTGCCAGTGAAATCCCATGTCGAGGGAGATCGCCGCGATGGCGCCGGTGACGTTCACCGGCAGATGTTTGCCGACTTTCTGGTCGGCGATCTTGCCGATCTTCTTCAACAGCTCGCAGTTGCGGCCATACACCTTGGTTTCCTCGGCGACTTCGAACAAGCGGTGGGCGCGCGGATCGCCGCCGGTGTGGATGCCATGGCCGATGCCGGGAATCAGTTGATTGTTGGCCAAGCGCCGTTCGACGGTTTTTAACGCCACGGCGTCGAGATCGGCGTCTTTGGCTTCCTTGGACAAGGCGTCGTTGAGCATTTTCGCGCAGTGCTCCGACGAACCGAGATGCACGCTGCCGGCGCCGAGGATCGCCGCCGCCACCGCGCCCTGGATCGCTTCCGGCGCGGAATGAAAAGTCATGCGCGCCGCCGCCGCGCCGGTGGTCATGCCGTGATCGACCAGCACGATCAGCATGGTGTCGATCATCCGGCCTTCTTCGGCAGTGGGCAGCCGGCCTTCGAGCATCAAGCAAACCATCTGGGCGAAGCTGATCTTGCCGAGCAGGTCTTTATTCAGATCGTAATTGCGCACGTAGATCTTATCGAGCTCGGCGCGGCCCATTGAAGAAACTAGTTTTGGTGTGTCTGCCATAAAACCTCCTTAAATTGTATTTCGTCGCGAAGGGGAAAGGCAACTTTTTCCGCGAAAAAACAATAGCCGACACCCGTTAACCGTTACAGTTCAATCCAACCTTAACAATCTTGCGCGGCTCTCTCCCATGATCTTGCGCTGGGTGTCGGCGTCCAAATCCTTGCGATTCATAATCATGTCGGTGACGCCGGGGAAGGTTGCGTCCCAATGGGGATAGTCCGAGGCGAATACGACATGGTCGGCGCCGATGGATTCGATCACCTGGCCCAAGCGGGTTTCGTCGGCTTCGAAGGAGATGAAACACTGGCGGCGAAAGTAGTCGCTCGGTTTCATTTTTAGCCAGGGCACTTGGAAAGGCAGGACTTCGTAGTGCTCGTCCATGCGCCAGAGCCAATAGGGCAGCCAGCCGGCGCCGGATTCGAGAAATACGCACTGCAATTCGGGATGTCGCTCCAGTGTGCCGTTGCAGATCATGCCCAGGCTGGCGAGCATCTGCTCCAGCGGATGGGATATCGTGTGAGTGAAAAACCACTGGCCGACGAAGCGGTCGGCGCCGGCGGTGGGCAGGAACGCGCCCGAACCCTCGTGGAGCAACAGCGGCACGCCGAGATCGACGACGGTCTTGTACAGCGGGTCGTAGTAAGGATCGTCGATGTTGCGGCCTTTGACCGGATTGGGTCTGACGAAGATGCCTTTGAAGCCTAGTTCTTTAACCGCGCGCTTGGCTTCGTCGATGGCGAGCTTGACGTCCTGCACCGGCACGGCGGCCACGCCCATCAAGCGTTTGCGGTCTTCGCCGCAGTAGTCGTAGAGCCAATTGTTATAAGCGCGGCAGAGCGCCGCGGCATAGGCTTCTTCTTCGACCGACGTTAAGTACAAACCGGCGGATGGAAACATCAGGCCGCGCTCGATGCGGTCGCGGTCCATCGCTTCCAGGCGCTGTTTGGGATTGGTCGCGAGGTGGCGCCCTTCGTTGACCGGCGAACCGTCGTCTTTGACGCGGAACGGCGATTCGTCCGGGCGGCGGTGATGGCGCTCGCCTTCGAGCTTGAAATAACAGTTGGCCGTTGGCGACTTTTTCGACCTTTGGCGCGCGGGCGCGGAAAGGCGCTTCTAAATATTTTTCGAATAAATCATCGGCCTCGCGCACATGGCCGTCGATGTCGATGATGCGAATATCGTTGTCAGTCATATATTTTCCGGTTCTTTCGGGTTTACCGTGACGATGTTTTCACCACGAAGGAGGACACGAAGAGCACGAAGTTCGGAATCTTAATCATCCGAAACCTTCGTGTCCTTCGTGGTGAACATACAAGTTGAACTTGCCACATTATCCACACCAAAGTCTGTAGAATCTATTCTATCTCCGTTCACGCAGAACTTCTTCGACCACCGAGGCGTCGACCACGCGGTCGAGCGGCAGATCCGGTTTGCCCTGCTGGTCGAGCACGGTCTTGATCGCTTCGGCCAGCGGGCGGGCGTCGTCGATGATCAATTTGGCATAGATCGCGTGGGATTCCACCGCCATGCCCTCGTCGAGGCCGTAGAATTTCTGCAAAAACGGCACGACCTCGGCTTTCTGCGTCTTGATCCAGCGCAGCGTGTCGAGCTGGGCGCGGACCATTTTTTTGACCTGCTCGCGCTCCTGCGAGATTTTCTTGAGCGACGTGCCGATGCCGACGGTGGCCATGTCGAGAACATCCGAGGCGGTGCCGAGCAGATTGTAGCCCTGTCGTCTTGGCGACGACGAAAAACGGCAGAGAGAGCGGCGATGCGTCGATGGTACCGGCGTGCAGCGCCGGAAAGCGTGTGTCCGACCCGCCCATGTTGACGAAATGGACATCGCGCGGGTCAAGACCGCCGCGGCGCAACAGATGGCGCGCGACGAAGTCATCGGCCGCGCCGACGGTCACCGCGATGGTCTTGCCCTTCATGTCGGCGATGGTCTTGATCGCGGGCCGAGCGACCAAGGTATGAAACGACGAGCGTAAGGCCAAGCTGACGATGCGCACCGGCGCGCCCGAGATGGCACCGCGCGAGATGGTGCTGGCGCCGATGGCGTAATCGATCTCGCCGGCTTGCAGGGCGCCGATGGTGAGCGGCGGGCGCATGGCGATGATCTCGGCGTCGAGGCCGTGTTTGCGAAAAAAGCCGCGCTCCTTGGCCGCCCAGGTGTCGAGGAAGCCCAACGACTTCGACGACACCGCGATGCGGACTTTTTCCAGCGGCCGTTCGGCGGCGAAGCCGGGCGGCACAGCGGAGATCAGAAGCAGCAGTGCCGCGAGCTTGCTAATGAGAAATTTCATTATTCATGTTCTGTAACTAGGCAGCTGCAAGATAGCAAGCGATAGCTTGATACGACAATAACTCCAAGCTAGTGTCCGCTGCTATGGCGATTCGAAGAAAATGAGAGGTAAGGTTTCCGAGCTGGCGCAGAGATGATTTGTCGCCGCACGGGAAAGGGACTGGGCGTGATCGATACCGCATTCTTGCCGAGTGGCGAAGGTCGCCGAGATGGAGATTTTTCACCACGAAGGCGCGAAGGACACGAAGGTTTCGGAAAATACCTTGCTCCGACCTTCGTGCGCTTCGTGCCTTCGTGGTGAGATCTTTTTCTCTCCTCTTAGCGAAAGAGCTTCTTGATCCAGCCGGAGTCTTCCAGCTTCTTGATAATGCTGTTGTCGACCATCACCTTGGCGTCGAAGCGGGCGAGGTCGGGCTGGTCTTCGGCCATCATGTTGGCCTGACCTTGGAGCTGGCTGACCGAGGCGTAGGGCGGGACCTCGGTTTGCGTCGCTAAGGTATTCCAGGCTTCTTCCAGATGAACGTCGTCGGTGTTGAGCGTGTATTTGGCGATGACCTGCTTGGTCTCGCGCTTCTGGGTGAGGATGAAGCGCACCGATTCGAGCCAGGCCATGACAAAATTATCGACCATGGCCGGTTTGGTTTTGATGATTTTCTTTGTCGTGATCAGGCAGCGCACGCCGGCGGGCAGTTTGAGATCCTCGATGTCGAGCAAGCGTTTATAACCCTCTTGTTCCAGCGGCAGATTATTGGGCCGGTTGAGAATGCTCGCCATGGTCAAGCCTTGGCGCAGCGCCGCGACTCGCTCGGGTTGCAGGCCGGTCTGCACCAAGCGCACCTCCTTGAGCGAGATGCCGTAGCGTTTGAGAATTTCCCGGACATAATGATGGGTCTGATCGCCGACCCGGCTGATGCCGATGGGCTTGCCGCGCAAGCTGTTCGATGCGAGTAATCGACGGGTGGGCGATCAGCACATAGTCGATCACCTTATTCGCCAAGCAGCCGAGCAGCACCACGTCGCCGCCCTTGGCTGCGTAGGGAATAAACGGCGAGGCGCCCGATTGGACGAAGTCGAGTTCGCTGTTGGCCAGCGCCGCCAGCGTCGGCACGGTGCCGCGCATGTAGATCAATCGCGTATCGAAGTTGTATTTGTCGAAGATGCCTTTGTCCTTGGCCACCCAGAAGGGCGCGTAGGCGGCGGCGATGCTCGTGTAAGCGGCGGTGATGCGCTCGGCGCCAATGGCGTCCGATGCACAGAGGCTGAGCATGGCCAAAACAGGTGAGGCTCCGTAGTAAGTTCTTCATAGGCTTGGTTCTCTTTCCTGCTAGACACTACATTCGTTCACGCTTGGCAATCAAGGGTCTTCCAGCGAGACGATTTGCCTCCTATCCGTCATTCCGGCGCAGGCCGGAATCCAGACCCATCATCCACCTGGATACCGTTTTCCAACGGTATGACGGACGCTATCCGTCACCTGAATGCCGGTTTTCACCGGCATGACGGATCTTTCCGTGACCGGATTGTGAGGCAATCCATTGTCTGCGACGGAGACTAGTCAGTGTTGAAGCGTTAAACCGTTCCAGATAAGTTTGCGCCGTTCAGTAAACGAAGCCACTGCGCGACCAGGGTGTTGACCGCGGTGCTTATTAAAATTGCCAAAGGGGATGCTCGCCCCCTTTGGAAACCCCATTTGATGGTTCCACGCTGCGAGCAGCGTGATCACTTGAGATATCCAGGAGCGCGATCATGGTTCAATACTCATCGAAACTGACCTTCGGTCCGGAAACCGCGGATTGGCAAGAGCGGCTCAATACCGAACGCATGCGCAACCAGCGCGTGGCGCGGGCGCAGACGATCATGAAAAAACATGGCGTCGCCGCGCTGCTCGAAGCCAATCATCACAATATTCGCTACCTGACCGCGCTACGCGGATTCACTTATCCGATGTGCCGCTACGTGTTGTTCTTCGCCGAGCATGATCCGGTGATGTACGAGCACGACGGCTATTTTCATCAGATGCCGGATCAATGCCCGTGGATCAAAGAATGGCGGCCGGCGCATTCTTGGTTGAGCGGCGCGCCGGGCCCCGGCGCGTGTGCCGACGAGGCCAAAGCGTTCGCGGGCGAGATTAAATCTGAGTTGGAAAAACGCGGCCTGCTCGGCGAGAAGCTGGCGCTCGGCAGTTTCGACGGCAACGCCCGCGAAGCGCTGGTCAACGCCGGCGTGAAAAATATCGTCGATTCGCGCAACCTCATGCTCGAAGCGCGCATGATCAAAAACCAGGACGAGATCGATTGTCTCAAGACCTGTGCGTCGATGGTCGACGGCGTCTGGTATCGCGTCTGGGAAAATTTGAAGCCGGGCATTCGCGACACCGATCTGATGCGCATCGCCTCCGGCGCCGGCTGGGAGATGGGACTGGAGGGCTCGGTGCCCGGCGGCTGGCGCACCGGGCCGACGACCTTCGACCGCGGCCCGCACGCCACCAGCCGGGTGATTCAGTTCGGCGACATGGTTTACGGCTCCTACTGCGGCGCGACCTACATGGGTTACGGCAGCTGCACCTACCGGACCTTCATCGTCGGTCGAAAGCCGACGGCGAAGGAGCAAGACTGGTACAAGGAAGTGCGCGAGCGGCTCGATCTGGTCATCTCCGAAATCAAACCGGGCAAGACCACGGCGGACGCGGCGAAACATTTTCCGCCGGCAACCAAGTGGGGTTACCAGAGCGAAGTGGAAATCCTCGCCAGCGAAATCGGCCACGGCATCGGCCTGGGCACCAACACCGGCTACGATATTCCGATCATCAATCGCCTATGGTCCTTCGATCACCCGCAGGTTTTCGAAGAAGGCATGACGCTGGCGGTGGAATCGCGCGAAGGCGCGACCCGAGTCGGCGGCGCGCGCTTGGAAAACATGCTGGTGGTGACGAAGAACGGCGCCGAGATCATGGATTACTTTCCGCGGGATGAGATTTTAGTCGCGCCGCGATGACGGGAATCGTTTAACCGCGAGCGCTGATGAATTCTCAGGAATTAGAATCAAGCCGCGACGAATTCCCGGATTCAACAATCGATTGACGCGGCAAGCAGACTGTTTCTGTCTCTCCGGTCGACCAAGTCCTCAGACTCATTGCCCTTTCGATTCCATTCGTGCGCCTCTAGAACGGCCGCGCAAGCGCTGGCATGAAATTGGCTGGATGGTTTCCTGCAATTCATCGCTAAACGTTTTCCGCTGGAGGTTCCGATGGCATGTCTGCGCAGTCTCACGATCAAAGCGAGCGAACCGGCACGATTGGCGGATTTTTACCGCGCGGTTTTCGAACTGGAAACGGTTTCCGAGGCGCCGAACTCGATTCGTTTGTCAGACGGTGTGTTTACCTTGGCTTTGCTCAAGGAAAATGATGCGTCGCGCACCGGACTCCATGCTACCGGCTTCCTTGTCGACAGCCTGGAAAGTGTGCGGCTGAAAGCTGAGAAGGGCAGCGCGCCGTCGCCGCACGGTGAGTTTCAAGTGACGGATCCGGACAAGAATCTAATCGATATTTCGAGCCGCAGCTTTGGTGCATCGACAGCGAAAACGCCGTTCCCGATCCGCCATCTGGCGCTATTCACCGCCGATCCACGGCGGCTGGCCGACTTCTATGCAGCGGCGTTCGGTTTGAAGCCGGTCGGCAGCACCGATCGCGGCTCGATCTTCGTTTCCGACGGCTACTTCAATCAGGCGCTGCTCTACCAGCGCGTGCGCGAGGAGAAAAACGGCTTCAACCACTTCGGCTTCAAGATCCGCGATGTCGAAGAGACCCGCGACCGGGCCGAAAAGGCCGGCGTGCGCCGCGGCGCCGCAAGGCCGCAACGGATTCCCTTCGCCGAATTCCGCCTGCACGATCCCGAAGGCAACGGCATCGATATTTCAGTCAAAGGCTTTATGCCGGGGGAGTAGTTTGTATCTGTTCCGATTATGGCGATTGCCATAAACAAGTTTGCCCCGCTTCTAACCTCACCGTCGCTGGCAACTTCCCACTCTCTCGATTGCCAGTCCTGGCAGAATTCTTCCGTTTCCAGTCGATTCGTCTCTACGCTGCGGCGATCATCATTAATCCTCGTCGCCGCGTTGCAAGGCGCGCTGATCCGTGGAAGATTAGCGCGGGAAGAAATTCATGCCGGTAAAAATCCTCGACAACATCACGGTGGTTGAGTGCGCAACTTTCGTCACCGGGCCCTACGCGACGGCGTTGTTGGCGGATCTCGGCGCGCGGGTGATCAAGATCGAGTCGGCGCCGGACGGCGATCCTTACCGCTACTTTGCGCCGGACCCGGCGTTCAGTTTCAACTTCGCTCATCTCAATCGCAATAAAGAAAGTTTAGTGCTGGACTTGAAAGCTCCGGCAGGCAAGGCGATCGGCATCGAGCTGCTCAAGAAAGCCGATGTGTTCGTGGAAAACTTTCGCCCCGGCACGGCGGACCGACTGGGCATCGGCTATGAGACGCTGAAAGCGCTCAATGCAAAATTAGTCTACTGTTCGATTTCGGCGTTCGGCCAGAGCGGGCCTTATGCCGAGAAGCCGGGCTTCGATACTCTAGGGCAGGCGATGAGCGGTTTGTTGAGTCTGCTCAGCGATCCCGACGATCCCAAAGTCATGGGCATGGCGGTGTCGGATTACGTCACCGGACTGTCCGCCGGCTACGGTATTCTCGCGGCGCTCTTGGCGCGGAACGATTCCGGCGTCGGCTGCCGCGTCGAAACTTCGCTGCTGCAGGCGACGCTGTCATTCATCGGCGAGACCGCTGCCGGTTATCTGCGCACCGGCAACGTGCCCAACCGCATGGCGCGGGTGAAGAACGCCCATGCGTTCGCGCTGGTTTGCCAGGACGGCAAGCCGCTTGGCGATCCATTGTTCGGTGCCGGAAAAATTTTGGCTGGCACTGTTAAAGGCCGCCGAGCGCATGGACATTGCCGCGGATGAGCGTTTCAAAACCCGCGACGCACGGCGGCAGAACTACGAGGCGCTGGAACAGACGCTGGCGCCGACATTCAAAACCAAGCCGCGCGGCGAGTGGTTGAAAATCCTCGAAGCCCACGACGTGCCGGCGGTGCCGCTCTACGATGTCGCCGAAGTGCTCGACGACCCGCAGGTCAAACATCTCGGGCTGATCGAAGAGGTCGAGCATCCCATGGCCGGCAAACTAAAGTTCGTCGGCGGACCGGTGCATTTTGACAATCTCGCCAAGACAAGACGCCGCAGCCGCCGCCGCTGGTGGGCGAGCAGAGCGCAGAAGATTCTCCGAGAATTGGGATATGACGATGCAATCATCAACGACTTGCTAACCCAGGGCGTGAGTCAAATCGTTCGTTAGCTTTCGTCGGTCTGCGTAAACAATCTACTCAGCCCGCCGATGAATAAATTACTAGCAACCAGCGCTCTCATTCTTTCGTGGTGTGTCGTGCTGATAATTCCGGCGACTCACGCTCAATTTATGCCCGGCACCACGCAGGAGATCTTCAAGCAGTTTTCCGAGCATGTCGTGAAGATTGAAGTGGTGGAAACCAGTTCGGCGGCGAAGGCGTCCACGGGCACGGGCTTTTTCGCCGACAACTCTGGACGCGATCGTCACCAACTACCATGTGATTTCCAAGTTGGTGCATTCGCCGGAGCGTTATCGGATCGATGTGATCGACGTTGCCGGCGGCACGACCGTCGGCACGGTGCTGGGCGTCGATGTGGTCTATGACTTGGCGATCCTGCGGACCGATCGCCAGCCCAAGGGCCATCTCGTCTTCGAGTCGAAGCCGGTGGCGCAGGGCACGCGGCTCTATTCCCTCGGCCATCCGCGCGATCTTGGGCTTTCCATCGTCGAAGGCACGCACAACGGTTTGCTCAAACATACGCTCTATCCCAAAGTGCATTTCACCGGATCGCTCAATCCCGGCATGAGCGGCGGGCCGACATTGACCCAAGACGGCAAAGTCGTCGGCATCAACGTCGCCACCGAAGGCAATCAAATCAGCTTTCTCGTGCCGGCCGAGCGGGCCATGGCTTTGCTGGATAAGACCGCCAAGGGCGAAATGCCGCCGCCGGCGAGTTTCCTCGCCGATGTCGGCCGGCAGATCCACGACAATCAGACGCGCTATCTCGCCGGCATGTTCGATGCGAAAACGCCGCGGGTGGCGCTGGCGCCGTACGACCTGCCGACCAAGCCGACGGAGTTCTTTCGCTGTTGGGCGGACGCCTTGCGCCGTAAGGAATTGCCCTACGTTTCGGTGACCCATGACTGTTCGACGGACGATTACATTTTCGTTTCCAGCGAACAGTCCTCGGGCATCGTGCGCTTCTATCATCAACTATTGTCCACCAGCGAGCTCAATCCGGCGCGCTTCTTCACGCTCTACTCCGCACAGTTTCAAGGCGGCAACGCGGCGATGTTCGGCAACGAAGAGGAAGTCACGTCGTTTCGCTGCCAGACGCGCAACGTCGCGACCGCCAATGGCAAGCTCAAAGGAGTGCTGTGCGCGCGCCAGTACATCAAGCTGCCGGCGCTCTACGACGCGGTGTTCCGCGTCGCCACCCTCGGCTCGCGCAACGCCGGTTTGGTGTCGACGCTTTCGCTCTCCGGCGTGAGCTTCGACAATGTTCAGGCGTTCAGCCGGCGCTACATGGAGAACATCAAGTGGCAGCGCTAGGCTATATCGAAATCCTCGACGGCAAGGGCGGCGTCAGCGAGCGCATCGCGGTGGATGGATTTCCAGTGACCGTCGGCCGCGCCTATGGCAATCAGGTGATTCTCTCCGATCCATTCGTCTGCCCGCGTCATCTCAAGATTGCCCAAGACGAACAAGGCCGTTTGCTCGCCAGCGATCTCGATAGCGTCAACGGCTTCTATCCCGGCTCGGGTAAAGAGCGCGTCGCCCAGTTGGAACTTCAATCCGGCAGCCAGTTTCGTATCGGTCATACCACCCTGCGCTACGTCAGCGTCGATCATCCGCTGGCGCCGACGCTGGTCGATGGCGCGGCGAAAGTTTTGCCCTTGGCGTCGCCCTATGCGGCGGTGATTTCGGGTGTGGTCTTGGTGTTGCTGCTCTGTTTGGAGGCCTATCTTTCCAGTGTCGAGCGCGTGACCGTGGCAAAAATCATCGGCGAGCACTTGGGTCACGGTGTCGATGCTGGCGACCTGGGCGGGCATGTGGGCGCTGGCCAGCCGGATCGTCGTCAGCCGTTTCAACTTTGCCCGGCATGTGACCATCGCCTGCTTGGCACTGTTGGCGATCAGCGCCCTCGGCGTGGTCGCCGAGTGGTCGGAGTTTTTCCTGCCGCGGATTCCCATGCTCTGGATCGCCGGTGTGTTCGGTTACGGGCTGGTGCTGGCGGGGCTGGTCTACGGTCATCTCGGAGCGGCCTCGCTGTTGCGGCGCCGTTCGCGCCTGTGGACCGCCGCGGCGGTTAGTCTGGTCGTCGTCGGCACCAGCGCGATCAGCGACTTCGCCGCGCGCAGCAAATTCTCGACGATCATGGAATACACCGGCGTCGTCAAGCCGATCGACGCGGCCTGGGTGCCGGCGACTTCGGTGGATGAATTTGTCGGCGAGTTCGGACAAACTCAAAATGGATCTCGACAGCCTCACCAAGAAAGCCAAAGCGCTGCAGTGAAGGCCAGGCGGTTGACGGTCGCGGAGATTTGACTATAAGTTCGGGATGACAGCATCTGGCTAGTCTTAGCGCGGTAATGTTCGTTCAAGGTCCCAGTTTGACATAGCGAACCATTGGCTAGGTTATTCGTTCAAGGTTCAAAAGTTCAAAGGTTCAAAGCTCAGAGAAGGACGCGATTTATGATTTTTGACGTTGAGATCAATTCCGCGGCGCACTATCCGGCCGCCGAAGTGCCGGGGCTCATCGAATTGGCAGAGCAAGTCGGCTTCGGCGCCTTTTGGAAAGGCGAATCGAACAGCACCGATCCGTTCGTCATGCTCTCGGCGGTGGCGAGCCGGACCAAGAAAATCAAACTAGGCACGGCGATTTATCACATTTACGGCCGCAGCCCGGTGACGCTCGGCATCCAATCGGCGACGCTGCAAGATTTGTCCGGCGGCCGTTTGCTGCTCGGTCTCGGCGTCGCCAACAAGGCGATCGCCGGCTGGCATGGCGGTGTCTTCGACCGGCCGCTCAAACGGGCGCGCGAATATATCGAGGTCACGCGCAAAGTCGCCGCCGGCGAACGCGTCGAGTACGAAGGCGAGATTTACAACACCGGCAAGCGCTTTCAACTTTCCTGGAAGCCGAGCTTATCCGAACGTGCCGGTCTATCTCGCCGGTCTCGGACCGCAGATGACCAAGCTGGTCGGCAAAATCTCCGACGGTGTGTTTATCAACATGGCGACGCCGGCGAAGGTGAAAGAGATCGCCGCGCGGGTGCGCGAGGGCGCCATCGAAGCGGGCCGCGATCCGAGCAAGATCGAGATCATCGCCAAGTCGCGGGTGTCGCTCAACCCCGACAAGAACGCCGCCCGCGCCAAGCTGCGCCAGGTGCTGACGTTCTACAACATCGCCGATCATTACAGCGACATGCTGCGCGGCATGGGCTTCGACAAAGAAGTGAGCGCGATTCACGAAGCGTTTCAAAAGGGCGGCTTCAAAGCCGCCATGGGCGCGCTCACCGACGAGTATATGGACAAACTGCCGGTGGTGCCGGCCAGCGACGTGAGCGAGATCAAAGAAAAGATGAAAGCCTTCGAAGAAGCCGGCGTGACCCGCATGGTGATTCCCTACGTGCCGGTGACCGAGCCGGTGGTCGAGGACGCGCGACGATTCTTCGAGGCGTGGGGGAATGCGTAAGACGAAGTAAAAAGGCAAAAGGAAAAAGTAAAATAACCGAACGAAAACGGGAAGGCGAAGTAAGAGTCAAAGTTGAGAGAAGGCAATCACCGCTTTTTTACCTTTTACTTTTAACTTTTTACTTACCCGACATTACGAGGGGATATGTGTGATTTTTGGAAGGGGCCGGTCGTAGGATCGGCCCCTTTGAATAATTCTGGCGACGCACGGGCCAGTGCCGTGCGCCATTGGTATAAGTGCAAGGGACAGGAAAAGCGTGATATAGAACGGTTCATGGATCGCAATGCTGCTTAGTTCTAGTGAAGTCGAGTTGCCGGATACTCACAAGTAGTTGCTCTCGTTGTTGCAACTAGTTGCAACTAAAAAGTTCAGGGAGAGTTTCGATCATGCTCAGTGAGGAAGAAAAACGAGAACTGCGAGAAATGGGTGCGTCCGAAACTTTGCGGGAAGAGTTTCGCACCTTGCGAACGAAACTCACGAGAGATCGCGCAACGTATGAGTGTTGACGACCTGGCGCGCTGGCTCACGGCGATCAACCGCATCTGTCCTGGCGATCCCAAGCTGAGGAAGTTTATTACCGGGAGCAACTTCAAATTCTAATTGATGCGGCATCGCTGAGGCAATGAGTAGCTCGCGAGACTGAGCCAATTCGCCCGCCGCTAAAGATTGTTCGACCGCCAGTTGCTCAAACAGAAGGAAATAAAATTCGATTGGGGCAAGACTTAGCGGATTAAATTCTCGGCCCACTTCGGACAACGTTGGCGGATGAACTCATCCATCGCCTGGGCGTCGACTGCTTTGTGGTTTCGTTCCCGCCAGATCGTGAGCAGGTAGCCGGCGCATTCAATCGGAATATCCTCGGCCCACTCCCGAAACTCTGACTTGGATTCATGCTCATAGCGGTAGATTCCGAGGATCACCCCCATGCAATAAGTCATTTCTTGTTCGGGCATGTTCAGCTCGCGGAACCGCGCGGCTTGATCGTAAAACGGCTGAAGCTCTTCTTCCACGAGTTCGACCGCGGCCTCGCTAGGCTCGGTGTAACCGTAGCGGGAACTGCCTGACCGGTCCCAACAATCCTCTACGTCTATCGAATCGAGAACGAAGAAAACCTCATCGGCCGTTTCATCCAAGTCCACCGCTTGCAAAAGGGTTCTCGCCTCGGCGCGCACCGCTTCGCCAATCTTGCCCTCGTTCTGGCTCAGCCGTTTGAGGATTTCGAGAGCCTGCTGCGGCGTTAGTTTCTCGATTACATCGTCCTGCTTGGTTGCGCTCTTTTTTGCCATGGCGAGGCTCTCCGTTTTTAGCATAGCGGTGTGCAAGCGCACCGTACAAGATTTACCGCCAGAGTTGCTTCGTCGCCAGGCGCGCACCTTCGGCCATCGCTTGGAACTTCGCCCAAACGATTTTCGGATGGACTTCCGGTTCGTAGGTCGCCTGCGACGAGAAGCCGCAGTCGGCGCCGGCGATGACGTTTTCCCGGCCAACCAGTTTGGCGTAGCGCGTGATCCGTTCGGCGATCAGCTCGGGATGCTCGACGATATTGCTGCAGTGGGTGATCACTCCGGGGATCAAGATTTTACCGGCAGGCAATTTTGCAGTTTCCCAGACATGATACTCATGCTCGTGGCGCGGGTTGGCGGCTTCGAAGGCGTAGGCGCCGGCGTTTACTTTCAAGATCAGATCGACGATTTCTTGCAGCGGCGCGTCGTGGACGCGCGGTCCTTCGTTGATGCCATAACAAGTGTGAAAGCGAATCTTCTCGGCTGGAATGCCGCGCAGGGCGTGATTGATCGCGTCAACAGACCTTTCGGCGATCTTGCGCCGTTCGGCGGCGCTCAACGATGGGTCTTGGCTGTGAACTTCAGTGAGCCAGGGATCGTCGATCTGGAGAATGAAACCGGCATCGACGATCGCGAGATATTCCTCGCGCAGAGCGTCGCCGACGGCGGCGAGATATTCTTCGTCCGAGCCATAGTATTCATTGCTCCCGACACCGCTCGGCGCCACGGCGGGCATGAAAGCCTCCGTGACATCGACACCCGTGAGCGCCGACTTGAGATTGGCGATATCCTGGCGAATCGCCTCCTGCCCGCGATAGGCGATCGGTCCGGTGCAAACCAGCGGCGTGCGCGGCGCGATGCTGCCGCCCATCATGCGCCGGCTGAAATACTTCTCGTAGTATTCCGGGAACGCCGCCACTTCCGCCGCCCATTGTTGCCAGCCCGCTGTTGGCGGCGTCTTCGGTTCAAAGCCGGTAAGCCGCTCGCGCACGTAAGTGAAAAATCCCGGCTTGCCTTGTTCGCCATCGGTGACGACATCGACGCGGGTCTCGGCTTGCGCGCGGACCGCCTCGGCGACGGCACTGGTGATCCGATTTGCATACTGGACTTGGTCGTAGGACTCGCCGGTTAACTTCGCCTTCATCAAATCGAGCAAGTCCTTGGGCCGCGCCAAACTGCCGCAATGGGTGGTGAGTATCCGGTCGGTGCTATGTTTCATTATAAAGGCTCCTTCCGTTCTGCTCGATCCTCGACTTCGCGAAATGCGCTGACAGCTTGGTTACACTGAACTGCGGTCTCACGAGAATCGTAGCGTTATCGTTTGGCGAGAATCTCCTGGGGGCCGTTATGACCCATAGTCTTGCATTACGTTAATGTGTGATTGCAAGACCTGTCCACACATTCCCATCGATGCGGTCGACAGCATGCGGGTGCTTCTGCGCGAATTGTTGGGCTTTGGCATCAAACCGGAAGAAGTGATGTTGATGCTGAAAGACAATCCGGGGAAGCTGATGTGGTTGGATGATAAATAGGCGAGAAGCGTTGGGGAACCAGGCGAGAGCAAGAACCCGATCACAAAGCGTGCAAAGATCACGGGACGGCCATCACCGTCCCGTTCTTTTATCCGAGCTATCGTTCCGGTTTGACTGCGTGAGATCTGTGATTGTCAGCGACCACCGGTTTGTTAGACAAGCATGTCAGGTTTTTCACCTCCTGGGCAACCGTTAAGCCTATAAGCTTGTTCCTCACTGCACCGGGCGCACAAATACGTCCAGGGTCCCATTGGTGTCGTTCTCGATCACCTGGTTGCTCGCATCGCTCTCGAACGCCACGAAGCGGCCGTCGGCGCTGATCACTGGGACGTATGAGACACCATTGCTGCTGTCCGTCCCCGCCCGGTTGACACTTACCAGAGTGGTCGTCCCGGTCTGCAGGTCGCGCACGAACACGTCCTCGGTCCCATTGGTGTCGTTTCCGCGACCAGGTCGCTCGCGATGCTATTGAACGCCACGAAGCGGCCGTTGGCGCTAATCACGGGACCGGATGAGGAGCGTTGCCGCTACCCGTCCCCGCCCGGTTGACACTTACCAGAGTGGTCGTCCCAGTCTGCAGGTCGCGCACGAATACGTCCTCGGTCCCATTGGTGTCGTTTGCCACCAGGTCGCTCGCGACGCTATAGAACGCCGCGAAGCGGCCCGTCGGCGCTGATCACGGGGTCGGATGAGACGCCATTGCCGCCCGTCCCCGCTCGGTTGACACTTACCAGAGTGGTCGTCCCGGTCTGCAGGTCGCGCACGAACATGTCGGTTGTATTATTGGTGTCGTTTGCCACCAGGTCGCTCGCGTCGCTCAAGAACGCCACGAAGCGGTCGTCGGCGCTGATCACGGGGTCGGATGAGCCGCCATTGCTGCCCGTCCCCGTCCGGTTGATACTTACCAGAGTGGTCGTCCCAGTCTGCAAGTCGCGCACGAACACGTCCTCGGTCCCATTGGTGTCGTTTGCCACCAGGTCGCTCGCGCCACTGGAGAACGCCACGAAGCGGCCGTCGGTGCTGAACACAGGGTTGAATGAGACGCCGTTGCCGCTGCCCGTCCCCGCCTGATTAATGCTCACGAGCTCTGTCACGACGCCGGTCGCGACGCCGAACACGTCGACAAAGAACTGAAACGCTTTACGCGTCTTCAAGCAGACAGCAAACGGCACACCTACCCCTTCGTTGGCACTCAAAAGGCCGTCCGCATACTGCCCGACAAGCGGGATTGGCATGACGGCGCCCGCCCCGCCTAAGCGCAGGTTGGTCTGCGGATCCAGCAAGATATTGCCGTTGGTCAGTGTCTGCACGAACACGTCCAGACCCTGCATCACGGGACTGTCCGGTTTATTCGTCAACTGCGCTGTGAAGGTGAACTTCCCGACAAAGCCAGGCGAACACCCAGTGGTGTCGGTGACGGTACGGTAGGTTGAAGACAGAGGCGTGAAGGTCAGAAGGGAATCGACGTTGAACTCCCCCGCCTGCGCAGGGCGTCCCCCGATCAGTGCAAGAATAAAGGCCAGCGTGAGCAGACCCATCTGGCGCCATGGAAGGGACCGCCATTGCCGCGCATGTTTCAGAACATGTGCGCCGTTTTTCATACAACCCTCCTTTTGGTCCTTCCCGCTAGCACAGGTCTAAACTTCGTCGCTTGGATTCGTAATTGGAACCAGTTTCATTAGCAGGGTTCAGGGAATTCCTGCTGGTTGATATGCTGTGCATGGAATGTACCAACTACAGGCAACAAAAAGTCCTTACAGACCGACGTTGGCGCAGGCACTTGAAGGTTCTCTTCGCAAAAGTGAAAGGCCAAACTTCTTTTCGTTCGCAAGGCTGGGAATCGAAATCCGCTGATGGTAGCCAAGGCGGAAGGCAAGCGTAAGAGATCAACCGTATAGATCACAAAGCGGGACCGAGCTATTGTGCCGCAAGCTCATGAAAGTGAGCAAAGGCCCCGGCCAACAGTCGCAATGCGATCCTGGCTTATCGTTGACCGTCAAGATTGACTGAGGTTATGGTTTATGGGGTCTGGTCTTGCATTGCAACAATATGTGATGGCAAAACCTGTCCCGACAGCTTCCCGCAGCGCTTGCCTAATTCTTCAGCCGATAACCCCGCTTCTCGGCGTCTGTAATACACTGTTGCTGTTGATTATGAACCGACACTGCGCCAAAAAATCCAGCGCCGCTGGTTTCGCAGGCGAGTTCGTCGCCTTGATTGTTTATCAGAACAGCGCGCTCGGCTGCGCAACCGGCTCCAATCAAGATAACGCTAAGAAGAATTATTCCGCGCATCGTTTTGCCTACCTCTTTGTGGCTGTGTGGGGGGCGGGGAGCCAAACCTTTGCCGAAACAACTCAAGTGTCCCGCATTCCTCGACCGATCACTCGAGCGATCAGCCGTATTTCTTGACCGCGCTCTCGATGGCGCTGCCGGCCTTGGCTAGATCGTCCGGTATCATGACCGGATGAATCTCAACGCTGGCATTGAACGCGAGGAACCACGGCTCGGCGATGGCTGGGATTTGAGAAGCATCTTGCATCTCGAGAAATATGAACGCCGTGCGCTGACCGTTGCTGTCGGTAAAATAGACGGCCTCCGGCTTCAAATCTGCCAGAATTGATTGAATCGTCGCGCCGAGTTTTCCGGCCTTCGCAGCCGCGTTACCGGACTCAACCGGGATGTTGACCTTCAGTAAAAATCGCATGCTTCACCTCCAGACGGGTTGGTTACGTAGTTTCATTGGTCGGTGTCGTTTTCATGGTCAAGTCTCGCACTAACCCTCCGTCGTATCGATAAAGAGTTCCGCTAGCGCCATCTTCTTGCCGATCAATCCTTGCTCGTGGGAGTACTGCATCAATGTTTCGACGTTTTTACGATTGGCCGTGCCGAGTCCGTAAACCCATGGATCGCTGCCAAAAATTTCTTCCTGTTCTTCGACAAAAGAGCGGAACCACGCGAGCGGGACGATTCTTGGGTTCTCCATGCGTTTGTAGGAAACCTTTTTCGACTTCTCGAAAGCTTGCATCAAGCTCGCCGGCACCCAGGGGTGCTTGTCGACGATTTCCTGTTTGATCGCCGTGGTGTGCATGATCGGAAAAATGCCGGTGCGTTTGAAGTAGTCGATTTCCAGGTCGCGATAGTTGGGAAATAACCGGCGCACGCGCGGGTCCTTGGTCGCCATCGGCCGGATGACTTCCGGATCGATCACGGCGTCGAGTTCGCCGGCGAGCAGCATGTCGACGATGTTCTTGCCTGTGGGAGTTTTTTGAATGCTCAAACCGGGCGGCGCTTGCCAGGGGATTTTTTCCTCGTCTTCCTTGAACCAGTGAATCTGGTTGTGGGGCACGTTGAAATCATGCTCGAGAATACCGCGAATCCATAGATTCGACGTGGCGTGATAACTGCCGACGCCGACCCTTCTTGCCGATCAGGTCGGTGGGCTTGGCCTATTCCCTTGGTGGTGTTGACGAAGGCAAAGCCGTGGCGAAAGCGGCGATGGAGAAACACCGGGATGGCGATGAACGGCAGGCCGTTATCCTTGGCGACCATGTAATTCGACATCGACAGCTCGGCGACGTCGAATTGTCGCCCGCGCAGCATGCGCGCGTGACGCACCTCCGCGGTCATATCGGTCAGGATCGTCAGCTCGATGCCGTCAGGTGTGACGGTGCCATCTTTCAGCGCGGCAATGCTATCGTAATCGCCGGCGGCGAGGGTCAATTGTAGTTTGGTGCTCATGCGGCTGTGTCTAGCATGCTTTGTTGATCGGACCAAACGGCGTCGGGGTCCTTCGACGGCGCTCAGAGCTTACGAGTCCGGGGAAGGGACGATCGAAAAATTGCGCGAACCGTAGTTGCGAATTTGCCTCGCCTACGCAGCTTTGGTCGCCACGCCAATACCACCACCCCAGGGCGTATGCCATACGCCCCTACGTTCGGATTTCTCTGCTATGGCATGTGATCTTGCGCCCGTTGCATTCGATCCGAAAACTAGCTCAACATGTTTGCCGATAGCCTGTGCGCAAATTTTCCGGATTGTAAAAATCTTGGACTCGGATATTCCTCTCGCCAAGACGCTAAGGCGCCAAGTTCGGAATCATTGTCATTTCGACCAGAGGGAGAAATCTTTCTTAGATCCCTCGCATTCGCTCGGGATGACGGGCATCGGCCCGTCACCTTCGCGTCTTTGCGCCTTTGCGAGAGATATTCCGAAATTCAGCTGCGGCTTTGCGGCTAATCTTCTTTATAAATCATAAACTCTAAAAGGTTGGAGTCGGGATCGCGGAAGTAGAAGCTTGTGCCATTGGCGCGGCCGTTGTTGCGGCCGCCCTGGCGTTGGATCGGGCCTTCGATGATTTTGGCGCCGGCTTGGTCGAGCGTGGCCTTTAACGACTCGACCGAACCCTCCCAGACAAAGCAGAAGTCGCCGCAGCCGGGCACGGCAGTGGGGCCGCGCAGAGTGAACTGCGGGCTATGCCATTTGTCGGGGCTGTGAAAATTGATCTTGTTGTCGCCGAAAAAGACCGAGTAAGCCTGCCCTCGGTCCTGTACGCCAAACCCCAATGCTCGGTAGAAAGACAGCATGGCGTCGGTGTTCTGGATCGGTATGGCGACATGGTCGAAGCTTCGAATGGTCATAGTGCCCTCCTGCATTCTAAGAGTCGCATATGCGCCGTATATCTCAGCTCAGCGAAAAATCAATTGCCGCTATGGCTCCTGGAAAGGTGCGCAAGTGAACCCGACACGACTTCTCGACGAGTTCGCTCTCTCCTTTGAGATAAGTGCCTACGACGCGACGATCTTGCCGGCTGCTCACCGTGATTGGCGTCAATCGAGACCGGGCTGGTTCTTAACATCAGCCGTTTTGAATGTTTTAGTCTGTTTGCCGCGGGCCTCAAGTAGCTTCATCAAAGCTTTATTTTGCCGCGTGAGTTCAATTTCGAGATTGAAGTCGTCGATCTCGGCTAGAATGAATTCCTGTTTTTTGGTGTCTTTTTGCATTGACCGAATCCGTTCCTAGAGAGGTTAGCGCTTCCAGGGCGAGCTTAGCTGTCTTTAGCCAGTGGCAAGTCATGGTGCACCGATCAAGTTCGACAAAGTCATGGGTTTCGAAGGCTTCTAAAATGGCTTCGAGGTTATTGCGGAACAATTGCTCCAACTCTTTATTGCTAATATTGCCGGTGGAAACCAAGAGTAGTTTGTAGGGCTGATGACGCAACAAGAACATGACGACAAAATCTTCGTCCTTGGTAATGACCGCTCGTTGCTCTCGCACGGAAATCTCGTTAATCGCGGTGTCGCCAGTGCGGTTTCCCCTGGGCAAATCTCGCGTATGAAGGGCCTCATGCCCTTCAACTTGCAGCCATCGCGCCAACCGGCGCGGGAGCTGCGCATCGACCAAGAATTTCATTACAGCACGGCTTGTACCCGTTTGATTTGAGTTAGGCGGGCGGCGAAGGCCAACACCGCAAGGATGTCTTCTGGTTCCAAGTCATCATAGTCGGCGAGAATTTCCTCGTTCTTCATCCCTGCGCTCAACAACTCCAAAATCATGTCCACTGGATACCGCAATCCTCGAATACAAGGTTTTCCATGGCAGATATCTGAATCGATTGTGATCCGTTCAAGCAGTTTCGATACATCCGTTGATTCGTTCGTCATGGGATTTACCTCTTGCTATTTTGCTGAACTCGCGTGTGTTGCGGGGATTGTCTCGCCTGCCCTGCATCTTGTCAACTCCGCTGGAGCTGACAATTCTGTTGTGCGTAAGCGCACCCTACATGATGAACTGATTTACTTTTGCAGGTCGCGCGCGATGCGCTGCACGTCGTCCATCACCCGCAGCAGATTGCCGCTCCAGAGTTTTTCGATCTGCGCTTCGGTGTAGCCGCGGCGGACCAGTTCGATGGTGACATTCAAGGTTTCGCCGGCGTCGTTCCAACCGATGACGCCGCCGCCGCCGTCGAAGTCCGACGAGATGCCGACATGGTCGATGCCGATCAGCTTGACGGCGTAGTCGATGTGGTCGACGAAGTCTTTGACTGTCGCCGGCGGGTCGCCGGGAAGTTTTTCGTCGATCTCGGCGAGTTTCTGTTGTCGTATTTTGCGCGCTGGTCGGCGGCAGTGCTTTTAGCGCGGCCTGGGCCCGGGCGCGTTGGCTCAACTTACTCGGATCGGGGAGATTGAATGGTTTCCTGGCCTCGGCGAGGGCGGCGGCGCGCTCGGAGGAATCCGCCGCGGTGGTTTTTACGAAACCGTCGTAGGCGACCATTTGGATGACGCCGCCGGTGTTTTTTAACGCGAGCAGCTGTTCGTCGTCGAGGTTGCGGCTGACGTTGCACAGCGCGCGCGCGCCGGAGTGGGAGGCGATGATCGGCGCTTTGGACAGCGCGGCGCTTTGCATCATCGACTGCTTCGACGCGTGCGAGATGTCGACCATGATGCCCAAACGGTTCATCTCGGCGATGACTTGTGTCGCCGAGGGGCGAAACGCCTTGCCATTTCCAGCCCTCGCGCTCGCCGGTGTGGGAGTCGCCGAGCTGGTTGTGGCCGTTGTGGCTGAGCGAGAGGTAGCGCGCGCCGCGCTCGTAGAATTCTTTCACGCGGGTCAAATCATCGCCGAGCGGATAGCCGTTCTCGACGCCCATGAGCGCGGCTTTTTTGCCATCGGCGTGGATGCGGCGAATGTCCGCCGCGCTCAAGGCTATTTCGATTCGCTCCGGCGCGATCTCACTCGTGAATCGGTGCACGGCGTCGAACTTTTCGACTGCGGCTTGGTAAGCGCGCTCGTATCCAGCCGCCTTGAGCGCGTCCGGATTCTGACTCTTCCCTGGTCTGGCCGACGTAAATGACGAAGAACAGCGCGTCGAGGCCGCCGTCGATCATGTTGGGCAGATTGAATTGGGTTTCGAGCGCGCTGCGGTGTAATTGCGCTCGCCGGTCAAGTCTTCGGGCTCGAAGTCTATATGGGAGTCGAGGACGAGGACGCGATCATGGATCGCGCGCGCTTCTTTTGTCGAGGTTTCTTTGACAGCGGAGAGCGAATTGACGTTGGGTTGCTCCATGCGGTGCTCTAGGCCGCAACCTCAATGGTGGCGTAGAAATCCACTAATCTATCCGTGCGCCGGGGGGTAACTGAGCGGTGGCGTGGCGGTGGCGCTTTGACGCCATCTTCGCGCATGCCTTTAAGATGCAAAGCGATAGCACTTTGGATTCGCCGTAGGGCTGCGTCGATGGTTTTGCCGGTGGCAACGCAGCCAGGAAGATCAGGCACTGACGCGCCCCAATCGCTTTGAAGCTCTTTGTTGATACGAACCAAGTACTGTAGCTTCTTCATCGTTTCGCTCCTTTGAGGCCGGCTTGCCGGATGACTGATGCAAGAGTTCCTCTCGGCATGTCGTCGCCGGGATGGCCGCTGACGGTGACGCGACCGGGTTTTGTCGCATGCTTGAATTGCCGGTGACTTCCTTCAGTGACAACGCAGCGCCAACCGTCCGATTCGATCCATCGGATCACATCCCGCACTTTCACTTTGCCAATATACCAGAAGGACTGCAGCACTTGCCACATTAAGTATGTGCCTTTGCGATTTCGCGCTAGCAGTCTCTTGACAGTTGCTGGTTTCTTCCGACATCTGGTGGGATGGACCGCAAATGGTGGATCGTCATTCTCGGTTGTCTCACCCATGCAACCAATACTGGTTTCGCTTACTTCGGCCTGAGCGCGTTTTTCCCGTCATTTGAAAAAGAATTTGGCTGGAGCCGGACGGCGATCTCGGGGGCGTTTTCGCTGGCGCGCGTCGAATCGGGACTGTTCGGTCCCATCGAAGGCTATTTCGTCGATCGGTTCGGGCCGCGGCGCATGATGTATTTCGGCATCTGCCTGTGCGCCGCCGGATTCGTTGCGCTTAGCTTCGTCTACAGCTTACCGATGCTCTATGTGGCGATCGTCCTCGGCATCGTCTTGGGATCGAGCCTCGGCTACCACATGCCGATCAGTCTCTTGATCGCCCAGTTGTTTCGCGAGCGGCGCAGCTTGGCTTTCGGTATATTTCGCTCGGGCCCCGGTCTCTCCGGTGTCATGGTGCCAATCATCGGCTGGATTATCGTCACCTGGGGCTGGCGAATGGCGGCGATCATGTCCGCGGCGATGTTGGCGCTCGTCGGTGTGCCCATCGCTTACGCCATCAATCGCATCGCGCAGCGCGAAAAGAGCGGAGCAAGAGATCTCTCTGGCTTCGCAGCATGGCGGCGCGACGAGTCGCATGGTTCTGCGGACCCGCAATTCACTCTCAAAGAAGTGCTGCGTCTGCCGGCGTTCTGGTTTCTCTCGGTCGCCATGGCGTTGCGACACATGGTGACCGAAGGCGTGTCGGTGCATTTCGTGATTCTGCTCGTCGACCGCGGCTGGAGCACGGAGGCGGGCAGCACGCTGCTCGGTGTCTCGGCGTTTATCGGCGTGCCGTCGCGCTTGGCGGCCGGCTGGCTCGGCGATCTGGTCGACAAGCGCAAGCTCATCATGTTGTTGCTTGCTGGCGCTGGCAGGTTCGGTGGCGTTCATGGGCGTGTCCGGTCAAGCCGTGTTGTTCACCACCTGCATGATTATTTATTCCCTGGCTTACGGCGGTCTGGCGGCGAGCCAGGAGCCGATCCGCGCGGACTACTTCGGCACCAAAGCGTTTGCGACCATCCAAGGCGTCAGCCGGACGATCACCACCATCGGCACCTTCATGGGACCGCTCATCGCCGGCTACGTTCACGACACGGACTAAGAGCTACGCGATCGCGTTCGGCATATTCGCCTGTTCGGCGCTCTTGTCGACGGTGTGCATGTTCTTCGCGAAGCGGCCGGAAAGAAGGCAGATTGCGCAGCAATTGGATAATGGAGAATTGATAATCGTCGGAGATTCGCATGACTCTTAGGTTTTTCGTTATCCATTATCCATTTTCAATTCTCCATTTGCTTGTAGTAGGATCGCCCATCTTGCACGAGGGGGATTGCCATGAAAGCTGCGGTTTTACATGAACTGAATAAACCGATGACGATCGAAGACTTCGAGATTCCGGGGATCGGGCCGGATGAAGTCTTGATCCAGGTCAAAGCTTGCGGCGTTTGCCACACCGATTTCAAAGTCATCGAGGGACGGATTCCCAGCAAGGTGCCGACCATCATCGGCCATGAAGTTTCCGGCACCATCGCCGAAGTCGGCGCCAGCCAGCGCGGCGCGTTCACGGCCGGCGACGCGGTCATCGTCGGCACGCGCTACCGCTGCGGCCATTGCCAATACTGCATGGCGGGACGGGAAAACCTATGCCGCGCCCGGCCGGCGCCGGCGTCGTTGAAACGCACCGACGGCCAGGAGATTTTTCGCTGGAACGTCGGCGGCTTCTCGCAGTATCTCGCGCTGCCCGGCTACATGGTCTTCAAACTGCCGGAAGGCTTGTCGCTGGAAGAAGCGAGCGTGGTCGGCTGCCGCATGACGACGGCGTACAATGCGGTGAAAAACTCCGCCGAGATCAAGCCCGGCGATTCGGCGCTGGTGATCGGCTGCGGCGGCGTCGGCCTCAACACGATTCAGTTCCTGCGCACCTTCGGCGCCTATCCGATCATCGCCGTCGATCTCTACGACCATAAGCTCGAAGCGGCGAAAAAGTTCGGCGCCACCCACGTGATCAACGGCGCCAAGGAAGATCCGGTCAAAGCGGTGCGCGACTTGACCGACGGCGGCGTCAACAAATCCTTCGAGGCGTTGGGCAACGTCAAAACCTCGGATCAAATCATTCAAGCGACCCGTCCCGGCGGCACGGCGACGATCATCGGCGGCCTGGGCAAAGTGCCGTTCACCATCAGCGACGGCAGCTTCACCATGCAGGAGATCAAGATCGCCGGCGTGGCGCTGCGCCGGCCCACCGATGTCGTCGAAGTGCTCAACATGGTGCGCGACAAACGTGTCGAGGTGTCGGGCTTGGTATCGAAGCGCTACGGCTACGACCAGATCAACGACGCGTTTCACGATCTCGAGGCCGGGAAAAATTTGATGGGCATCACGGTTTGGAACTAATCGGACTAGAATGGGTTCAAGCCGTTCAATCGCTGCGCTCCGTTCAAACCGTTCAAGACGTTCGGAATGCCTGATGAGGTAACGCGATGAGGTGGAGTGGATATGCAAGTACGACGCTGATTGCAGCGCATCTGTTTGTTGCATCGTTGCATGGCCAGGAGCGAATCTCCTTTCCGGTCGGTGCATCGACCAAGACGGCGGGTTACACGCCGCTGTGGGCGGGGGTGAAGCAGGGGTTTTTTGCCCAGCAGGGGCTCGATGTTCAACCGGTGGTGATTCGCGGTTCGGACCGGGTGATTCAAGCCTTGGTCGGCGGCTCGGTCTACGCTTCGGTGCTGGCGCCCGATGCGCCGCTGGTGGCGGCGGACCGTGGACTGGATGCATTCATCGCGGCGGGGAACACGCAGCGGTTGGCGCACTGGATACTCGGCGGTAAGAATTACCGAACCTTTGACGATCTGCGCGGCGCGACGCTGGGCACGATCAGCCTGACGGCGGGCACCGGCTTGATTCTACGCCATGTGCTTAAAGCCAAGGGATTGGAATATCCGCGCGATTATAAATTGTTAATTATCGGCGGCACGCCGCAGCTGTTTACCGCCCTCACATCGAATCAAATCGCCGCGGCGCCGCTTGCGCTGCCGTACAATTTTGCCGCCGAGGAGTTGGGCTATCATGCCATCGGCAGTTTCATGGAGGTATTTCCGAACTATCAGCTGACCGTGATCGCCGGCAGCCGCGCTTGGGCGGAGAAGAATCGCCGCTTGATGGTGCGCTTCCTCAAGGGTTACCTGCGGGCGATCCGCTGGTTGATGGAAAACGAGACAGCGGCGACCGATTACATGACCAAAGAGTTCGCCTTCAAGCCGGAGCACGGTCGCCGTGCCTGGCAATACTACGCCGGCAACAAAGCCTGGGACGCCGACGGACGGGTCAATGCCGAGGGCATGCGCGCGGTGATTCAGATGATGGCGGAGCAGAACCAGAGCAAAGGCCAGCTGCCGGCTCCGGCGAAATATGTCGACGAGAGCTATTTGAACGAGGCGCTCCGTGAATTGAAAGAGGGGAAATAGCGCGCGCTGCGCGCGCCGTTCAAGGTTCAAGGGTTCAAAGGTTCAAGGTTCTCGGATAAACGCGCGATGCGCGAATCTCGCTGACTGTCCCATTACTTCAACACTCCATTACTCCAACTTATTTTGGGAGACCCCCATGGACTACAAGATCATCGATGCCGACGGCCATGTGATCGAGGACGACAGTTTGTTCGACTATCTCGACGCTTCCTATCGGGCGCAGGATCATCAGTTGAGTTGGGACCGGTTGTTCCCGTCCCTCGACTTTCATCACATCGGCGGCCATTCGACGCGCAATAAGAAATCCTTCGGCGGCGGCAAGCGGGTCGGGCCCAAGGAGTGGCTGGAGTTTGTCGAGATGGCGGATCTCGAATTTGCCGTGCTCTATCCGACCAAAGGGCTGCGCATCGGCAACATCAGCCATCCCGATTGGGCCTGCTTGGTCGCGCGCGCGTACAACGATTGGCTGCATGATCGCTACTTGAAGCAAAGCCCGCGCTTGAAAGGCATGGCGCTCTTGCCGCTGCAGGACGTTGACGAAGCCGTGGTCGAGCTGCGCCGGGCGATTACCGAATTGGGCTTCGTCGGCGCCATGCTGCCGTCGCGCGGCTTGCCCTTCGACTTGGGTCACAAAACCTACTGGCCGGTTTACGCCGAGGCGGAGCGCCTGGGGTGCGCGTTGGGCGTGCACGGCGGGGCGCATCACAGCATGGGTTTGGATACTTTCGAGACCTTCGTGCCGATTCACGCGCTCGGCCATCCGTTGTCGTTGATCATCGCCTTCACCGGCATGGTTTATCACGGCGTGTTCAACCAGTTTCCCCGCCTGCGCATGGGCTTTCTCGAAGGCGGCGCCGGTTGGGTGACATTCTGGATGGACCGCTTGGACCGCTCGCACTCCTATCACCTCGAACTCAATCTGCGCGGCAAATATAAAGGCCCGTCGGTGGAAGATGTGCCGAGCGACTACATCAAGAAGGGGCAAGTTTATATCGGCTGCGAAGGCAACGAAGAAGGCTTGGCCTATCAAATCCAGCGCGCCGGCAATCAGCATTTCCTGTTCGCCAGCGATTTCCCCCATGAGATCGGCCCCGACGATATCCTGCACGAGATCGAAGAGGTCGCCGAAGCGCCGATCTCGGACGCCGACAAACGCGCCGTGCTGAGGGAGAACGCCAAGCGGTTTTATCAAATCTAAGGCTCGGAGGAGTAGCCGCATAGAACGCAAAGGTCACAAAATAGATTCGGAAGATCTCCCGCAAAGACGCCGAGGCGCAAAGTTCGAGAAAGATTTCTATCATCCTGCTGATCGGCGATCCGACGTTGAACGTTTGAACCCTTGAACATTGAACCGCGCGCCAGCGCGCGCCAACGATTTGAACGGCTTGAACGATTTGAACTGTTTGAACAAATTGATCCGAAGAACAGCTTGACAACAAGCCCGGACTCGATAGATAGATAGCGGCCACCAATCCTGGATCGAGAGGGCGGGTCATGCGGCAAAATCGTTTTCCGGTGATCGACGGCGACGGTCATATCACCGAGCGCAGCAAAGAGATTCTCGAATATCTCGGCGGCAACTATCGCGGCACGTCCAAGGACGAAAGCTGGGCCGATACGTTCTCGCCATTTCCTTCCCTCGATGGTTGGTCGCGGCTCTCCGGCATGAGTTCGCCGGGGCTGCGCGATTATCCCGACTGCGATACCTGGGTTTCGTTTCTCGATGAGTGCGGCATTCAGACCACGGTGGTTTATCCGACGGCGGCGCTGGCGTTCGGCTTGATCCAAGACCCGGCCTGGGCGGTGGATATCGCCCGCGCTTACAACTCTTGGCTGCACGCGACTTACACGAAGAAAAATTCGCGCATCCTCGGCGCGGCGATCATTCCGATCCACGATGTGCCGGCGGCGATCCAGGAGATGCGCCGGGTGAAGCACGATCTCGGCATGCCCGGCGCGATGTTTCCCTCGGTGAACCGGCTGCGCAAGGGCTACGGCCATGAGAGTTTTTTCCCGCTCTACGAAGAGGCTTGCAAGCTCGATCTGCCGATCGCCATCCACGGCGCGCCGAGCCGCGACCTCGGTTTCGACTTTTTCGATTCGTTCGCTGAAGTTCACGCGCTGGAGCATCCGCTGCCATTGATGATTCAGATGACCAACATGATTTTTCAGGGCGTGTTCGAGCTGTTCCCGCAGTTGCGCGTCGCCTATCTCGAAGCGGGCGCCGGCTGGGTGCCGTTCATGATGGACCGCCTCGATGAAGACTTCGAGCGGCGCGGCAAGAAATGGGCGCCGCGGTTGAACAAGCGGCCGAGCGACTACATCACTGGCGGGCAGGTCTACGTTTCCTTGGAGTCGGAAGAACGCACTTTGCCTTACGTGCTCGAACTGTTCGGCGAGGATCATATTTTCTTCGCGTCGGATTATCCGCACGAGCGCCAGCGCGCGCAGTACCTCCACGACATACCCGAGCTCGAAGCACGCAAGGATATTACCGATATGGCCAAGCGCAAGATCCTGGCCGACAACGCGCGGACGTTTTACCGGCTGACCGACTAATGAGTTTACAGAGTGGCAGATTCGGATTTTTAACCACAAAGAGCACGAAGGGCGCAAAAAAAGATATCGGGATTCGTGTCGGGGCGGATCATGATCCGCCCTGGAGTGGCGGTGCGGGAGCGTGAACTGCACGATGGTCATGACGGAGGTGCGACGATGACAGGTGCCAACATTGGCTTACGGGTTTTCTTGGTCTTGCAACTGCTGCTAGCGCCGCTGATTTCGCTGACCGGATGCTTGGGCGGCCAAGCTCGATTGCAGCGCGGCAGGTAGCGGCAGCAACGACCTGCCGCGCACGGCGGCGCTGGCGACCAATCCGGCGGGCACGGGCGCTCACGCGCTCGGCGCCGGGCTCGCGTCGGTGGCGAGCAAGACAACCGGCATCGCGCTCAAAGTGCAGCCTTACAACGGCCCCAATGCCTGGATGCCGCTGCTCGAAAGCGGCGAGCTCGAGTTGGGCGTGCTCAATATTCTCGATTCGCAAATGGCCGCCACCGGCACCGGCAACTATAAGAAAGCCTATCCGATGGTGCGGGTGATCGCCGGCGGCGTTTTCCCCTTCACCGCGTCGGCGATGGTGCGCGATAAATCGGACATCAAACAGATCAGCGATCTTAAGGGCAAACGCATGGCGTGGGATTACGGCGGCCATGCGATATCGCAAACTTATCTGAACGCGGTTCTGGAAACCGGCGGAATCAAACCGGGTGATGTCCAGCAAGTCCGCGTGTCCAATGTCAACGACGGCATTCGCGCCGTGCCCGAAGGCAAAGTCGACGCGTCCTGGGCTTCCCTCGGCACCGGCACCAATGAAGAGGCCAATGCCATGGAGCCGATTCGCATGCTCAATGTTCCCAACACCGACGCGGCGAATAAGATTCTTGGCCGCTACGGCGGCTCGGTGGTCAAGGCGACGCCGTCCGCCGGGGTGCGCGGCGATACCTATGTGCTCGGCTATGCGTTGCACATTGTCGGATCGAGCAAGCTCAGCGACCGTGCCGTCGGCGCATTGACCAAAGCGTGGTGGGATAATCTCGCCGAGTTGCAGACGATCCATCCGCTGTTCAAACAATGGACCAAGGAGAATCAGGCGATCACTAATTTCACGATCCCCTACCACCCCGGCGCGGTGAAGTTTTACAAGGATGCCGGCGTGTGGACGGCCAAGCATGACGCGCGGACCAAGGAGATTTGTAGCTAGCAAATATGGAGTGATGGAGTAAAGGAGTGTTGGAGTGATGGGTAAGAGATGCTGGAGACAATTCATAGCGATGGCGGCGGTTTTCCTCCTGACCGTTGCTCCTCTTTACGTTGCTGAGGCGAAACTGGACTGCGGGCCGGCGGTGGCGGGCAATGACCTGCCGCGCACCGCGGCGATCGCGACCAATCCCGCCGGCACGGGCGCTCATGCGCTGGCATCGGGCCTGGCGGCGACCGCCAGCAAGGCGACGCGCTATCACCGTGAAAGTCCAGCCTTACAATGGCCCCAACGCCTGGATGCCGCTGATGGAAAGCGGCGAGCTGGAATTTGGCGTGCTCAATATCCTCGACTCGCAGATGGCCGCCACCGGCACAGGTAATTACAAAAAGGCCTATCCGATGTTGCGCGTGGTCGCCGGTGGGGTGTTCCCGTTTACCGGTAGCGTGATGGTACGCGACAAATCGGACATCAAGCAGTTGAGCGATCTCAAGGGCAAACGCATGGCCTGGGACTACGGCGGCCACGCGGTAACGCAGACATGGCTGCAAGCGATCATGGAAGTCGGCGGGCTGAAACCGACGGATGTGAGTCAGTATCGGGTGTCGACTGTTAACGATGCGATTCGCGCGCTCGTCGACGGCCGTGTCGACGCAACCTTTTCCGGCATCGGCACCGGCACCAACGAAGAGGCGAATGCTCAGGAGCCGATCCGGTTTCTCGCCATCCAAAATATCGACGCAGCAAACAAGATTCTCGGACGCTATGGTGGCGCGGCGGTCAAGGCGATACCGGCAGCGGGCATTCGCGGCGATAGCAGCGTTATCGGCTATGCGCTCCATATCGTCGGCTCGACCAAAGTCAACGAGCGCACGGTGACGGCGATCACCAAAGCTTGGTGGGACAACCTCATCGAGATGCAAACGATCCATCCGCTGTTCAAGCAGTGGCAGAAGGAGCATCAAGCGCTGACTAACTTCACGATTCCTTACCACCCCGGCGCGGTGAAGTTTTACAAAGACATGGGCGTATGGACGGCCAAGCATGACGCGCGGACCAAGGAGATTTGCGGATAGGAAGAAATGGAGTGATGGAGTAAAGGAGTATTGGAGTGATGGTACTCAGAGAGCGTTGTGCAAAGTTCGTTGCCTTGAACGTTGTTGCTTTGCTGTTAGTTGCGCAGGCTTCTCTGATCACGAGCGCCAGCGCCAAGGTTGACTGCGGACTGGTGGTCAACAAGGGTAACGATCTCGCGCGCAGCGTCGCCATCGGCACAAGCCCGGCGGGTACGGGAGCATTTTCTTTAGGCTCAGGGTTAGCCGCGGTGGCAAGCAAGGCGACTCCGATCATCGCCAAAGTGCAGCCTTACGCCGGGCCGAATACGTTTGTCCCGCTGCTCGAAAGCGGCGAGCTGGAGGTTGGCATCATCAATATTCTCGACGCGTACATGGCGATGACCGGCACTGGGACATACAAGAAAGCCTATCCGAGTCTGCGCGTGCTCACCGGCGGGGTGTTTCCATTTACCGGCGGCATCATGGTGCGCGACAAATCCGACATTCGCCAGGTTAGCGATCTAAAGGGAAAACGGCTGGCGTGGGATTTTGGCGGCCATGCCGTGATCCAGGCTTTGCTCAACGCCGCCTTGGAAACCGGCGGAATAAAACCATCCGACATCATTCAGGTTCGGTTGACCACTTCCAACGACGGCATTCGCGGTGTTGCCGAGGGGAGAGTCGATGCAACCTACGCATCGCTTGGCACCGGCCTTAATGAAGAGGCCAATGCCCAGGAGCCGGTGCGTTTTCTCACCATCCCTAACAGCGATGCGAACGGCAAGATACTTGCGAAACTTGGCGCGTCGGTGGTCAAAGCAGAAGCGGCCACGGGCATTCGCGGCGATACCAACATTATCGGTTACCCGCTGCACCTGCTGACGTCGACCAAAGTCAATGAGCGGACCGTCATGGCGGTGCTCAAAGCGTGGTGGGATAACCACGCCGAGCTGCAGACGATCCATCCGCTGTTCAAGCAGTTCACCAAAGATGTTCAAGCGATCACCAATTTCACGATTCCCTACCACCCCGGCGCGGTGAAGTTTTACAAGGATGCCGGGGTATGGGGTGCCAAGCATGACGCGCGGACGAAAGAAATCTGCGGATGAGAAGAGTGGAGTGATGGAGTAAAGGAGCACTGGAGCGATGAGAAGAAAACATTCTATTGTAGTTTCGCTGTCGATGGCGATGATGTTTGTGTTTTCGCCCCTTGGGTATTTCCACGGCAGCGCGGAGGCAAAACTCGATTGCAGCCCGACGGCGGACAAGAGCATCGCCTTGCCGCGCACGGTGGCGATCGCGTCCAATTTGCCGGGCACCGGCGCCCATGCGCTGGCTTCCGGGCTGTCCGCGGTGGCGAGCAAGGTAACGACCATGTCGGCCAAGGTGCAGCCCTACAACGGTCCCAACGCCTGGATGCCGCTTATTGGAACAGGGCGAGCTCGAGTTCGGCATCATCAATATTCTCGATTCCAACATGGCGGCCACCGGCACCGGCAATTACAAAAAAGCCTATCCGACGATTCGCATCGTCTCCGGCGGCGTATTTCCGTTTACCGGCAGCATCATGGTGCGCGATAAATCGGAAATTAAGACGGGCGCCGATTTGAAGGGCAAGCGCATGGCCTGGGATTTTGGCGGCCACGCGATCACTCAGACCTGGCAGAACGCGGCGATGGAAGTCTTGGGGATCAAAGCGAGCGATGTGACACAAGTGCGATTCTCCAACTTGAACGACGCGATCCGCGGCGTGCCGGAAGGTAAGGTGGACGCGACCTTCGCCGCTATCGGTATCGGCATCAATGAAGAGGCCAACGCCATGGAGCCGATCCGCTTTCTAAACTTGCCGAATACGGCCGCGTCCAACAAAATCCTCGCCAAATACGGCGGATCGATCGCCAAGCAAGAGCCGACAGCGGGTATCCGGGCTGAGACCACGGTGATCGGTTATCCGCTGCATCTGGCGAGCTCGACCAAAGTCAACGACAAAACCGTGGCGACGCTGCTCAAAGCATGGTGGGATAATTTAGCCGAGCTGCAAACCATCCATCCGCAATTTAAAAAATGGACTAAGGATGTCCAGGCGATCACCAACTTCACCGTGCCCTATCATGACGGCGCGGTGAAGTTTTACAAGGAAGCCAGCGTGTGGGGCGCGAAGCATGATGCGCGCACGAAAGAGATCTGCGGGTAAATAAAAATGGAGTATTGGAGTAAAGGAGTGATAATGGTTAAGAAGGGATTCGCTTTAACGTTGGCGCTTCTGCTAGTCGTGGCGCAAGTTCAAGTCGTCGAGGCCAAGCTCGACTGTGGGCCGACCGCCAATAAGAGCATTCAACTGCCACGCACCCTCGCCATCGGCACTAACCCGGCCGGCACCGGCGCCCATGCGATCGCGTCGGGCCTGGCGGCGATCGCCAGCAAGACAACCCAAGTGTCGGCGAAGGTGCAGCCTTACAATGGTCCCAACGCCTGGATGCCGCTGCTCGAAAGCGGCGAGATCGAGTTCGGCATCATCAATATTCTCGATTCCAACATGGCCGCGACCGGCACCGGCAACTATAAAAAAGCCTATCCGGGTCTTCGCATCGTCGCTGGCGGTGTGTTTCCATTTACCGCGGGACTCATCGTTAAAGACAAGTCGGACATCAAACAGATGGCCGACCTCAAAGGCAAGCGGGTCGCCTGGGATTACGGCGGCCATGCGATCAATCAAACCTGGCAGTTGGCGGTGATGGAAGCGAGCGGTCTGAAACCTGCCGACGTGCAGCAAGTGCGGGTGTCGAATTTGAATGACGGCGTGCGCGCCGTGCCCGAAGGAAAAGTCGACGCGGCGTTCACGGCGGTGGGGATCGGTGTCGTCGAAGAGGCCAACGCCATGGAGGCCGTGCGTTTCTTGAGCATGGCGAACACGCCGGCGGCGAATAAAATCCTTGGCCGCTACGGCGCATCGGTGGTTAAATCGGACCCAGCCGCCGGCATCAAGGGCGAAACCTACGTCATCGGTTATCCGCTGCATTTGGCGAGCATGACCAACGTCAGCGACAAGACCGTCTACACGATGTTGAAGGCCTGGTGGGATAATTTGCCGGAGCTGCAGACGATCCATCCGCTCTTCAAGAAATGGCCCAAAGACATGCAGGCGCTGACCAACTTCACCGTGCCTTATCATTCGGGGGCGATCCAGTTTTACAAGGAAGCGAAGGTTTGGGGCGCCAAGCAAGACGCAAGGAGCAAAGAGATCTGCGGCTGATGAAAGGTGAAATTGCGATGAATTGATCGTGGAGCCGATAGTCAACGCATCGCAGCTCAAGGCTATTTCCGTGTCACGGTGACAAGGAGAGCCTAGTGGAGATCGAAGAAAGCGTGCGCGGACGCGGAAGTTGAGCGGCGTTGCCGACGGGCTAGGGCGCGGTGCTGCTCATCGCGATCCCGCTGACCGGCATGTTTTTTCTACTCAACGTGCCGCAATATATCGGCTGGTTGGTTTTCAACGAGCAGTACATGGGGCTGTTTCTCGGTCTCGGCTTATGCGCGACCTATATCTTGATTCCGGTCAAACCGACCGTCGGCCGTACTGTCGTTCCCTGGTACGATATCCTCGCGTCGATGGCTGGCTTCGCGGTCGGGCTCTACATTTTTATTTTCTATCCCGTCGATCGTCAATTCGCTGGGCGATATCTCCACGGAGCGGGTGATTCTCGGCTGCGTGACGATCCTGTTGCTCGCCGAAGCATCGCGCCGGCTGGTGGGCTGGCCGTTGGTCATCATCGCCAGCTGTTTTCTGCTCTACGCCTACTTCGCCTATATCTTTCCGGGCGATTTTTACGGCAAGGGCTGGTCGATCAGTCGGCTTGGCGACCTATCTTTATCTCGATGCCAACGGGATTTTCGGCCAGGCGCTGCAGGTGGGCGTCAGCATCGTCATTGTATTCGTCATCTTCGGCGAAGTGCTCTACGTCGTCGGCGGCGCCGAGTTTTTGAGCGATTTCTCGCTCGCGCTTGATGGGGCGCTTTCGCGGCGGCCAGGCGAAGATCGCCATCGTGTCGTCGAGTTTGTTCGGCAACATCAGCGGCAGCGCCGTGGCCAACGTGGTCGTCGACGGCGCGTTCACGATTCCGATGATGAAGAAAGCCGGTTATCCGGCGCCGCAGGCGGCGGCCATCGAAGCCACCGCTTCCACCGGCGGACAGATCATGCCGCCGGTGATGGGCGCGGCGGCGTTCTTGATCGCGGAATATTTGCAGATCCCCTACGCCCAGGTGGCCCTCGCCGCGCGGTGCCGGCGATCCTTTATTACGTCGACGCTGTTCATCCAGGTCGATCTCCTGGCGGCGCGCAACGGCATTCACGGCCTGCCGCGTGAAGAAGTGCCGCATCTGCTGCCCGTGCTCAAACGCTCGGCGAGCTTCGTCGTGCCGCTCGCAGTGCTGATCTACTGGATGTTTTTTCTCAATCGCCGGCCGGAAGAGGCGGGATTGCTCGGCGCGCGCTGGCGGCGCTCATCGTCGGCTTTCTTACCCCAGGGGTGAAAATCGGCTGGAGCGGGATCTCTGAAGATTCTCACTAACGCTGGCCGCGGCATGTTGGAGATCGTTGCGATCACCGGACTTGCGGGCGTGGTCATCGGTGTCTTGCAACTCACCGGGCTCGGTTTCACTCTGACGTTGACCTTGCTCAACATCGGTCAAAGCAATGCGCTGTTGCTGCTCGTGCTTACGGCCATTGTCAGCATTATTCTCGGCATGGGCATGCCGACGACGGCTGTCTACGTATTGCTCGCCGTTTTGGTGGCGCCGGGCTTGGCGAAGCTCGGCATCGTGCCGATCGCCGCGCATCTGTTTATTTTCTACTTTGGCATGCTGAGCATGGTGACGCCGCCGGTGTGCATGGCGAGCTACGCCGCCGCCATCCATCGGCAAGACCGACCCGGTGCAAACCGGTTGGGAGGCGATGAAGCTCTGTAGTATCGCCTACATCGTGCCGTTCTTATTTGTCTTCTCGCCATCGCTTTTGTTGATCGGCCACTGGTACGAGGTGGTGCTTTCGGTGGTCACCGCGATCATCGGTTCGATACTCCTCGGCGTCGGCATTGTCGGCTATTTGTTTCGGCACGGTGGGCACAGTCAAACGGTGGCTGTTTGTCATCGCCGCGATCGGTTTGCTCATCCCGGTGGTTCACAGCGGCAAGTTCGCTAGTTTGACCTGGGCGTCCAATGGCATTGGCTTGGTGCTAGCTGTCTTATTGGTAGCCGTGGAATGGCTCGCCCGCAGCCATGCTAAGACGATCGCCACGCCCGGCGGTGTCAATGCTCCGGCGCGGTAGACGGTTCGTAATCGTTGGTCTCAGGACGAACTGCAGGCTGGTCTATTTCAGCAGCCTGGTAGGAGATCGGCAATAGATAGTGGCGGCTCAGGCTTGCGTGCGCTGCGAGGGTCTAATCAAGGGTGTCGACGGCCGCCAAATATTCCTTGCGCAGATAACCGACCTTGCCTGAATCGTTCACCTTAACTTTGATCCAATCGCGCTCTTTGCGCAGCACCGTCACGCGCGTCCCCAGGCCGACTTCTTCGATCACGTCGGCGGCGAAGCGCGGTGCGTGTTTGAGCGCAGCGGTGTAGACGATTTCAGTTTCACTCTCCGGGATGGTAGACGTGGCGGCGAGTTTGCGTTTGACCGCCGCGAAGCTCGTACGCGTTGTCGGGCGGCCGTCTTGGCGCGCCACGCCAGGTTTGCGAGATTTTCCTCCTGCCGCCGGCTGTGCTGGTCCAGCCTTAGCAGGTATGAAAATCAGCGGCACCGAGATCTCGGCGGTCTTTTTGCCGCCCAGCGGGAGTTTCCACTGTTTTACCTCGGCGACGACCACGTCGAGGAAATGGTGTTCCGATAGTCTGGAGAGCACTTCCTCGACTTTGGCGATTTTTCCTGACGGTTCGATGCTGAGCTTAAGCGACACGGTTCCGCTGGTGAAGGGATTCGCTTTGGACCAGCGGGCATAGGCGCGTTTCAATTTTCCGAGCTGGCCGACGATAAGCCGTCTTGCTGGCTCCGCGGTAAATGTCGGCGCCAAGACGACGGCGGGTGGATTGCGATCCGCGCCGGTCTCAATTTGAACACCGCCGTCAACGAGAGCAAGCGGCGCGTGACGGCTGCTGTGCTAATGGTGTTTTGTGTCCGCTGGCGACATAGAAGCCTGAAAGAACGATGATAATCATCGCGCCCGCTCCGATCATCGCGTGGTGGCTCCAGCGCCGGATCCGTGGAGGCGATACCGGAGCGATCTCTGACTCGGCCTCATCGCAGTTCATTCCCGAAAAGCCCAAAGTCTGTGGGATACCTTCGGCGAAAGAAGGGTTACTGGACTCTTCTTCGATCTCCTGAGCCTCGCTAATCGACACATCGAGAGGCTGCCTCGACATGAGCCGTCTGATGAGACATTGATAGGCCATTTTTTGAATCGTGCGACCTTCCTGCGCAGCATGTCTGAAACCGACAAGAAAAATTTGCTGGACGATATACCGCTCGTTGCCGGAAAGATCGTCGATGAACCTGATTTCTTCAATTTGTCGCTTGAACTCGCCGGGGCCGAATTTGGACATGTTGGCAAACAACAACAACAGCCGAGCCGCGCGATCCAGTGGCTGGCATTCGACCCGCCGCGAAAGCATGGCAATCGCATCATCGTAGCGGCCTTCCTGGACGAGCCGCTGTATCCGACTATAGGAGAACATTGCTGTTGTCCGCTCTGCCATGGGCCACCGTCTCGGTCATGGTTGAAGGCTTTTTAAACTTAGCATTAAATACGACCGTTATGTCAAGTAAAACAATCCACCTTCGTGTTACAAAACAATTGACGTCGGCGAGTGGGATTAATTCTCAAAGTCGGCTGCTCCTGCAAGCAACGCAAATCATACCCCCAATGGTGCCAGGGAGCGCTGCTTTTAGGGCAGTAATATGCTTAGCTGTCAGTATCAAGCGGCGCCTTTGGATAAGGCAAAAAGATTAATTTTATCGCGTGTTTGGATGGCAACCCGCAATCTGCCCGGAGGTCCGCCGACAGCCTCGACGCAGGGGCAGAATTGATCCCACGGCAGGATCGCCTACGGATGAGCGCGAAGTTAACGTCTCGATAGACTACGTGGAATTAGGATTGCCGAGCCAGGAGTTTCTTATGGCCAATCCGTCTTTGTGTATAGGGTCGTGAGTGGGAGGCCTTAGCTGGTGCTGTGTCGCTTTACCCAATCGCCAATCGCTTGATTGGTCTCTTCCGGCGCTTGCCAGAAAAAGCCGTGGGATTGGCCTTTGAACACATGTAGTTCGGCATTGGCGATGCGAGTGCGGAGCGCTTCGGCTTGAGCGAGATGATTGCTGCGCGCCGAGTCATGGTCGCCGATGAATACCAGCGTCGGGCACCGCACGTCGCCGAGACGATGGGTCGCCTCCCAGTTGTGCCGCGCGATAATCAAATGAATGAACTCCGGCAGCTTGGCGTGGGTGGCATAAGCTGTCTGAAAAAATGCTTCGACTTTTTCCGGATGGCGCTGGCGAAAGTCTTTGGTGAAAAATGCATCGGTGTCGCAAAACTCCTCGCGTAACGCGCGCTCGAAGCCTTTTTCGACAAGACGGATCACCAGCCAATGAGGAAGACCGGGAATGCAGTCCGGTCCCGGCCGCGCCGCTTGGCCCGAACCGCTGGCGGCCATGATCAAACTCTTCACCCGGCCGGGAAAATTGAGCGCCATCTCCAGCGCGATGCGCCCGCCCATGGAGTGGCCGCAAAGATGCGCCGACGGAATTTTCAAATGATCGAGCAGGGCGACGACATCGTTGGCCATCTGATTGATGGTGTAAACTTTCTGCGTTTCAGTGGTGCGGCCGCAGCCGCGCGGATCGTGCAAGATCAGCTGTGTCGACTGCGCCAGCGGCAACTGCGACGGTTTCCACACTTCGCAGGAAAACGCCGTCGACGGTATCAACACCAGCGGCTCGCCCTGGCCATGGGTTTCGTAATAGAGATTGGCGCCTGTGGGTAGATTTACGTTGGGCATGGTTAGACTTCTCCTTGAACTCGTTCCAAATGTTCCAATGGTTCCAGACGTTCCAAAGTTTCGGAACTCAATTCCATATTCAACCGAGAAAGCCAGCTTGATTGCGCATGGGCTTTACAATTGGAACGACTGGAACATTTGGAACCATTGGAACCGATTTGTTCGGTTTATATTTTCATCTGCTTGATCATCGCCTGGGTCAGCGGGTTGCTCTCGTCCAATAACTTCGCCGACATGGTGTAATGGTTCGCGCCCGGGACGACGAGATAGTCGGCGTTCATGCCCTGTTGTTTGCAATAGTTGAAATAATCTTCCGACATTTGCTGCCAGCCTTTAGGTTCGGCGCTGCCGACGGCGACCACCAGCGGACATTTTACTTTGGGCGGATTCAGTAAAGGACTGTTGAGCTTCGCGGCTTCCGGTGTCATGCGCACTTGTTCCTGGACGCTGATCTTCATCACCATGTCGAGATCGAAAACGCCGGATGTCGCGACGGCGCCTTTGATGCAATCCAGCGGTAGACCTTCCTTCGTCCAATCATGCGCCAGCGCCATGGCGGTGAGATGGCTGCCGGCGGAGTGGCCCGAGACGAAGATGCGCGACGGATCGCCGCTGTAGCGCATGATGTTGTTACAGACCCAGGCGATACTGGCGCGGGTCTGCCGGACAATGTCGGTGACCGTGACCTGCGGGCAAAGATCGTATTCCACCAACACGACGGTAGCGCCGCGCTTGGTGAAGGTCGGCACGAAGTTGCAGTTGTCATCCTTGCTGCCGCTGCGCCAGTAGCCGCCGTGAATGTAGACCAGCACCGGCCCGCCGGGCTTGTCGGCGGCGTAAATATCCAACGTTTCGCGCGGCGAGCTGCCATACGAAATATTCAGCCAAGACTTCGCCGTCTCGCGGACTTTCTTCGCCTGCGCCGCGCGCACCTTCGCCAGCTCCGGATACTCCGGCACCGACTCGCGCGGGTTGTACTGATACTCCATCTCGTCCGGGCGGAAGCCTTTGTAAAGTTGATCGCTCATGGGTTGATGTCCTTTTGAATTGGAATTCCGAGGCGCTGTATCATTACCGAGAGTAGTGGAAAGGTGGTTTCGATGTCAACGCTTCTGGCTAGCTGCGAATTGACGGAAACAGCTTCAGCTTTTGTCGGATCGACTTTTCAATATACCTTTACAAGTTCTTGTTTCAGCAGTAAAAGCGATTTCAATCGGTATTTGTGAATCGTACGCTACAGAAGTTTTGATGATCTGATACGGAACCAGATATTATTGGTTAGACCTCATTCAAAGGCGCCTACGGGGATCAAAGAATGCTGAAGACATACAAAGGTAGTTGCCATTGCGGCGCAGTTCGCTTCGAGGCTGAAATTGACCTTAGTGCCGCGACGTATAGGTGCAACTGTACAATCTGCTCAAGGACCCGTTTCTGGCCCGCGGTGGTGAAACCAGAAGCGTTCCACCTTCTTTCTGGCGAAACTGTGCTAACCAAATACTTGTTCAACTCCAAGCGCAACGAACATTACTTCTGCAAGCACTGCGGTGTGCGCTCATTTGGCATTGGCAATACGCCGGATGGGGAGAGAATTTACGGTGTCAATTTGGGCTGCTTGGAAGACGCAACATCCGAGGAGCTTGCAGCAGCGCCGATTGTTTACATTGACGGCAAGCAGGACCGGCAATCGGCCCCGCCGATCACAAGCTATCTATGAAGTCTAACAATGTGCTCCAAGCGCCGACTTGTGGTAGCGAAGCGGAGGCAGACGGCGGCTGGAGTTTTGGCGTCAAGCCGGCAAACCTTTCGAATTGAATTCATATGGCTTCGCCCGGCTGAATTATCTCCCCGTTGCCACCAGCTCATCATAGTTCTGCTGCCCAAATTGCCTCTTGCCCGCTTCCAACTCGCGAAATATCTCCAGTAATTTACTGCACAGCGGCATCTTCATCCCCAGCTTTTCACCTTCTCTAACGACATAGGCAAGCGTGAAGTCGACTTCGGTTCTGATCTTTTTCTGAACGTAGCGCAGCGGCCCTTTACGGTCTTCGGGTTTCCAAGTTTTTGCGAAGTCGTTGACGGCGGCAAGCCGTTTGTCGGCGGAGTTTCTTGGGTGAAAGTCGGCCGGGTTGTATTCCGCCAACTTGATCCAGTGTACGCCCAGTGCTTCGCCGACGGCGACGATTTCGGCGAAGAAGTCGGCCAGGGCGCGGCGGTCGGCTTCGGTCGTGCAAGTTGTCGCCAAGGACGCGTCGGCTAGCGAGCCATAATACCCGAGACAGGTGTAGGTGAGCTTGCTCCAGAGCACGCCAAGGATGTTGTCGGAGATATCCGTTTCCATGACTGCGTTGAGGGTCTTGTGCAGCTCTTCCAAGCGTGGCGTGATTTTGCCGTGCAGGTGGCCGAGGTATAGGTGGCCACGGATGTCGGTCTGGACATGGCCGGGGCCGATTTTGCGGCAGCCCATGCGGATCGCCATGCCGAGGGTGCGGTCGGCGCCGACTTTTTCTTGCAGCAGCGGCGGATTGATGCCGTTTTGCATCGACACCAGCAGGCCGTCGGGCGCGAGATGGGGCAACACGGTGTTCAAAGCGTCGGCCGTATAGTTCGATCGCACGGCGATAAAGCCGATGTCGAACTTGCCGCCAATCTCATGAAGCTCGTTGGGATAAAGGATTTTGGCCTTCACGTTGAACGGGCCGTCGGGGACGTCGACATACAGCCCTTTCTCACGAATCGCGCTGACATGTTCCTGGTCGATGTCGACGAAAGTGATATCCGCGCCGGCGCGGGCCAGCCTGCCGCCGATGATGCCGCCAATGGGGCCGGTGCCGATAACGATCATGCGCTGCATGGTGGTTTCTCCTCTAGTTTCGACTCTTAAATGCCAATAAGTACGCAAAAATGCGCGACCGGTCAATCTTGTAGAAATGACTTACGATCGAGTTCGACTGTGCCGATCACAGATGACAACGAGGTTAGTTGTACCGTAACCGCAGATTGCGCGAATGAAGAGCAGTAAATTTATTGACTCGATGAACTGGTGAAAATAAAATGCTCGCAGCATTCAAGCAAAAGTTTCCTCTGGTCGCTTATGGATAATTTTCGCGATTGGCTCACTAGAGCTGCACCCCACGAGCAAGCGCCGCTCGATCTTCAGGTTGGAGAGGCAGGCTATGCCGACCCCAATCATCAGAGAATTCAACGGCGGCAAGACCGCCGTTCGGCGCCACTTTCGTTTGCTCAGCAACGACTGTGGTTTTTGAACCAGCTGGAACCCGATTGTCCAGCTTACGAAGAACCGACGTTCATTCGCCTGCATGGCGATGTTGATCGAGAATTAGTGAAGTCGGCGCTCGTTGCTTTAGTCGAGCGACACGAGATCCTTCGAACCAATTTCGGGACAACGGATGAGGGAAGTCCCGTACAGCTGATCAATGGAAAGCCATCCGTAGATCTCAAAATCATAGAACTTGGGGAATCTACGCGAGAAGCGCAAGAAGGAGAACTGCAACGCTTAATCGTTAGGTTGTCGGAACAGCCCATCGACCTTTCTCGTGCCTCAATGCTGCGAGCTATCTTGGTCAGACTAGCTGAAAATGACCATGCGTTGGTCGTCATAACACATCGCATCGTTTTCGATGATTGGTCCAACGAACTTCTTTGGCGCGAGTTCGCGGCGCTGTATAGTGCTTTCTTGAGGGGCGAATCTTGCCCTTTCCCAGAACTACCGATTCAATATGCGGATTATGCCTTGTGGCAACATCGGTGGCCGCAGCCAAAGATCCTCGACAAGCAACTCGACTACTGGAAGAAGCAACTTGACGGAGTTCCAACTTTGCAGTTGCCCACTGACCACCCTCGATCCTCAAGTCACAGCTATCAAGGTGCCATGCGATCGTCCTTTCTTTCTAAAACCTTGTCGGACCAGCTGAAAGCGCTCAGCCGTCAAGAGGGGGTTACGTTATTTGTGACCTTATTGGCGGCCTTTCAAACCTTATTGTTCCGTTATTCAGGACAAGAGGATTTTGCGGTGGGTACCCCCATCAACGGTCGGAATCGTGCGGAGATCCAAGACTTGATCGGTTGCTTCGATAACAAGCTAGTGCTGAGAAGCGACCTTGGCGGTAATCCTACCTTTCGGGAGCTGCTTAAACGCGTGCGTGAACTAACCCTTGGAGCTTATGAGCATCATGACCTTCCTTTTGAGAAGCTGCTGCAAGATATCAAGCCCGAGAGAAATCTAAACCAGGCACCGCTTTTCCAAGTGCTGTTCGCCCTTCAGAATATCCCGGCGCAACCTCTAAAAATCCCCGGTCTTGATGTGAGGAGAGGATCCGGCAACAGTCACATTGCCATCTATGATCTGAGTCTCACTCTGCAGGATGAGCCCGACGGACTTAAGCAATCACTGGCGTACAGCACCGATCTGTTTGAAGCTGCCACGATGGAGCGTTTACTTGCCCATTACGGAGTTCTTTTGGAAGGCGTTGTTGCGGCTCCGGACCAAAGAATTTTGCAGCTGCCCATTCTTCCTCGGGCGGAGTGGCATCAAGTGGCGATCGATTGGAATAATACGGCAAAACCATATCCCGGCGAGAAATGTATTCACAGTCTCTTTGAAGCGCAAGCACGGTTAACTCCAGACGCGGTCGCGGTTGTATCCGAAGTGGGACGGCTCACCTATCGAGACCTCGATGAGAGGTCCAATCGACTCGCTCGCTACCTTAGAAACATGCATGTTGGAGCGGACATTCCTGTGGGCATTTGCGTCGATCGGTCTATAGAAATGATGGTGGGAATTCTCGGAATTCTGAAGGCCGGGGGTGCTTACCTACCCTTGGACCCCGCTTATCCGACAGAACGCATTCGTTTTATGTTGGAGGACACGAAGGCACCGGTCCTGCTGACTTCCCATCGCCTTGCCGTCCGATCACCGATGTCTTTTACAAATGTGGTATGTCTTGACACCGACTGGGCAGAGATTGCCGCAGAAAGTGCGATGAACCTGCCGGTTGAAGAAACTAGCGATAACCTCGCTTACGTTAACTACACGTCCGGCACCACCGGCACTCCAAAAGGAGTTCTGATTACACATCGGGCTCTCGTGAATGCCAGCTTAGCCGCGGTTTTCCACTACGACCTCAAGGAAAGCGACCGGGTGCTACAGTTCGCTTCGCCGAGCTTCGACGTAGCGGCTGAAGAGATGTTCCCCACATGGTTGGGCGGCGGCGTACTCGTCATGAAACCAAATCGGATGCTGTCGATAGCGGAGTTCGTTGCGTTTCTGGATAGGGAAATGGTGAGCGTCGTCAATATCCCCGCGCCGTACTGGCATCAGTGGGTTACCGAGTTGGAATATTTCGCGATGGCGATCCCGCGAGCGCTCCGGCTGGTCGTGGTAGGTAGCGATCGATTATCACCGGAAAAAGTCCGTGTATGGCACAAAGTCGTCGGTGATGCCGTTCGCTTGATCAATGCTTACGGTTGCACCGAAGCCACAATCACAACCACGATTTTTGAAGCCATGCCTCACGGGGCAGACCAGGCGCTGACACCGGTGCCGATTGGTCGCCCGATATCCAACACGAAGGTCTACATACTTGATTCCGCGCTGAATCCAGTTCCCATCGGCATACCCGGGGAGTTGCATATCGGTGGTGAAGGAGTTGCGAGGGGTTATCTTAATAATCCCGCCTTGACAGCGGATAAATTCATCCACGATCCGTTTGCTGGAGCCGAGCACGGCCGCCTCTACAAAACTGGCGACCTCGCGCGGTATCTGTCTGACGGCAATATCGAGTTGTTGGGGCGCATGGATACCCAAGTCAAGGTCCGGGGCTTCAGGATCGAGGTGGAGGAGATTGAAGCCGTCCTCGCTCAACATTCTTTGGTGCGAGAAAGCGTGGTTCGAGCGTGGCAGGATAAAACCAATGAGACGCGTCTCGTTGCCTATGTGGTCTTGACGCAACCTGAAGTTTCGTCGACTGATGGCCTAAGGGCATTCCTCAGAGAAAAACTACCCGACTACATGGTGCCGTCAGTCATCACGCTCTTAACGTCGCTTCCCCTAACACCGAACGGCAAGATAGATCGCGCAGCGCTACCGCTTCCTGAGACACCCGCCGCAGCACTGCAGGCAGCTTTCGTTGCGGCGCGGACTCCGGTTGAAACCACACTGACCCGTCTATGGGCTGACGTTCTCAATATGGCGAGGGTGGGCGTGCGTGACAATTTTTTTGACCACGGCGGGCATTCATTGTTGGCTGTCAAACTCATTGGTCAGATCGAGAAAGTGTTTGGAAAAAAACTTCCCGTTGCTGCCCTTTTCCAGGCGCCTACTGTGGAGCAATTCGCGCAGCTTATCTGCCAAGATGGTCCGCCGACCCCGTGGTCATCTCTCGTAACGCTTCAACCCAATGGTTCCAAAGATCCTTTTTTCTGGATCCATGGAGAAGCTAGCGACGGGGTTCTGGCGCGCTATCTGGGCTCGGACCAACCGGTATATGGATTAAGACACCAGGGCGAAGACGGGAGGCGAATCCGTTTTATCACGGTGGAAACCATCGCAAGCCATTACGCCAGCGAGATTCGCCAGGTCCAACCGCGAGGACCTTATTTGCTTGGAGGTTATTGCTTCGGTGCGCTCGTGGCTTTCGAAATCGCTCATCAGTTCAGCCAACAAGGTGAAGAAATACGCATGCTTTTCATGTTGGATCCGGACCAACCCAAGAATGTTCTCTTGGCTCCCGCAAGTGTGCCAGTAGCTGCTAAACCAACCATGGAATCGTCACCGCAGCGGTGGTGGTCTCGGCATCTGCGCAGCCTCAGCAGCCTTGGCACGCCAGCAGAAAAACTAGATTATTGCCGCACGCGTTTAATTGGCGTTGTAAAACTCGTCTGTGCTTCGGTTGCGACGCCAGTTGTCAAGATTGCGAAAAAGATCACTATTGAGGCTTGCCTGAAACTCGGCTACAAGATCCCGGTTGCGTTTCGGAGTTCATACATCTTGGCGATATACGGCCGGGCCGTCGAGAAATATATACCTTCCATTCATCCGGGCCGGCTCGATATCGTTATGAGCGCCGAGGGCGGTCAAGAATCCCAGTGTTGGTCGCAGTTAGCCGAAGGAGGCGTGGAAATTCACGTCGTCCCCGGCGATCATCGCAGCGTCCTCAAAGAACCCTACCTAATGCATTGGGCAGGCAAATTGAAAACTCGCCTGAGCGGACTATGGTTCACCGTACTCGACCAGTTTTGGTTGTTCGAGGCCGACGCCTGCCAGTGTCTACTCTTCATTTAAATAGTTTATAGGTCAATTCCCGGCATTGCCGGGCCCTGCCAAGGTTTGCCATTCCTATAGCCGGGTCAATTTCGCATAGCAGGAACAAATTTTCTTGCAACGAAAGTTCTTTGAAGTCATCGGCTATAGCCAGACCAACGGAGCTAGAGAAAATAGCTGTGCGCCGAATCTTGTCTTGTCTGTTTGCGAAAGGTCCCCGACGGGGCAGCCCGCCGCCGATAATGCCGCCAATGGCGCCGGTGCCGATGACGATCATGCGCATGTGTAAAATACCTCCGCTGCGAATTTTAGCTGTCGGAAAAATATTCAATGGCCGTCGCGCCGGCACTAAAGAACATCTTTGACTAAGAATGTTCCACCTCGGATGGAGTGGCAACAACCAATCGACTGAGGTTTCAAGAGACTTATTGGTCAAGTTTGGCAGAGGGCAACGCCGAATCATGACCGGGGTAAAGTATGTCGTGGACGAAGAGGATGGTGTCTCTGCAGTTGAACAAGCCGAGTTGATGATTGCGCTTTTCCAGTCCATCGATCGGGATTGTTTTGATCTGAGAGTGAGCGCTAACATTGGCGAAATATTGGAGTTGATACCTGCCTTGAGTCCTGACGACGTTATACGTCGGTTGCCCGTTCAACGTCCGGCTTAAAAGATGCCGCAACTGGTCGTGCGCGCCGTTGATCGCTTCGGCGGTGCGGCGGGCTGCGTCGAGATTTTCTTTTTCGTGCTTTACTTGATGCCGGAGAGGAGATCCGGCTATGGACGGTGTCTGACTCGGTGCGGCGGTTTTTTTGTCGCGGATAAGCGAGGTCGTGAGGATCATCGGTGCGAGTGCCAACCCCGATGCCGCGCTAGCGAATATTAGCGACCCGGTTTACCGGCTGACCATGAGTAATCGTTCCAGGGGTGCACGATTTCTACAGCGACAGCTTCTCCCAATCGGCGCTCGAAGCATCGCGGGCGATGGCCAAGCCGCCGTCGCAACCGGCGAACACCGGATCTTTGACGACCGTCGCCCGACCCCCGCCGAGCTCGATCAGCGATTTCTGGATCGCGTCAGTGAGTCCGGCGATCAGCGAGCTGCCGCCGGCAAGGATGACGTTGTTGCGGACTTTGTCTTGGAAGTCAGGTTCGACTTTCGACAGGATATCCTGCAAGGTCTCGCAAATCGGCGGCAGGATGCTTTCGCAGGCGGTGCGCATCTCGTGAGTGATATCGAGTTCGCTGGCTTTGCCTTTGACCGGTGCGGTGACGAGGACGCGGTCTTTAGGTTCACCGACAAAGCTCCATTGCTCCTTCCACTGGCGGATCATGTGCACGGAAAACTGCGCGTCGGGGTGGTGTTCGCGGACCAGTTTTTCCAATTGTTCGTCGATGGAGTCGCCGGCGGCGGACAGAGTGCGCTGGTCGTCTTCAGTGGGATAACGCCCCTGCATGACACAAAAGTCGGCGGTGCCGGCGCCGATGTCGATCACCAAGGCATGCAGCAGCGCTTCCAGGCCGTAAGCCACGGCGAAGGGTTCAGAGACCAGCATGACGCTGTCGGCGATGCCTTCCATGGTATTGCGCAGGTTTTGCCGGCTCACTCGGAAGGCCTCCGCCGGCACGCCGACCACCGCGCGCACTTTCGATTTGTTTTTCCCTTTTTGCTTGATGCCGGCGAGGTTGATCAGATGTTTGAGGATCTCCTGCACCGCCTCTTGGTCTTTCTCCGAGCCTTCCTTCATGATGCCCCGTTCGAGCGGACGGCGCAGGTCGAGCATGGAGCGGTTATCGAGCGCCTCGCGGCCGATCAAGATGCTTTTTTTGATGATCTTGCGCGCCACCATATCCAGCGGCCAACCGACGTAGCTGTCGATCACATGGCGCTCGCCGTTTGACGCGGAGATCGAGCTGCGCGATGTGCCAAGATCGATGCCGACGCAGAGGGGTTCATTGCTTTCTTCCATGACCTAATTGCCTTTCCTCTCGGGGAGGTTGAAATTGCGCGCGTAGTTCTTGATGCCCTGGAGCAGGGCAAGGGCGATATTTTCGCGATAATCCTCTTTTGTCAACAACTTAACCTCTTCGTCGTTGGACAGCGCCGAGATCTCGACCAGGATGGCCGGCATCTGGGTGCCGATCAGGACGACAAAGGGGGCGGTCTTGACGCCGCGGTTCTCCAGCCAGGGATTGACCGGTTTAAGTGAATGATGGAGCTGGGCTTGGATGTGTTTGGCAAAGGTTCTGGATTCATCGTGGCGTGCGTCGACGTAAATTTTTTCCAGAATTTTTTTATAGTCCGACAGCGAGTAGCCTGAGTCTTTGTTTTCGATGCTTGCCAGCCTGAGGGTCGCCGGATCGTCGGTGGGTCCGACGTAGTAGGTTTCCAGGACGCGAAGAGATTTCGGTTCCAGCGAATTCACGTGGATCGAGATGAACAGATCGCCCTTGTTTTCATTGGCGAAGGCCACCCGCTTGTCGAGTGGCACCGACTGGTCGGTTTCACGCGTGAGCAGGACATCGTAGGGGCCATTTCCCATGAGCCGGCGCAGGCGCAGCGCCACGTCCAAGGTAATTTCTTTTTCCATGACGCCCGATTGCGAGATCGCGCCGGACTCGCCGCCATGGCCGGGATCGATGATGATTCTCTTGATCGACAGCGGTACGGCTCTTTTGTCTAGCGGTCGGGGTGAATTTAGCGCCCCGGCGGACTCCGGGGTTTGCGCGATATTGGCAGCGGAAACCGTGCCGGTCGCTTCGTTGGCCGAAGTGTTGGCGGTGGAAACGACCTGTGAGGGGATCGCCAGATAGGCGATGCCGAGCATGGCGATGCAGGCTGAAAGCCAATAGCGGAAGGGTAGCCTGCGCTTGGCGGGATATTTAGTTCTGACCCCCTGGACGATGTCGACGTTATCCTGGACCACGCCGCGCAGGAGCTTCGCCTTGGTATTATAGATGTCCGCCATGAATAAAATTGGCTAGATATGATATCCCGAATTGAGAGATAACTATCGATCATATACTAACACATTGGCTGGAATTGTGCGGCATGGACGTGGTTTTCCTCAGGTAAAGTCAGTCGGTTTTATAGTGCCAGCCAAAATGGAGGATTGAGCAATGGCATTGCTCTTGAGCGAGAAAGACTTAGCTTCTTTGTACTGTCAACCGTCGAATATGGACGCGCTCTTGCCGCTCATCGAAACCTCAATGGGCGATTTTAATAGTAATGAGGTCGCCGGACAAGCGCGGGTTGAAACTAGTTTGATCGACCGCCAGAAAAAATATCGCATCATGACCTCCGCCGTGCCGGGGGCGGGGCAGGGCATGCGCATCAGCGCGCTGTTCCGCGGCGCCAAGGACGGCTATTTCATCGTCCTGTTCGACGGCGAGAGCGGCGACTTGCTGGCCCTGGTCGCCGGACGCGGGTCTGAATGTCTGGCGCACCGGCGCGCCGGCGGGTGTCGCGGGCAAATATCTGGCGCCCAAAGGCACCGATACCTTGGGTCTGATCGGCAGCGGCCGGCAAGCGCGCGGCCAGATCGTCGCCATCGCCCGGGCGCTGCCAGGAATAAGAAAGGTAAAAGTCTTCAGCTCGACCAAGGAACACCGCGAGTCGTTCGCCAGGTCGATGAGCGATTTTCTCAACATCGATGTCGAAGCCGTCGACTCAGCCAAGAGCGCCGTGGAAAACCAACCGATGGTCAGCCTGGCGACTAGTTCGCGCTCGCCAGTGATCGAACCGGGCTGGATCAAACCGGGCGCGCTGATCGTTTCCATCACCAGTGGGCAACTGCCGCGGCAGACGGTGGCGAACTCGCGCGTCATCGTGTCTTGGAAAGAAGAGTTGCTCGGCGGCGAAGCGCCGCGCCAGCCCTACATGGCGATGATTGGTGATGGCAGTTGGTCGGCAGCGAAAATCGCCGGGGAATTGGGCGATGTCATCCTGGGAAAAATCCCCGGCCGCGCGGGTGATAACGAGACCGTCGTCTTCGAGTCGGTCGGCATGGCGATTTGGGATACCGTGGCGGCGGCCTGGGCGTACCGCTGGGCGGTGGCGCAGGGTGTCGGGTACGAAATTTTCGCTGGAGTAGTTTCGGCAAATCGTAAGGGGTCAGGGGTGAAGGGTCAGGAGTTCGGTCCGATCGCCTCACCCCTCACCCTTCACTCCTTACTTCTTCGAAGTCGGCAAGAAATCTTCCAGTCTAATCTTCCGCATTATTTCATCGGGGACGCGCAGTTCCGGCGCAAAACCGGTGAGCGGCTTGGTCGCGTCCAGCCCCATCTTGGCGTTGACGCCGCCGGGGCCGGCGGAGGGATCGAGCTCGCTGCCCTGGGCGTTGGCGATGACGACCAAATCTTTGTCGGCTTGAAAGCGGTTCGACACCGCCCAGAGCACTTGTTCTTCATCGAAGACATCGATGTCATCGTCGACGATGACGACATGTTTGAGCAGCATGTCGGCGGCGAAGGCGGCGCAGATGGCGTTCTTCGCCTGGCCGGGGCCGCGCTTGGCAATTGAAATATAGGCGTGAAAGCGGCAGTTGCCCGACACCGGCATGCAGACGTTTTTCACTGTCGGCACGGTCTGGCGCACGGCGCGGATGAGCGCCGCTTCGCGCGGCACCGCGCCCATCAGCTTATGCTCGGTGTAGCCGGCGTGGACGTCCTGGAAAATATAATTCTTGCGGTGGGTGATCGCGGTCACTTCGATCACCGGGCGTTCGTCCTTCGACACCGCGTGGCCGGTGAACTCGCCGAAGGGGCCTTCTTCGCGGCGCACATTCGGCAAAATCTTGCCTTCGATGATCAGCTCCGCGTCGGCGGGCACGAGCACGGGCACGGTCTTGGCTTTCACGACACGCAACGGTTCGTTCATCATGCCGCCGATGACCGCGTATTCGTCATCCGTCGACGGCGTGAACGCTTGGGCGCCGAGAGAAAACAGCGGATGGACGCCGACGACGATGGCGATGGGCAGCGCTTGGTTGCGCTGCTCCATCTTGTTGTGCAGCGTCCAAAGATGGCGGCCGATGGCCATGAAGATGCGCAGCTCGCGCTTGCCCGCCATCATCAGCCGGTTGTAGCTGGTATTGCGCACGCCGGTGTCGGGATCGGGCGCGACGACGATGCCGGCGGTGACGTAGGGCGCGGCGTTGACATCGTAGTGAGTGAGCAGCGGCACTTTGGCCAGATCGATATCATCGCCAAGCTTGACGACTTCCTGCGCCGGCGCGTCGCTAACTTCCACCGGCGCAATCGGTTTGCCCTGGCGCTCGGTGAACTTCGCCGCCAATTCTTCCGGCTGACACTCCAGCGCCAGCGCCATCAGCTTGCGGCTCGCCTGGGCGTTGATCACCACCGGCGCATCGCCGCCGTCGACCTTTTCGCAGTAGAGCAGCGGAAACCGTTTGGCCTTTTCCAATTGCGTCAGCAACGCCGTGATCTCGTAGCGCGGCGAGATGGATTTCGTCACCCGTGCGACTTCTTCGGGATGTTTGGCTTCGAGCTCGGCGATGAAACTGCGCAGGTCTTTGGGCATGCTGGCGCTATCCTTGATGCGATGATTTCGGCTTGGCTGACTATTAATTAGCCGGCTCCGCATGTCAAATAGCGTTACTCATGGGCGCCAGGTTTGCGCTATATTGAGCCGCGCATGACAGTGCATCTTTTGCCGGCGCGAAAGTCGAGAACAAATGGCTATCCGCATCGTCCGTCTCGGCAGTGACAGATCTCCCAATGAAGGCCTGCGTATCGGCACCGTGCGCCGTCCGCCGCGCGGCGTTCCCAAGTCGAAATTCTCGTCGGGCAATTGGTACGATGTCTGGTTGCCGAATCTGTCGCCCGCGCCGGAGACGGTCAAGCTGGCGCTGCGCGCTGAAGATGAGCGCCAGTGGGCGGCTTTCGTAAAGCGCTATCGCAATGAAATGGCTAAAGCGGAGAATAGCAGAGTGATTGATTTGCTCGCGGTGCTATCACAACAGACGAACTTTTCGGTTGGCTGCTACTGCGAAGATGAAGCGCGCTGCCATCGGTCGGTGCTGCGTCAGCTGCTCGTCGATCGAGGGGCCAAGGTCATTTGAGCTTTCGAAGTACCGGTACCTTTTGCTGCGAACGAAACCTAAGCTGGGTAAGCGACTTGAATCTAATATTCCCCGCAGCTTGCTGCGGGCACAAAATTGCTGGGGTTTCCAAAGGGAGTTGAACATCCCCTTTGGTCGCGAGCGGGGTTCATACCCCGATCGCGAAATGCCGGTTGATGAGGTAATCCATGGCCGATGTGTTTATCAGCTACGCCAGTGAAGATCGCGATCGCGCGGCCAAACTGGCAAGCGCACTGGGCGAGCGCGGTTGGTCGGTGTGGTGGGATCGCAAGATCGTCGCCGGCCAGGCTTTCGATCAAGTGATTGAGCGTGAGTTGGAAACTGCCAAGAGTGTGGTTGTCCTATGGTCGATCCATTCGGTTGAATCCGAGTGGGTCAAGAATGAAGCGTCTGCCGCGTCGGAGCGCCGTGTCCTGGTGCCGGCATTGATCGATAACGTGAAGCTGCCGCTGGAGTTTCGCCGCAAGCAAACCGCCGATCTGATCGGTTGGGACGGTGATTCATCCCACGGTGGCTTTCACGCCTTGTGTGAAGGCATCGCGGCCACGATGGGCAGTGCCGCACCGCGTCTACCGACATCACCTAAAGAATCGAAGTCAAACGGGAAGCCTTCGTGGCTATGGCCTGCGATTGTCGGCGTCGTGATCGTCGCAGGTCTTTTCGCCTTTGCGCTGCGGTCATGGCAAACTTCGTCGCCGGGATCGCAAATCGATAGCTCCGAGACAAGCAAGCGTTCAGAGAGCAAATCGAACGAGGGCATAAAGCCGCCTGAACAGGTCGGTGAGCTGGCCGATCTTGTCATTGGTAATTATCATGGCGACGTGATTGCAGATTCCAAGGGCAGCAGCCGAAGCGATATTGCGGTTACGGTTGCGAAAATAGACCGATTGAAAGTCCGTGTCGCCTCGGACTATCAGCGAATTGGTACGGTTGAGATTACACTCACGCGCACCGGCAACCAGATCATCAATGCCGGCGGCGACACGCCATTTGTGGTCGATCTCGATCACAACCCGGCGACATCTGCTGCTCGATCCGCGTGGCGAGATCGCCTATCGGGGTACTCAGCAAACGGCGAAAGCCGCCGCCGGAAAAAAAGCCGTTGCCGAAGCCACTGAAGCTAACCGTCACAACCGATGACAGGGCAGATCAGATCGAAATAAGAAGCGCTGCTATCGACGGCGCGTCCGGTCGCGTCAAGGTGTGTCTGCAAGTTCAGACGAGCAGCGGTTGGTGGAAGGGAATCGGTCTCAACGAACGGGAGCCAACCCTGGCGGGACAAAAAAGTGATGGACTCAAGTGCACGACGATAGGTCCTCGGCTCCTCAAGGTCACGTACTGGAAAGCCAAAATGTTGGGAGTTCATACGCCTGTCGGAACGCGAACCCTCGACCTGCGTCCATACAAGGATCATGCGGTGACCTTTACCTGGCGAAAAGACTGATGCCGTATGGCAGCAGCGTATTTCAACGAGGGCGAACTTGCTTAGACGCGATAAATTGGACATGGGAATTTGAGTTGAGTCACTGTAATTCAGTCGATGGTATCGCTCTGCTCAACCCATCGATACTGTCTGCGGTCCATGGCACAGTTGACCGCGGGAAACTGCTACTATACTTTTAGCTGCATGGGACTGACCTACGTCCATGCGCGTTTGCGGAAGTCTGAAGGCCGAGGACCTAGCCGCGACGTGCGCTTTCTTGTCGACTCGGGCGCGATCTATTCGGTGCTGCCGGAGAAAGACTGGCGAGCGCTGCGGCTCAAACCGGAACGCGAGGTCGAGTTTACGCTCGCCGACGGCACCGCCATCACGCGCGGCGTATCCGAGTGCCGATTCGAGATTCGCGGCGAGGCTGCTACGTCTCCGGTCGTTCTCGGCGAAGCAGGCGACGGCGCCTTGCTTGGTGCTGTTACGCTGGAAACTCTCGGTTTCATGCTCAATCCATTGACCCGCGAAATCTTGCCGATGCGGAAGGCGTTGTCGCAGGTGCGGCGGTGATGTTGATGATGCGAATGATGGGTATCGCTGCGCTCGACCCATTTTACGAAACTCCGAAGTGCGAAAGTTCGATAGTGCGCGGATAGGCCTCGCCTCTAACCTGTGGTCTGCAGGATGAATGTCTAGTTAATCCTAGGATTGGCCGCATAGCACGCAAAGGGCGCAAAAAAGGGCGGGTTTAAAACCCGCCCCTACGAATCCAAATTCCTTTACTGCTGACTCTATGTCAAATTATCTCCAGCCACTCCTGGTCTCAGTCGTAGCAGAAGGCAACCACAGTCCCCCACTGATTCCCTTTTGCGTACTATGCGTACTTTGCGGCCATTCTAATCTTGAATCCCATACAGCCGGCGCGGGTTGTCGTCGAGGATTTTTTTCTTTACCGGGTCGGTGACTTCGCTATTCGCTCGGAAAATATCGATGGCGTCTACTTCACTGGACGCGTCGGTGTGGCCGTAGTCGGTGCCGATGACGACGTTGTCTTCGCCGGCGTAGCGCAGGACGAAGTCGAAGTCGTCGTTGGTTTCCGTGGTGACGTAAATATTGAAATCCTTAAACGGCAATTTGGGAAAGCCTTTGCTGCCGCTTCTTCGAGTAGCTTCTTTGACCACCCAGGGAACCCACTGCGCTGACGCTTCGACGAAGCTCCAGCGCAGTTTGGGAAACGTTTTCGGCAGTTCGCTCATCATCACCGACAGGCAAGTGATCACCGTCGGCACGCGGAACTGGGCGAAGCCGCCCATCTTGTCGTAGCGCGGTTTGAACTGATCCATCAGCGCCGGGCTGCCGTTGGCGATGTGGACGGCGATGGCGAGATCGAGCCGAATCGCCTCTTCGTAGATCGGATAAAAATAGGGATCGACGAGATGGCGGTCGTTTTCGAAGGGCCGCAGGCTGACGGCGACCGCACCGTTGTCCTTGGCGAAGCGCATCTGCTGCACCGCCTCGCTGACCGTCATCGCCGGAACGACGCAGGAATAACGCAGGCGATTCTTACCGGCCTTCCACATGTCGGCCATCCAACGGTTCCACGAACTGCACAGCGCGATCTCGACCTCGGGTTTGTCAGCGACCCGGGCGATCCACATGGTATTGAACAACACCTGGACGTCGATGCCGAGCTTGTCCATGTGCGCTAGGCGCAGCTCGACGTCGCGCAGTTCGCGCGCCCCCGCGGCGGTGTTGAGTTGGCGGCCGGTTTCCTTCGACAACGCGATCAGCTCTTGCTCGGTCAGCGTCGGCGGCCGGAAGCCCACCGATTTACCTTCGCAGAACCAATACTGCATGTTGGGATTGTCCGCCGAGCTGAAAAGCTGCGGGCGAAATTTCTTGTCGGAGCCATCCATATAGCTCCAAGTCTGCTCGGTTTCGACTACGTGGGCATCGGCATCGACGATCATTGGGGGGCTCCTGTCCTGGAAGGGATTCGAAGCCATACCACCAGACGTGTCCTCCCGGTCAACATACCCTGTGGTGTCACTTGGCGATCGCCGAATGGCCGGATATTTCGCCAGCGGGTTCGAAGCGGCCGCCGAGATGCTTGGCGAGGAATTCCTCGACTCGCGAATAGTAGTGAAATTTGTTTTCGGGACGCCATTGGCGATGGCCTTCGTCCGGAAATACATAATATTCCACCGGCTTATTGGCTTGGCGTAGCGCGGTGACCATCTGTTCGCTTTGCGCGGCCACGACCCGAGCGTCGTTGGTGCCATGGGCAATTAAGACGGGTGCCTTGGCTTTGTCGACGTGAAACAACGGCGAGCGGGATTTTAACAGATCCGCTTCTTTGTCAGGGTCGCCGACGCGGACGCGAAAAATCGGTTTGCCGAGGGACCAGTAGGGTGGATAGTTATTGTAGTGGAAGATCAAATCGCTGATGCCGACGCTGCTCACCGCAGCGGCGAAAACATCGGGTGTCAACGTCAGGCCGACCAGCGCCGCGTAGCCGCCATAGGAGCCGCCCATGATGCCGACTCGGCGCGGATCGGCGACGCCGTGTTGGACAAGCCAGTTGACGCCGTCGATCAGATCGTCGTGCATCTTGCCGCCCCACTCTTTGTAACTTGCATGCAAAAATTTTCTGCCGTAGCCGCTGGAGCCGCGGTAATTGACTTGGAGCACCGCGTAGCCGCGGTTGGCGAGCCACTGGATGGTGTTATGAAAACCCCAGCGGTCGCGCAGCCAGGGGCCGCCGTGGACATAGAGGACCGTCGGGAGATTCTTGCCGTCGCTACCGGCAGGGAGCGTCAGGTAGCCGTGAATTTCCAGGCCATCGCGCGCGGGAATTTTTATCGGCTGCATCGCCGCGAGCCTGGCCCGGTCGAGTTGCGGTTGTTCGCTGAACAGGAAATTGGCGGATTTCGTCGCGCGGTCATAAACAAAGTGATGCGTCGATCCAAGGTCGCTCTCGAATGACACGATCCAATGGCCATCGCTCAGATCGCGCCGATTGTTATTGTCCGGCGCCAAATAGGAAAGATGTTTGCCGTCAGGGGAGATTTGTGGGTCTTTTTTGGCAGGGTTGGCAAACAAGATTTCGCGCGGAATCAACGACGGGAGCCCGGCGAACTGCCCGCAGCCCGTGAATAGAAGAACCAGCAGGATCAGGATCGGGGAGAGTTTTTTCATGGTAACTCCTCCATCTGATTGGGTTGACCGGCCGGGCTCAAGTCATCGCCGCGCTCGAACCGCCGACAAGATGCTCGATTATTTGAGAATCTCAGTCAGCTTGGGGATCAGCGCTTTGTCGAGGGCGAATAGTTCGCGGACGTTGCGATCGAGGGTGGCACCGTCGAGCGGGTTCAAATCGAGTTTGGCGCGTTTCAACTCGGCGCCGAACTCGGGATCGCGCATGGTGTCCATGAAGGCTTTGCGCAACATCTCGACCCGCGCTTTCGGCGTGCCCGGGGTGACGACGTAGGGACGGGCGGTGGCGCCGAAGTTGTTGATCACGCCTTGCACCAATTTTTTCGCCATGTCCGTCCTGGCGTAGTCGATGACCAGCGGCACGTTGGGTAGATCGGCATGGCGCTTGCCGGCGGCTTGCAGCAAGACTACGGCGTCGCCGTTCTGAGTTTCCTGCGGCCAAGTGGAAACCATCGATTCCCAGGCGTTGGCGACGCCGTCGACTTCGCCGCTGTTGAATGCCAAGCGGATCACCGAGCTGCCTTTGTAGCCGGAAACTACTTGGAGCGGCAGGTTGAGCGCTTCCTTGGCGATCTTCGGGATCGATTCGTTGGCCGAGCCGGGGCCGGTGCTGCCGAATTTTACCGGCGTCGGGTGGGCGAGCCACTGCTCGACGCTTTTTAACCCGGTGCGCTTATGGACGATGAGCAGTTGGGTGTCCTGCGCCGGCGCGCCGATGTACTCGAATCTCCTGCCGTCGAACTCGATGCCCGGTTTGCCGATCAGTTGATCGACGAACATCGTGCCGATGGGCGTCGCCATGGTCAGGCCGTCGGGCTTGGCGACTTTGTAGACATGGTTGACGCCGATCAACCCGCCGGCGCCGGTCATATTGTCGACGACGAACACCGGATTGCCGGGAATGTATTTGCCCATGTGCCGGCCCATGATGCGTGAATAGATATCGTAGCCGCCGCCGGCGGAGAACGGCACGATGACGCGCACGGTCTTGCCTTTGAAGAACTGGTCCTGGGCGGAAGCAGCCCTTAGGAATGAGACCGATAGGACAGATAGGACCAATAACTTGCTAAGCGATTTCTTCATAAACCCAGTACTCCATTACTCCAGCACTCCAGTTTCGTCGAGCGGCGACATTAACCGATCTCCGCCTCGCTCATCAAGCGTTAGCCGCTGGGCTCCCGGCCGAATCCTTATTGACAGAAAAACCCATTAACCATAGATTCCCCTACATCATGGCACGGGAAGAAAAGTCCCTGGTTCTCGGCGCGAGTCGGCGCTGCGGCGGACGTACGCATCTTTCGGCACCGCGCCGGGCGCCGCAAAGACATGGCGGCTTCGATGACCTTTCTTTTACGCGGCCGGTCATCCTGGCGATGATCGCCGTCTGACGGATCAGACAGTTTTCTTTCCGCCAAGTCTCGATGCCGCTCGCCGTCGGCGACTTTTTCCGAAGTGATTTCGCTCGTCTTTACCGCCAATTCTTTTCTGGATGGGCGCAACCTTGCGCCGTATCGGTGTCGGATTCCACGTCGCCATGAATGTCGCCATCTCCGCTTGGCGTCCTGATGGGCACAGTGACGAACCTGGAAAGCTTCTTCGAGCCGCCGGTGATTCTCGGACTCACCATGCCGGGGTTGGTTTGGGCGGTGATGGCGATCATGTTCTTCGGCTTGTCGGAGATTAGCGCCTACACTGCCGTCGCGGGCGATCATGCCGATGTGAGTATAGTCAATATCCATTTCGAGAAAATTGACCAGCACGTTATCGCCCAGCCTTTCGCGATGTCATCTTGCTCGATCTCGCATATCCTTGCATCCACCGTTTCGGTTTTGAGCGAACGGAACGGAGTGGTTGAACGGTTTGAACGAATAAGACGATGGCCTACGTTCACGTCGAAAATGCCGTCAAATATTTCTCCCGCGAAGACGGCTCGGACATGTTGGTGCTCGACAAGGTTTCCTTCGACACCAAAGAGTTCGGTATTACCTGTCTCTTGGGTCCGTCGGGCTGCGGCAAATCGACGCTGCTCAACGCCATTTCCGGTCTCGAAAGACTCGATCAGGGCAAGATTGAAGTGATCGGCAACGGCAACGCGTCGGCGCGAAGCGCGGCGCTGCTCGGCTACGTGTTTCAGGACGCGCGCTTGCTCAACTGGAAGAGTGTCGAACAGAATTTGACCTTTGCTCTGAAAGGCATGAGTATTCCGCCAGCACAGTGGCCGGAGCGCCTGGACAAGTATCTGAGCCTGGTCGGTCTGGCCGAGTTCCGCAATCAGTTCCCACTCTATCTTTCCGGCGGCATGCGCCAGCGTGTCGGCCTGGCGCGCGGTCTGGTGATCGAACCGGAAGTGCTGCTGATGGACGAGCCGTTCAGCAAACTCGATCAATTGACCGCGCGCCGTCTGCGCGAAGAGTCGCTCGCCATCTGTGCCCGTTTGAAGCAGACCACGGTGATGGTGACCCACGATGTCGAAGAAGCCGCCTACATGGGCGACCGCATCGTGATTCTCCGAGCGCGGCCGGCGCGCATCGTCGAGATCCTCGAAAACCCCTTGCCGCCGGGCCTGCGCGACGTCGACGACGTCCAGTTCATTCGGTTCAAAAAACAGTTGTTGAGCATTGTCCTCAAACTAATTGAAAAAGACGAGGTCTTATCATGAGAAGGCTTAACTCGATTATTGCGTCGGTGTGCGCGCTTGCGCTGACGGCGGCGTTTGCGGAAATTTCCGTGGCTGGGCAAGCCTCGGAGCTGCCGACCCTCGAAGTCGCGCTACCGGAAGACGGCATGTTCGGTCTAGGCGGGCAGTACTTGATGGACAAGGGCATCGACCGCAAGCATGGCTTTATCGTCAAGCCGCGCTGGGCGGCACTCGCGGAGGCCGAAAAGCTGGTCGCTTTCGGCACCGTGCATTTGGGCATCTCGACCGCAGAGTCGGCGGTGCGGGCCAATTTGAGCGATATCGCGCTGCGCTTAATCAGTCCCTATCAAACGCCGCACAACTCGATACTCGTGCGCAAAGACGCGCCTTACAAAAATCTCAAAGATTTGAAGGACAAACCGTTCGCCATGCCGCCCGAAGTGACGTCGGCTTACAACAACTTCGATTACATGATGAAAAAGGACGGTATTCAGATCGAAAAATTCTTCCAATTGAAGAAACTCGGCGCCCCGGGAATCAGCGCAACGCTCGAGCGGGGCGAAGTCGAAGCCGGCTACACATGGGAGGCTCATGCCTCAAAGCTGCTCGCCACCGGCAAATATCGCGTGCTGGTGACGCCGCGCGATGAGTTGAACCGGATCCTCAACACCAAAGTCAAACTGCTCGGCTGGCTCGGCACGTCAGAATCATGGGCTGCCAAGAACGCCGCACTGATGCCGAAGATCCGGGCGGCCTGGAGCGAGATGATCAAGGGCGTGCAAGACGACGAGGTCCATTTTCGCAAACATGCCAAGCGATTGTTCGGTTTGGAAACTGAGGACGAACTGAAGATCGGCTGGCCGCGCACTAAACAGTTCTTTCTGCCGAAAGATTTTTCCTGGCCGGACAAAGCCAATCTCGATATCGAGAAACGTTATTTGCGAGAAAGCGTCGAGCTCGGGATTTTTCCCAAGGAGGCGCTCAAATTTATCGAAGTCATGTTTATTCCGTAGGGCGAGCAGGAAATCGCCGCGGAAATGCGCTTGTTATTGAAACGTTTGTCGGAGGGTAATCCTGTGCAAAAATTATTAATCGACGCCATCTCGCTGGAGTAGCCGTTGTGGGCGATGCGGATGGTGGTCGAGTTCGCTGGCTGCTTGCCGCTGCCATGGTGGCCATGGTAACGCGCTCAGCAACTGTGCGATCGCCGCAAAGGCTGCGGTTGTGCTTTAACATAGTTCCTCGCTCTCCTTCGAATCCTGCGCCGACATTCAACTGATGATCGCCGTTTACCGGCATGGTGTATCACGGCGTCTTGTCAAAATCGCCGGTTTGACAGCGGCGAGAACGCGCGACGGTTTTATCGATTGGAATAGGTTTCGAGTTTGGGGTTGCGTGTTTCGGGTTTAACTCGAAACCCAAACTCCAATCCCGAAACTCCGATCACGTTGAACTTTGAAGCCTTGAACCGTGAACAGCCGCACAGCTGGCCACGGCTTGAACGGAGCGAAGCGGTTGAACGGCTTGAACGATTTGAACCAGGAGCGAAGCGACCAATATGCCCTACGCACAAGCAGGCGATGTAAAACTGCACTACGAATCCTTCGGCAGCGGCGTGCCGTTTCTATTCGTCTCGGGCACCGGCTGGCCGGGGGCGCCGTGGAAGTTGCAGCAGGTGGCGGCGCTCGCCGATCGCTACCGGGTGATCGTCTACGATCATCGCGGCGTCGGCAAATCCGATGCACCCAAGGGGCCGTACTCGACCCGGCAGTTTGCCCAGGACGCGATCAATTTGTTCGACGCTATCGGCGTCAGCGAGCCAGCGCATATCATCGGCCACTCCATGGGCGGGCGGGTGTGCCAGTGGATGGCCATCGATCATCCGACACGGGTGCGCAGCATGATCCAGGCGGCGTCCGGTTCGGGTTCCATGGGACTTGCCCGACTATCCGCGCGGCTTGACCGTCAATGCCACCGAGAGTTTGATCACGCGCGGCTACAAAGAGCATATGTGGCATCACTTCCAGAGCAAGTTCTTTTTCCCCGAGGCGTTCGTCAAAGCCCATCCGGAAGTGCTGACCGAGCTATTCAAAACCTTTTGGGATAATGCGCCAAAAATCGAGCCCTACTTGGAGCATGTGATCGCGCGCAACCGCCATGAGACCGGCGAATACTTGTCAAAAATTATCACCCCGACGCTGTGTATCGTCGGCAGCGAGGACAAAGTCGACGCCGACACCGGCAACCATGTGGTCACGACCGAACACCTGCGCGACAACATCAAAGGCGCCGAGATGAAAGTCATCGACGGCTGCGGTCACGGCTTCTTCTGGCACAAGCCGGAGGAGACCAATCGGATCATCCGGGAATGGGTGGATCGACATTAAGATTCGTTCGAGACGAATGCGGAATGTGAACAGAATCGCGATTGCTTGCAATAGCTTTTGAGCGGAATATTTTTGATTGTGCGGGCCGATGTTTGAAAGTGGGAGTTATCTAAAGGCACTTTGGTGAGGTCAACGCCCAGCATCAGCTGCGGCGCGCAGCGCCAGCAGCCGCGACCCTGCGTCATCCAACACGGACTGAGGTGTCTTGTTTATAGAAACGTCGGTGCTCGATTGATTCTTCTTGATCGCTAATTACGCTCTAGCCGAGATCCAATACGAAGTCGAAGTTGGCGGTCTTGGCGCCGGCTGAGCCGCCGAGGGCGACGACGAGTTTGGCATTGAAGATGAAGTCTCTTTTGTTTTCCGGCTCGCCGGGAAAGTAGAGTTGCGTGGTGAGAGCCGGGCGATTGGGCGCCTGGACTCGCACGTGGAAATGACGCGTGCGTCCGGGATAGACGCCCGGCACGACGGTCTCGAGGCGGTATCTGCCGGCTCCGTCGGCAAACTGGTGGCCGCGCAGCCTGTAACCGGCGTTGTCGTACGCTCCGCTCCCGTCGGCTTGCCAAAAGTCAACGAGGGCGCCTTGAACCGGCTTGCACTTGGTCGAGCGAACAGTGCCTGCAAGAATGATTTTGCTCCCTTGGATGCCCGGTTCAAGCAATGATTTTCGTTCCGGCGAGCGCGGCTTGTAGAAAGGTCCCGCGGTTTGCGGCGGCGTGATGTCGTCGGTATCGGCGCAAGCCGGCGTTGGCTCCATCCCGACCGTTGCCGCCACGGCATCCAGGCTGCCCGCTAGCCGATTAAATAAGACGTCGGACACGACTAGAGATGCGGTCAGAAATCCGCGCCGCGATATCGGCAAATCATTTGCCATCTTCATAGGGTTAACTTTGCACGGCCTTGGTTCAGAGGCAAGATCCTTTGCAGCGGCGGATCCTTGGAGTTGACAGTACACACGATTCTTGGCGATATGGTACGACTAAGACGTTGCACTGATCCCGGGGGTGACCATGTTCGACAGTTCAAAGATTCAACCGCATATCGCTTTTACCGACCTGCGCGAGTGGATGGCGGAGGCGGAGAAGTTGGGCGAACTCAAAACCGTGCGCGGCGCGTCGTGGCAGGAGGAGATCGGGTTGGCGACCGACGTGGTGGTGCCGCCCGACGACGGGCCGGCGGTGATCTTTGACGATGTGCCGGGCTGCCCGCAGGGCTTTCGCGTGATCGTCAACTGCCTTTGCCGGCAAGCGGCGCGCCATGACTTTCGGTTTTCCCCAGGGCTTGACCAAGCAAGAGTTGAGCGACGCTTACTTCGCGCACTATCAAACCAACGCGAAGCATCTGGCGCCGGTGTTTGTCGACAACGGGCCGGTGTTCGAGAACATCGTCAAGAAAGACGACATCGATATCGAAAAATTCCCGACGCCGGTATGGCATCGCGACGACGGCGGCCGCTACATCGGCACCGGCTGTTATTCCGTGACCATGGACCCGGACGAGAAATGGATCAACGCCGGCTGCTACCGCGCGATGATTCAAGACAAGAAAACCGTCAGCTTGCTCATGGTGCCCGGGCAAGCATGGCTACATGCACCGGCAGAAATATTTTCGCAAAGGCGAGCGCATGCCGATCGCGCTGGTGTTGGGCGGCGATCCGCTGTTTTTCTTCATGGCCGGCACCGAACATCCCTACGGCGTGTGCGAGTACGACGTGGTCGGCGGCATGCGCCGCAAGCCGGTGGAAGTGGTGCGCGGCAAGATCACCGGTCTGCCGTTTCCGGCCAACTCGGAAATCGTTTTCGAAGGCTTTCTCAATAACGACAACCGCAAGTTCGAAGGGCCCTTCGGCGAGTGGACCGGCTACTACGCTTCGGACGAGAGCGCGCAGCCGGTGCTCGAAATCGAGGCGATCTATCACCGCAACGATCCGATCATTCTCGGCGTGCCGCCCATCGGCGGCGGCTCGGACGAGATGGCGCGCTACCGCGCGATCATGCGCTCGGCGATGCTCAAGAACGAACTGCGCAGCGCCGGCGTCCCCGATGTGACGCAAGTGTGGCCGCACGAGATCGGCGCGTCGCGCATGCTGGTGGCGCTGGCGATCAAGCAGCGCTATCCCGGCCACGCCAAACAAGTGGCGACCCTGGCGTCGAGCTGCGGCTCCAGCGTCTACGGCTTGAAGATGGTCATCGTCGTCGACGACGATATCGATGTGTCCAATTTCGACCAGCTCATGTGGGCGACCTTGTCGCGCTACGATCCGGAAACTTCCGTCGAGATCGTCAAGCGCATGCGCAGCACGCCCGCCGATCCGCGCTTGACGCCGGACCAGAGAAAGATCCGCGACTTTACCAATTCGCGCATGATCATCGACGCCACCCGCCCCTTCGAGTGGGGCGACAAGTTCCCCAAGGTGAACGCGCCGGGCCAGGAAGTGGTGCGCAAGGCGAGAGAGATGTTCGGCTATCTGCTGAAGTAAAGATGTCGGATGATTAACCACAAAGGGCACAAAGATCACATAGAAAATTCGGATTCGGAGAATGTGGCCGCAAAGAACGCAAAAGACGTCAAAATAGATTCGCGAGTCGTAGGGGCGACCGGTGGTCGACCTCCGCCCTCTTCCTTACCACATCACTTGGCCGCCGTTGGGTTGGAGCAATTGGCCGGTGATAAACGACGCGCGGTCGCTGAGCAGGAAATCCACCACGGCGGCGACTTCCTCCGGTTGACCTAATCTTTTTATCGGCAAGCGACCCTCGAATGTGCGCCGGGCGGTTTCGAACTCTTCTTGGGTGCGATTGGCGCGCAAGAGCGGCGTGTCGATGGGGCCGGGGCCGATGGCGTTGACGCGAATATGCGGCGCGAATTCCAGCGCCAGCGATTTGGTTAACGAATAAAGCGCGGTCTTGGCGGCGCAGTAGTTGGCGGCATTAGCCACGCCAATAATGGCGAAATCCGAAGAGGTGATGACGATGGCGCCGGCTTGTCTCGGCACCATGTGGCGCAGCACCGCTTGGCAGAAATTGAAAGTCCCGGTGACATGGGTGTCGATGAGCAGCGACCACTGTGCCAGCGTCATGTTGGCGACCTTGGCGCGGGCGTTGACGCCGGCGTTGCTGAACAGGCAATCGATCTGGCCGTATTTCTCAATCACCTGGGCAATCCACGCGATGACTTGCGCTTGCTCGCGCACGTCGACAACGCCGCTAAATACACTGCCCGCCTCGGCGCGAATCAGCTCGGCCGTGGCGTTGACCGCGTCGGCATTCAGATCGCAAATGCAGACTTGATCGCCATTGCGCGCCAACCGCAGTGCGGTCGCCCGTCCCATGCCGCTGCCGCCGCCGGTGATGACGGTGACGCGCGAGTTGGGCATCACCATAAAGTCGACCCTCCGTTGACGCGCAGATCTTGGCCGACGATGTAGGAGCTGTCATCGCTCAATAAAAATAAACAGGCTTCGACCATGTCCTGGACGTCGCCGATGCGGCCGAGCGGGATATGGTTCTTGCGCGACTGCATGTATTCGTCCGACACCACGGCGCGCGGCATCGCGGTATCGGTGATCACCGGCGAGATCGCGTTGACGCGGATGTTGTCGGCGGCGGCTTCGACGGCGAGGGCGCGGGCGAGGCCGAGTATGCCGCCTTTGGACGCGGCGTAGTGGGCGACATTCTTGCCGCCGGTGCGCGCGGCCATGGAGGAGAAGAGAACGACGCGGCCGAACTGGCGCGGCATCATGTATTTGAGCGCGGCGCGGCAGCAGAGAAACATGCCGGTTAAATTAATTTGCAGCGTCTGGCGCCAAGCGTCGAGGCTGAGTTCGAGAAAGGGTTGCGGCCGGTAGATGCCGGCGCAGCAGATCAAATAATCGATGGCGCCATGCTCGGCGCCGATGGCGTCGAATATTCGATTGACTGAAGCTTCGTCGCCGACATCGACGGCATGAAAGCGCAAATTGTCAGCGCCTGATTTTACATCGAGGATATGGACGATGGCGCCTTCGGCGGTTAAACGTGTCGCGATCGCGCCACCGATACCGCCGCTGCCTCCGGTGATGACGGCGACGCGGCCGCGATGTTCGTTATCTTGGGGCATGGGGTTGTTACTCCCGCAGAGTTCAATATCAAGAGTCTCGAGCGAGTATTAACAAACTTTCGCAGTTCGGCGCAATGTGATTCGTCGTGGCTCTCCCGGGGAAACGGGTTATCTCTCAAAGCATGTCCCAAACAAAAGAGAAGGCGCCAAATTCAAAATCGAGATTTTCGTTCCTTCTCCCCTTGTGGGAGAAGGTTAGGATGAGGGGTGATTTAATTGCGTGCCCTACCATCCCAGGAATGGGCGAGGGGGGTAAGATTGCCACCGATCATTTTGCTCGGTGCCACAGACGAATAACCTCATTCGACTCTGTTACCATGCCGAAGTGGCGGGCGATGTTTTTCACCGCGGCGTCGTGGGAGTCGCGGTCGTAGCTGGCGGCGCAGTCCGACGGCAGGACGATGTAGTAGTCGCGCATGAAGCCGTCGCGGGCGGTGCACTCAACGCAGACGTTGGTGGTGACGCCGGTGATGACCAGTGTCTTGACGCTGCGTTCCTTCAATAGCGCGTCGATGTCGGTGCCGACGAACGGGCTGTAACGGTACTTGACGATTCTCAGGTCACTTGCTAGCGGCTTGACGCCGTAAAAATCGGCGCCCCAAGTGCCTTCGGCGCAGCGGGCCAGCGCCACGCGGGCCTTGCTGAAGTGCTCAAGGAATGGTCCGGCGAGATACTTGTCGTCGTAAATCGCTTGCACGAAGATCACCGGGACGTTCGTTTCGCGCGCGGCGGCGATCAGACGAGTGAGATTGGCAACGATCGCCTGGGCGGGCGCGACGCTCAGCCCTTGCTTGGCGACGTAGCCGTCTTCGTGGCAAAAATCATTCTGGACGTCGACGACCAGCAGGGCGGTGTGGGCCGGGGCGATTTTGTCGGTGAGCGATTTCAAGAAGCCATCGGACATGGAGGTAACCGGACTGACGATTTATTTCAGTATCTCCTTCAGCTTCTCCACCAACGGTTTGTCGAGTTTCCACAAACGCTCGACAGCCTCCTGCATCTCGTCGCCGCTAAGCGGGTTCAGATCCAGGCGGGCGCGCTGGGCGTCGGCTAAGAAATCGGGATCTTTGAACGTCGCGGCCAAGGCCTTGCGCAGGATTTGTACGCGCTCTTTCGGAGTGTTAGGCGGCAGCAAGTATGGCCGCGCGGTGGCGCCGTAATCGTAAACCGCGACCTGGACGATCTTCTTTGCTTCGTCAGCCTTCACATACTCACTGATGGACGGCACGTTGGGGAGTTCGGGATGGCGCTTGGGGATGGTGACGAGGAGGACGTTCACTGATCCGGTCTCGATCTCTTTGGACCAGGTCGATTTGAACGACTCCCAGGAATTCACCACCCCCTGCATCTCGCCGCTTTGCACGGCCAGCCGGATGTCTGCGGTGCCTTTGTAACCGGTGACCAATTGAATCGGCAGGCCGAGTGCGTAGCGCAACACTTTGGCGACATCGTCGGTGCCGGTGCCGGGGCCGATGCCGCCGAACTTGACCGGCGTCTTGTTGGCGATCCACTGCTCCATGCTGGCGATGCCGGCTGATTTGACCACGCCAACCGACAGAGTGTCTTGGGCCGGCGCGCCGACGTAGTGAAACTTCCGCGAGTCGAACTCGATACCGGCTTTGCCCAATACATTCTGCAAAATGATACCGCCGACCGGATGGCACATGGTGAGGCCGTCGGGGCGGGAAACCTTGTAAACATGGTTGGCCGCGATGATGCTGCCGGCGCCGGGCATGTTGTCGACGACGAACGTCGGATTGCCGGGGATATGTTTGCCCATATGGCGCGAGATCACCCGGGTGTAGGTGTCGTAGCCGCCGCCAGCGGAGCCGCCAACGACGACGCGGATGGTTTTACCTTTGAAGAAAGATTCTTGTGCCTTGGCTTGGGCGGTAAACGAAAGTCCGAACGACAACAGCAATGAGCACAGTAATGATTTGTTCTTCATCCGGCCTCCCCTGGCGCCGAGTGGGATACAGCGCTGCGCGATAGATAGCAGAAAATCGCGTTGTTGCAACTTGAATTTTCACATCCTTGTGGACCATTATCTCGGCTCGGAGGTTCTCTCACATGCAATACCGTTATCTCGGCAAGAATCGTTTGAAAGTTTCCGCCATCGGCTATGGCTGTCCGCCGTTTCAAGGCAAGCTGAGCGACGCCGACGAGCGCCAGGCGATCGCCGTGCTCGATCGCGCCATCGAAATCGGCATGAACTTCATTGACACCGCCGATCACAACAACGGCAACAATGAAGAGATCCTCGCCAAGGTGTTGAAGGGCCGGCGCGGCTCGGTTGTGCTGACCAGCAAATTCGGCAATCTGCGCGGCCAGCCTTGGGCGGAAGGCAGAGAAGTCGAAGGCAAGCCGGAGTATGTGGCGTGGGCGTGCGACAACTCGTTGCGCCGGCTGCAAACCGACTACCTCGATTTGTATTATCTTCATCGCGTCGATCCGAAAGTGCCGATTGAAGATACCGTCGGCGCGATGAGGCGGCTGGTCGAGCAAGGCAAAGTGCGCCAGCTCGGCTTGAGCGAGGCCGGACCCGAAACCCTGCGGCGCGCCAATGCGGTGCATCCGATCACGGCGGTGCAGAGCGAATATTCCCTGTGGACGCGCGATTACGAAAGCAACACCATTCCGGTTTGCCGCGAATTGGGCATCGGTTATGTCGCCTACTATGCGTTGGGACGAGGATTCTTGAGCGGCAAGTGGAACGACTTCGCCGAGCTCGGTGAGAAGGAAGCCAAGCGGCGCGGGCCGCGCTTCCACGCCGGGAATTTTCAACACAACGCGAGTCTGCTCAAACAACTGGAAGCGATAGCGAGCGTGAAGAAATGCACGGCGGCGCAGTTGGCGCTGGCGTGGATTCTTCATCAGGGCGATTTCTTCGTGCCGATTCCCGGCACGTATAAGATCGCCAATCTTGAAGCTAACGCGGCGGCGGCGGACATTTCGTTGACCGTGGAAGAGTTGGCGCAGATCGAGCGGATCTTTCCGCTGGGCGCGGCTGCGGGCGGACGGCATGAGTATGATCGATCTAAAGAATTGAACATCTGAACCAGTTCAAAACGTTCAAGCCGTTCAAAGGTTCAAACGTTTCGGACAGACCGGTTCAACGTAGGGGCGACCGGCGGTCGCCCTTCCCAGATTTCGAAAGGGGATAGTCATGCGAGTGTTGATTACCGGTTGTGGTTTGATTGGTGCTTACACGGCGAAAGAGTTGGTCGAGCGTGGCGATGAGGTGACCTTTTTCGACTTGCAGCCGAATCTGCCTTACTTGCAAAAAGTCTTGGGGCGGGAGCTGCCGATTATTCGCGGCGATATTCGCGAGCTGCCGGCGCTGATCGAGGCGATGCAGCGCACGCGCGCCGAAGTGGTGTTTCATAGCGCCGGATTGCAGGGTAACCGGACACCGTATTTCGGCTTTCAAGTGAATCTCATCGGTACGTTAAATGTCGCCGAGGCGGTGCGCTTGACCGGTGTGCGCCGATTGATTCACGCCAGCAGCCAAGGGGTTTACGATCTCACCGATCCGCCGGTGCCGATTCACGAAGAGGCGCGGCGCGACGGCGGCGCGCGGGTCTATCAAGGCGGCAAGGCGGCTTGCGAGGAAGTTCTAACCGCCTACGCAGCAACTTATAAGTTTGAGCTCGCCCTGCCGCGTTTCGCATCGGTTTACGGCTACGGCCCTTACACGGGCGGCGGCAACGTCGGCATGGACATGTATGCGATGTTGCAAGCGGCGCTGTCTGGCAAGCCTGCGCCGATGGGGCCGGGAATCGCCGATGCCAACGATTTCGTCTACGCGAAGGATATCGCCCACGGCCTGCGCTTGATCACTCACGCGGCAAGCTTGCCGCATCAAGCTTATAATCTCGGCACCGGCGTCGCCGCGACGATCGGGGATATCCAACGTGGCCTGCAAAAAGTTCTCGGCGACGTGCGCTTTACGCGCGAAGTCTCCTCACGGCCGCGGCCGGCATTGGATATTTCGCGGGCGCGGGCTGAGTTGGGCTATGAGCCGAAGTTCGATGTTGAAGCAGGGCTCAAAGACTTCATCATGGAGATGCAGCGTCAATAATTTTTGAATATCAATCATACCGTGGATGTTAAATGTTGAACGCGGTTCAAGGGTTCAAGGTTCAAAAGTTCAAAGTTCGGACGGATTGCCACGATATCCACAGAGTAGTAATAATGCCCTGGGAATTCTAGGAGATTGCGGTGGCAAAAGTTAAAACTAAGCGTTGGGACCCGGCGGAATATTTGGAGTCGGAAGAGGATATGGCGGCGTACTTAAGAAGCGGCGCTTGAAGACGGCGATCCAGCGCTGATCGCCGCTGCTTTGGGTGACATCGCACGGGCACAAGACATGAGCGCCATTGCGAGAAAAACCGGCCTCGGCCGCGAGAGCCTTTAGAAAGCCTTGTCGCCCGACGGCAACCCAGAGTTTTCGACGGTGCTCAAAGTTGTGCGCGCGATAACACGCGACGGCGGTAAATGAATAACGGTGAGGCTGACACGCCAACAATTCGGTATAAACCAATATGGCCGCCATAACCTCGCCGCACTGCTTGCAGGTTCTGAATTCCACACTCTCGATAAATCGCTGGTAGGCTTTCGACACCGAGTCTTCGGCTTAGTCGCTTACGACAAATCCCTCTTCGTGCAGTAACGTGTCGCACTTCGGGCAGTACCAGTGAAAGCGGTCGATCTCGCCGGGGCGGCGCCTTCTTTTTGAGATCAAGTCGAAGGCGTTGGACGGGAAATGCCGCGATGGAGCTTGCCGTCGGGGTCGCGTTCGTCGCGCCCATGAGGATGGGCTTGCTCTAGCGGTTTGAGGTCGCTTGCAAACTCCCCAGATTGTGGGGAAAATGTCACCATGATACGGCGAAATATTCAAAGACGTCTAGAGGCTGCCCTAGCCGATACCCCAGTCGTGTTGCTAAGCGGGGCGCGACAGACCGGCAAGACCACGCTAGTCCAGGCTCTCGCGGCTACTCGCGATGCGGCGTACTACACGTTCGACGATGTGGCGACGCTGGCGTCGGCGCGGAGCGATCCGGCCGGTTTCGTTCGCGCTTTGACCGGGCCGGTCGTGTTGGACGAAATTCAAAAGGCGCCGGAACTTTTCCCGGCGATCAAACTTGCCGTCGATCGAAATCGCCGGCCGGGCCGATTTATCTTGACGGGTTCGGCTAATGTGATGATTTTGCCGCGTCTGTCCGAGTCTCTCGCCGGGCGCATGGAGATCGTACCGCTGTTCCCATTTTCCTGCGGGGAGCTGGTGGGGGTATCGGAATCATTCATTCGCCGTTTGTTTGTTGACGACATCAGCAAAGGGAAACCGAAGGGACCCGGTATGACTGTCGTCGAGCGGGTGGTGCGCGGCGGTTACCCGCAGGCCCTCGAGCGCGGGGAACCGTCAAGGCGCTCAGCCTGGTTCGCATCTTATATTTCGACATTGTTGCAGCGAGACGTGCGCGATCTGGCGCGGGTCGATGCGCTGCACGCGCTGCCGAATCTTTTACAGCTCCTCGCGGCGCGTAGCAGCGGATTATTCAATATGTCCGATATCGGCCGCGATGCACGCTTGCCGCACTCAACGTTGACGCGGTACCTGGTGTTGCTCGAGGCGCTGTTCCTCATCCAACGATTGCCGGCGTGGTCTGTCAATTTAGGCAAGCGTCTAGTCAAAGCCCCCAAGCTTCATGTCGCCGATAGTGGACTCGCGTGTCATTTATTGGGCGCCGACGGTGCTCGGTTTCAACAGGACCCATCTTTGTTGGGCAGAATCGTCGAGAGTTTTGTTGCCACGGAGCTGCTCAAGCAAGCGTCTTGGAGCGAGGAACGGGTTTCGCTGTATCACTATCGAACCGCCGCGGGTGCGGAGGTCGATCTGATCGTCGAAAAGACCGACGGCACCGTTGCCGGCGTGGAAGTCAAATGCTCCGCGACGGTGAGCTCCGGTGATTTCGCCGGGTTGCAGGGATTGCGCGATCAACTGGGACGGCGTTTCCGCACCGGTGTTGTTCTGTACACCGGGGAGCAACGGCTCCCCTTCGGCGACAAACTGTGGGCTCTGCCGATGGCGAGCCTTTGGAACAGCTGACTGCGATGTGCTCGGGGCGACCCTGCCAGTTCTGTGGATCGATTATTCGCACTTGGCTACGGAAGGCCGATTCCCTGTCAGAACGGGTTTTTCCCGATCAAGTCGCATGAATATGATTCATGGAGGCGATCAAAGCGCATCCGGCGCCGGCATGACCTCGCCGCACTGCTTGCAGGTTCTGAATTCCACACTCTCGAAAAATCGCTGGTACGCTTTCGACACCGGGTCTTGGGCGTAGTCGTGTACGACGAACTTTCTTCGTGCAGCAAGTTGTCGCATTTTTGGCAATACCAGTGAAATCGGTCGATCTCGCCGGGGCGGCGTTTTCTTTCTGAGATCAACGCGAAGGCGTCGGGCGGGAAGCGCGGCGAGTGCGGCGTGCCGGCGGGGGTGTAGATCATCGCGCCTTCGGCGATCACGGCGACTTCTTCTTTTCCTTCCGGGCGTGCGGTAATGCAAGCGCATCTCGCCTTTGATCATGTGCATGGTTTCGTCGCTCGGGTTGATGTGAAACTCGCTGCGGTATTCGCGGCCGCGGGCGACGAAGGCGAGAGTGTCGTCGTGTTGCCACAAAACTCGGACACGCTTGCCGCTCTCTGCAAGTTGCTGCGAGATTTCTGCGAGATTGACGATCGGCATGGAGAACATCGGCGTCGACTCCTTCGTTCAAGGGTTCAAGGTTCAAAAGTTCAGTGTTCGGAGTGGAAACTAACCATGATAGTTACGCAATGGGAATGCGGAGATTATTCAGGTTTTCGTATTGTTCGTGTCCTTCGTGCTAGTATTGTTAACAATTTGCGCGGCTCGCGCAAAATTTAGGCGTGATCTGGGATACCCGAAGAGGGGATTGACTCCCGCCAAGACGTAAAGCACGCCAAGTTCGGAGTTGATGTCATTTCGACCGCAGGGAGAAATCTGCTTCAGATCCCTCACGTCCGCTCGGGATGACGAGCATAGGCCCGTCACCTTTGCGAGCTTAGCGCTTTTGCGGAGATATTCCGAGTTTCGGTTGCGGCTTTGCCGCGCTAGGCCTTCGTGGTGAATAGTATTTTCAAAACCAATTCTCAACAGCCCGATGTTTCAGTCCGGCAACGCTTGGCCTTTGGTTTCACGGGCGAAAATAAGACGAACAAGCCGACGACATAGATCGACCCGATGGTGGCGATGGCCGGCGCGAAGGAGCCGTGGGCGGATGTGAGCACGCCGGCGAGCAGCGGGCCGGCGGCGGAGAAGAAGCGCGCGAAGTTGAAGCAAAAGCCTTGCGCGGTGGCGCGGATCTTGGTGGGAAACAGTTCGGGAAAGTAGATCGCGAAGGCGGTGGTCACGCCGGCGGCGAAAAAGCCCATCACCGGCGAAGCGATCACGGCGTGGCTGAACTCCTTGGCGAACAGGAACGTTGTCGGCACGCTGAGCAGGGCGCCGAGGAAATAGATGAACAACGCGCCTTTTCTGCCCCAGCGCTCGGCGATGAACGGCATGCATAGACAGCCGATGATGCCGCCGGTCGTGAGCGTCGTCGTGATCAAGCTTACCTGTGGGATCACCGCCCGGGTGCCTTGGGCGTGGAGCATGGCGGCGATCCAGCTCGGCACCCATTGCACCGCGCCTTGATAGCCGAAGGTCGCGACCACCGCGAGGCCGGTGCCGACCAGCAAGTCGCGGCGCACTCCGGGAGCGAATAGAGCCGGGTAGGGATTGCCCGTCTGTTTGGCTTTGGTCCAGCGCACCGGTTCTTCCAGCGAGTGACGAACGTAAAAGGCGACGATGGCGGGCAAAACGCCGAGGGCAAATACCCAGCGCCAGCCGTAGGGGCCGATGACAAGATAAAGCGCGGTGGCGAGAAAGAAGCCGATGCCGCCGGAGGCTTGCATGATGCCGGCGGCTTTGGCGCGCGATTTTTCCGGGAAACTCTCGGCGATTAATGCTGCGCCGGCGGCCCATTCGCCGCCGATGCCCAAGCCGGTGAGGAATCGGAAGATCGCCAATTCCCACCAGCTACCGGCGATGCCGCATAGTCCGGTGAAAGTGGCGTAGATCAAGATCGTGATCGCCATGGTCTTGGCGCGGCCGTAACGGTCGGCGATGGGTCCGAAGATCAGCCCGCCCAGCGCCCAACCGATCATGAAGATGCTCAGCACGATGCCGCCGTACCAGCCGATAACCGCTGCCTCGCTCGTGCCGAGCAAATCGCTCATGGCCGGGAATAGAATGATCGCGTAGAGATAGCCGTCCATGATGTCGAGCGCCCAGCCGAAGCAGGCGCAGACGAGTACGCGCCACTGGTAGGTCGTCAGTTCTTGGTACCACTTGGGTTCAGCCATGGTTTGCTCAAGTGCCACAAAGGGGCGAGAAAGGCAACGACAACCCCGGCGTCCTAGCTGATCTCTGAAGCGCTTTGTGGCCTCGGAATTATTAAAAATAGTGCATTGACTCGATTTCTTGGCATGGTTACACTTCCGGCACTGAGATCGAAATTCCTTAGGAGGAACTAAATCTATGTCGAAAAGCAATCGTAAATTTTTTGTCATGGGGGTGGGGCTTTTTGCGGCCTTCGCGCTGAGCCAAATTGCACTTGAAACTTTGGCCGATGCGCGCGCCGGCGGTGGTCGTTCCGGCGGTTTCCGCGGTTCGCGCAGCTACCAGTCGCCGAGTCGCTCGACGACTCCGACATCGCCACAAAAACAAGATGCCGTCCAGCAACAACAGGCGCGGCAATCGTCGCCGATGATGCCGCAATCGGGCGGTTTGATGCGCGGTCTGGGTACGGCGGTGCTCGGCGGCTTTTTAGGCTCGATGCTGTTCTCGGGCCTGGCTGGTGCCAGCGGTTTCGGTGGTATGGGCGGCGGTATGGGCGGCAGTGGATTCGGCATGTTGGAGATTCTTCTGTTCGGCGGCTTGGCGTATTTTCTTTACCGGAAATACAAATCGTCCAGAACGCCAGCGCTGGCGACCGACGACGGCTCAATGCAGTATCAAGACACGTCCTACCAGGCGCCGACACCGCGGCTACTCCAACAATCCGCCAGTGCAGGAGCCGCTGCCGTTCAACGGCGCCGACTATCGCTCGTTGACCATGATGGACCCGAGCTTCGATGCCAACAAGTTTCTTAAAACCGCTCAGGATAATTTTTTCAAAATCCAGGGCGCGTGGAACAAGCAGGATATTACGACGCTGCGCACGCTGTGCGGCGGCGAACTGATGAAAACCTGGGAAGAAGAGATGGCACAGCTCAAACTGCGCGGCCAGAACAACCGCATGGACAACATAGCCCTGCGCGAGAGCGAGATCACCGAAGTGTGGACCGAGAATGGCGAGGACTTTATCACCGTGCGCTTGCATGCCAACCTGCTCGATTTCACCGTCGACGAAAAGAGCGGCAATGTGGTCGTCGGCAGCGACAGCGAGCCGGTGGAGTTCGAGGAATTTTGGACATTCAGCCGCCCGGTTGGACCCAACGGCTGGAAGCTGACCGCGGTGCAGCAGGCGTAAGTCGATTAGACACTATACCAGTTACAACCGGCAGTGCATGAGTTCATGCACTGCCGGTTTTTTTTGATCTGATTGGTTGTCTGTCTTGTGGACGGTACTTCCCCCTTTGAAAAAGGCGGCACTGAGGGGGATTTCGGTCTTTGCGCGGGAGAAAGTCCGCTGAAGAAAATCCCCCCTTCCCCCCTTTTCCAAAGGGGGAGCATCCGAACCAATACTCGGATTTGTTCAACGCATATCTGGGTTGCGACAATACCGCCTACGCGACGATCGGTTCTTTGATCGGCGTGTGGCTGGGAATCTTCGGCACGCGGGTGCGCGGCTTGCCGTCGACATGGCTATTGCCGGCGCCCAGTAGTAGCATCCGGCCCGTGCCGGGATTGCATAGTTGATAGGACTCGCCGGACTTGCAGCAGCACCGTGTCGAACTGCTTCAAGACGAACTCTTTGTGCGGCGTGCGCACGGTGCACTCGCCTTCGACGCACCATGAAGATATGATCGTCGTTGTCGTGATAGTGCATGTCGTCTTGCAGTCCGGGCTCGCAGTTGATCACCCAGTAGTAGGCCAAGTCGGTGCGCCACAGACTCAAATGGCCAATCTCCGGGTGGGCGTCGGCCTCTTTAACTAAATTTTTCATTTCAACCATAAATAACCTCCTCAGTTTTGTGCCAGTCGTTCTAAAAGTTCCAATCGTTCAATTTGACCTTCTTGGTTCAAGAGTTCAATCGGTCACCCCCATGATTAGCCGTGATTTCTCGGTGGGCGTTCTTTCGGTTTTACCAACCGGCCGTGGGTGCCGTCGCAGTAGGGATGGTCTTTGGATCTCCAGCAGCGGCAGATGGCGATGGTCTCCGGGCTGGCCAGCTCGATGATTGCCGGTTGCATATTGGTGCCCTCGTGGGAGCCGTCGCAGAACGGCAGATTCTTGCTGCGAGTGCAGCGGCAGTAGGCGACGCTTTTCGATACTTGTTTGACGATCGTCGGTTCGATCAGATCGTCGTAGGATAATCCGGCCATGTGTTCTCCTTGTGCCTCAATAGTAATAGTTTGCTTAGTTGATCGCCACCGCATCGATGCTCTCGAGACGACTGACGATGCAGCCATAGGTCTGATTGCGCACCTCCACGGTATCGGCGCCCATTTTGCCGACAACCCCGGGGATCGTCTGGCCCTTGACGTAAAATATTAGTCCTTTGCGCTCCTTTTCGCTACGGTCGAGCAGTTCGCGAAAGCTTTGGGTCGCCGGCGAATGTGCTGGAGCGACGGTCACGATGGTGACTGTCAATATAACGCAGCAAGGCTTTCAAGCGCCCTGCGAGGCTTGAGCATGGGCCATGGTGGTTCCTTGAAAGATTTCCGACTTCCTTAACGCGGTCCCGGCCAAACGTCAACCGTGCTATGCGGCGCGAGCGGCCGAGCAAACGCAAGGCATTGCCGCTGAAGATCGCTTCGCGCTCGGCGCCGCTGATCGGCAGCTCTTCGATGATCTGCTTGGCGCGCGGCAGCAGCGGCAAGAGCGGCGGCGCGTCGCTGCCGAAGAGCAATTGTTTGGCGCCGACGGTTTGATAGGCGCACATCACCGCCGGCGGGTGGTAGGCCACCGTGTCCATGTGAATGGTTTTCAAATACTCGCTGGGCTTCTTCGTGATCAACATCGGTTCGTAGCTGCCCAGCCCCGAGGCTTGATCGCCTAGCTCGTAGGCGTAGTCCATGCGGCCGATGACGTCGCAGATGCCGCCGCCCAGATGGCAGCCGACGAATTTCAAGTTGGGGTGGCGCTCGAAGACGCCGCGGACGATCATGCGCGCGATGCTCAAGCACTCGTCGAAGGGCCGGCCGACGCTCGACGCCAGCCGGTAGTCGCGCATGCGCTCTTCGCCGTAACCGACCGACGGCGCGTGCATCATCATCGGAATGCCGAGACTCGAGACCAACTCGAAAAACGGCTTGGCTTCGTCATCGTCGGGATAGGCATGCTGGTGGCTGGAGTTGATCAGCACGCCATGCAGGCCGTATTCGGTGACGGCTCGCTCTAGTTCTTTGTTGAACGGCGCGCCGCCGCAGGGCATCGTGCTGGTGAAAACGATAATGCGGTCTTTATACTTCTGCTGAATCTCCGCGCCGTATTCGTTCCAGCGGCGCAGGAACGCGAGCGATTCGTCGGCGGTTTTGTCTTTCAAGTAATGAATCGTGTTGCTGACGACACAGCGCTCGATGCCGGCCTTTTCATGGGCTTCGAGCAGGTTTTCAATGGTCAGCGGCGACGCGCCGCCCCAGCGCCGCTCTTTCGCCAACTCGGGCGGATAAACATGGGCATGCCAGTCGATAATCATGGTGGGCTCCTGAATTTGTTCAAGTCGTTCAAACCGTTCAAGACGTTCAATTCGTTGGGCTCGCGCTCCGTTCACTACCGCGCCTTGATCTCCCAACTCCGCCTGCGCTTCGCGCAGGAACGTTAGTCCGCCACATCGTTGGCGCGACTTCACGGGTACTTTGGCGTTGCGGCGGGCTTGGTCGATGACCAGCTTCAAGCCGTCTTCGGGCACGGCGCCGTCGCTGTTGAACAACACTCGCAGCGCGTCGTAGGAGGCGTAGGCGAATTCGCGTTCGACCTTGCCCCAGGCGATCAGCGTGCGCGCGGACTCGTCGCGATTGTCGCGGATGAAGCGATTCGCTTTTACCGTCGCTTTGATGGCGCGGCGAATCTCCTGCGGCTTCTCTTTGATTTTGCGCAGATGGGTGCCGAGACCGAGGTAGGGGAAATTGAATAGTTCGTAGGCCCGCGCCAAGATTTTGTAGCCTTGTTTCTCCAGCTGGGTGTCGGCGGGCGGCGACATGACGACGACGTCGACGATGCGCTGCATCAGCGCGGTCATGCGCGCGGCGTCGGAGCCGAGGGCGAGGATTTTGATTTCCTTGTCGCTATCGATGCCGGCCTGTTTGATCATCATGCGGGCGGCGACATCGGGAGTGGCGCCGAAGCTGCTGATGCCGAGGGTTTTGCCTTTGAGATCCTTGAGCGTTTTGATCTCCGGTTGGGCGATCAGCGTCATCGGCCAGTTGTCGAGAAATCCGGCGACGATCCGCACCGGCAGGCCGGAAACCGCGCCGCCGACCACGGCGCCGAAGAGTTGGCAGTAGTCAACGTCGCCGGTGGCCAGCGCCGTGATCGCGACGTTGGGATTCATGCGGATGATCTCGGCGTCGAGATTTTCATCCTTGAAGAAACCGCGCTTGAGTGCCATTTGCGAGGTGAGATTGGGCATGTTGGGATTCGACACCGCGATGCGGATGCGCTCAGCGGCGTGGCTCGGGGAGCCGAGGCAGAAGCAGGTTGCGATCGCGGCGATTAAGATAAACCGACACGAGTTCCGACTGTGAAATCTGCGACTTGTCATTTGCGATCAGACAGCCTTGCCGCCGGCTACCGCTCCTGCACCACGTTGAAGCCGCTGTAGCCGCGAATTTTGTCGATCCGCACGAGCACGCCGTAACCTTTGCGCTCGGGGTCCTTGTCGAGTTCGCCTTTGACCGTGCGGCGCATGATCTGTTGGCGGATGTCGCCGTCCTTGTGGACCGTTGCCGTGCCGTAGAAGCGCCAACCCAAGCGGTTTTCTTTGTCATAGAAAAGCATGCAGACCTGCGGGCTGCTTTCCAGATTGGTCGTGCTGGCGCCGAAAGAGCGGTCCCAGAAGGCGATATGCTCATCGTCGAAAACAAACGTGCTGCCGCGAAAGCTCATGTCGGGAAAGCCGTCGTCCGACGTGGTCGCCCAGACGCAGTATTTCTTTTCTTCAAATGCTTTGTCGACCCGTTGTTTCATCTCGTCGGTCATCTTGATCACAGTGGATTCCTCCTCCGAATTTAAAAATCAATTGAAACCATACAATGCGGCGGGATTGTCGACAAGGATCTTGTGTCTGACCGCTCATCGGGAGCAAATGCCGCGAGCAAATCCACCAAGTCGCCGTCGTTGGGCGTGTGGCCGGGCGCGAAATTATTCGAGTGCGGCCAATCGGTGCCCCAGATGACGCGGTCGGGCGCGACGGCTATCACCGCCTGGGCGTAGGGAATCACCTCGACGAAGGGCAGGCCGTAATAAGAATGCACCATGGTCTCGCAAATTTTATCGGCGCCGCTGACTTTGGTCCAGACATGTTTGAGTTTCATCAATTCGAGCAACAGCTGAAACCCTGCCTGCTGCAATCCTTCGGCGGGTTTCACTCTTGCGATATGATCGATGATCACTGGAATCGGCGAGGTTCGAATACGGTTTTCTTGCTCGAGGAGGTTTTTCATGTCGATGTGCAGGTCGAGAGACCAGCGGAGGTCAGCAATTTTCTCGATGCAGCGGTCGAGCACGTCAAGTCTAACGTTGCCGCGCGGCCGGTCGAGCAGATTGAATCTCACGCCGCGGATGCCCCCGTCATGTAAACGTTGGAGTTCATCCTCCGGTGTCTTGTCGTCGATGCGGCCGACGCCGCGGAATTTGCCGTGGGAGTTCTTGATCGCGTCGAGAGTCGCCGAGTTGTCGAGGCCGTGCACGCTCGGTTGGACGACGACGGCGCGCTCGACGCCGATCACCGCGAGCATTTTTTGATAGTGTTCCAACGGCGCCGCCGGCGGCGTGTACTCATGGGTCGAGACGAACGGAAACACTTCGGGGGGCCCGAAGACATGAAAGTGCGTGTCGCAGGAGTTGGGCGGCGGCGTGAACTTGGGTTTGCGCGTGTTGGGATCGGGCGGATAACAGTAGGGCATGAGAGTTTCTCCAGGGCGACCTTTTAACGTAGTGAGACGAGCGATGTCTACTTTGAGTTGCTCGTAGGTCAATTCCCGCGGACGCGGGAGTCTAGGCTTCTTATGATAAGCCGAAACCTGAACGAGTCTGGATGCCGGACCTGCGCCGCATGACGGATTCTGAAGTCGTTTGAGTCCACCCAGATTAAGCCGTGTGTCGTCTTACCCAGTCGAGAATCACCTGGTTGGTTTCTTCCGGCGCTTGCCAGAAGAAGCCGTGGGACTGGCCTTTGAGTACTTTGAGTTCGGCGCCGGGAATTCTGTTTTTCAATGCTTCAGCTTGTAGCAGATGGTTGCTGCGCGCTTTGTCGTTGGTGCCGATCAGCACCAGGGTCGGAACGCGCACGTCGCCTAAACGGTGCGTGGCTTCCCAGTTGTGGCGGGCGATGCTCAAGTGGATATATTCGGACAGGTTGGCGTGGGTCGCGCGTGCGAGCTTGAAGAAATCTTCGATGCGATCCGGATGAGCTGTGCGAAACTCCTTGGTGAAAAATACTTCCGACTCGCAGTATTCGTCGCGCAAGAAGTTTCTCGAAACCTTTCTCGACCAAGCCGAGCACGAGCCAATGGGGCAAGCCGGGAATGCAGTCCGGGCCGGGGCGAGTGACCAGGCCCGAGCCGCTGGCGGCCATGATCAGGCTCTTCACCCGCCCGGGAAAATTCAGCGCCAGGGTCAGGGCGACCCGGCCGCCCATGGAATGGCCGAGCAGGTGAGCTGAAGGAATATCTAGATGGTCGAGCAGGGCCACCGCATCGTTGGCCATCTGCTCGATGGTATAGACTTGCTGGCTGACTCTGGTGCGCGGACAGCCGCGGGGATCGTGGAGAATCAGCTGCATGGCCGGCGATAGTGCCGGCACTTGGTAGGGTTTCCAGACCTCGCCGGAAAACGCCGTCGATGGAAAAAGCAGTAGCGCAGCGCCAGCGCCGTGGGTTTCATAGTAAAGCTCTGTGCCTGTGGGAAGACTGGCGATGGGCATCGATGTGTCCTCTAAGCTTGACTAAGTTTGCACTGGTCGATTGGTCCAATCCGTACAATCTTTGCGCCTGAATTAATAGTGTACTACCGCGAAAGTGCGCGGATTTGAACTCGCGGGTACTGGCAACCCCAGGTGACAGGAGATTGCCGCGCGGCATTCCCCTAAAACAGCAACGCGGAAGACCGTTGCCGATCTTCCGCGTTGATTCCGAACCGTAGGCGAATAGCTATTGCTTGATCGCGGCAGCGCGCCGTTGCAAGTAGGCGTTACGCACGGCGCCGTAGAGGTCAACTGTGGTTTCCGCCACCCGCTCGAAGCGGTCGAGATTGAGTGAGCGCTCGTTGACCGTCTCGGTAACAGTGCCTGCGAGGGAGCCCCACCAGGGGATAAAGTAAGACGGTGGGAACATCGCCGCGTCGAAGGCATAACCGATGCCGTCACGAACGTTCAGCGGCGGCAGAAGCGGCAGAACTAGATAGGGACCCGGTCCCATGCCCCAGACGCCGAAGGTCTGGCCGGTGTCTTCGTCTTTCTGTTCGATGCCGAAGGCATCCTTTGCAATGTCGAAAAAGCCCGCGACCCCAACCGTACTATTGACGGTAAATCGCACCAGCTCGATGCCGGCGCCGGCAAGCTTCAATTGCAGGGTATTATTGACCACTCGGCGGACGACGTCGAGGTTGTCGAACATGTTGCGAAATCCGCGTTGTACCATGTCAGGAAAAACAAAGTCCCAGCCGGTGGCGATCGGCTTCAACAGAAAGCGATCGAGGATCTCCCGATTGAAGTTGAACATCTTTTCGTTGAAGCCTTCCCAAGGGTCCTGATCGAAGTCATCCCCAGCGGCGGCGGCTGTCATGGTCGGTTGGGTGGCCATCTCCACGCCGATGGCGCCGGCGTCGGCAGCCAGCGCGACGATCACTTCTGGATTGTCGGCGGATTCCGACGTAGCGGCAATCTCCTCTGCCTGTGCGGTCCCGCCGGGCATAGCCAGCAGGCCAATCGAACTGGCGAGCGCGCCAGCCATCCACATTTTCAATAACCACCGGCAATATGATTTATACATCCCCTTCTCCTTGTCCCAGATGGATTTCAAATATGAAGCTACAGTAAACGGTCAAGTTAAACACAGTGATTATCATATCGTGAATTGCGCTTCTACCGAATGCAGTTATATGAGCCAAAATCATGCCAGCGATCGACTCTCTGTTCCAACGCCGCCGCGAGCAAATAGAGGGAATTAGAGACAAAGAAACAGTCTGACGCTGACGATGCTGTGACAACCGCGGGTGCCTAAAAGTCGCAACACTGTAAACTTGGTTACACTGTCGGGCAGCCGAGTCGCTTTTGGCCTGGCTAGGTAAAAGTTTGCAGCAATTAGTTGAATCGGCTAGTTTGTCGCTGTGGCGGAAATCGACAAACCGAAAACCGTGGTGCTTGGGGTGACCGGCGGCATCGCCTGCTACAAGGCGGTAGAGCTGGTGCGTTTACTCGTCAAGGCCGGTCTCCGCGTTCAGGTGATCATGACCCGCGGCGCCCTGGAATTTGTCACAGCGCTGACCTTTCAAACCCTTTCCGGCCATCCTGTGGCTACGGAAACCTTCAACCTCACGCAGGAGTCTGAAATCGGCCATATCAATTTAGCCGACTCGGCCGATCTGTTCGTGGTTGCGCCGGCGACGGCCAACATCATCGGCAAGATCGCCAACGGCATCGCCGACGATCTTTTGACGACGGTGATCATGGCGACTCAGGCGCCGGTGTTGATCGCGCCGGCGATGAATATCCATATGTATGAGAATCCGATCCTGCAGGAGAATCTGCGCAAGCTCGGCCGGGTCGGTTACCATATTTTAGAGCCGGCCGAAGGTTTTCTCGCTTGCGGCTACGAAGGCAAGGGCCGGCTGCCCGATCCGGAAAAGATTGCCGACGAGGTCGAGCGCTTGCTCGGAAAAAAGGACTTGGTGGGTGAGCGGCTGTTGATCACCGCTGGGCCCAATCGCGAGCCCCTCGATCCGGTGCGCTACCTGTCAAACCGGTCTTCCGGAAAGATGGGTTATGCGCTGGCACGGGCGGCGGCACGGCGGGGTGCAGAGGTGGTGCTGGTGAGTGGACCCACCGCGCTGGACTGTCCTGCCGGCGTTCGCCTGATTCCTGTGGTCACGGCCGCCGACATGCGTGACGCCGTGGTTAAAGAGTTCGCCACGGCGACGGCGGTGGTGATGGCGGCGGCAGTAGCTGATTACCGGCCGGTGGTGACGGCGGATCGGAAGATCAAGCGCGGCAAAGGCCCCATCGAGCTGCGCCTGGAACCCAATCCCGATATCGTCAAAGAGCTTGGCCAGAACAAAGATGGCAAAGTGTTGATCGGCTTTGCCGCTGAGACCGAAGATCTGACCGCCAACGCCGCCAAGAAGCTGCGCGAAAAAAATCTCGACATGATCGTCGCCAACAATGTTGCCGAAGCCGGCAGCGGGTTTGACGGCGACACCAACATTGCGACTATTCTCGACCGCACCGGCGCGTCGCAGACGCTGCCGCTGATGAGTAAAGATGAGTTGGCGGACCGCATCTACGATCATTACCTCGCCCTCAAAAACCGCCGTTGAGCTCGGCAGGCCGGCAAAATATTTCGTCGTTTTCCTGATTGCCGATCTGACACTGTTAACCGCGACCAAACTGCCAACCCAGGCCATCGAAAATGAGTTTCGCGATCCGCTCTCCGGCGGCCGTCGGGTGAATTTCGACCCCCGTTATATCCCATCTCCTGAAAGTCGTTCTCGCTTCGACCAAACAATGCCAATCAGCGCATCGATTCCGGATTCCGCTATCGCCGAAGCGAGTCGGCGACAGATTGTTCAATCATTGAGCTAACTTCGTATTGCTTCGCGCCGGTGTCGGGTGGTACGATCCGGCGGTGAAAGGATCGCGCTGATGTCCGAGCCGAGCGACGCCGAAGAATTGGCCGCGTTAACCACCACGCTCAAGCGCCATCTCGAGCGCCGCCAGCGCAGTGGGCTTCGTTACTTGCCTAAACAATCGCCGGCTGCACAGAAAAACTCGAATGCAGTTCGAGAACCGAGCGTCATGGCGGGTACAGAGGTAGACATGCTTGCCGATTACAGCGTTGCCCTGGGAGCCGGGAGTTTGGCAGAGTTGCGCGCGGCCATCGGCGATTGCCAGCGCTGTAAGCTTTGTTCAGGGCGGACCCATATCGTTTTTGGCGTCGGCAATCCCCGCGCCAAGCTGATGTTTGTCGGCGAAGGGCCGGGCCGCGACGAAGATCTTCAAGGCGAACCGTTCGTCGGCCGGGCCGGACAGCTGTTGACCGACATCATCACCAAGGGCATGGGGCTCAAGCGCGAAGATGTTTACATTTGCAACGTGGTCAAATGCCGGCCGCCGGAGAACCGCAATCCCGAGCCGGACGAAGTCGCTGCCTGCGAGCCGTTCCTAAAAAAGCAGATCGATATCGTCCGGCCGCAAATCATCGTCGGTCTGGGCAAATTCGCCGTGCAAACGCTACTCAATAGCAAAGCGCCGATCGGCAAACTGCGCGGCACTTGGGCCAGCTACCACGGCATCAAGCTCATGCCGACGTTCCACCCGGCTTACTTGCTGCGCAACCCGGCGGACAAAAAGCTGGTGTGGGAAGATATTAAACTGGTAATCAAAGAGATGCGTGGTGAAGACGCTTAAAGCAATTCTATTCATTGGCCTAGTCGCCATGGGCGCGGGCGTGTTGGCGCAGTCCAAGGACGCGGCGGCGCCCCATGTCGATTTGATCGCCATCGACGGCAGCATCAATCCGGCGGTGGATGATTTCATCCGCGAAGGCATCGCCCGGGCGAAGCAAAATGGCGCGCGGGCGCTGATCATTCAGCTCGACACCCCCGGTGGGCTGCTCACTTCGACCCGCACTATCGTCAAGGAAATGCTCGGCGCGCAGGTGCCGGTCATGGTCTGGGTCGGTCCGAGCGGCGCCGGCGCCGGCTCGGCGGGAGTGTTTATCACGCTGGCCGCCCATGTGGCGGCGATGGCGCCCGGCACCAACATCGGCGCGGCCCATCCGGTGGCCGGCGGCGGCCAGGAAGTCAAAGGCGTGATGGGCGAGAAGATCGAGAATTTCACGGCATCGTTCAGCGAGACCATCGCGCAGAAGCGCGGCCGCAACGCCGAGTGGGCGATCCAAGCGGTGCGCAAAAGCGTGGCGATCACCGAGAGCGATGCGCTCAAGAAAAATGTCATCGACATCGTCGCCAAAGACATTGACGATTTGCTCAAGCAAGCCGATGGCCGCAAGGTCGATCTCGACGGCAAGCTCCAGGTGCTGGCGCTCAAAGGCGCGAAAGTGCAGCGCCATGACATGAGCCTGAAGCAGAAGGTGTTGAATATCCTGGCCGATCCCAACATCGCTTATCTGCTGATGATGGCGGGCCTGCTCGGATTGTATATGGAGTTTTCCCATCCCGGGGTGATTTTCCCAGGCGTGGCCGGGGCGATTTGTTTGTTACTGGCGCTGGCATCGTTTCAACTTCTGCCGCTTAACTACACCGGTCTCGCGCTGATCGCGCTGGGCATCGCGCTGCTTGTCGGTGAAATGTTTTTGCCGAGCTTCGGGGTTTTGGGCATCGGCGGCATCATTGCCCTCGCCATGGGTTCGCTGCTCTTGTTCGATACCGAAAGCTCGGATCTGATCGTCGATCGAGCGATCGTCTTCACGGCGGTGGCCACGGTGGGGGCGATCATGCTTGGTTTGAGCTATTTGGTATTTCGCACCCAGCAGGCCAAGCCGACCATGGGCATGGCAAGTTTGATCGGCAAGATCGGCGAAGTCAGAGCCGAGCTCACGCCGGCAGGCAAGATTTTCGTCCATGGCGAATATTGGAACGCCCGGGCGGATACGCCGATCGAAGTGGGCGCCAAGGTCGAAGTGATCGGCTACGACGGGATGATTTTAATGGTGCGTCAGGTTTAGGGCGGCGAGTTAGACGATTACTGACAACAGGAGGTATCCATGTTTGGATTCGGACCGGTAGCGACGTTTCTCGTCATTGCGGTGGCGGCGCTGGTCAGTGGCATCAAGATTCTCAAAGAGTATGAGCGCGGTGTGGTGTTCCGCCTCGGCCGCATGGTCGGCTCGCGCGGTCCAGGGATGGTTTACATCATTCCGGGCATCGAAAAGATGGTCAAGATGGATCTGCGCACGGTGACCATGGATATCCCGCCGCAGGACGTGATCACCCGCGATAACGTTTCGGTGAAGGTCAACGCGGTGCTTTATTTTAGGGTCATCGATCCCAATCTGGCGGTTCGAGAGGTGGAGAATTATCTTTTCGCCACCTCTCAGCTCGCCCAGGTGACGTTGCGCAGTGTCTGCGGCCAGGGCGAACTAGACGAACTCCTGTCCGAGCGGGAAAAGATCAACAGCCGCATTCAAGACATCTTGGATAAGCAGACCGATCCCTGGGGAATCAAGGTCGTGCTGGTTGAGCTGAAGCATATCGATTTGCCGCAGGAAATGCAGCGCGCCATGGCGAAGCAGGCCGAGGCCGAGCGTGAACGGCGCGCCAAAGTCATCCACGCCGAGGGTGAATACCAGGCTTCGCAAAAGCTCGCCGACGCCGCCGGAGTCATGGCTCTGCAACCGATGGCGTTGCAGTTGCGTTATCTTCAGAGTCTGGTCGAAATCGCCTCGGAGAAAAATTCGACGACGATCTTCCCCATACCTATCGATCTGTTGACGCCGTTCTTGAAGAAGGATCAATCGTAAGAGCAATCTAGATTAGACTGACCTGTCCTGCCGATCTCAATGAGGGCACGGCATGCCGTGCCCTCATTTTATTGTCTTCCGGCTCTTGTGTGAATCAGGCGGGCTGTTGAGACGGTTTTGTTCACCACGAAGATCATAGCGCGACACAGCCGCAACCGAAACTCGGAATATCTCTCGCAAAGACGCAAAGGCCGCAAAGGTCGGAAAATAACGGTGAATAAATTCTTCAAGATAGTTCATCTCTTCTCTCCGAACTTGGCGAGCTTTGCGCCTTTGCGAGAGTCAATCCCATGTTCTAGTATTCCCGTTACCAGAAAATTTGCCCAAACCGCGTAAGTTTCGAGGCATAGTAGTACGAAGGACACGAAGGATTCGGATAACCAAAATTCCGAACTTCGTGCTCTTCGTGTCCTTCGTGGTGAAAACTTTATTTGCAATAGATCTGCAAGAAACTATTTTATCGGCCTAGATGGATCTCAAAGAATTCGATTACCAGTTGCCCGAGTCGTTGATCGCGGCGTTTCCCAGCCGGGAGCGCACGGGCTCTCGGTTGTTGGTCATACGCCGCGCCACCGGCGAAATCATTCATAGCGTGTTTGCCGAGCTTGGCAGCTTTCTCGATGCCGGCGATCTTCTGGTGCTCAACGACACCAAGGTCTTTCCGGCGCGTTTGCTCGGGACCAAGGACAGCGGCGGTAAAGTCGAAGTTCTGCTGATTGAGCGTTTCCCCGACGATGGCCGGAGCTTGTGGATCGCCATGGCCGACGCCGCCAAGAAGCCGCAGGTAGGTAGTCTGTTGCGCTTCGGTGCCAACATGACGGCGGAAGTGATCGGCGATCTCGGGCGCGGCCGATTCGGTCTGGAGTTCCATCACGACGGTGACTTCGACGAACAATTGGACGCGCTTGGCGAGCCGCCGTTGCCGCCCTATGTGCGGCGCAGCCGCGATTCCGAGTCCCTCGACCGCGAGCGTTATCAGACCGTCTACGCGGCCAACCGCGGTGCTGTCGCCGCGCCCACGGCGGGATTTCATTTCACCCCGGAGCTACTGGCCGAGCTTGGTGCCCAGGGCATCGATCACACCTTGTTGACCCTGCATGTCGGGCCGGGCACTTTTCAGCCGGTGCGCGCGGCGGAAATTGAAAATCATCGCATGGAAGGGGAGCGCTACTCGCTCAGCGCAGCCAGCGCGGAGAAAATCAACTCGCACCAAGCTGAACGGGAAAAGAGTTGTCGCCGTCGGTTCGACCAGCACGCGCACGTTGGAATGGATCGCTTTGCAGAAGGGCGAGCTGGTCGCCGACGAGGGCATCGCCAGGCTGTACGTGCGCCCCGGCGACGGTTTCGCGTACTCGATGCCCTGATCACCAACTTTCATCTGCCCGGTTCGACACCGCTGATTCTCGTCGCCGCATTCGCCGGTCTCGACCTGGTAAGGCGTGCTTATCGCGAAGCGATCGAGCGGCAGTATCGATTTTATAGTTACGGCGACGCGATGCTCATCTTATGAAATTTTGGATTTTCGATCTGCGCGGCCGCTTTTGGATTTTGGATTGTCGGATTCGGACGCAATATCGCAAGCATTGCTGCGATGGCGATTCAGCAGTCCCCCAATCCAAAAGCGCCCCCGCGGACGAAATTCCAAAATCCAAAATAGGTTGATGGTCAATCATTTCACACTTATCAAGAATGACACGAGCACCAAGGCCCGTCTCGGTCGTCTAACCACACCGCATGGGGTGGTGGAAACGCCTTGCTTCATGCCGGTGGGGACTCAGGGGACGGTTAAGGCGGTGCTGCCGCGGGATTTGCATGAGCTGGGGTGTCAGATCCTGCTCGGCAATACCTACCATCTGTATCTTGCGGCCCGGTCATGAGCGGATTCGCCAGCTGGGCGGGCTGCATCGCTTCATGAATTGGCCGGGGCCGATCTTGACCGACAGCGGCGGCTATCAGGTGTTCAGCCTCGGCGCCATGCGCAAGATCACCGAGGATGGCGCGCGCTTTCAATCGCATATCGACGGCTCGACCCATCTGCTGACGCCGGAAAAGGCAGTGGAGATTCAGGAAGCCTTGGGCAGCGACATCGCGATGGTGCTGGACGAGTGCATACCGCACGACGCGGCGCGCAGCTACGTGCGCGAGTCGACGGAGCGGACGATCCGCTGGGCGGAGCGTTGCTTGAATGCGCGCAAGCGGCCGGAGCAGTTGATGTTCGGCATTGTTCAGGGCGGCATGTTCGAAGATCTGCGGCGTTCGTGCGTCGACGCGCTGGCGGCCATGGACTTCGACGGGCTTCGCCGTGGGCGGGCTTGGGCGTCGGCGAGGGTGAAGAAAAGCTCAATACCGTCGGCGCGTTCACGGTAGACTTATTGCCCGAGGATAAACCGCGTTACTTGATGGGCGTCGGCCGGCCGCAGGATATCATTCACGCCGTGCGCGCTGGCTTCGATATGTTCGATTGCGTGATCCCGACCCGCAACGGTCGTAACGGCACGTTGTTTACCTGGCAAGGCAAGGTCAGCATCAAGCGCGCCGAGTTTGCCGACGATCCGCGCCCGTCTAGACGAGAACTGCGGCTTGCTATAGCTGCGCCAACTTCTCCCGCGCCTACCTGCGCCATCTGTTCATGGCCGGGGAAATCCTCTCGGCGCAGCTAAATTCGCTGCACAATCTTTACTTTTACCATCGCCTCATGGATAAGTGTCGGGAAGCGATTCGCGACGGGCGCCCGGAGCTATGGGCCGAGCTCGTCAAGTTCGCCGAAGTTTCATAAGAAAACCCTTGGAGGAGGAATCATGGTCGATTTTGCTTACGCGCAGGCGGCGCCGGGCGCTGCCGGACCGGGACCGTTGATGACGATATTCCCGTTCATCATTATTCTCGTCATCATGTATTTCATGGTGTTTCGGCCGCAGCAGAAGAAGCAGAAAGAGCACCAGGAGATGCTCAATAAGATAAAAAGAAACGACGAGGTGATGACCTCCGGGGGAATTTACGGTAAGGTGACCGAAATCAAAGATCAGGTGGTGACCCTCGAAGTTGCGCCGAACGTGCGTATCCGCGTGAATCGTCCGCAGATCTCTGCCGTTATTACCGCCGACAAGGCATCAGCCAAAGACGGAAAGGAATAATCGAATGCGACGGGGTGTTCTTACCCGAGTGATTATCTTCTCGGTTCTAGCTCTGTTGTCGGTGCTCTTTCTCGCGCCTAACTTTCTCGGCAAAAAAGATAGTACCGGCAAGACCGAAATGCCCAACTGGTGGCCTGATTTCTTGCCATCGGATGCGATTCATCTGGGCCTCGATCTGCAAGGCGGCAGCCATCTGGTGCTCGAAGTGAAGCTCGACAAAGCGATCGAGAATCACATGGAGCGTTTGAAGAGTGATCTCACCACCAGTATTCGCGACAAGGGAATTTCGGGGGTATCGGTGGAGCGCGTCGAAGGCACGCAGCTGCAGATCAAAGTGGCGACCGTGAGCGTCGACCGGGTGCGCAGCATCCTCAAGGCCGACTTCGCCAACTTGTCCGAGGCCAAGACGCCGCAGACGAGCGCCACCGGGACCGATTTCGTCATGACGCTTAACCGGGAAGAGACTCGCGCGTTGCGCGACTATATCGTCGATCAATCGCTCGAAACCATCCGCAACCGCATCGACCAGTTCGGCGTCAGCGAGCCGGTGATTCAGCGCCAGGGGATCAACAATATTCTCGTCCAACTTCCCGGCATCCAAGACCCGCAGCGGGCCAAGGATATCATCGGCAAGACCGCGCTTTTGGAGTTCAAGCTGGTCGACGACAACGTCAATCCGGAAGATGCGGTCAAGAGCGGCGCGCCGCCAGGGCGCGCAGGTGCTCTTCGGCCAGGTCGGTAAAGGCGTCGCCGGTGCGAGCCCGGCGAAAGTTCCCTATGTCCTGGAAGCGCGCACGCTGATGACCGGCGAATATATTCAAGACGCGCGGGTGCGTCCCGGCGAGCAGCTACAAGGCCCCTATGTCGAACTCATTCTCAACGACCAGGGCGGGCGGCTTTTCGAACAGATCACCGCGGCTAACGTGAAGCGGCGCATGGCCATCGTGCTCGACAACAATGTCTACTCGGCGCCGGTGATCCAAGAGCGCATCGGCGGCGGCCGGGCCTCGATCACCGGCAGCTTCGACATCAAAGAAGCGCGCGATCTATCGATCGTTCTGCGCGCCGGCGCGCTGCCGGCGCCGGTGGAGATCGTCGAAGAACGCACCGTCGGGCCATCATTGGGGCGCGACTCGATCACTCAGGGCCTCACTTCGTTTGTCGTCGGCGGCGCGTTGGTGATCCTGTTCATGGTCGCTTACTACAAAGGCGCCGGCTTGGTCGCTGACGTGGCGCTGGTCTTCAACGTCTTGTTCATGGCTGCCATCCTCGCCGGTTTCCAAGCGGTACTGACGCTGCCGGGCATCGCCGGAATTGTCTTGACCCTCGGCATGGCTGTGGATGCCAACGTGCTCATCAACGAACGCATACGCGAGGAAATTCGCGCCGGCCGGGCAGTGCGTTCGGCCATCGAAGCCGGGTATCAAAATGCCCTGCCGGCGATCTTGGACTCCAACATCACGACGTTTCTTTCGGGGGTGATTCTCTTTCAGTTCGGCACCGGGCCGATCAAAGGCTTCGCCGTGACGCTGTGCATCGGCATCCTGACGACCGTGATCACGGCGGTCTATTTGACCCGTATCTACTACGACTATCGCATCGGCGCGCGCCGACTGGAGCGCATCAGCATCTAAGGGAAGCAATGGAACTCATCAAGCCTGGCAGTAAGATTCCGTTTACTCGTTATCGAAAAATCGCCCTGATCGCTTCGACGGTCGTGAACCTGGTGGTGCTCGCCTTTCTCTTCGTCAAGGGGCCGAATCTGGGCGTCGACTTCGCCGGCGGCACGATGGTGCAGTTGAAATTTCAACAGCGCGACGACGATCCCGGATATCCGCCAAGCCTTGGAGACGATCGATCTGGGCGGCAGCACAATTCAAGAATTTGGCCAGGAAGGCGCTTTCGAATTTCTCGTCCGCGTCGAAAAGGTCGGGCTCGAGATCGCCGCGCTGGGCGATCAGATGAAAAAGGCGCTAACGGCAAAGTTCGGCGCCGATAAATTCGAGATCCGCCGGGTCGAATATGTCGGACCGAAGATCGGCGAGGATCTGCGCTGGCGCGGCACGGTTTCGGTGATCGCCGCCACGGTGATGATGGGCGTGTATATCTGGATTCGCTTCGCCTCGGCGTTCGGTGCGAAGTTCGGTCTGCATTTCGGCCTGGGCGCGGTGATCGCTTTGATCCACGACGTGTTGGTGACCGTCGGCGCCTTGATGCTGGCCAACTACGAATTCGATCTGACCGTGGTCGCGGCGTTGCTGACCATCGTCGGTTTCTCGGTCAACGACACGGTGGTTATCTGCGATCGTATCCGCGAGAACCTGCGCAAGATCCGGCGCGAAAGTTTGGAAAATATCATCAATACCAGCATTAAACGAGACCCTGAGCCGGACGATACTGACCACCGGCACGGCATTACTGGTCTTGTTGGCGCTTTACCTGCTCGGCGGCGCGGTGATCCGGCCCTTCGCCTTCGCTCTTTTAGTCGGCTTTGTCTCCGGCGTCTACTCGACCATCTTCATCGCCAGCCCGGTCATTCTGTTGTGGGAGAAGTCGTTTCAAGAGAGTAGAGCCGAAGTCGAAACATTAATTTTCCGAATGTCAGCTTCGCACCTCAAGTCATGAAGATATCGGAAGAGCCTGCTCCGTCACCACGCAAGCGGGATCCAGGCTGATTGCGCAGATCAACCTGAATTCCGCGTGCGGGAATGACATTCGAGAATCATGTTCGAGTACAAACCATTTCGTGTCTCTTCGTGCGCTCATGACTTCGTGGTGAGATCGGTTTCTCTTTTTGATCTCGTAACTCTCCATGCCGCATGATCTTGCCAAGCGTTGGCGCTTGAAACCGAGCGACGAAGCGACGGTCAAGCGTTTCGCCGAAGAACTTAAGCTTTCGCCGCTGATCGCGCGCATCCTGACCTTGCGCGGCTTTACCGACAACGACGCGACCCGCTGCTACCTGTCATCGAGTTTACGTTCGGATCTGCCGTCGCCCTTCGAAATGGCGGATATGGACGCGGCGGTGGATCGCATCGTCGATGCCGTGACGCAACAATGAACAGATCGGCATCTGGGGCGATTACGATGTCGACGGCACCACCGGGGCGTCGGTGCTGGTGTCGTTCTTGCGCGAGATCGGCGCCAAGCCGATCTACCATGTGCCGCATCGCATCGAAGAGGGGTACGGTCTCAACGTCGAAGGTCTGAAGCGCTCAAGAAGCGCGGCGCCGGCTTGGTGATCACCGTCGACTGCGGCATCTCCAACGCCAAAGAAGTTGCCGCCGCGAATGGCTTCGGTCTCGATCTAGTCGTCGTCGATCATCATCAACCGCCCGAAGTGCTGCCGCCGGCGGTGGCGGTGGTGAATCCGCATCGCAAGGACTGCCGTTTCCCGACAAAGGCATGTGCGCCGCCGGGCTGGCTTTCTACTTGGTGATCGGCTTGCGCGCCAAGTTGCGCGAAGCGGGCTGGTTCAAGCACGGCGCCGCTCCCGATATCCGCCATTTTCTCGACATCGTCACGCTTGGCACCATCGCCGACATGGTGCCGCTCAGGGGCGTCAACCGGACGTTGATCAAGCGCGGCCTCGCCGAGTTGGGGATTTCGACTAGGCCCGGCGTGGTTGCGCTCAAAAAAGTCGCCGGGATTCCGACGGCGATGTCAGCGCCGGGCAAGTGGGCTTTCGCTTGGGGCCGCGCATCAATGCCGCCGGCAGGGTGGACTACGGCATCAAAGTCGTCGAGCTGCTTGACTACCGATTCCGCTGAAACCGCCCAGCGCATCGCTCAAGAGTTGGAGGAGCATAATCTCGAACGGCGCAGCCATCGAAGCGGCAGTGCAGCAGCATGCCCTGGCGCAGGCCGAAGCGGCGATTGCCGCCGGCGACCGCCACTCGCTGGTGTTGGCCGGCGAAGGTTGGCACCCCGGTGTGCTCGGCATCGTCGCGTCGCGGGTGGTCGAGCGCTTCTACCGCCCGACGGTGGTGATCGGTTTCAATGACGGCGTCGGCAAAGGCTCGGCGCGCAGCATCCGCGGCTTTCATATGGTCGAGGCGTTTCACGCCTGCGCCGATCATTTGGATAAATTCGGCGGCCATGAGTTCGCCGGCGGCTTGTCGATCCGGCCGGAGCAGTTGGCGCCGTTCGCCGAAGCGTTCGAGCAGGCGGCGCGCCGAACTCTCTCCGCCGAACAACTGTCGCCGCTGTTGGAAATCGACGCGCAGTTGGATTTCTCGCAGTTAACTTTGCCCTTGATGCGCGAACTGGAAGTCATGCAGCCCTTTGGCGTCGGCAATCCGGAACCGGTGTTCGCGACGTTTGACGCCGAAGTCTGCGAGCGCAAGGTATTTTCCGCCGGCGTGCGCTTCCGTTTGCGCCAGGCGGGCAAAATGGTCAGCGGCGTGATTTTCGGCGTCGGCGATGAATACCCTGGACGGCCCGGTGAGAGCATTGACGTGGCCTACCGGTTGGCCGAAAACCAATGGAATGGCAACACCAGCGTCGAGTTGAAGATCGCCGATATGCGGTTGGCGAAATAGGGACAGAGTGGCTAGTGAGTCAGGTGGCTAGGGGTTAGTTTTGGAAAATTCAAAATAGGCGAGGGCAGTGATGAAATTTCTAAACGCGATAATATTTAGCACTTGTTTAGCGCTTATGTCGACTCAACTTGCCCGCGCCGCCGAGCCTGGCGGTAAGCCGGAAAAGTCGGATGTCGTGGTCACCTACGCGCAGCCGAGCGGCGCGTTCACGCCGATCTGGGTGGCCTATGAAGCGGGGTTGTTCAAGAAGTATGGCTTGAACGCCACCTTGCAATTGCTCACGCCGCAGGTGTCGGCGCAGGCGGTGATCGCCGAGGAGGCGGACTTTTACACCAACGGGCCGGATCTGATCAACGCGCGCTTGCACGGCGGCCAGGTGAAATATTTCGGCGGCACCATCCAGCAGTTGGTGTTTCAGATCTGGGGCGCCAAGGAAATCAAAACCATCCAAGACCTAAAAGGCAAAGCCGTGGCGGCGAGCACGCCGCGCGCCGCCCTCGATACCGCCACCCGCGAAGCGCTGAAAAAAAATGGCCTGGTGCCGGACAAGGACGTGCAGATCCTGTACGTGCAGTCGGTGCCGGCGATCTTGAGTTCGATCCTCGGCGGCAAGACCGCCGCCGGCACGCTGTCGGCGCCCAATACCATCAAGGCCAAAGAGTCGGGGCTCAATTTGCTGGTCGACATCGGCAAACTGAATATCCCGGCGTTCCAAGTGACCTACGGCGCCACGGAAAAATATCTAAGAAATAATCCCAACACCGTGTATGCCTTCTTGAAAGCGATCGCCGAAGGCGTGGTGTTGTCGCGCCAGGAGCCCGCGGTGGCGAAAAAAGCCATCGGCAAATACGCCAAGATCGACGACGCGCCGACCATCGACGGCACCTACGATGCATTCGCGCCCTACTGGGCCATGAGCCTGGCGGTGCGGCCCGAAGCGATCCGCGGCCAATTCGAGTACATCGATGAAAAAGAGTTTCCCAAAGTGAAAAACGCCGATCCCAAAGAGTTCTACGATAATTCTTTTGTCGAAGCCTTGACCAAGTCAGGTTTTCTGAAAAATCTCGGCATGAAATAGCCTGGGCGCGAGCTGTCGATCGGACAACGGGATAATCCAAGATGGGAACTCAAAGCCGCAGGGATATTGTCTACCTGGCGCTGGCCGGCTTCTTTGTCACCAACGCGATCCTCGGCGAACTGACCGGCGGCAAGCTCTTTACCTTCGGTCCATTTACCTTGAGCATCGGCGTGATTCCCTGGCCGGTGGTGTTCATCGCCACCGATCTGATCAACGAATACTTTGGCCGGGAAGGGGTCAGGCGGCTGACCTTCATGACCATCGGCCTGATCGTTTACGCCTTCGTCATCCTGTTTCTGGCCATGCAAGTGCCCGCCGCCTCGTTTTCGCCGGTCACCGACGCGCAGTTCCAAGGCGTGTTCGGCCAGTCGTTGTGGATCATCGTCGGCAGCGTCATCGCTTTCGCGCTCAGCCAACTGGTCGATGTCTTTATCTTCTGGCTGGTGCGCCATAAAACCGGCGGGAAATACCTCTGGATGCGCGCCACCGGCTCCACCGTGGTCTCCCAATTGATCGACAGCATCGTCATCATCGGCATCGCCTTCTGGCTGCCGGGCAAAATAAAGACTTCGGAATTCCTCACCGTGGCCGCATCCAACTATTCCTTCAAATTGATCGTCGCCCTCAGCGTCACACCGTTCCTCTACGCCGGCCACGCCGCCATCGACCGCTACTTGGGCAAGGAAGAGGCGCATCAGTTGATCGAGCAGTCGGCTAAGGTGAGTGCAGGAGGGGTGCTGTAAAGCGCATCGTGGCCGCGGTGTCGCGCCGGTTGAACCTTCGAACCGGCGCTCTGGCCTGCCGCCATTATCCGCATCCATTCTTTCTCAGCACGCCGAGACCCGGTCTTTTATTCTTTTCAAGGTTGTCCAATATTGGACAGCAATCTTTCCCAAGTCAGGTTAGGTTAACTGAGATAGGTTGAAAGACCTATAGGATTTTCGAGATCTGTAATGGCGCGCAAGAGGTAGAAGGCCGGGCCACCTAGACAGCGGTGACACGGACTTCGGTTCCGGTTCGACGGCGAATGTTCTTCCCCGGTTCTGTCCCCTTCCTCTTCCAAGATCGACAGGCTATCGGAGCCTGAAAAGGAGAGTTTAATGCATCCTATATTATTGGTCGCCATTCCCTTGGGTTTGGTGATCCTGGGTTTGATATTGAACAGCATGGACCTCGGTTTCAATCAACCGCCGAGTTCGACCGAACAAGATCCGGTCAAGAAACTCACGGCGGAAAAGGAGTCTTACCGAAAATTCTTCGAGCTCCAGAGAAGCCGGTCGGTAACGCGCCAGAAACGGGTCGGCCAGTATGCTTGGTTGGTGATGGTTGCCTTTATCGGCGCCTTCATCTGGCTCTACACCGATACCGTGAATAAGACGAGCCTCTCGACGCGCATCGCCGGGCTGCAAACATTGGCCACCGAAGAGGGCAAACAGATGGTGCTCTCGGTGACGCTAAGCGACGGCAACAACGTCAAATACCTGATCAAACTGCCTCAGGCCGATAAGTTGCAGGCCGCCGCGAAAGAAGAGGTCAAGTTAGAAAAGGTCTCATCGTGGGAGATCGAAAGATTGGGCACGGCTCTCAGCACCGGCGATAATCCTTTGACGCTCGGCGTCGCGCTGAAGCTTTCCCAACTAGCCGTCGATCCTAAATAGCCGCGAGATTTCCCCAGATCCTAGTCAGACCTGAGGTGCCGGATCGGCGCCTCAGGCTGATTGCCGTTAATGCCATGTTTCCGGAATTCCGGAAACGTGGCATTTCTATTCGAATCCGTCCTTGAACTGTTGAACCCGAGAATTCGCCAGACAGCATCCGGCAAATCGCCTCGGAGAAAACTATCGAAAATGCTGAGATAAGGCGCGCTTCGACCCGATGACGAAAAGATAGTTGGATGGTCGAACCGCGATCCATAAAACTCTTCCGGTCTGCGGTTAATTCGATTCGAGCTTTTTTACCAAATCCACGACGGCCCGGGGCTGGTCCATCAATTCCTTATAAAGCACTTCGAGTTCCTGACCGGTGATGGGTTCCATGTCGAGTCTCGACCTTTTGACCTCGTCCAGTAACTCGGGATCCTTCAGGGCTTTGTTATAGGCTTCGCGCAGAATCTTCACCCGTTCCAGGGGGACTCCCGGCGGCGCCACCATGGGCCGGCCCAACTCGTCGCCAGCCAGAATCACGCGCGCGAAGCGCCGGCCGACTTCCGAGGTTTTATATTTATCCATCAGTTCCAAAATCGTCGGCGTGTCCGGCAGCCGCGGATCGCGCTTGTCGCCGGCTTGAACCAGATGCCGGTCGAAGCCCTTTTTGTCCCAACTGATAAACGGCTCCCGGCTAAAGTGAACCGTGACGCGCGTCGCCCGACAAATGATCTCGCCTCTTTCCATGGCGAGATCGACTTCGCTGCCGCCTTGGTAGCCGAGGACGCGGGTGAAACGCGCGCCGATGGTTTCTTCCAACAGACGGGTGAATAACGTGGTTTGATCCGACAATCCGGTGGCGCCGCATTTCGGCGGCTCCTTGGCTTTGATGATTTCGTCGATGGATCGGTACGGCGAGTCGCCGCGGATGTAAAGCACCATCGTGCCTTTCTCCTGCGAGCCGAGCCAGTTGAACTTAAGCACGTCAAACTTGACCTCGGGTTGCCGCACCAATTGCTGGAGGTACATATGCGTTTGAAACATGCCGATGGTGAGGCCGTCGGGTTTGGCCACACCGGACAAATAGTTGGCCGCGATCATGGAACCGCCGCCCGGCATATTCCGCACCACCATGCCGGGGTTGCCTGGAATGTATTTGCCCATGATTCGGCTAAACAGACGCCCCCAGAGGTCGTAGAGCCCGCCGGGCACCGTGCCGACAATTATCGTGATCGTTTTGTCCCGATAGAAATTCGATTGCGCTTGAAGCCCGTGCGGCGAGCCGATAAACAGGCTTAGGAACGCGACAGCGGCGAGCACGTTAATCTTTTGCATTCTGCCTCCAGTGTGATCTGATAAACCCACCGGTCACCTCATAGCTCCTCAAAGACGTTCCACACGATCTACGCGTTAAACCGTCTTGGTGGCATTTGCAACGATTGCAATAACCCCTTGGCGCTCATTGAACTCAAACCTCATGGGTCAGTTCTGCCCCGCCCGTGGCCGCAGAATCCGGCCAGGACAAGCACCGGTCGCAGCTGACGTTTTCGATGACGACCGTACCATTACGACGGCGTGGTGTACGCCCGCTGTTTTCTGAATCATCCTCGTTGGTAGCGTGTAGCGCGAAAGATTAGCTGGCACAAGGGGAGAAAAGAGAGCAAGGTAAGAAAAGGGACAGCAACTTTTCGATTGAAGCGCCGCGGCGCGCTATGGTAGAAGGCCGTCGTGCCGAGAATTCCACGAGGACGAATCACACGACCGTGTGAGTGCTCGTGGTTCGGGATATCGAAGGAGCGGCCAGTTCAAGCCGTTCCAATCGTTCAACCGCTTCGCTCCGTTCAAATGTTTAAATGCTAAGATTCAGACGAGGAGCTGTCCACGTTTCGGGAATTCTCGAAACGTCGAAAGGTTGTCAATGATGAGCCTGGTCGCTGACGGAAACGAAGCGATAAAACAAGAATCCGGCAAAGACCGTTCGGAAAAACGGACTGGGAAGCTGCACAGGGCGTAGATGTGCGGAATTGGCGGTACGTTGCGCCCGCCAGGCGGGGCGCGGAACGAATCTAAGAATAGCCTGATTTTTTGGAGGTAAACGTGCATTTCACAGGCAAGCACTGGATAATTTACGCCAGCGTTTTTCTATTGGTGACGCTGGCGATGCTCTCGGCAGCTGCCGGCTCAGGACAAGCTGCTGATCTCCTACGGAGGTCATAATGAGACCGTCGGTCCCATGTGGGTCGCCGTGGACAAGGGCATTTTCAGGAGATACAGCCTCGACGTCAACATGCTCCAGGTGCGCAACGGCCAGATCAGCCTAACGGCTGTGATGGCGGGAGATGTCCAGGCCTTTTGGCCCGCGGTTTCTTCGGTCATCAGCGGCGTCTCCGGAGGAGCAAAGCTCGGCTGCGTCGCCAGTCCCTTCAACAAGATCGCGCGGGAGCTGATCGTGCGACCGGAAATCGACTCGCTTGCCGCCCTGCGGGAGAAAATCTTCGGCGTGCAGAGCATCGGCGGCGGCTTCTGGTTGCAAACGATGATCGTTTTGGATCGGCTCGGCGTCGATGCCGACAAGCACAAATTGCAGATGCGCGTGATCGGCGACGAACCGACGATTCTCCAAGCCCTGCTCGCCTCGAACATCGACGCGGCGGTGATCACCCAGGCTTCAGCCGCGGTGGCAAAACGGGCCGGGCTGCGCTCCCTAGCGAATACCACGGAGCTGAAGGTTCCTTATCAAGGCGTGGGAATCTGTACGCGCAGCGACCGGATCGCCAATTCGCCGGACCTGATCATGCGCTTGGTAAAAGGCATGGTCGAGGGCGTGGTGTTTATTCAAAGCCCGCGCAACAAACGCGAGGTCATGGACGTGCTCAAGAAGCATCTCCGACTGAGCACAGACCAGGACGCCGAGACCTCTTACAACGCACTACGCACGGTGTCTTCCCTCGATGTCGCTCCCGATCCGGAGGCTTGGAAAAATATTCAAAAGTATGTTGCCCGAGTGACTCCTCGAGTCGGCCAGTTGGATATTCACCAGATCATCAATGGTAATTTCGTCAAGACGCTCGAAGAAACCGGCTTCGTCGCCGAAGCGAAAAAGCGCCACGGACTGTAGGCAAGACAAACGGCGCCGAGCAAGAAGGCCACATGCAATACCTCGTGAATCGTGTTTCCAATCGCTGGGGTTGATTCCCCGCAGCTTGGTGCGCTTTGAGTCCGACGTAGGATGGGTGGAGCGTTAGCGATACCCATCATTCCGAACGGTGGGTATCGGCGCTTTGCACCTCTACCCACCCTACAGTTTCATCCGAAGTGCGTTGCTTCGATCCCCGTAGCTTGCTGTGGGATAGTTCATTTCGTTCAAAATGTTCCAACCATTCAAGCCTTTGAAAGCCAGCCATAGTCTCGAGGAATGCCGAAATTGTTGTTCCCGTCGTTCCGCTGGGATCACGACTAAATGTTCACCAGCGCCGCTGGTCGTGTTATGGATGGCTTCACAGTCGTTGCTACGGCACGCAAGGAAGGATTTCCCATGCGCGACGGTTTTAAGATTTATGATTCGGACACCCACCTCAATCCTTTGGCCGAAACTCTGGAACCCTACTTCGATGCGGCCATGCGCCAGCGGCTGCCGGAGTGGGCGAGCTGCAAGGTGCCGTTTCGCACTGGCTGGGCCGGCGAGATTCTCGAACCGCCGTATCGCCACCGTTACCAGTTCAAGAAAAGAAGCGGCTGGCGTGAGCAGCTGCGTATTCTTGGCGAAGCGGGACCGCGGGTCGCATGTCGAGCCGCACTTCCCGAAGTTCATGGGGAGCCGTTTTCCGACGCCCGGCGGGTCGGATCATGACGCTGACGCGCGCATCCGGGACATGGACGAGGAGGGCGTGGACGTTCAGCTCATGCTGCCCGGACTGCCGCCGGCCACGGACGAGGTCGAGATTGAGATCGGTTTTATCCGGGCCAACCACCGCTTTACCGATGACTTCTGCGCTAAGCAGCCGCATCGTCTGAAGTCTCTCATCGTCGTCAGCAGCCGAGCGATCATTGATTCCGTGCAAGAAATCAAAACCTGGGCGCGGGCGCCCTGGGCCGCGGGCATCCATCCCAATTTGGCAGAGGGCGTTCCCATCGACCATCCGGACTTGGAGCCGATCTGGGCCGCGGCCAATGACGCCGGGCTGTGCGTGGCGCATCATAGTTTCACCGCCGGCTATCCCGGCTACCGCGATCTGTGGGACAACCCGTTCATCGGCCGGACGGCGTCGCATCCGTGGGGTGCGATGCGGGCAATCACTGCATTCTTCGGTGCCGGGATCATGGATCGGTATCCGAACATTCGCTACTGCATCCTCGAGTCTGGCTTTGGCTGGCTGCCGTTCTGGGCCGCGCGGATGGACGATCAATGCGAATACATGGCTTACGCGCTGCCGGAATATCTCGCTCGCAAACCCAGCGAATACATGACCAGTGGGCGCTTCTTCGCCAGCGTGGTGATCCACGAAGGCGAGAAGATGGCGCGCATGGTCACCGACTTCCTCGGCGACGGCGTGTTAATGTATTCGTCCGATTACCCGCACGCGGAGTCGCGCTTTCCCGAGTCCACGAACAAGGTGCTGGCGTGGAAATCTTTGGGAGAGCAGGTCATGGGGAAAATGCTCTGGGACAACGCGACTAAATGTTTCGGCGCGCCCTAGTGGAGTCTCTCATGCTGTTAGTCGTTTATCCGGCGGAACTCACCACGAAGGTCACGAGCAGACCGTTTCGTGACTCGTACTACTATTGCTGAAACTTCGTGCAATTTCGGTCTCTGCAATACCCAAAGATCGACTCCGCCAAGGTCGCAAAATACGCGTGCGAGGATAGATTCTTGCAAGATATTTACGATCTTATTCTCTGACCTTTGCGAGCTTACGCCTCTTGCGAAGAGGCAAAGATCCCAGGTTCTAGTGTTCCCGGCAAACGAGGCCATGGATTTCCGCGGTTTTAAGCGCGCGTTAATTTCCACGTCTAGTAGTACCGATTGGACATGAAGTCTTTGCGGCAGATATTCCGAGATTCGGTTGCGGCTGTGCCGCGTTAGGTCCTTCGTGGTGAAAAATCTTTCCCATTTGGTTGCGGCTATGTCGCGCTAGGCCTCTGTGGTGGAGCCTTCCGGCCGCCTGCGGAAAGATAGGCTTGGTAACTTGTTGCCATTAAACCTCGCGGCTGGCTAAAAAGGAGAAAATAAAATGGCTGGTAAAAGCTGTTGCTATTTTTTGACCATAGTCATTGGCCTCGGCTTGTGCATGGCAAGCCAATCGGTGCTTGCCCAGGAGCCGTTCTATAAAGGGAAGACCCTTCGATTGCTGGTAAACTACCCTGCCGGAGGCGCTACGGATGTGGTTGCCAGGCTCACCGCCAGATACCTGCCCAAGCTTATTGCCGGAAACCCGACGGTCGTGGTTCAGAACATGCCTGGCGGCGGGGGCAATGTCGGCGCCAACTATGTTTACGAAGTCGCCAATCCCGATGGACTGACCGTCGGTGTTTTCTCCGGCGGTTATTTGCCGCAGATTCTCGGCGGCTCGGGCGTCCGCTTCGATCTCAACAACATGCCGATGATCGCCGGGGTGGGCGAGACTTCGGTGGTTTACATTCGAGCCGATACCGGGGTGAAAGGCGCCGCGGAAATTCTCAAACCGACAAAACCGATCGTCATCGGAGGTTTCACCCGCGAGAGCAACAAAGATCTGGCGCTGCGCATGGCGCTGGATCTGCTGGGCGTGCCCTACCGTTATGTGACCGGCTACGCGGGTGAGGCCGACCTGCGGCTCGCGGTTCAACGCGGCGAAATCAATTACACCTCTGAGGGTCTCACCGGATATACCATGGGCGGCGCAATGATGGCACGAGAAGGGACTGTCGTGCCTCTCTATCAGGACGGTTTGGCCGGACCCGAGGGAGATATCGTTCGCGATCCGCGCGCCGACCTGCCAACGTTCAAGGAGTTCTTTAGAGCGGTCAAAAAAACCGAGCCCTCGGGGCCTATTGGCGAGGCCTTTAAGATTTCCGGCGCGGTACGCAGCATGGGCAGGTTCGTCGTCGCCCCTCCCAAGACGCCGGTTGCGGCTGTCGAGATCCTGCGCAAAGGTTTTCGCGACACGTTCGATAACCCCGAGTTCAAAGCGGAGTCGGAACGCGTCTTGCGCTTCCAATTGGTGAGTTTTGTCGGAGAGGACGCGGCAAAAGTCAATGCCGCCGTATTCCGCGCCGCCACCGGGCCGGTGCGGGACGCGCTGCGAAAGATGACTCAGGAGTAGCCAGCCGCGGTATCCGAATACGCTCCAGTGGTGCGCAACCATATGAGCGCAGGGATGGCGCCGACGAATTGCCGTTAGCGGCCGGTTTGTCGGCCGCGAAGCTTGCCTAAGCGTGGGAAAATGACCATCGCGAGTGCGATCAACAATCCAACGGCAAGCACCAATCGGTAGTTATTGACGGGTGGGGTTGCTTCCTCCCACCTGGGAGCGCTCGCCAAATCAGTCTGGAACTTTGCCTTTGCAAAATCGTAGACATAAACGTTTTGCCACTCAAAGCAGTTGATCGGCTTGGCGAAGTCTATTTCTTCTCGTCGTGTCACCGACGGAACGTCGACTGCCTTATAGATACAGGTCTTGAACTCCAGGGCGACGTTTCTGATGCCGCTGCCGGCGATGAACGCACCGGCGGGATAGTCAGACATGTAGACGACCGGCGCTTGCGGTTTCACCGCGCCGTAATATTTCTGTGTCCGGTTGTCGTAGGAGCCCGGTTTGTTCCACCGCAAAAAGTAAAATCTGCCGTAGTCAGGATCGCTGTTGTAGGCGGGATCGCTGTCCTGGGAGTCGATCACCCATTGGCGAAAGCAAAACAACACCTGCTCGCCGAAACTCGCCACCGTGTCGGTGAAGATCCGGCGGATCTTGCCTTCGCTGGTCTTTGCGGTTTCAAAAACGCAGCCTTTCTTGAATTGAACGATGGCGTATTTCTCCAGCGCGGCCACCGAGTCGGTCTCATATTCCATAATCACGCCGTTGCCGTAGGTGGGATAGTCGGGGTTATCGCTGAACCAAATCTCGTTCACCACCTTCGACAGCGTGAATCTTTTGAGATCGCAGCTGTCGGTGGCGTGACAGTCCGGATTCAAGAAGACCTGCTTGGTCTCCGAGAGCGTATGCACATGTCCTTTGCCGGTAAAGTCGGCATCAGCAATCGCGGCTAGTAACGAGAACAGGAGGATGAATGAAGAGTAGAAGAATCGCTTCATTGATTTGAGATCCTTCGGTTCGCTCAGGACGAATTCACCTCAGTGCTTGCTAAGTCGAGATCCTTCGCGTTCGCTCAGGATGACCTGACCTCAGCTTTAACTGAGGTCAGGTCAATTACAGATCATCAAGTGGCAGTCTCTCGGCAGTTTCTTCATCAACCCTTTGATCACGTGGCCGCGCAGCATGTGATAGAACGCCGAGCGGCGCGAGGCGCCGATGAAGACGGTGTCGACATCGAGGGCTTTAGCGGCGTTGGCGATGGCATCGGCCGCGTTGTGAGCGACGGTCCAGATCGGAATGATTTCGATATTTTTCTCGCGCACGGCTTGGAGCGTGGCACGGAGAGTTTTGACGCCCTCTTCGTTGGGCGCGTGGGGAGTGTTGCCGGCGAACAGGCCTGGCCACTCTTCGACATATATGCAGTAGATCGCCAATTCGCCTTTGCCTTTGGCCCGCGTGATGCCCTCTTGAATAAGCCGCGGGCTTTCGTCGCGGATCGCCAATAGCGTCGTCGATGGATAGAGCGCTTTGACTTCGACCGCTTCGGCGAGGGTGACCAACCCTCTGAGTTCGTCTTCGACCAAACCTTCCGACGCCCGATAGGCGCGCGCTTGCAGGCGCTGGATCAGCGGGATCTTGGTCAAGGCATCGACGAACCATGAGCGTCGGACGCCGACGGCGATCAACATGCCGATGAGCGTGACGCCGCCGCCGAAAACCGTTGCCAATTGCTTTTCGACGAGATTGACTCCCCAAGCGACCATGACCATTGACGGTGGTAAAAACGCCGATCCAAAAGCCCAGGTCGCGCCGACCCAAGTTCCAGCGAATCGACGTCCAAGCTTAACGACGAGAACACGAAGGCTCCCAATAATCCAAACGCATACATGTCGCCCAATATTTTCATGTCGCCCTGCGCTGGCCAGTATGACCAAAGCGGGAACGACCGTGGCAATGCCGATGGCGATATGCGGCGTGTTAAAAGTCTTGCTGCGCAAAGAGATAATCTTGGGTAGAAACTCGCTATTCACCAGGGCAAGAAAGACATGGTAGGAGCCAATGATCGCCGTGTTGGCGGCGAACAGCAGCAAGCTCGACGCCGTGAACACCACCGCGAGCTTGACGCCCAGCCCGCCGGTAATCCTGCCGAGCTCTGAAATAAACCTTTCGCTTTCGGCGGCTTTGAAATGTTCCGGCAGTAGACCGATCGACAGCGCCGTTAGCACCGGGGAAGTGACCACCATGGTGACGATGACCGCGGCCATGGCCCAGCGCGTGGTCCGGCGCAGCGGCAGACGCATGGACGGACTCAGTTGGCTGATGCTTTCCAGCCCCGAGAAGGCGAGCCAAGCCGAAGAGAAGCCGACGAATAGTTGATAGGTCGAGATATTGTTGCCGGTGCCGAGCCGGCTGAGCACGGTGCTCCATTGGTCGGCGGTCATGGTCGATGACGGCGATGGCGATGACGACCATATTGACGACGAAGGATGCGCAGGCCATCACCAGGGCGACCCCGGCGCTTTCGCGGATACCGATGACGTTGAGCAGTGCCAGGACGGCGACGCCGACGCAGGCCAGCAGCATGATATGGCCGTCGATGGCCGGAAACGCGCTGCCGATGTATTGAAAGCCGGAGACCGACGAGATCGCCGTGGTGAGGAAATAGTCCACGGTGATCAGCATGCCGCCTAAGCAGCCCCACATGGGGCCGAAAGCTTTGGTCGTGATCGTGACGACGCCGCCGCCTTCGGGATTGCGCCAGCTGATCTCGATGTACTTCAGCGCCAGCAGGATGAAACCGCCGGTGGTCAGTAGGACAAAGAACGGAGTCGCGTCTTTGACATGGCCGTAGAGCAGGCCCGGGACATAGTAAACCGAGGTGCCGATGTCGCAAAACACCACCGCCCAGGCGAGAAACCAATTAAGCTGACGGGTATCTTTGGTCGGTTGCATGCACTCGGCGATAATTAGTCAGGCGGAGAATAGTGGCGTGAACAGCAGTTGTCTCTACAGGCTCTTGCATTGATAACGCCGTTCGACTTATCATGCAACTTAACATCCTGATCCTATGGCCCTGCCGGTTCAATACTTTCAGAAGCTCGTTGAGAGTTCTCCTGACATCATCATTTCGGTCGACAAGTCCGGCACGATTATTTACTACAACGACGGCGCGCGGCAGAATCTGGGTTTTTCCTACGACGAAGTCTTAGGCAAAAACGTTCTGGAGATTTATCCTAACTCGGAAGAGGCGCGCAAAGTCATGAAGGCAATGCGTGCCGACGAGGGCGAAGGCAAGGGCCGCGTGCGAAACTTCGAAACGGTTTTCAAAACCAAGCGCGGCGAGCAGATGCCCGTGGCGATTTCCGCTTCGATCATTTACGACGATCAGGGGCGGGAAATCGGCTCCATCGGCTTTGCCAAGGATATTCGCGAGATCCGCCGGCGCGACCGTTTAGTAACCCTGGCCGAGATCGCCGTCGGGCTGTCCCACGAGATCAATAATTGTTTGGAAGTCCTGGTCAATCAGACCGAGTTGATGAAGAAATATGTCGAGCGCGTCGCCAGCGACGAGGATTATATCGTCGAGTCGGACCGCCTCGAATCGGTGGCGTCCCAGGTGCGCAAGATGCAAGACATCACGACGCGCATGGCCAAAATGGCCGAAGAGGGCGAGTACGGCACCACGGAATATCTCGACGGCAAGATGATGACCGACCTCCATGTCGATGCCGCGGCTAGCGAGAAACCCTGCGTCCGGCCGGCGCCCGACGCGCGCTTTCCTTTGAGCGGTCTCAACGTCTTGGTGGTCGACGATGACGCGAGTATCTGCCAGTCGCTCAAGCAGCTGTTGGAGTCGGAGCGCTGCTGCATCGAGACCGCGGCTTCCGGTGTCTACGCCATGGAGTGGTTGGGGCGGCGTCGTTTCGATGTCGTGTTGAGCGATGTCGTCATGCCCGACATGGATGGTTACGAGCTCTATCAAACCGTCAAGAAAAACACGCCCGAGCTTCCTGTAGTCTTGATGACGGCATTCAATTATGACAAAGACCACATCATCAAGCGCAGTTGCCTCGAAGGGCTGCAGGGTGTGATCTTCAAAAAACCGGTCAATCCAACCATGCTCAAAAAAGTCTTGCTGCAACAATGCCGGCCCGCGCCGGTACCGCCGCCCGCCGCGCCTTAATAAGCAAACTTGATAGTCAATCGCTCAACGGATCGCGCCCGTGAATAAAGAAGAATTACTACAACCAGGGAATGGAGCATTTCGCTGAAGACCGCCTGGACGATGCCGTCGCCGCCTATCTTCGTGCCCTCGATGAAGATCCTAATTACGCCGACGCGTTGCATGCGTTGGCGATGACCTACGCGCACCAAGAGAAAGTCGATCAAGCCATCGAGGTCGCGAAACGCTTGATCGCGGCGGCGCCGGAAGATGAACTCGCCTACACCAGCTTGTCGATCTTCTATCAGCAGAAGGGCATGATCGCCGAAGCCGAAGAGGTTGGCGCCAAGGCCCGCACCCTCGGTTGGAAGCGCCAGCTCGCCGAGAACAAACGTTAGTCCAAGTTTCGCCAGCTTACGCTCACCCTCATTCACCATCGATATGCCAAGAGGCGGCAAGCCGGTTTAATACGCTACGCTAAATCCGATGCCTGCCATTGGACGCGATTGCGGTTAGTTTCTTTGCGTGCGTCATCTGAATGGCTCCGGTCGCGAGCCCAACAAATTCCGCGCTTCGAAACGTCATTTCGTTTGGCGTTGCATTTCCAATTTCATCATACGCTTCGCCGATAGCTTTGGCGTGCGCGTCAGCTCCGCTTTGCGCGAAATTGACCACATAGCCGACCAAGCTGACGGTGAGCCACGCCGCAAATCGCCACCGTCCAAGGCGCGCCGATCCAGGTGGCGATCAGGCCGAAGGGGAAGCTGCCCATGGGGCCGAGGCCGCGATTGATCAAACCGAACATCGACATGATGCGGCCGCGGTTATGCTCGTTGGTGTGGAATTGCAAAAGCGTGGCGACCGCCGACAGGAATGTCGTTTGGAAGCCGCCGGCGATAAACAGGAACACCAGCGACAATGGAAAGCTGCGCGAAGTGGCGAATAGGGCGATCGAGACCCCGAAGCCGGCGGCGAGGCCAAACAGCAGCCGCGCCGGCCTGGGGAAGCGGCGCACCGAGGCGAGTGTCAGCCCGCCCAAGATCGCGCCGGCGCCGGGCGCCATGAGCAACATGCCGAGACCGGGGGCGCCGACATTCAAGATCGTCTGCGCAAACACCGGCATGAACTGGGTGTAAGGCTTGGTGCAAAAGCTGACGACGGCGAGGACCGTGAAGAGTGCGAGAAACATCGGCGTGTTCCATGCGAGCCTCAGCCCCTCGATCATATCGCGAGTGAGACTGGTCTTGCCGGCTGCCGGTTCGATAGCAGGTATGTGGATGAGAAATATCGTGACCAACACCAGCAGATTCCCGATGGTGGCGACAAAGAAGCAGCCTTTGGTATCGATCAGCGGGATCAGCAGACCGCCGATGGAGGGTCCGAACAACATCGAGCCGTTAAAGACCATTTGATAAAGCGTGACCGCGTTGGGCAAGTCATCGCGCGGCACGAGATGATGCAGGATCGACTGGCGCACCGGCTGCTCGAAGGAAACCAGCAAGCCGGTGAGCGCCGAAACCAACAGGAGATGCCACACCTGAATCAGAGCGAAATGTTGCATCACGCCGAGAAACAGCGCCATCGCGACGAAGGAAGTTTGGGTTAGGACAAAAATGGTCTTGCGGTCGGTGCGGTCGACCACGGCGCCGCCAAAGGCGGAAAACAGCACCCGTGGCAGGCCGAGGCAGAGTCCTTCCAGCCCCAAGTAAAAAGGCGATTCGGTGAGTTGAAATATCAGCCAAGTTTGCGCGGTGGTTTGGATCAGCGTGCCGGTATGGCCGAAAAATAGGCCGAGCCAGTAGATCAAATAGTCGCGGTGACGAAAGGCGCGGAAGGTGGTGCTCAGAAGCATGAAGGTAGTCTTATCGCCGCGCTTCGTTGAGCTGGCATTGTTGCAACCGGCGCACTATCCGGTCAGCCCCGAGCTAAAAGAGGCGCTCATGGCAGCTGTGGATTGTTGGCCGAGATCGCGATGCAGCTGGATCAAATCAAAACCAAACCAGGCGAATATAAAGTGCTGAAATCAGTGGTGCTCCCGACGGTAATCGATTAAATGGTGTCCGTGTAGGTGTTGAGGTGGCAATGAGCCCTCGTTATGCCCTTGAGCGTCGCCAATTCATAGCGCCGATTGTGAGCTGAAACAAAAATGGCGGCCGATGTGGACCGTCGCTACCAGTCTAGTGTGCGGCGCCTACTTTTTACATCCGCCCACCGTAATAGAGTCAAACCCCCTAACAGGCAGCCCCGCATTGGTTTCTCCTGTCAATACGGCCTGGGTGTCTCCGCATTGTATTCCCGTTATGTCCGCGTCAAACGACAGCAGCAGATCGACAAGCCCGTCCCTGTTTACATCCTTCAAAGTAGCCTGTGCCGGCCTAGCCTCAATACCAGTGCGCCCAAATAAGACAGTAGTCGCGTCTACAGTGGTGGCGTCAAAGCCATTGAGACTGAAAATTGCCACAATTATATCTTTGTTGCTGTTAGGATTTATTCTATTGGCATCATTCTTTGGCCTGATGTCGATGGCAACCAATCCGCCAAACTCAACCGCCCCTATATCGCAGGTGCCGGCACGGAGATGTCCCAGCTGATCATTTTGCAGACAAGCATTTGGATTTCCCTTGCCGATGACTGCACTCCCGGCCAAGACCGGAAAATGGGCACTACCCGGTGAGTCCTCTTCGCCGGCGCCGACCAGAGAACCTAAGCCGGGATCTCCGATCATATCGCTTGGCTGAAGGTTTATGTCGCAACCGCTGATGTCACCAAGAAGATTATTCCCAAGGCTGGTGATGGTCCCAAAACAGTCCGGGCCGCCGCCCAAAGAGTCGTCGGTAGCGACGGTGTTCCCCGCAACAATAGTGTTCTGGAGTTGTAGGGTGCCGCCATCATTCCAAATACCGCCGCCAACACCAAAAAAGCGGGGGGCCTGGTTCTCCCTAATCGTGCTGTTGGTAATGGAGACTTGGCCGTTGAAATTCGCTACGGCCCCTCCACCTCCGCCGGCAAAATTTTTGGCGATGGTACTGTTAACGATCTGGACAGAGCCCCCGAGATTGAGAATGCCGCCGCCTGGCTGGCAACAATCTGTGGAGTTAAAAATGATCGCACTATTCTTCACAACGAGAGATCCTGTGTTCTCGATACCGCCCCCGTCTGAGCTTGAGTTGTGGGCGATAGTGCTATTCTCCACATGGGCATTTCCCTCATTGCGTATACCTCCGCCCTCATGGCCCACGCTATTATCTGCGATAAGAGTTCTAAACACGTTCAACGTACCTAAGTTCTTTATCGCTCCCCCGCCGTCCCCATCTGAATTTGTGACAACGCTATCCTGAAGCGTCGTGACCCCAAGGTTGAGAATTGCCGTGCCACCACCCCCAGTGGAACCCCTTGCCACTGTCACTCCCTTGAGGCTCAATCGGCCGCTGAGAGATACATGAAAAATGCGAAACAACCCTGCGACAGGACTTCGCTCAATTACAGTGGGAGGATCATCAGCAGTTGCCTGTATCTGTATCGCACTGCTAATCGACGGCAACCCGCTGCGGGTGACCGGGTCATATGCTGTCTGAAGAGTGTAGATCCCCGGCTTGAGGTTAATCGTGTGCTCCCCCGGCCGTCCATTAGCCTTGTTAATGGCGGCAATCAGGCAAGTCACGTTGCCGGATGAGCAGTAGAACTTGGCGGCGTGGAGCGGTGCCACTACGCCGAACCAGAACATGACCATGCCAAGAGCTATTGCAGCCATATTTGATCCCTTCGGTAATCGTTGTTGCATATTTCTCAACTCATATCGCCAAGCATGGCTGCTAAGCAAGGCCGATGACAGGCGAACAGCGCAGCCCTAGTTTGGGAATGACAGCGACACGTGCAGTTGTTAGTCCCGGAGATGCTAAATACACTAGCTGCTCAAATTTTGCCGACCTACCGATTGACGGTTGGTTGCCAGCCGAGGATCTATTTATATATGATCACATGCGGGCACTGTTTCCACGTTGTTTCGACTGCGCAAAATAACCGACATTTAACGAATCGAAGAGGGTGTGCGGTTATAACCAAGAGCGGTCAAGCAATCCCAATGATTTTGGACTTCTTGAGGTGTTAGTCATTGGGTTTGTTAGGGTCTCTTGGCAGCAGTTCTCGGACCGAATGCGCACACTAAGAGGCGTCAAGATTTAAATCTAATATTCCCCGCAGCTTGCTGCGGGGACAAAATTGCTGGGGTTTCCAAAGGGGGTTGAACATCCCCTTTGGTCGCGAGCGGGGTTCATACCCCGATCGCGAAATACCCGGTTGATTTGAGTGAACCCATCCGCCTCTGACTCCGTCTAATAGCATGCGAGCGCGCTGGCAGGAGAGTATTGCCACGTTAATAGAATTTAGCGCGAGTCCCCGGGCTGAACTAAAAGCTGCGAAGTTTCTCGCATTCGCAGCAGTTTTTGGCAAAGCAGATTCTTCGGCTCCGCCGCGGATTGACGTTTGTGGAGGTTGCTTTAATCTAAACATTTGCTCGCAGCTTGCTGCGGGCACCATCAAATGGGCAATCCAAAGGGGGCCCAGCATCCCCTTTGGTCGCGTCCGGGGTTAATACCCGGTACGCGAAATGGCTTGTTTATTTTGTCCAGACTAAGAGAGAGGCTTATGAACGACCAGCCAACAATCGAGGTATCCGCCAAGCCCAGTCGAGTCCGGCTGCCATTTCTGTTGGCGATCCTGGCGATCTTGGCGCCATTCGCCGGCGGCTGCAACTCTATCTTCGAACCGATCGAGCAGCGCTTTCTCTTCCGCCCGCGAACCGCCGACCCGGCGTATCTAAGCGCGATCGCGTCGCCTGACGGCGGTTTAGAGGAAGTGCGCCTCAAAGCCGCCGACGGCGTTACGCTGCACGGCTGGCTCAAGCGTCCCAAGATCAGCCCGGTGAGCGGCCGGTTTCCGCTGGTGATCGTCTTCGGCGGCGTGCGCCGGGAGACGTCCTGGCTGATCGATCAAGGCGAGAAACCGGAACACTGGGGTTGGCTGTTTATCAATTATCGGGGCTTCGGACTTTCCGAAGGCGAATCTTCCGAGCGCGTGTTGCTCGAAGACACGCAAATTTGTCTTCGACTATGCCGCGGCGCGGCCCGACGTTGAATCATCGAACATCGTCGTGTTCGGCAGGAGCCTGGGCAGCTATTTTTCGGTGGCTTTGGCGCAAGCGCGCAAGGTTCGCGGCGCAATCCTGGCGACGCCTTTCGACAGTTTTAGCGCCCTCGGTCAGGAACGATATCCCTGGCTGCCGGTGAGCTTCCTGCTCAACGGCCGCTATGATGCGGCGACGATCGCGCCGAAGGTCAATGTCCCCGCGCTCTTCGTGCTCGCCGAGAACGACGACGTGACCCCGATGGAGAACGGCGCGGCGCTGGCGCGCGCCTGGGGCGGACCGCAGCGAACCGTGACTTTGACGGGCGCGCGCCATTACGGCATCGAGCGGCGCCAGGAGTTTTGGAGCGCGGTGGCGGCATTTCTCCGGGAAATAGAATCCACTCCTGCGCGTCGCGAGGGCTACGCCGGCGAGCCGGGCGCGCAGCCGTAGAGCCTGGTCGCCTGCCGCGGCCCTCAACTTGTGTTCCTCTTGCCTGACTGACTTTTCAATCTGCCGCTAAATTTGTCTCGGTTAACGGTAGAAGATTTCGTCGCATTGCTCTAGCGAAGGCCGCAGCTTTTGGCAGCAAGACCGGAACCTTCGGAGTTGACGTAACCATGGGCCATGGCCGATAGTGATCGGCGACGGCGGCCTAGCGATGGTCAACAGGGAAGGAGGGGACATGCCGAAGCTTCGTCGATTGACAATCGTCTCGCTCGATCCGGAACGGTTGGCGCGCTACTACGAGCAGGTTTTTGACATGCGGCGCGTGCCCAATCCAAAGGGCGAGGCGATCTATCTGAGCGATGGATATTTCAATCTGACGCTGATACCGAACCGCGCCGAAGGAAAGCCCAGCGGCCTCAACCATATCGGCTTCGACGTCGATCCGAACGAGGCAGAGAAGCTGCTCGGGCGATTCGAGCATTGGGGATTGCCGAAGCCCGGCTCGCGTGCCGGCAAGCGGTCCTTCGCCGATCTGCGCGGCACCGATCCAGACGGAAACAACATGGACATATCGACGCACGGATTTCCGACCGGGTGATCCGCTGCTGCTCGATGCGATAGAATTGGCGATTGTCACGATCACCAAAGCCGGATTTATCGCGAG
>CAWJZV010000013.1:0-27054 GCA_963847445.1 uncultured delta proteobacterium | reverse complement strand
TTGAAAGCGAGAGAGCTGATATCGAGACGCAGTAACTGTTCGTTAGAACTGGACAACGTGGGACATTCTTGTCCGCGTCTGCGGATTGACCGGTTGAACCGCGGCCCGCTAGGGTCCCCACTCGTTGCCGATTCAAAGATCGAACTTGTAAACATCACTACCAACCCCGACGCACGCGAAGCGCGAGGTAGCTGACTTCGCTAAGGCGGCGCGGAACGACCGCAAACCCTCTTCGATGCGCAGCGTTTCGATATCGTTGAGCACGGTTCGCGGGTGAAGGAAGAGGGAGCTTTAGACATCGCGCAGGTTGCTCGCCCGATCTAATGGGAATGGCTTGACCACGTGGGACAACTCGCGCCGAGCGCGTGGTGGGGTTCTCGCCGCGCTCGAAATGACCGACTTGTGGCGGCCGTCATAGAGAACCAGGGGAGGGGATCTTGCCGAACTGAACCGCCGCCGGTCGGTCCGGCGAGTGGCAACGGGTATCCGCATATGTTATGGAAATCGGATACTTAAATGACGCTTTTGCGAAAGGACTAGTGAGCCCGCATGGATAATGTAGTGAACGAAGAAGAATTGAGATTGCATGAAGGACATGATGATGAGTTCGACGATGACGAAGCGATGATGGATGAAAACCATCCGATGTGGCGGTCGGAGCGAATCACGCTCAACTCCGTCGGCATCGATATCGGCTCGTCGACTTCCCATTTGATCTTTTCCCGATTGACCCTGCGGCGCCAGGGCGTGGCGTTGTCCTCGCGATTCGTCGTGGTCAACCGCGAGATTATCCATGAGTCGCCGATTCTGCTCACCCCCTATGTCGACAAGACCACCATCGATACCAACAAGCTGGGCGATTTCATTCATGAAGCCTATCGGGTCTCCGGGTTGACGCCCGAGGACATCGACACCGGCGCGGTCATCGTCACCGGCGAAGCGGTCAAGAAGAAAAATGCCGAAGCGATCGCCGCGCTGTTTTCCGCCGAAGCGGGGAAATTCATTTGCGCCACGGCGGGGCACAACTTGGAGTCGATCTTGGCCGCCTACGGTTCCGGCGCGGTGCATATGACCTATCATGAGGGCGGCGACTTCACGGTCATGAACGTCGATATCGGCGGCGGCACCAGCAAGATCGCCATCGTCAAAGAGGGCCGGGTGGTCGACACCTGCGCCGTCGAAGTGGGCGCCCGGCTGATCGCCATGGATGAAAATGGCGTCATCACCCGTCTCGAAGACACCGCGCTCAAGTTCGCCAAGATGGCCGGCATCGACGGTCTCAAGCTGGGCGCCACCATGAGCGAGGAGCAAAAGGAAAAGTTCTCAGAGAAGCTCGCGCGATTCGCTATTTGAAGTCTTGGAACGCGGCAAGCTGTCGCCGGAAGTGGCCAATCTCTTGCTCACGCCCAATATCGAATTCAAGGAGCCGATCCATGCGGTGATGTTCTCCGGCGGTGTTTCCGAGTTTGTCTACGGTTATGAGAAGCGCAATTTAGGCGATCTCGGCGCTTATCTCGGCAAAAAAGTGCGGGCCAAGGCGAACCAATTAGGCGGCGGCAAGATCCCGCTGCGGCCGGCCGAAGTGCGCATCCGCGCCACCGTCATCGGCGCGTCGCAATACACCGTGCAGGTGAGCGGCAATACCATTTACTTGTCTCATCCGGAGATTCTGCCGTTGCGTAACCTCCAAGTGGTCACGCCGCATTTCGAGCAGAAAGAATCGATCAGCGCGACCGAGGTCAAAGAGGCGGTGGAGCGGGCGCTGCAGCGCTTTGACGCCGACGATATCGACCGCTCGGTGGCGCTGGCGATCCGCTGGGAGTTGGGACCGTCCTATCCGTTGATTCGCACTTTGGCCGAGGGCTTGGTCCAGGCGATGAAGGGCCATATCGACAACGGCCAGCCGCTGGTTTTGGTCTTCGACGCCGATATCGCCAAGCTCATGGGCAATATCATCGAGCGCGAGCTGATTCCGGGCGCGGCGATTATCTCGATCGACGGTATCGATCTGAAGGATTTCGATTTCATCGATATCGGCCAAGAGCTGCGTCGATGCCAAAGCGGTGCCGGTGGTGATCAAGTCGCTGATCTTCCGCAATACCGAACATGGCCGCGGCCATCATGCGCAGCATTAAATAAGACGGTCGAGGATTGATGATAGATGATTGAGGATGCGCAAAATGTTCAGGCGCGATCCTCCATCGTCGATCCTCCATCCTCGACCCTTCTTACTCACATTGACTTCCAGCGGGATTTCTAATATTTTTTATTAAAATCCTTAAAATACGGGTGTTTAACTTTTATGGAAGAACCGAGCGGACTGCATAATTTTCTCGAGATCGTCACCAAGCCGGACAATATTCCGATCGTTGCGATGTTGATCCTGGTGGTTTTCTTTACCTGGCTTGGCATGAAGGAAGCCTTTGAAGAACGACAAGCTCGATCGAAGAAGGTAGAGAAGACGAAATTCCCAACGAAATGTGGAAATAAATGGCGCATAAGTGGCTGGCGCTGCTGATCGCCGCCCTGGCGTTCGCTTCAGCGTTTAGTTTCTCCCTCGCCGCCGAATTTACCGCTCCGTTTTCGAACGACAAACGCTGGGAACAGGCGCGTAAGGATCTTGCCCAGGGTAAAGCCGCCGAAGCTAAAGCCGCATTCGAGGAGCTGCTCAGGCAATATCCCAATGACGCCGACTTGCATCTGTTCCTGGGCATGTCGCTATTGCGGCTGCGCGACCCCCAGGCGGCGATCTTGTCGATCAAGCGGGCGATCGCGCATTAACGGCGACCATGTCGACGCGCGAACCCTGTTGGGCTATGTCGAGTTAGAAGTCCGCGGCGATATTCGCGGCGGCGATCAAAGAGTACCGCAAAGTCATCGAGCTGCGGCCCAACTCGCCGGAAGCCCATAGCAATCTGGCGGTGGCGCAAAAAAAGCAGGGCGACTTGGACGGCGCGGTGGTCAGTTTAAACAAAGCGCTGGAACTCAAGCCCGACAATGTCGGCGCGCTGACGACGCGTGGTAGTACTTTTCGCCGAGCTCGGCAAATGGAACGAAGCGCGGCGCGATTTCGAGCAAGCGCTCAAGCTCAATCCGCGCGACGAAGGCGCGCTCTACGGCCTGTCGCAGGCGTTGCGCGAGGCCAAGGAGTACGGCGGCGCCCAGAGCGCCTTGAGCGATTTGATTTCGCGCTCGGGAAATTTCGTTTATTGGCTCGAATGGGGTCGCATTGTGATGATCCGTTATTGGTGGGTGCTATTGCTGATCGCCATCGGTTGGGCGCTTAAGGGCAAATTACAGGGGCAAGTTCATGAAAGCGAGGACGCAAGCGAATGGCTGAGGCAAAAAAGCGCAAAGGTACCGCCCTATTGGCGGTGATGGACGAGAACTGTTCGAGCTGCGCGGGTTCGCCGATCTGCGAAGCTCATTGTCCGGTGGACGACTGCATCAATCTGCTCTACGAGGAGCTGCCGGGCGGCGGTTTGAAGCCCTACCGTGTCTTTGTCGACAACGACAAATGCATCGGTTGCCAGATGTGCTACAGCGACGATCTCACCAAAGTCCAGCAGCATAAAGAAACCGGCGAGATTTTCTACGAATACGCCAACCGCTTCTACGACGCCAACCGCAAGCCCGTCCCACCCGAGGCCGTGCCCAAACGCTTTCAACTGCAACTGATCGGCACCGAGTCGGAAGACCGTCTGGACAAGAAAATCTGCCCCTGGGACGCCATCAAGATGTACGAGTTCGACGAGGGCTTGGCGAAGTCGGAGTACTTTTACGACCAGAGCAAACTGAAGCAGGTCAACGGCATGTATGTCATCGACGCCAAGGAGAAGGATCGCTTGGAAGACAAACAGAGCGATCTCTACGATTGAGATGACCCAATAGGGAGCCAACACATATGGCGGGTAAGATCGAAATCATGGAAACGGTGCTGCGCGACGCGCACCAATGTTTGGTAGCGACGCGCATGCCGACCGAAGATATGCTGCCGATCGCGGCGGAGCTCGATGACGTCGGCTACTGGTCGCTGGAAACCTGGGGCGGTGCGACCTTCGACGCGACGCTGCGCTATCTCAAAGAATGTCCCTGGGAGCGCTTGCGCAAACTGCGCGCGGCGATGCCTAAGACCCGTTTCCAGATGCTCTTGCGCGGCCAGAACGTGGTCGGCTACAAGAACTATCCCGACGATATCGTCCAAGCCTTCGTGCAACGCGCGGCCGCCAACGGCATCGACGTGTTTCGCATCTTCGATGCCATGAACGATGTTCGCAACATGAAGACCGCCATCGAAGCCGGTCTCAAAACCGGCAAGCTGGTCGAAGGCGGCGGTCTGTTACACCATCAGTCCGGTGCATTCGCCGGATTATTTTCTGCATGTGGCGGAAAAGCTCGCCGACATGGGCGTGCAGATCATCTGCCTCAAAGACATGGGCGGATTGTTGGCGCCCTACGCCGCCTACGAGATCATCAAGAAAATCAAGTCGCGCATCGCACTGCCGCTGCATTTGCATTCGCACTGCACCGCCGGTTTGGCGCAGATGACTTACATGATGGCGATCGAGGCAGGCGCGGATATTCTCGATACGGCGATTTCGCCGTTCTCGCAAGGCACCTCGCAGCCGGCCACCGAGCAGCTGGTCGCCGGACTCATGGGCACGCCCCATGACACCGGTTTGGATCTCGCCAAGCTCGCCAAGATCGCCGAGTATTTTTACCGCATCCGGCCCAATTACCGTGAGTTCGAAAGCCCGGTAAACAATCAAATCAAGCCCGATGTGCTGATCTCGCAGATCCCCGGCGGCATGCTTTCTAACCTGGTCGCCCAGCTGCGCCAGCAAAAGGCCGAAGACAAGCTGGAAGCGGTGCTCGCCGAGATGCCCTCGGTGCGCAAGGATCTAGGTTATCCGCCGCTGGTGACGCCGACCAGCCAGATGGTCGGGGCGCAAGCCGCGCTCAACGTCATGACCGGCAAACGCTACTCCGTGGTCGCCATGGAAACGAGAAACTATGTCATGGGGCTATACGGCGAAGCGCCGGGCAAGATCGGCGATGAGATCAAAGAAAAGGTGCTCGGCAAGAAAGAGCCGATCACCTGCCGTCCGGCGGATTTACTGAAGCCGGGCCTGGAAAAAGCCCGTGCCGACGCCGGCAGCATGGCCAAGAGCGAAGAAGACGTGCTCACCTACGCGCTGTTTCCCGACATCGCGAAGGACTACTTTCTGCACCGGGACAACGCCGCGGGAAAGCAACCGGCAGCAGCCATCGGGCAATCGTAACTGCCTGTCGATGGAGCTTTCATAGTGTTACCCGCCAGCCAACCGCTGGTTTCATTTCTAGATAATCTTATTCAGCGGATATTCGATAATTCCCACGGCGCCGGCTTCTGGATCAGCTTCGGGAATTAGATCGCGCACTCTGGTTTCTTCGAGGACGCTTTCGATGGAAAACCACTTGACGCCTTTGAGATTGGGCGATGGGTAGAGCGTTGCCACCGTCGGCGCGGTGATGCTCGGAATCAGCGCGATGACCTTCTCCAGATCTGCCTTCCGGGAACGTTGAGCTTGATGCCGACTTTGTTCTCGGCGGAAAGCGCGCCGAGCAAGAGCATCTTGATCTGCTCGATCTTGGCCCGCTTCCACGGGTCCTGCCAGGCGGCCTTATTGGCGATCAGCTGCGGACAGGACTCCATCAGCTCATGGATGATATGCAGCCCGGCGGCGCGGATGGTAGTGCCGGTCTCGGTGACTTCGACGATCGCGTCGACGAGTCCCTCGGCGGCTTTGGCTTCGGTGGCGCCCCAGGAAAATTCGACCTCCACGGGAATGTTGCGCTCGGCAAAATAGCGCTTGGTGAAGTTCACCATCTCGGTGGAAATGCGCTTGCCTTTGAGGTCTTCGATTTTCTTAATCGGCGACTCTCGCGGTACCGCCACGACCCAACGGGTCGGGCGAAAGCTGGTTTTTGAATAAACCATCTCGCAGACGACTTGGACGTCGGAGTTGTTTTCGATCGTCCAGTCCTTGCCGGTGATGGCGACGTCGAGGGTGCCCATCTCGACGTAGCGCGACATCTCCTGCGGGCGCGCCAGGCTGCAACGGATCTCCGAGTCATCGATCGTCGGAAAGTAGCTTCTGCTGGACGATGAAATCTTCCAACCGGATTTTTTGAAGAGCTCGATGGTCATGCCTTCGAGACTGCCTTTGGGGATGCCCAATTTGAGTTCTTTGTTGCCTGCCATGGGAAAGCCTTGGTCTACTTTTTGTAAACTTCCTTGGGATCGAAGACGCGTTCGCCAATGACTTGCCAGTCGGCGCCCGTGCGCTGGCGGAAAAAACAGCTCTTATAGCCCTCATGGCAGGCGGCGCCGCCGACCTGGTGGACTTGAATCAAGATCGTGTCGGTATCGCAGTCGATGAAGGCGTCTTTGACTTCTTGAAAATTGCCGGACTCCTCGCCCTTGAACCATGGACCCTTGCGCGAGCGGCTGTAATAATGGGCTTTGCCGGTTTCTTGGGTTTTTTGCCACGCTTCCTCGTTCATGTAAGCGACCATCAGCACATCGCGGCTTTCATGGTCCTGCACGATCACCGGTACCAGGCCGTTACCCTTGGCAAAATCGATTTTTACGTCCGACATAGGAATTTTCTCCGAACCTGTTTAGCTAACATAGTTATTCAGGGGCTTCAATAAGTCGAGCTGGCGCAGTTCAATCACCGACCCGCCAATTTAACAAAGTTTGCGGTGCGAATCGAATTGGGCTCATGCCTTGAGCCTCGTTGCCCTCTGCTAGATTGACTGCCTATCGGGCTGAGTTGTAAGATTGCTGGTAATGTCAGAATTGATCGTAGTTTATGTCACGGTGGGCACGGGTGAAGAAGCCGACCGCATGGCTCAAGCCTTGGTCGGCGAGCAGTTGGCTGCTTGCGTTAACCGGGTGCGCTCGATTCAGTCGGTGTACCGCTGGCAGGGCAAGGTCGAGCAGAACGACGAAGAGCTGCTGATAATCAAAACCCGCCGCCAGCTCTTCCCGGCGCTGGAAAAGCGCGTCAAAGAGCTGCACAGCTATTCGGTTCCCGAGATCATCGCCTTGCCGATCATCGAGGGTAGCGCTGACTACCTCACCTGGCTGCGCGAGCAGGCGTTGGCGAAACCGCCGCAGGATGAAAACATCCGCACGGTCAGGGAGGTTTCTGCCGGCGGGGTGATCTACCGGCGCAGCGGCGAGCTATTCGAGGTGGCGCTGATTCATGTGCGCAACCGTTGGGGTCTGCCCAAGGGGCATGTCGAGGAAGGCGAGCGGGTCGAGGAGACGGCGCTGCGCGAGGTGCGCGAAGAGACCGGTCTGGAAGGCAAGCTGGTGCGCAAGCTCGGCGATATTCGTTATTCTTATCGCGACAAAACCAAAGAAAGCGAGGCGATCCGCATTTACAAGCGGGTGCATTTTTATCTGATGCGCTATGTGCGCGGCGATGTGCGCGACCACGATCATGAGTCGGACGATGCCCGTTGGTTCGCCGATTGACCAGGCGATGAAGCAGCTCAAATTCGCCACCGAGCGCAAGATGGTGCATCGCGCCATGACCATGCTGACGGTGCGCCCGGCTGAGCCGCCGGCGCCGGCCGCCGAAGAGCGGCTCGTAACTGCCACTCAAACGGATCGCTCGGCGGATCGGTTTACCCCCAATTATTTTATATTCAGCGCGCCGATTTCATGTTACGTAAAGGCGGAGTTTTACCGCGAAGTGGCTAACAATGGATGGTGCAGCGAAGGGTGTGACGTTTTCGGTGCCTTACGAGATGGCGGTGGTGCGGCCGCTGCGCCAGACCACCGAGCCAGAGCGGCAAGCCGCACTGGCCAAAGCGCACTACAACACCGACATCATTCCCCAAGAGCTCATTTACATCGACTTGTCGACCGATAGCGGCGTCAGCGCTAGCAGCACCGGACAACTTGCGGCGGCGGCGGCAAACTCCGTCGAGCCCGGCATGGGGTTGGCGTCCGAGGGAAGTGGCGCCTACGGCCGGCTCGCCGCGGCAACTCCAGCGCTATTTCGGATTCGACTATTTCGTGCCGACGACCCAGGGACGCTCGGCGGAGCGGATCTGGATCAAGATCCATGTCAAGCCTGGTAGCGTCGTCGCCGGCAACCTGCTGTTTCCGTCGACGCGCAGCCATATCGAAATGGCCGGAGCGCAGATTGTCGACGTGATCGGCGAGGCCGCCCATGATTTCGCTAGCGACGACCCGTTCAAGGGCAATATCGATCTCGATAAGCTCGAAAAGTTGGTTCAGGAGAAGGGTGCCGGGCAGATTAGCTGCATTTACGTCGAGCTTAGCGTCAACTCCTGCGGCGGCCACCCGGTGTCGCTGGGCAATCTGAGCGCCGTCAAAGCGCTCGCCGCCAGTCACAAGATTCCACTCTTTCTCGACGCCTGCCGCATCCTTGAGAACAGTGCCCTGATAAAAATGAGGGAAGCGCCGTATCGGCAGTGGTCACTCGCCGAGATTGTCCGGGAAACTTGCGCCTTGGCCGACGGCGCCACGATGAGTGCGCTCAAAGATTTCCTCGTCGGAACCGGTGGTTTTATCTTTACCCGCGACCGGGGGAGCCAGCAGAAGGCGGCGATGCAGAGTTTCCTCGACGGCGTCCAGCTCTCGGCCGGCGCCATGGATGCGATCGCCGCGGCTTTGCCGGAAATCTTCGCCAGCGAAGCTTACATGACACAGCGAGTCGAACAGGTGAAATATCTCTGGGACAAACTCGCCGACATCGTGCCGGTTGTGCGGCCGGCGAGCGGTCATGGCGTGTTTATCGATCTCAAGAAGTTTTTTTCACCGAGCGCACCTGAGCCATTCGCCGCCGAAGCTTTGGCGGCGTTCCTTTACCAAAAGAGCGGCATTCGCATATCCAAAGGGCCGCCGCCGGCGCCGAGCCAGGTGGCGCGGGGCGTCGAGCTCGTGCGCCTGGCCGTGCCGGCGCGGAAGTATTTAAACGGCCACATGGATGACGTTGCCAAGGCGCTAGCGCTACGCCTTCGCGCATCGAAACGAAATCACAGGATTGCAAAAAATTGACCGATGCCGCGCGGTCGAAATACGATCCCGCGCATTTCGTTACTCTATGACCGACTCTACTCCCACTGTCAGCAGCCGCCATGTCGGCCAAATCTTTTTTCAACGGGTCGCCGAGTTGGGCGACCGGACATTTATCAAGTTGCAAACCGGCGAATCGTTTCGAAGAGATTTCCTGGCGCGAGTTCGGCGCCCTGGTCGGCCAGGTGCTGTTGGGCTTATGCGCTGTCGGTATCGCACCGGGTGAAACCGTCGCGATCATCGGTGAAAATAGTTTGCCCTGGCTCGCCGCCGACCTGGCGACTCTCGCCGGCGGTTTTCCCAACGTGGTCCTCGTCGCCCGAGTCTTTCCGATGTCATGTTTGTCAAAGTGCTCGGCCATGCGCAGTGCCGGGCCGCCTTTGTCCAGAACGCGGCGGTTGCCGGCCGCCTGCTCAATCTCCAGGGGCAATTGCCGGCTTTGCAACAGCTGATCGTGCATGGACGACAGCGGCGCCGGGATCGCCAATGCGCTCAACTTTCACCAGCTGCTCGAACGCGGTGCCGGCGCAGACGGCTTGGCGGCGCGACTCTCAAGCGGTGCAGGGCAACGACTTGGCGACGATCATGTACACCTCCGGTTCCACTGGCGAACCCAAAGGGGTGATGCGTACCCAAGACAATCTGCTCGCCAATATCACCAATGGCGCGGCGATCACGGTGAGCGCCCCGGACGAGTTGACCGTCAACATCCTGAGCTTGAACCATTTGTTCGGTCGTTTCGGTTTTCTCAAAAGCGCGGTTACCGGCCGCACCACGGCGATCATCGAGGCGGCGGAGACAAAAGTGGATTTGGCGGTGATCGAGCAGCTTTCGCCGACCGGCGTTGGCGGTGGTGCCGCGGATCATGGAGCGGATTTGGGATTGTCTATTGGCTCAAGACGGCAATCAGGAAAGCTGGCGAAATCTCGAACGTCTCGATGACAAGAGGTCCAGCGGCGGTTTGAGCGACGCCGACAGCCGCTGCTTCGATGAGCTCAAAGCACAGCTCAAAGCGAACGTGCGGCGCGCCTTCGGCGGCCGGATCAAATATGTCGCCTACGGCGGCGCGGCCATGCCGCCGCGCATCATGCGCTTTTTCGAACTGATCGGTATGCCGCTGATCGGTTCCTATGGCTCCACCGAGTGCGGCGGTGTGACGCTTTGCGGCATCGGCGAAAATCGCCCCGGCAATTTGGGCAAACCGTTCGCCAATGTCCAGATCCGCATTGCCGCCGATGGTGAAATTCTCGTGCGCGGTCCGACGGTGTCGCCCGGCTACTTCAAGAATCCCGAGGCGACGCGCGAGGCGTTCGACGAGGAGGGTTGGTACTGCACTGGGGATATCGGTGTGATTGAAGCCGACGGTTCGCTCAAGATCACCGGCCGCAAGAAAGATATTTTCAATTGTTCGGACGGCTCGAATATTTATCCCGGTTTCATCGAGCTGCAATTGGAAAACGAGCCGTACATCAGCCAGGCGGTGTTGCTCGGCGACCAGCGGCCGTTCATCGCGGCATTGATATTTCCCGACCGCCAAAAGATTGCCGAAGCTCTCAATCGTGATATAGCAAGCTTTGTCGGAAGCTGAAATTGCCGCGGCATTGTCGGCCGCAGATCGAGCGGGTCAACGGCCGGCTCGAATTCTACGAGCGGATTCGCCAGATCGCCGTGATGCAGAGCGAGTTTCCCGCCGAGGTCAGAAGCATCAATCATTTTCACAAAGTCAAAGTGAATCGCGAGCAGGTCGCGTCGCGCTACCGGCTACAGATCGACGCCATTTATCGGACGGCGTTGCAGGAGGATTAAATTGACTCAAGTTGCCTTGATTACCGGCGGGGGCGGCGGCATTGGCGGCGCGGTGGCGCGGCGCATGGCGGCGGCGGGGATTACCGTCGGCATCGCCGATTACGATGGCGGCGCGGCGGAGCGGGTCAAAGGCGACATCGTCGCGGCCGGCGGTAAGGCCGATGCCTGGGCGATCGATGTGACGGTGGCGCGGGAAGTGAAAGCCGTGGTCACCGATGTGTTCCAAGCGCTATGGGCGGATTGACATTCTCGCCAATATCGCCGGCGGCAGCGCTTACACCAAGCGTATCGAAGAGTTCACCTGGGCGGAATGGCAGGAAGTGATCGATGCCAACTTGAAGGGCACGTTTCTCATGTGCCGCGAAGTGGCGCCGCTCATGCAGCAACAAAAAAGCGGCCGGATCATCAACACGGCGTCGAATTACGGCGTCACCGGTTCGGCCTTGCGCACGCCCTACGCGGCGGCCAAGGCCGGCATCATTACCTTTACAAAATCGCTGGCGTTGGAGTTAGCGCCGGATCTCGTGCTGGCGAACACGGTGGCGCCGGGGCCGACCGATACGCCGCGGGTGATGGAAAAGGAATCGCCCGAAGCGCGCAAACAGCGCTGGTGGTCGCAGATCCCGCTCGGGCGCACGGCGCTGCCGGAGGATTTGGCCGAGATGTACTATTTTCTAACCACGCCGGAGAGCGCGGCGATAACCGGCCAAACCTTTCACGTCAACGGCGGGGTGGTGATGCCATGAAACTCAAAGATAAAGTCGCAGTGGTAACCGGCGCAGCGCAGGGCATCGGCCGGGCGACGGCGCTGATGATGGGACGCGAAGGCGCGAAATTAATTGTCGCCGACTTGCAGGCGGAAAAAGCCCAGTCGGTGGCCAACGAGTTAATAGCGTTGGGCGCGGAAGCGCTGGCGCTGGAAGTCAACGTCGCCGACGAGAGTTCGGTCAAGCGCATGGCGAACCGCACGTTTGAGCGTTTCGGCCGCGTCGATATATTGGTCAACGTCGCGGGGATTTATTTCCCCAAGGCCGCGGTGGTCGACCTGACCGAGGAGGATTGGGATCGCACGATCAACATCAACGTCGGCAGCAATTTTCTCTGCTGCCGCGAGTTCGTCCCGGCCATGCGCGCGCAGAAAAGCGGCCGGATCATTTCTCTCGCCTCCGGTATCGGCCACTACGGCATGCGCCAGTTCTCCCACTACGCCGCCTCGAAAGCCGCGGTGATGGGATTCGTCAAAGCGCTGGCGCGCGAGGTCGGACCGGACGGCATCACCGTCAACGCGATCTGCCCCGGTTCGGCCAATACTTCCATGCCGCGTCAACACCGCTCCGAAGAAGAAGTGATGGCGCGCCTGAGTTCGACACCGCTGCCGCATATCCTCGAACCCGAAGACATCGCCGGCTCCATCGTCTTCCTCGCCAGCGACGCGGCGAAGTTCATCACCGGGCAGTCGTATAATATCAACAGCGGGACGTACATGTTCTGATGATGCGGCGGCAGGGGGACGTCTGTCGACGCAACCAATGTCAATCACCCTAGGGCGGCGAAGCCGCAACCGAAACGCAGAATGGCCGCAAAGAACGCAAAGGGCGCAAAAAAGAATCAGGAGTTGTAGGGGCGGGTTTGAAACCCGCCCTCTCGGCCCGCGTCTTTACACCTCGCCGGGAGCCATTTTCGATCGGCGCGTCCTGGCTTGCTGAATCGTTTGCGCAGCTATATTTTTATTTTCGGCCGTCAACGCTCGCTGCTGTTTTCTTGCCTTCGATGCCGCTGCGAAAGTTGCAACCTCATGTCTCGGTTGTTCGATCAATCTTCCACAACGGCATGGTCATTCCGTTCCTGGCCGATTGAAATATTTCCCACCGACGGACCGGCTTACTGTCCGCGCGCGGAAATTGTGCTACGGTCGAGTGGATCGTGTGCCGGGATTAGTCCCGATCGCAATTGCAACGCAGGACGCGGAAGGGGTTCGCCATGGCGACAAAAACAAGCGGTTTCGGGTTCGTCGAGTGCGCCGATCTGATCAACGGGCAGAAGTATGGCGCGGCACTAAAAATCTTTCAGCAGGCGGTGGCGAACTTTCTCGATTCCAAGACGACGCCGAAGCGCAGCGAGATCGCCCGGCAGTTGTTTCAAATCGGTTCGACGTTGGAAGAGACGCTGACGCACGCCTTTGGCGACAAATGGGAGTCGCAGATTCCCCAGTTTGCCGACGATCACAAGCTGCTGACCTGTTCGTTTTGCGGCAAAAACCAAAATGAAGTGGGCAAGCTGATCGCCGGCCCATCCGTCCATATTTGCAACGAATGCGTCCGCAGCTGCGACGAAATTCTCACCAAAGAAAATGTCGAGGAGTCGGAAACAAAGTTGAAAGCCGCTGCCGGAGTGGCGGAAGAGCGGCTCTGCGGCATCTGTATGGAAGCGCGCGAGACCGATGAACTGATTTTCTTGCCGCACGCGGCCTATATGTGCGCGGGCTGTTTGGAAGAGATCCAACTCGTGCGCGACAAGCGCGAGGAGAAATGAGCGGATTGGCAGGGTTGCGACTAACGGTTATTGCCTCGCTAGCGCGCTATTTTACTTTCCGTCGGCTTTCCTTAATTATACCGGCAAGCGGTAGAGTATCGCTGCGTTGTCCCGGCCGAGTTTGCGTTTGATTGTCGGGTCGATGCCTTCGCAGTTGCGATCGACGGCCTCTTTCGAGAACGGCCAGGTGGTCACGCCATGGGGATAGTCGCTGGCCCAGAGATAATTATTTTCGCCGTAAACCGGAGTCGTCAGCACGCCGGCGCGATCGTCTTGGTAGGTGAAGAAGATATTCGATTTAAAATATTCGCTGGGCGGGCGTTGATTCAAGTTACGGTCGGCGTCGAAGGTACTGGCGCGGCCGAACCAGTAGTCGACCTGCTGGACCATGTTGGCCACCCAGCCGATATCGAACTCGGCGCAGACCACTCTTAGCTTCGGGTGACGGTCGAAGTTGCCCGACAAAATCATATTGCCGATGAACTGTTGGGCCGGCACCTGTTTGCGGGCGAAACCGATGGGCTCTTTGACCGGGTCTTGTTCCCGCGGCCCTTCATAGTGAGTGCGCGCGACGCCCTGGGTGACGCTGGTATGGACGTTGACGATCATGCCGGTCTCTTCGAGGGCCCGCCACATGGGCTGGTATTTCGGTTCGTAATAACCGCTGTCTTTGATCCGCGTCGGAATCTGCACGCCGCGAAAACCCAACTTGGCGTAGTGATAAATATCCGCCACGGTGTGTTCCATGTCCAAGATCGGCAGCAGCGCGAGACCGAGCAGCCGGTTCGGATGGCCACTACAGAACTCGTGCAGCCATGCGTTGTAGGAGTGAAAGATCGCCCGCTGAAACGGTTCGTCGACGATGCTGTAGAGCTGGCGCACTGCGCTGGAAAACAGCACCTCGGCCTCGACGCCGTCGGCGTCCTGATCTTGCAGTCGCGCGCCGGGCTCCCAGCCGCCGCGGTAATCCTCGTAGCGAAAGGTTTCGTTGAAGCGAATGGTCGCGAAATGCTTTTCCTGCTCGACTTCACTGATGCCGCGGTTCTTGCCGACGGCCAAGCCTTTGGAATAGTGCGACAGTCCGACCGGCGGCAGGCCGTCGATGATGAGCCAGACTCCCTTCGGCTTGCCAGCCGGATCGCGGACGACTTTCGGGGCGCGCTCGCCGTACTCTTTTTGCACCCGCTCCCAGGCCGCGGGCGGTTCGTTGACATGACTATCGGCGGAAATGAGCTTGAAATCCGGCATGAGATTCGCTCCTTTTATTCCCTTTCGGCAACGGTTGAAATCCCTCGCATTTAGCCGCAGTGAAATTGCGTCATCGCCGCGCCGGCGGTCCTCCAGGGCGACCGACTGTGTCCGTCATACCGTTGAAAAACGGTATCCAGGTGGATAAGGGGCCTGGATTTCCGCGTGCGCGCGAAAAACCGCGCCTCGCCGCGACGGCATGATGTCGCCGCAGATCGCAAAGGCTGCCCCCGTTCGGCTGTGTAAAGCATAAAAATATCGTTAGCCGACGATAGGAGAGTCCGCGCCGGATTGTCAAGTTAGGGTGCGCATCCCCTCGGTAGGAATGTTGACAAGAGCCGGTGCATTGGCGCTATGCTGTGGCCAAAGTGCGAATGGCGAAAGGATTAGCGATGAACCTGCGCAGAATCTACTTGCTGCTTATCGTTGCCGTCTGGGTTGCGACCTTGCCGACGAAGCCGATCCATGGCGCTGCTTGCGGACCGGGAAAAAATTCTCGAAGGCGCAAAAAAAGAAGGACGGCTGGTTCTATACACCGGTATGGAGACCGAAGAATCGAGTCTGTTCACCAAAGAGTTCGCCAAGAAGTATCCCTTCATCAAGGCGGAAATTTTTCGCTCCAGCGGCGAGAAGGTCCAGGCGCGTTTCATGGTCGAGCATCGCGCCAACACGCATTTGGCCGATATTTTTCAGACCAGCATCGTGCAAGTTTATCAGCTCAAGAACGCCGCCATGCTGGCGCGTTATGTTTCCGAGGAAGCGCCGGCCTACGCCGACGGTTTCAAAGATGCGCAGGGCTATTGGACTGCGTTCTACCAAATCCCCTACGTGATCGGCTACAACAGCCGCATGGTGGCGCCCAAGGATGCGCCAGCGAGCTACGAAGATTTGTTGAACCCAAGATGGAAGGGACTGATTAGCTTAGAGACCGAGGAGTACCAGTGGTTTTACCACCTAGTGCAAATCATGGGGCGGGACAAAGGGCTCGACTTCATGAGAAAGTTTGCCGGACAAAATTTGCAAATGCGCAAAGGCCACACTTTGTTGGCGCAGCTGGTCGCGGCCGGCGAGTCGGCGCTCGCCACGGTGGTTTATTCCAATCGCGTCGAGCGCATGAAGGCGACCGGCGCGCCGATCGATTGGGTGCGCTTCAAAGGGCCGACGATCACCGCCATCAACGCGATTGGGATCCCCGACCGAGCGCCGCATCCCAACGCGGCGCGGCTATTTGTCGATTACGTCTTATCCAAGGAAGGGCAGAGTCTCTTGCGCGGCCTGCGGCGCATCCCGGCGCGCAATGATGTTGCGCCTGATCCGCCGAGCCTGACCAAAGGGCTGAATCTTTATCCGGCGCGTCCCGAAGGGATGATCGAGAATTTCAATGACACCGTGGCGCGCTTCGATGAGATTTTTAATAAAGGGAGATAATCCAAGGGCGAGGTCTGCTTGCTAATTCGATGCGCGCGCGCAGATGGACCTGCACATCGGTTATGAGTCGGTGGCACAGACCAATCTCAAGCGTTTCGATCTACCGGATGAAAAAGCGCGCAAAACCGGGCTCCCGCCCAACTGCATACTGAAAGGCAATTGAAGCGCTAGTGTCCTGACCCAGAAGTTCGATGAATATGACCAAGCATTGACGAGAATGAACCCCCTTTGAAAAGGGGGGAAGGGGGATTTCCTTATGCGCAATAGATTCAAATCCCCCTGTATTCCCCTTTTTCAAAGGGGGAAGTACCGAGCATTTCATAAGCGTATTTATCGACCAGGACACTAGAGGGAGATTTGGCCAAACGCTGAAGGCTCACGGAGAAAAATAGGAGGGAATATGGCGTCGGAGAACTTTTTCCTTGACGGCGAAGGTTATGAAAAATTCATGGGCCAGTGGAGCCGGGCTGCAGGGGATTTCTTTCTGGACTGGTTGTCGCTTTCGAGCGGCCTGAAATGGTTAGACGTGGGGTGCGGAACGGGCGCTTTTACCGAAACGATTCTGCAAAGATGTTTCCCAGCTGAGATTGTTGCGATAGATCCGGCGGCAACCCAGGTGGCGTATGCACAATCGCGACATTGGACTCCAGAGGTGAAATTTCAAGTCTTAGACGGGCGTTCTCTGCCTTTTGGCAACGAGCATTTTGATGTCGCTGTCTCCGCATTGGTACTAAACTTCATACCGGATCGGGAAAAAGCGGTTGCAGAGATGCGGCGTGTAGTGCGGCCTGGCGGTACTGTGGCAGCCTACGTTTGGGATTTCGCCGGCCGACGTGGGAATAGTCAGCATTTGAGCTTGGCGCTCATGCAAGTCACGGGCGGCAACACTGATGCTGCATTAAATGCTGAAAGCACTACCCTCGAGAAACTTAAACTCCTGTTCGAGTCCGTCGGCCTAACGGAAGTAGTGACCCAGCCGATCGACATTCAAATTTCCTATGCCGATTTCGATGATTACTGGAACGCGAATACTGGCTTTTCGTCCCCCGTCGCGACCGCGGTCAAAGCTCTGGACGAAGGCGAACGGCAGCAGATCAAGCGGATCGTAAGAGCGAACCTGCCGTCAGACGATCGCGGCGGTGTATCGTATGCCGCAAGGGTTAACGCAGTCAGGGGGTCGGTCTAGACTTCCTGATCGTTGACGAGACGACGAACTGCCTATTCCACCGGAAAAATTCTTTTGCCCGTCTCTTCTTCCTCCAGGACAATCGCCTTTGTCGGGCAGATCTTCGCAGTTAGCAATATTTTTTCGTCAGTGTCGGCTTTGGCGTCGATCACTTCGGCGATCATTTTGGCGTCCAACCTGAAGACTTTGGGTGAAGCTTGGACGCACTTGGCAAAGCCGTCGCATTTGGTTCGATCGATTGTAATTTTCATGGTTTCTCCCGCGAACTTGTTAAAAGTTTAAGTCAGCTGAAATTTTCACTCCGCCTCGCCTCGGCTGGGTAGAATGATAGAGAAGGCGTCTTGCGTTCTCAAGCGGTAACGAGGACGCGGCTGGAATGACATTGCGGCACAGTCTCGTTTCGGCGAGGAAGGGCGTAAGGGTGTTGCCAGCAGCGTCCGCTGGAAAATCTCAATTTACTTGGTTCTTCGGGTTGTCGTGTGAAGAAGTGTTCGCCACGGAGGCACAGAGCTCGCACAGTTTGGAGTAATGCTTTCTCAAAAACTCTTTCCTCCCCGTACTCGGCGCCTCTGCGGTGCAATCTCCGATTCTTGGTTTACAAGAAAACCTGAATATCCATTAGTTCAAATCCCAGTAGGCGAAGCCCATGGCGCAGCCGACGCCGGTCTTGGTGCGGTAGAGTGGCTGGTACTCGACCATGTGGCCTTGCTGATTGGCCGCGCCGGCGATGACGATCCAGTTTAAAATCTCCGACGTGCCTTCGCGGAATAGCGCCGACGGCATGGCGGCCATGTAAGCGATGTCGTTAGACTGCAACGCTTTGATAAAGCCGGCGTCCAGCGGCTCGTCGATTTTCGTGTGGCTCAGGCCGCCGGAAGCGGCGAGGACTACCCGGTCGTTGCTGGGAAATTGGCGAATCAATGCCGCCAGAGTCTGGCCGAACTGGACGCAGCGTTTGGCTGACGGCGCCGGCGGATAATAGGTGTTGACCATCACCGGAATCACCCGGCAATCGTTGTTGGGAATGAGAAATTTGAGCACCCGGGCGAAGGCGTGGCCGAGGCCGCCGTCGTAGCGGGTCTTCTTCGAATAGGATGGATCGAAGCCCTGGTCCATGAGACCGGTAATTAAGGCTTCGGCCATCTTCGCATCGATGGTGTACTTGGTGCGGTTCTCCGACTTGGCCTGGTTCAAGTAGCGCAGGCTGAGACTCGCTTCGGCGTCGGCGCCCATGAAAATCGTGAACGGCGGCATGTTGTCGTCGACCAAGTTCTCATGCTGGTCGTCGCCGACGACGATCAAGACATCGGGCTTGAGCGCCGCGACTTTTTGCCGGAGCTGTTCGATGGCGCTCATGCAGCCTCTTCCACTTGGTCCATTTGACTTCGTCGGTCTCGCCCGCCAGTGCCGGTTTGTCGGGCAGATTCTCCGCCTTGCGGTTCTGCAACAAATGCCAGTGGCTCGGGTCGAGCATCAATTGTGGGGCGTGGGACATGGCCACGCAGCCGACTAGGTTTGCCATAAAATTATTCGTTCAAGGTTCAAGGGTTCAAAAGTTCAACGTTGGCCGGGACAAGATCAAGCAACAGCCGCTTTCATGTCGGACAGCTCGGGGACATTGACGTTGAGTTTGAACCAGCTGGCGCCGCTGTCGTCGCTGCCGAACAGGTCGCCGTTGCGCTGGGCGGCGTACATATTGTTGGCATTGGCCGGATCGAAGGCGAAGCTTTCGACGAAGCTGCTATTCGCCTGGGAGACGGCGCCGTCGAGCTTTTTCCAGCTCTTGCCGGCGTCGGTGGATTGGATCAAGAATGCCTCCGCTCCGCTGTTGCGTTTGCGCCATTGCCCTGGCTGGCCGTTGGCGACGGCGGAATAGAGCACGTCATGCTTGGTCGGATGCACCGTCAGCGGCACCGAATATTCCTCTTTGAACTCCATCGCCATGGGCGCCCAGCTCTTGCCGCCGTCGGCGCTGGAATAAAGCGCGCGTCCCGGCGCTTTGCCGGCGCGGCAGTCGTGGCCGCCGGTGGCGATGAAGATTTTATTGCTGTCTTCCGGATGGAGCACGATGGTGTGGACATCGCAGTCGAGATTCTTATTTAACAGCTCCCAGTTCTTGCCGCCGTCGGTGGTCTTGAGCATGTAGCCGACTTGCAACGCGACGTACATCGTCTGGGAATCTTTCGGATCGATGGTGATGTCGCGGACGTGAGGTTCCACCGCCGCCACCGGGTAGGTGATCGTGGAAACGTAGGGAATATTCCACACGGTATCGAGGCGCTGCCAGTTTTTCGCCTCGTCATGGGTGACAAAAACATCGATCGGTTCGGTGCCGGCGTAAAGCGTGCTGGCATCATGGGGATCGAAGGACAGGCAGCGCACTTTGCCGGGGCCGCGCTTGCCGTAGCAGGGTTTTTTCCAGGTCGCGCCGAAATCCTCGCTGACCCAAACGCCGTCGCCGCGGGTGGCGGCGAAAACTTTGTTCGGCGCTTGCGGCGACACCACGACCTCGGGAACCTGCCAATCCTTGAGGCCGTGATGTTCCTGTTTCCAGTTATGGCCGTCGGCGCTCTTGAGCGTCACGACGCCTTCATCGGTTGCGACATAAAGGATCGATGCCATCGGTTTGCCCTCCGGAGTTTGATGGTTTCATATCTACTACAGGGGGGTTGAACGGACAACAGCCGTTCAAGGTTCAAAAGTTCAACGTTCAGTCGGAATTTGGAGTGCCGGAATCTACCTGCGGTTCACCGATACTGGCAAGCTCCGATCGAACCTTGAACCTTGAACCTTTGAACCCTTGAACGGGCCGCGATTCTAATATCCCAGTTCGTCGACAAAGCTCGGTTCGTTGATTGTGGTTTGGCCGCATGTTACTTGCTGAAACTGAGGCCGCGCCAGTTCAAAGTCTTTCTGCATGGCGATCCCGAAGGCACCTACATCGGTCGCACCGAGAAAGAGGTGACATGCTGCGGCTCTACCGCAAAGTATCTGAAGATCGAAGATCCGAAGATGCTCGACTCGATGCACCACAAATTATTTAGCTCGGCTCGATCCCGGCGCGAGCCGTTTCCCAAGGAAGAAGCGATCCAGAACGACATCGAAGATCTGAGCGGCAGCTATCCGCATCTCAAAGGCCGGCGGGCAGAGGAGTACCTCGATATTTCATTGCTCAGGGCATTGGAAGACGAGTGGTTCTTCAAGAGCTCTACGATAAATAGCCGCTGCGGGATCGCCGACTTTGAAACCATCTAAACCGCGCATTCTCCAATACGAACTCGTTGGCGGCTGGACCCTTCTGGTGGGCGGCACCGACGCCGACAACGACTATCTCAGCACGCAGATCGCCAAACCCAATGACTGGTGGTTTCACGCTGACGGCGTGCCGGGCAGCCATGTGATCCTGCGCGCGCGAGCGGATGCCGAACCCGGGCGAGATACGCTGCGGCAAGCGGCGGCAGTGGCGGCCTATCACAGCAAAGCGCGCAACGCCGGCACCACTGGCGTGCATTGCACCCGCGCGCGTTATGTGAAAAAGCCGCGCGGCGTTAAGACCGGCACGGTGCAGGTGGCGCAAGGAAGCACCTTGCGGGTGCGGCCCGATGTCAGCGGCGCAACGCGAGTGGCCGCATCAATAGCCGTTGACCAAGATACCGACAAATAGGCAGCGAACATCACGCAGACACTCACCCTCGTCTAAGTTGACCCCGACCGTTTGCCGGTGATTTTCGCTATCCGCGAGATGGCGCGGCGCCGCTACGAACTCGACGCACAGGTGGTCTGTATCGATGGCGGGTTTATCGACGCGCTGATCGGGAATTCGTCCGAAGGGTCCGCATTTTGATCCGTCATTCCGGCGTAGGCCGGAATCCAGGGGGTGGGTGGTCTCTTTTCGCATGTCCGACTGAAGAATGGACACCGGCCTCCGCCGGTGTGACGAGTAGGAAGTGGCGTTGTTCGCGGGCTTTGACGGGATACTTTAGGGCTTGTACGCTACTCGGGTCGTGAAGCAGCCCTATGTCTATATCCTTGCCAGCAAGCGAAACGGCACGTTATATGTAGGTGTAACATCGGATTTGGTCCGGCGCGTTTGGCAGCATAAATCTGATCAGGCCGAAGGCTTTACCAAACGTTATGGTGTGCATATGTTAGTTTGGTACGAAGCCTGCGGAACGATGGATGTTGCGATTGCCCGCGAGAAAGCGATCAAGGATGGCAACGCGCTTGGAAGATTCGTCTGATTCAAGAAATTAATCCGGAGTGGAAAGACTTGTACGATGAGTTACTGTAATTGGGTTTCGAGTTCCACTCTATTTCTGTTGCGTTGCCGACGATCCCAATCCGTCATTCCGGCGCAGGCCGGAATCCAGGCGGGGAAGGGTGGCGGTTCGAGTGTCGATAAGACTCGGTCATGGACACCGGCCTTCGCCGGTGTGACGAATCCCCACCCGCAAGGCATCTGGTTTATTCGTGAACGCAATTTCATTGTGCTGCGGAGGTAACGATCATGATTGCCGCTGAAGAGAACCAGCTTTTAACCCAAACCGATCCAGGCACGCCCTGCGGCGCGCTGATGCGGCGCTACTGGCAGCCGGTCGCGCTGAGCGAAGAGTTGCCCGCCGGCGGGGCGCCGCTCAAAGTGAAGATTCTCGGCGAAGAGCTGGCGTTGTTTCGCGACGACCAGGGGCGGCCGGGGCTGATTGGACGGCATTGCTCTCACCGCGGCACCGACTTGAGTTACGGCCGCGTCGAGGACGGCGGTTTGCGCTGCCTTTATCACGGCTGGCTCTACGACATCTGCGGCCGGGTGATCGATCAGCCCGGGGAGCCGGGCGGCGGCGCGAACAAGGCGGCGATTCGTCACTTGGCCTATCCCTGCCAAGAAGTTGGCGGCGTGATTCTCACCTACATGGGAGCGGGCGAGCCGCCGCTCGTGCCCAACTACGAGTTTCTCACCGTGGCGCCGAAACACCGGACGGTGGTCAAGGCGTTTTACGAATGCAACTATCTTCAGGGCAACGAAGGCAACATCGATCCGGTGCATCTGTCGTTCCTGCATCAGTATTTGAGCGAAGCTCAGGTGGCGCGCCTGCGCGTCGTCAAGGAAGTCAACGCCACGGATAATACGTTGCTCGCCAAAGACGTGGCGCCGACCATCGAAGTCGAGGTGACGAACTTCGGGCTGAGAATCTACACGACCAGAGATGCCAGCGCCGACAAGCGCTACCTGCGCGTGACCAATTTCGTCATGCCGAATTTGTCCGCCTTCGGCGGCTCGACGGTGGGCGACGGCTACGCGGTGCACTGGCATGTGCCGATCGACGACCACCATCACTGGAAGTATATCTTCGCTTTTAGCCGCACCAATGAGTTGGATGAATTCTTGCGCACGCGAAGCCGCGCTGAATTAACCGATGATTATCGCCTGACCAGAAATGCCGCGAACCGTTACCAACAGGACCGCGCATCAATGCAGACTCAGACATTTACCGGCTTGGGCACCAACTTTCAGGTCCACGACGCGTTCGCCACCGAGAGCCAGGGAGCGGTGCAGAATCGCACCGAAGAGAATCTGGTTTCGTCGGACAAGGCGATCGTGGCGGCGCGCAAATTGATTTTAAACGCCATCAAAGACGTTCAGCAGGGGCGCGAGCCGCAGCATGTGGTTCGCGATGCTAAGGCGAATGCTTTTCCCAACCTGGTGGTGATTTCCGATGTGATCGCGAAATCGATGGATTGGAAAGAGTACACGAGAAGCCGGGAACTCAGATAAGCCGGAAGAATATTTCTCCCGCAAAGGCGCAAAGACGCCAAGGTAAGAATTGAGATGAAAACTTTAAAGCACTGGACTACTAAACTAATTCTCGCTCTGATTGTGGTTCTATCGGTGATTCCCGCAACGGTCTCTGCACAGGAGCGCTATTTGATCGCCTATGCCGGCTTCGCCGGATTTCAATCGCCGCTGTGGGCGACCAAGGAATTGGGGCTGCTGACCAAGTACGGCATCAACGCCGATTTGATTTTGACGCCGGGTTCGACCCGGCAGATTCAAGCCATGCTCGGCAACAGCGTGCACTTCGCCCAGGTCGACGCGGTGACGACGATTAACGCCATCGCCCAGGGCGCCGATCTGGTGATGATATCGGGATCGCTCAATACGTTTCCGTTCAGCTTCGTCGCCCAGAAGGAGATTCGCAAGCCCGAGGATCTCAACGGCAAGAAAGTCGGCATCGTCGGCTTCGGCGGCGCCAACGAGTTGGCGGTGCTGCTGGCGCTCAAGGAATGGAACATGCCGCGCAATGCGGTGACGATCCTGCAAGCCGGCGGCGCGCCGCAGCGCTATTTGGGCCTGGTCACCAAAGCGCTCGACGCGACGGTGCTGGCGCAACCTGAGGTCGGCGAGGCCCAGCGCATGGGCATGAACGTGCTTGTCCATATGCGCGACATGAAGACCGCGGCGTTTCCGATGAACGCCATGGTGGTGCGCCGCTCGTTCCTGCAGCAAAATCGCGAGCTGGTGAAGCGTTACCAGCAGGCCTACGCCGAAGCGACCTATCAGATGATCAATAATAAGGAGAGAGCGACCGCGGTGCTGACCAAATGGCTGCAGCAAAAAAATCCCAAAGCGATCGACGAGACCTACCAATACGTCGCGACGAGCTTTGTTTTTCCGACGCGCATCTCGCCGCAAGGCATCCGCAATACCCTGGACATGGTCGCTGAAAAAAATCCCAAGATCGATCGGAACCTGGCGAAGTATATCGACGAGAGCACGCTCGATGAATTAGAGAAGGAAGGATTCTTCAAGCGAATCACGACAAAATGACGAGGGGTTCAAAACGTTCAAATAGTTCAAGCCGTTCAAACCGTTTCGGAAGTTCGAGATGGTTTGCTCTTCAACGTTTTGAACCATTTGAACGGCTTGAACGGTTTGAACCAAGCCGACTGCCAGGGAGGTTTATGCTCACTAAGATTCAACATGCGCGCGATTGTCAGTGAGAACTTCGTGCGCGAGGCGCGGTTTTTCGAAGCCGCCTTCGGCATGAAACGGTCAAAGCCCGGTTCGGAGGAAGAAGCAGAAGGCGATCCGAACCAACTACGCCGTCAGCGTGAGCGACGGTTACGTCGGCATGACCATCATCGGCCGCAAGCCCGGCTACGTGCCGGGGCTGCATCATTTCGGCGTCGATGTCGACGATGTTGACGAAGCGATTAAGAGAATCAAGAAAGCCTATCCCGAAGTCGCCGTGCTCAAACGGCCGTCGAACCGGCCCTTCGCCACCTTCGGCGCCCATGATCCCGAGGGCAACTATTTCGACCTGACCCAAGAAGGGCATGTCCAACCGGCGCGACGTTTATACGGTTCGACAGGGCTCACCGCAGGCTGAACAGCAGCGCGAAGCAGCCGCGGCGCATGCACCATATCAAGCTGCGCGTCATGAACGCGCCGGCGATGGCGGCGTTTTATCGCGATCTGTTCGACTTGAAAGAAGCCGAAAAAGCCCTCGAAGATCCCAACTTCTATCTCACCGACGGCAGAATGACGCTGATCATCGCGCCCTGGAAGATGAGCGACTTCGAAGGCGCCGGCATCGACCGGCCGGGCATCGAGCATCTCGGGTTTCAAGGTCGAAAGTGTCGACGCGGTGAAAAAAGAGTTAGCCGCGTTGCGTGAAAGCGATCCGGAGATGCGCGAGCGCATCATCGCCGAGCCGAGCGAAGGCGAGCGGCGCACCGCGTTGATCGCCGGGTGCCGTCACTGTCAGCATGTGACTTCGAGTCCGGACGGGGTGTTTGTCGATATCTTGGAGAGTTAGCGATTGTGAGTCGCCTAACATGTCATCCGCTCATTCTTCGCAGTGGGTAGAGCGGTATAATTTGCGGATCGAGGATGACACATGAAAGATTACCATATAAATATTTTTTATAGTGATGAGGACGGTGGATATATTGCCGATATTCCCGACCTTGAAGCCTGTTCCGCCTTTGCCAAAACCCCCGAAAAGGCGTTAGCCGAGGTTGAAATTGCCAAGGTCGCGTGGCTCAAGGCGGCACGCAAAGCGCGGCAAGCGGATTCCTAAACCGCGTTATCGTCCCTGATTTATCAAGTGGCGGGTTGACGAGCGGCATATTATTTCGATTCAGGACCTCGTCTTGTCGATATATGCGTATGACCAGCTCCTCGCGGATCATCCGGAAATTGTCTTAATTCCTATGGTAAAGCGAAAAGAAAGCGGCGACAAAAACTTAAAATGTCGAAGAAGATGCAGGAAGCGTCCCTTAGGATGGATGCCTTAGCGAAGAAGTTGGGGAAGTGGGACCCGCAGTCGATCGTTCGGAAGTTTCGCGATAGCAATCTAAGTGGCAAATCCTAGCGCTGGCATTCTGAGCGGCGTGGCGAGCAAGCCAATAAATCACAAGTAAATCGCGAGCCGATTGGCTTCGTTGACGCGGCACCCATTTCTTGTCATGCAAGAGGTCTCAGAATACCTTAACAGAGCGTAAAAAAATTTGGTCGCAGGCTGTTCAAAAAGGTCTCAGATGCGAGGCGCGCGAGAAATCGATGAGCGGAGGCGTACTTAGGGGCTACGTCGCAGCGAAGCGATCGAGTGCAACGAAGCAGGTGAGCCTTTTTCAACAGCCTGCTAACTAACACCAAACTATTGGCACTGGAGAATACTCATGGCTGGCGTCGTCGATGCAGATACACATATTATCGAACATCCTGGGATGTGGGAGCTCTTTGACCCGGAACTTTATCCACGTCGACCCGTATTGGCGTCGACCACCGATAACAGTGTCTACGGACATAACAACCAGGTCTGGTTGATCGATGGCGTGGCCGTGCCCAAGCGCTTTGGCAAAGGCAGTGCCATTGTCGCCGTGGGTGGGTCCGACGCGGAAGAGGCGCGCACGGACATTGCAAAGGCGGTGCGCTACATCACCGACGCTACCGCGCGGGTAAGAGACATGGACATGCGCGGCGTCGACGCTGAAGTCGTATTTCCGACCCTGTTACTGGGTTACCTGCCGGTGGAGGTCGACCTGGAGGTGGCCATCTGCGCTGCCTACAACCGTTACCTGGCAAAAGCCTGGGAACAGGGCGGCGATCGCTTGCGCTGGGTTGTCGTCCCGCCGCTGCGGGACATGCAGGCTTCGGTGCGCGAGATCGAAACCGCGCGCGACCACGGCGCGGTGGGCGTGTTCTTTCGCGGCGTAGAGGGGGAGCGCTCCCTGGCGGAGTCCTATTTTTTCCCGGTGTACGAGGCCGCCAACCGGTTGGGTATGGCCATTTGCATTCACACCGGCGCCGGTGCGCCGGAAATCACTAAAGTCTTTGACCGCAGCTTCAGCCACAACTTGCCGCACGTACGCTCGCTGCCGCTGTTCGCCTTTCGCGACCTCGTGGCGCACAAAATTCCCGAACGCTTCCCGGAACTGCGGTTTGGCTTCATCGAGGCGTCGGCCTCCTGGGTACCCTACGTGCTGCACCACCTCCAACGGTCCAGCGGCGCCAAACTCAACGCTGGCGGCGACGCCGATGCAGCCATGGAGTGGGGCCCGAAGCTATTCAGCGACTACCGTCTCTACGTTGCCGCCGAGGCGGACGAAGACCTGGCCTATCTCCTGACTCACATTGGCGAAGACAACATGATCATGGGCTCGGATTACGGCCACCAGGATCAATCCAAAGAAGATGGCATGGTGGGTGTGATGCGGCGCAAGAAAAGCATAGCGCCGGCGGTGATCGAAA
>CAWJZV010000012.1:0-98679 GCA_963847445.1 uncultured delta proteobacterium | reverse complement strand
GGGGTCAAACGGTTGGTTGGCAGTGACGGGTCGATGAGCGCAGGCTCTACTCCGTACCCTCCCACGGACACGAGCCCCTTGCCGACATACAACAAGCCATCAGGGATATTGTAGGTTCCGACCGTCACGTCATGACCAGACGAAATCCAGCATTCATCGGCGGTTACTGATCGAGGAGTGTAGCTAGCAGTGTTTCTTGTCGGGGGAATAGTACTTGTTTGATTAGTAACCGGCGTTCGGCTTCGATCTATTAAGGTCGGGGTTTCTTGACGATCCCTTGTAATTAGCCAGATCACTAGGGCGACCACGGCCAAGACAATTAGTATTTCCATTTTCTAGTCAATCACTAACCGTGAAATTCCTCTAACCTCCACCGAATTGGCCTCAAGGTCACGCAAACCCTTGTTCCGTGCCCGATTCTAACATCTTGAACACCATTTCGTGCGTTAGTCGCTGCGGATAATGGGAACCCTGTGTAACATAGGGCGGGCTGGTTAGCACAGTCAAGACTCAAATCCGAGATGGGGAAAGAAGGGCGGTCAAGCTGACATTCCCGCGACAGTTGATGATTTTTCGCTCTGAAAGCCCCGGACACTTAACCACTCGACGAGCGGCCAGATAAAAGCCTACATTAAATCCTCCCGCAGCGTATTCCCCCGCAACAGCAGGATACGTCCTAGGATTGGGCCGAACTACGCTTCAGTCCGATCTTATTAACAACATCCGAAAAGCTCACGACCATTCTTCTATGAATCTGTAGCCCATTCTGTAACAAAAATTGCTCTGAAGGCTTGCGAGTGATGCGAAAGGTGACTATGACGTGCGAGCTGTAACATTAAATAGATCATTGTCACTTTGCGAGGTTTCTGTGCGGGACAACCATTATTTTCCGCCGGGAGACTTCTTGTTTCTGCTGGCAATCAAAACTTTTCTGCCGGCAATCACTTGTGCCGCCCGCGGTAACTTTGAACGGGCCACCAAGCGGTTCCGTAACAAATTCCCATTATATATATAGAGCTGGAGTCACCCTCCCACCACGTGCCGAATCGCGGCTATCGTGCTAGGCACGACGAGTTTGCCAGTCCCGTTTGTCGTCACGAGCGTAGCACGCATTCGATTCCTTCCCCCTCCCCCTGATTTCAGTTTTCACCTCACAGATTTGATTTTCTGCCACAATAGTCCCATCCCGGTTTCATCCGAACGGCAGTCCACCCCAATAAAATGGAATCAAATCACTGCCGTGTATTTGAAATAACAAACGGAGCAGGCGATCCCTCATCTCTGCTCCCACGCATGGGTGTGCCCGGCGGCGGGGCGGGCCGAATTCAAAAACTCCCACGCAGCAATGTCAGCACCTCAGTCCTGGCGGTGAAGATCAAAACGGAATCGGCACCGCCATCTGAAATTAGAAAGCCAAAAAGGAAGTGATCGCCATTGACCGAAGAAATCGAACGAGAGGTGAAAGAATGATCGAAGTTTACATCGACGGTTCATCCAAAAGGGAATCCTGGTCCGGGCGGTGCGGGAATCGTGATCAAAAACGCTGCCAGCCAGGAATTGCTCAGCGCACACGGAATACCGCTGGGTCACGTCACCAACAACCAAGCGGAGTTCCTTGCCCTCAAGCACGCGCTGACTGAAATCAAGAACCGAGATTTCTCCGAGCAGCCCATCAAGATTCTAACGGACTCGCAGCTCGTCGTCGGGATCTTCTCCCAGAACTGGAAGGCAAAAGCGAATCTGGAGTTGGTAATGGAGATCAGGGGTCTACTCAAAGAGTTCCCACAGCTAACCTTCGCCTACGTCAGGGGACACAACGGCAATCCCGGCAACGAGTTAGCCGACTCGCTGGCACAAAGGGCTGCCGAAACTCAAAAAGGAAACGAGCAGGCTTTGGCGTGAAAGCGATAATTCACAAATAGGAGGGTCTCATGATCAACAAAGTGATTTTGCTCGGCAATCTCGGCAAGGACCCGGACACACGATTTACCGCAACCGGAAAGGCGGTGACAAGATTCTCGCTCGCCACGTCGAACACCTGGGTCAACGGCAACGGTGAAAAACAGCAGGCAACCGAATGGCATTCCGTCGTGGTGTGGGGAAAGCAAGGTGAGGCTTGCGGTCAATTCTTGGAGAAAGGCCGGCAGGTTTATGTTGAAGGCGAGCTGCGCCACCGATCCTTTGACAACAAGGAAGGCAAGGAGCAGCATGTCACGGAAATCGTCGCCCAGAAGGTACGCTTCCTCGGCGGTGGGCAACGGAAAGGCGAAAGAAGAACAGCCGCCGCAAGTCGATCCGGATGGGGACGATATTCCGTTTTAGCTGCGATTGAGAACGTCAGATCTTGTTGATCTCGCACCGACAGGAGATTTCCCGCCAATGTACAGTCCAAAGATTGACGAAGCGCTGATTCCCCAACTCTACCGCTTGAGGAGAGTCAAAAAGATTCCGATGACGCGCCTGGTGAACCAGATAATCGCGGATGCCCTGCCCAATTTGGAAAATCAGGAAGGACTAACGCCCGCAGATGCCAATGCCAATGACGACAGTGAAGCTCGACCGGTCGCCGAAAAGCGCGGGTTTACCCGGAGCCATCAACGCCGAGCAGGAAGCGGCGATCACGGGCGATCGACGGTCCATCGATCGTGATCGCGGGGCCGGGCTCGGGCAAGACTCAGACGCTGGCCGCCAAAGCCCTGCACATTCGTAGCTGTTATCCCGATGCCCGAATCTTGTGTGTCACGCATACTCGCAAGGCGGCCGAGGAGATGCGTGGGCAGAATCGCCAGGCAGGAACGTTCCAATTCTGTCACCATCTCGACCATCCACTCCCTTTGCTACGGGATCCTGAAAACTTCCAGACAACGACGTTTGACCATTCTTTCGCACTACGATCATGCAGCCATTGTTCGACTAGCCGCACGCTGCGGTCGGTATTGAAAGCGACGTGCGGGAGATCGCTCAAATAATCAGCCAGACCAAACTCGGGCTGTTGGATCACGAAGGAGAACGAGGGAAGCTTGTCTGCGAATACGAAAGACTAAAAGGCCAACGACTCGATTATGACGATCTGCTTCTGTTGGCACTGGGACACGCTCCAATCGGCCGAGAACTGTTATCCACAGCCAAGCCATATCCTGGTCGACGAAGCACAGGACCTCGATCCGGTTCAGACTGAACTGATACGCCGGCTTGCGGGGGACAGTCCTAACGTCACCTTCTTTTTGGATCACAACCAGGCGATCTTCTCCTTCAAGGGTGCCTGCTACGATCAGATCGAACGGCTCGCCGACATCTACCCGGATACCCGGAAGTTTTATCTGGTCAGAAACCACCGATCTTCGGGAAAGATTCTCGATGCAGCCAATCGGCTCATCCAACGAAACGGCAGCGACAATTACTCGATACCGACCCGACATGCAGGGGTAACTCCGATATGGGTGGCCGTGGGAAATGAAATCGAGGAAGCGCAGCTGGCGGCGAGAATCGTTGAAGATCTGATTCACGAGCGATTCGAGCCGAGGGAGATTCTGCTTCTCTACCGGGTCAATCACTACCGTGCGGAGCTAGAGTCCGAACTCATCGACCATGAAATCCCTTTCTCGGTCCTGAAGAATACCAGCGTGCTACTGAAAGAAGGCCTGCTGCTGCCGCTTTGCCTGCAAGCCTGGAGGCCGGACGACGCTTGGGAGGAAATCCTGCTCAGGCACTATCTCGGGCGGCGCCATGCCGACGAGATCGGCTCGTTGGCGAAGGAACTCAGGCAGAGTCCTTTCGACACTGCGTTGGAGCGCGCGATCCACGATACCGAAATCGACCGAGGCATGAATCTACTGTTCGACGATTTGCGAGAAGTCCAACGCTGCCATGACAGACAGCCATTGGAAGTGCCAAGGATCGCATCGGCGATCATCGAGAAACGCGGGTTCATCACTGACAACCGGGACAGCAAAGGGACTTCTTAGACTGATGGCGCGCTACCGCAATCTTGGTGAGATTGTCGAACAGATCGAATGGCTCCGGCATTTGAACGATATTCCCAGGGAGAAGCGCGTTCACCTGTCCACCATCCACCGAGCAAAAGGGTTGGAGCATCGGGCGGTCATTCTTCTTGGCTGTGTCGAAGGGATTCTACCCCTTGAGATTAGAGACCAAGCCAACATCCCGGAAGAACGCCGGCTCGCCTATGTCGCTCTGACCCGAGCGAAAGATCTGTTCATCGCCTTATCGCCAAAGACCCTGTACGGAGAGCCAACCGAACCCTCCCGGTTTATTCGCGAAATGGCGCTCCAAGAATGCGAGTCGGTAAAAGAGACTCACTGAAGATCAATCTCGGCCTCATTCCCAACGGAACAACCTTCAATGTATCGGCTAAAACGAATCCTGCTTATGCCCCCCATCCCACAGGCAACTATTGACCGAGTCCTTGAAGCGACCGACATCGTCGAACTCATCGGTTCGTTCATCGCGCTTAAGAAACTTGGCCAGAGCTTTCAGGGTCTCTGTCCGTTTCACGAAGACAAGTCCCCTTCACTGAGTGTGAGCCCGGAGAAGAAGATCTTCCGCTGCTTTGGCTGCGGCACCAGCGGCAACGCGATTACGTTCCTGCGAAAACACAAGAATCTCCCGTTTCCTGAAGCCGTGCGCATGCTCGCTCAAAGAGCCAAGGTTTCTTTTGCACCGGAACGGATAGCAACCGGGAGCCTCTTTTCCTTTGCCTCACCAAAGCCCAGGAGGAGTTCTCAAATCAACTTCGGTCGGGCACTTACCGATCGCCGGTCAATTATTTGACCGAGCGCGGCATCAAACCGGACATTCAAGAAGAGTTCGGGCTTGGTTACGCCGGCTCGATCAAAGACTTGATCGTCGCGCTCAAGAAAGCCGGCATCGCGAAAAAGGAAATTCCCATCGGCGCCGGTGTTCTCAAAGAGAAAGACCAAGGAGTGATCTGCCCATTCATGGGCAGAATCATTTTCCCCCTTTAGAGACCAAAGGGCGTGACGGTCGGATTCGGTGGAAGGGCCATCGATAACTTCAGCGCAGGCGAAGTATCTGAACTCTTCCGACTCGCCGATTTTCAACAAAAGAAAGATTCTCTTCGGACTGAAACAATTACAGATTTCCAACGATACCGTTCTCGTGGTCGAAGGTTACTTCGATGTCTTGACCCTGCATCAGGCCGGTTTCAAAAACACCGTCGGTTTACTCGGGACTGAGATCACCGCTGAGCAAAGCTCAATGCTCGCTACTCTCGCTCGTGAGATCATCTTGATCTTCGACGGCGATGCCGGCGGAAGAGCCGCATTGCTAAAAGCGTTGAGAATCTCGCAGCCCGGCTCGACCGTGAAGGCCGTGTCGCTGCCTGAAGGTTACGATCCCGACCAGTACGTCCGAGAAGGAAATGTCGCTGAACTCGAAGCGCTGATCGAGAAAGCAAAGCCGGTCCAGGATGCGGCGATAGAGATCATCACCCGGCGAAAAGAAACCGAGGGCATCGACAGTCTGACTGAAGAAGTCATTCGCCTGGCGACAGCGATCCCCGATCCATTAGAAGCCAGTCGCTTTGCTCAACAGGCAGCCGCAGCTTTGCAGCTGTCAGCTTGGGCAATGGATGAGAAAGTCCAAGCGCGCCGGGAGAAAAAGGAAAGAATTGGCGAGCGTAAACGACAATTGGAAAAGTTTCTCGTAAGCGAGCTGATCGCCAAGCCGGACCTGTTCCCATCCGAGAAGCTGGAATCGATCAAAGATATCTTCGACGACCATCGAGCAGAAGCAAATCCTACTCACGCAAATCCTCAAACACGCGTAGTATCTGCGATTCCTCGGAAATCGCACCATTTCCCGCCTCAAATATGTCCAATTCCGACGGCCCATGGCCGCTCAAATCTCTTAGACTGAAATCGTTGAGGGAAGAGGAAGTGATGTCACCGGTGGGGGCTTCCACCAGTGGAGTTAAGAGACTCCAGCGGCGGAGGCCCCCATCACCTCCCCCAAGGAGGAAAACCAAACGGGGCCTCCGGGAGGAGGGCATCATGAGAAGAACAAGAAAGGAGAAGCCAATTTTGCAGGTGCTGCTGATCGCGTCACTGGCCATCAATACGACACTCGGTTTTGTCGTATTGGCCAAACGCAACCGCATGGTGCAAGCGACGGAGCGAAAAGAACCCGTTGCCGCGCCCGCGGTGATCACACTGGAAGGCGCCACGGTGGAGTCCAAAGGGCCGACCGCAGCAAATCCAGCGTCTCAGAAAGTGCCATCGGTCGCCAACAAAACAGCGGCACCGCAGGCAACGATGAGACGAAATGCTCCTGCAAAGATGGAGACAGTGTCGAGGGAAAGAGACGAGATCTCGTTTTTCCCGAAGCCTGCTCTCTACCGGCTTTCGCGGGATACGGTTCTCACCACCAGAAGAGATGGTGCGAGAATTCTTATCCCGCAAGGAACCCTGGTCCGCGTGGCGGGCATCAGCCGGGACGATAAGGCCCTGGTGGTCTCCCGTAAGGGAAATCCAGATGGCCTGATCGCCAGATCGAGCCTGGTGGAGACTCCAGATGAACAGGCCGCACCTGATTCATCGGCTCCGCTTCAGAAGGCGACGGCGAATGCACCCGCGACGCGCAGCTGACACATCCGGACCGTTCCGCCTCTCCGGCGGACCAAACGGGGGATCGATCGGGCTTGGCGGCGCCCAGATCTATGTCGGCCAGAACGGACAGATAAGCGGCAGCTTATCGCGCTAGCCGTTCTCGGAGTTGAAATGGAATCCTCTTCCTTCAACTCCCACAAAACTTTCATGAGTTCATTCTGGAAGGGACGAAAAGCCAATGACGCGCATGAGTAGAAACTTGAACCGGCATGGCCGCGTGTGGAGCGGTTTCGACTACGATCTCCAAGTCTGGGTTGTGGGCGGCATTGTTCAGAAATGCGGCCATCCCGAGACGCATGCGGCTTGGCGGTAAGCCCTGCTGCAATGCGTATCGGCTCGCTGGACAGAGAATCTTGGACTTACCCGTTATGAACCGAAGGGATACGCGGCATCTAACTTTGGTGAAAAAATAACATGGTCGATCTCAAACCAAAACCGTTTCGACGCAGCATTCCGGGCACGCCCTATTTCATTGAACTCACTTCGACTCACCTAAGCGTACGAGTCACCGGCTCCCGTCGTCCGGGAGTCTCACGATCTTTGATCGAACTTATCGGCCATCTCGCTGTCCCCGGAAATGCTCCGGCCAAGTTTCACGGTGATCCTAAGGCTTATCTCGACTGGGTAGCGAGGAAACGAAACAAGCCATGATGGCATGCTTAGAACATGTCGACTGCCATGAGTGTCAGTTGAACATGGAAATCATCGAACTCATCTGCGATCTGATCTCGAAGCAGATATTTCAAGGAATGGAAAAATGCGGCGCCAGGGTCGCGGTTCATGTAAACCGCAGGGGGCATCTTCTGACCATCATGTCGATCAGGTCATCGGACGTTCCCGAGGTCTTATCGATCGATCAGCAATGTGCAGCCGATTACCAGCAGTTTCTAAAAGAACTGGAACCCGGTGAGTCTTTAATCATGATGACAACCCACGGGACGGATCACATCGGAATCTACAAGCTTTCTCCCAGACCGCTCCACTAGGATTCGATTTTTCGCTCTTCTTTCACACTTCTTCGGTAGTCGCACCGATTAAGCGCTGCAAAAAAGGAATAAGGCAATCCTCACCTGAAAAACCAGGTGCAAAGGAGACCTGCCGATGGCACAGCTTCAACAACAATCCCCAGGCCGTTACGTCATGAAAGATCTCTACCTCTTTAGCTGCAAGAGAGAGATTCTCGCGCGTAAACTCGAAACCCTGCCGATCACAATTCCTTTAAAGCCGATCAGGCCGGAGACCGCGTTAAGAAGAGCTTTGAGCCTCAATCTCGATCAAAAGCGCTACACCTTTGAAGAATCGTCGTTCGAAAAGGTCAACGACAAACCGGTGCAGATCATTTTGAGCCGCGAGGCGCTGAGCAACGGCGACATCGACGCTGGTGTCGGCAAAGCGTACGTGGAACGGGGTCGGATAGAAGTGAACACGACCTATCCGGAAATCAGGAGCTCGCTCGAAAACGGCTTCCGGTTTCACATGGAGACCGCCATCACCAGGGACCTTTCGATCGTTGTGACGAAGTATCTGACCGCCTGCATGGGAATCCCGGTTCGGCCCAAGAACGGAGAAATCTATTTTGCCCTTGAGAAATACATTCCCGAAGTTCTTGAGCTAATGACCGTGATCGACAGCCTGGGCCAGGAAAGCACGATTCGGGTTTCACCGGTGGTTGGTGATGAAGTCCAAAAGGTCGTCGAACGAGCCCACGATCATTTCCGGACATCGGTTGAAACTCTGATACGGCTCACGGCGGAAATCTCCGATGACACCCACACCAAAACCCTAAATACTCGGCTCAAAGACGCCAGGGATCTTCTTGAGCAAGCCGCTGCCTACGAGATCGGTCTCGGCATGGAGCTTGACGAGGTGAAACGGAATATCCAACACGCCAAGTCGAGAATCGCCGAAAGACTGCTCGGAAAACCCGCAGTAAATCACCACCCAGAAGAATCGGTATCCCCCGCCGTTTACGTCGCTGGCTCCAGCGGTCAACTGGACCTGATCTGACAATCCGCATGACGACAGGTTTTGCCGATGACCATGAAATCGCAAAATAGAAAATCACGCACGCTTACCATCGAGTTCCATGCGACCGATGAGGAACTGGCGGATATTCGCGGCCAACTGGAAACCCTCGTGGACCGATTTGTTTTCGACGACATGGGCCTTTCCGGCCGGGTGATCAACCTGATTCGCATGATGAAAGGCCAGGTCGGCGTGGCCAGCAATTACATCACCCAAGCAGATTACGAGCAGTCGGTAAAAGACTTTCGGCTCGATTCCAACTCTACCGGCTGGTGAAAAACCCAAAGGAGAAGCAAAAGATGCAGCGATTCGAAGAACTCAAGAACTATCTTCATTCCAACTTCGTCGAACTGGACCACGCCATCCGGGCAATCCTCTTGGGCTTGACAGCAAAAACCCACGTTTTTTTCCTCGGTCCGCCCGGAACCGCGAAGAGTCATTTGGCCGAGGTGCTCTGCGATGCCCTGGAGCTCAAAGCTTTCAGATTTCTTTTCACCGACGAAGCTAAACACAAAGACATCTTCGGCATCCAGAGCATCCAGGCGCTGAAAGAAGACAAAGACGTTCTCATCACCGAGGGTAAGCTGCCGGAAGCCCAAGTGGCATACTTGGACGAGATCTGGAAGGCCAACGCGAGCGTCGTCAACATGCTTCTCTGGGCTCTACGAGACGGAAAGTTCACCAACGGCGGACAGACCGTAAAGATGCCGCTGGTTTTTGCCGTTGCCTGCTCCAATGAAATCCCGGAAGACTCGACGCGGCGAGCCATCTACGACCGGCTTCTGATCAGAGAAGAAGTCAAAGACATCGAAATGGCGGAAAACTTCCGTGCGGTCTTGGATCGAAATGAGATCCCCCCGCCAAAGGTGCCAATGAATGAAATCGAACAACTCTGGACATCGGCGGAAGGGGTCAAGGTTTCCAATGATGTAAAGGACGCTCTGACCGAGCTCAGAGAGAAAATCCACGACCAAGGGGTAAAAAGCTCAAATCGACGATGGTTCGAATCCGTCAGGGTTCTCAGGGCGTCAGCGGCTCTGGATGGACGACCGGTGACCGAGCTTCACGACCTCGAATCGCTGTCGTCGATCCTTTGGCATCAACCGGAAGAAAGAATAACCGTGCGCCAGGCCATTCTTAACATCACCGATCCCGGCCTTGCCAAAGTGCTCGAATATTTGGACAGCGCCAGAGAGGAGCTGGAAAAGTTAAAGCAGGAACAAGACCGCATGAATGGCAGCGAAATGTTCCAACGAGCGTCTCAGGCGGCAACTGAAATCGCCGCGATCATTTCGGATGCCGAAAAACTAGCCAGATCGAAAAGAGAGAAAGACGCCGTGGAGAGTATTCGCTCTATCCAGGCCAACATCATGCGGAATTTCCTGAAATTGAGAATCTAAACTATGCAGACCGAATCAAACACACTGGCTGACGCAAAAACGCTCTTCGAGCGGATGTGCATCGACGGCACACGCTTTCAGGCGCACAAGTTCATGTCCGCAGTGGAGAGCTATGAAGGGCTCAGGGAAGCAGCGGATCAAGGGAGTGAGATTACATCCAACTATTTACCGCTTCTCTCGGATGTTTTCTCGGCATTTTTTCAAAACAAGGCCAGGCTCAAACAAAATCCGCCGCGGGAGACCGAAGAAAACCGCGAGATCATGGAAACCGCGCTCGGACTCAAAGAATACGAAGAACTGCACAGCGTATCCAGGCTCGACTTTTTTGCTTCGGCAGCGGCAACAAGAGCATTCTCGGACCAGATCGTAGAACTTATCAAGCAGAAAAAAGAGGAGGATAAGAAAGAGCCCGAGAACGGCAAACCAAACAAGGGTCCTATGGGCGTCGACCCTGACACGCTTCGCTGGGCAATTCGTAAATCGCTCAAAAAAGGACTGGAGGAGGCCCAGGAGGCAAAGCAAGCGGTCGAGACCTTCGGAAGACAAGAAGGAGGAATCCAGCGAATCCCGTTAACCGAGCAGTTTCGCCTCGCCGATCTTCTTGGAAAAAACTCGAAAATCAAGGAAATCGTCAAGATGCTCGGCCGGATGAGGCTTCAAGCGCTATCGATAAAGAGATCCAAGATAACCCATCGGCTCCGGTAAGAAGAGGCGTCGAAACGGTCGGCATCGATGGCATCGAGAGAGTCCTGCCGGACGAGCTGGCAACCCTCGCCATTGGAGAGCAAGGCGAAGATTTGTTTCTGAAAAGGCTTCTGGACGAAGATCTCCTGGCCTACAGTTACAAGAATCCAGTCGAAGAAACACAGGGGCCGATATTGATCGCCGTCGACGGCTCGGGAAGCATGGCGGGAGCAAAAGAGATCTGGGCCAAAGCTTTGGCGATCGCCACAATGCTGCAAGCCAAAAAGGAAAAACGAAAAGCTCACGGGATCATCTTTGGCGCAAGCGAAAATGAGATCTTTGAGATCGATGTGAACCGGCTGGAGGACTTGGCAACGGCGTCCTTCCACATGGGGACCGATTTCGGACCGCCGCTCCGGTGGGCTCAAGACAAATTCAAAGAACAACCGCGGGCGGATCTCTTTTTCATCACCGATGGGATTTGCAACATCGAGGAAGATAGAAAAGCGGACTTCATTCAGGCGAAGCGTCGGTCTGGAGCAAAATGCTACAGCGTTCTCATCGGCTCGGAGACCACAGAAACAGTGAAGCAGTTCTCAGATAAAGTTTTCTCCCTATCGGCATCGCCAAACGCCAGAGAGGGCGGTCAGATCCTTTCTGAGATCTGAAATCGCCTGATTCCCGTTTTTCTGTAAAAACAAATGCTCATCGAGAGAGTGATCGATTTTTATATCGAGATTGGTAAAAAACACCCAGGCAACCCTTTCCGTCTTTCCAACAGCGGGAGATGCGCCCGCGCTCTCGCCTACCAGCGCTTTCCCTCGACCTTCAAATCAGAGCCCATGCCGGCGCGGGTGCTCATGATCCTCGAAGAAGGCAAACGAGTCGACAAATGGCTGAAGGAGGAATTCAGAACACATTGCGCGAAGTCATGGGGATCGGAGGAAAAAGAGTTCTACATCGAGGTTGATGGCATAAAGATCTTTGGCCACGCCGATGGCGTTCCTACTCTGGAATCCTATGGCCGGACCGTCGCCGAGCTGAAAAGCATGTCCAATTACGGTTTTCGTAACGCCCTGCAGGGAAAGATTGACTACGCTTACCGCTGCCAGCTCAACTCCTACGTCGTCGGCGGAGGTCTCAATAACGCTCTCTGGGTCTGTTACCGCAAGGAGACTTCTCATCTCCTGGAACTGTTTTGTTCAAAGAACATCGAAAAGATCGAAACGCGAATCCTTACTCCGTCAGGAGGTTGGCTACAATACACTCCTGAATCGCCCATCGAAGACGACGAATGGCAGAGAGCCGAAGTTACCCATCCGTTCGATCCTAAGCTTCACGAAGAAGTGGTGGCGCGGTTTCGCAAGGTCATCCACGCAACTCCGACAAATCTCCCCGATCGGGAGTACGGTCCCAAGCTCGTCTGTGAAAAGTGCGACGGCAACGGCTTCTATCTCACAGAAAAGAAGCAAATCAAAAAGCCCTGCACTGCTTGTGAGGAAACCGGGAAGATTCTCGAACCGAAGTTAGGTTTTCCCTGCTCCACCTGTCGCTTCAAAAAGCACTGCTGGCCGAGGCAAAACTTCAGTTCGACGGTAGAAAGCCGGTATGGGTTGTACCGAGAGAAGTGGCGGAAATGACTCCGGTTTTCCATCTCCATGAACATTTAAACGGGAACGATGTTGGTAACTCATCGCCAAAATCTTTACCTGGCAACGACCAGCCCGACGATGTCGAACTCTTTTAATCTGGATCTCTTTCGCAAAACCTACCAGGGACCGACCGTAAGGGTGAAACTGGTCGCGGCGGAAAATGCCGCTGCGTATCTACCCGCCATTCCTTTTACCTCGAGCAAAGAGGTTTGGGATTATTTCTCCGCTCTCGAAGATGAACCAAGAGAAGTCGTCATCGCGACTTATTTAGACAACAAACATCATGTGCTCTCCATTGAAGAAGTATCGCGGGGAACTTTGACAGCTTCGCTTTTTGAACCGCGAGCGATTCTGCAAGGCGCTCTGTTGACCAACGCCGCCGCTGTTGATCGTCCTTGCATAACCATCCCGCCGGTGATCCCAAACCGAGCGCCGAGGACATCTCGGTAACGAAGTCTTTGAAACAGATAGCCGATCTCCTGCCCATACGATTTCTCGATCACATCATCATCGGCAAGAAGAGTTACGTTTCACTCAAGGATTCGGGGCACCTTTAAGCAACCAAAATGGAAAAACAAATGACCGATATGAATCGATTGCTGCCAAAATTTCCCCTGGGACGTATTGTCGCCACGCCGGGTGCTCTGCAAGCGCTTGAGGAAGCGAATCAAAACCCCTTCGAGTTTATCCAAAGACATCAATCGGGAGATTGGGGTGAGCTTTGTGCAGAAGACATACGGGAAAACGAATTTTCCGTGATAAATGGTTTCCGAATCCTCAGCGCCTATCGAACCCTGCACGATGTGAAAGTGTGGATCATCACTGAGGCAGACAGATCTGTTACAACTCTCCTTCTTCCCCACGAATATTAGCGCCACAGCATCTCCGAAAATCACCGAAACGAGCGGCTCGGCATAAAGCAGAATGAATGTGCACCCGCAGTCAAACAGCGACTCTACCGGGAAGGACTGTCCTTCCGCTCTAATACCCATTGAGGCCGAAGGATTTCACGCGTTCGCCGACGCCTATGCACTGGACGGACAATGGGTCATCTTTCTCTCTATTGCCGGCTATAAAGACGCGGTGAAGGCCATCAGAGCCAGGCTTCTTACCAACCACTGGTTAAATGTCGGAATTCACGAGATTTGCCTGCTTCCCAAAACAAAATACGGAACGAATGTTAAGGCTTTACCCTCGGGAATCGTCCATACAGCAGTATTCATGAAAAACGACCTTGGCCAGTCGCAGACTTACTATGCTTTGACGGCAAGACCGGAACCCACGGTTTCGGATCTCTATTTCACTGCCCTCATAAAGCACAGTGCAGTTCCGGTCCATTCCGGCTGGAAGGCGTGGCTGTACAAACGAGCCGTCCAAAGAAAGGAAGTAGAAGCGCTGACGGCCCATGGAATCCATGGGATCAAGATTTCACTGGACGATATAAGCTTGGCCGAAGATATTTCCACGGCACTCAAAAAGGGAAAGCTGAGAAAAGTTTTCGACAACGTCTCACTCCTACCGTTTTCCAAGACATCCTCGCGTATCTAAAGGCTTCATTCTTCCCATTCGAGAATTGAGTATTCATGAGACTTGAGGCACAAGCCAAGGCGGGTTTCTATCCAACGCCGCCCAACGTCGTCGACATCATCAAGACCTGGATCGGCGAGAAAAAGCCTGGTCTGCGGCGACTTCTCGATCCTTGCTGCGGCACTGGAGAGCCGGCGGCCGGAATAGCAGTCGCTGCTGGATGCGACGCCTATGGCGTAGAAATCAATACCGAAAGAGCGCAGGTAGCGAAGAACCTCTTAAGTAAAGTCGTTGCTAGCGATCTTTTCAGCGTAAGAGCACGCCCCGGAGCCTTTTCAATTTTGTACTTGAATCCTCCTTATGACTTCGATGCGGCAGACGGCCGGACAGAGCTTTCCTTCCTCAAGCATACACTCCCTTATCTCATTCCAGGAGGCCTTCTCCTTTTCGTGGTGCCGCAAAAACGAATCACACCAAGAATTGCCCGAGTTCTTTCCGCCTACTTTGAAGACTTGAAAGTCAGAAGATTTCCTGCCGACGAGTTCCAGGCGTTCGGGCAAATCGTCATCGCCGGGCTCAAAAAGGCGCGCGCCGAGATAGACGGGGAAGTTCTTGCCAGCTTGACCCAAATTCAGGCTGTGGATCTCCCCGAAATGTATCGAAAGGAATTCTCCTTCAGTATCCCGGCCGTCACGAAAGACTTCTTTATCCGATCGTCTGAGTTCGGTCCTGACGAGCTTTTTGAAGAGCTTAAGGCAAGTTCCCTCTGGAAAGAGCCGGCGCTCGGTCTGGTCGAGGAAGATGAACAGATAAGACCACCTATTCAACCACTCATGCCGCCTCGCAAAGCCCATCTGGCAATGCTGATTGCCGCGGGACTCATCAATAACCAGATACTGGAAGCCAACGGCAAAAGGCTGCTTATCAAAGGGACGTCGAAGAAGGCCATTGACCGCATTCGAAGAGGAAACCGAAAAAGGAATCAAGATCACCGAGCGCGAACGAATCATCACCCAGATAAACGCCTTCGATTTGAACACGGGCGAATACCTGCAGATCGTATGAACATCCACGATTTCATCGAAGAGTTCCGTTCCGTCATCGTTGCCAGCGTTGGCCGGGACTCCAATCCACTCTACCACCCAGGGACTGGTCGAAAGGCTATCTATAAGCTCATAAAGGAACTCCCCAGACGGCCCATCGCCAGCCAGGTCGACGCCATCGGCGGGATCGTCCAAGCTCTCCGATCACGCGATTCCGCAATTCTCGTCGGAGAAATGGGTCTTGGCAAAACCTATATCTCGATTGCCGCTGCTGCCGCTCTTGGTTTCGAGAAGACTCTGGTCGTCTGTCCGCCTCATCTCGTCGGCAAATGGCGGCGAGAGGTCAGACAAACCCTTCCTTCTGCTCACGCGGTTGTGGCGGAGAAAATTGGCGACCTTGAAAGAGTCCTGAAAGAAAAACGCCGGTCTCTATTCGTAATCCTTTCTCGGGAAAAGGCAAAACTGGGGTATTTCTGGAAGGGACACGCAAAGCGCCTCAGGGATGGCACCTTTGTATGCCCTAAATGCAGAATCCCGCTGGTAGACAGGGACGGCTTGCCGCTGGCGGAGGAATCCCTCAACCGGAAAAAACAGAAGTGCAGGGATTGCCGTGAGCCATTGTGGGAGGCGGACCCAAGAGGTCCCAGACGCTTTCCCCTCGCGACCTACCTCAAGAACAAGTACCCCGGACATTTCGATCTGCTCATTTCTGACGAGTGTCACGAATATAAAGGCGCGGCCACAGCACAAGGCATTGCTCTCGATCATTTGGGAAAGGCGCGCGACAAATTCTCGCGCTCACCGGCACCCTTCTCGGCGGCTACAGCTCGAATCTTTTCTATCTGCTGTTCCGTATCTCTCCGGACATACGGAAGGATTTTACAGTTCAAGGACATCAAGAGGTGGATGGAACTCTACGGTGTCCTGGAGAAGATCACCTATGTTTCAAATGAGGATGAAGGAAGGGCGAGCCTGAAGAAAGCCCAGGAGGTGCGCTGGCATGAACGTCCGGGAATCTCTCCGGCGCTCATACCAGAACTTTTGCCGAGGGCAATTTTCTTAAAGCTCGCTGACCTGAATATCGCTCTCCCACCCTACCGTGAAATAGCCCACGCGATCGACATGGAGCCGGCACAGAATGACGCCTATCGCTCATTTCAGGAGGAACTGCTCACGGAATTGAGAAACGCGCTTAACCAGGGCTCGAAGCGACTCCTGGGGATCTATCTCCAGGCTTTACTCGGCTACTCCGACAGCCCGTGGGTCCACGAAATCATTAAAGACAAAAACAGCGGGCGCGTATTGGCTGAATCCACTCCGCTCCCTGAAAACACGCTTTATCCCAAAGAGAAAGAACTTTTACGGATCTGCGCGGAAGCAAAAAGAGACCGGCAGAAAGAGCCGTAATCTACTGCGTTCACACAGAAACCCGGGACATTACGGAGAGACTCACCAAAATTCTCGGCGAGGCGGGACTTGAAACCCAAGTGCTCAAAGCCGCCAAGGTAAAGGCGGCTGAGCGGGAGGAATGGATCAACTCATTCAAAGGTGATGTTCTGATAACCCATCCGAGAAACGTTCAGACCGGTCTTGATTTGATCCAGTTTCCCGAAGTTGTTTGGTACCAGCAGGACTATTCCGTTTATATCTTGCGTCAGGCCTCCAGAAGATCATGGCGCATCGGTCAGAAGGAACCCGTGAATGTCCATCACCTCTATTACAAGGGAACCATTCAGGAGAAAGCCATAACCCTGAACGTCAAGAAACTGCGCGCGGCGCTTTTGACGGAGGGGGAACTCACGAGGGAAAGCTTCGTCGAAGAATTCGAAGAAGATGGCCTGGTAGCCCTGGCAAAGACCATTATTGACCGGGCCGAAGAGCAAATCTCTCTCGAAAGCGAGCTTGGAAAACTCAGGGGCGTCGAAGAGGAAACCGACATGATCGTTCCAGAGGATACCAACCTGGAAGCAATCGATGACGAGGCTTTCCCTGAAAGAGCCGATGAGCCCATTCAAAGCGAAGTTCTGAATAACCAAAGCCGAATTGAACCGGGACAGGATGCCGTTGCCTGCGCAGAGTCCAGGCGGGAATCGATTACCAAGAGAGACGGAACTAAATCCCAAAGCCCGACTCAGCTCGTCTTGTTTGCCTACGTATACTGAAGCGACATTATCGTTTATTTTCCCATTTTCATCAGCACCAGCCGATACGATCGCCAGACTTTTTCGATGTAAGCGCGCTGGCGAAAGTTTTCCGGCGAGTGATAAAGACCCACCCCTTTCCACCAGCTGCCACTGACGCGAATGCAGTGTTCGAGAATCTTCGCGCCGACCAGGACGTTTAATTGAGGATCTAAAAGCTCGGACTTGGAAAGACCGAAGCGGTTTCCCCAATAACTCCAATTGACCTGCATGAGGCCGATATCGACATTGTCGCCCGATCGTTTGAGTAGCCCCACGGCTTCGTAGATTGAGGACGGAAAGAAAGAACGTCCTGAAACGTTGAGCGCGTGGGGTTGAAAACCGCTTTCGACGTGGCTGATCGCCAGTAAAAGCTCAACGGGAATCCCGGTCGCCGCCGCGGCTCGCATGTACACCTCCGGCGATAACCCCCAGCAGTCGGTTCGTATCAGTAACAAAATCAACACTAACACGAGTCTCATCTGGTCGATTCTAGGGCAATGAGCGCTCAAGAAAGACCAGAAAATGGAACCAAATAATCACGGCTTGAGAACAATTTTCAAAAATCAGGAAGGAGAAACATTATGATCAGTCAGGAAGAAGCGAAGGATTTCATCCGGCGTTACCGGGAGGTCATTCTAGAAACGCCCTATGGAGAGATTCACGTCTGCGGCAGCAAAGAGGTCTATGAGGAGCTCATCGGTCAGGGAAAACTCGCTTTTAGTCCGATTGAACTCCTCCAGCTGCAAAAAGCCACGGAGAACGGCTCCCTTGAGACCATCGTGAAGATCAAGAACTCGGTACCGGGGGCGAGAATCAAAGACATCATTCCGGTCGAGAAGAAACCGGAGAGCACACAGAAACAGAGCTAATTTTGCTCTGCATCATCGGAGGTTTATATGGACAAACCCTTTCTGCAAACGCTGAATTTATACCGCAGCAAAAGCGCGCTGCAAATCAGTCCGAGTCCGGAGCTGGCTCTGGTCTTTGTAAGCCTGGCGTCGGTCATCCCAGGGATGGAAAACAAGATGCCGGATAAGAACACCAAGAAATATCTCTGGGACAAAAAACTCACGGCGAGTTTCAACTTTGAAGGGGCACTGGAAGTCGCAGCCGCGGCTGCGGCGCTGGCGGAAGGGAAAGAATCCCTGGTCGCTGATTCCAAAGGGACTCTGCCCTCTTGGTACCGCGATCCGGCAAAGTGCGGCCGGGACGGCAATGCCAAGATCATCGGCTTTTACCGGCCAAAGGACCCACCTAATGGTTCGAAGGTTCGCTATTTCCTAGGAATCACGGAGAACAACAAGAGCAAGGATGGGCAAAAGATCGGTATTGCACTCGAATATCCAGACCTCTTCAAAATCGCCCGGGTGATGGAGGAAGCCGCGTTAGCAATCCTCGGCTGGCGAAAACAGATCGAGGCAAGATGTGATGCCAACGGTCATGCATCCCCTGGAACATCCGATCCTCATACCTCCGATACTCCGGCGGCTGGCGCGCAAGCCACAGCTATGGCCAACGGGACGTCGCAACAAAGCGAAGTGTTCTGATTCGGCGAATGTGGAATTCCCAGTGAAACCACAATGTTTCCGATTGCCACGAACCTCAAACCTATCAGAACTCCGTGGGCAACGTATGCGATAATTGGCACGAACGTTCTCATCCATCTCGTCGTTACCTGGAACAGCAACTTCGTGATTCCAAGCGAGATTGCTCGCACCTTGGGATTCGTCCCGGCTTCATTCGGCGATCTTTCCAAATCACACACGTTAGTCACGTGCATGTTTCTGCACGGAGATCTCATTCATTTGTCAGGAAACATGCTTTTTCTGCTGGTTTTCGGACGGCGGGTGGAATCGGAATTCGGCGCCAGCAACTTTCTGGCTTTTTACATGACCGCAGGCGTTACTGGCGTGCTTGGCTCACGCAATCGTGGAATCCGAATCTACTAAACCTCTCATCGGTGCCAGTGGCGCGATCAGCGGCGTTCTCGGTGCGTTCTTAATCGCCAATCCAAGAGCACGGATCACTTTGGTGCTTGATCCGACGCTGATCTATTTCTTGCATCGGCTTACAGTCCGGCTTCCCGCCTGGATTTTCTTGCTTGGGTGGTTTCTTCTGCAGCTTGCCTTTGCGCTGAAACCACGAGCGTCAAATGTAGCCTTCTGGGCGCACGTCGGAGGATTTCTGGGCGGTGTAGTGACAGCAGCTGCGGTATCTAACTATCTTTCGAAAACTGCTGTTTCTGCGTGACCGTATAGGAACATTAAACGGGATGATATTCGGAAAAAAACGGTCGTCGACGGACGCTAAATTGAACCACAGTTAATTGCCTTTGTCATCTTTACAGGCACCCGACAGAACTAATCTTCCGGTACCTTTTCGGTAATTCAGCTCAATTTTAATACGGAACGATACCCGTTGAACAAATCAAACTCACTTCAACCGAGTCTAGATTACACCGAATCTTCGAGGGGAAATCCGCGTTCTCTTCCTGATGATTCTGGAGAGCAAGCTGTTTACATTACCGCCGCAATTTTAGCGAGTCGACTCTCGATCAGCCGCCAAACCGTCTACAACCTCATGGGATCGGTTCTGAGGGAGGGTGTGCACTATTTCCGCGGACTTAACGGACGTCCCCTGTTTAAATGGAAAGCCATCGTTGAATTGGTAGAAAGTACATGTCCATCCGGTCACACAAAGGGAAGCTGTTCATCGATTTCCGCTATCAGGATACCCGTTGCCGCGAATACAGCCCGTTTCCCGACACTCCCGAAAATCGAGAACGTTTCAGAATCCTAGAAAAACGGATCCGGGAGGAGATCAGAGCCGGAACCTTCGATTACGCCCGTCACTTTCCTCAGAGCAGTAAACTTCAAAGATTCGCGAAACGACGACGGCTCCTGTTTTCAGAATTCACGCAGAAATGGCTAAGCGACCGATCGCCATTTCTCGATGACGGTTCACTGAACATTCGCGAGATTAAACCCTCGACGTGGAAAACCGACTCCATTGCAGTTAGTCGCTACCTCACTCCAGCATTCGGACATTTTCACATCGATCAAATTACCACGGGATCCGCCTTAGAATTTCGTGAACGTCTTAAAAAAACGAAACTCAGCAACAAGCGAATCAACAACATCATGGGTATTCTTCGTAAAATACTCAGCGATGCTAAACTTCAAGGCCACATTCCCCACAACCCGCTGACCGGTATCCCAGCCCTAAAGCGCACAGCGAAATCCAAATCCGCCCCTCTTACGCCAAGGGAGGTGGAAGTTTTTCTATCGAAAGTCGATCCCTATTACCTAAATTACTATATTGTCGCATTCTCGACAGGAATGAGGCCGGGGGAATTATGCGCACTTAAATGGGAGTCTGTCGACTTCGAGCGGCAGGAAATTACCGTGGAACGACATATAATCCGCGGGCTCGAGACTCCCGGTGGAAAAACCGGCAATAGGGTGATCGGTTGTAAAGAGAGACCCATCGTCTTTCGAGCACTGGCACGACAGAGAAAACTCACACGAAACAAAAGCCCATACGTTTTTATCGGGAAACGGGACGGCGGGCCATTAAACTACGAACATCTTCACTCCAAAATTTGGCTAGCTACTTTACAGCGCTGTCGCCTCGCAGCAAGAGACAGCTACAACACCAAAGACACGTTTATAACCATCGCATTGAGTTCCGGCGAGGACATCGGATGGATCGCAAATTCAGCAGGAACATCGGAACAAATGATTTTTAAGCATTACCGAAAATGGATTCCAAACCTGATTAGACGCGATGGCATTGCCATCAAAGGAATCTTGGAAAAATGGGCTACCGTAGCCCAAAAGGCCGTTAGAACAAGCAAAGCGACATCATGAAAGTCGTTGATTTTATTGCGTTTTGCTACTGCGATTTATGCCGTTGTAGGGTTCGACTCCCTCCCTTCTCCGCCATGAAAGCGTTTATGTCGGCTTGGCTATATCCACGATGAGAAAACTCCTTGTGGGATTATTTTTTTACGATCAGGACCGGACAGCCGGCGTAGCGCAGCGTCCGCTCGGCGACACTGCCCAGCACCAGACGCTTAAGCCCCGTGCGCCCATGACTGCCCATGACGATCATCGACGCTTTGAGTTTTTTGGCTTGATTGGCGATGGCTCGGGCGGGATCGCCGCGCCGAACGACAAGCGCTCGACAATCTTTCGGCCCGAGTTTTTTCTTTTTTAGCAATTTCTGCATTTGCATGTTTGCTTCGTCACGCACGATCTTTTCATAGTCCACGTAGAGCGCCGGGGTCACCCCTTCCGAAGCTGCCATGTCCATCGACTGGTCGGCGATGATATGCAGCAGAATCAGTCCCGCCTTATTCTCACGGGCCAGCTTGATGGCGTGATCGAGAGCGATGTCCGCGGGTTTAGAAAAATCCACCGGTACGAGGTACGATTTTTTAGTTGCCATGGGATGTTCTCCTATTTTGGTTTTGCCGATGTTGTTCTCGGTAGGATGCCCGTAAGCGTTGCAGCCACGGGTTGTTCCAATTGTCATTGCGGCGCGCCATTTTCTGCTGCTGGCTTCAAGATCTGTGCGGCGTCATCCAGCGCTTTGTGCGCGCCCAAGAGGACGAGCATATCACCGAGCCGCAAGCGAAAGTCAACGTCGACATTATTAAAGAACTTGCCGTCGCGCACCGCGGCGATGACCGTGGCGCCGCTGCGCTTCTGCAAATCGATCTCATCGAGGTTTCTGCCGAGCGCTGGCGAGCCGTCCAAGATCATATAGATATCGGCCGTGATGCCAATGAGAAAGCGGTTGAGTTCGTCGAGCTGCTTGCCTTGGAGGCGCAGGCCGCGCAGCATGCCATAATGGCCCTGGCGGATCAGCTCCACTTGCAGCGAGATCAGATTGCGCGGGATATGAAAGCGATCGAGCACGCGGGCGAATATTTCAATCGAGGTCTCGAACTCCTCGGGGATCACTTCGTCGGCGCCGAGCCGGTAGAGATGCTCGATTTCAGCCACGTAGCGGGTGCGCACGATTATGTATAGCTCGGGGTGCAAGCGCCGCGCTTGGGCAACGATCCTGGTGGTCGCGCTCGGGTCGGAAATCGCGATCACCAACACCCGGGCGCTTTCAAGGCCGGTTTGGCGCAAAATTTCCGGCCGCGCCGCGTCGCCGAATAGAATCGTTTCGCCCGCCGCGGTCGCGTCGCGCACGAGATCGGGGTCGAGCTCGAGAATGCGATAGGGCACACCGACTTCTTTTAGCACCCGGGCGAGATTCCTGCCGTTGACACCGTAGCCGACGATGATGACATGGCCCCGGCCCGGCGACCCAGCCCCGTGCGCGCCGTCGGCTGGGCGCTCGTGTGAACCCGCTCCACGCCACTCGGGGCCGCGGGCGAGACGATGGCCGATTTGGATCAGCCAGGGCGTGGCGATCATGCTGAGAATCGACGCGGCGAGAAAGAGCTGTTCGTCTTTGCCGTTGAGCAAGTCGTGGCGTACGCCGGTCTGCGCCAAGACAAATGAAAACTCGCCCACCTGCGCCAAACTGAAGCCCAAAATCGTCGCCATGCTGACAGAACGATAAAGCGTCCAGAAGGCGAGAAACGCGATACCGCCTTTGACGGTAATCATCGCGAGGAATTGCACCATAGCGCCGAGCCAATCCAAGCGCAGCGCGGCGAGATCGAGCAGCATGCCGATGGAGATGAAGAATATCCCGCTGAAACAGTCGCGTAGCGGCAGCACGTCGGCGACGATCTGATGGCTCAACTCCGATTCGGAGATCACCAATCCGGCGACCAAGGCGCCGAGCGCCAGGGACAATCCGGTCTGTGCCGTCAACCACGCCGTGCCCAGACAAATCCACAGCACCACGAGGATGAATACTTCATGATTTTTGAGCACCGCGACGTGGTGCAGCAAGCGCGGTAGCAGCGTACGCGCGACGAAGATGATCACGAGCAGCGCCGCGACCGCCTGCAAGCTCGCCCATAGAACATCCCACGCCGAAGCGGTTTCCGAGCGGCCCAAGACCGGGACCAGCAGCATCATCGGCACGATGCTGAGGTCCTGAAGAAACAGCACACCGCTCACCGACCGGCCGTGAATCGAGTGGAGCTCGCCGCGGTCGTGGTAAATCCGCAAGACGATCGCCGTGCTGCTCAGCGCGATCAAAAAGCCAAAGAAGATCGCTTGCGGCACCGGCGCGCCCAACAGACGCGCCAGCGCGGCAACGACGATCACCGTGGCCAGCACTTGCAGCAGGCCGGCCCAAATCACCCGCCGCTGCACCGACAGCAGCGCCGCCAGGGAGAACTCGATGCCGATGGTAAAAAGCAGCAACGCCACGCCGATCTCGGCTAAAATTTCGACCTGCGCGAAGCCTTCGATCAGACCAACGCCATTGGGGCCAATGAGCAGGCCGGCGAGAAGAAAACCGACGATCGCCGGCAGACGCAGCTTTTGGAACAAGTAAAGGATGGCGATCGTCGCCGACAGGACAACCAGCAGTTGTTTGAGAAATTCGATCGCCATCGTCGTCTTCGACCTCGCCGGGAAGGATAACTAGCTAGGAACGGAGCGCCAGGTTTTGCCGCGCGCCCTGGTGAAACACATGGAACTTGCCGGGGCTCGCCGTCAGAGACAAACCATCGCCGCGGCGATAAGACTCTTGCCCAGACGAGCGCACAATTAGATTAACGCCGCTACAATCGACATGGATGAACCGGTCGGCGCCGAGATCTTCGACTAACGCAACGACACCCGCGACGATCGCGTCATCTGCCTGTGCGGGGCTGAGATGCTCCGGGCGAATGCCCAGGGTGAGGTCCTGGCCGCGAAAAACAGCCGCGTCCTGGACAGCGACAATCCGCGAGAAATCGATTGTCAGACCGCGACTGGTAAATCTCGTGCCGCCGGCATCCACGGCGCCGTCGATCAAGTTCATGCGCGGATTGCCGACAAAACCGGCGACGAAGACATTGGCCGGTTGATGATAAATTTCCGCCGGCGTACCGCGCTGCTGGACCGCGCCTTGGTCAAGCACGACGATAGAGTCTCCCAGCGTCATCGCTTCGGCCTGGTCGTGGGTGACGTAGAGCATGGTCGCGCCCAATCTTTCATGGAGTTTGGCGAGCTCGACGCGCATGGTGGCGCGCAGCGTCGCGTCGAGGTTGGACAGCGGCTCGTCGAACAGAAACAGCTTGGGCCGGCGCACGATCGCCCGCCCCAACGCCACGCGCTGGCGTTGCCCGCCGCTCAACTGCTGCGGCTTGTGGCCCAACAGCTTGTCGATCTCCAACAGTTGGGCGGTATCCGCGACCCGCGCTTCAATGTCATGGTTGGCGACGCCATGAAGGCGCAGAGAAAACCCGAGATTCTCGGCCACGGTCATATGCGGATAGAGCGCGTAGTTTTGAAAGACAAAGGCGACGTCGCGCTCACGCGGCGGCGTTCGTTCCACCGACTCGGCACCAATCCGTACCTTGCCGCTGGAGGCGGCCTCTAATCCCGCGACGATGCGCAAGAGCGTCGACTTGCCACAACCCGACGGGCCGAGCAGCACGCAAAATTCACCGTCGGCGACATCAAAGGAAATCGCGCCGAGCACGCGAGTGCGGCCGAACGACTTGGAAACTTTATCTATCGACAGTGACGCCATCTGCCAATTTGAGATTTTCGTCTGCGCAGCTGCTTTTAGATTTTGGCTTGGCGGAAACTACCGTTTTAGATTCCATATCGATCTTGGCAGGTCTGCTCCCCTAATCCAAAATCGAAAATCCAAAATCTAAAATGTTTCTTATCCTTTCACCGCACCCGCCGACAACCCCTGCACGATGCGCCGTTGAAAAATCACAGTCAGCGCAATCAAGGGCAGCGTCGCGATGGTCGAAGCCGCGGCTATTTCGCCCCAGGGCATGGTGTATTCGCCGGGGAACAGCGCGATGCCCACGGGCAGCGTTTGCACCGCCGGGTAGGTCAGAATGATCAAAGCGAAGAAGAATTCATTCCAGGCGTGGATAAAAACCAATAACGCCGCGGTGAAAACCCCGGGCGCGGCCAGCGGAAACACGACTAGGCGCAGCGCCTGCCAGCGGCTGCAGCCATCGATCAGCGCCGCCTCCTCGATGTCGTAGGGCAGTTCTTTGAAGAAGGTGGTCAGCACCCAAGTGGCAAACGGCAGCGAAAATGCGATGTAGGCCGCAATGATGCCGTGATAGCTATTGAGCCAGCCCAACCCGCTCAGTAAACGCCACACCGGCCCGGCGATGGCGATCTGCGGAAACATCGACAGCGCCAGCAACAACAGCAAGTAATAGTTCGCCCAACGCAGTTTGAAGCGCGCTAACGCATAGGCAGCTAACGACGCAATCACGATACTGACCACGGTGGTGGCGCCGGCAACGATGGCGCTGTTGGCGATGTAACGCAGCAGCCCATGTTGCCACAGCGCGGCTTGGTAATGCTCCCAGTGAAAGCTCGGCCAGAGCACCGGCGGGATCGCGCTGATCTCGATGGCGCTCTTCCACGACGTCGTCACGAACCAAAGAAAAGGCAGCAAGCTAACGCCGGCGATGAGCAGCACGGCGGCGGGAAAAATAATTCTTTTCATGCGGTCTCTTCCCTGGCCAACAGGCGCGCGCCGAGCAGGCGAATGTAAAACACCGACAAGATCAGCGACAGCAGGAATACCGCCACGGCGATGGTCGAGCCGTAACCGATCATGCCTTCAGCGAAGCTTTTCTTGTAGCCGTAGAATTGCAGCACGTTGGTCGTATCGGCGGGGCCGCCTTGGGTCATGACGAAGACCAGATCGAAGACTTTGAGTGCGTCGATGGTGCGAAAGAGCAAGGCCAAAAGCAGCGCCGGCTTGAGCAATGGCAAGGTGATATGGCGAAACTTTTGCCACGCGCCGGCGCCGTCGATACTCGCGGCCTCGTAAAGTTCGCGGGGGATGCCTTGCAGTCCGGCGAGAACGATCAGCGCCGCGAACGAGCTGGTCTTCCAAACATCGGCCACCATGATCGACATCAACGCCAAGCCGGGCTCGGCCAGCGGCGCCCAATAACGATCGGTGGCGTCGCCGAACCAGACAAAATTGAATAGGCCATAGCGATCGTTAAAGATAAAGCGCCACATTTGCGACGCCACCACGGTGGGGATCGCCCAGGGCACCAGCACGACAGCGCGCAACCAGCCGCGGCCGCCAAACGATTCGTTCAGCACCAGAGCCATGCCGAGGCCAAGCAAGACTTCGATGGGAGTGGTGACCGCGACGAAAGTCATCGATGTCAGCAGCGATTGGAGCGCCACCGGGTCGCTGAAAAGATCTCGATAATTATCCCAACCGACGAACTTCTGGCCCAGCCAAGGCAAGGTCAGGATCATCCGGTAAAAGCTCAAGCGTAAGGACTCGATAATCGGATAAAGCGAAAACAGCACGACAAATAAAAAACTCGGCGCGAGAAATCGCCAGACGGGATCTTTGGCGCTTTTCACGGCCGCGGCCTTTCGCGGAGCAGGTCCAAAACGCGATCCATGTCGCGCGCGGCCACACCGGCGAGTTGATCGATATTGGAGTCGGGAATGGCGATCGCCGAACTGAAGTAGCGCTGCATGATATTGGAAAGCGGCAGGTAGACCGGCGTGCGCGGTCGCGGCTCGGCGAGCACGAACGTGTCGTAGCCCGCGCTAAAATGCGGATGCTTAGCCAGGAGTTCGGCGTCGCGATACAGATCCGCCCGCGCCGGCCCGCGGCCGGTCGCCAGGGCGATCTGTTTTTGCGCCTCGCGGCTGGTCATATGCTCGACGAATTGCCAAGCTAAAGGCGGATGGCGCGAGAAGCGGCTGATGCCCAGCTGCCAGCCGCCCAGGGTCGCGACGCTCTTGTGGCCGGGAAACGACGGCAACGGCATCACCCCGACATGGCCGGCGACTTTCGATCTTTGCGGATCGTTGGCGACCTCCCAGGCGTAGGGCCAGTTGCGGTGAAACAGCGCCTTACCCTGGGTGAACAATGCCAGCGATTCGGGCTCCTGATACGCCAGCACGCCGCGATGGGAAATCGTCCGAATCACTTGATCGCGCACGAAGCGCACCGCCTCCGTGGCTCGGCTGCTTGCGAGCGTGCTTTTCAGAGTTTGCTCGTCCCAGAGCGCCGCGCCGTTGCTCATGATGAATTCCATCAGGTTGCAGACCAGCCCCTCGTACTGTTTGAACTGCGCTGAATAACCGGTCAGATAGGGATCGCGCTCTCGCGCCAGGATTAGCTTGGCCTGGTCGACCAGCTCAGGCCAAGTGCGTGGCGGCGCAAGGCGGTACTTCGCCAGCAGGTCTTTGCGAAAATAGAGCATGCCGGCGTCAACGAACAGCGGCACGCCGTAGATCCGGCCCTGATAACGGTTGGCTGCGATCGGCGCGGTGAGAAATTCTTTTTGCTGCGCGGCGGAAAAGAATCCATCCAACGGCAACGCCCAACCGGCCGCGGCGAACTCACCGGGCCAGATGACGTCCATGAAAAACACGTCCATCTCCGGGTCGCGGTTGCGCAGTTTTTGCGTCACCAGATCGTGGAATTCAGTGGAAGAATGGGGGCCGACTTCGCGAACGACCTTGACCCCCGGATGGCGGGCTTCGAAACCGGCGATGAGCTCTTGCCAAACCGCTGCCGCCTCGGGCCGCCAGGTCACGAATCGCAATTGAGTTTGGCCCACCGCCTCGGGGACGGTCAAAAAGAACCAGAGGATGGCCGGTAATATCTTCATGCGAAAACTTGGCCGACAAAACCATCGCGTCCATCGCGTCATCGCCACTTTGGAATCAACTGGTTTTCGACGACTTCGGGCCAACGAGCAAGACCGTTGCCGCGCCGACGAGTTTGATTAACCAGGCGTGCGTTCCTGTGGATGGTGTTTTGATCATTTTATCCTAACACAGTCACCGAGATTCCGCTGATCAGGAACCTAGCCTTGGCCGCGTAAATCCCAGCCGGGTCTCATTGCGATCGAACCGGACGCCGTTTGCCAACTCAATGGCTCGTGGTCAGCGAAGCAGTATCAATCGCCCAAGTAAATTCCAAACGCAATGGACAAATGATTTCGCGCGCTTTGAGCTTAGCGCAAAGGCTCGATGCGCCGGTACCCTGGCGATAAAGCGTGGCCGATCATCGCTCTGGAAATGGACTGGCAAACCACGGCGTGAACCAATGTCACTTAACCCAGGCCGGGGTTGGTTCGTTACAACGAACCCGTTGGTCTAGCCGTATCGAGATTTCGATCCCGTAACCAAGCAAGGTTCTCTTCGCGCTCGCGTTTGAATCTTTCAAGAGCCTTACCGCTGAGGTGTTCGATGCGTGGAATCTTCAAGCCTAAAAAATCGACTTTTCGACCGCTCTGAAGAAACTCAAAGTGCAGATGCGGCCCGGTGGCATGGCCTGTCTGGCCGACAAATCCGATCACATCCCCAGCGTTTACTTCCGCGCCTCGGCGAATCCCGGGTGCGATGCGAGAAAAATGTCCGTAGCGCGAGGCATAGCCGCTCGGATGAGCGATCTCGACGAAATTACCATAGCCAAACCGCCGCCCACTGAAAGAAACTTTGCCGCCGCCGATGGCGACCACCGGGGTGCCGCTCGGGGCGGCGTAATCGATCGCTTGATGCGGCCTGACGATGCGAAAGATCGGATGCCGCCTGGCGACGGTGTAACGCGAAGATATCCGCGTGTAGCTAAGCGGCGCGCGGAGAAACGATCGGCGCAATTGTTTTCCGTCGTGATCGTAGTAAAAACCGCGCCCCGGCTCCGGCGCGAAATAAAATGCGCTATGAATCTTTCCATCCGCTGCCAACCGGGCGGCGCGAATTTTTCGCTGCACGCGCTGCCCGTTGGCATAATGAAGTTCGTCAACGACGACCGAGAATGCATCGCCGCGTTGAAAGTCAGAGAAGAAATCGATGTCGTATTCAAAAATCCCCGCCAGCGCCAAAATCTGCTCGGGCGACAATCCGGCGGCAACTCCGTTTTCATAAAGGCTGCGCGATATCCTATCGCGAATCACTCGCGTCACCACTGTCGAGGAAACCTCTTCGCGCTCGACTGTCCAACCTTGCGGCGCTGTCTTGGCGCGCACGATGTTGCCGTCGAGCGGAATTTCCAATTCCTGAACCGTGCGATTCTCCGGTTCGACGACCAATTCGAGGTGATTTCCCGGCCGCAGTTGTCGCAGATTCAACAGAGGGCGAACCTTGGCGATCAGATCGTGAGCGGAGGGTGGCTTGACTCCATGCTCGGTTAGCACCGTCAGCAGCGTGTCGCCGCGCTTGAGCTTTACCGCAAGCCGTTCAAACGGCTTTGGCGTCAACGCATCCGTGTTTGCCGTGCTGGAAGATTCCGGTGGCGGCAGAGCCACCTCCCCTATCGGAGCGCACCAAACGAGCAACCAGACACACACACTGATAAAGATCGAACCAGCGATCCGTGGACGAACAGCACGGAACACAATTTGCGCGAAATGTCGAAGATGACTCATCGTGTGAAGTACAACCGCTGTTCCATCGTTTGTAGCCCATTTCGTTCTTCAGTCAAGACGAAACGACAATTTTAAGCGAGATTTTTCACGCGCTCGCGGCTCGATCAGAACAGCGCAATTTTCGCTTGAGCGGTTGGTCAACTAGCGGAATTAGCAGCGAGCAGCCCTTGACTCGGTAGGATGAGGCTGCTTGTTATCAATTGATTATGTGGTTTTCCATAAAAACGACGGCCAGCCATTTCTATCACGACAACGGCTTTTTTCTCGCCATGGGCCTGGCCTTCAATTTACTCTTGTATTTCATCCCTCTGGTACTCTTGATGATTGCCCTGCTCGGATACACCATTCTCGAGTCCAGTCGCGCTATGACTGAAGTCCAGTCTTTCGTGGGTCAATTGCTGCCGCAATCGGAGCATATTCTCGCCGACAATTTCGCGGCGATCGTTGCCCATCGCGGACTGCTCGGCGCGACCGGGTGGATTTTCTTTTTGCTTTTTAGCAGCACACTGTTCGGTTCGGCGCGCCATGTCCTCAACACTGTGTTCAAGACGCCCGTGAGACGAACCTTCGTCAAAGGCCTGTTGCGCGACTTCCTGATGATGACTCTTACCGCAATAATCGTGGTATTGGCGATCGGGGCTGGAATCTCGGGATCGATCATCCAATTCGGCCGGCCCGTGGGGGTGCCGGTGACCGAGGCGGGGCTGCACTCAAGCTTCCCGTCATCCAGGAGGTGCGCCGCTTCGAGAAGCGCCTCCTCATCTGGGATGGCGACCCCAATCAGATCCCGACCAAAGGACGGGAGTTCATCTGGGTGGACACCACGGCGCGCTGGCGAATCGCCGACGCCAAGAAGTTCCTCGAGAGCGTGGCCACGGAAGCCGGCGCCCAGTCCCGCCTGAACGATATCATCGACTCCGTGGTGCGCGACCAGGTCTCGGGCAGCGAGCTGGTCGAGCTGGTCCGCAGCGCCTCGTGGGAGGTTCCGCAAGGGCGAGGTTCTGGAAGAGGTTCCCGCCGAGGTGCGCGAGGAGCTGACGAAGCAGATCGCCCGCGGGCGCGAGGAGATCACCCGGACCATCCTGGCCGAAGCCCGGAAGATCATCCCCCAGTACGGGATCGAGCTGGTGGACGTGCGCATCAAGCGTCTCGACTACGTGGAGAGCGTCCGGGAGAAGGTGTACGCCCGGATGATCTCCGAGCGGAAGCGGATCGCGGCCCAGTTCCGGTCCGAGGGCGAAGGCCGGAGCGCGGAGATCCTCGGGACCATGGAGAAGGAGCTGCGCCAGATCCGCTCCACCGCCTACCGGCGGGTCCAGGAGATCCGCGGCAAGGCCGACGCCGAGGCGACACGCGTCTACGGGGCAGCCTATGGCGGCGATCCCGAGTTCTACGCCTTCTCGCGCACCCTGGAGGCCTACAAGGAGGGACAGAACAAGAACTCGGTGGTGATCCTCACCACGGACAGCGACTACTACCGTTACCTGAAGCGGTCCGGCGCCGCCGCCCCCGCCCGGCCGACGCGCTAACGGCGTGAGTCAGACATGACTCACAAGTGAGTCGTCGCAAGACGGCAAGGAAGTAAATGGAAGGGACGGAACAGGTGAAGTGAATGCCGTGGTAAGCGCTCGGCTGAGTGTTTCGCTGTCGGTCATATTTTATCGCGACATGGACGTCATCAACCGCGTGCCCAAGCTGGGCTCACGGCCCACTTGAAACAGCTCATGCACGATAAGCTAACCGAGCGCTGGACCTACATCACGCGCCATGGCGAGGAGATGCCGAGGTGCGCGACTGGAAGTGGAAGGGATAGGAAATCAAAATCGCAGTAACCCCATGAAAAAGTATTCCTGGTTGGTCAATATCGAAGACTACGCGCCACTCATCGGCGCGCAAAACGCCAACGGGAACTGCATTTGATTCGCGACGGGCTTGTGCAGTGACGACTGATCGTGACGAGAAAGCCCTGACCATACCTCAAATTGATAGGATGACATAATGCGTCGCACAAAGATCATTTGCACCGTTGGTCCCGCTACCGAATCGGCCGAGATGCTTCGCAAGTTGGTGGAGGCCGGCACCGATGTCTTTCGGCTCAACTTCTCCCACGGAACGGTAAGCGGACACCAGTCCATCATACGCCGCATCCGGGTCGTCGAGGAGGAGACCGGAAAACCTGTTGCCATCCTTCAGGATCTACCCGGTCCCAAGATCCGCCTTGGCGTTTTCAAAGATGGCTCGGTCGAGCTTCATGCCGGAGATCGTTTCCGCCTCACAACCGAGGACGTTCCCGGGGATCATGAATCCGCATCGGTTAGCTATGCCAAACTTCCTGACGAAGTGAGGCCAGGTCAAAGCATTCTACTTGCCGACGGGACAGTGGAGTTCGCGGTCGAATCAGTCGCCCCACGGGAGATCGTTTGCCGAGTCGTTCTCGGTGGAATCCTTGCGAATCACAAAGGCGTCAACGCGGTAGGGGGAAGTTCAAGCTTGCCCGCTTTCACCGAGCGAGACCAAAAGCTTCTTCTGTCCGGCCTTGAAGCAAGTGTGGATCTGGTTGCAATCTCGTTTGTCCGCTCTCCGGCTGATATTCAATCTGCCCGAGGCTTCCTTGCAGCCCGCCAAGCAAACCTTCCTCTAATGGCCAAAATCGAGAAGCTTGAGTCGTTGGACATGATAGACGAAATTCTTGCCGTTGCCGATTCCATCATGGTGGCCCGCGGTGATCTCGGTATTGAAGTGCCGATTGCTCAGGTCCCTCACATCCAGAAGGAGCTGATTTCCAAAGCGATGCAGGCCGCCAAACCTGTGGTGACAGCCACACAGATGCTTCGTTCTATGGTCGAAAACCCTCGACCTACCCGCGCGGAAGTAGCCGATATTGCAAACGCCGTACTCGACGGTTCCGATGCGCTGATGCTTTCAGAGGAAAGCGCCGTAGGCGCTCATCCCGTCGAGGCAGTCAAGGTTATGGCGGAGACTGCCGAGGTAGCGGAGGGCCGACTTTTTGCCCGACGGCCCTTCGTATCCCTTTCTCCGTCCGACAATGTTTCCTCCTCTGAAGCTGTTGCCCATGCCGCAAGTCTCGTGGCTCATCAGGCTAAAGCAACAGCCATTATCTGCTGTACCCGGAGTGCTTTTTGTGCTCTTACGTTGGGGATTCGCTTGGTACGTCGGCTTTGCCCGTGACGCGCTCGCCCTCTATGGCGTAGTCAGCGGCTTAATGTTCTTTTTCTTCTGGTTGTACTATGCGTCATTGGTGTTCATCCTGGGCGCCGAGATCGGCTATGCCGTGGATCAAATTAGGCCGCCTGCCATTTAGCTCTCGCGGGTAGTTTCTGACGTCCGCGGCGGTTGTCGATTGCAACTCCGGAAGTGATTCGCCCACATTGGCGACCAACGCTCCGTAACTAGCTAAACGGCGCAAGAATGGGACAGTCACCATGAATATTTCTTATCGATGAAAAAGGGTAGCCGAGAATCGCAGCACTGCTCTTATCTCGTTCGCGCTGATCTTTCTTAGCGCCGCGCTCTACTAACGCTTGCTCGCACGATGAATCGGATTTTGCTAATCGTGTATTGTCTGTAATACGTGCCGTTTGGCCGGCATGACGAAAAGAAGTAGGGAGAAACCTAATCACAACCCGAGGTTAATGAATGCCACTGCCGATTGAAGACTATGCACTGATCGGCGACTGCCATACCGCGGCATTGGTCGGCCGCGACGGCTCCATCGATTGGCTTTGCCTGCCTCGATTTGATTCGGGAGCATGTTTCGCGGCGTTGCTGGGAGAGCCCGAGCACGGGCGCTGGCTGATCGCACCGGCCGCAGAGGTGCACGGCGTCCGGCGCAAATACCGTGACGGCACCCTGATTTTAGAAACTGAGTTCGAGACCGACGAGGGCGCGGTGCGAATCGTTGACTGCATGCCGCTTTCGAACGAGCGCTGGGATGTGCTGCGTATCGTCGAAGGCTTGAGCGGGCGAGTCGCCATGCGCATGGAACTCATCGTCCGTTTCGACTACGGTTCCATCGTGCCCTGGGTGCAGCGGTCAGGCGACACACTGCTGGCGACCGCTGGGCCGGACACCTTGGAACTGCATACCGATGTCGCCGTCCACGGCGAAAACAGGAAAACCGTGGCCGAGTTTCACCTGAGCAAGGGAGAGCGCCGCCACTTCTCGCTCAATTACCGTCCGTCGCACGAAGCTACCCAGCAAGCCATCGATCCGGAGCGGACGCTGAGGGCAACCGAAAACCACTGGCGCGAATGGTCCGAGCGTTGCACCTACCAGGGACGCTGGCGCGATGCCGTGGTGCGCTCATTGATCACGCTGAAAGCGCTAACCTATGCGCCCACCGGAGGGATAGTCGCGGCGCCCACGACTTCGTTGCCGGAGCAGCCGGGCGGTGTGCGCAACTGGGACTACCGTTATTGCTGGCTGCGTGATGCCACGTTCACGTTGAACGCGCTGTTGCTCGCCGGCTATCACGAAGAGGCGGTCGCCTGGCGCAAATGGCTTCTGCGCGCAGTCGCGGGTAGTCCCGAAGATCTGCAGATACTCTACAGCGTCACCGGTGAGCGGCGTCTCGATGAATATGAGATCGGCTGGCTGCCCGGCTATGGCGGCGCGGTTCCGGTGCGCGTGGGCAACGCGGCATCGCAGCAGTTCCAGCTCGATGTCTACGGCGAAGTCATGGACACCTTGCACCTGGCGCGAGCCGCCGGCCTGGAACCGGAGCCGGCAGCCTGGAGAATACAAGTCGTATTGCTCAAGTTCCTGGAATCGAACTGGCAGCAGCCGGATGAGGGCATCTGGGAAATTCGCGGGCCGCGCCGCCATTTCACCCACTCCAAGGTGATGGCCTGGGTGGCTTTCGACCGGGCGGTCAAGGATGCCCAGTGTTACGGATTTGACGGTCCGGTCGAGCATTGGCGGCAGGTACGCGACGCGATCCACGCGCAGGTCTGCGAGTTGGGCTTCGATGAGCAGCGCAATGCTTTCGTACAGTCCTACGGCTCGCCGCATCTCGACGCCAGCCTGCTCTTGATTCCTCAGGTCGGTTTCCTGCCGCCCGACGATCCGCGCGTGCGCGGCACGGTCAATGCCATCGAGCGCGACCTCGTCGTTGATGGACTGGTGCTGCGCTATTCGACCGCAACCGATGTCGACGCATTGCCGCCGGGCGAAGGCGCGTTTCTGCCTTGTTCGTTCTGGCTTGCCGACAGCCTGGTATTGACGGGGCGCCGTCGAAGAAGGCGAGGCGTTGTTCGAGCGCTTGCTGGCATTGAGCAACGATCTTGGATTGCTGTCGGAGGAATACGATACCCGTGAGCGGCGCATGCTCGGAAACTTTCCGCAGGCGCTGACGCACATGGCGCTGATCAACACCGCCCGTCTGCTATCCATTCCCGCGCATCAGGTCAAACGCGCCAGCGAGAAAGGCGAGCGGCCTGCCGCCGCGACACAAACATCATGAAGCGTCAATGGAGAAAACCGTGAAGATAATCGTCATCGCCTCGATGGCATTGGCGACTTGCTTCAATACGAGTTGGCGCAATTCCTGAAGCTCCAAGGTCTTAAATGACCCACTGGTATCAGTCATGAGCGAACGGCAAACCAATCCAGCGCAATGACGACTGGGAAATTATCGTTCGCTAATATCGTTTATGCCAAATGATTTCGACTTCGCTCGCACCCTTGGTGCTCGTCGACGAACCGATCTTCCAATCCGGCGCTAATTGAACCTCCACCGAGGCCTGTTGACCGCGCTCGCCGGCCAACTCCTGATTGACCGTAACGTAGGTGCGGCGGCCGAGATAACGGCCCAAGCCGACGCGGCCGCCGGTAAAATTAATGTCGCCTACACCCAAGCTCTCCAGACCGAGGGCTTCCGCGATGGCGGCACCCATGTTCGCCGCGGCGAAACCGGTGGACACATCCAGGGCACTTTGCTTGAGCGAAACTTGCTCGCTGCTGTTAAGATCCTTGGTCGGTTTGCCGAATACCAAGAGCGCGAGGATATCCGACTGATCCAGGATCGGATCGCTGCGCAGCACCAGCGAGGGTTTTTCAACCGTGCCGCCGACCAGCGCCTCGACCGTGTACTGCGGTAGACGGTGCTGTGCCAGGATGTCCAGAGCAGGGTCGATCTTGCCGCCGCCAATGAATTCGATATCGCCGCGAACGATATCGAAACGCCGGCCTTGGAAGGTGGCCCAGCCACGAATGATTTCACTGTTGCCGACGAGTTGCAGAGCCTGGCCGGGTTTTTTCGTCGCGTGAATATTGCCTCGAAGCTCCGCCGATGCGTCGGCATGCCTGACGCGGACATTATTCGGCATGCGTAGCGTCAGATCCAACGTGAGCGCTTTGAATAGCTCGCTTTCGCCGAATCCATTATTTGAGCTTGTTCTCACCGGCGCTACCCGCTCGCTACCGTCCCGGTTCACGACCACGATCGTCGCATCGCGTTTAACCGCGGTTGAGCTTCGTTCGAGGAAAGCGAGATCCGGCCGCAAATCGGCCTCCGTGACGTCGACCTTACCCGTGATCCTTGGCGCCGCCGGTGAGCCGTCGATTTCAACGGCGCCGCCAATCTGCGCGCGATAGCGCCGGGTATCGATCGCCGGCCAGCGGCGCGCGGCCAGGGACAGTTTGAAATTATCGATTTGATAGTTCTGCAACGTCAGCAGGCCGCTGCCGCTGAAGGTTCCGTCGTTGGCGCGCGCCGAGAGCTTTTGAATGCGGATCACGCGCGTCATCGAAGCTGCCCTCGGCGGTAACCGAATCAACCGGCACATTGAGCAGTGTTGCCTTGAGCTTGCCATCGCGCAGACGAAACGAGCCGCTTAGCGCTGGCGCCGCCGGCCGGCCGCGCGCGGTCAAATCGACACTGATCTCGCCACCCAGGTCGCTGACGGTCTTTGCCGTGTAGGCGTTGAGAAACGCCAGGCTCAGACCGGCGGATTGGACGCGCAGCTCCATGTCGCCGGTGATGTCCGAGCGCCATCCGTCATGCCAACTCACCAACAAAGGTAACCGGCCGGTGGCGGTGAGCGTGTGCGTAGCATCTTGGCGCACCGTGAGATTTAGATTTGCCTGTCGTTCTCGATAACTGAGATCGGCGACCAGGCCGGCATAGCTTTGCCCGCCGATTTTCGCATCGGTCAAATTAATCGTCCCTGTGATCTCCGGCGCCGCCGCCGTGCCGCCGACCTGAGCGCGCAGCGCCACCAGTCCAGTCATCGGCGGTTGCTTCGGAAAAGAACGTCGCCAGCCCTTCGAGCGGAAACCTATCGACGGTCAGGTTCAACCCCTGAGTCCCGGTCATGGCGAGGTGGCCGTTCAGCGCCGCGGCTTTGGCACCGTTGCGCAAGGTGAGATTTTGAACGTTGAAAGTTTCGCCGCGTTTGCTCAGCGTCGCCGGCGCTGCCAGGTTCCACATGCCGTCCGGCAAGCTGAAACTGGCCTGGCTCAATGTCGCGATGATTTCGGCTTGGCTGTAATCGATAGCGCTCTGAAGCGTATGAATCCGCCCCGACCCATCCTGCGCTTTAACATCGATACGGGCTGAGCGCGATGCCGTTCCGAGCTTCGCCGTAGCATCGAGCTTTTGTAACTCGACGCCGGCTTGCACCCCCGACAAGCGCGCTGCGACATCGCCGCTGGGAATCGGCTGTTGCGCCGTCCGTGCGAGATTGAAATCAACAGCGCCGCTCTTTACCGCCAATTTGCCGTAGCCTAGGTTAGCCACTTTCAGCGCGCCGCGGGATTTCAACTCGGTAAGATTGCCTTGCGCGCTACCCGCAAGCGTGAGCGAGCCGCTCCCCGACTCACCGGCAAGCGCGAGCCAAGGCGAGATATTCTCGCTGCGCAGCTCGTAATCGAGCTTGCCTTGCTGGGCGAGATCCACGCCGATATCGCCTTTTACCGCAAGCGATGAGTCGGCCGTGCTGAGCGATCCGCGGGCGATGCGAATTCTGCCACCGGCGAGAGCCGCAACCAGCTCACCCTTGCGTAAGTTCACCGAGCCGATGGACGACGGCAGAATTTCCAGATTGGTCTGCCCGCTCAGCTGCGCAAGCGTCAGGCCGGAACCCTTGACGGCTCCTTTTAAATTGAGCACACCGCCGAGGGATTTTCCTTCCGCGGAAACTTTTGCGATGTCGAGATTTTTAACCGCGAAGTCAAATTCGTAACGCGGCACTTGGCTTAACGTGACGTTGCCGCGCCATTCGGCGCCGCCGAGCGCGCCTGTGAGATCGCCGCTCAAGAGCGCGGTGCTTTCGTGCAGTTTAGTTTGCAGGCGCAGATCGCCCAACTTCCAACCCTTTACTTCCGCCGCGCGAATATTGAAGTTGCCAGCGCCCGCCAGTTGAGCGAGGTCAACTCCCACTCCCGTAACTTCGGCGCTGCCGTCGAGAACTCCGGCGACTCCCTGGTCCGACGCCAGCCAGGTTCGCGCATCGACACCCGCGAGCTTGATCGTTCCGCGAAAACGCGGCGCCGGCGCGGTGGCATCGATGATAAAATTGCCCGTCGCCTTAGCCCCCGCCTGGCCAATATCCAAGGCAACCGTTAGTGCTTCCAGCGGCCCGTTTGCGGCGATGGTGCCGGCAAGGCTCTGTTTGACCGGCCAGTCCGGAGCGAAGCGGACAATATCCGCCGCGCCGAGCTTGTCGATGGCTAGCTTGGCGGCGATTTTCGGTTTGTCGAAATCGGTCACGTCGCCGCTTAATTGCAAATGTGACGCCGCCGATTCAAGCACCAAACCATGAACTTTCACAATCGGCGGCGAACCGGCGTCGAGGTAAGCGAGCGAACCCTTCAGACCCAACTCCGGTAATGTTTTCGACTGCAAGCGAGCGCTAATTTCGTCTGCGTCAAAAACAACGCCCTTGGGATCAACGGTCAGCCGTCCATCCAGCAGGACATTGCGCAAGCGATATTCTTGCGGCTCGGTTCCCAATATGCGCAGATCGAGAGCGCCCTGGCGCAGCGCCAACGAGCTCAGCACCACGGCGAATTGCGACTCGCTCGTGTCATCCGAAGACAGCGCTTCGGCGATATTCCAGCGCCCCTGCTCGTCGCGCACGATCTGTACCGCTGGCTCCGCCGCCTCAGCGCGGGCGATTTGCAAACGGCCGAAGACCAATGGCAACAACGCATAGGAGAGTTTGAGTCGGGCAATCCGCACGATATCGAAATCTTGGTAGCGCAGCCGGACATCGTGGAGGGTCACATCGCCCCAAACCGATCCTTCGATCCGCTCCAGCGTGACGGTGCCGCGAATAGAGCTATTGATCGCCGCGACGAGCTGTTCGCGAACCAGGCGGCGAAACCCTTCCGTGTTCGAGTAGACGCCGAGACCGACGGCGATCAGCAAAAGCACCAGCCCAATCCCAAGGCCGATCCAGCGCAAATAACGGAACATCATCTTCATCCTTAAAAGAACGCGCCGATGCTGAAATGAATTTGCCAAGGCTGGTCCTTGGGCGGTTTTTGAAAAGGGAAACCGATATCGAGACGCACCGGCCCCACCGGCGTGGTGTAGCTCAAGCCAAAACCCGCCGAGAAATTTAGATTGGCGATCCGTACATCGAAGGGCCGCGGCGCTACTTGGCCAAAATCGACGAATAGGGCGCCGCCGAGCTCGCGCCAAATGGGCCGGCGCAGTTCTATAGACCCTTCAAGCAAACTCAAGCCGCCCAACGGATCGTTGCTGTCGGTGATCGGCCCGAGGCGGCGCCGGCCGTAGCCTCGAACACTTTTCTCGCCGCCGGCGTAGTATCGCTCGAACAGGGGATAACCGTCCTCGGCACCGATCGCATCGCCCAAGCCCACCTTCAATCGGCTGGCTAGAATCGTTTCCCAGCCGATCTCGTAATATTTTTTCGCCTCGCCGGTGATCTTGAAAAATTTATAAGCTCCGCCCCAGATCACACCGGCCTGTTCTAATGTCAACGACAGGATTTCGCCTTTCTTCGGATAAAATGGGTTGTCGGTGGTGTTCCAGACCAAACCCATGGCCGGTCCCGATACCAGGCCCTCTCGTTTAATATCACCCAGCGCCCGCTCCGTCGCCGCCGCGATATCTTTTAATGTATCGTACTCCAACCGGTAGCCGATAAAGCCGCTCAGGGCTGAGGTGAACTGGTGATCGACGCGCGGCATAAAGCGCGTCATAGTGCGCAAGTAGGTTTGTTCTTCTTCTCGGTCTAGTTTAAAACTCAGCACACCCTTGGTTCGCGGCGTGAAGAAATGCGGCTGCACCAAATCCGCCGCGGCCCCCATGGTGATCGAAGAGTACTTGGCCTGGAGCGAGAGCTGCCGCCCGCCGCCCAACCAATTGAGATGACGCCACTGCGCCTGGGCGCGAAACTCCTCTTCGGTGCTATAACCCACCGCCATGCGAACTTCCCGATGGGGCTTTTCAGCTACTTCCACCTCCATCGGCACCACTGCCGGTTGTCCGGCGGTTTGCTTCGGGCCGATGCGCACACTGCTGAAAAGGTCGAGGCCAAGCAGCTTGGCCCGCGTCTCGGCGACCTTTTCGGAAGAAAATTTCTCGCCAGCTCCGTAGGCGAGCTCGCGCTGAATCAGACTTGGATTGACGCTGTCGGCACCGAGAATATCGGTTGCGCCGAAAATCGTCGGCGGCCCAGGCTTGATCGTATAGCCGATATCGACCTCGCGCTCATCGATGCGGATTTCGGCTTTGCGCGAGCTCTCAACATGGGCAAATCCTTGGCGCGAAAACACGCCGCGCAGTGCTTGTTCCGCCTCTTGGTACGCGGCTTCTGCAAACACCTCGCCGCGCTTGACCGGCAAGGATTCCGGCAAGGGCGGTCGCTCGGCTGGCGGCAGCTCGCTGATCACCGCCACATCGATCTGGGAGATGACGACGGGTAAGGTTTCCTTGAAGCGAATCTCCACGGTGACGCGAGTCGTGTCTTCGTCGACTAAGAGATCATGCTCGATGACCGTGTCGTAATAACCGCGCGCCTCGTAATAACGCCGTAGCCGCTCAAGGTCGTGTTCGAAAGTTACCGGCTCGAAAGCGGGACGCTCGCCCCAGAATCGGTACCAAGGCCGTTCCTTGGTCAAGATCTCGTCGCGCATTTCACCCTCTGTGAAACGCTTCAGACCCGACAGATTGATTTTTTCGACGCGCCAATCTTTGGACGCGTCGAGAGCGTCGACCGTAACCGAATAAGCCGGATTCGCGTAAATCAGACCGCCTGCTATAAGAAATACGATTGCAGAAAATGTTTTCACGCCTATCATGCGGCATCTCGAAATCGGGACAAATTGAAGGCATCGCTATCCACGCAACAACTTGAGCATATTATCTTAACAAGCGCGGAAGCTAATTCCAGTTACAATTCATCGAGAAGCCAAAATGACCGGCGCCCGGGAAACGTGTAAGAGTTCCGAAGCAGGGGCTATTGGGGATTATTGCCGGCTAATTCGACGCGGCCGACAAAATGCTCATATAACGTTCGCTAGCGCTCAAATAGGAACATTCACGCATGACACCTAAATTCTTACGAAATGGGCGTCTCGTTATCGCCCGTCACGGTTCACATCGATGGTGCACGGGTGTAAAGAACCTTCTCATCGATGCGAATGGTTTTGCGCCGCCTATCTGGAATATTGAGGGTTTCCTAGCGATTTTTGCGTTCAAACGGGATAAGCCTACTTAGTCAGCTTGGCACGGAGCTTGTATTTGAGTGGAGGCATTCACGAGAGCGCTTCGGCGAAAAGGCTGTAGAGAATCCCAATAACCAAACGGTGAATTAACCCGTAAGGAGTTTCCCACCCATGATAGGGACACGCACAACGATTTTCAGTCTTCTAGTCTTAACGGTTGCTTTGATTCAACCTCGAGATGGCAGCGCGGGCGTTCCAACCGAGCAGATTCGCGGCACCGTCGATCGCGTGCTGACGATTCTCAAAGACCCGGCATTGAATTCCCCTGGCGCCAAAGAAGCGCGGCGCTCGGAGTTGAGCAAGGCGATACTGCCGCGGTTCGATTTCGAGGAAATGGCAAAACGCTCCTTGGGCGCCGAGTGGCGCCGCCGGACACCTGCGGAACAAAAGGAATTCATCCGGCTGTTTACCGAGCTGCTGAAGAATTCCTATATCGAGTCCATCGAGTCCTACCGCGGCCAAAGGGTTGTTTACCGCAGTGAATCCCAGGACGGCGCTTACGCTGATGTCGGCACCAAAGTCATAAACGATGGAGGCGAAGAATTTACCATCGATTACCGGCTCAATCTCGATGGAAGTCGAATGGAAAGTCTACGATGTGATCATCGAAAACGTCAGTGTAGTTAACAACTATCGCTCGCAGTTTGGCCGCATCCTCAGCCGCTCTTCCTTCGCCGAACTGCTGCAAACGATTCGCGCCAAGGTGAATTGAGCCAAACCTAACATTCCCCCTGGGAGGTTCACCATGTATTTACGCACCCTATTGATAGTGCTTGCGCTTGGAGCATTGGCTCTATTTACCGCGGCTCAACTGGAGCGCTTTCACCACGCCGACGACGCTTTCGGTGATCTTTGCCAGCGTCGAAGCGCCGCTGGGGTTGATTTTACTAGGGATAGTCGTCCTGTTGGCGGCTTTGTTTCTAATCTACGTGGTCTATTTGCAGTCTTCGGTGCTGTTCGAGACCCGGCGTCATGCCCGCGAGCTGCACTCCCAGCGCGAGCTTGCCGAGCATGCCGAAATCTCGCGCATCCAGGATTTGCGCTCCTTTCTCGAATCTCAGCTCAAGACCCTCGGCAAGCAAACCGAGCAGCTCGCAAAGCAGAAACGTCAGCCAAGTTGGACCGGCTTGAGAGCGAACTGCGTCAGTCCATAGAGCAATGCCATAACTCGCTGGCCGCGTCGATGGCTGAGATCGATGACCGGCTTGAACATGGCGCGGGCGATTCCCAAGCGCGTAAGCTCACCTAGCGATCGCTTTGAATCGCTACTTGTACGGAAGATTGAAAGGAGAATCCAGGGTGACTGGAATTTACACCAGTCGAATTGAGCCTCCTTCTTGCCGGCTAATTGATTGAAGTAAAGCGCCGGAATGACCGAACCGAGGGTCAGCCCGTCGGCCTTAGCGGGATTGTATAGTTCGCCCCGATCTGCGAACCCGCGCCGTCCATGGTTTGCGCGACGAAGGTTGGATTTCCTGGAAAATGCTTGCAGGCCAATTTATCGTCGCGTTCTCGATCATCTTCACGGCTCGTGATCGTCGCTGGCGCGACCCGCGCATCGGTCGCACGGAAGCCGTCATGGTACGGAATCCCGCTGACGCCGACGAGCTTTCGAACAACTGTCAGACATCTCGCGGTAGCGCGTGCGTACCTCGTCGAGATTCGCACCGGTTTCCAAGCGGTCGAGAAACGCGGCGCCAGCGGCGCAATTTTCCAGTTGGACGAGACCGTCCTTGAACAGCGCAGCGGCCTCATCGTAACGCTCCATTTTTAACAAAGTGGCCGCCAGCGGAAGATTGGTAAAATATTGATCGGGCTGTAAGTTGAGAGCGAGCTTTTGCACGAACTCGGCTTGTTTAAAGCTATTCTCTTTATGCAGCCGGTTGCCGAAGTCGACCAGCCAGAGGGCGACTTCGCGCATCGCCGTCTCCATGTCGCGATTCGCGGCGATCGCCGGCAGTTGAGTTCGGTCGAGGCGGTAGCTTTCCGCGAGAGAGACAAAGCGAAAAACATTTTCCTTGGTCCCGAACCGCGCTATGATCTCGGCGAGGAAGACGGACGGTAAATTTCTCCAACCGCTGCGTTTGCTTAAGACTCGCAGCAAAGATTCCAGCTCCGGCAGGCCGGTCCGCGCAAAGGCGTGATAACTTCGCAGCAGGCCTCGGACCGTGGCTTGCGGGCTCCTGAGTCGGCGCCATGTTTGTCGGTAAATGGCGAACAATGCCACGAGTAGCCCGAATAGAAATAAACCGCTGTCCATGCACATCTCCGCTTGCAGTCTGTCAGCCCCAAGAATGGCTCGGCGTCACGATTAATCAACGACGGACCTGCGCGCCGTTACCGAAGTAATGCGATCGGGTTATCTGACTCAATCTTCAGCTATGCCACAGCGAGGGTTGATATAACGCTGTCTTTCAGCTCATCTTAAAGTGCGCGATGGCGGCGCGGGCGGCGCATCCGTAAGCATCAGCCCGGCGATTATTGCGATTCTGCGCGTGACCGATAGTCGTCATTTAATAGGTCCTGATTCGCCGCTCTGCACCAGCGCCACGGGAAAGCTTTTGAAGATTTGCTGCAATGGCAAACCCTTTTGCTTGTCTTTGATTGTGCATGCGGACACATTCTCGCCGGTCAAAATACTGTGCCAAGAGTCCGCCGCTCCATGGGGCAAAGGTAGCACCCCATCCTGCCAAAGTGCTTCTCCTAGCGGCGGCGGACCGGGCGGTAAAATTCGCGCCAGGAGCCGCGGTGCCATGGCAATGACCCATCTGGTCGTCCAACCGGCGCGCGAAGGCGCAAACATTTTCGTGGAATTTCCCCGCGGCGAAGAGCGGCACGTAACTGCCCCGTTGAAACAGCTCCGCGTGCTCGCGCCGAAAGTTCAAAGTCCGGTAAATCAGATACTGCTTGACGCGGCCGTCTTGCCAGTGAGAAAGCAAATCGCGCAAAAGACCGGCGCGATCGGTTTGCTCCCCTCGCTTGAGTTCATCGAGAAAGCTCTCTTCGCTTGGCATAGTCCACCGGCCGGCGGTTATCGGGATCCACCAGGCTCAGATCCCAGAGCTCCGTCCCTTGATAAAAAGTCCGGCACGCCGGGTGAGGTCATCTTGAGCAGCGTCTGGGCCAGAGAATTGAGCATGCCGACGTAAGCGATCCGCTTCATGAAACTGACTGAAGTCGTTCATGAACTCGTCGCCACTCTCGGGACCGAGAACTTGCGCCACAAATTTTTCCACGGCGCGATCGTAAGCATCGTTGGGATTCACCCAGCTGGTGTGAACCTTCGCTTCCTTGATCGCCTTCTGCATGTACGCGGCGATGCGCTGGCGGAACTCGGCTAACTCTTCGCGGTCAAGCCGAACCGGCCGGCCAGGCGCCAATCAGCGTCTGATAAAACAGATATTCGTCGTTGCGATCCGGAACGGGCTCGCCATTGACCAGGGTCTTGTTAGCTTCATTGAATCTGTTTCCAGCGCGACAGGGCGGCGCGCCACTCCGGCGCGATCTCGGAAAGCGCGTCGATGCGCGAACGCCCATCCTCGCCGCGCTTGGTGTCATGGGTCGAAAGCTGTCAGCATCGTATGGGGCCAGAGTTTGAGCCGTGCCTCGTTGTGCCCGTGAAAATGCCTCCAGCGAGATGCCGAACTCTTCCGGATCGCCGCCCACTTCGTTCAAGGAAATCAAACGATTATAAACATAAAAAGCCGTGTCCTCGACGCCTTTGGCCATCACCGGTCCAGTGAGCTGCTGAAACTTCATGACAAAGTCGATGACGGATTGGCGGTCCTCGGCGCGGAATCGGCTAAGATTCTTGAGCGCCAGGGTAGTCGCCGATGAAATCGAAGATCGCCCGCGCCGTGCGCGGATTGCGTCTTCTTGGCTTCATCCACCGCAGCTTCGATATACTTCCGGTCCCGCTCCGACATTTCACCCCTCGTGGCATCGGCATAGGTGCGGTAAACCGAAAGACAGGCGATCACTTCGCGAATCGCGAAGGTCAGGCCGATTGAGCGTAAAATCGCGGTAATGGCGATTGCGCTCGGAAATGTCATCGAGCCGGTGGCTCAGGGCATTGATTTCGCTGGCGAGGGAGACCAGCATGATCATTTTCTTGCGCGAATTCACCAACTCTCGATAGCTGGCTTTTTCACCGATGAAATCGCTAATAGATTTTATCGAACGCCCGCGCGGCTGGCGCCGCGCACAAACAGACCGTTCACCTGATTGAGAAAGTCGTAACCGGTGGTGCCCGAACTGCCCAATCCTCCGGCAACGGCTCTCCTTTCGAAAGAATCTTTTCGGCGACGATGTACAAGGGCCGTGGGCTCCGTTTCCGCTCGAGTCGCGTCGACGTCTTGGCCCAACTGGCTTTGCTGGAGTTGATCGGAAGTAGGCGGTCGGATCGCGCAGACCGTCCGGATGATCGACACGTAAGCCGCTGACTTTGCCCTCGCTGACCAGTCGAAGAATCGAGTCGGTGCGTCGCTTGGAAAACCTCCGGAGTTTCCGTGCGGATCGCCGCCAACTCATTGATGTCGAAAAATCGCCGGTAATTGATCTCGTCGCCGGCAACACGCCAGAACGCCAAGCGATAGGGCTGCGCGTCCATCAATTGGTCGAGCAGATCGAAGCTCTCGCGGATCGCCGACATTGCCGTTAAACTGTCGCACCGTCGCATCGAGCGCATTTCTCGCCTCGGCGCTTTCCTGATAGAGCGCCGCGATGCGTCGTTTGATGATTTCCTTCTCGCGCCGGCGCTTCTTCAAGTCTTTCCGGATCGGCTTCGGTGCGCAGCGGCAGATGGCTGATGGCGGTTAGAATACTTTGCAGCTCGAGTCACCGCCGCGGCGTCTTTGCCGAGGGTTTCGATCAAGCCTCGAGCTGTGCGCCAGAATGGCGCTGTAGGTGCGCGGCGCCACCGGCAGACTTGGCATCGTAATGGTAAATGAAGAACGCGCCGTCTTCGTAGGCCAGCCGGAACTTGCCCTCTTCCAGCACGTTGCCGTACTGGTCCTCGAGGATCGGCAACAGCACTTTGTTCTCAAGCTGCGGATTGGCCGGCTGCCAGTCGATATCGAAGTAAGCCGCGTAGCTCGAACTCGGACCGTTCTCAAGCACATCCATCCACCAGACGTTGCTGGTTTCGCCGATACCCATGTGGTTGGGCACGATATCCAAAATAAGTCCCAGCCCTGCGCATTTTAAGGCAGCGGCAAAAGCCTCAAAAGCCTCCTCGCCGCCGAGTGCCGGATCGATTTGGCTGTGATCGACGACATCGTAACCATGCATGCTGCCGGCACGGGCCTTGAAAATCGGCGAGGCGTAAGCATCGGAGACGCCGAGATCGCGCAGATACTCGATCAGCCCGGTAGCATCGGCAAAGCCGAAGTCTTTGTGAAACTGCAAGCGATAGGTCGCGGTCGGAATGCGCATTATTTTCTACCCCGTTGTGAGCATGCCCGGTGAATATTTTCTCGCACTGGGATCTTCCCTATTTCGTTGTTGCCGTCAGACCAATCAAATAGGCAAAGATCGACGCCGTGGCGTTTTCGGAAAAGATCGCAAAATTAATTCCGGCGCCATCCCAGGTGGCGCCGAGAGGATAAGGTTTGCCTGGCCAAACTTTCATCGTGATCGTTTTACTCCTCGAAGTTTTTTTTGGATGTGTTTGACGCGCATGAATAACGCCAACGACGACGGCGGTAAACGAAACTCGACGCTTGCCGCGCAGTCGAATTGCGCCGGCAGCTCGCTGCCAGCGCCGTCCCAACGCGCCTCGCTCGAGTCGAGCACCTTGCGCCAGCGGCCTGGCGCCATCGGCAGCGCCAGCGACACCGGCGCAGAATTGAAATTGAATAGGCGTCACGACGACTTGCTGCCGCTGCCAGCGGCGCAACAACAAGACGCGATCGTTGTCGAAGCCGATGACGTCGCAGTGCTCTTTGCTCAACTGCGCCAAGGGCGCCACCTCTTGACGCAGGCGCAGCAGCTCTCGGTAGAACTCCCATAGCACGCGGTATTTGCCGTCGCCTTTCAGCTGATGATTGAGCTTGGCGCGCAAAAAAGTCTTTTCATCCTGCGGGATCGGGTGGTTCGCCTAGCCAACCGAAGGAAGCGAACTCGCCGCGCCGGCCGTTGCGCACGGCATCGATCAGACCGGCGTCGCCGTGGCTGATGAAATACTGAAACGGCGCCTCTTCGCCGTATTCCTCGCCCATGAAAAGCAACGGGACATACGGCGAAAGGATCACCGCCGCGGCGGCCAGCTTCAACGGTTCGAAGGAAACCAATTGGCTCAGCCGCTCGCCGAGCATGCGATTGCCCACCTGATCGTGATTTTGCGCAAAACACCACAAAGCGTTCGGCGGCAATGTCTTGCGTCGAAGTGCCGTGGCGGTGCCGGCGATGTTTAGAATACTCGCCGGAATAGACGAAGCCCTCGCGGAACGCTTTGACGAACTGGCTGAAACTTGCCGTAGTCCTCGTAATAGCCGGAGCGTTCGTCGGTCAACACGGCGCGCAGCGCGTGGTGAAAATCGTCGTTCCACTGGGCGTCGAGACCGTAGCCGCCAACCTCGCGCGAGCGAATCAGGCGCGCGTCGTTGGCGGCGCTTTCCGGGAAAAGCAATATCTGGCGATTCAGGGTCTTTGCGGCTTGGTGGACTTCGTCTCGCCAATTGTTCGAGGAAAGTGTACGGCGAGTGATCCAAAATCGTGTGCACCGCGTCCAAACGCAGCGCATCGATGTGAAATTCACAGACCCAGTAAAGCGCGTTGTCGATAAAGTAACGGCGCACCGGGTCGCTATCCGGCCCGTCGAAATTCAGCGCCGGGCCCCACGGCGTTTTATAACGATCGGTAAAATAAGGGCCGAAATCGGCGAGATAATTTCCCTCCGGCCCAAGATGGTTGTAGACGACGTCGAGAATCACCGCCAAGCCAATCTTATGACAAGCGTTGACCAAGCGTTTGAGACCTTGCGGCCCGCCATAGGAATCTTGCACGGCGTAAGGCAGCACGCCGTCGTAGCCCCAGTTGCGGCTTCCGGGAAACTGCGCCACCGGCATCAGTTCGATGGCCGTGATGCCGAGATCTTTGAGCTCGGCGAGATGCGGCACGATGGCATCGAACGTGCCGGCGCTAGTGAAAGTGCCGACGTGCAGTTCGTAAATAACGTAGCGTGGCAGCGGCAAACCCAACCAGGAGGCGTCTTCCCAGGGAAAATTCGCGTCAATCACCGCAGAGGGGCCGTGCACGCCCTGAGGTTGGAATCGTGAAGCCGGATCGGGCCGGTCTTGCGCGCCATCGAGCCGGTAACGATAAAGCGTGCCGCTCGGGATATCCTCAAGCTCCGCGGCGAAGTATCCGTCCGCGCCACGGTCAAGTGGCGCCGCGCGTCCGTTCGGACCGATTATAGTAACATCGACGGAGCGAGCCGTCGGCGCCCAGACGCGAAACCGGCAGCGCTGGTTCTCTAACAATTGTGCGCCAATCCAGGTCGGCAATTTTAGCCTCACTCCCGATCGCTCGTGGTCCAACGGTTTTTCGCCGCGGCGCGCGGAATCATCGTAATCCCGTCTCCAGCGAACGAATACCGCTCGCGGTCGTTTTCGCGGTCGTAACCGATCTCGGTTGCCGGAGCCAAGGCGCTAAATTTGTCGATGATGGCGTTTTGCCGCGGCCGCCGCGGTGGCAGTAACTTCCTGAATTTTTTGGCTGCGCCGTCAAGGATCAACCCTCGCTCTTGAAAAACGACGCCGACAACGGCGGTAACGTGATCGTCAAGGAATGGGATCGGCCGTGCAGCGCGACGGGCGCCGCTTCGACGCCGCCGAGGTTGCCCATGTTGCTGCCGCCATACACCGCCGCATCGCTGTTCAAGGCTTCGTGCCAAAAGCCGCCGCGCGGCGCGCCGACCCGGTAACTGTAGCGCGGCACCGGGGTGAAGTTGCAAACGACCAGAATAATCGTCGAGGTGGTTTTGCCCTTGCGCATGAGACTGATCACGCTTGCCTCGGCGTCGCCGCAATCGATCCATTCGAAACCGGCGGGATCGCAATCCTGTTCGTAGAGCGCCGGCTCGTTCTTGTAGAGATGATTGAGATCGCGCACCCATTTCTGCAGGCCGGCGTGCAACGGCTGATCGAGCAGCTCCCACTGCAAGCTCGCGTCATGCGTCCATTCGCGCCACTGGCCGAATTCGCCGCCCATGAACAGCAGTTTTTTCGACGGCTGGGCGTACATGTAGCCGAAGAGCGCGCGCAGGTTGGCGAACTTCTGCCAGTCGTCGCCGGGCATCTTGCCGAGCAGCGAACCTTTGCCGTACACGACTTCGTCATGGGACAGCGGCAGGACGAAATTCTCGTGAAAGGCATAGAGCATGCGAAAGGTCAGCTTGTTGTGATGGTAGCGGCGATGCATCGGATCCTGGCGCATGTATTCCAACGTATCGTGCATCCAGCCCATGTCCCACTTGAAGCCGAAGCCCAAGCCGCCGACATAGTTGGGCCGCGACACCATCGGCCAGGAGGTCGATTCCTCGGCGATGGTTTCGACATCGGGATGATGCTCGTAGACCGCCGCGTTCAAGCGGCGCAGAAACTCGATCGCTTCGAGGTTCTCCCTGCCGCCGTACTTGTTGGGAATCCATTCGCCTTGCTTTGCGCGCATAGTCGAGATAGAGCATCGATGCCACCGCGTCGACGCGCAGACCGTCGGCGTGATACTTGTCGAGCCAGAACAGCGCGTTGCTGATCAGAAAGCTCTGCACCTCGTTGCGGCCATAGTTGAAGATGTAGCTGTTCCATTCCGGGTGATACCCCTGGCGCGGGTCGGCATGTTCGTAAAGATGCGTGCCGTCGAAATATGCCAGGCCATGTTCGTCGCTGGGGAAATGCGACGGCACCCAGTCGAGAATCACGCCGATGCCGCGCTGGTGCAGCGTGTCGATGAGATACATCAGATCCTGCGGCGTGCCGTAGTTTCCCGATGGCGCGAAGTAACCGGTGACTTGATAACCCCAGGAACCGAAAAACGGATGATCCATGACCGGCAGAAACTCGACATGGGTGTAGCCCATGTGATGCAGGTAATCCGCCAGTTCGGCCGCCAACTCGCGATAGGACAGCGAGCGGTGAGCCTTCCCCGGCATCCGCCGCCAGGAACCGACGTGCATTTCGTAAATCGACATCGGCTTGTCGAGGCCCTGATGGTGCTGCCGGTCACCCATCCACTGCTGGTCCTTCCATTGATAATCCAAATCCCAGACGATGGACGCGAACTTCGGCGGAATCTCGTTGAAGATGGAGAACGGATCGGCCTTGTCGGCGCTGTAGCCGTTGAAGCGCGAGCCGATGTGATACTTGTACAGCGTGCCTTTGCCGATGTTGGGAAGAAATCCTTCCCAGATGCCGGAATCGCCCTTGGGTTGCAAGGAGTGGCTGCCTTTCTCCCAACCGTTAAACTCGCCGATGACGCTGACATGATTGGCGTTGGGCGCCCACACCGCGAAATAGGTGCCGCTCTCGAAGTCGCCGCCGGCGGCGCTTCCGCGCGCGACCACATGGGCGCCGAGTTTGTCGTACAGACGAAAGTGACTGCCCTCGTTGAAGAGAAACAGATCTTGATCGGATAGAAGACTTAAAGATTCCATAGTCATGCGTCGCTCTCACTTCCTCGCTTCTTAGGCAGGCCGCGCAGATCGGTTTTTTCAGATATCACGTTGCGCTCACTCACTTCGCTCGACCAATGCCAAGATCCCCGTGATCGGCACGATCACCCAGTCGGGACGGTTATTTAATTCATAGCCCAATTCGTAGACCGCTTTCTCGAGCAGATAGACATCGAGCATCACTCTTAGCTCGCTGGCGGATTTCGGCAGAAAGGCCGCCTGGCGGGTCGCGTCGAGATAACCCTTTAAAAAACTAACCGACACCCAGCGGTTCCAGAAGCGCGCCCATGGTTGCAGTCGAGCGAGATCATCCGGCCGGACCTGGTCGCTTTTGAGCTTGCTGACTGCCGCGTAATCGAAGGATCGCAGCATCCCCGCGACATCGCGCAGCGGCGAGCGCTTGATCCGCCGCTCGGTCATCGGCCGCGCCGGTTCGCCCTCGAAGTCGATGATGACAAAATCCTTACCGGTAAAAAGCACCTGGCCGAGATGATAATCGCCGTGGCAGCGAATGCGCATGGCGGTGATCTTGGCTTCGGAGATTTGGCGAAAGCGCTCGAAGATGGCGGTTTCCAGCTTCACGACTTTTTCCGCGCTGCCGCGAACCGGTTCGGCCAGTCCCTTCAGCCGCTCGCTTAACAGCGTCAGCGATTGGTCCGCCAGCGTGCGCATGCTCTGGTAGAGCGAGCGGCGGTAAAGCGCCGTAAACGGTTCCGGCGCAAACGCCGGGCTTTTACTGTCCGAGGCGAGGGCCACGTGCAATTCCCCGGTACGCTGGCCGAGCAAATGAACCGACTGCAAATATGACCCGATGAGTTCGCGCGCCAACTCGGGCAGCTCCTGTTCCGCCAACTCGATCAGCGGCTGCGCCGGCAGCGCCGCGGCGGCGGCGTCTTGCGGACGCGTAAGAATTCCGTCGACGAAATGGCCGAGGCTGTCCAGCGTATAGCGCCAAGCGTCGCCTTCATTGGCAACCCAGCCCTGGAAGATTCCCACCGTTGTCGGCTCGCCCTTGCCCCGGCCCTTGCGCATCTCCAGATGGACCCGGCGAGGGGCGGCGTGTGTGCAAAGCCCGCCTTTTCGGTGAGAAACCGCCGATCTCGAGATCGGGATTGACGCCCTCAGTAACCCGGCGGAAGATTTTCAAGATCATGCGGTCGCCGTAAACCACCGAAGTGTTGCTCTGTTCGCGTTTGAGCATCGACGGTTCCAGAGTGAGCGTCCGCGTCGCCGCGCAGCTTGCGAAACGCCTTCGGCTGGCAGCGCCGCCAACTCGCGTATTCGCGCCTTTGAAACGGCGCCGCGCTCGACCGCATAAAGCAGCGCCTTGGCAAAATTGGCGTCATAGAGCGCGTCGTAGAGCAGCCCTTCGCTGTCGTGATCGTTTTCCCTGACGGTGAGATTTCGCGACCACTGCGTGCGGGTTGGACTGGCGCAGTTCGAAACGCGCGCTCGCCCGTCGCAAAGGCGAGAGGCAGCAAATAACTCTCCGGCGTGGCGCCGAGAAACTGCACTTCCCAGGTCGTAATAAAGGCGCTTGCCGTCGACCATCGAACGGAATGATGTCGATATTTTTGACCGAGCGGATCTGCTGCGCCTTGCCGCCGAACCACCGGCAACTCATGAAATAAGCCGGCAGGGTGCGCTCGACAGCCGACCCGCGGCTTTCCCTCGAGGATGCTGCTCCCAGCCGCCGGCCACCGTCAATTTCGCCGGCTCGAAGTCTTCGATCACCGAGCGCGCTTGCGGACAGTCTGCGGCGGCTTCGAGTTTGAACCAATAGAAGGCATGCGGGCCGAAGGTGAGAAAATAGGGCAACTCGCCGATCGGTGGAAAGCGCGTATGGCCGAACATCTCCACCGGCACCATGCCTTTGTAAGCCGACAGATCGAGCTCGGCGCAATTGACGAAGCGCGACAGATTGGCGGCCACCAGGATAATCTCGTCCTCGTAGCGGCGGATGAAAACCAGCGCCTTGCGATTCTCCGGCATGAGAAACTCGATGCTGCCCTCGGCCGAAGGCGCGGTAGCTCTTGCGCAGCAGGATCAACCGCTTCATCCACCAGAGAAGCGAGCTGGGATTCTGCTGCTGCGCTTCGACGTTGACGGTTTCGTAGTGATACTCCGGGATCGATAATGACCGGCAAATAGAGCTTGCTGCGGATTGGCCCGCGAGAAACCCGCGTTGCGATCGGCGCTCCACTGCATCGGCGTGCGCACGCCATTGCGGTCGCCGAGATAAATATTGTCGCCCATGCCGATCTCGTCGCCGTAATAAATCACCGGCGTGCCGGGGAGCGAGAACAGCAGGCTATTGAGCAACTCCATGCGCCGGCGATTGTTGCCCAAAAGCGGCGCCAGGCGGCGGCGGATGCCGAGATTGATGCGCGCGCGCGGATCGTTGGCGTAGACTTTGTACATGTAGTCGCGGTCTTCGTCGGTGACCATCTCGAGCGTCAGCTCGTCATGATTGCGCAGAAACATCGCCCACTGGCACGATTCCGGAATCGCCGGCGTCTGCTCGAGGATGTCGATGATCGGGAAACGATCTTCCATGTGCAGCGCCATGAACAGCCGCGGCATCACCGGAAAATGAAACGCCATGTGGCACTCGTCGCCGGCGCCGAAATAGGCCACGGCGTCCTCCGGCCACTGATTCGCCTCGGCGAGCAGCATGCGGTTGTTATATTGCTTGTCGACATGCGCGCCTCAGCTCTTTCAAAAAGGCATGGGTTTCCGGCAGATTTTCGCAGTTGGTGCCGTCGCGCTCGTAGAGATAAGGCACGGCATCGAGGCGCAGGCCGTCGACGCCCATGTCGAGCCAAAAATCCAAGACGGCGAAAAGCGCCTTCTTCACCTCCGGATTGTCGAAATTCAGATCGGGCTGATGGGCATAGAAGCGATGCCAGAAATAGGCCTTGGCGACGGGATCCCAGGTCCAATTGGACGGCTCGAAGTCTTTGAAAATGATCCGCGCCTCTTGATACTTGCTCCTGGCTGTCGCTCCAAACATAAAAATCGCGCGCGGCGCTGCCCGGCTTGGCCTCGCGGGCGCGCTGAAACCAGGGATGCTGGTCGGAAGTATGATTGATGACCAATTCGGTGATCACGCGAAGCCCGCGCCGGTGCGCTTCGCGCAAGAACGTCTTGAAATCTTGCAGCGTGCCGTAATCGGCATGGATGCTCGTGTAGTCGGCGATATCGTAGCCGTCGTCGCGCAGCGGCGAGGGATAAAAGGGCAAAAGCCACAGCGCCGTGACGCCCAGATCCTGCAAATAATCGAGCTTTTCCGTGAGACCGACGAAAATCGCCGATGCCGTCGCCATTGCCGTCGCAAAAAGCGCGCACATGGATTTCGTAGATCACCGCGTCTTTGTACCAATGCGGATTCTCTTCCAGGGAGGCGCTTTCGCGGTTTCGTGCTTGACGGCTCGATTGGCGTTAATCCATTTCGTTTTACAGAAAATAATCGAAGTCCTGCTCGCGGCGCAGTTTATGGCGCACCCGGAAAATCTGCGCCGGCATGCTCAGCGGGTCGAGTCGGACGAAAGTTTCGCGCGCCATGCCAGAGATAGCGGGCGCCGGTTAACAGTTCATGCATCTGATAGGGTTGCTTGGGTTCGAGCCCGAGCAACTCGGCGTCGAGATCAACCCAGCCGGATTGACTATGATGGGGGTCGAGATTGACCACGACGACGATGACGTTAGTCAGATCTTCGGACTGTTTACTGAAGCAAATCAGCTCGGAATTATCGACTGGGTGAAATCTCAGGCTGCGGTCGCCGTGCAGCGCCGGATTGTCGCGTCGAATCCGGTTCACGAGGGCGATGAACTCTTTCAAGCTGTCCGGTTGCGCCAGATCCCAATGTTTGAGCTGGTATTTTTCCGAATCGAGATATTCCTCGCTGCCGGGCTCCCGCGCGACATTTTCGCAAAGCTCGAAGGCGGGACCGTAGATCCCGTAGTTTGCCCCGAGCATCGCCGCCAGCACCAAGCGCGCCATGAACGCGGGGCGCCCGCCGAATTGCAGATACTCGGTCAGGATGTCCGGCGTCGTCGGCCACAGGTTCGCGCGGAAGTATTCGGCGACTGCGGTCTGGCGTAAGCTCGGTGAAATACTCGGTTAGCTCGGCGCTTGTGTTGCGCCAGGCAAAATAACTGTACGACTGGCTGAAGCCGAGCTTGGCCAGACGGTACATGACTTTCGGGCGCGTGAACGCTTCGGCGAGAAAGATTGTGTCGGGATATTCTTTTCTAACTTCGGCGATGACCCACTCCCAGAAGGGCAGAGCCTTGGTGTGCGGATTATCGACCCGAAAGATCCGCACGCCCTGCTCGCACCAATAGATCACAACACTTTTCAGCTCGCGCCAAAGCTCTTGCCAATCCTCGCTCTCGAAATCGATCGGATAGATGTCTTGGTATTTCTTCGGCGGATTCTCGGCGTATTGGATCGAACCGTCAGGACGTCTACGAAACCATTCGGGATGCTCTTTCACATAAGGATGATCCGGCGTGCACTGAAACGCGATGTCGAGAGCGATTTCCAGACCCTGCTCCTTGGCCTTGGCGACTAACTGGTGAAAATCCGCCAGCGTCCCGAGTTGCGGATGAATCGATTTATGACCGCCCTCCTTGGCGCCGATCGCCCAGGGACTGCCGACATCGTCGGGCGCGGCGCTCATGGCATTGTTTTTACCTTTGCGAAACGACTTGCCGATCGGATGGATCGGCGGCAAATAGAGCACGTCGAATCCCATCGACGCGACGTAGGGCAGCCGGGCGATGCAATCTTTGAACGTCCCATGGACGCCGGCAGTCGGTGCGCACGAGCGCGGGAACATTTCGTACCAGGCGCTAAACTGAGCCCGTCTGCGCTCCACGGCGACGCGCAGTTCTTTGCCATAGGTCACCGCCCAACGCCGGTCGGGGTACTGCGCCATCAATGTCGCCAGTTCATCCGTCAACGCGAGCTCAGATGCTTTGATCGGTTTCGCCCGTAACGCCTTAGCGAAGCGTTCTAGCGTTTTGCGATGGCTGCCGTTCGCACGCTTAGCACCGTGTGTCACGAGTTCGGCTCCGGCGAGCAGCTCGACGTCGACATCCTGTCCGAGCTGCGAGCTTTTTCTCGAAACCATGGCGCCATGATTTGAAGCGATCGATCCAGGCTCGGACCGTATAATAGTAATCGCCCAGTCCGGTGACTTGGAATTGAGCGCGCCAGATATCGTTGGCCGAAGGCTGCATCGGCACTTCGATCCACTCGCCGCGCTCGCCGTGGCGGTACAAGAGCGCCGCCGATAATTCATCGTGGCCATCGGCGAAGATATCTGCTTCGACAACAACTCGCTCGCCTTCGATGCGCTTGATCGCGAAACGGCCACCGTCGGCAATCGGCCTGACGGCGTCAATGACCACCCGCTCGCGCCCCTCGGCGACGATCGGCGCGGCCGTTCGCGGCAGACGAATAGCGCCGGTGTTGTTTTTTCGTTTCCTCTTGTTCATCTTGCCATCCAATTGTTTCTCTTCACCTCATCCACGATTGGACGGGTTCGCTTGCGGCGCTTTCTTGACCGAAATCCGCACCGAAGTGGGGCTGAATTCTTGCAAGGTCAGCTCCTTGGGAAAGCGCAGGTCTTTATCGGAAAGAGTAAACGTGCGCCGGCCCAACTCCGCCATAGCGACATCGGCGCTGATGCGAATTTTCTTCCGATCGAAAAGGTAAAAAGTACGCAGCGGCGCGCTGAAAGTGGCGCTAACCACCGGCGGATCGATCGCTTCGATTTGCAAGTTTGCCGGCAGGTTCTCGACCGTGACAGGCACCTTGTAATTCATCTCGACGACCTTCGATCCCGGCACGAACAGATACCAAAGCGCGATCGCCAGACAGATCGACACGGCTTTGGTAAGCCAATTTTCGCGCAACAGTCCCAAGCGCAGCGAGCCGTTCGCCTTGACTGGAAACATCTCATGCAAGAATTTTTGAATCGACGCACCGAGCTCCTGGGAGCCGTCGAGCTGCCGGAGCCGGCCGTTGCGGGCGATGGAAATCGTGCCGCGTTCTTCTGAGACGACTAAACAGAGCGCGTCGCAAAGCTCCGCCAGTCCCAACGCCGCGCTATGGCGGGTGCCCACATGAGCCGTCTGCGCTAGATCCTTCGACAGCGGCAGATGGACCGCGAACCGCGTCAGCCGATCGTGCTCAATCAGTACCGCGCCGTCATGGCCGGGTGAATGGGTGTCGAAAATGCTGCGCAAGAGCGGCACGCTCAATCGACCGTTGAGCGCAATCCCGCCCGTGATATGCCGATCGATCGGATCCTTCCCCGCGATCACCACCAGGGCACCGATATGATCGCGCGCCAAGTCGGCCAACGTGCGAACCACGATATCGGCGCTGGCCGAAGTCGCCGTCGGCACCGACTGGCGGCTAAAACTCCACACCGCGATGCGCTCGAACATCTGGCGCAACTCCTCTTGGAAGATCACCACGATCATCACGACAAAAACCGCGAAGAACGCTTGAAAAATCCACGCGGTCATCTGCAAGTCCAGATAGCGCACCAGCATGTAGGCGGCACCGAGAATCAGGATCCCGCGCACCACGAACGCGGCTCTGGTGCGGCGCAGCCATACGATCGCGGTGTAGACCAGAATCGCAACCAGCAAGACATCGACGATCTCGCCGATGGTGATGGTCGCGAATGGCATAAGCGTATCGCTGTTCATTATTATTAGGATACCTGATTCAAGCTGGTACTTTTAGTCTGTCTCAAGGTAAACACAAGATTTTCCGTAACGTTACGCGATTTTGCCAGCGACGTACCGGGTGGCGGTGCTTTTAGCGAATGCTCGCTTGAGCCATCCCCGCCATCTCGTACAGCAGCGCGATGCGCCGGGCAATCGGTGGGTGGGTCGTTAGCAAGTTAGCCAGGCCGCTCTCGCTGTCGTCTAACCGGCGGCGCAGCGGATCGCAAAAAAACAGCGGCGCGGTGCCGCGCGTGGCTTTGTTTACCGGCGCGCCGGCAGCGCGAATCTTTTCCAGCGCCCGCGCCAAGCCGCGTGGATTGCGGGTATACTCGGCCGCCGTCGCGTCGGCGAGGTACTCTCTTTGGCGCGACACCGCCATCGCCAACAGCTGGGCGAGCAACGGCGACACGGCGACCAGCAACAACAGCGGAATAAATAGCGCGGGATTCTTAGCGCCGTCGCGGCGGTTCGAGCGCGCGCGAAAAGCGCCGCGCTGTCCCCAATCCGCCAAGATCGCGATGCCGCCGACCAGGACGCTGACCAAGGTCATCAGCAGAGTATCTTCGTTGCGAATATGTGACATCTCATGGGCGACCACGCCTTGGGTCTCTTCGCGGTCGAGCAAGGTCAGCAGGCCTGTGGTGACGCAGATGGCGGCGTTTTTTTCATTGGTACCGGTGGCCAACGCGTTAGGGGCGGCGTCATCCATCACGTAGACCTGCGGCATTGCGCCTCCGGACGCCAACGCCATCTCGGTGACGATGTTGCGCAATTCGCGGTGCTCGGCGATTTGAATGTCTAATTTTTCCGCGCCCAGGGAGCCGAGGATCAAACGGCTACCGCCATAGTACGCGGTGAGGGTCGTGAAGGTGGCAAACCCCAGCGCCAACACCGTGGCAATGGGCAACGGCGATCCTGCTGGTGTGAAGCCATCGAAATATAAAAAGTCGACGGCGCCGCCGATGATGAGAAAGAAAACGATGAAGCAACCCGCCAGCACGGCACTCCAGCGCTGATTATGGGCCTGGCGTTGGGCGAAATCGATCAACGGTGTGCGCGGCGAGCTTAGCGTGGCAACGACAAATTGACTTTCGGCAGCGCCATTTCGGCGTCGGGCACGGCGAACAATTCGCTGGGTTGGAATTTGAAGAAACCGGCGATCAGATTGCCGGGGAACACTTGCTGCTTGGTGTTATATTGAGTGACCAGATCGTTGTAGTACTGGCGTGAAAACGCAATCTGATTTTCCGTCGTCGCCAGCTCTTCCTGCAGGTCGAGTACGTTCTGGTTGGATTTCAAGTCGGGATAGTTCTCCATCAGCACGAAGACTTTGCCGAGGGATTCGCTCAATGCGCCCTGCGCCTCGGCCGTCTGCTTGACGCCCGTCGATACCATCGCCTTGCTGCGCGCGTCGATGACCTTTTGCAGGGTGTCCTGTTCGAACTGCATGTAGCCTTTGACGGTTTCGACCAAATTGGGAATCAAATCGTAGCGCCGCTTGAGCTGGACGTTGATCTGGTGCCAGCCGTTTTGCACCCGCAAGCGCAGCGCGGTCAGCGTGTTGTAGGTCGAGATGATCCAGATACCGGCGACAAAGACGATACCCCAAATGACGAAGATCATGTTAAGCGTCCCTTTCCCCAGTCGTCGCGTATGAGAATTTCCTGGGTCACGTCGCGCACCCGCGCGACGCCGGTCATCACCAGCACGCGCTGCATCTCTTCGGCGAGAATATTGAACACCCGCTCGACGCCGCGCGCGCCAAAGGCGCCGACGCCCCAAGCCACCGGCCGGCCGATGAGCACCGCTTTGGCGCCCAGCGCCAAGGCTTTGACGATATCGCCGCCGCTGCGAATGCCGCTGTCGAGCAGCACCGGAACTTTAGCGCCGACCGCATCGACGACTTCGGGCAACGCTTCCAAAGCCGAGCGGTTGAAATCGAGAATCCGCCCGCCATGATTGGAAACCACCACGGCATCGGCGCCGGAGTCGACCGCAATCTTAGCGTCAGCCGCGCCCATGATGCCTTTGACCACTACCGGTAGTTTAACCATCTGCTTCATCCATTCGATGTCTTTGGGCGTCGACTTATGGCCCTTGCGCGGTTTGCCGTCCTTGGTCGACAGCGGCACCTCATCGCCGATCTTCACCGGCTTGACCGTGTCCATGGTGATGCCGACAGCGGCGAAGCCCAGGTCCTGCGCCGTCTTGGCGTACTCTTCGACCTCTTCCCGGCCGCGGTTCATGTAGGCCATGAACACCAGCGGCGACTTGTCGGCACTGCGCCAGTCGTGCAGGTTGAAATGCGCGGCCTGACTGACCAACATCATCGCGCCCGCGCGATCCGTGCCTTCGGCCACTTGGCGCTCAGCATCTTTGCCGATCAAGCTAAAACTTCCCACCGGCGCCGTGATCGCCGGGATCGGCAGCTTCTTGCCGAACAGCTCGACGGAAATATCCGGCTCGCTGACATCGTGGAAAATTTTCTGGCGAAATAAATATTGTTGAAACGCCCGCGGGTTGCGGTGAAAGGTCGACTTGGTTTCAGCCGCGCCGTTGAAATGCGTCCACGCCTCCGCCGGCGCTTGCTGCCGCATGATCCCGCGCAGATCGCGCAGTCCCATCTGTTCCAGTGGTTTGTCAGTCATAAATTGCCCGCCTTATGAGTGAAGTGAAATACAAACTGGTTGGAGTCGTTAGCCGATGATCAAACTGCTGTTGGGGCGACCGGCCGGACGCCCTGCGGAAGAAATCTGCAAAAACTCAATTCGCCGTCGCAATCTCCCAGCAATTCGTCCCCGGATCGCGAAAACAAAAGGACGCCGCGCCGCCGGTTTCCTGGAGCGGAAACAGCGCGCGCACACCCAACGCTTCGCCACCCTCGCTGAATTGCCGATAGACATCTTTCACCGCGTCCTTCGACGCCACCGTCAGGGTATTGCGAAAGTTGGGCGAGAACACCGGGGCATTCTGGCGCAGCGCGCAGACGATAAAAGTTTTCGTCGTCGGATGCTTGATGTAAATCACATTATCGCTAAACCGGTGCGCGTCCAGGCCCAAGACATTGGTGTAAAAATTCTTGCTCGTCTCCAGGTCAGTGGCAACCAAAGTGCCATGGGTAAACCCTTGGGGTACGTAGCCGCGTCCTGGAAAGCGCTCCTCCGACAGCAACTGATCCCAGTGCGCCATCTTCACCGCGCCGAAGCGCTCCGCCGTCGCCTGCTTGCGGTTGAACGCCTCGTAGCACTCGATCTCCCAGCCATTGCTGCCGGGTTCGACGAAATAGCAGGAATACGACCCATGACTCCAGGTCGGCTTGCCGATGGCGCCGAGTTTGTAGTCGGCTTTGTGCGCCAGTAAATAATCGTAGGCCCGGTCCACTTCTTCCGGACTGACCACGCGCACGCCCCAATGATTGTGCATCGGTTTGGCCGGCGCGTCCGGCCCCGCCTCGTGCACCACCAACTGCCAATGGGTGTTGGGATGCTTGAGCGTCGCCTCGCCGGGTTTTTCCGACAGCTTCTCGAAGGCCAACAGCTCGGTGAGAACTTTCAACGATTCTTGCAAATTTCGGCATTCCATATGCGTCGCCGCTAGTCCGGTGGTGTGGATCATTCTATATCTCCCTAAAAGACCGAGCTCGTCTGAACAGATGCAGATCGCCTCGGGAAAATTTACAGCCGCAGCACCGGGGTGTCAAACTGACGGCGGTTGTCTGTCATTTCGAGCGCAGCGAAAAATCTCTCCCGCTCGCAGCACCGGGCCAACATCAAGCGGAATCATCGCCAATTTGCCTTGACACAAACTTGCCTTTTCCTTACATTCGCCGAGCCTTCGACGGAAGGAGCTAGACTCTCCATGAAATTACCAATCGCGCTTGTCGCAGCCGCGCTGTTAAGCCGCGCCATCGTTCCCGGCAGCGTCGCTGCCCAAGAAAATTTCTACCAGGGCAAAACCATCCGCATGATCGTCGGCACTTCGGCCGGCGGCGGCTTCGATACTTATACGCGGACCATCGCGCGCCACTTCGGCAAGCATGTGCCGGGGCAGCCGGCCATCGTCGTCGAAAATATGCCCGGCGCCGGCCATCTGATCGGCGCCAACCATATGTACAAAGTCGCCAAACCCGACGGCCTGACCATCGGCCATTTCCACGGCGGCTGGTTTCTCTATCAACTGTTCAAACGGCCGGGCATCGAGTTCGACGCGACGAAATACGAATTCATCGGCTCGCCGATCAAAGAAAGCCGCGCCTGTGCGTTTACCAAAGCCAGCGGCATCACCAGCGTGGAAAGATGGTTGGCGTCAAAGACGCCGGTAAAAATCGGCGGCATCGGCGGCGGTGCGCCGGACGACATGGCGCGCATGCTCGCCGCCACCACGGCGCTGCCGATCCAACTGGTCAGCGGCTATAAAGGCACTTCGGAGATTCGTCTGGCCGCCGAGAGCGGCGAACTCGCCGGCGGTTGCTGGACTTGGGACTCGATTCGCTCGACCTGGAGCAAAGCGATTCAATCCGGTGAGGCCATCGTCGTGCTCCAGGCCGTCGCCAAACCGCATCCGGAACTGCCCAACGTCCCGCTGGCGCAAAGCCTGGCTAAGACGGATGAAGCGCGCCAACTGCTTCAGGCCGGCGTCCAAGATCCCGCCGACTTCTACCGCCCCTACGTCGCCCCGCCGCGGACACCCAAACCACGCGTCGACACGCTGCGCCAGGCATTCGCCGCAACGATGAAGGATGCGGAGTTCCTCGCCGACGCCAAGAAAGCCAACCTCGACATCGAACCGATCACCGGCCAGGAAATGGAAAAACTCGTCGCCGGGATTTTCAAGCTCAACCCTGCTCTTGCGGCGAAGCTCAAGAATATTTTGAATCCCAGTTAACCCCTTAGCGTCAATATACTCAGGAAAGGTCATCATGCTAAGAATTGCAATCTTGGTTTCAACGTTCTTATTTAACTTTGTGCTTGGCGTTGCCGGCCGCGCCGCCGCTCAAAGCAACTTTTACCAGGGCAAAACCATTCGCTTCATCGTCGGCTTTCCCGCCGGCGGCGGCTACGATCTCTATACTCGCACGATTGCCCGCCACATGGGCAAGCATATTCCCGGCCACCCAACGATGGCCGTCGAAAACATGTCGGGCGCGGGCAGCATGATCTCGGCGAATCATATTTTCAAAGTAGCCAAAGCCGACGGCCTGATCATCGGTCACTTCATTGGCGGTCTCTTCTTGCAGCAGATCCTTGGCAAACCCGGCATTGAGTTCGACGCCGCCAAATTTGAGTTCATCGGCGCGCCGGCCCAAGACAATTTTATTATCGGCGTGCACAAATCGACCGGCATCAGCGATCTGGAGAAATGGCTCGCGACCAAACAAGTCGTCAAATTCGGCGGCGTCGCCAGCGGCTCGGGCAGCGACGACGTGCCCAATATCCTCAAAGCAACCATCGGCTTGCCGCTCCAACTGGTCTCCGGCTACAAAGGCACAGCCGATGTTCGCCTGGCCTTTAACAGCGGCGAAGTCGCCGGTCTGAGCAATTCCTGGGAGTCGACCAAATCAACTTGGCGCAAGGAACTAGATTCCGGCGAGCTTCTTCCCGTACTCCAGGCGACGATCAAGCCCCATCCCGAGTTGACCAAGTTGCCGATGGCGCTCAACTTTGCGAAAACCGAAGAAGCCAAGAAACTGATTTCGACCGTCGCCCGCGTGCACGGCCCAAGCGTGCGTCCCTATGTCTTGCCACCCAAGACACCCAAAGATCGACTGCAAATCCTCCGCAAAGCCTTCATGGACACGATGAAAGATCCCGAGTTCCTCGCCGAGGCCAAGAAAGCCAACCTCGACATCAACCCGGACGACGGCGCGACGCTCGAAAGCAACGTCAAAGAAATATTGAAGCTCGAACCGGCGCTGATCGCCAAGCTGAAAGAAATTTTGAAGTAGGCTGGCTGTTCATAACGAGAATCTAGAGAAGAGTGAAAATATGAGCCCAATTCGTCCCATCGGTTCGATCTGGTTAGCGCTGACGCTTTTCGCCAGCAACGCTACCGCGGCTGAGCCAGCCAACTTTTACCAAGGCAAAACCGTCCGTATCGTCGTCGGCCTCGCCGCCGGCGGCGGCTACGATCTCTACGCCCGCACGCTGGCGCGCCACCTCGGCAAACATATCCCTGGGAATCCGGCGGTGGTCGTCGAGAACATGACCGGCGCCGGCTCGATCATCGCCGCCAACTATCTTTACAAGATCGCCAAGCCCGACGGTCTCACCATCGGCCATTACTTGGGCGGCATCGCGCTGCAACAGCTGTTGGGCAAATCGGGAATCGAATTCGACGCGCTGAGATTCAAGTATATCGGCGTGCCGGCGCAGGATAGTTTCATCATTGGCGTGCACAAAGCCACCGGCATCACCGATGTCCATGCCTGGATCGCTTCGAAACAGTTGATCAAGTTCGGCGGCATCGGTCCCGGCGCCGGCAGCGACGATATCCCCAAGATCCTCGCCGCCACCATCAACCTGCCGGCGCAAGTGGTCGCCGGCTACAAGGGCACGGCGGAAACCCGCCTCGCCTTCAACAACGGCGAAGTCCAAGCGACCAGCAACGCTTGGGAGTCGACTAAATCGACCTGGCGTAACGAACTGGAGTCGGGAACCTTGAAAGTAGTGCTGCAAGCAACGCTCAAGTCCCATCCCGAGTTGAAACAGATTCCCGTCGCCTACGAGTTGGCGAAAACCGACGAAGCGAAAAAACTGATGGCGACGGTGCTGCGCGCCAACAGCCCGACGGTCCGTCCCTTCATGGCGCCGCCGGCCACGCCCAATGACCGCGTGCAGCTCCTGCGCAAAGCTTTCATGGACACCTGGAAGGATCCCGAGTTAGTCGCCGAAGCCAAAAAGGCCCGCCTCGATATCGATCCCGCCGACGGCGCCGAGCTCGAACAAAACATCAAAGAAATTTTCAAGCTCGAGCCGTTACAGATTGCCAAGCTCAAAGAAATCCTCAAGTGACAGGCGCGCGGAGAAAATGTCATCCGCGGCGCCCGACTGTGGGAACTCGGACAGCGCACCGGGTAGTGCGGCGATTGTATTTGGCTCTGCTGGCTATCCTGTGAACCGAGGACGGGATTACACCGCAGAGGCGCTGAGAACGCGGAGGAAAGAGTTTTGGTGAAATACTAATCGGAACTCTATGAACTCCGCGCCTCTGCGGTGAATCCTTCTTCACACGAAACCTGGAAGAAGCTTGAATTAAATCTGCTCGCCATGTCGCTTCCAGGCTGCTGATTGCCCGCGGCAATCGAACCACCCCATTCAATGCCCACTCGATTGCTTCGATTAAGGTCAATAGGTTAAACATTGCCATTAGTTTTTTAGCCGTTACATCAAACGGTTGAAATTCGCGCCGCAGATTCCACGGATTCTACGATCTTGGCAACACACCCAATGACCCCCGATCCCGGCGCCTGCACCCGCAGGCAAACTGGCCGCGCTCGGCTATCGCGATTTCCGTCTGTTCTGGTCGGGCCAGTTGATCTCCAACATCGGCACGTGGATGCAGATGACGGCGACCAGCTGGCTGCTCTATCAGCTCACCGGCTCGGCGGTGCTACTAGGCTTGAACGGCATCTTTCGCGCGATCCCGGCGCTCACTCTCGGATTGATCAGCGGCACCTTCGCCGACCGCTACGACCGTCGCTGGATGCTCCTGTGGACTCAGGTAATTCTCGGCTCGCTTTCCCTCGCTGTCGGCTTCTTGGACGATTTCGGCCACATTCAGCCCTGGCATATTTATACTTTCACCTTCATGAGCGCGGCGGTGGGCGCCTTCGACGGACCGGCGCGCCAGGCGATGTTTCCCGCGCTGGTACCGCGCTCGGCCTTGCCCAATGCCGTGGCGCTCAACTCGCTCCTCTGGAAAGGCTCCGCCCTGATCGGTCCTTCCCTCGGCGGCGTCGCCATCAGTCTGATGGGCACCGCCGGCGCGTTTTACGCCAACGCGCTGAGCTTCTTGGTCGTCGTCATCACGCTCCTGATGCTGCGCGCCACGGCGAAAGCGCCAGCCAAGCGCCGGCGCCATTTCATGGCCGAGACCCAGGAAGGATTTAAATACATTGTCGCCCGGCCGATCATCCTCGGCATCACGATCATGGAGGCGGTGGCGTCGGTGTTCGGCCTGGACCACACCATGCTGACGATCTACGCCAGCGACGTGCTGCGCGTCGGCGCCCATGGCTTCGGTTTGTTGCAATCGGCGCGCGGCCTCGGCGCGGTGATCGGCTCCGGGCTGTTTCTCGCCATCGGCCAAAAACCCTATCAGGGCAAAATCCTCATCGTCACGGCGATCCTGTACGGCATATTGTTTGGACTGTTCGGCTTGGCGCCGACCTTCGCGATCGCCCTGGCACTGATGATTTTGATCGGTCTCACCGACACCGTCTGGGGCGCGGCGCGCGGCACGATCATGCAGATGATCACACCGGATAATTTTCGCGGCCGGGTGATGGGCGTTTTTCAATTGAGCAACCGCGGCCTGCACCCATTGGGTCAAGTCGAATCAGGCTTGTTGATTCCACTCATCGGCGTGCGCGAGACCACCCTGTTCGGCGGTATTTTAGTCACCGTGGTGACGCTCTTAACCGCCTGGAAAGTGCCGGCGATAGCGAAGTTCCGTTGGGACGATGCAAGATACAAATTCCCAGCAGAATAAAAGCGACGAGCGGTTCCAATCGTTCCAATGGTTGCAGTCGTTCGAGGTGGTGCCGGACAGTTGCAACCCGTGGAACAACCATGCCGGTCGAGTTCCGGCGACGGCATCTAATTGCAGCGGCAACTGCGTGGCCAATAACCATAACGCTGCTGCGACAGACGCACGTCGCGAACTTTGATATTATTTTTTAATGAAGCCCAGAACACGACGATTGGCCGCAAGAAGCTATAACCGCTGGCATCGAAGCGGATCTGATTGAATTTTTGAACCCTTGAACCTTGAACTCCGCGACCTATGAGTCGCTCGGCCATAGTGTCATGCCCTCGGGCTTGAGTTCGAGATAAACCCGATCACCCGACTTGAGATCGTACGACTCTGGCGAAACCAAGACCCGGGTATCCGCGCCCAGAGTGACGGTGTACTCGTAACGATCGCCGAGGAACTGCACGGTTTGCAGCGTCGCCTCGACCATGTTGACACGGCCATCCTGCCGGCTGCCGGTCAAATTGACCTTCTCCGGACGGATCGCCACGGTCACGCCTTGGCCGACGGCCAACGATCCGTTCACCGAGCCAATCACTTTAGCGCGCGGTAAATTCAGCAACGCCGAGCTGAAGCCCTGGACTTCGACACTAACCGATTGGTCCGTGGATGCGCTGATCTTGCCGGGCAGCAGGAAGGTCTTGCCGAGGAAGTCGCGGACGAACGGCGTCGCCGGGCGGAAATAGACTTCTTCCGGCGTGCCGACCTGTTCGAGCACGCCGAATTTCATGATCGCGATACGATCGGACAGGCTCAACGCTTCGATCTGATCATGGGTGACGAAGATCACGGTGATATTTACCCGCTGTTGCAACGACTTTAACTCGCGGCGCATCTCTTCGCGCAGCTGGGCGTCGAGATTGCTCAGTGGCTCGTCGAGGAGCAACACTTTCGGGCGAGAATACCAAGGCGCGCGCCAAGGCGACCCGCTGCTGCTGGCCGCCGCTGAGCGCCGGCGCCGGCCGCTCGCCCAAACCGGCGAGCCCAACCAATGCCAGCACGTCCTCGACTTTTTTGACTTGCCTGGGCGCCTTTGATGCCGCGCAATTTCAGCGGATAGGCGACGTTTTCGAAAACCGTCATATGCGGCCACAGGGCATAGGACTGAAACACCATGCCCATGTTGCGCTTTTCCGGTTTGATGAAAAGATTTTTATCCGGCGCCACCAGACACTGGTCGCCGAGATGAATCTCACCGCCATCCGGTTTTTCCAGACCGCCGACCATGCGCAAAGTCGTCGTCTTGCCGCAACCGCTGGATCCCAGCATGGTGAAAAACTCGCCCTCGGCGATGTCTAAATTAATCCGATTGACGGCGATGACCTGGCCGAAAGTCTTATAGAGATTTTGAATGCGTAAAAAACTCACTGACACTTTTCCTTAATCGTCCGAAACAGGCCATACTCAAATCGTCGAGAATTGCCATCCTCGATCCCTTCGACCGCGCTCAGGACAGGCTTTAAACTCGATCTTCAACGGCTTTCGCGACATTTACGTGTTTAAGACTCGTTGTCATTCCGCGCGGATGCCGACTTTGAGACCGAAGGAACGCGCCACGATCGCCACGCCCAAAGTCAGCACGGTGATCATGATGATGGTAATGCTCGCCACCTCGCGGTAGCCGGCGGCGACTTGATCCAATGCCAACAGCGACAAGGTGCGGGTTTCCGATGTCGCCAAAAGAATGATCGCCGAATTATGCTGCGCCGCGAACATGAACTTGATAACCGCGACCATCACCATGGTTTGCGCCATGAGCGGAAAGACAATGCGCAAGTAGGTGCGCCAAAAACCGGCGCCGGACATGCGCGACGACTCTTCGAGTTCCTTGCCTAACTGGACGAAATTGGCTTTGAGAATCTGCGTCGCCAGAGTAATCCCACCAAGCACTTGCGCGACGACTAGCAGCACGATGGTACCGTAAAACGGCCGAAACACCGGCGTGCCGAGAAACATCCACAACAGCCCCAAGCCCGACAGCACGCCGGGAATCGCCGACGGCAGCCAGCAAATCGAATCCAGTATGCCGCGGCCCGGCAGCTTGGTGCGCACCAAGACATAGCCGATCAGGGAGAAAAACAGCGCCCCGACCACGCCGGCACTGACCGCGACGATCAATGTATTGTGTAACCCCTGAAGAATGCGCGGATCGGTGAGCGCCATGCGCCAGTATTCCATCGTCCAAGTCTTCGGCAGATTGAAAAAGCCGAAGCGGGTCATGAAGCTGCCGCCGAGCACGGAGAGCAGCGGCACCACGTCGAGAACGAAGAGTATCAAGCCGACGAAGGCCGTCGCCGGATAACGCCAAATCCCCGAGCTCGATGATCTTCGGTTTGAATTGGCCGGTGACGGTGGTGAACTGGCGGCGTGAGATGAGTTTGCGCTGGAGCGGAATAAAAATCGCTAGGAACAGCAGGATAATACTCCCCAACGCCGCCGCCTGGTTGACCAATGGCGGTTCCTGGCGCGCCAGGTCGACGATCTTGGTGGAGTAAACGTAAAAACCCCAGGGAACACCGAGAAGCAATTCAATTTCCAAGCTGCTAAAGATGCGAATAATGCTGAGCAGTAATACCACGATAATCACCGGCGTCAGCGCTGGCACGGTGATGCGGACAAGTGTCGTGAAAGCACTCGCCCCCGACATCCGGCTGGCTTCTTCCATCGATGCGTCCATGCGGCGAAATGCCGGCGTCATGAGCATGACTTTGGTGGAAATCCCGTTGCCGACCAAATGAACGAAGACGATGCCCCAGAACGAATAAATGTCGAAATTGAGACCGCTCACCAGCGGCAGCTGGCGCAGCCAGGCATTGATCAGACCTGTGCTCGGATCGAGCATCAACATCCAACCGAAGGTGGTCGCCAATCCGGGCATGAAAAACGAAATCCAAAAGCCGAATTCCATCGCGTTAGGAAACAGAATATTGGTGCGCGCCAACAGCCAAGAAATAAAAATCCCCGTCGGCAGGGCGACAATCTGCAGGACTAAACCGATCTTGATGCTGTTCCACAGCGAGCGCCAAATCCCCGGTTCGGCGAAGGCCTTGCGCCAAGCGTCCAAGCCGTAAACTTCCGGCTCGGCGATGGTCGCGGTGTTGAAGCTGTTGACGACGATTAGCGTCAAGGGATAGAGCACGTAGAATCCCATGAAGCCGATCAAACCAGCCATGATCGCCGTGCCGCCATCCAATGGCGGGAGCCAAGATCGCGTCAAAGCCGGCGCATTGTAGGTTTCGGTTTTAGCCATGGCTAATACTCCCTAAAGAGTCTGCGAGTTAATATCGTGTGAAGCGTTGGAGATCAAGGGGAATTCGGATTTGCGGCGACAGTAGCGTGACTCCTCTTAACTCGGATTCGGATATTCCTTCTGCCAAGCATGTCCTGAGCGAAGTCGAAGGGGCGCAAAGGGTGAACGTTGTCATTTCGAACGAACAGAGAAATCCGTCTTAGATCCCTGGCATTCGTTCGGGATGACAGGCCTCTGGTCTGTCACTTTGCGCCTTGGCGTCTTTGCGGAAGATATTCCGCTTCCCGGTTTCACCTGTGCCCCGTCTAGTACGGGCTGCCTTTTTTATTTTTACTTTTGCCTTGTCGAATCACCCGATCCGCCCGCACCAGCACATTCGGCGAGTCAGTCGCCAGGCCAGTCTGCTTCGCCGCTTTCAAGTTGATGAGATACTCGAATTTCCATCGGCCGGTTCGCCTTGAGCCGTAAAACGATCGTCGCCGAGAATCTCTTTGTTTTGGCGAGATATTCGCGGCCGAAAACAGCCCGACGGCAAGCTTTCGCTGAGGCGTCGGTAGACCTGCTTCGCGCTGACAAACGCCTTGTACAGATTGAACGCCAGCCAGGGATACTTTCTGTCGACATCGCCGCGGATGGCGTAAGCATGATTCGCCGGGACATAGCCATGCTGCTTGATGAACCGGGCCGCTTCGGCCATGCGGTCGGGAAACAGCGGCTTAACCTTGCTCCAGTCGCCGCCCTGGGCGCGAATATGGGTCGAGCGGTCGATGATGTTCGACTCGCGCGAAAAAGCCCGGGTCACCGAGGCGACATCGATCTCGTGGTTGACCAGCATCGATGCGATGCTTTTGTCCGGGGGGATCTTGTGGAAGGCGATTCCCTTGGCGGGGTAAAGCCGGTGGCGCCGCCATGGCTCAACTCATCGGTGCGCTCCATGTACCAATCGACCTTGTACTGCGACACGCCGAAGTCATGCTCCAGCGTGCCGCGCACCCAGAGCGAGGCGGTCTTTGGTATTCGCCGACGCCGATGCGCTTGCCGGTTACATCTCCCGGCGCCCGGATTCCGGAATCGACGTGATAGGAGAGCTCCGCGTGCATGAAGCGGCGCGACGGGAAGACCGGGATCGCCACGAAGTCCATGCCGCGCGATCTGGCGATCAGATAGGACGACAGCGACATCTCCGAGATTTCAAATTCATGAAACTTGAGCTGGCGCCAAAAAGTTTCCGACGGATCGGAATAGGTCGGCATCAGCTCGACCGCCTTCAGGTTGGATGCTGCCATCCATCAAGCGGTTGGACGCGCTCGTTGAATGCCGAAACGAAACTCAGTCTGAGTCGCGGCATGAAACCTCCGGTTTCGTTCCAATAACGTTCGAGGTTCAAGGTCGCAGCGCCTTCCGTGTGCCGAACCTTGAACGTTTGAACCTTGAACCTTTGAACAGAAGTAGTCGCGCGGCGCGACTACTTCTGCGTGCACCCCGGATGATACGGCATGTTGCACTTGGCGCCGGCGGCTCTCATCGCCGCCTCGAAGTCTTTGTGGATCTGCGGCATCCTCGTCTTCGAACTCGATCTGGTTGCCGCCGAGTTTTAAGCTTGTATAAGTTCCGCCTTCGCCGTCCGTTGAGCGCAAGAAGCGGTAGCGCCAGTTGTTCCAACGCAAGGCGAGATAGCGCGCCGGTGCGGCGCCGGAATTAAAATGTTGGTGGAACCATTGATCCGGCGGCACGACGACGCTGCCCGGCCCCCACTCGACCCGTTCGGTGGGCACGCCATCTTTCCACAACACCGAATAGCCCTGGCCGGAGAGAATAATCACATGGGCGCCGGGGCCATGGCGATGGCCTTTCTTGTAGGTGCCAACGGGGAACTCGGAGATATGCGCGCCCATGGTGTTGCGCGCCAGGTCGAACTTCATGTTGGTGCTGCCCTTGCCGCGCTCGCTGTAGTCGGTCAGCTTGATGTTGTGGGTGTCGGGGACAAAATTAGTCGTCATGAAAAACCGCCCGGTGATGGTCCCTTCACCGTTGAAGTAGCCTTCGGTGTGCGGATCGAACCGATCGGTGAAAACGTAATCGCTGTTAAAAATGTAATCGCTGTTGTGAAACAGGTTCATCATGAAGCAGGAGTTGGTCACCGCGAAATAACGCGCGGTCTCGCTGCCGCTGGCGTTGAAGTGCTGGTAGTCGGCGTTGATCGGGATCGCGAACATGCTGCCCGGACCCCACTCGAAGGTATGCTTCTTCTTGCCGTCGCGCTGCCACACCGTGGTCGCGCCGTAGCCTTTGGAGACGTAGACCATTTCCTCGTACATATGTTTCTGCGGTTTGGTCTTGCCGCCGGCGGGGATCTCGCAAACATAGCCGTCGTTGGTGCCGCCGGTGCCGTCGAGCACGACAAAGGAACAAGGCACGCCTTTTAAATCCCAAGGCTCCACGGGAACCTGGTTGACGTCCTTGACGAAGAAACCGCGAATACAAGGAATCCCTTGCTCCGCCTGCCAAACCTTATAAGTGTCGAGCCGATCCGGCTTGAGATCGGCTGGTTGCGTGTTCATTTCGGCCATTAAAACTTCCTCCTGATATATTCCTAGCTGCGTCCGATTTATCGCTGATGCCGTCCGATTGTCATGCGAAAGCAAAACTTGAAGGCGAAATCCTCACGCCACCTTCTTCTCTTTAACGTAAATCCCGATGCGCTGGTTAATCACTTCGAACTCGATCAAACGATTCTTTTGCGCATCGCGCACCACGCCGAGCGGTTCGCCGCCGTTGCGCACGGTGTCGATCTGTTCGCGCAGGATTTTTCTCAGCAGGATGATGCCCTCGTCGCCGACGCCCAAATGCTCCTGGGTGCGATCCGTCGGCGCGCCTTGGGTTTCCCAGGCCATGGCGTCTTGCGCCAACACCTGATCGAGCCGGTACTCGCCCTGGTCGTCGCGAATGCGAAAAAATTCCCAGGGCGTATCGCCGTCCGCCGGCGAGCGGTCGGTGTCGTTGGGCGAAAAATAAACTACGAATACCTGCGTGTGAGCATCGTCCACCGGCACGCGGATCTGCAAATTATGACGCACCCGGCCTTCGAGCAGCCGCTCCCGGAACACATGGCGCAGCGTGCTCGGGAACAATAGCGGATGCTGGTCGATCACCGGCGCGTCGCCGGGTTTTCTGCCGGGCGTGATGCGCCGTTTCATGATGCCGTACTCGAACGGCGTGAAGGTATGGTCCTCTTCATAGTGGTCCACGCTCGGCGCCAAATGCGCGGTGTCGCCGTGCAGCCAAAATAGATGGGACGGGTCGACGGAGTTTTCCGTCGGCTGCAAGCCAGTTGCAGTTATAAACCTCGTGCTTCTCGATCCAGCGGTAACCGTCCTCCCACACCAGGACATCCCAGCGCGGCAAGAGCGGCCGCGGCTCCGGTCCCAGGTAGGTCCAGATCAATCCGCCCAAGCGCTCGGCTGGATAAGCCGTATGTTTGATCTTGTCTTTGAAACCGCCGTCGACCGGTTCCGCCGGCTGTTCGAGACATTTTCCCGTACCGTCGAATTTCCAACCGTGATACGGGCAGCGGATGCCTTCGCCATCGACGCGGCCGAAAGCCAACGAAGCTTTTCGGTGCGGGCATTGTTCGGCGACCACACCGTAGCGGCCGCTTTGGTCGCGATAGACCACCAGATTTTCGCCCATCAGCCGAAACGCTTTGATCGGCTTCGCCTCGGTCAATTCGCCGGCGCAGACCACCGGCATCCAGTAGCGCCGCAGATACTCGCCGCCCGGCGTGCCGCGGCCGACTTGCGTCAGCGTTTCATTTTCTTCACGGTGAGCATGCTTCACTCCTCGAATGAAATACAAGTGCGCAACTATCTCTCGGCTTTCCGTCCCTCCGACTGCCACTCCCCCTAAAGACTTTATCTCGATTCGAAAATCTCTCCATCGCTGTCATCCCGAGCGTCGCGGAGGGATCTCGTGTTGTCTGCTAGTTACGAAGCCGAGATTCCTCGGCGTTGGCTCGGAATGAGAATAACGCCACAGTCTCCAAAGGGAGAGGGCTCAAATCATCGCATCTCGAATGACTCTATTTTCCCTTATCCACACCGGCCATGATCTCTTTGGCCAGATCGAAGATCGGTTTCATATCGCCATACTCCGGTCTAACCACATCGAAGTACTTCAACCCCGGCTGCAACCGGTTCTCCGGCGGGATGTCGTCTTTGGGAATATCGATGCGCCGCGAGTTGGCCGGGTCGTCGACATCGCCGAGCTTCTGCAGCGCGATCTGACCTTTGCGCGACAAGAAACCAGTTGAGAAAAACTTTCGCTGCATTGGGGTGCGGCGCTTGATTCACATAACTCACCGAACCGCCGCCGGCCGAAAAGCTCGAACCCTCTTTCCAATGGTTGGTATCGAAATCGTCCACCGGCAATCCCTGGTTTTTCGCCCGCGCGGAATCCTTGCAGCCCATGCAGATCGCGAACTTGCCCTGCGCCAGCCAGTCGGTCATTTGCCGGAAGTTTTTGGCGTAGGTAATATCCATGCCGCCGAAAAATTTCTTCATGAACTCAGGGCCGATCTCCGGGCTGTAATAGTAAAATTGCATGGTCGCGCCCAAGCCGGTATCGCGCGGATCGAGGGAAACGATCTTGCCTTTCCACTTGGGATTGACCACGTCGGCGTAGGACTTGAACTCCTTGGGATTGACCAACTGGGTGTTGTACGCCAACTGCGCGTTGCTCGGCGAGCCGATGAAGGCGAAGATATATTTCCCCTCCGGATCGGCGTAGCGATGTTCCTTGCCGTACCATTTGGAGAGATCGGTGACTTCGGGGAGAATCAGCAGCGGCTTGAGCGGATCGAGCGCTTTGCCTTTGTAGAGCGTGTTGTAAAGACTGTTGGTGCCGCCGCTGTAAACATCGGCAATGAACTTGCCGGCGCGCCGCTCCGCCATGATGCGGTTGGTCAGCTCGTTGCCGCGGCCGGTAACCGCCACGACGTTGATGCCGGGGTAGTCGCGCTTGAAATCCTGCAGCAAGCCCTCGTAGCGGTAAATATAAACGTTGACCTGACCTTCTTTTCTGGCCGCGGCCAGCGTCTGCTCCCAATCTTTTTTCCAGTCGGTTTGGGCCGCATGCGTATGCGCCGCTAGCCAGAAAAGAACCAACGCGACCAAAGCTAAAAATGACGACTTGACGACTAATCATGCACATCTTCCTCCGCTCCGTTGAAAATTCGCCACAACCGCATGCACCGGCAGAATATTTCCCGATGGGCATGCCAATGTCAACCGGTGAATTGGCTCGATGAACTTATTATGAATCGGCATGCCCTAATTACTTTTCATTGCTTTGGGTCGTCATTCCGGCGCAGGCCGGCAGGGCGAGGGGTTTCCTCGGGGGCTACAAAACTAAGACTGGACACCGGCCGGAGTTTATCCTGAGCGCAGCCGAAGGGCCGGTGTGACGAGATGGGTTAGGACTTGTACGCTGATGTTCTTGGATCGCATTCAGCGCGCCTTGCTAAAACAATCTGCGGGTCCATTCCGCTACTTCTTCGCTTCGATCGCCGCCATGATCTCCCTGGCAAGATCGGCGATCGGCTTCAAATCGGCATACTCGGGTTTGACCACATCGAAATACCTGCCGTCCGGTGACATGCGATTGCCTGGCAGAACATCATCCTTGGGGATATCGATGCGCCGCGAATTGGGCGCATCGTCGACGTCGCCGAGCTTTTGCAGGGCGATCTGCCCGCGCCGCGACAAGAACCAATTGATAAAAACCTTGGCCGCGTTGGGGTGCGGCGCCTGATTCAAATAACTGAGCGAACCGCCGCCTGACGAAAAACTCGATCCTTCTTTCCACCGGGTCGTATCGAAGTCGTCCACCGGCAGTCCCTGGTTCTTAGCGCGCATGGAATCCTTGCAGCCAAAGCAGAGGGCGTAGCGCCCCTGGGCCAGCCAGTCGGTCATCTGGCGGAAATTCTTGGCGAACTGGATGTCCATGGTGCTAAAGAATTTTTTGATAAATTCCGCGCCGAGCTCCGGGTGATAGTAGAAAAACTGCATGGTGCCGCCCAAGCCGCCGTCGCGCGGATCGAGGGAGACGATTTTACCCTTCCACTTGGGCTGCGTGACATCCCAATAGGATTTGAATTCCTTGGGACTCACCTGACTCGTGTTAAAAGCTAACTGCGCGTCGCTCGGACTGGCGAGATAGGCGAAGACATATTTCCCCTCGGCGTCGGCGTAGCGGTGCTCCTTGCCATACCACTTCGACTCATCGACGACTTCGGGCAGGCTCAACAGCGGTTTGATCGGGTCGAGCGCCTTGCCTTTGTAGAGAACGTTATAGTTGCCGCCGGTGCCCGCGCTATAGACATCCGCGATGAACTTGCCTGCCCGCCGTTCAGCCATGACGCGGTTAGTCAGCTCGTTACCCCGTCCGGTCACGGCGACCACGTTGATGCCGGGAAACTCCCGTTTGAATTCCTGCAGCAAGCTCTCATAGCGATAGATATAAACGTTGACCTGGCCTTCCTTCTTGGCGGCAGCGACCGTCCGTTCCCAATCGGTTTTCCAATCCAACTGGGCGGCGCAGACTTCCGCCGCCAACGCCAAGACAAAGATCCCGACTGGACCGATCAGTTTTTGCCGTTGAGTCATCATCGTGATCTCCTAAGCGCCGCGCAACTCATTCGCGTGGCTTGCGAAATCGCTACAGCATAATTTACCGTTATGACTCCCGCATAATATCGAGATTCAAACCGAGTCGCCTTACTCCTTACCCCTCACGCCTTACCGTAATACTTTGTCCGCCCTCACCAACACATTCGGCGGAATTGTCAAACCGATCTGCTTCGCTGCTTTCAGATTGATGACGAAATCGAACTTGCTCGGCTGTTCCACAGGAAGGTCCGCGGGCTTGGTCCCTTTCAGTATCTTGTCCACATACGTAGCGGCGCGCCGGTTCAAGTCGAGTTGGCTCACGCCGTAGCTCATAAGCCCCCCGGCTGTGGCATGCAGGCTGTCGTAATATATCGCGGGGAGCCGGTTCTTTACCGCGAGTTCTACAAGCTGAGTTCGCTGAGAAGAGAGGATAGGGCTCGGTAGCACAAGTACTCCGTCAGCCCGCCCCTTGCTCGCGGCTCGAAATGCGGTCTCAATATCCTTGGAATCTAAAACGTCTAGAAATTGAAGCTGTAATTTGAACACCTTTGCGGCGAGTTCGATCTCTTTTGACACTTGCGCGTAGCCCGGTTGGGTCGAAGTCCCGAGGACGGCCACGCGCGAGACCCTAGCGACGACCTCTCTCAGAATCTCCAGTCGTTTGCCGCTTAGCTCCGGGGCAAAGTTGGACAGTCCTGTGATGTTCCCGCCTGGTCGTGCCAGGCTGACGACGATCCCCGAGCCAACAGGATCGCTTTCGAACGTCATGACAATGGGAGTTGTGGAAGTTGCTTCCTTGGCGGCACGGGTTACTGCCCCACCAGCCGAAACGATGATGTCAACCCTGAGACGCACCAGTTCGGCCGCGAGCGCTGGGAGGCGATCGAGTTTTCCGTCGGCAGATAGCCACTCAATGACGATTTCTTTCCCCTCCACGTAGCCCAGCTCGCGCAGTCCCTGGCGGAAGGCCTCGTTACGGCCCGCATTAACGGAAAGGGAGACAGCATCTAGGTATCCAATCCGGGGAACTTTTGTCGGCTGTTGCGCCTCGGCAGAAAAGCTATGTGCGATGAGCATCGCGCCAAGAATCAAAGAAACGACTTTTTTACTTTCCATAAATTTCTTCTCCCGCCTCCCGCCTCACAACTCACGCCTATCGAATAACTTTATCTGCCCGCGCCAGCGTATTCGGCGGGATCGTAAGGCCGATTTGCTTCGCCGCGTTCAGGTTAAATACCAACTCAAATTTCACCGGCCGCTGCACGGGAAGATCGGCGGGCTTTGTCCCTTTCAGGATCTTGTCCACATAAGTGGCAACGCCTCGCAACCTCTCTGGACCGTCTGCTGCGTAGCTCATGAGGCCACCCTCACGCACAAAGTTTACGTTTGAGTAAATCGCAGGTAGCCGCGTTTTAACCGCGAGATTAATGATCCGTGGTCGGTGACTAGCCATCAAACCGGTTGTCACTACAATGAGACCTTCCGCACGCCCCTTGACTGCGGCTTGGAATGCATTATCCAAGTCGCCAGGATCTCGCACCTCCACAAACTGAAGCTTCACCCCCAACGCTGGGGCAACACTCCCGGTCTCCCTGACGTGGCCCGCGCCGCCCGGACCCATTGGATCCCAGAGAATAGCCACACGAGATGCCTTGGGAACCGTCTCCTTGAGTAGTTCCAGCCGTTTGCCTGCTAAGTCCGAACCCACGTTGGTAAAACCTGTGACATTTCCGCCGGGCCGCGCGAGACTGGCAACCAAACCTTGTCGAACAGGATCGTCGTCTGCATTCCCCATTACTATCGGAATCGTGCTGGTGGCATTTTTAACAGCACGGGTTGGGCCTACACCAGCGGCAACAATGCAGTCCACTTTGAGACGGACCAGCTCGGCGGCGAGGTCGGGAAGCATGTCGGAATTCCCTTTGGAGAATCGCCATTCAATGACGAGGTTCTGTCCTTCGACGTATCCAAGATCGCGCAATCGTTGTCGGAACAGCTCTTCTTCTTCGGCTCTGATCCCTGAGGGGATTCGCGAGATAACCTATACGGTAAACTTTCTTCGCCTGCTGTGCCTCGGCGAAATGGACAGAAATGAAAATTGAAACGGCAAAGACACCCAGAAATTGTATTTTCTTCACGGTTATTTCCTTCGTCGTGATCGTTCTCCGCGTATTCCCTCTGCCGCGATCCATGAAAGAGCGTCATCCTAGTCCTCTCCCAGAAGAAATAGAGAAATTGATTTTACCAGGCTGAGTGCCTGGGTTAACAAATCCAAATCTTGCCTTTTTAATTTTTACTTTCGTCCTATCTAATGACTCGGTCCGCCCGAGCAAGCACGGCTGGCGGAATCGTCAGGCCGATTTGCTTCGCCGTTTACAAATTAATGACCAGTTCAAACTTCATCGGTTGCTGCACCGGCAGGTCAGCAGGCTTTGTTCCCTTGAGGATCTTGTACACGTAGACGGCGGCGCGGCGCCATTGATCGAGCCGGTCATTTCCATAAGAGATGAGACCACCGGCCTCAGACCACTCGGGTCTGCCACACATCGTTGGAGTGCGGATCTTGGCTGCAAGATCTAAGAGCGTTCTTTGATGAAAATTAGTGAAACTGCCGCTGAAGATAATCAAAAGAGCCTGGGCACGGTCCTTGGTCATCGCCGCGTAGGCGCGCTGAAACTGGTCAGGTTCCAGCACATGCAAGGGTTGAATCTGCACTCCCAATTTCTTCGCCTCTGCCAGAGTCTCTCTCAATTCTTCCTGATCTCCGCCCGGACCGCCATGATAAAGCACGGCCACGCGTGCGACTTTGGGAAATGCTTCCCTGAGAAGTTGTAGCCGCTTGGCGCTTAAATCCGGATTGACGTTGGTAAATCCCGTAACGTTTCCCCCCGTCGCGCCAGACTGGCAACCAGGCCCTCGCCGACGAGATCGCCAGCAGCACCTACCACAATCGGAATTGTGTTGGTTGCTTGCTTGGCAGCGACAGTTGCTTGCTTACCCGGGGTCACGATGACATCCACACCTCGTAATGCCTCAATATTAGGCGGCATTGGAGAAGGACGGCCGACTAAAAGCAAACCAATCCGCGGGATTTTCTCTCGCCGGTTGCGCCGCGGCCACACCCGCCCACCCAACGAGCAGTAGGAGAAGTCCCACCCATTTGAGTCTGCGGGGCCGCTTTTGGATTTTGGATTTTCGATTGTCGGATAAAATACCGCGACCGAAGCCTGCGAAACTTTTCATTTGTGCTGCACCTCTTCAATCCACAATTGAGAATCCAAAATCACTTTCGTCGCTGTTCCAACATTTCCTTGACGAACTTACGGATCGGCTCCTGATCCATCCACTCGGCGCGGTCGACGAATGGATAGCGGGTTTCATCGGCGTTGGCTGGCCGGCGGTTGCCGCGCGGCACTTTGTCCTTGGGAATATCGATGCGCAGCGAATCCGGCCCTTCTTCGCCGGTGGTGAAGATCCGCTGATAGTGCATCTGCCCTTCGCGCGAGAGCAGCCAATTGAGCGCGACTTTGGCGGCGTTGGCGTGCGGCGCTTTGTTGAGCAACGCCGTGCCGCCGGAGCCGGCGGTGAGATAAGCGCCTTCTTTCAACTGCTCAGGGTCGAACCAGTCTACGGGAATCCCCTGGGTCTGCATGACATCGAGATCCATGCGCGCCACCGGCGCGAAAATCGATAACGCAAACTTCCCGCCCGCCAACCAGTCGCCCATCTGGCGCGTGTCGCTGCTGATGACGATGTCGGTTTCGGTCAGCACCCGGCGGATAAACTCCCTGCCCAAACTCTTGCTATGATAAAAAAACCGCATGGCGTCGCCGGAACCGCCCAGGCTGGGATCGTAGCCGACGACTTTGCCCTTCCACTTGGGATTGAGGATATCCCAATAGGATTTGATCTCGCCAGGAGCGACGAGCTTGGTGTTAAAACCCATGACGATGCGTCCGCCGCCGTTGAAGTTTAACAAATACTTGCCTTCCGGATCGACGTAGTGGTGTTTTTTCTGCCACCACTTCGACAGGTCGGTGACTTCCGGCAACACCAACACCGGCGGGATCGGGTCGAGCACTTTGGCTTTGTAGAAAACGTTGTAGCCGGTGGTCAGGCCGTTGAGATAAAGATCGACGAGAAACTTATCCGCGCGCCGCTCCGCCATCAACCGCTTGGCGACGTCGGCACCGCGGCTGAATACCCCGGTCACTTTGATCTCAGGATATTTCTTGTGAAACTCCGCAAACAGCTTCTCGAACTCATCGCTGCCGTAAATAACCAACTGCCCTTCCTTTTTGGCCGCCTCGATCGTCTTCTCCCAATCGGCTTTCCACGCATCGGCCTGGGCAGCGCGTGCTCCATTCACACCGCACAAAAAGTAAATGGCGACAGTGAGATAAGTTAACTTCGCAATCTTCATTCGCTCTCCTAAACAATCGATTTGAGGTGGCGAGGATGAGTGGACGCCTAACTCCTCACCCCTAACCCCTTACGCTTTTCTTCACTATTTCTTCATCCCGCCAATCCTCGACGGAAAAATTCCGACCAATCTTTATTTTGCCTGGTTGATTTTTACTTTTGCCCTATCTGATGACTTTATCCGCCCGGTACAGCACCGACTGCGGCACCGTTACGCCGATCTTTTTTGGCGGTGCCGAGATTAATCACAAACTCGAACTTGGTCGGCCGCTCGATCGGAATATCCGCGGGTTTGGCGCCTTTGAGAATCTTGTCCACGTAAGTAGCCGCGCGACGGGAAGATTCAGGAAAACTTGCGCCATAGGTCATCAGAAGTCCCGCCTCGGCAAATTCCTTGACCCCGCTTACCGCCGGCAGACGATGCTTGAGCGCAAGTTCCACGATCTGTTTGCGGTGTGTGGTGAAGACCGGATCGCCGAGGATTTGTAGCGCCCTCGTGCGCTCACTGACTATCGCTGCGAAGGCGCGGTCAATTTCCTCGGGATCGCGCGCTTGCAGGCTCTGCAGCTTTACGCCTAATGCTTTGGCCGTGACTTCTACCTCTCGCAGTTGGGCGGCCTGGAACACTGGATTAGCTGGATTCCAAAGCGCTGCCACTCGGGAAATTTTTGGCAGAGTTTCCTTGAGTAGCCCCAGAGGTTTCCCTGCGGTTTCGGCAGTCATCGCAGATGTTCCCGTGAGATTCCCGCCCGGCCGCGCGAGGCTGGCGACAAGCCCGGACCCCACGGGATCGGACACGGCCACCATAACAACCGGGATCGTCGCGGTGGCGGCCTTCGCCGCTAACGACGGTTGCGTGACCACCGCGACAATCACGTCGACCTTGAGACGAACTAGATCCGCGGCAAGTTCTGGGAGCAGCTCGAACTTGCCGTCGGCAAATCGATATTCTATCGCGATATTCTTCCCCTCCACGTATCCAAGGTCGCGCAGACCTTGGAGGAATGCCTCGGTAAAATGCGTACTGCCAGCGCGCGCAAACGCAGTGAGAAAGCCCAGCCGCGCCATTTTCCCCGGCTGCTGCGCGTCGACGAACTGCACAAAGGCGAAAATCACAGTGAGAACCGCGAGAGCGAGGAGTTTTTTCTTCATGGACCTCCCGCTAACATAGCAGGGAACGGGTTTTGAAAGGCAACCCCCGTGGTTGCCCTCCGACGAGGCAGGCATCCTTCGATTATACTCAGGACAGGCATAGCCATGCCCCCACAAGATGATCACGACAACTTACTAATTTTTACCGGCACTCTTCAGCGCTTCGTTCACCACATCGATGATCGGCTTCATTTCGATCCACTCGGGCTTGCCGGTGTCGAGATATTTGATTCCCTCCAGCCGGCGATTGTCGTAGGGCACTTCGTCTTTGGCAATATCGATACGCAGCGAATCGGCCGGACTTTCCGCAGTCATCGTTCTTCTTTGCACGGCGATCTGGCCGCTGCGCGAAAGCAACCAGTTGATAAAAACTTTGGCAGCATGGGGATGGGGCGCGCGGTTGACCAACGCCAGGGTGCCGAACTGCTGCACCAGACCGCCGCCTTCCTTAAAAACTTTCGGGCCGAAGGTGTCCACCGGCAGCCCTTGCCGCTTCAAGACATCGACGTCGCAGAAAAAGCAGATCGCATATTTCCCCGTGGCCAGCCAATCCGGGCCCTGGCGAAAGTCGCGAAACAGCGTCGCGTCCATCTCGCCGAACAGTTTGCGAATGAATGACGGCCCAAGTTCGGAGTTATAGTAAAAGAACCGCGTATTCCCCGCCCCCGGGCCAGCCTCACGGATATCCCGTATCGCGATTTTGCCTTTCCACTTCGGCTGCAAAAGATCGCCGTAAGACTTGAACTCCTTCACGTCGACGAGCTTGGTGTGGTAGCTGATCGAGCCATAGGTCGCCGAGCCGACATAGTTGAAAACATACTGTCCGTCGGGGTCGGAATACTGGTGCTTCTTCAGATACCACTTGGACTGATCGGTGACTTCCGGCAAGATCAGCGCTGGCTTGATCGGATCGAGCGCCTTGGCGACGTGAAACTGTTGGTAATTGGGATTCGCCCCGGTGCTGGAAACGTCGGCGATAAATTTTCCCGCGCGCCTTTCCGCCAGCAGACGCGGTCCAAGTTGGTTTCCTCTTCCCGTGATCGCGACAACTTTGATCTCAGGAAACTCTTTCTCGAAATCCGGCAGAATCGCTTCGTAGCCGCTGATGTAAACGACGACCTGCCCTTCTTTCTTTGCCGCTTCGAGAGTCTTTTCCCATTCCAGCTGCCAAGCAGGCTTCGGCTTGAGCCGCGAACGCAGAGTTGATCGTTAGCAAAAGTCCAAGCCATAAGCAGTGAAATAAATATCTTAACATAACATCCAACTTCTTCTCTCAACTTTGCGCCTTTGCGACTTTGCGAGAGATAAATCCGGATGCGGACCGGAATGGTTTCCCGCAAAGGCGCAAAGTTTTTCGGACTAACTCTTTCCCGCCGCCTTGAGCGCTTCGTTCATGACGTCCAAGATCGGCTTCATCTCCTGCCATTCCGGCCGGCTGGTGTCGAGGTACTTCACACCGTCGAAGCGGCGTTGCAACATCGGTATTTCGTCTTTAGGAATGTCGATTCGCAGGGAATCGGTGGGATTCTCGGTTTTGAGCATATTTTTCTGCAGGGCGATCTGGCCTTTGCGCGACAACAACCAGTTGATAAACACTTTTGCGGCGTTGGGATGGGGCGCGCGGTTTACTAAACCGAGAGTACCGAATTGCTGCACCAGGCCGGCGCCTTCCTTAAAAACCCCTGGGCCAAAGGTGTCCACCGGCAGCCCCTGCTGCTTGGAGACATCGACCTCGCAGAAAAAGCAGATCGCCGCTTTGCCGACCGCCAGCCAGTCGGAACTCTGCCGATAGTCGCGGAACAACGTCACGTCCATCTCGGAGTAAAGCCTGCGGATGAAAGATGGCCCGACCTCCGGCAGGTAGTAGAACAAGCGCGCGTTACCGGAACCGGGGCCGGCCACTCTAATGTCTCGGGAAATGATTTTGCCTTTCCACTTGGGATTGAGCAAATCCCAATAGGACTTGAAATCTTTCACGTCGACCAACTTAGTGTTGTAGCTCACCGAGCCGTAGGTCGCGGTACCGACGTAACTGATAATGTATTGGTTATCCGGGTCGGCATAGTGGTGCCTGCCTTGGTACCACTTGGTCAGGTCGTTGACCTCAGGCAACAATAACGCCGGCTTGATCGGGTCGAAGACTTTCGCCGGAAACAACTGTTGATAGGTGGTCACGCCGCCGGAGCTAACCACGTCGGCAAGAAACTTGTCGGCGCGCCGCTCGGCGAGCAACCGTTGGCCGATCTGGCTGCCGCGGCCGGTGATCGGCGCAACCTTGATTTCCGGATACTCTTTTTGGAAGTCCGGCAGATTCTCTTCATAACCGCTGATGTATATCGACAGCTGGCCTTCCTTCTTGGCCGCTTCGAGAATTTTCTCCCACTCCGCTTGCCAGGCAGGCTTGGCCTGAGCGGCAAAGGCGGTGTTGAACGCGATTAGCAGCGCAATACCCACGAATGGTAACAATCTTCTCAACATAATTTTCGCATCCTTATTTTTACTTAGATTTATCGGCGCGCCGCTCGGCGATCATGCGCTGCGCCATCTACGTTAACTTTACACTAACTTGTCCCACGGCTTGTCTTCCTCTTCTCTGGCAAACAAGCGGGCGCGATGCATCGCGCCCCAACGCCCGGAAGTCTTCGTGGAATTTATTTTGCGCGCTCTGTTTTTCTCGACCAAGCTCAGCACACGCTTTGCGGCCACTTCCGGTTCCAATTCTTCTTCCGTCAACGATTTGAACGGCTTGCCTTCGATAAACTCAGGCCCTGAGCATGCCGAAGGGAACGATTGCAACATCCCTACGCTTTCGGCGGCACATGATAAGTCACGGAGCCCGCCTTACCCACTTCCAGGGAACGATCCATTTGGGTGTCGATGATCGGATGATTGGGATCGCGGAAGACGTTCATCGGCTCCAGGCCCTGCTGTACTTTCTTGATTTCACGCAACAGCATTTCACGGTACATCACCACGCCATGATCCGACACGGATAAGCGCTCGCGGGTGCGGTCATGAACCGGCCCCTGGGTTTCCCAAGCCATGAAATCCTGGGCGTCGACTTCATTGAGGCGAAACTTTGTGTCGGGATGGCGCACACCCAGTGGATTTTTGAACGGCTTGCGATAGTTGACCGGCACTTCGTCGTTGGCCGGACGGGTCTCCGCTGAATCCGGCACAAAGTGAACATAAACGACCCAAGTGTGCGTGTCGTCGATGGGCACGCGGATCTGCGTGCGATTGGCCTGGCGCAATACGGTCGGAAACAGCAGCGGATGTTCCTCTATCTTGCCATCCTTGAAAACCCGCCGCTTGATAAAGCCGTGGGGAAATTCCGTTATTCCGTAATCGACCAGATTGTCGATGGTACCGCGGGTCGTGCTTTCGACATTGAAACCATCTGTGACAAGTTCCTGGTGAAGTATATGCAGATGGGCCGTGTCGACAGAATTTTCCATCGCTTGCAGCCAATTGCAGTCGAGCTGCGGCAAGGCACGCAGCCAATGCCAGCCGTCGGTGCGCGCCCAGACATCGTATTTGGGCATTACCGGCGCCGGCAGCGGGCCGAAATAAGCCCAGTAGAGTCCGGCAAGTTTCTGCACCGGATAGGCCTTCTGTTTCACCGTGAGGCAAAACTTACTGTTTGCCGGTTCCGCCGGCGTCTCCAGACAGTTGCCCTTGATATCGTAAAGCCAGCCATGGTACGCGCAGGCCAGGCCGCGCTCCTCGACCCGGCCGTAGGAAAGCGACACACCGCGATGGGCGCAGCGATCGTGCAAAAGCCCGACCTCGCCGCCGGTGGTTTGGAACAACACCAAATCCTCGCCGAGGATGCGCAGAAACTTGGTCGGGTTTTCCACCGTCAAGTCCGCCGCAATCGCCACCGGATGCCAATAGCGCCGCAGCAATTCCCCCGCCGGCGTGCCCGGACCGACTTTGGTCAGCATTTCATTTTCTTCAGCAGTCAACATTTTCTACTCCCCCTTGAACATCGACGAACAGACACGCCGTGCTCGCTCTCCAATCCTCTATCCTCGACGGTCTCAGTCATTTTTTACCGGCAAAAATCTCATCCATTAACTTGGTCACTGGTGTAATATCCCGCGTGCCCAGGTCGTCGGGGTCGAAATACTTGCCACCGTCAAGGCGCCGCTCCGCCGCCGGAATATGATCCTTGGGCACATCGATGCGCCGGGAATTTTTCGCTTCCCCCGGCGTGCTAATCACGCGCTGAAAGGCGCTCTGCCCGTCGCGCGACAGCAGCCAATTGACAAACACCTTGGCCGCGTTGGGATGGGGCGCGCGGTTCATCAACGCTAGTTGGCCGAACGCCCCCGATAGGCTGGCGCCCTCCTTGAAGTGATGGGGAGCGAATTCATCCACCGGCAATCCCTGCGCCTTGGCTTTGGCCGTGGCAGAACTCTGCGTCGGCATCGACAATGCGAACTTGCCCGCCGCCAGCCAATCCACCGTCTGGCGCAGGTCGGCGGTCACAGTGACCTCCATCTCGCCGTAAAAACGGCGCAGGAACTCAGGGCCGAGGTCGGCATGATAGTAAAGAAATTGAAACGATGGTCCGGTACCGCGCACGCGCCGGATGTCCGGGGAAACGATCTTGCCCTTTAGTTTGGGATTGAGAAGATCCCACATCGATTTGTAGTCTTTGGGATTGATCAGATTGGTGTTGTACGCCGGACTCGCGCCCGCCGCCACGTTGCCTTCATAAACGATAATGTAACGTTCCTCGGGATCAATAAATTTATGCTTGCCCTCCCACCACTTGGTCGGATCGATGACTTCCGGCAAAATCAGCGCCGGCTTGAGCGGATCGAGCATCTTGCCGAGATAGAGACTTTGATAGAGCGACCCTCCGCCGCCGCTGTAAACGTCGGCGAGATACTTTTCAGCGCGCCGTTCGGCGACGATGCGCGGCGCGAGCTGCGATGCCCGAACCGGTGACGCTGGTAACCTTGATTTTTGGGTAAGCCTTCTGGAACAACCCCGAATCGATCAACGCGCCATAGCCGGCGATGTACACCGTCAACTGCCCTTCTTCCTCCGCAGCCTTGACCGTCCGCTCCCATTCGGCTTGCCAAGCCGGCTTGGACTCGGCCGCATGGGAAAAGCCGTTTGACGACAAACACAGAATGAGCCCATACAAAGCTAACCGATGGCGCATGTAGAGTCTCTCCGATTCCGACCTTGAACTTTTGAACCCTTGAACCTTGAACAAATTTTACTCCGGACTCGGCACCTGATGCGACAGCATGATCTCTTTGCGCTGCTTTGCCGACTCCAGCATCGCCAGGCAAACTTCCAAGGTCGCCGCGCCCCAGCGGCCGCCGTGAAACACCGGCCGCCCTTTCACCACCGCGTCGTACAACTCTTCAACTTCCGCCTCGCGGCCACGGCTGCCCGCCGGCAGCGCAATCTCCCGTTGCTCGCTCTCGCCGTAAATCTTCAGCCCATCCGGCGTCTGGCGAATATCGCCCTTCTGACAGCTTACCACGGTGTGGCCGAAAAACGGCTGCTTGCGCGCGCCGCTCCAGACATGGCTGTATTCGCCCTCACGCTTGCCGCCAAAGCGCATGCCTTCTTTTAACTGCTCTTCTTCTTCCGCCGTGCGCACTTCGCGCAAACTCTTGCGCACATTCAAATTGGTCTCGGGCGGCCGATGTTGCCCGCCCTCGCCGACCCAATCGAACAATTCCGCCGTGTCGAAAAAACCGTAGCCGCTATAAACCAGCGTCGCCGGCGTGCCGTCTGCGAATTCCAAATAACAAGTATAGCTGCCTTCCCACTCGCGCGCCGGGTCCCAAATACCGGTCATGGCGCGCACGCTGCGCACCATGCCGCCGCCGATCAAGCGCACCACGTCGACATGGTGCGGTCCTTGATTGAGCACCACGCCGCGGGTCATGGCCAGCTCATGCTTCATCCGCGGCCGGTACATGAACTCGTTGTAGTTCCAGGTATTGATCATGCACAGCTTGCCGAGCTCGCCGCTTTTGACGATCTCGCGAATCTTGCGGATCGGCGGATCGAAGCTATGGGTGTGGCCGCACAGCAATTTGACGCCGTGCTTGTCCGCCGCTTCATTCATGGCGTCGCATTCCGCTAGATTCATCGCCATGGGTTTTTCGACGATGATATGCTTCTTGTGCTTGGCGGCGATAATCGCATGCTCCGCGTGCAGCGAATTGGGTGTGGCGATGTAGACCGCGTCGACGTTGGGGCTGGCGCATAACTCCTCGACGCTGGTGTAACCTTCGGCCTTGTACTGCTCGCGGAACTTCGCCACCGCGTCCGCGCGCATATCCGCGGCGGCGGTAATTTTGATGAACGGCAACTTGGCGATGGGCGGCATGATCTGCGTGCTCGCCACGCCCAAGCCGGCCATGCCTAATCGAAGAATCTCACTCATTGATATTTCCTTCGCCGCAGCCTTTCTTCCCTCCTCTCCCTCTGGGAGAGGACTGAGGTGAGGGCGCATTTGGTACGAATGCGATGGCCCTCACCCTTCCCTCTCCCAAAGGGCGAGGGTAATTCTGAATTAATCGGACGAAGCTTGCTCGGCGATTTTCTCCTGCACAATGGCTCGAATGTCTGCCGCCTTCGACGCAACTTCAGAGATCACCGCGATATGCGCAAACTGGTTATTCTAGCATCGCGCACCACATGCAGCGGATCGCGCCCTTCCTTTACGTCTTGAATGCCCTTGAGCAGCAGCTTGCGCGCGGCGACAATCGCCTTGTCCGAGGTCACCAGATGCTCCTTGGTCCGGTCTTGGATCGTTCCGGCGCCTTCGATGACGCAGGCGTCCTGCGCCTGGAAGTTGTAGCCGATGCCGCTGAAGGTTTTGTCTTTCATTGACGCGCGGTCTTGCAAGTAGCGGTTCGCCTTGGTGCGGATCATACGATAGTCGGGCTGCAACTCGTCGCGCCCGCGCAGCATCATCGAGCGGTCGAGCGCGCGCTTGCGGCTGAAAACGATGACGAATTTCCAGTGATTGTGATCGTCGATCGGCACATGCCAGTTGACCGAGTAACCCTCCGCCGCGGTCTGGCCGGGGAAGGTGCTGAAGTTGGGCATGATGAAATTCGACGTGCGAAAATAAATCTTGTCGTCGTCGATGTTGCGAATGGAAAAAATCCGCACGCCAAAATCGGTCAGCTCGACTTCGATGCGCGGCGCGATATCGGCGCCGAACAGCGAATTGGGCGAACTCTCGCTGCCCGGCACGCGCCGTTTTTTGTCGGTGTCGGAAAGTTCGAGATTGCGGTGCAGGAAGGACAGATGCACCGGATCGATATTGCCCTCGTTGGACTGAAGATAATTGCACGCGTGATGAATCTTCGAGACAAAGCGCTGGTCGTCGGGAACTTGAAGAAATTCGTAATTGGGCAACAGCGGCGGCTCGCCGGGACCGATATAGGCTAGAATGACGCCGCCGATCTCGCGGCAAGGAAAAGACGGCTGGCAATAGGCATCCCGGTGCTCGCCGCCGTTGGGCTCGCCCGGCTGTTCGAGAATCTTGCCGTTCACGTCATAAAGCCAGCCATGATAAATGCAGCGCAGCCCGCCATCTTCCAACCGGCCATACGTTAGATCGGCGCCGCGATGGCAACAATGCGCATCGAGCACGCCGACACGCCCTTTGTCGTCGCGGAAAATCACCAACTCTTCGCCCAGCAACGTCACCGGCAACGGCGCGCCGTCCGGTTTCAACTCTTCCGACAACGCCACCGGCTGCCAATAGCGGCGCAAGCAGCTCGCCACACGGCGTGCCGGCATTGGTTTGGGTTAGAAGTTGGTTTTCCTCCCGACTGATCATCTGGAAAATTCCCTCGCTTTAATATCTTCGTCCTCTCGCCCGCTTGCGGGCTGAGGGTGAGGGTTCTGTGCAGGGGCGACCGGCCGCTCACCCTCACGACCCCGGAAACGGGATCACTCCTTTGAACTTGGCAATCGTCTTCTCGCGCAGCTCGCGGCTCGACCGGCTGACTTTCGGGAACTTATCTTTCCAATGATATGGCCGCACGGCGTAGAAGATCGCCCGGCCGTTGGTGTGATCCTTGCTATCGCGCTTTTCCGGCGGCATGCGCGGATCGAGGGGCGTGCTCCAGCAGCCGTCGATGATGTCGATATTGGTCGGCGGATCGACCCGCGTCATCATCGCCCACAGCACTTCTTTCATATTGGTCGGGTCGATATCCTCATCGACCACCACCACGTAGCGGCCGTTACGATTGGCCGCCGCGCAGCTGAGCGCCGCTTGCCCCGCCTGCTTGGCATGTCCGGCGTATTTTTGCTTGATCGATACCACGGTCATGTAGGAAGTGTGATTGTAGACGCCGGCGATGTCTTGAATACCCGCGCTCTCCAATTGATCCCACAGCACGCCGGCGGAGATATGCAGATCCATCTTCACCGCCCCCGGCCAGAGCGGCGCCTCGTCTTCGAGAATCGGATCGTTGCGGTGATAGATCGCTTTGATGCGAATGATCGGTTGGTTCTCGCCGGTGCCCGTAGTGCCGCCGGAATAGTAACCCGGCCACTCGCCGAACGGCCCTTCGGCCCGCGCCTCTTCCGACGGCGGCGGAATCTCGCCTTCAATGGCGATCTCCGAGGACGCCGGTATCGGCAAGCCGGTAATCGGCCCGCGTAAAACTTCCAGCGGCCGGCCCATCAAGCCGCCGGATATTTCCATCTCCGAGCGGCCGTAGGGAAACTTCGTGTAAGACGGCATGAACACCATCGGATGCTGGCCGTAACTCGCCACCACCGGGCAGCTCTTGCCCTTGTCCCAATACTTGGCGCAAATCTGCCGGCCATTCTGGCCGGGGCTCATCCATAGACCAAGCGTGTGCTTGTCATGCAGCTGCATGCGGTAGGTGCCGCTGTTGACGTAGCCGCTGTCGGGATCGCGATTGATCAATCCGCCGCCGGGCCCAAAGTAGCGCCCGCCGTCGTTCTCGTGAAATCGCAGCGCGGGAAACTTGAGTAAGTTAACGTCGCTGCCGGTCAATTTATTTTCGAACAGCGGCGAGCTGCTTACTTCCTTCGGCGCAATCGGCTCGGCGCTGCGCACCTTGCGCGCCGCCAGACGCAAGGTTTCTAATTTAGTCTTGTCGGTGGGCAATCCCAGCGCCAAGGCCACGCGGCGGTACGCCGCGTAAGGCAAGCTGCAAACCCGAAAACCCGCCGGATAGCCTTTGACCTTGTCGAAGATCAGCATCGGCGGTTGCGACACCAACTCCGCGGTGGACTCGACCAACGCGCCGATCTCGGCATCCCAATCCGCTCCTTCGATAATCCGGTAGTCGCTGATCTTTTTCGCCTCTTCAACGAAGCTGCGGAAATCTGTGTAAGCAAGTTCAGCCCATTTTAGATTCTCCTAAGTAATGATTAGCCGTCATTGCAAGAAGATCGCATGCCGCCACCACCGGGCGTATCATGATACGCCCCTACGTCCGGGAATCCGTAATCCGTCATAGATTTTTTTTTGTGTACTTTGCGTTCTTTGCAGCCAACCTTCCGAATCCGAGGGCGCGATAATGCGCGCCCCTATTTTGTGCCCTTTGTGCTCTCTGTGGTGAAATCCCTTCATTCTTCCACGACCGATATCTCCGACTTCACGCCGTTGCGCTGCAACTCTGCCAAGTACATCGGATGAATATCCGCAGGCTCCTCGTCCAGGGGGATCATCTCATGCAGCTTGGTGCGGAAACGGTCCTGGCTGAACTTCGGACTGCGGCCGCGCATGGCGAAGTGGCGCAGCGTCGAATGGCCGGTGTTGAAATGGCCGTGGTACATGAGATCGCCGGGCGAATAGATCGAGCCCGGCTTGATCTCGAAGCGCGTGCGCTCGTCGCCTTCGCGCCAGACCATCGCGAAGCCCGTGCCTTGGGTCACGCACACGATGGCGCCGGGACCATGGCGGTGAAACAGGCTGCGGCTGCCGGCCGGGAATTCCTGAACGTGGCAACCGTAAGTCGTGCCGGCCAGGCCGAAGCGCATGATCTTTACGCCCTTGCCTTTCATCGGGTAGTCGTCGAGGGCGAAGGTGTTTACATCCGGCACCAGATTGGACTCCCATGACCGTACCGTCAATTTCTTGTTCTCATTGAAAAATTCCCGGTCCGGCCGGAAGCGGTCGCGAAACTGGAATGGATTGCGAAAAATAAAATCCTCGTTGTGAAATAAATTAATCACGTGCGGCGCGTTGGTGCCGGCAAGAAAGCGCACCGGCTCATTGGAAACATTGAAGTGTTGATACGAAACATTGAGCGGAATCGCGAAGATCGCTCCCGCCGCCCACTCAAAAGTCTGCTTGGCGTCGCCCTCGAACCAAACCGTGGTCGCGCCCCGCCCTTTATGAATGTAGATCAGCGTCTCGAACATATGATGCTGCGGCTCGGTCTGCTTGCCGGCGGGAATCTCGCAGATATAAGCGTCGTTCTCCTGCTGCTCGCCCATGTTCAGGTAGGAGCCGAGCGCCCCCATGCGCGCCCAAGGCTTGACCTCGACGTCCATCAAGTCTTCGATGAAAAAGCCGGTGACCGAGGGGATGCCCTCTTTCTCCTGAAACAGTTCATAAGCTGTCAGACCCAGCTGAATCGGGTCGCGGTGCGGCAATCGCATGAATCAAATTCTCCTTGCGCCGGGCAAAATGCTGCCAGCTGTGCGCTTAACGTTAGAATTCTATATTCTTGGCAAGGAGAAACTGCAAGGTGAGTTTGTTTAGGTATCAACGATCTGGCGGGCGCTAGAAACGGCGAGCCAGACTTCCAGCAATAGCTCGAATCAAAGGCAGAATAAGCTGAGGTATCCACCAGCAACAGCATTACTTCCACAGCTCGGGATCTACAGCCCTTTGAGCTGCCAGGACCTTGTCAAATTCACCAGCTTCTTTTCTTGTCCAAGTTCCTGCGAGCGCGTCAAGGTCGTCATATTCCCGTTTCTGGGCGGTCTTTTTTCTGTGTCCTTCTGCTTTTCGCTCCAATAGGCTTATCACCGCCTTATTGACGCTGGTCGTTTCCGCTCCACCTCTTCGCGCACGGCCTCCGCTAATTGCTGGAGGTAGGTTTCTTAGTGTAATCGCTTTCATGGTCACCCCTTGGCTTGCATCGCTGATGCGCCACCATCATGCTCGATCATGCCATGCTGATTGCCAAAGCGCGAATATTGAGCTGCTGACTTTCCGACACACTGATTCTCCATTTGCCCCTTGTCATCAAACTCCAACTTGGGCTATGACAACGGATTAAGCACAACATTAAAGCGGGGAGAAACAATATGGAATACTTTGAACCGAAATCCATCGGCGACGCCTTGACGCTGTTGTCCAAGCATGGCGCCGAGGCCAAAGTCATCGCCGGCGGCACCGACGTGATGGTGGACATTAAATTTAAGGAGGAGCCGGGCTGCCTGGTGAATATCAAAAAAATTCCCAGCCTGGCCGGCATCTCGGAAAGCGGCGGCGCGCTGCGCATTGGCGCGCTGACCACCATCCGGGAGCTCGAAACCAGCGCGCTGGTGCGCGATAAGTTGCCCGTCCTCTGGGAAGCATCGCACCAGTTCGCGTCGCTGCAAGTGCGCAATACCGCCACCATCGGCGGCAATATCTGCCGCGCCTCACCGTCGGGTGAAACGCTCGCGCCGCTTTTGGTGTTGGAAGCCAACGCCGTGCTCGCTTTCTCCGACGGCGAGCGCAGCGAACCGTTCAAGTCGTTTTTTCAGGGGCCGGGCAAAAGCGCTGCCGGCGTGAAAGGCTTGTTAACAGAAATAGAGGTGCCGATTCCGCCGCCCGGCAGCAAGGGCGTCTACTTGAAGCACGCCGTGCGCGGCGCCATGGATATCGCCATGGTCGGCGTCGCGGTCCTGCTCACGCCGGATAGCGGAAAAAACAACGTGCAAGAGGTCCGCATCGGCCTGGGCGCGGTGGCGCCGACACCGCTGCGCGCGCCGAAAACCGAAGCGTTGCTGCGCGGCAAACCGCTCACCGCGGCGCTGCTTAAGGAAGCCGGCGCCCTGGCGGCCAGCGAAGCGAGTCCGATCAGCGATCAGCGCAGCAGCGCCGAGAACCGCCGCTGGATCGTCGAAGCGTTGACCCGCCGCGGTCTCGAACAAACCTGGAAAGCCGCCACCGGCAAGGAGGTAGTCTAATGAGCGTCACGATCAATACGACCATCAATGGCAAAGCGGTCAGCGCCAGCGCCGAAGCGTCGACTTCGCTGCTGGAATTTCTCCGCGACACTTTGGAAATGAAGGGCAGCAAGCTCTGCTGCAACACCGGCGAGTGCGGCGCCTGCACGGTGATTTATAACGGCAAGCCGATCAACACCTGCGTGACCATGGCCGCCGACGCCAACGGCGCGCAGATCCTCACCATCGAAGGACTCGCCGACGGCGACAAGCTCCACCCGGTGCAGCAAGCCTTCATCGACACCGGCGCGGTGCAGTGCGGCTACTGCACGCCGGGCTTCATCATGTCGGTCAAAGCGCTGCTCGACCGCACCACCAAGCCGACGCCGGCGGACATCGAAGAGGCGGTCTCGGGCAACATCTGCCGCTGCACCGGCTACAACAAGATCGTCGACGCGATTCACCTCGCCGCCGATCGCATCGCAGGGAGGGCTTAGTCATGGCAAAAGCTGAATTCAAAGTCGTCGGCACCAGCCCGGCCCGAATGGGCGGCATCGACCGCGTCATCGGCAAGGGCGTTTACGGCATCGACCTGATGCTCAAAGACCAACTGCAGGGCGCGATACTGCGCAGCCAATACGCCCACGCGAAAATTATCAGCATCGACACCAGCGAAGCGAAGAAAATCCCCGGCGTCCACGCCGTGGTTACCGCTGAAGATGCCCCCAACGTGCGCTATGGCCGCAGCTACATCGACCGCCACATTCTCGCGCGCGGCAAAGTGCGCTTCATGGGCGACCCGGTCGCCGCCGTCGCCGCCGATACTCTGGCCATCGCCAAGCAGGCGCTCAAAAAAATCAAAGTCACCTACGAGCCGCTGCCGGTGGCGCTCGACGCCGAGGAAGCGACCAAACCAGACGCGCCGGTGCTGCACGAAGATATGCCGCTGCCGAAAACCACTCCGGCTGGGATGAAGAACGTCTGCGGCCACGCTGTCGTCCATGTCGGCGATCCCGACAAGGCGATGGCCGAAGCCGATCTCGTAGTCGAGGAAGTTTACGAAACCAAGATGATCCATCCGCAGTATTTGGAGCCGCGCATTGCCGCGGCGCAGATGGAACCCAACGGACGGCTGACGGTGTGGGCCAACGCCCAAGCGCCGTTCCCGGTGCGCCAGGAAACGGCGAAGATGCTGGGCCTGCGATTGAATGACGTGCGCGTCATCTCCGCCGGCTTGGGCGGCGGATTTGGCGGCAAAGGCAGCGGCATCACTTCAGGCGCCGCCGTCGAGCCGATCTGCGGCCTGTTGGCGATCAAGGCCAAGCGAGCCGGTGATGATCGTCCTCGACAAGGCCGAGGAAACGATCTCGACGACGATTCGCTCCGGCGCGCGCATGTACATCAAAACCGGCGTGAAAAAAGACGGCACCATTCTCGCCCGCACCGGCAAAGTATTCTACGACGCCGGCGGCTACTCCGGATTCGGCGTTCAGGCCGGCGCCCGCTGCACCAACATGCTCGGCGGCTGGTACTTGATGCCCAACTGCCACATCGAAGGCTTTACGGTCTACACCAACAAACAGGTGTGCGGCCCAGTGCGCGGCCCTGGCGGCCCGCAAGCCGCGTTTGCGGTCGAGTCGCACATGGACTCCATCGCCGCCAAGCTCGGCATGGACCCGACGGAATTCCGCCTTAAGAACATGCCTAAAGCCGGTGATAAGATCGTCGGCGTGCCCAAGCTGCGCGATGTTTCGCTGGGTGAAACGATCCGCATCGCCAAGGAGAAGATCGGTTGGGGCAAAGTGAAGCTGGAAAAGAACCAGGGCATCGGCCTCGCCACGGGATCCTGGATCGAGAGCGCCGGTCCCGGCGGCGGCTCGATTGTCAAAGTGAATGAAGACGGCTCGGTGACAGTGCACATCGGCAAGATCGACATGGGCACCATCCCCGGTTTCGGTATTCCCATGATTGTCGCCGAGGAGCTCGGTATTCCGGTGAGCGATGTCACTGTCGTCAATGTCGATACCGACGCAAGCCCATGGGACGCGGGCACGGTCGGCAGCCGGGGCATCCTGGTGTCCGGCACCGCATCCCGGCTCGCAGCCATCGACGCGCGCAATCAGCTGTTTAAAATGGCCGCGGGCAAACTGGAAGCGAGCCCGGACGATTTGGAGATCGTCGACAAGCAGATCCGGGTCAAAGGCACGCCGACGAAAACCATCGCACTGGCGACGGTCGCCACCGACGCGCACAACGTCATCGGCGAAGTGATCGGCCGCGGCTACTGCGATAACCTGGCATTGGTAGCCGAAGAAAAAGCCCACGGCAGCTCCCAGCCGTTCACCACGCACGCCTGCATCGTCGAAGTCGACACCATGACCGGCAACGTGAAGATTTTGAAATACGTCGCCGTCCACGACATCGGCCAGCCGATTCATCTGGCCGCCGTTGAAGGCCAAGTCGAAGGCGCGACAGCGATGAGCATCGGCCAAGCGCTGTGCGAACAAGTCGTCTTCGACAAAGAAGGCAGAACATTGAACCCGTCTTTCGTCGACTATCTAATGCCGACCATCAACATGATGCCGCGCATCGAGACGACGCTAGTCGAAGGCTACCCCGGCGCCGGCCCCTACGGCGCCAAAGGCGCCGGCGAAATCGCCTGCGTCCCGCCGATGGCCTGCATCGCCAACGCGATCTACAACGCGACCGGCGTGCGGGTGACCAAGCTGCCGCTGAGTCCGGAGAATGTGCTGCGGGCGTTGAAGGAGGCGGGGAAGGCGTAGATCACGCTTCAAAAACCTGACCACAACCCAAAGGGCGACCATCGAGTCGCCCTTTGTTTTTGGCGTTTGGCAAACATCCAGCTCTGTGTATAATTCCGCTATGGCTAATTTAGGACAGCAGACAGGTAGCTTGATCGACGGTCTGCCCCCAAAGATCGCGACGCAAGTCCATCCCGATTGGCGAAAGAATGAAGCCGACTATTGGGCGCATCGCGACAGCCTGCTCGCGAACTATCGCGATCAATGGATCGGCTTCGCCGACGGAATAGTTATCGTTTCCGGCAAAAGCCCTGTAGAAGTCCTTCACTCCGCTCAGGCTTCAGGCAAACATCCCTTCATCACTTGCGTTGGCCACGAGCACGAACCCAATCGCATGCGCCGGTCTGCTTTTTCGTATGACCAGGGCTATCCAAACGAACCCTTGCCAGTCGTCACTGTTGAATTTAGAAAACAACCCGGAAACTCAGGACTGATTTTGGATCACGTTATCCCCGACACCGGCGCAGACGCCAGCGCGATACCATGGGCGGACTGTGAACAATTGGCGTTAGACCCAAGCGACGGGACTCCTGGGCTGATGGGAGGGGTGGGCGAAAGCTCCACACCGACGTTGATCTTCCATGCCTGGGTATATCTGGATGGAACGATTTACCCCTGCCGCCTCCAGGCCGACTTCGCCGGACACGAGCGAATCATGGGCCGCGATGTGCTCAACGCTTTGGACATCTTGTTCCGCGGCCGCGGCAATGAAGTGATCATCAACCCCTGATTTGGGCAACCGCGTTATGCTACCTTCAGTAACAAAAGCTAAATATGTGCGAGACTACCTGATCGAAGTTAAGTTCAACGACGGGACAAAGAAAGTGATCCACTTTGAACCACGAAGTCCACGAAGTCCATCAGGCACGCTGTTGATATACTGGACAAACTCCACCGATATAGCCCCACTGCACTCCTCAGGTCTCCTCAGAGGACTTGACGCTTTAAGCCATACCTCTTATTGTAGTGACATCACTACTAATAATGAGGCGCCCGATGCGAATGGGACTAAGAGAAGCGAACCAGAGCTTTTCCAAAGCGATCAAAGCGGTCAAATCCGGCAAAGAAGTTATTTTGACCGAACGCGGCAAGCCTATTGCCGTGATCAAGTCATTGGAACCGCGCGGAGATACCGACGCCACGCTGCGCCGCCTGGAATCGGAGGGAGTCCTGCGGCGCGGTCCAAAGAGTGGGAAGCCCATGCCCGCTTGGAGCGCGCCAGTGCCGATCAAAGGGAAGTCCATCGCCCGCACGATTAGCGAAGAACGAGACGAGCGGTGAGTCTCGCCTACTTCGATACCAGCGCTTTAGCGAAACACTATATCCGCGAAGCGGGATCGGCCAGAGTTCGCGCCCTACTCGCATCCTACGAGTTTCTTTCCTCGGCGATTACGCCCATCGAACTAAGTTCAGCGATTCTGCGGCGTCACCGGCGGGGAGAAATCACCGCACCGAACTACAACGGGATCAGGGCGAGGATAAACGCCGACAGATCGTTCTGGCAATTGATAGAGCCGGTGCCCCAAGTGCTGAGCAAAGCCGAAGATCTGGTCGTCAGCTACAATATCCGAACTCTTGACGCGATCCATCTTGCTTCGGCGCTCATCCTTCAAGAGTCGCTTCCCAAGCCGTTGCCGTTCGTGAGCGCCGA
>CAWJZV010000011.1:0-162657 GCA_963847445.1 uncultured delta proteobacterium | reverse complement strand
GCGAAATATCCATTTGTCCGTGCACCAGAAACAACAAGCCCCAAGAACTACCATTTACGGCAGCGCTCGGGGCTTGTTATTGTTGGGCTTTGCCGGCTATTTTAGGCTCAGGTCACGAATGATTTTTGAATGGCATTCAAGAGGTCGGGGTTGTTACGCCCTCTTGAACAGCGGTATCACTTCGGCGCCGCCTTTCAGCCCATCGAGATAGTCCGCCCAAGCCTGCATCATCTTGCGCCGCTCCGGCAGATGTTCGGCGAAGTTGTAAGCCGCGCTCACGGCGTTGCGCTCGGCGTGGGCGAGCTGGCGTTCGATCGCTTGATGGTTCCAGCCCTGTTCGTGCAGCAGCGTCGACGCCATGCTGCGGAAGCCGTGGCCGGTCATCTCTTCCTTCGCGTAGCCCATGCGCCGCAGCGCAGCGAGGATGGCGTTCTCGCTCATCGGTCGCTCGCGCGATGCGGCGCCGGGAAAACGTAGCGAGGCGCATCCGGTTTGGCGGAGATCCCGCGGTTCGTCAGCGGCTCCAACTCGCGCAAGATCTCGACGGCTTGGCGCGACAGCGGCACGATGTGCTGCTCGCGCATCTTCATCCGCTCGGCGGGGATGCGCCATTCCGCCTTTCCGAAATCGATCTCCGGCCACTGCGCCTTGCGCAACTCGCCAGGCCGCACGAAGACCAGCGGCGCGAGCCGCAGCGCGCACTTCGTCGCGAAGAAACCTTCGTAGCCGTCGATCGCCCGGAGCAGTTCGCGCGATGCGCTTCGGTTCGATGATCGAGGCGTGGTGCTTCTCCTTCGGTGGGGGCAGGGCGCCGCGCAGATCGCCCGTCGGATCGCGTTCGGCGCGGCCCGTCGCCACGGCGTAGCGGAACACCTGCCCGCAGTTCTGCATCGCGCGGTGCGCGGTCTCCTGCGCGCCCCGGCTCTCGATCCGGCGCAGCACGGCCAACAGCTCGGGCGCTTTGATGTCGGCGATGGGCCGCTTGCCGAGCCAGGGAAGACATCCCTTTCGAGCCGGCGCAGGATGCGGTCGCCGTGACTCGCGACCCATCCCGGCGAAAACTTCGCGTGCCACTCGCGCGCGATAGCCTCGAAGCTCTCGGCGCCCGCCTGCGCGAGCTTCTCCGCCTTGCGGGCCTGACCAGGATCGATGCCGGCGGCGAGCTGCTGGCGGGCGTCGTCGCGCTTCTCGCGCGCCGCCTTCAGGCTGACGTCGGGATAGACGCCGAAGGAAAGCCGCTTCTCCTTGCCGCCGAAGCGATACTTCCAGCGCCACCACTTGCCGCCGGCCGGGCTGACCTCCAGATACAGGCCGCCGCCATCGAACAGCTTGAAGGTCTTGGCCGGGGCCTTGGCCGAACGGATCGTAGTGTCGGTCAGCGGCATGTGGGGGCAACTCACTTTCCAGGTCTCCCAGTTGCCCCCAGAGTTGCCCCCAATATGGGGGCAGCTTTAGCTGGACGGCATCGGACCATGCCGGACACTATACCAGGAAAAACTGTTTAACTACAATGGGTTATCGGACTTCTTTGGCTGATGTTGGAAAGGGAATTGGTGGAGCCGAAGGGAATCGAACCCTCGACCTCTTGAATGCCATTCAAGCGCTCTCCCAACTGAGCTACGGCCCCACACGAACAACACGGAAATAGGACAGGATGAAGTCGAACTGTCAGCTAATATCTAAATTCAGCGGGCAAAAGTCAACGTCCGGCGGCGCGCTTCCGAAAACGGTTTGAACGTTTTGAACTGTTTGAACGATTTGAACGAGTCCAGTCTTAATCCCGTCCGCGCACCATCTCTTCGGCGTGTTTGCGGGTCTGTTCGGTGATCTTTACCCCGCCCAACATGCGCGCCACCTCGCCGATGCGGTCTTTCTCTGAGAGTTTTTGCACCCGGGTGAAAGTGCGCCCCTTCTCGACTTCCTTTTGCACCACATAGTGGCAATCGGCCATGGCGGCGATCTGCGGCAGGTGGGTGACGCTGATGACCTGGTTCTGGGCCGCGACCTGCTTCAACTTTTTGCCGACGATCTCGGCGACCCGTCCGCCGACGCCGCTGTCGACTTCATCGAACAGCAAGGTCGACACTACGCCGGGGGTCATGACCAGGGACTTGAGCGCCAGCATGAGGCGCGACAGTTCGCCGCCGGAGGCGATCTTGGCCAACGGTTTGACCGGCTCGCCGGGATTGGATGAAAAGTAAAATTCCACCTGGTCCATGCCGCGCTCGTTCAACCGCTTGCCAGCGATGAAGAACGGCGGCGCGTCGGCTTTGTCATCCTGACTCAGGAAACGGGCTTCGAAAGAGATTCCCGCCATGCCCAAGCCGCGCGCCTCTTTCTCCAGCTCACGGCGCAGTTTTTTCGCCGCGCGCTGGCGTTCATGGGAAAGCTTCTCAGCGCTACCCCAGGCGCGCCCGCGTGCCGCGGTAAAAGTCTTTTCCATGGCAGCGATTTGTTCTTCGCTATTTTCCAGACGGTCGAGCGATTGTTGGATATCGCTCTCCATCCTGAGGATGTCATCGACGCTCGCGTTATACTTGCGCTTGAGCCGCTGAATTTCCGCCAAGCGGTCTTCGAGCTGTTCCAACGCCCGCGGATCGAAATGCACCCGCTCGGCGTAGCGGCGCAGCTGCGCCGCCGCCTCTTGCAATTGTGCCAGGGAAGATTGAATCAGCTCTTCGGTCGGTTGCAAATTGGCATCGATGGCGGCGAGCTCGCGCAGCTTTGCCGCATACTTGCCCAGCCGGCCCACCAGCGCGGCATCGCCTTCGTAAAGCAGCTCTTCGCCCTCGCGGCAGCCCAAGCTGAGTTTTTCCGAGTGCGCTAAAATATTCTTGCGCGCCCGCAGCTCTTCCTCCTCGCCGGCTTTGAGTTGAGCGCGGCCAATCTCTTCGGCTTGGGATTCCAAATTAGCGCGTTCGCGGCGCCGCCGGTCCAAGGAGTCACGGGTTTCGTTGAGATCGCGCCACGCCGCCGTCAGGGCGACAAACTGCTGTTTCATCGCTAGCACCATGGCATCGACATCGGCGAAAGCGTCGAGCAGGTTTAAGTGGGTATCGGGCTGCAGCAAGCTGTGGTGCTCATGCTGGCCGTAGATATGCACCAAGGCGCCGCCGATCTCGGCCAGCAGATTGAGCGGGCAGAGACTGCCGTTCAAATAAATGCGGTTTTTGCCCGAACGATTGAGGATCCGCTTGATCACCAGCTCGCCATCAAGCGCGAAACCGGCATCGGCGAGCTTAGCCTCAATGAGCTTGGGCACGCCGTCGAACAACGCCTCGACAGTCGCTTCATCTTCCTGGTGGCGAATGATATCCGAGCTGCCCCGTTCGCCGGAGACCAGTCCGAGGGCATTTAGAATAATCGACTTACCAGCACCGGTTTCGCCGGTGATAATGTTGAGTCCCGGCCCCAGCTCCAGTGCCACTTCGTCGATCACCGCGAAGTTTTTGATTCGCAACTCTCGCAACATAATCGCGACTGACTAACGCTCTCCCCATTTGAGTTTTTCACGGAGAATTTCATAATAACTACGCGACGGCAGCTTGATCAGCGACACCGGCAGACCGAAGTCGCGAACTTCCACCTTGTCGCCATTGTTGAGGCGCAGCCCTTTTTGCCCGTCGGGGCTGAGAATCACCGTGTCGCCAAAGGATCGCAGGGTGACGTGAATCGGCGCGTCGCTCGGCACGACGATGGGCCGGTTGGTCAGCGTATGGGGGCAGATCGGCGATAGCACAATCGCGCCCAAGGTCGGCTCGAGGATCGGTCCCGCCGCCGCCAATGAATACGCCGTCGACCCCGTGGGCGTGGAGATAATCAAACCGTCGGCGCGGTAGGTGCATAGATACTCATCGCCGACGTAAGTTTCCAAGTCGATGATGCGGCTGCGCGCGCCCTTGGCGATCACCGCGTCGTTGAGCACACGGAACCGGCGCAGGCGGCCCTTCTTGCTGATCACCCGCACCTCCAGAGTCATGCGCTTTTCCACTTCATAATCGCCGGCCAGGGTTTTGCTGAGCACCGATTTCAATTCATCCGACCGCCACCTCGGTGATAAAGCCCAAACCGCCCATGTTGACGCCCAAGATCGGCACCTCGGGCCGCACCACCAGCGGCGCGATGTTGAGCAGCGTGCCGTCGCCGCCCAGGGAGATGATCAGATCGGCCTGAGCCGCCATTTCCTTCTTGGTACAAGAGTGCGCGCCGCGCGGCGTCAAGCCGTTTTCGACGCAGACCTTTTTGCCGCGCTTCCTGAGCCAGGGAATCAGCCAGCGGACCATCTGCGCCGCCTTGGCTTCATGATATTTGGCAACTAATCCAACGGTGCGAATCATGCGGGTAGCATCTCCAGCCGTGAGAGTATCACATGGCTAAAAATAAAGTCCATGACGGCAGAAAATCCGAGATCCGAATCCCGAAACCCGAAACAAAGTCACAGCCAAATAAATCTCAGGTCAGAAAATTTCAAACACGGCATCCGAATGAAGCCTGTTTTGGATTTGGTGTTTTTGATCATTTGAATTCTGTTTCGAGCTTGCGAGTTTCCGAGGTTCGGTCCGCGACGCTTCCTTCGTGCGGCAAATTTTTTGCGTTCGTTGCGGCTAAATATCCGATGCCGATTTTCCGCGGCAACACGCGAGTTAAACGACGAGATTGCGCAGCCGAGAGCTCAAGTAATCCACCAGCATGACCAAAGCGATCAAGACCAGCACGATCGCCGCCGCTTCCTGATACTGAAAGGTGCGAAAGCTGGTGTTCATCAGATAGCCGATGCCGCCGGCGCCGATCAGGCCTAAGACTGAAGCGGCGCGGATGTTGGTTTCCAAGCGGTACAGCGTGAATGAGATCAGGTCGGGCAGGATCTGCGGCACCACGGCGAAAGAAAGAATCTGCGCATAACCGGCGCCGGTAGCGCGAATCGCTTCGACCACGCCCTCGTCGATGTTCTCCACCGACTCGGACAACAGTTTACCCAACACCGTCGCGGTATGAATCGCTAATGCGATGGTGCCGGCGAAAGCGCCCAGCCCGACGGCGGCAACGAAAAGCAGGCCCAGCGCGAGATCGGGTATCGTCCGCACCAGATTCAGCACCAGGCGCACGCCGCGATAGACCGCCGGATGGGGCGTGGTGTTGCGCGCGGCCAAAAACCCTAGCGGGAAGGCAACGATCAGCGCAAGGAAAGTGCCGGCCAACGCCATCTGGATAGTTTCCAGCGTCGCGCCCATCACGGTCTGGGGGAAGGTATTGTCCCACCAACGCTGTCGAGCCCTGGTCTCGGCGTCGCCCAAAGGTGCCGGCAGCAGCAGCTCACCTAACGAAAGCTGCTCCGGCAAGTAGTAGTGCTTCGCGTCGGTGATCTTAGAAAAATCCGGCGGCAGCATGCGCGCCAGAGTCTGGCCGATCTGCGGTATCCCCTCGATCAATTCACCGGGACGAATCTTCGCGCCGTGAAACGACCAAGCCAAGACCATGAGCAAAATTCCTAAGAAAACGAAGAACCGCCCGCCCCGTTTGGGCCGGACCGGCGCTTCGTCCAGGATATCGTAAGTTACTTCTTGGTTGCGATCGGCGGCCAAACGATTGCTCCTCGCGAATTGCTATTCCTCCACCGAAATATTCGTTCAAGCAAGCGCTAACCGGAATAATTTGAACCGCGGAGGCCGCTCCACCACCCCGGGGCGAATGTCCGATTACGCCCCTCCGAACTCGGATTTTTTCGCGTTCTTTGCGGTAAAACTTCCGAATCTCTTGAATCTGCTTCTCTGTGCCCTCTGTGTGAATCCTTCGATCTTTCACTGTTTGGCCTTCGCCAAATACTCCGCCTCGTTGTACTCTTCGGTGGCGAGATTTTTCAGACCGATCTTGTCGTAAAGTTCGCCCAGGACGAAATGCAGCGTCGGTTCATCGCTGTCGGCGCCGATCGCTTCGATCAAGATTTCCCGAGCATCATGGAACAGTTCCTTCGACATAAGCAGGTTGGCCTTGAGCACGGCCAGCGTGGTTTTCGATGCGCCAGCCATGGCCGCCAGTTCGGCCAAGCGTTCTTTGACCGCCTGCGCCTCCAACCCACCAAGCAATTTGAAAGTCGTCTTGCTGGCGGCGACACCCTTTTTCTCGATTGACCAGCCGTATTCAACATCGGCTTGCAAGCGCGGCGCAGTCGCCGGATAGGCGATCTTGGTCAGATTGATGTTCTGCGCACTCCAAATCTCCCCCTGCGGGCCGAATACTTTGACCGTGCCGGGCTGCTGATCCATGCCCATCCAGTGGAAGGTCGGCCCCTCGGACAAGATCTTGCTGTTGCGCGGCGACAACAGCGTCGGCGGCTGCGCCTTGCCGCGTACCGACAGCGCAACGTAGGTCGGCGGTTTTTTTTTGCCGACCAGCAGGCTGGCGACTTCCTTTACGCCCGACCCCGCCGCGCTACCCTTGGCCGTGGATAGCCGAACTTGGAAGCTCGGACTCTTCTCGTCCACAGTCACCATGGGCGAGCCATCGGTAAAGAAAATCACCGCCACTGCGTCCTTGGTAGTCTGCACGACGTTGCCGGCATAGAGCGATTGCAGCACCGCGGGCTTTGCCGGCGCGGCGTTACTCGAAACCCGTAGCTGAATATCGCCACGATTGAACTTAAGCTCGGTGATGACCGCGACCGCGTCTTGCGCCGAGACTGCCCCAACCAGCGACACGAGAAAAACCAATGCTCCCGACCCAGCGAAAAACCCAGCTCTTTTCATGGCGATAAATCTCAACCTTCCACCGCTCCAGCGGATTTGACTTCAAACACCTCGACGGCTTGCGCCCGGCCCTTGACCTTCACTGTACCACAGGGGCGGATAGCAAACTGCTTTTTGAGTTGCCCCATGGTTTCCCGGGTAATCAGAATCGTCGTGCCGGTCTCTTTGTTGAGACCCTCGACCCGCGATCCGGTATTGACGGTATCTCCGGTGACGTCATATTTCTTGCGCTCTCCCGTGCCGACGATGCCGATCACCACTGGACCGCTGTGAATTCCCACACCGATACGCAGCCGCGGGATGCCCCTTTTTTCCCATCGCCCATTGAGTTCGTCAAGCGCGGCGGTAACCTCGATAGCGCTTTGCACCGCGGCATCGGCATGATTTGGATTGGTTTTCGGCGCGCCGAACACCGCCAGTACCGCGTCACCGATAAAGTCGAATATATGGCCGCCGTGACTGGCGATGACTTTTCCCATGACTCCAAATACTTCGCGCATCAATGCCGCGATCTGGTCTGGCGACGCGCTTTCACAGAGCGTCGTGTAATCTCTGACATCGGTAAAAAATACCGAGACTTCAAAGCTCTTTCCCTGCAAATCTTCGTCTTGATGGACGATCTGGTCGGCGACTTCCCAACCGACAAACTCACCCAGCGATTTACGCACCTGCCGGCTGTCGCGGTATTCCGTGGCCAGTGCGCCCCAGCTGGTGACCAACAGCGGCGTCACGAAGTCCACCCACAATCCCAATTGCGTCAGCGCGGCGTAGCTCAATGGCAACAACAGCACGGGAATGACGACGAGCGATAGAACGATCACGGTTGCAGGCCTGAGCAGGGTGGTCAAAACACTCGCGGCGACAGCGAAGAGCAGCAATAGCAACAGCGCCAAGATTCGGTTGGCTGGCTTGATGTGCGACCGGGTCAAAAGCGTGTGGATAATATTGGCGTGAATTTCCAGGCCGCTCATTAGACCGTTCGGCGTGGCGAAAAAATCTCGACTCTCCTGGAAGCTCGCGCCAATCAAAACGATCTTGCCGCGGAACGGATTGTCGGCGGCCAACGGAATGTTGGCACGCGCCAATTGCGCCAACGGCTCACTTGGCAGGGATGCAAAACTGCCTTGGCCGCCGGCGAAATTGATTTTCCAGCTTTCGTCGAGGTGAAATTCAAAGGGAGTTAAGTTCGGTAAAAGTTTACCGTTCAGCTTATGCCACTCGGGCAGATTCAAACGGACGTTGGCCTTCCGTGCAATTGTTGGCTCAAGCTCGTGCTGTCGTAGCCCGCGTGACGCGCCAACACCGCGAGCGCGAAGGACGGCAGAATCGTCCCGTTTTCGCCGCGCACCGCCAGTGGCACTTGGCGGACCAGCCCATCGCCATCCATCGGCGCATTGGCAAAGCCAGCAACAACTTTGAGTCCCGGATCGAAAAACGGCAGGTGGCGGTAAGTAAGCCCTTGCTCATCCTCTTGCGCCGGGCGAATCACGAAAACCGGCACGACCTTGGTCACACCGTTGGCTTCGGCGGCAGCGATCGCCGTCAGCAGTTTTTGGTCTGCAACAGGATCGGTAGCCACTTTGAATTCGATATCGATCCCTATCACCCTAGCCCCGCCGCGAGCGGCGACATCGACCAGGCTCGCGATATAGTCTCGCGGCAACGGCTGCTTCTCGCCAAGTTTGGCGAACGCCTGGTCGTCGATCTTGATCAGCACGATCTCCGGCGAACGCTGCTGGCCGCGCAGTCGCAGGAGCAGGTCCAAGGCTTTGGCTTCGATCGAATCCAGATAGCCCAGATAGGAAGCGATGGAAACCAGGATGCTGACGCCTACGCCCAACAGAAGCGACTTGAAGAACCGACGTTTGCGGCGCCGTAGTGTCTGGAGGAGTTTCATCTCCGAATCATGGCTCCACCATGAGGCCTAATGCAGCCCAGCAACTGCGGCAAGCAAACTGTGCCACCGGTCGAAATTACGATATTCACCACGCGGAAGTCGCAGACACCAGCCATAATACGCCAAGACAAAAGGATAGATGCGGCGCCAGGGTAGTCAAAAACCGCGCGAAAAGGAAGTTGACATGGGATTGACGGACTAGCGTCGTTCTCTTAACTTAGCGTGAACAGCATAGCGTCCTTGTGGAGCGGCTATCGGCCGCTGCTAGTCTTCGGAGGATTTAGTGAAACAATCGAACTTTTTTCTCGCCATACTGATTCTGGCATTACTCCTCAGCAACAACAGTTTTGCCGCCAGTGCGGCCGCCCCCAGGTTGCCAGCAGAGGAGTTAAAAAAGATTCTCGACGCGCCACCACCGGACCCCAAGGAACACTCCAAAGCGGCGTTAACGAAAATCTATATGGAGCGCGGCCGGGCGGCGAGCACACTTGGCGATTTGGACCGGGAATTGAAAGAACTCGATGCCGGAATTCAAGCCGTCGGGGCAAAAGATCCGAACGCCTATGAATTCTACAATCGCCGCGCGCCGCTCGATCTAGACCGGGGCGACTATGTCAGTGCCCGCGCCGCGCGCGAGTTGGCGTTAGAGGTCGCTGGAAGCGCCGGACGGCAATTCTTTCAACTCAATTATCTTAGCTCGATCAGCGCCGTACTGCGCGACCGCGACAGCGCCAAAACCTATTTGTCGCGCGCCGACAGCCTGCTTTCCTCGGTGCGCCGCGGCAATCCAGACTGGGGACGTTTCGGCAATTTTTGGCAAGCGGCGCTCAGCGAATCCAAGGGCAACTATAACCTTTCTTTCGGCTACCTCATCGAAGCTCAGAGCCATTACCGCACATGCACCACGGCGATTCGCAGCTACATGGGCAAAACCCCGAATCCGGCGGACAATAGCTACTACTATTTGCCCCAGTGTCTGGGCCGCTCCGTGGAGCTGGCGGCGCGGCTCGGATACCTGCGCGAGGCGGGCGCCTATGTTAACGATGTCCGCGAAACAGCGAAAGCCTATGCCCAAGCGCATCAGCGGCTGCTGTTTGAGACGCGCACGGCGCGGCCCATCGCGCGGGTATATCTCGAACAGGGACTGTTGACTGAAGCTAAGGAGCTAATCGACTCGACGATCAGCCGCAGCGAAAAATTTCAACAGGGCGAAGCGTCCTTGCAAGTCGGCGCTGTCCGTCTCTTCGCCGCGCAGTTGGAAATGATTCAAGGGAATTGGCTCAAAGCCGAAGAGCACTTTCGTGCCCGGCGCGACGGTTTACGCGCCAACAAGGCGCAGGCAGAAGAGCTCGACACGGAAAATGTGCCTGACTGGGGCTACGCGCTGCTGCGCCTCGGCAAGACCCAAGAGGCGATGAACGTTCTTAACGCGGATCTCACGACAAGCCAAAAACGATTCGACGACGATTCGCTATATTTGTGGGATAGCCGTGCGTTTCATGCACTCGGTATCGGCGCTGCCGGCGATAAGGAAGCCGCGGTTAAGACATTGGCTGTCACCATTCCTAAACTCCTTGAGTTAGGACGCGGCCAGGGGTCCACGGAGAGCGGTTTTCTCACTTCGGCTCGGACCGGTTGGATCTTGGAGGGCTACATCGCGCTCTTGGCCGATCTGCACCGCGCCAAAGTTCGTACCGCTGGAATCGAACCTTACGTCGAAGCGTTTCGCATCGCCGATTTGGCCCGCGCCAGCCGCGTCGAGAAGGCGCTCTCCGCCGCCATCGTGCGTGCCAGCATCAACGACCCACAACTAGCCGCGGTACTGCGGCGCGCCCAAGATCTCGACTACCAGGTCAAAGCGATCTCGGAGGCGCTCACCGCCCTGCAGCAAGGCGTAAAACCTGACAAACCTGATCCCAATCGTGAAAAAGTCATCGACAAAACCCGCGCGGAGCTGGCACGAGTGCGCGAGGAAAATGACCAGGCCCAAGCCGAGCTCAAGCGCAAGCTGCCCGACTATTCGGAATTGTTGAATGCCAAACCACTGACCATTGGTGATGCGCAGAAGTTGCTGAAACCGCAAGAAGCGCTGATTTCCCTCTACTCGACGCAACAGCAAACGCTGGTCTGGGCGATGGCAGGCCAAGGGCAGCCGGCATTTCAAGTTGTCGATCTGCCCAGCGCGAAGGTTGCCGAGCTCGTCACCAAACTGCGCAAAGCTCTCGACCCGACCGAAGCCGACATCAGCCAAGTGCCCACCTTCGATTTCGCCACAGCGCTCGAACTCTATCAAAAACTCTTGGCGCCTGTGGAAGCGGGATGGAAAAACGCCAAGGAACTGATCATCGTGCCCCATGGCGCGCTCAGTGAACTGCCTTTTTCGGTGCTGGTCACGAGCGCCTATCAGCCGAACAAAGCCGGCATTCCGTTTAGCGACCACGGCGGCGCGCCCTGGCTGCTCAGGAGCGCCGCGATTTCTTATCTGCCATCGTTGTCCGCGCTGGCAAGCCTGCGCCGCGGCGCGACTCCGTCAGCGGCAAATAGTTTTATCGGCTTCGGCGATCCGGTTTTTGGTGGCGGCGCGAAAGCAGCCGCGCCCGTCGCTGCGCGCGGCATGGTGCGGCGTAATGCCAAGGCTCCTGCGGCGCCGAGTTCGCCGACGAGCAATTTGGAATTGCTCCAAGCCCTGCCTGACACCGCCGACGAAGTGCGCGACATCGCGAAAATTCTCCGCGCCGACGAGAGCCGCGATATTCACCTGGGCCGACGCGCCAGCGAGCAGTCGGTGAAAAACGCCGACCTCAGCGCCTACCGGGTCGTCATGTTCGCGACTCACGGCTTGGTGCCGGGCGAGTTGCCGGAATTGAACCAACCGGCGTTGGCGCTCAGCAATCCGGCTATTACGGGAGAGAAAGAAGACGGCCTGCTCACACTAGCGGAAATTCTCGGCCTCAAGTTGCGCGCCGATTGGGTCGTCTTATCGGCCTGCAACACCGCATCCGCCGACGGCCAGGCATCCGAAGCGGTCTCAGGCCTGGGCCGCGCCTTTTTCTTCGCCGGCGCCAAAGCTTTGCTGGTATCCCACTGGCCGGTGGAAACGGTGTCGGCGAAACTGCTTACGACGGAATTGTTCAAACGACAGTCTAGCGATGCAAAAATCCAGCCGCGCCCAGGCTGTGCGCGAAGCTTCGCTTGCGGTTATGCAGCAATCGGCGGGCAAGTCGTATAGCTACGCTCATCCGATGTTCTGGGCGCCCTTCGTCGTCGTCGGCGATGGCGGGTAGCCAAGCTCTGAGAGAAAATCAGCCATCATCTTTGGAATCACGGGGTGATAATGCACGGCACAGTCATGGTCCTGACAATCGCGCTGACAATCGCGAGCGGCAATGGTCGCCTGTTCGCTGCGGCCGCACCGAGCACTGAACAATCCTCAAGGTCGCAGGCCATTCTCGACGCCCCGCCGCCGGACCCGAACAACACGCCGAAGGCAGAGTTGGTAAAAATCTATCTGGCACGGGCTCAGGCCGCTGGCGCCCAGCGCGACACAGACCGACAATTGCGCGAACTCAACGAAGCCATTCGCATCGTCGGCCCGAAAGATCCGCTGTCGTATTCACTTTACGACTCAGCGGCACGGGCATTGGTCGATTCCGGCGATTGGCACGGCGCCAGAGGCATGCGTGAAAACGCCCTTCAAGTCACCGCCGACCGCGGCAGAAAATTTTTTCAAGCAAACTTCTTGGCGGGCATCGCCGTGCGCCTGCTCGATCGGGAAGGGGGCAAACGCTATCTCGCCACGGCGGACGAATTATTCGCCGCGGTCAGAGCTACGAATCGGGACTGGCCGCAGTTTCGCGACCTCTGGGAAGCGCTGCTGAGCGATGCCAAAGCTAACGTAAATGCCATGCTTGGCTTCCCTAAAGATGCCGAAGCGGACTACCGTACTTGCGTAACGGCCATTCGTTCCTACCTCGACAAAAATCCCAAGGACATCTGGAATATGGTACCCATATCTGCCGCGCTGTCTGAGCCGGGCGATGGAACACGCCGCCATTGTCGGCAAAGTTCGCGAAGCCGGCGCCTACATCAACGACGCCCGCGAAGCCGCGCGCGTTGTCGCCCAGAAGCAGCAGCGCGACAGTTTCGAAGCGTCGGCGGTGTCCCGTTCGATAGCGCGGGTTTATTTAGAGCAAGGATTGATTCGTGAAGCGACAAGTCTAATTGAAACGTCCATCGCTCAGTTGCAGAGAATACCCGGCGGCGAGGGCGGCGTTCAAGTTGCCGACATGCGCCTATTGTTGGCGCAGAGCGAGATGGCCCAGGGCAACTGGCTCAAAGCGGACGAGATTTTCAAAGCCTGGCGCGACGGCCAACGGGCGAATAAGCAGCAAAGTGCGCTGACGGGAACCATCTCTCCCGAGTGGGGCTATGTCATGCTGCGCCTCGGCCGCACCCAGGAAGGGCTGGCGATGTTAGGGTCAATTCTCAAGTTCCGGGAAAAGTTCGATGACGCAGGCTCGGTCCGGCTCTGGGATGGCCGGGCGTTTCACGCCCTCGGCCTTGGCGCCATTGGTCAAAGAGATGCGGCGATTAAAACGCTGTCGGCGGCGATCCCGAAGATCTTAGAATTACGTCGGGATAAGAATACTGCTGGCGAGGACGGTTATCTTTCCTCGGCGCGGCTCAATTGGTTTTTGGATGGCTACATCGCCTTGCTGGCCGACATGCACCAAAAGGGCGCGCGAGTAGAAGGAATTGAGCCCGCCGCCGAAGCTTTTCGCATGGCTGACGTGGCGCGCGGCAGCAAAGTTCAGAAGGCGCTCTCGGCGGCGATCGTGCGCGCCGGAAACAACGACCCAGAATCCGCCGCGGCAATGCGCCGCGCCCAGGATTTGGAACACGCCGTCAAGGTCGCATCCGAATCGCTGACCATTCTACAAAGCTCGGAGAACAGTCAGGAGAAAGCGCAAGCGTTAGCCAAAGCTCAAGCCGAGCTTGTCCGTTTGCGCCAAGACAATGAAAAGGCTCAAGCCGAGCTGCGGCTCAAGATGCCCAACTACGTTGAACTCATGGAGCCGAAAACCCAGACGATTGCCGACACCCAAAAACTCCTGCGCGCGGATGAAGCGCTGATTTCTCTGTACACGACGCAAGACAAGACGCTAGTTTGGGCCGTGAAAGCAAACGGGCAAGCGTCGTTCAGTGTTGTCGATTTGCCGCAGGCATCGCTGGTTGAAAGTGTCGCCCGATTGCGCAAAGTCCTCGACCCGAGCGACGTCGATATTAACAAACTGCCGGCCTTCGAGTACGACACCGCCTACGATCTCTATCGTAAATTGCTGGCTCCCGTGGAGGCTGGATGGAAGGGCGCCAGGGAGTTGATCATCGTTTCGCACGGTGCTTTGAGTGAAATTCCGCTTTCCGTGCTGGTCACAGCTCCTTTCAAGCCGACCAAGACCAGCCAGAGCAGCACACCTTTCGCGGAGCATGCCGAGGCACCGTGGCTGCTCAAACAAGTAGCGATTTCCTATCTGCCTTCGCTCAGCGCGCTGGCAAGTCTCAGAACCACTGTGGCGCAGCCGGCGGCAAAAAGTTTTATCGGCTTCGGCGATCCGTTGTTCAAAGCAAACCAGACGCCGAGCGGCGTCTCAACGTCGGTTGCGTCGCGCGGAATCGTGCGGCGTAATGCGATGGCGCTAGGAGCACCGGCGAACACCGGGCAAGGACAACGGCGATCGAGCAATCTCGAACTGCTCGAACCCTTGCCCGACACCTCCGAGGAAGTCCGTGACATCGCCAAGATATTGCGCGCAGACACCGGGAACGATGTTCATCTCGGCAAGAGCGCCTCGGAACAGTTCGTCAAACAATCGGATCTCTCTCAATACCGCGTCGTCATGTTCGCCACCCACGGCCTGGTCGCCGGTGAATTGCCCGAGCTGTCCCAACCAGCGTTGGCGTTGAGCAATCCGACAATCACCAATGAAAAAGACGATGGCTTGCTGACCCTCGCCGAGATACTTGAATTGAAGTTGCGCGCCGATTGGGTCGTGCTGTCGGCCTGCAACACCGCATCCGCCGATGGCCAGGCTTCGGAAGCGGTTTCTGGACTTGGCCGCGCATTCTTTTTTGCTGGCGCAAAAGCCTTGCTGGTTTCACACTGGCCGGTGGAAACCGTCTCAGCAAAACTGCTCACAACCGAATTGTTCAAGCGCCAAACCGAACAAACCAAGCTCAGCCGCGCCCAAGCGCTGCGCGACGCTTCGCTCGCGGTCATGCAGCAAACTGCGGGCAAGTCCTACAGCTACGCCCACCCGATGTTCTGGGCACCCTTCGTCGTCTTCGGTGACGGTGGCTGATCCCCAAGTTTCCGCTGCTTGCAAAGCGATTCGGCAATCAAGTATGTCAAGGCAGCGCTAAACGGGAAGTCATCTCGCGTGAACCGCCAGCCCCCGATGTTTTCACCCGAACAACTCGCCGACCTCTTAGCCATGCCTTTTTTCGCCGGGCTCAATCCGGCGACGCTCAACCACCTACAGGCCGAATTGGAGCCGGTCCATCTCCCCGGCGGAGCGTTGCTGTTCGCCGCCGGCGCCGCGGGCGATTCCATGTATGTCGTGCGCTCTGGGCGATTACGCGTCACCATCGACCGGGACGATGGCACAACCGAATCGCTCCGTGAACTGGCGCGCGGCGATACGGTCGGTGAACTTGCCCTGTTGACCGGCGAGTCGCGTTCGGCGTCGGTGTGGGCGATACGCGACACCGAGCTGGTTAGAATTTCCCAACCAGCCTTCGAGAGCGCGGTCAAATCGGATCCCAAACTGATCCGTCAAATCGCCGTGCAACTCGCCAGCCACGAACGGCGGGGGCGAGACGCGGCGTTGTTACGGCGCAATCTGCGCACCATCGCGCTGGTGCCGGCAGAAGAGCCTGTCCGCCCGCACAGGTTTGCCGCGGCACTGACGGAAGCGATGCAAACGGCCGGTGCGACGCTCCGTCTGCGCCGAGAAACCTTGCCTGCCCTGTGCGGGCTAATCGATCAAACAATGGTGCCTCCCGAAGGCACTGGACAATTAAGCGCGCACCTGAGCAGTTTGGAAACCAACCATCGCTTTGTCGTCTATGAAGCCGAATCGGAACTTTCCCCATGGAGCCAGTTGTGCATTCGCCAAGCCGATTTGATCTTAGTGGTCGGCACCGCCGACAGCGCGCCGGACGTTGCGCATTTGCACAGGCTGCGTCGGTATTTGTCCGAGAACAGAATCGCCACCGCCATCGAATTGGTCATACTCCATGAACCGCGGTTTATTGGGCGCGCCGAGACTGCTCGTTGGCGCGCGACGCTAGATTTCGCCGCGCATCATCACATCGCGCCGTCGCATTCAGGCGACATCGCCAGACTCGTCCGCACTTTCACCGGCACGGCGGTGGGACTGGTTCTCAGCGGCGGCGGCGCTCGTGGTTTCGCTCATATCGGCGTCATTCGCGCTCTCACCGAACGACAGATCCCCATCGATTTCATCGGCGGCACCAGCATGGGCGCAGTGATCGCCGCGCAACATGCGCTCGGCTGGGATTGGCAAACCATGGCGCAAGTCAACCGCGCTGAATGGCCGCGCTGCCATCCGCAGAAGAATTACACGCTGCCACTCATCGCGATCAATTCCGGCAAGCGCATGGACCGGATGCTGGCAAGAATGCTCGGTGAAGCCACGATCGACGATCTGCGCACCGGCTTCTTTTGCGTGTCGACCAACCTGACCCGCGCCGAAGCCAAGATACATCGGCAAGGTTCGTTATGGAAAGCCGTCCGTGCCAGCGTGTCGATCCCAGGCATAGGCCCGCCGGCCATTGAGAATGGTGAAATCTTCGTTGACGGCGGCCTGGTCGATAATCTTCCGGTCGCGGCGATGAAAAAACTTTGCCAAGGACAAGTCTTCGCTGTCGACGTCAGCGAACAAGCCGAGTTCAAGAGCACACTGGCGCAAAGCTACAGTGTCTCGGGTTGGAAGTTGCTCTGGCAACGGCTCAATCCCTTTGTCCTCACACCCGACCTGCCGAATATTTTGCATACGTTGTACCGCACCACCACGGTCGCCGGCGTGCGCGCCATTGAGAGCGCCAAAGCGCAAGCCGATCTATGCTTCGAGCCGCCAGTCAGCCAATTCGGTGTTTTCGATTGGCACAGCGTCGACGCCATCATCGACGCCGGCTATCGTTATGCGCTGGACAAGCTTGACGCAACAGACAGCGAAAAAACTTGATGGCCGGAGCTAATCGATCGGCCCATAGATCGAGTCGACAATGGCGTCGGTGAGCTCGTGGGTGGCGCCATCGAAAAGTATCTGCCCGTCTTTCAAACCCACCACCCGGTCAGCGTACTCTCGCGTGAGTTCGAGCGTATGCAAGCTCACCACCGCGGTGATGCCGTCTTCGCGGCAGACTCTTTTGAGAATATCCAAGACGACCCGCGACAATTTCGGGTCGAGACTGGAAACCGGTTCGTCGGCCAGGATAATCACCGGCTCTTGCATCAAGGTTCGCGCGATGGCAACGCGCTGCTGTTCGCCGCCGGACAGCTCGTCGGCGCGTTTGTAGGCATGGTCGAGCAACCCTACTCGCTTCAAGTTCACCAGCGCACGGCGTCGTTCTTCCTGGGAAAAAATCCGCAGTGTGCCGCGCCAAGCCGGTTGGTATCCCAACCCGCCGGAGAGCACGTTGTCGATGACGCTTAATCGCTTGACGATGTTGAACTGCTGAAAGATCATGCCGATGCGGCGCCGCACATGGCGCAGTCTCGAGTGAGAAAGCTTGAGAATATCGATGATGCCGTTGCTCGTGCCGCCGAGCAGCGCCGCCGGCGCGATAATCGCGCCGGCGTTGACGTCGATCAAGCGGTTGATACTGCGCAGCAGCGTCGACTTGCCCGAACCGGAGAGACCGATCACGCCGACAAACTCGCCCTTGTCGATCTTGAGATCGACGCCGCGCAGCACCGGCACGGAGTCGTTGTAGGAAGTATGGAGGTCGCGGATCTCGAGGATGTTCACGGTTTCTTTTTCTGCAGCGCTTCTTTGAGCGGGATGCCGGCGTCGACGAACGCCTGGCGCACCGAGTCGTAATCCTTATCCGTGGCGCTGACGAAGCCGTCGATCTGATAGAGCTCGCGCAGCATTTTTTTGCCTTGGGGATCGCGCGAGAGCTCGATAAAGACATTTTCGATTTTTTTCGCCAGGCGCTCGTCGAGATTGCCGTTGATGACGAGATTGTCGGCCGGTATCGGCTCGGAGAACGCGATGGCGTGAATTTTTTTGATGTCTTCGGGATTTTTCAGGTAACGCATCCACGCCGTGTCTTTGCTGTCCGGCGAGTTCGCGTAGGTGGCGCCGGCGTCGACTTTGCCGTTGAGCACCGCCAGCACCGTGGCATCGTGGCCGCCGGAGTAAAGCACCTGCTTGAAATCGCGCACCGGGTCGATGCCGCGTTCCTTGAACATCTTGCGCGGAAACACATGACCGGTGGTCGACAGCGCGTCGCCGAACGCAAAGCGTCTTGCCGCGCAGATCTTCGAGAGTCTTAATGCCGCTGTCGGCGCGGGTAATGATCGCAGCGTAATAAGAGGGTATGCCCTTGCGCTCCGACTTGAGCACCACTTTGACGTTGGTTTCGTTTTTGGCGAGCACGTAGGACGCCGGCGTCAGGAACGCGACATCGAGCTTGTTGGCGCGCAGCGCTTCGATGACGCCGGTGTAATCGGTGGCGACGAACGGCTGGACTTCCATGGCCAACTTTTGGCGCAGGATCTCGACGATCGGCTGGGCATTCTGCATCACCTGCGCGGCATCCTCCGACGGCACGAAGCCGACGCGCAAAACTTTGGCCGTCTTGGCCGGCATCGCCGCAGGCCGACATCAACCCCAACCAAAGCAATAGAGCGATCAATAATCGGTGCGTCATAGGCCTACCATTGATACTGAAAGCGCCCCCAGGGTGCAATCATCTTGCTTTCCCGAGCGGCGGTGTTAGACAAATGACGTGCATCGATTGAGTCTCGCGAACTTGCTAATCGCCGTCCTGCTGTCGGGCTGCGCCAACATGACGACGATGTCGATGCGCGACTTGAGCCAAATGCCTGAAGCGAGCACCAACGCTTTTCTCTTCCCCAGCGCCGACGGCAAAGTCGAGGCCTATATCACCCGGCCGCGCGGACCGGGGCCATTTCCGCTGATGCTGATGCTGCACGGCCATAGCTGGTTCGGCATCGGCGCACAGCGGTTACTGCCCGCGGCGCAATTTTTCGCCGGCGAACTTTGCTATGCGACCTTTGCGTTATCGCTGCCGGGCTACGGTCGCAGCGAATTCGCCGGTAAGCCCTCGGCGGAAACAACCAGGCAGGCGGTTCTTCGATGCGCTCGCATTGGCCAAACAGTTGCCCTGGATCGATGCCACTCGCATCTATCTCTATGGGTTTTCCCGCGGTGCCGTCATCGCCACCGCCCTGATCAACCAAATCGAAGCGGTCAAAGGCGTTGTGCTGCTGGCCGGTGCCTACGATCTGCCGCGGCTCTATCAAGACACGCACAGCATCTGGATCCGCAAACTGCTCAACCCCAACGGCGATGCCGCGCCGAAGCTACAAAACTATTTGCCTGAAACCGAACGCTGGAGCGCGCCGACCTTGATCCTGCATGGCACCGAGGACGGCATGATTCCAGTTTCCCAAGCCAATCTACTGCGCGATCAGCTGCGAAGCTTCGGCAAACCGCACCGGCTGGTTTTGCTTCCCGACCGCGGCCATTGGTTGAGGCTCGACGAGATAAAACAACCTGCGATGAGTTTTTTGCAGGCGAACGGTGGCTCAGCGTGTGCCGCTGGCGATCCTTGATCTCGTCGAGGAGCTGCGCGGCATTGTGCTTGTACTTGGCGTCGTCGGCGAACTGCACCGGCATATCGAGCACCGCTTTGAGCAGCGGGCGCGCCGGCGGCTATACGGATCTGGCAGGTTGAATCAACTTACTGCGGTACCTTATGGAGCCCCGCGAATCGCTATCTTAGTGGAATCGGCTTACCGGCTTCGTCGACGGCAACGTAGATCACCTCAGCCTCCGTCACTTTGACGCGCAGTGCCGGATCCTTGGCCCGCTCCGCCTCCACGCTCACCTTCACCGTGACCGAAGTGTTGCCCTCGCGAATCACGGTGGTGTAGAAACTCACGACATCGCCGACGTACACCGGCGCGATGAACTCGACCTCGCGCATCGCCCGGGTGACGAAGTTCCGCGCCGCCCGGCGCGCCGCGGCGATGCCTCCGGCCAAGTCGATATGGCTCAAGATCACGCCGCCGAAGATCGTGCCGCGCGCGTTGGTATCGCGCGGCAGCATCGTCACCCGCAGTGTCGGATCGCTGGCTCAGCCATCTGTGATGTATTAAACGAAGCTGGACGGTAAAATTCAACTAAAAAATCCGGCGAGAATCATACGGGATAGAGCCAGCTAGCGTACTTTTCCGCCGCCCTTGCCTTTGATGACATCGAAGAAAGTATTTTGAATGTCTTCGGTCACCGGGCCGCGCCGGCCGGCGCCGATCTGGCGGTCGTCGACTTCGCGGATCGGCGTCAACTCCGCCGCCGTGCCGGTAAAAAACGCCTCGTCGGCGATGTACAGCTCATCGCGCGTGAAGCGCTCCTCGCTCGACCAGATAGCCCTTGTCGCGCGCCAAGGTGATGATCGACTCCCGCGTGATCCCCGGCAAGATCGATGTCAAGGGCGTGGTTTTGATTTTGCCGTTGCGCACGATGAAAATATTCTCGCCGCTCGCTTCCGAGACATAACCTTCGGTGTCGAGCATGATCGCTTCGTCGTAGCCGGCCTTTTTCACTTCCGCCTTGGCGAGCACCGAATTGACGTAGTTCGCCGAAGTCTTGCTCTTGGTCATGGTCGCGTTGACATGGTGCCGGGTGAAGGACGACACCTTGGCGCGAATGCCGTTCTTGATGCCCTCGTCGCCCAGGTACGCGCCCCAGGGCCACACCGCGATGCACACGTTGACCGGATTGTTGGGCGCGTAAACGCCCAGTTCACCGAGACCGAGAAACGCCAAGGGCCGCACGTAGCAGGCCTTGAGCTGGTTGGCGCGAATCACTTCCACCGTCGCCTTGCACATCTGCTCGACGGAATAAGGCAGCGGAAATCCCAAGAATCTTGCCCGAGTCGACGAGCCGCTGCATATGTTCCTGGAGACGAAATACCGCCGAGCGGCCGTCGGCCAGTTCGTAGCAACGAATACCTTCAAAATATCCCGTGCCGTAATGCAAGCCATGCGACAAGCACATGGATCTTGGCATCCTCCCACGGCACCAATGCGCCATCCATCCAGATTTTTTCGGTTTTAAGCGACATAAGCGCTCTTTCTAATTTTTTGCCATTGTACGTTTCGCAGTGGCCATCATCAAGCGATGGTTGCAGTTGGGACAACCCAGTCTCTCCCAGGCTTTCTGGCACCAAAGTCGTTCGGTGCTCGGCTGCTTATCCCGCTCGACATCTCGATTGCAAGTCGATTCGCGGAAAATAAAAAAGGCCACCCGGTTGCCCGCGGTGGCCTTCGACGGTAACCGAAATACTATAACCCCTTTTTGAGCACCGGGGCGGCTTTGAAACCGACGGTGCGGCTCGCTTTGATGCTAATCACGTCGCCGGTCTGCGGATTGATGCCTTTGCGCGCCTTGCGCGAGCGCACGGTGAACGTGCCAAATCCGGGAACCTGGAATCGTTTGTTTTTTCGGATCGCCTTGGCGATCCCATCGAAGGTCGCGTCGACGGCCTCTCCCGCGGTGAGCTTGGTAATGTTGGCGCTCTTGGCGACCGCCTCGATCAACTCTGCTTTGGTCATTGCCTTTCACCCCCCCTGTGAAAAGTACCTGAACTTGCCCACTGAGCGGCAGCCCCCGACGCCGCGAAACAGTCGGTGATACTTGCCAAATTGCGGTGAAAAGTCAACAAAATTTACAGCGCTTTGGCCGCTTCGTGGAGCAGGCCATAGCGCACGCCTTGATCGCTGACGACCACTTGGTTGGCGCCGAAGCGTTCCATGATTTTTTCGATCAGGTAAGCGCCGGCAAAAATCACGTCGGCGCGCTTCGGCTCCAAGCCGACGATCTGTCTTGCGCTCGGCGATGGTCCGCTGCTGCAGCATGGCGACCTGACGTTTCACTTCGTCCAGAGTCAAGACGCTGCCATGCACTTGGCTGTGGGAATAGCGCGTCAGTTTTCGCTCGATCGCGGCCAGCGTCGTAAACGTTCCGGCGATACCGACCCATGTGGCGCGGCCGAGCTCGGGCGACAATGTCTTTGGTGATTTGTGCCAAGTGAGCGTCGGCAGCAACGCTCATGGCGGCGACTTCCTCGGCACTGACCGGATCGGAATGCAAATAGCGTTCGGTCAAGCGCACCGAACCGACATCGATGCTCAACGCGCGGGATACGCCATTTTCGTTGCCAAGAATAAACTCCGTGCTGCCGCCGCCGATATCGATGACGAGGAGTTCTTGGCCTAGAAGCGATAAACCGCGCTGCACGGCGAGAAAAGAATATCCAGCTTCTTCCGCTCCGGAAATCACCCGGATGTCGATGCCAAGCGCATCCCGGATGCGCGCCCGGACTTCGTCACTATTCTTGGCATCGCGCAGTGCACTGGTGCCGACGGCGGTAATTTCTTCGACGCCGAGATCGTGACAACGGTCGCGGTATCGCGCGAGAATCTCGATGGCGCGCTGCTTCACCGGCGGCGCCGATTATGCCGCTTTGATCGACGCCCTGGCCGAGGCGGGCGATTTCGGCCATATCATCCAGCACGCGAAAGCGGCCGGTATCGCGAATATCGGCGATCAGGCAGAGAATCGTATTCGTGCCGACGTCGATGAAGGCGCTTCGGCGCGGACTCATGGGAGTGCTGCCGTTGTCGCGTTATTCGAGGCATGGAATTCCGCCGCGCCGTCAACCGCGCCGGTTTGGCTCAGCCACGCCGCCAAGTCGGCAAGCGCGCGCTGGGAATGCATTTCTTTCTTCGCCTTGCCGCGCAGCCGCACTGACAGCGGCGGCAACAGACCGAAGTTCACATTCATCGGTTGGAAGCGCTTGCGCTCGGGATCGGTGATGTAGCGCAACAGCGCGCCCTAACGCCGTCGTCGGCGGCGGCACCAGCAGATGGCAGCGCCGCGAGCAGACCGCGCCGCGTTGATGCCGGCGAGCATGCCCATCGCCGCCGACTCGATATAACCTTCGACGCCGGTCATCTGGCCGGCGAAAAACAGCGATTCGCGCTGGCGCCACTGCAGCGTCGGCGTCAAATGCTGCGGCGCGTTGATAAACGTATTGCGGTGCAAGCTGCCGAGCCGGACGAATTCGGCGTTGGCCAGACCGGGAATCAACGCGAAACACGCGGCGCTGCTCGGGATAGGTCATCTTGGTTTGAAAGCCGACGAGATTATAAAGCGTCCGTTCGCGATTCTCCTGGCGCAGTTGCACCACCGCGTAGGGCCGCTTGCCGGTGCGCGGGTCGATCAAGCCGACAGCGCGCATCGGTCCGAAGGCGAGCGTATCTTTGCCGCGGTCGGCCATCTCTTCGATCGGCATGCAGCCTTCAAAGGGCACGAAACGCTCGAAGCTATGGGTCGGCACCCGCTGCGCCGCCACCAGCGCGTCGATGAAACCGTAGTACTCTTCTCGCGTCATCGGCAGATTGAGATAGTCGTCGCCGCCCTTGTCGTAACGCGACGCCCGGTAGGCGATGTCCATGTCGACCGACTCGGCGCTGACGATGGGCGAGATCGCGTCGTAGAAATATAAATGCTCTTCGCCCAACTTCGCCGTCAAATCGCGCCGACAAATCGGCCGAAGTCAACGGACCGGTGGCGAGGATAACCACGCCATCGTCAGGGATGGTGGTGACTTCTTGGCGGATAATTTTTACCTGCGGCAACGCTTCAACCGCCGCCGTCAAGGCGACGGCGAAGCGATCGCGATCCACCGCCAACGCCGAACCCGCCGGCACGCGGTTCGCTTCGGCGACGCGAATCACCAGCGAATCGAATTGGCGCATCTCCGCTTTGAGCAAACCGGCCGGCGCCGACAAGCGAATCGGAACGCAGCGAATTGCTGCACACCAGCTCGCCGAAGTTCGCCGTCGCGTGGGCCTCGGTCATGCGCTGCGGGCGCATTTCGTAAAGCTCCACCGCCACACCCCGGCGCGCCAACTGCCACGCCGCTTCCGAGCCGGCCAGCCCGCCGCCAATGATGCGCACAGAATTTTTCCATAAAGCCTATGACCGCCGAGAAGAGACGAATGGCATCCTGTTTGGGGACACTGTCCTTGAATAACACGACCAGCGGAATCTCTACCGTCGCAGTCGAAATCTTTGCAAGCAATCTGTGAACCCAGAGAGCGGGTTTAAAAGCCCGCTTCACCTACCCATCGGATTCCGATTTATGACCTTTGCGTTCTTTGCGGCCAATCTGCTCGAATCTTACTTCGGCTGACAGCCGTGCCGCCCGGAGCTATTGCTCCGCCACTTGGATCGAGTAGCCGCACTCTTTCTTGTAGCAGCGGTGGGTGCGGCCGGTGCGCTTGAGCACTTTCTCGACCAGGATCGGACTGTCGCAGTCGGGACAGGGCGTCGGCATCGGTTTATCCCAGGTGGCGAATTTACATTCGGGATATTTGTCGCAGCCGTAAAACATTTTGCCCCAGCGTGATTTGCGCTCTTTGATATTGCCCTCTTTGCACTCCGGGCATTTGATGCCGAGATCCACCGGCTTTTGCAGCGGCTGAATGTTTTTGCACTCCGGATAGCCGCTGCAACCGAGAAACTTGCCGAACTTGCCGAAGCGCAAGAGCATCGGCTTGCCGCACTTCTCGCAGGCCTCGTCGACTTCTTCCTCGACGGCGATTTCAATCTCGCCCTTGTCGTCGCGCTTGAAGTTCTTGGTGTTCTTGCACTCGGGATAACTCGGACAGGCGAGGAACTCGCCGTTGCGGCCCCACTTGACCACCATCAGTTTGCCGCACTTCTCGCAGGCGATGTCGGTGGGCACTTCCTGCCGTTTGACATCGCGCATCTCTTTCTCGGCTTTCTTGAGATCGTGCGCGAACGGCGTGTAAAACCGCTTCATCGTCTTGGTCCACTTTTCCTTGCCGTCCTCGATCTTGTCGAGCTCGTCTTCCATGCTGGCGGTGAACTCGACGTTGAGAATGTCGGGGAAACTTTCGACCAGGAGATCGGTCACCAAGAAGCCCAAATCCGTCGGCACCAACTGGCGGCTCTCGTTCTGCGCGACATACTCGCGGTCGAGAATATTGGAAATGATCGCCGCGTAGGTCGACGGCCGGCCGATGCCCTTCTCGTCGAGTTCCTTGATCAGCGACGCCTGGGTAAAACGCGGCGGCGGCTGGGTGAAATGCTGGCGCGGCTCGATGGCTTGCAGCTTGAGCGCATCGCCCTTTTGCAGATCCGGCAGCACGCCGTCGAGATCCTGCGCCTCATCTTCATCGTCGTCATTGTTCTGGCTGGCGCGCTCGTCGCGCCCTTCGATATAGACTTTCATGAAGCCGTCGAACTTGATCTGCTGGCCGGTGGCGCGGAACACCGCTTCGTTCACCGGAATCTCGAAGGCGGTCTGATCGTACACCGCCGGCACCATCTGACTGGCGACGAAGCGATCCCAAATCAACGAATAGAGCTGAAACATGTCGCGGCGCAGATAACGCCGCACTTTATCGGGCGTGTATTCCGAGTGAAGTCGGCCGGATCGCCTCATGGGCATCCTGGGCGCCTTTCTTCGAGCGAAAGCTGTTGGGCTTGCCCGGCACATAGTTCTTGCCGTACTGGCCTTGGATAAAACCGCGCACGCGCGCCGATGGCATCGTCGGAGATCCGCGTCGAATCGGTGCGCATGTAGGTGATCAATCCCACCGATCCTTCGCTGCCGAGCTCGACGCCCTCGTAAAGCTGCTGCGCCAACTGCATGGTGCGCTTGGGTTGGAAGCCCAACTTGCGCGACGCTTCCTGCTGCAGTTTGCTGGTGACGAACGGCGGCGCGGGATAACGGCGCCGCTCTTTCTTTTCGACATCGCCGATCACCCACGACGCGCCTTCGAGCGATTTGACGATGGCCTGAACCGTTGCGTCGTTTTCCAGACGAAACTTCTTGTTGTCGACCTTCTGGTTTTTCCATTGAACCAGCTTGGCTTTGAACGGCGGCGGCAAGCGCCCTTCCAACGCTGCCGTCAGCGACCAATACTCCACCGGCTCGAAGGCGCGAATATCTCGCTCGCGCTCGCAGACCATTCGCACCGCCACCGACTGCACCCGGCCGGCGCTCAGACCGCGCCGCACCTTGGTCCACAAGATCGGACTGATCTTATAGCCGACCAGACGGTCGAGCACCCGGCGCGCCACCTGGGCGTCGAATTTATTGCGATCCAACGTCAGCGGATTGGCGATCGCCGCCTGCACCGCCTTCTTGGTGATCTCGTTGATCAGCACGCGATGGACATGCTTGTGATTTTTCACCACTTGACTGGCGATATGCCAGGCGATCGCTTCACCTTCGCGATCCGGATCGGAGGCCAGATAGATATTCTCTTTGCCCTTGGCGGCCTTTTTCAAATCGTCGATGACTTTTTTCTTGCCGTGAATGACCGTGAAGTCGGGCGCGAAATCTTTTTTGATATCGACGCCGAGCTTGCTCTTGGGCAGATCGATAAGATGGCCCACCGACGCTTTTACTTGAAAGTCCCGGCCCAAATACTTCTCCAAGGTTTTCGCCTTGGCCGGTGATTCGACGATGACTAGATTCTTTGCTGCCATAATTGTTCGCTCACAATGGGGACGGATGACGCTTGCTGTCTCGCGTTATCTTTCGACTGTATAGATTTTTCCCGGCAATTGCCTCAAATATCCCTGCAACTCCAGGTCCAAAAGAATTCCGAGCACTTGCGCGGACACGAGTCCGCTATTTTCAATAATTTCGTCAATCTGCAATGAACGCTCTTGCAGCAGCGCGAAGACTTTCTGCACCGCCGCACTGCTGTTTTGCGGCAGCTGTCGCGCTTCAGTTTTGCCGGCGCCGCCGGTCGGGCGTGCCAACTGCGGCGCGATCTCTTCTATAATGTCGTCAACGGTCTCGACCAATTTCGCCCCTTGGCGAATCAGCCGGTGCGCGCCGCGGCTGCGGCTAGAGCCCACTTCACCGGGCACGGCGAATACTTCGCGCCCCTGATCGATGGCCAACGACGCCGTGATCAAGCGAACCGCTTTTCTCCGTCGCTTCGACCACCACCACACCCAGCGACAAGCCGCTGATCAACCGATTTCGCGCAGGAAAATTGAACGCCAGCGGCTTGGTTCCGATGGGCAATTCAGAAATCACCGCGCCCTGTTCGGCGATGCGCTGATAAAGCTTAGCATGCTCCGGCGGATAGGCGCGCTCGACGCCGGAACCCAACACTGCGATGGTGCGCCCGTGGCAACTCAATGCGGTCTCATGGGCCATGCCGTCGATGCCGCGCGCCATGCCGCTGACGACGGTGAAGCCAAAGGACGCCAAGCCGCGCGCCAGATCCCGCGCCACGCGCCGGCCATAGTCGCTGGCGCTGCGCGAGCCGACGATCGCCACCGCCTTGGCGTCGGCATCGGTCGAAGCTCCCTTGACGTAAAGCAGCGGCGGCGGATCGGCGATGGTGCGCAGCCGCGCCGGATAATCGGCGTCGGTGTAACACACCAGCGTAATGCCGGCACTGCGAATGCGCTTGAGATCACTGTCGACTTCGGCCCACTGAGTAAAACCGAGCATGCCGTCGATGGCATCGCGTTGCAGGCCTTCGATAGCGGCGAGCTCGCTCGGCGCCGCCGCTAAGGCTCGGGTCGGATCGCCAAAGTGGGCGACGAGTTTTTTGAAGCTCACGCAGCCCAGTCCTTTGACGCGCGTCAATGCCAGCCACCGCGCATGCTCGCCCGGCGTGGCTGTCGATGAGAGTCCTTCAGCAAATGATAACGAAGGCTGAATCATGTTCGTCTGCGCTTTGTCAGACCGCGCCCCCTGCCAACGAGTCACGAATGATAAAATAAATGTCCGGCGAAGGCTAGGTGATTGACGAAAATGATCCGCCGATCAAGAAATGCTGGTGTTTTTACAAGGCTTTTTACCGCATGGCGCAGTTTGTGGTCATGCGCCAACCGGCAAAAACTGCTGCCATGGACTATTTTGCCGAGCGCGATCGCTTGGGCGAGTTGCCTCTTCGTTTAATCGTTGACGGCTCGCGCCGGGCGCGAAAGTGCAGCCGAATCGGCGCATTGATCAAAGCCCAACTGCTGGCGCAGCTGATTGACCAGATATTTTTGATAACTTTCCAGGATGCCGTCCGGCTTGTTGACGAAGAACGTAAATGTCGGCGGCGCCACGCCGGTCTGCGTGCCGTAGTAAAACTTCACCGGATGGTTGCGGAAAAGCGGTACGGTGTGAGCCTGGACGATCTCCTGCAGCGCTTGATTCAGCGACGAAGTCGACACCTTGCGCCGATACACTTGCACCAGCCGCGCCGCGGTTTCGAGCATTTTGCGCACGCCGAAACCGGTCGCCGCCGAAATAAACGAGATCGGCACATATTCGAGAAACGACAAGCGGTAATTGATTTCGTCGCGATATTTATCGGTGTCGCCGCCGGTTTGCCGCACCACATCCCACTTGTTGACCACCAACAAGATCGCCTTGCCGCGCTGCACGGCATAGCTCAGGATCTGCGCATCCTGGTCGGTCACGTTCTCCGGGCCGTCGATGATATGAATGATTAAATCGCCGCGATCCACGGCATTAAGCGAGCGGCTGACGCTGAAATCGTTCGATGCGGTCATCGATGCGCGCCTTGCGCCGAATCCCGGCGGTATCGATGAGCACGCAAGGCTCGCCGCGCAGTTCGAAGGGAGTGTCGACGGCATCGCGGGTCGTCCCCGGTGTGGCGTCGACCACCGAACGCTCGAAGCCCAGCAAACGATTGGTCAAGGTCGATTTGCCGACATTGGGCCGGCCGACGATGGCGACCCGTAGCGGCGGCGGTATTTTCACGGCATCGTCTTCCTCGCTGTCGATGTTGGGCGCAAGATGCTGCACCACATCGTCCATCAAATCGGGAATGCCCAAACCATGTTCAGCGGAGATCGAATAGAGCTTGTCCAAACCGAGAGCGTAGAACTCGTAGAGATTGTTTTCACGCTGGCGCGAGTCGAGCTTGTTGACCGCGTAGAACACCGGCTTGTCGGTTTGGCGCAACTGCCCCGCCGCTTCGGCGTCCAACGGATTGAGTCCGCCCTTGCCGTCGAGCAGGAACATGATGACATCGGCTTCCGCCACCGCCAAATGACTCTGCGCCTGGACGTTTTCTTCCAACTTGCCGGCGGTTTCGGATTCCAGGCCGCCGGTATCGACGAGCAAGAATTTTCTGCCGGCCCAGATCGCCTCGGCGTAGTTACGGTCGCGGGTCACGCCCGGCAGATCGTCGACGATGGCTCGCCGCTCGCCCACCAGCCGGTTGAAAAACGTCGACTTGCCGACGTTGGGCCGGCCGACGATGGCGACTATCGGCAGATTGCGCGGCAGTTCGCGCGACGCGGGTTGCGCCATGGGTAAAGACCGGATCATCGTTTCACAATCCCATCTCGGCAAGCGAATTCGGATTCTGCGTCCAGTCCGGATCGACGCGAATGAACAATTCGAGAAAAACCCGGCAGCCGAAAATCTTCTCTAACTCCTCGCGCGCCTGCTGGCCGATCTCCTTGAGCATGGCGCCGCGCTTGCCGATCAAGATGCCCTTATGCGAATCGCGTTCGGTATGGATGGTCGCGGCGATGACGATGAGATTTTTTTCGGTCTTTTCGGTGAACTCATCGATGGTCACCGCCACGCCGTAGGGAATCTCTTCGCGGGTCAGCAAAAAAACTTTCTCGCGAACGATCTCGGAGGCGAGGAAGCGCTCCGACTGATCGGTGTACTCACCGTCGGTGAAGAACGGCGGCCCTTCCGGCAGCCATTTCTCGACCATCGAGAGCGCCAAATCGACGCCGTCGCCTTTGAGCGCGCACACCGGCACGATCTCTTTGTCCGGCAGCAACTGGGCGCAGCGCTCCATCAACGGCAACAGCTTGCCCTTGGAGACCATATCGATCTTGTTGATGAGGATTAGCACCGGCGTCTCGACGCCGCGCAGAGTCTCGGCAATGCGCTCTTCTTCCTGCTTGATCTTGTCATGGGCATCGAGCAACCAGATGACGCCGTCAACTTCGTCCAAGGTCTGCAGCGCGATATCGACCATGCGCCGGTTCATCAATGAATGGCCGGAGTGAATCCCCGGCGTGTCGAGAAAAACGATCTGCGACGCAGCCGTCGTGCGAATGCCGGTGATGCGATTACGCGTGGTCTGCGGTTTGGGCGAGACGATGGCGACCTTTTCACCGAGGATTTGGTTGAGCAAAGTCGACTTGCCGACGTTGGGCCGGCCGATGATGGCGATGTAACCGCAGTGAAACGGCTGTATTTTCCTTGTTCTGGTAATTTTCCTCTGTCATAACTGTCCATGGACGAGCCCGGGCATTATGACACTAACGACCCGCCGTGCAAGGTTGCAGTGAAAACCCAATAAATCATGGCGCTTAGACTCACGCCGCAGATGAAACAGCGCATGACGCGCCGCACTTTGGAAATGCTCCAGCGCTCGCTCGGCTATTTTCCTGAGTTGAAGGACGCGGTCGATCACCATCGGCTACACGCGCAAACATCTGGGCAGCGCCACCGTGATCTACCGCAAAGGCGAGCTGTACCGGCTAATTATCAGATTGAGAGTGCGCAAGGTCACTTATCACACCATCGGCCACGAACTGACCCATCTGGTGCAAGGCCTAGCCTACGGCGAGCGCTTCGGCACTCGCAGTGCAAATCCCGATCGCATCCCCACCGGCGAAACTCAGTGCGATATCTGGACCTTAGCCCGCGACCCGCTTTTCCTGGACGACCCGCCGACCTACATAAAAATGCCGCGCATCATGCGCGAACGCTGGCCGGACTACGCCGAGTCGGTGCGCGAACTGTGCATCGCAGCAATCGACAAGCGCCACACCCAGCGCCAATACATCCGCTGGCTGGAACAGGAAATTGCTCAGCTGGCCAAGGCGCCGAAGCGCGAAAAATCCACCGGTCCCGCGCAGTTGTTTCTGCCGTTCGTGATTTGACTGGATTCCCGAACGTAGGATGGGTGGAGCGTAGGGACACCCATCTTTTCTTGTTCAGTCTCGCTTCCGCAATAGGCGATGAAACGCGAAGTGAGATCGATGGGTTTCCGAGAGCGCCTCTACCCATCCTACATCGCGACGACAACGCGATGTCGGGGGTTAATTTCCTAAGCCTGCAAAATACCGTCGACCTCTTTCAGCTCCGCCGCCGTCAAGATGCCAGTCCGCCGCTTTCACGTTGCTCGTCACGTGATCGACGCGCTTGGCGCCGGTGATCACCGAGCAGACGCTCGGCTGCGCCAACAGCCACGCCTGCGCTAACTCATTGACGCCGCGGCCATGATCCTTAGACCATGCGCTGAGATTGTTCACCAAATGATAATTGCGCTCGACCATGAGATTTTGCACGAGTTTGACCGACTCGCCGCGCGAACCCGGCGGCGGCGGTTTGCCCATCTCGTACTTGCCGGTGAGAAAACCGCCCGCCAGCGGATAGTAAGGCACAAAGCCAACTTCATGCGCCTGGCAGTACGGCAAGACTTCGCGCTCGACGCCGCGATTGAGCATGTTGTACTCCGACTGCAAGACGACGAAGCGGGTCCAGCCTCTGAGCTCCGCCATCACGTTGGCGTGGGCCAATTGCCAGGACGCATACAACGACGCGCCGATGTAACAGACCTTGCCCATGCGCACGAGATCGTCGAGACCGCGCAGCGTCTCTTCGATGGGCGTGGTGTCGTCCCAGCGGTGGCAGTAAAAAAGATCGATGTGATCGCTTTGCAAGCGGCGCAAACTCTGCTCCACCGCCTGCATCATATGGTAGCGCGACGCGCCCCAGCTGTTGGCGCTGGTTTTTCTAGGAAAATTGAACTTGGTCGCGACGACGAATTTGTCCATACGCCCTTTGAGCGCATGGCCTAAGGTCGTCTCCGAAGCGCCGTCATTGTAGACGTTGGCGGTGTCGAGGAAATTGACGCCGGTCTCGACGGCGGCATCGATCACCTTGTTGACCTCGGCCTGTTGCATATCCGACGAACCGAAGCGATTGGTGCCCAGTCCGACGACCGAAACACGAACGCCCGAATTGCCCATTTGGCGATACTCCATGAAAACTCCCTGTGATGTTTCGCTTCGAAGGTTCCGAAACGAATTCGTTCGGAAAACAATTGTCAAACTTCTCGCGTCTTCTAACACTTCACCCACTGCCGGGTCAATTCGCAACATCGAATGGAACGGCAACGCCACTTCAGCTAAAGGTATCGCCATGGCTCACGCACGAAACTCGAACGCGAAACCTGCAACCACCCGATCGCCATGGACTCCGCCGCCCAGCTCGTCGCCCTCGCTTCCACCGCCGTCTACGCCGCCGGCAATCTCTACGCCCGCGTCGGCCTGGTGCACTCCACACCGTTGGTCGTCACATTGATCTCATTAATCGTGCAAACGGTAGTCGCCGGGTCGATACTCATGGCCCGCGGCAGCGTGCCCAGCGCCGATCCGCGCGCGCTGGCGGTCTTCATCGCGGTCGGCGTCGCTTTGCCGTTTGTGCGCTGGTTGAGCTACACCGGCATCGCCCGCATCGGCTCAGCACGCTCGTCATCGCTGCGCTCGACCCATCCGTTCTTCAGCGCCGCCTTGGCCATCGCTTTCTTGGACGAACCGGCGCGGCACAACATCATGCTCGGCACCTTGCTCATCGTTGCCGGGATTTTCATTACCTGTTGGGATTCGCAAGACGCGCGAAGCGACGCCAAACCGCTGGACGCGCTATTTCCGCTGTCGGCGGCGTTCTTTTCCGGCATCATCCATCCGTTCACACGCTATGCGCTCACCATCACCAACGAACCGTTGCTCTATGCCGCCGTGGTTGGCCTATCGTCGTTGCTTTGCTCTCGGCGGCTATCTGCTCATCACCGGTCGCGGCAAGCGCATGGTCTGGCCCGATCGCGGCGCCCTACGGTCATTTATCTCAGCGAGTTTATTCGAGACCGTCGGCTTTCTCCTCTTTAGCGCCGCCGTCAGCCTCGGCCCAGTGGTGCTGATCGCACCGATCATGGCGACCACGCCCATGTGGGTGCTGATCGGTTCGATCCTAGCTATTGCGCGATCTGGAAAAAGTTACCCTGCGCACCGCCATCGGCAGCTGCGCCGTTGTCGCCGGCACGATCCTACTGACGTTGAACAGGTAAGGAGAAGAATTTAACGGCGAACACGCGAACGGGATACTAATCGCACCACGCCGCGCGCTCTGGGCGCCGGAGGGATCGCAGCCGCAGTTCCAACATTCGGAGAACTGCCCTTCGATCTTTTCATCGCAGTTTTTGCAAACCCAAACCTTCTTGACCGAAGCCAGGGGCGCCAAAGTTTTCTTCAGAATCGCTTTGGCCTTTACGACTTTCTCATCCTCCACCACCCAAAGCTCCGGCCAGCACTCGGTGGGCGGTAATTGCCCGGCGGCGCTGATCAGATCCATTTTTTTCATTACGCACTTGATGCCGAACGTCGCCAGGACATTCTTCAAGTGGCTGACCATCAAGCGGATCCATGGACGAGTGGATGCGTTTCATGGCAATCGGCGAAAGGTTCAGTGAGCCGCTTCAACACATCCTCGTTGAGCTTCAAGCGCTCGCCGAGCCAGAGTGACCGCTCCAGGTGATCGCCGTAGCCATCGCCGGTGGAAGGATGCACCAACACCGACAGCCCTTCACGGTTGAGCATCAACCAGGGCACGACCTTGGCGAACTCTTCGTTGGTAGAACACCGCTTGATACATGGCATCGAGATGCGGCCCCACCGGTTCGTCATGCCAGCTGCCGAGCTGGACATTGAAGCTGCGCTAGTCCAGCGCGCACCTTCTCCGCCGCGGCCCGAGTCCGCTTGGGATCGTAATAAATATGAGCATGATAGCCCTTGATCGTTCGCTCGCTCATGGCACACCTCCGCGTTATGATAATGAGTTTCTATCAAATACGCGGAGTAGATTCCAAAGCGGTCGGGAGCGATGATGAACAATCGATGGAAAAAGCTACTGGGATCCCAGCGAGCGCCAGGAATATGACGGAACGGATTATAAAATTGACGAGGAGCTTATGCTTTAGAAGGTTCCGGCGTAATTTCGTCCGGGAACAAGTACTCTTCGCCGGCCGGACCGAAATTGACCAGAATCAACTGCCGTCCCATATTCTCGACGGCCCGAACAAAGGTCCCGTCCCGCGGTAAGATCGTCCCGGTCTTCTGCGAGCGGATGGGTTTGTTGGTTCTTAGTGGATCTCCAGGGCTCATGGCTTCTCCCTCCCGGTGCGGATTAGCTCAGTTTGCTTCCTAGGATGTTTGTCGGTTGTCTATCGAGTTCTCCTAAACCGGATGCCGGACTTTCTATTTATTAGACGCATGTCACAGCAAAAGTAATGCAAGGCAAATACCAGGACGTTGTGATGTGCGAGGGTATGGCTTAGCGGGGTGAATAATTTAGAATATAACCACAAAACTTACCGAAATTAAAGATATTTTTCGTTAAAACCCTTCCCTTCGGTAAAAGCTCCAGCCGCCGCCTGCGATTCATCCCATGCTTTTAGTTGCCGATGAAATAGGCAGCAATGTCACACTCGCCGTCAAAGGCGGTCAATTTTGCCAAATCCGTCATAAATTTTACACGGCAATGGCTAGTTCACATTACTTACTTCCCCCATATACCCGGTCGAAAAACTTCTCGTCGTCCAGTCGCTTTAGCCAGCTCGCATCGACGATCTCTCGGCTTTGATGCCGACGAATCTCATCTTCTCGCCGGTGGCGGCGAGGCTGACCAACGACGCCGGCGCGTTGGCGGTGATCTGAATCTCCCCGGCTTGAAACATCTGCGCCACCAGAGAACCGCTGTTGACCAGAATCAACTGCACATCACGGCCGTACTTCTCGTAGAATCGCTTATCCTGGGCGACAAACAACGGCGCCATATGGGGTGTCGGGATTCTGATCGATTCTACCCACCCGCCACGACTTCAGTCACGACGGCCTTGCGCGGCCAACTGCGCAGCACCAGGTCGGCGAGAAACAGCAGCAGCCCGGCGCTCGCCAACGGCCACCAGGTCTCTTGCCCCTTGAGAACTTTTCCCCGGCGTCGGCGCGTAGAGACGCTTTAGACCGTCGTGAAATTTTTCTGCGTCGAGCATCTCGCCGCCGGTCTCCTCGGCGAGTCGGCTGAGCAACGCCAAGTTGGGCTTCAGCTCGCGGTATTCTTTGGGATAGGGCGCGATGTACGGCACCGTGGCCACCGGCAATGGCGCCGCGCCGGCTTTGCCCTCGGCGTAAACCGTGATGAAATAGATACCCCGCTGCGCCGGAGTAAACTTGCCCTCGTAGCGCCCCGGCGCGCTTTGCTGCAGCGGCTGCTCCCGGCTCGTTTGATTGGGCGCGGCGATGGTCGCCTTGAGTTTTAAATAATTCAAAAACTTGCCGTCTTGGGCGACTAAATCGCCGACCACTTTCACCGCGTCGCCGTCGCCGTGAAAATCGACGCGCATTTTGCCGTCAAGAACTTTGCGCATGGTGTCGCGGCCGATCTGACTGGCCCACTGGGGAAAGGCGCTCCAGCCGACCCAATCTTTGCCCCAGCGCCCGCTCAAGTCGGAGGTGAACGCCATCACCCGGCCGAGTCCGTAGCGCCAGGACACCAAAAGCGGGTCTTTGTCGACACGCATGAGCAACTCGGCGCGCGGCTTGGGGTAGGTGAGCACGTAGCCGCGCAGAGCCGGTAAATTATTTTGCGGAATGCCTTTGAGCGCGCCGGTGGCGGCGACGATGGTCGGCGCCACCGGTTTTTCAATTAACAGATCGCGCGAGATCAACAGCGTCTCGGTGGTAAAGATCTGCGGGATCGTCTGCGGATCGAGGGCGACATAGCCGCGCCCCTTGCCCTCTTTGGCGATCTCCGCCATCAGCTTCACGTCGGCGTCGCTGCCGATGGACACCGTCGAAACAGTAATGCCGTCGCGCGCCATCTTGGCCACCAGCGCCTGAAAGTCCGCCTTGTCGGTGAGACCGTCGGAGAGCGCGATCACATGTTTGATCGACGCCGTCTTGCCGGCGATGCCGCGATGGGCTTCGAGCATCGCTTTATACAAATCTGTCCCGCCGTCGGATTGCAAATTCGCCAGCTTCTCGGTGATCCACTCGCCCTTGCCCACTTGGCGAAACGGCAGCGCCCAGTCCCAATTGGCGTCGAAGGCGAGAATGCCCACCTGATCCGTCGGGTTCATGATATCGGCGGCGGCGATAGCCGCGGCCTTGGCGAGATCGAGCTTGGTGCTGCCTTCGCCACCCGAGCCCATGCTGCCGGATTTATCGATGACGAACAGCAGCGCGACATGAGGCATTTCTACTTTCGCCGGCGGTCGCATGTCGACCGGCAAGATGCGCTCCAGCGGTGTGCGGTAATAACCGCCGGCGCCATAGCTTTGCGAGCCGCCGACGACCAGTAATCCGCCGCCAAAGTCGCGCACGTATTTTTCGATATTCTCCATCTTCGCGTGGGTCAGTTGAAATGCCGGCACGTTGTCGAGGACCAATAAATCGAATGCAGCGAGCTCGGCAAGCGAAACGGAATGGGCCTCGGGCGCCGCCTCGACCACGGCATAGCCTTGTACTTGCAAGACTCGAGAAAGGACTCGTTGGCTGTCTTTCTGCGCCGACAGCAACAGCACCCGCGGCGGCCCTTTCACTTCGACGACGCCTTGGAGCAGATTATTTTCCGCCAGCGTGTCGTCCGCCGACTCGACCAAGAGCTCGTAACGGTGATTACCGCGCTCGCTAAGCGTATCGCGGAAGGAAACGTTATTGCTGCCGGCGCTCAAACGCAGCTCCCGCTCGGCGGAAAGCACGCCGTCGCGCAGCAAGCGCAGCCGCGCCGGCGCTTCGCGCAGGCTCTCAATCGCGCCGCGAATCTCGAAGCTCTCGGCGCTGTCGACTTGGCGCGGCAAAGTCAGATCGGCCAGATAAATCTCATTGCGGCCGCGCGACAAGCCCACCGGCAGCGTCCACACCTGCACGCCTTGGCTGCGCAACAGCGGCAGCACCCGGGCGGTCTCGCCGCGGTTCTCGTTGCCGTCGGAAAAGAGCAATATTCTCCCCTGCCGCCCTTCGCCGATCTGCGCCGCCGCGCCTTGCAGGGCGGCTTGGATATCGCTTTGTTCGCGGTCCTGGTGGGTCGAGAACTCCGCCGGTGGAATCACTTCGCGCGGCGGAAACTCCCACTCCGGCGCGCCGCCAAAAGTCATCAGCCCGGTGCGCGTCGCGGTTTTTTTCAGGCCGGCGGCAAACTCCAGAACCGCCCGCGCTTTTTCCTGTCCCTCTTGACCGACGCTGCGCGACAGATCGACGCCGAAAATCACATCCAGAGCCGCGGTCGGCTGAAACCAGCGCGGATTGACCAGCGCCACAGCGAGCGCCGCCAGCGCCCCGGCGCGCATCAGTAGCGGATACATCGACAGCCCCTGGCGATAAGCCAAGAGAATTTCCGCGCCGAGCAGAAGCACAACGGCGCCCAGCAGCATCGGCCACAAAGACCAGCCGCGCTCAACCCACGCCGCTGTGTCGGTTTTTGCCGTCGACGCACTGGGGTTCAATCGCGGAGACAATCTGCGATTCCGCTTCATCGAGCAGATTCACGGCGAACTGGCCTTCGCGCTGGCGGTCTTTGAATGCATAGAAACCGGCCTCCAGGGTATCGGCGAACACCAACGAACCGCCGCTCGCCAGCATTTCTTTTTTGCCGCTCGGCGTGGTGATTTCCACCGCGGCGTCGGTTTGCCCCGCGCCGATCTTGAACGGCGCGCCCGCTCGCGCGCTTTGGCCCGGGAAACTCCGAACGCTGGGGCTGAAACCACTCAAAGATATTGTGAAACAAAACTGGAAACGCCACGCGCAACGGCAGATCGGACTGGAGCAAGTCAAAGCCAAGATAGACTAGCCGCAGCTTGGCGGTTTCGAATGCGTAGAGCAGCGGCCCTTGCGTTATGCGCGCCAACGCGACACCGGCGGCATTTTCACGCAACGGCGCGGCTTCGCGCACTTGCAGGTCGGCCAAGTTGAGTCCCTCGGTGAGCGGGTGCTTAGCCAACGGCACGACAGCCGCGGGTTGGCCAGTGCTGCTTGGCGCACCAGTGGCGACTTCACCGGCAGCGTATCGATGAAAATAAAGTTGCCTTGGGTCAGCGCCGGCAGCGCGACGCGATCGCCAATCACCACGTCGAACTTACTCTGCAGCTGCGCCGCGCCATCATCCCAGCGCGGCAGCGTAGTCAGCTCAATGTTAGCGAAGAAACGAAATAAATTGTTCAGATAAGGATTGCCGGGGCCGACGTAAAGCACGCGTAATGGCGGCGTGTCGGTTACTGCCAGATAAGCGCGGTTGTCGGTGGTGAAATCGTCGGCGAAATCGACTTGCGCCACCAATCTTCCCGCCAGTGGGCCGTCGAAGGGATAAATCAGCACGCGCCGGTCGTCGGCGCCGATGTCGATCTCGGCGCGCAAGATTTGCCGATCGTCAAGGGACAGCGCCAGCGGCACGCGCACCGCTTTGGCCGTATAGTTGCGCACGTGCACCAGGATCTCCGCCGGCGCTCCGCGCTCGGGTTGGCGGCGCACTTCGAAGCCGACGATGCCAACATTGCCGACATTTTCGCCGCCACCGGTAACTTTGGCAAAACGCAGATGGGGCGCGGCGGTGGTGAATTCCTCGGCGCCGGCGAAGGCGCCATCGCTGATCACCGTCACATGGTCGGCGCTGCCGCGCTTGAGAAAGCCATGAGCGAACAGAATCGCTTCCTTAATTTTTCCCGGACCATCCGTGGCCGACAATGTCCGCGCCAGCTCGCGCAGCCGCCGCTTGTCGGCGGTAAACGGCGCCATCAGGCGCGGCTCGGCGCCGGCGCCGATGACGAGCATTTTTTGTTCGGATGAGAGACTATTGATGAGCGAATTGAATTCCCGGCGCAGGCCATCGATGCGGCTGCCGCTTTTGCCCGTGGCCTTCATGCTCGCGCTTATATCGAGCACGACGACCATGTCGCCCGAGCGCTGGCCGATGTGGAGCAGCGACGGATCGGCGAGGGCGACAATGAGCGCCAGGGCGGCGAGCAATTGAAGGATGAGCAAAAGGTTTTTGCGCAGCAGCCAACCCAAGCGCGTGCCCAGCGGCCGCTCGCGCAGCACCCGCTGCCAAATGAACATCGTCGTGGTGGCGATCTTCAGGCCGCGCGGTTTCAAGCTATGCAGAAACAGGATCAGCGGGATCGCCCCGGCAAGCAACAACAGCGCGGCTGGCAATCCCCAAAGCATAGGTCACGCCACGCTGCTCACCCGGCGCAGCGTCTGGAGCACGAACTCGTCGAAGGGCACTTGAGTGGTCGTGCGCAGATAGTCGATCTTGCGGCTGGCACAGATGGTTTCGATTTCTTTAAAATAATCCGCCAGCTCCTGTTCGAAGCGGCGCACCAAATCGGCGTCGAGAAAGAACTTGCGCTCGCTGCCGGCCTCAACGTCGACCAGCGCGACATCGCCCCAGGCTTTAGGTTTCAACTCGGCTTCGTCGACGATATGGACCAGCAAGACTTGATAGTTCTTGCCGGAGAGCTCTTCCAGCGCGGCGCGCCAGCCGCTGGGATCGAACAGATCGCTGACGACAATGACCAAGCCGGCGTGGGGGAATAGCTTGGTGAAGGAATGAATCGCGCCGCGCAGATTGGTTTCGCCCGTGCAGGACAGCTTGGCGAGGAAACTAAACATGCTGAGGATCTGCTTGCGCCCGCGCCCCAAGGTCAGCGGCTTGTGCAAGATAGACGAGAACGCCGCGCCGCCGACTCGGTCGAGATTTTTCAGACCGATATAGCCCAATGCCGCCGCGACTTTCTTGGCGTAGTCGAGCTTCGCCGGGCTGCCTTCGGCCATGGAGCGGCTGGTGTCGACCAGCAGATAAATATTCATCTCCTCCTCGGCGGTGAAGACTTTTAACAGCAAGCGATCGAGACGCCGGTAAATATTCCAATCGATGTAGCGCAGATCGTCGCCGCGCTGGTAGCGCCGGTAATCGGAAAACTCCAGGCTAAAGCCTTTGCGCGACACCGCATGCTCGCCCTTCGCCCCCGCCCAGCTCAGCCGCTTGGCGATCAGATGAAGCCGTTCGAGCCGGCGCAGGAAATCGCTGTCGAAGAAAGTTTCGGGTTGCGAGTTTCGGTCCGAGCGTTTCGGGTTGGGCAGCAATCCGATCGGGAATCTGCCCTGCATCGCGTGTCATTTCGAGCGAAGCGAGAAATCTTCGTCCTGGCCATGCGCAAGACTCTCGACATCGCTGCGCAACCCGCCGCCGCTCCGACTCGAAACTCGAAACCCGAAACTCGAAACTCATATCCGTCACGCCACTTCCGCCACATGGGTGATCAATTCAGCCAAGATTTTTTCCGAACTGACGCCGTCGGCGTCGGCTTCCAAGTTGAGAATCAAGCGGTGGCGCAAACTCGGCAGCAACATGGCGCGAATGTCTTCGAAAGAGACATTGGGCCGGCCGGCGAACAGCGCCCGCGCCTTGGCGGCGAGAATGACGCTTTGTAAACCGCGCGGGCTCGATCCGTACATGACGTAGCGCTGGGCCAAAGATTCACCGCCGTTTTTCTCCTGTTGGGCATGGGTACTCATGATCAGGCGCACCGCGTAGTCCTTGACGACATCGGCGAGCGGCACTTCGCGCACCCACTGGCGCAATTGCAGAATCCCATCGGCGTCGAGAATTTCCCGCAGCGGCGACGGCGGCGCTGCCGTGGTCAGATCGGCGATGCGAGTTAACTCCGTATGGCTGGGATACTGCAGGATCAATTTGAAAAAGAACCGGTCCACCTGCGCCTCGGGCAGCGGATAGGTGCCTTCCATCTCGATGGGATTCTGCGTCGCCAAGACCATGAAAGGATTCTCCAAGCGGTGCAGCTTGCCGCCGACGGTGACGCCTTGCTCCTGCATCGCTTCGAGCAACGCCGACTGCGTCTTCGGCGTCGCCCGGTTGATCTCGTCGGCGAGCACCACATGGGCGAACACCGGACCGCGCTGAAACTCAAAAAGCTTTCGCCCCGAGGGATCGTCGGTCAGCATGTTGGTGCCGGTGATATCCGCCGGCATGAGATCGGGCGTGAACTGAATGCGCGAAAAACTCAGGCTCAGAATCTCGCCCAAGCTGCGCACCATCAGCGTCTTGCCCAGCCCCGGCACGCCTTCGAGCAGGCAATGGCCGCCGCACACCAGCGCGACAAACACCTGCTCGATCAATTCCTCATGGCCGACGATGACCCGGGCGATCTCCGCCTTGACATCGGCGAAAGTGCGCCGCGCACTGTCGATGCGTCGTTCGATATCCACAAGCGATTCCATGAACGGCTCTCCTCAGCTGAGAATTGGAGTGATGGAGTATTGGAGTGGTGCAGTCATGGGTCCGGAAGCAACACTCCAGTACTCCATCACTCCATTACTCCATTTCCATACTCGCGCCTATCTCTTACTCTCCTCCAACGACAGAAAATATTTTCGCACCGTCTCTTTGAGCGCCGCCGGCACCTTTTCCGAATTGAGTTCCTGCTCCGCCTGGCGCCGGTAGTTGGCGACCACTGCTTGCGGCGCGAGTTCGCTTTTCCCCGGTGTCGGCTTGCCTTTGAACACCACACCGCTGCTCTCGCCATCGCCCAACTGTCCTTTGATCTGAGTGCGCGTGTCGGCGCGAAACTGCGGCAGCGATCTGAGATTGTCGTCGTTTTTCCCCGGTTCTTTGCCGGGCAGGTTGCTGTGATTTTTTTCGCGCTCGCCGTCGCCGGCTTCATCGCGCTCGCCGCGGCCGGCCATCTGCGCGGCCTGGTTATTCTCCTTGCCTTGGCCTGGTTGCATCATCTGTTCGAGAAATTGTTGCGCGTCGATGAGCGCGCGCCGGTCCAAGGCGCCGGCCACCTGCTGATCGAGACGATCGAGCAGCGACTGCAACGCTTGCTGTCCCAGCCCCTTGCCATCTTCGCGCTGTTGGCGCTCACGGTCGAGCTGTTTGCGCAGCTGCGGCATTGAAGCTAATCGGTCCATCCACTGCTGCGGCGCCTTTACGCCGTCGGGAAGGTTCAGCATGTCGCGCGCCGCCTCGAGCTCGGCTCTTAAATCCTTGAGACTTTGCTCGCTCTCGGCGCCGCCGACCGCTTGGTTTTGCTGACCGGACTTGCCCGTCGCGTCGAGCTTTTGCTTCACGCCGGCCAAATCTTTCTTGAGCTGTTCGTCGTTGGCTTTCTCGGCGAGGTTTTTCTCCGCGACCTTTGCCAACTCTTGGGCGAGCTGCAAACTTTCGCGCAGCCCTTCGGCTTTAGCTTTTTCCTGAAAGTCGCGGGCAAACTCGCGCAGCTGCTGCGCCAAGCTTTGCGCCACAGCCGACGGCTGCTGAGAGAACGGCTGATCGAAGTCAAACCACAGCAGCGCGAACCAGACCAGCAACAGCGGCACAGCGGTATAAGCCGGCCAGCCTAACCGCCGAGGGAACAGGCTACGCGGTTGGACGGAGCGCAAGCGGTATTCGGTTTGGTGGAAAACCAGCTGCGCCGCGGCGCTCCGGTCGCCGCGCCCAGCCAGCTCCCACGCCGTCACCGCGCGCTCGTCCAAGCCGAGCTTGCGGTCGAGTTCGACTAGCGCCCGAGTCGCATCGACCCCGCGCCAGTGCCGGTAATAGAAAAACAGCGGGGCCAATCCAGTCAGCAACACAAAGGGAACAATCCAGCGCAGCCCGCGCCAAGGTAAAAGAACGTGCAGCGGCGACAACAGAACCGCCAAAGCCAAGGCTACGCCAGCCGCGAGGACGAGTATCTGCTCGCGCCGCTTTTGCCGTTCCCAGCGCAAGCAGCTCGGCGAATTTTTGCTCAACTAAAGTCGCATCCGCCATCATCCGACCAGTTCCTTTTTTAGCGCCCAACGGTGCAACCGATAACCGGCGCCGCCGAGGAACAGATGAAAGCCGAAATGAACCCAGCTCGCCGGCAACTGCCAGCCGAAAATCGCCAAGGGCGCCAACTCTTGGCGACTGAGAAAGGCGACGAGAAACATCACCGGATTAATCGTTCCATAAAACAACGCGGTTAATAATGACCAAGGCGGCGAACAGGCAACGAACGAACACCTGGCGGTTCTCCATTCGCCGCTCCCACAGTGCCAGAGCGGCCAGGCCCCAAACGCCATAGCTGAGGGCGTAGAACAAGAGCAGCAGCATGGTGCCGGCGATGCTGGCGGGCGGCGTGCGCGCGATCGCGCCGGCCCAGGCTAACAACGGCACAAGCAGCAGCACCGAGATAATCCACATGGGTGACGAGAAAGTCCCGTTGGCCGCGACCGATCGCTCTCAACCGATTGTCCCTCGTCGCGAATCCATAGACGCAGCGGTTTGAAGCGCCAGGGCGCGAACTCCTGATTGGCCACCCGCAAGGAAAAATAAATCAGCAGAAACTGCGCCGTCACGGCGCAGACTTTGAACAAGCTCGCCGAGCCGCTCCACATCTGCGCGTCGAGAGACGGAATGTACAACGAGAAAAACTCCACCGGCGCGAGGATGATGAGAAGATAAAAATAGACCTGGAAACCATGCCCCTCGGCGAAGTAAATCGCGACGCTTTCGCGCCAGATTGGATTGCGGGTCATTCTTCCTCCCCGCGCGCAAGCGGGATGATGGCGCGAAACAGCGCGTAGTCCTGGACTTGAATGCGCGGGTCATTGACCTGCACCCGCGGCGCCGGATCTTTTACCCAAGCGAAGAACACCGCCGCGCCGCTGCTCCACCGGCTATCGCCGTCGCGCGGAAAAAACGACGAATGAAACAAAATGTCGCGGGTCTTGTTGGCAAAACTCACTTCGCGCAAGTTGACGACTCTCGGTGCGGCCCGCCGCGCCGTTACTGCCGGCTGGCGGCGCCAGAGAAAATTCTCTATCCAACCGCGCGCCGCGCCGGATCTCGCCCAACGGGTGGCGCTGCCCCGGCAAGAGTAGCGTGCAGTCGAGCAAATCCTTGCCGCTCTGGTTGTCGATCTTCATGGTCAACTTATCGCCTTGAACGTTGAACTCCGCGCGCAATCGGAAGCTGTCGACATAGCGCAGGCGAAACAAGCGGTAGTCCCACTCGCGCAACGGTATTTGGAAGCGGCTCACGCCGCCGCCCTCTTGGCTCAACACCGGCGCTTCCTGCGGCCCGCGCGGCCGGTTCGAGAGCGGCGTGAACTCCATCCAGCCACGCTCCATTTGCAGGTTATACTGGCGCGGCTGGGTGGAAAACAACGCCAGATTGGCCTGGGCGTCGACGAAGCCGTCGGCGTCGCTCTCCAACACCGTCGACGACAACAAGACACCGTCGGGGATATGACCGCCGCGGCTAAAATAAACATAGCCCACGGCGCTACCCCCCGTCACCAACAAAAGCAGGGAAATGATTGTCTGCATCGTCGCCAGCCGGCCGCGCTGCCATACCCAGCTGAGCAATCCGATCGCCAGGAGATAGACCACGATGACGAGAAACAGCGAACCATAAGGCACATAGGTCGAAATGAACGTGGGGCTGGTGATCAGCTGCGTAAAGATCGTGTCATTCCACTCCGCCCGCGCCACTGGCTCATCGACACCGCCCACAGCCAGTAACGTTTGCAAATATTTCGCCAAGCCCGGCCACTGCGACAACGGCGGCCGGCCGATATCGAGTGAGAGATAGATAATCCTACCGCGGCCGCGCGCCGCTTCGACCAGCACCGGCACCCCCTGGGACTGCGCCAGCACTTGACCCTTGAGCGGCGCCGACACCTGCGCCCAAACATCGGCGATGGTCACGACTTTCTCGTCTTTGCCATGGGCGGGTGTGAAGGCGATGCGCCGGGTGCCGCTGACCTGCACCGGCAGGAAGCGGCTGATCACCGGCTCCTGGTAGAGCGCATAATTGAGACTGCCGATGATGACCATCCTGCCGCCGGCGCTGAGCCAGGTGTCGAGGGCGAGCAACTGCGGCCGCGACAGATCGCGCAGCGATTGATCGTAGAGAATCACATGGGACACGCCGAGCAGCGCCCGCGCATCGGCGGCGAGTTCGCTTCAGGGAAAGCGCGACTAGCCGGCTCTGCGCCGTCGGCCCGAGAGCGATGGGCGGCAGCGAGCCGCTATCGTTGACCAACAACAGCACCGGCGCCGGCGAAAAATAGCGCCGCAGATCGATCTCGCGCGCGGCATTGCCGCTAGCGCTGGAGAATAGAAATGGTCAGCGGCCGGCTGATAAAATCCGGATCGACGGTAAATTGGACCGTCTTGCGCGACTGCGCGGCGAGAAACACTTCGCGCCGGTACTTGACTGGATAAGGCGTGCCGCCCTTGGTCGCGCCGCCCTTCCAGACCTGCACGTCAAGCGTGCCTTCAGCCGGGCGGCCGGAGTTGCTGAGCTCGATTTCCAACGGAAAGGGCCGTCCCAGTTGAAACACGCCGTGGAAGCCGACCCGCGCTTCGATGGCAATTTCCGCGCCGGCCGGAACCGCCATTAGCGCTAAGAACAGCAAGACAAAAATTGCCGGCGCTACGCTAGACCATGCGCCGCGAAGAATCCGCTCTTGGAAAAAAACAAAGAGGAAAAGCCACGCGGCGGAACACCGCGATGAGATTCTATTCGGAGCAGCCTGTGCGGCTGAAAAGGACATCTTTCCCTTCCAGGCAGGCCCGCCCCACCGGCACCAGCTATCTAGTCGATAAACTCCACGCCGAGTACATCGAACGTGCGAACGCCCGTGGGAGTGCGGACCTGAACTTCGTCCCCCTCGCTCTTGCCGATCAACGCCCGCGCGATGGGAGAACTGACCGAGATTTTACCGTTCTTCGGCTCCGCCTCATGATCGCCGACGATTTTGTATACCACCTTGTCCCCGGTAGCACCATCCGCCAAACTGACCGTCGCGCCGAAGAGAACTTTATCGCCGGACAGTTTGGAAACATCGATGACCTGAGCGCGGGCGATCTTGTCTTCCATCTCGCGGATCTGGAAGTCGAGCAAGGACTGGCGCTCCTTGGCGGCGTGAAACTCGGCGTTTTCCGAAAGATCGCCGTGATCGCGCGCCTCTTCGATGTCACGGATGTTCTTCGGCCGCTCGACGCTCTTCAAGCGCTTGAGCTCCTCCATCAAAAACTGGAACCCCTTGCTGGTCATCGGGACGCTTGCATCTGCCATACCGTCAACTCCTAGACAAAATAAAAACCCCTCGGAATCTCTCCCGAGAGGCCTTGAATAAAATCTTAGATTTTCCCCAGCTGCTAAACCTGTAGATTATTTTACCATCGACGACGGCTAAATCAACCGACCACAGCAGACCGCTATTTCACCGTAAGCGCACGGCTGCGAGCGTTATTGCCTTCGTCGGATTCGACGACATTGGCATCGCCGTCGGCCACAGCAAGCACGAAGTAGCGGCCCGGCGCGATCGCCGGAATCGTCACGGTGGTTGATACCGCGCTTGTGGCACGCGCTCCAAGCCCCGGCACCGCGCGGCCACCGAGCAGGACATCGCCGCCGTCAAATAACGTTGTCCGTCGATAGATAAAACTTCGTGGTGCTGGCGCCACCATCGACCAGGTCGTCGTTTCGAGTGGTATCTTGAATCGTCAGGTTTGCTCCCGCGACTACCGACGCGGGAGTGCGCAACGAGGAAACTCTGAGATCGGGCCGGGTCACGGTTATCCTGCGGCTTCTTTGGTTGCGCTCGTTGGTTTCGACGATCGCCGCGTCATCGTCGGCCACCGCGATGATAAAATACCGGCCCAGCGCCGTGCCGCCAGGTATCGTGACTGCGGTTGTCGCCGTGCTGCTCTGTTTCTTCGCTAACGCCGGCACCGCCCTGGTGTTGAGAATGATATCGCCAGCATCCTTTCGAGCATCGCTGGAGAGTAAAAACCGCGTGACCGTAGCACTGGTGGCGTCAACCGCGCCGGAGTTCTGAGTGGTGTCGTCTATATTAATTGTCGCACCCGGTAATACCGCCGCCGGCGCGGCCAAAGAGCGCACCGTCAGATTAGCAAAGGTCGCAACCGTCAACTCCTCGTCCCGGTTATTCCTAGTGTTAGTCTCAGTGTCGTCGGCATCCGCAGTAACGACATTGCTTAACGTTCCCTTGGCCGTAGTCGTAACCACGACGACTACCGTCCCGCTGGCTCCGTCCGCCAGGTTGCCCAGAGCACAAGTAACCGTAGTCGTGCCGCTACAGGCCCCACTGCTGGGAGTCGCGGAAACCAACGTCACGGTTGCCGGTAATAGGTCGGTCAACACCACATTGGCCGCGGCATCCGGCCCGTTGTTGGTGACTGTTACCGTATACGTCAGATTATCGCCGACTCGGACTGGGTCGGGGGAGTCTACTTGGGTGAGCTGGAGATCGTGGCAAACCGTCACGCAGATTTTTATCGCGAAAGCATCGACTCCGCCGTTGCGACTATTATCAATGGTCGCCAGCGGACCTGTACCGCCACCGATGGGAAAAGACACGGAATTCGCCTCGCTTTCCCCGGTCACATAAATATCGCCGGCGTCATCACCGGCGATGCCTTTGCCGCGATCGATACCAGTGCCGCCGATGTAACTCGCATAGAGTAAAGCCGTACCAGCTGCGTTCACGCCGACGACATAGCCATCGATTGCGCCGTTGTGGGTATTGTCACTGGACGTAAGCAAACCAAAACCGTTGCCATTGGGAAACGTTACTTGGGTGGAATCGGTCTCACCGACGAGATGAGCGATGCCGCTTGAGTCAACCGCGATACCGTTTGCCCGATCGGTGCTGTTGCCACCGACGTAACCCGCGTAAACGAGCGACGCGCCAGAGGCGTTTACCTTCGCGACAAAGCCATCAATGCCGCCATTATGAGTTAAATCCGGACCGACGGTCACGGGAAACGAAGCTTCGGTCGAATTGGTTTCGCCGGCAACATAAGCCTCGCAGTTGAGCGCACACCCTGGCAGGATGGCGATACCTTTACCCTGATCATCGCCGACACCGCCAAGAAAGCCTGCGTAAATTAACGCCGTACCCGTCGGATTAACTTTTGCCACAAACGCATCGACGCCACCGTTGTGCACGGCGTCGAGAGCGCCGGTGACCGGAAACGACGCTGCGCTGGAATTGGTATCGCCGGTGACATAGGCCGCTGCCGCGCCATCCACAGCGATTCCCAAGACTTGATCGATGCCGGATCCACCGATGTAACCGGCGTATTCCAATGCTGTACCATTAGCCGTCACCCTGACAACAAAGCCATCGAGTATGCCGCTTTCGGTACTATCGAAGGACGCCAGCGCGCCAAAACCGTCCCCGTCCGGGAACGAGGTGCCCAGGGAGTTTGTCGCCCCGGCGACATAAGCCCGGTTCGAACTATCCACCGCGATGGCGTTGCCCTGATCGCTGCCGCTACCACCGATAAAGCCGGCGTAGGACAACGCGGTGCCGGAGCCATTCACCTTGGCGACGAACGCATCCGTCCCGCCATTCTGTGTTAGATCAGGGCCGACGGTCACGGGGAAACTGCTCTGGGTGGAGGTTGTATCGCCGGTGATGTAGGCATTACCCGCGCTATCCACGGCGATGGCTTTGCCCCGGTCGTTACCTGTGCCGCCGAAAAATCCCGCGTAGATCAAGGCCGTCCCGGCGGCGTTCACCTTAGCGACAAATGCGTCGACCGTCCCGTTGAAAGTTCGGTCAGGACCCACGACCTCGGGAAATGTCGTTTCGAGCGAATTGGTTTCGCCAGTGATGTAAGCATTGCCCTCACTGTCCACGGCAATCGCGTTGCCGCGATCGTCCCCGCTGCCGCCGATAAATCCTGCATAGACAAACACCGCCGGATCGATGATTAAGGGAATCGAGCGATCATAGGCGGCGAGCTTAAAACCATACTGGTGCGATTCGCCAGCCGCGCTCGATTGCAAATCGTACGCGACGGCTACATCGGCAAGTTCCGAACTCCGTTCCTGGTAGGCGGTAGGCTTGTCATCTTTGAGATCGCCCAAAGGCGTGCGCACTTCCAATTGACCGTTGCGATTTATTCCGACGGAATCGGCGCCTCGGTAGCGCAATTTGATGGCTGAGGGATCCGCCCCGGGCTTCACGACGAAGAGATATTTCAGCTGGTTGGCGCCGCCGGTGAAAACCAGATCGATGCCGGGCCACAAATCGGAGTAAACCAACCGCGTAAAGGTTTTCACAGCCGGCTGCCATTCCTCCGGACGGCCCTTGAAATAACTGATCAGCGCCGTCGAAGGATTTTCGCCGCTGGGCCGGACGGCGGGATCGGCATCGACAAAATCGATCTGCAGCGCCCAACGCGCCGCGGCGACGGGAGCAATATTACCGCTCGCACTGACAACCGCGGCAGCTTGTGATCCGGCGGCTTGCTGCCGCTGACCGTGCAGAACTACGGTCAAACCGCCGGCCGTGAAATAAATGACTTTGTCGCGTCCGTGAACGTAGTACGCCGCCCGCCGATCGAGCTGGCCTCGATTCTCGATAAAATAAAGCGGCAGATCGGCCACCAGTCGTTGGGCCCTCTTGGTTTCAGACAACCTCGTGGTCGCGGCATCAGGTTCCGGCGTGGCCGCGCCGGTCGGCACCGGAGTGGCAAAAAAAGCTATTGCCGAGAGGAGAAAGACTCCTGTCAGTGCAGGCCACTTTCTGAGATCACGCAAACTTGAGAGCGCCATAGCGTTAGACCCTCCAGCAATCTTTGCACCTACGCGCCACTGCTAGAACCCGGCGACAGGAGCGATCAAAGCACCCCTGCATCGGCTGTCGGTTCCCCGGCTGAGGTAAAAAAAATGTCGGCAAGCGAAACTTATTTCGAACACGAAATTGCCGTGAAATGACTCAGCGCCGCGCGCCCGGCCCAAACACATGGCAGGATACGCCATGGCCGTCGGCGCTGAATTCCAGCGGCGGCTCGATCTGGCTGCAGGCGGCTTCGCGGTAGGCGCAGCGCGGATGGAAGGTGCAGCCGGGCGGTGGATTGACCGGGCTCGGCACATCGCCTTCGAGCACCACGCGCTCTTTTTTCTTGCTCATGTCGGGGATCGGCACGGCGGAGAGCAGCGCCCGGGTGTAAGGATGCTTGGCGTCACGGTAAATCGTGTCGCTCTTGGCGATCTCGACGACCTTGCCGAGATACATGATGGCTACTCGATGGCTGATATGTTCGACGACGCGCAGATCGTGGGAGATGAACAGATAAGTCAAATGCATCTTCTCTTGCAATTCCTGCAACAGATTGATGATCTGCGCCTGGATCGACACATCGAGAGACGACACCGGCTCATCGCAGACGATAAATTTGGGACTGACCGCCAAGGCGCGGGCGATGCCGATGCGCTGGCGCTGGCCGCCGCTGAACTCATGGGGATAGCGATCGAAGTGATCCTCGCGCAGACCGACCTGGTGGAGCAACTCCATCACCCGCTCGCGCTTGGCTTTGCCCTTGGCGAGTTTGTGAATCTCCAACCCCTCGCCGACGATGTCGCCGACGCGCATGCGCGGGTTGAGCGAGGCGTAGGGATCTTGAAAGATAATTTGCATCTCGCGCCGGGTGTCGCGCAGCTCGCGCTGCGACATCGACAGTAAATTCTTGCCGAGAAAATTGATCTCGCCGGAGGTCGGCTCGATCAAGCGCAGGATCGTCCGCCCGAGGGTCGATTTGCCGCAACCCGACTCGCCGACCAAGCCGAGCGTCTCGCCCTCTTCGATCGACAAATTGACGCCGTCGACCGCCTTGACGGCGCCCTTGCCGCGCGAGAACAGTCCTTCGCCGACCGGGAAGTGTTTTTTTAAGTTGCGGATTTCTAGCAAGCTCATCGGCAAAAATCCCATGGCGAGGATAGAGGATCAAGGATCGCGATCTTCCATCTTCCATCTTCCATCTTCCATCTTCGATTAAACTTCCGCATTAACCCCCGACCTCGTCTCGGAATGCGGAAAATGACAAGCCACCGTATGCCCCGGCTCTTGCTCCACCAACTCGGGTTCGGTCTGGGCGCAGAGATCGGCGGCCTTCGGGCAGCGATCGCGGAAGCGGCAACCGCTCGGCAAATGGAGCGGGTTGGGCACCACACCGGGGATCGCGTCCAAGCGATGCCTTTTCGCGCCGCCGGTGCGCGGCAAGGAGTTGAGCAGGCCCACCGTATAAGGATGAAACGGCTTGGTGAAAATCTCCCGCGTGTTCGAGCGCTCGACCATCTTGCCGGCGTACATGATCGCGACATCGTCGGCCTGCTCGGCGACCACGCCGAGGTCATGGGTGATCAACAACAGAGCCATGCCGATCTTCTGCTGCAACTCTTTCATCAGATCGAGGATCTGCGCTTGAATCGTCACATCGAGGGCGGTGGTCGGCTCATCGGCGATCAAGAGCGAAGGATTGCACGACAGCGCCATGGCGATCATCACCCGCTGGCGCATGCCGCCGCTCAACTGATGCGGATAGGCATCGACGCGGGATTCAGGATCGGCGATCTTCACCAGCCGGAGCATTTCGATGGTTTTCGCTCGAGTCGCCTGCTTGTTCAGCCCTTGGTGCAGCTTGATCGCTTCGCCGATCTGATTGCCGACGGTAAAAACCGGATTGAGCGAGGTCATCGGCTCCTGGAAGATCATCGAGATCTCGTTGCCGCGAATCTTGCGCATCTCCTCATTACCGAGCTTGAGCAGATCTTTGCCGCGGTAGACGATCTCGCCGCCGACAATTTTCCCCGGCGGCGACGGGATCAACCGCATGATCGACAACGAAGTGACGCTCTTGCCGCAGCCGGACTCGCCGACCAGCCCGAGGGTCTTGCCCTCGTCGATCTCGAAGCTAATGCCGTCGATGGCGCGTACTTCGCCTTCCGGTGTGAAGAAAGAAGTCTGGAGGTTTTTGACCTGGAGTAGATCCGCCATGGTGACAAAGTCGCGTCTGGATTAACTCACGTTGTACGGCCTCCGCGCAGCCGATTCAACATGCACGGGGTCCAAAATCTCGCGAATTGCATCTCCCATAGCATTAAATCCCCGCACTGCCAACATCACCAGGATGAGTAGTCCGGGAAACAGCAGCAGATGCGGATGGAGCTGCAAGTCAGGGCTGCCCGCGCGCAACTTGCCGCCCCAGATGGGCACCGTCGGATCGACGCCGAGGCTGAGAAAGCTCAGGACCGCCTCCGTCGTAATCGCCCGCCGCGGTCTGATCGCCGTCGATAATTTTGCCGCCCTCAACGGCAAAGACGACCTGCAAACCCCATCGCCGATCTTTATATCTTGCTGGAGTCCGGCAACCCCAAGTCAGCCAGAGCCTTCCCCAGCGGCCACATGGGCCAAGCGCAGACTTTTCCGACCATGGTTAGCTGGCTGAAAACCCAGCTGGCTTAGCGTGCTAGAATTTTCTTCGTTGCCTGCGCAATAACATTAAAACAGTTGGCTTTTGTCGAAGCATGACGTAAAATTTCCGGGCATCATGTCATGCGCTTATTAAGCAGAATCCTCACTATACTTTCGTACCTGCTGCCGCTTGTACTGGTCGCGGCCATTTATATGGCAATCGACCGCCACCCGACCGTCAGGCGTGCCGCCGAAATCACCCCGGGCAATATTCACAGCGCGCGGCAGATCCTGGCGCAAAACGACCCGCGTGAACCGGCATACCGGACTCGCCAATCACTCACGCTAAACCAGCGAGATCTCGATCTAGCCGCCAATTACCTCGCATACTTTTACGCCAACGGCGGCGCTCGGCTCACCGTGAGCGACGGCAGAATCGATTTGACCGCCAGCCTGCGGCCGCCGAAGGCACCGGTTATTTTTTATTTCAATATCGGCGCGATCCTTTCCGGCGGCAGGTCAGCGCTACAATTCGAGGAACTACGCATCGGCCAGCTGCCACTGCCGGGGTTCGTTGGCAATTGGTTAATCAAGCTGATCGGCGCACAGCTGATCGGAAAAGACGCCTACGACATGATCAATGCTGCCATCAAGCGAGTAGAGATCAGAAATGGCCAAATCGTGGTTGGCTACGAATGGCCAGCTTCGTCAACCGGCCAACTCACCGCGGCGGTCATTTCACCAGAGGATCAAGAACGGCTGCGTATCTATCAAGAACGTTTGGCGTTAATCAACAGTTCGCCCAAAACACGAAATGTCCCTCTGGCCGAACTCTCAGTCGCCCTGTTTGAACTCGCCACATTTCGCTCACAACAATTGAGCGCTGCGGGCGAGAATCGCGCCGCCCTTGTCGTCCTGGCTTTCTATGTCAACGGCAAATCGCTCGGCCGGTTATTACCGGCGGCCAAGAGTTGGCCGCAGCCGACCGAGCAGATCGTTACGCTCAACGGCCGTGACGACTTCGCCAAACACTTTATCGTCTCCGCCGCGCTCGCCGCCAGTGCCGGCAGCCCGCTCGCAGACGCCGTGGGGCTTTATAAAGAAATCGCCGACTCACGCGCTGGCAGCGGCTTTTCCTTTAGCGACATCGCCGCCGACCGTGCCGGCACGCGCTTTGGAGAGCTTGCCGCCGGAATCACCAGCGCGAAGAAATTTCAGCAACGGTTATCCGGCGGAATAGCTGAAAAAGACATCATGCCCGCCACTGCCGATCTGCCGGAATTGATGCCGGAGGCGGAGTTCAAGCGCCGCTTCGGCGGCGTCAATGGAGTCGAATACAAAAAGATGATGGCGGCAAATCGAGCGGCGTGTCGCAGCGTTGCCGCTCTATCGCTGAGAGTACAGTCTCGCGACAATCGACGATTTCTCTCGTCGCGCGTTGAACTAGGCTCCGTCATGCCGGTGGAAGCCGGCATCCAGGTTAAGGCGTGGGGATGGACCCCGGTTTTCACCGGAGTGACGATAATCCATCATTCCCGCGTGCGCGGGAATGACAAAATGGCAGGCTATGCATCGTCACCAAGCTCGTTATCCAACGATGATAATCCGCGCAAATCCTTTGCGGTCTTGATGTTCGGCCCGGCCACAACGTCGTGACCCAGCTTGTTGGTCAACGTCGCATGGCCGATCACCGCCTTGCGCACCGGCGTCGCCGCATTTGAACACGCACCGCAGGCGACTACGGACAGCGCGACGATCGATTGAAGCACCAGTCTGAGCCTCAACGTTTGCAACGGCTAACTTTATTTCTGAAACTGCTCCCGCGGGAAATTCGCCGTCGCCATGACGCCGCCGTCGACGATCAACGGATGGCCGATGATAAAACTGGAATCGTCGCTGACCAGAAACAATGCGGCCTTGGCCTGATCGTCAGCCGTGCCGAGACGGCCGGCGAGATTTTGAAACGTCCGGCTACCGGCCACGTCGTCGTCGTAACCCACCGGCGAACCGGAGCGGTTGGGCACAACGCAATTGACGCGAATGCCGTACTCCGCCAGCTGCACCGCCATGGCGCGGGTCATGTTGATCACGCCGGCTTTGGCCGCCGCGTAGGCGATGCCGTCGAAGCGGCCGACCAAGCCTGATGTCGAGCCAAAATTCAAAATTTTGCCGCCGCGACCTTGGTTCTTCATCTCCATGGCGACATACTTCGTCACCAGATACGGACCTTTCAAACTGACGGCGATGACCTTGTCGAACTCTTCTTCGGTGCTGTCGAAAATATTGGCGTGATCGGTAAGCGCCGCGTTGTTGACGAGAATATCGATGCCGCCGAACTTACCCACCGCTTCTTTCACCAAGCGCCGCACGTCCGCCGACTTGGAAACATCGCCCAACACGAGCGCCGCTTGGCCGCCGGATTGGGTGATCTCGTCGACCACCGCTTGGCCGCGCCCCTCATGCATCTCGGCGACGACGATCTTCGCGCCTTCGGCCGCGAACAGTTTCGCCATCGACTTGCCGATGTTTCTGCCCGCGCCGGTAATTAATGCCACTTGATCCTTGAGCTTCATCTTCATTCCCCTTATAAAAATTGTTGCGCGCCATCGGCCCGCGCAATCGCAGCGAGCCTATCCGACGACCTGACAGCGTGTCAACTAACGGCCCATCACTTCCCTCCCTCGGCTTTTTGCAGCACCGCTTCGCGCGGCAGTTCGTACTTGGCGATGACTGGTTGATTGGGGCCGAACCGGCGGGCGAGGATAAGAATTTCCTTGTCGAAAAACACCGCCGCCCAATCCGGGTCGAGCATGCGCTGAATGACAAAATTTTCCGCCGCCGCGGAGTGGCCACTGGGGTTGATGACGATGCTGTTGAATTTATGGGCGGCCAGATGGCTGCGCCACTTCTCCTCGTTCACCAAGAGGGGAAAATAATCCTCGGTGAAAAACGTCGCCGGATAGGCTTCAGGGCGGTTGTCGACATACACACGCTCGCGCGGATAAAGGCCATAAGTCAAATAGCTGCCGACGTCGAAGGTGTTGAAGAGCGGCCCCTGCAATCGCTCGCTCCGGAGAAACTCCAGCGCCGCCAGATTGCCCTCTTTGAGACCGATGCCAAAGGCGCCGCGCCCGCCGGCAAAAAAAAATGCCGGATTGATCAGCAAGAGCAGAACCGCCACACCACTCACCGTAGCCACAGTGCCGCAGGACGAATTGAGCCAGCGCGAGGACTGCGCTCGCACCATGCTGTGAAAGTTAGCCGCCGTCAGCGGCAACGCAAAGAAAGCGAAGATAACGAAGTTACGGATGCTCCACCATGCCAGCGCGGCGAAGAACAACGTCAGGACAAAGTTGCTTACCGAGAAACTAGAACGGTCTTTAATGATGACGTAAAGCCAACTTAAACAGAGCAGGCCAAGGATGACTAAGAAAAAAGTCAGCGGAAGAAACTGAAAGCCTGCCTGAAGAATGGCCGGCACCGAATAGTTTTCGATAACCGGAAATCCATAGCCCTGGAAGATAAACAGCGGATAGACCGCGCCGCGCAACCCCGCGGGATTGATACAACTGGCGGCAACGGTCGCCACCGCGACCGCGGCGAGAACTTTCCATGGCTGCCTTTGGGAACTTGCTCGGGGCGCACTCCGGGCGGCAAGATCGATGAGCGACTGCAAAAGAAAAACACCGACGAGAAACATACCGAGAAAGAAATAAATATGCAGGTTGACCCAAACAATCTGCAACAGCGGTAGAATCATCAGCCAACGCGCGCCACGTTGGCCTTGCCGGTAATCCCACAGCAGATGCAGAAACAGGCCGCTCATCAGATAGCTGAACATTTCCGGTCGAATTTCGCTGCGGGTGATCAGAATCGGCATGACGATGACGGTCAATACAGCCCCGAGAGCGAAGCTGCCGTAGCGCACGGCCAGGCGGAAGAAAATCCATAGGGTGGTCACGCTCACAGTGAGAAAAAACAGCGAGAGTCCGGCAAAGCCTAGCGTACGCTCGACGACAAAGTAGATCGCACCGCTGCCCCAAGAATGATTGACGAACGGATGATCCGGCGTCGTGTAGGCGAAAAGATTGGTGTCGGCGATAAGACCGCGCTGAAAAAAAAGTTCGCCGTTCTTCAGGTAGCGGCCGAGGTCGCTGGTGGTGAGGTCGACCGGGTGAGCGAGAAAGCCGGCGTAGACAGCGAGCAAAGCTACGGTCAGGCACACTTGAAAGAGCGCGCCTATTGGACGCGGCGCAACCGCCGCTGCCACTGGAGCGGCTTGCCGCCGCGCGGAACGTTTCTTGGCCATGAATCGACTAAGCTACGGGCAGGACGGATTTTATGTCGGATCGGTCGCCTAGCGCTGCCTTTGCCGGCTCTCGCGGCGAGATACAGGCCGCGGTCGCCGCGTGTCGTCGTCGAGAACGACGACACGCACGGCGGGCTCCGGGTCAGATCTTCAAATCGTCGGGCGGCGTGACCGTGTAGACGTCGAAGGTGTTCAGCGTGCACGCGAGCATGGCGTAGTAACCGATGGTCGCGGACAACTCGACCATCCCCTTGTCGCCGAACCGGCCGTGGATCGCCTGGAACGTCGGCTCGCTCACGCGATGATCGTGAATCATCTCGCGGACGAAACTGACCAGCTGGGCATCTTCCGATGAAAAGGTCTCGGCGCCCTGTTTTTGGTAAACCGCGCGAATGGTGTCGAGGGCGATGCCCGCCTTCTGCGCGTGGTTCACATGGGCGGCCCATTCATGTTTGCAGTCGAGCTCCCGCGCCGAAACCAACGCGGCGAACTCAATAACCTTGTGATCCAAGCTCGACTCGAAGCGCACATAGCTGCCCAGATGCATGGTCCGATACGCCATCTCCGGGCTGTGCAGGAGCGCTCTCCACGGCCCGCCCACCGCGCCGCGGCTCTGCGCGATGGCGTCGTAGATTTTATGATGCTCGGGTTTTAGGTCTTCTTTCTTATCGATAGTTGCGATGCGTGCCATATTCTCACTCCGTTCAGAACTGCAGATTTCAGATGCCAAATTTCACAATAAACTAAGCCATTTTTCGCGGTCGAGGCGCTGTCACTCTTTTTGCAAACCCTATGTCGAGGTTCTCACCCGCGAGCGACGTGGTCAACGGCAAATTTGCCCTAAGCCAACTTTTCTTTGAGCCACTGAGTCACGATATCGACCACCTCGTCGTTCGACTGACCTTTCTTTCGGCCCATATGGCCGGCGCCAGCGATGATGCGCAGATCCTTCGGGCTGCCATGCTCCGCCAGTAAGTATAAATCGCTGATCGGGTGCTGGTCGTCGTCTTTGCCGTTGATGCACAGAAGCGGTGCGCAAGGTTGATCGATCAAACCCTGGGTCACCAGCGACAAGGTCGGCGCGGTTTTTAGAACATCCGCCAAACTCTTCAGGCCGAAAATATACGAGCGCGCGTCGAGCAAGCTCGCCGGCCCCATCAAGTATTGCGACGCGGTCAAAGTCAGCGCCGGGCGCAGCCACTCCTCTTGAAAGGTCCGGTGCACGCCGGCGCCCCAATTGACCGCGCCGCGCAGCCGCTTGGGCTCGGTGTGCGCCAGCTTGGCCGCCCAGTAGCCGCCGAAGCTACCGCCCATGCAGGCAATGCGCTTTCCGTCGATATCACTGCGCGTGGCCAAATAATCCATCGCCGCCGAGAACGTTCTCTCGGCTTTGGGCTCCTGGCCCAAACAGGGATTCTCCCCAGCGCCGGGCATGTCGATGGTGAAGCAGGCGATGCCGCTCTTGAGCAGCACGTCACTGTTGGTGCGGCGGTCTTCTTTCCAACCGTCGACGCCGCCCCAGTGCATGACGACTGGCGGCCGATTGACGCCCGTGGGCACTTGCAGATAGCCGACGACTTTTTTGCCTTCGAAGGGAATCTCACAACGCTCCAGCGGCGGATCCATAGTATGGCGCGGCCTTGAGAAAGGTGCGCAGCGCGCCCCGGTAGCAGGTCATTTTCTCCGGGCTGCTCGGCACCGGGTAACGACCGATGCGATAGTACTCGTAGGCGAGATAGAAAGTTTCACCGGCTTCATTCTTCTTACCCTGTTTTTCTTGGTCATCGCCCAACGCTTCGTACTTGGCGCCGAACTTGCCCCATTCGCGCCCCCACAGCTCCGAATCGAGACTGGTTAGATTCTTCAGAACCTGATCGACGTCTTCTTTCTTCACCCGCTCGAACGGATTGATCCGCCCGGCGCGATGGGCGATATCCGCTTTGATTTCTTCGAGGGTCTTTTCCGCCATGCTGACTGTCTCCTCAAGATTTCGCTCTCGGCTCCTTGGCGATTGTTTCAACTCGACTTGGCAGCGACAAGCCAAACCGCATGACCACGACTATCGGTCGTTTCACCAACCTCACTCCAACGAATTGTGAACTTCGAATTATCAGAAAGAATCGGACTAACGCAAGCCTCGCAAGCGCGGGTCGAGCACTTCGCGCAACCCTTCGCCGACGAGATAGTAAGCCAGCACGGTGATGAAAATGGCAAAACCGGGAAAGACCGCGAGCCACCAGGCGTAGGTCGTAGTACTGGCTTCGTGAAGAATCGAACCCCAAGTCACCAGCTCGGCCGGCACGCCGATGCCGAGAAAACTCAAACTCGATTCGACCAGGATCGCCCCGGCGATGCCGAGAACCACCGAAACGATGACCGGTGCCAATGCGTTCGGCAAAATATGTTTGAACATCACCTTGCGGTCCGTGCCCCCCAAGCGCGATCGCCGAGGTCACGTAATCGAGATTACGAATCCTGCAGAAATTCATTTCGGGTAAACCGCGCGATGCCGACCCAACTGGTCGCGCCGATGATGAACATCGTGAGAAAGATACTTGGCGGCAAAAGCGCCGCGATGGTGATCAAGAGAAAAAACGTCGGGATCGACAACATGACCTCGAACAATCGCGAAATGAGCAAATCCGTCCACGAGCCAAAGTATCCGGCAATGGCGCCGAGCACGATGCCGATCATGACCGCGATCCCAACGGCAACAAAACCAATCGATAGCGAGACCCGCGATCCATGAATCATGCCCGCCATGACGTCCCGGCCCAACTTGTCGGTGCCGAACCAATGACGCCCAGACGGCGGCTCGAGGGGTTCGAGAAGATTGATGTTACTGGGGCGATAAGGGATTGGCGGGAAGAACGACTTGGCGCCTTCGAGTTTCTTGAACTCGGCGTTGACAAGCTCCACGGGCCATTGGCCGAGCTTCATTGCCACCAAGTAGCTCCGAAAGATTGGAAAATACGATTTGCTTTTATACTCGGTGTAGTAAGGTTTATCGTTGGCGATGAAATCGGCGAACAGCGCCATGAAGACAAAAACACAGACCACGAGAAAGCCGGTAAGCGCGACCGGATTGCGTTTGAAGCGCTGCCACACATCGGACCATAGCCCGCCAGCTTCGGTGGTCTCCGTTACCCTGTCTTGTGTTGTCGAATTCGTCGATGCCATGACCGTTGAAATTGGCTTATTGCGCCCGGCGGCCGAAGGCGATGCGCGGATCGACAACAGCCAATAGCAGATCCGAGATCAAGATGCCGATCAAGGTCAAAATCGACGTCACAGCGAGCAACGCCAGCACCACGGGATAGTCGCGGGACAAAACGGACTCGAAGCCGAGCTGCCCTAAACCGGGAATGGAAAAGATCGTTTCGATGATCACGCTGCCGCCAATCATTCCGGGCAAGATGGAGGCGAGCAAAGTCACCTGCGGTATCAGCGAATTGCGCAGAACATGCTTGAAGACGACGACGCCTTCGTCGAGCCCCTTGGAGCGGGCGACCTGGACATAATCCTGGCGCAAGACTTCGAGCATGCTCGAGCGCATATAGCGCGACAGCCCGGCGAAGCCGTCGTAGGAAAGCAGCACCACGGGCAAAAACAAATGCCACGCATGGTCCGTGATCTTGCGCCACCAGGACCAGTTTTCCGCCGCATCCAGCGACTCCAGTCCGCCGGGCGGGAAGAAATAATAGAAATCGCCGCCGCAGAGAAACACCAGCGCCATGGTCGCCGCCCAGACCAGCGGCACGGCGAACAACACGAAGGCGATCAATGTTGTCGCCTGATCGGCAATCGAATTCTGATGCGTGGCCGAGTAAATACCGAAAGGGATCGCCACCAAATACACCACCAGAAGCGACCAAAAATTAAGCTTGAGCGTCACCGGAATACGCTCGGTAATTTTACCCCATACCGGCTGGCTGTCTTTGAAAGAAACGCCGAAGCTCAATGTGAAGATATTTTTCAACCAAACGGCATACTGAACGTAAAGCGGTTTATCGAGACCGTACTGCGCGCGCCACTGGGCCATCGCTTCATCCACCGCGCCGCGTTTTTCCGTCGAGATGCCACCGCTCGCCGCCGCGCCAAGTCCGCCGGCGGCGCGCAGCTCGGCTGGATCGCCAGGCGCTAAGCGGACGATCAGAAAAACGATGAGCGTAATGCCGATAAAGGTCGGTATCATCAACAACAATCGTTGAAAGAAATAACCGGTCATGGGGAGAATTATTGGGCCGTTATCGTGCTCGCGAATTTTTGACTCCTGCGCGGGCACCCACCAATCGATGGGTCGGAGTCCGTCGGGAAAAATTTCCACGCCTTCGAAACGGCGCTGCACCGCCGAGACTCGCTTCGGCAGATATAAGAAACGTGTAAGGCTGCTCGTCACTGAGGATTTTTTGAAACTCGTTATACAGTTTCAATTCGTTTTTGCGCGTCGAACTCACGCCGGTACAATTCGAAAATCTCGTCGACCCGAGAATTTTTGTAGCTGATCGCGTTCGAGCCTTTGTTCGCCGCCTGCGAGGAGTGCCACACCTGATAGGCATCCGGCTCAGTCGTCGACATCTGCCAACCGAGAACCATGGCATCAAATTGTGTGGTTCTTTACGTCATTGAGAAAAATCGTCCAGTCCAAGCTCTCGCACGCTGGCAGCGATGCCGTGCTTTTTTAGCTCGTCCAGCAGTACCAAGCGCAACGCTCTTGCGCACCGCGTTGCCGGAGTTAACTTTAATCTCGAATCGAAGTGGAATTTTCTTGCCATCGATAATCTTTATCCGAGACACCGTCACCGTCAGTGTCCTTCCAGCCGGCTTCGGCAAGTAGTGCCATCGCCTTTGGCCGGATCGATAAGGATAACTCGACCAGAGTTTTGTCGTACTCGGGACGGAAAAGATAAATATGGCTGTCGACCACTTCGCCCAAGACCGAACAAGACGCTTTTTACGATCTGTTTCCGATTGGTGAAATAGGTCATGGCTTGGCGAACTCGTTTATCGCGAAAAATCGGATGGTCGTTGTTCCAGCCGAGATAGGTGTAGGTCGGCGAGTAATATTCGTACTTTTCGGAATTCCTGCTTGAATCGATTCGCTGTCGGTGCCGCGTACGGCTTGCACCGGCTGCAGGCCTCAATGTAGTCGAGGCTGCCGCTCTTCAGACTGATCAACGCCGCGTCGATATTGTTGACGACCCGAAATTTCAGGCGATCGAGATGGGGTTGATCGATTCCTGCCTTGCCGTTGCCCCAATAATTCCGGATCGCCGAATCAGTTCAACCTCGCGGCCGGTTTTCCAGCCGTTGAACTTGTACGGTCCGACTGCCCATCGGATTCCGGCTGTAGTTCTTGTTGAAGTGGTCGCCGAACTGTTTAGCTTCGGCCGGCAACTTGGCCGGATCTCGCGCGAGAGCTCTTACCGTTACGCCGACTGTTTCAATAGATTTTCCGGATCGTAGTAATGGCGCGGTAAGCACCGTAATGCCACCGAGCACGCTTTCATTGAGAAAGTACGGTTCCTTGGTTTTGAACCGAATGGTGTAAGGATCGACGCAGCTGGGCATCGATGAGAGAATTGAAATAGACCCGCAGAAACGGCGCGTTGACAAAGGGCATTTGATCGCTTTGACGCTGAACAAAACATCTTCGCCGGTAAGCGGACGACCGTCTTGAAAGTGAGCGTCTCGGCGAATCTTAAAAGTATAGGTCAATTTATCGGCGGAAATTTCCGGGCGCGCTTCGGCGATGTACGGTTTGAGATCAAGAGTACGCGGATCTCGGGTCAGCAGAGCCTCGAACGATAAAGCCCAGCGATCTCGCTCGAAGCCGCATCATTGCTGGTCAGCGGATTAAGTTGCTCCGGATCGCTCAGTCTATGGAGCACCAACCAATCCCCGGTCACCGGTTTGCCGGCTTCCTCTTTGCTCAGCACAGGTTTGACATCGGCGACTTTGACCTCGGTCTTGTCGCCGCAGCTCGCGATAAAAAGCACCGGAAGAATGAATCGCCAGCTTTTCGCAAACATCGCTCAACTCCCGATCATCTCGATGGGAACTTCTTGGACGTTGGCCGGTTTTTGCTGAGAAAACGATTCGGCGGGGATGGTCGCGTTGAATTCCGGCTCTTGGAAGCGGATCTCTAGCTTCCTGCCTTGCTGTGGCGCCTCGACGTTGATCTTGGATGGAAACAAGCCGGCCGGAGTCGTGATGTAATCGGAGAAGAGCGCGGTCAATTCGAGCGCGCCGCTGCCATTGAAGCGCTGCCATCGGGTCGGCACCGGCAAGTGCGACTCGAACGCCAGGGTGTCTTTGATCCGGCCGTTGAGTGAAAAAATCAACGAGTTGCCTTCCTGGCGCCACGGCGCCGACGCCTCCACCGGCGGCAAGCCAAGCAATAGCGCCGTGATCTCGTCAAGCTCCAGCGGGATCTGGGTAAGGCGCAACAAATTTTCTTTGGAGCTGCGGCCGCGCACCAGCACGCCCTCGCGCGGATGGTAGCCGATGATTTCTTTATCGTTGGCCGTGACGATGAGGATCGCGCCCAGGAAGGTCAGCGTCTCCAAACGCAATCGATCGGGCCGCTGCACCAACACCGCTTCTTCGAAACCATGCTTGCCCTCCGGGCCGGCATAGTTGACCCGCGCCAACGCGCGCACCGAGCGAAACTGCTGGCGCCGTTGGCCCATCGACTCGATCAGCTTGGCCGACTCCCACTGCGGCGCGGGCGCTTGCGGCAAGGCAGGCGGTTTGGCGGTGGTGGCACAACCGGTGACGATAAACGCAAGAATCGCGAGTGCAACGAAGAGCGGCGGACCGATGAACGATGCCGGAGCAGCGAGGCAGATCGATCAAATCTTTTTCTCCAGCCGCTGGATTTTTTCGCGCACGCGCTTGGTCTGCTCGGCCTCTTTGGAAAACTTCAGCGACTCGCGGTAACGCGCCACGGCGCGGTCGGTCCGGCCGACCTTCTCGTAGGCATCGCCCAGATGTTCGATGATCGTCGGATCGTCCACCGTCAGTTCGACGGCGCGTTCAAGCTGCTCGACGGCGCGCGGGTAATCGCCCTTTTGATAGTAAACCCAACCCAAGCTGTCGATGTAGAAACCGTCGTTGGGCGCGATCTTGAGCGCCCGCACGATCAAATCTTCGGCTTCGTCCAGCTGCACGCCCATCTCCGCCCAGGTGTAGCCCAAGTAGTTGAGCGCCGGCGCGTTCTTGGGATTGAGCTCGATGGCCTTCTTCATACTGGCGATGGATTTGTCTTTAACTTTGCTCTCGTCGTAGAGCGCGCCCAGTTGAAAATGCGCCTCGTCGTTCTTGGGATCGAGGGCGACGACCCGCTCCATCGACTGAATCGCCCGCGGAAAATCTTTGGTCTTACGGTAAAGCACGCTCAGATAGGCATGGATTTCTTTGCGGTCGTTGAGTTTTTTGATGACCGTCTGCAAAATCTCGATGGCCTTTTGGGTTTGCTCTTTGCGCTCGTAGAGTTGCGCCGCCTGCACCCGGGCATCGGCGTAGAACTCGCTCTTCTCGGAAATTCGCTCGAACGCTTCCAACGCCTTATCGTTGGCTTTGAGCTCGATATAGGTGGCGGCGAGATAATAACGCGCCCGATCGTTTTCCGGATCGCCGGCGAGAACCAGATTGAACTCGGTGGCAGCCCGGTCGTAATCGCCTTTCTCGAACGAGATCAAGACCGATCTTGATGCGGGTATCGCGCGGATCGGTTTCCGCTGCCTTCCAAGCGCTCGAACTGGCGCAGCGCTTCGTCGAGCTTATTCTGCCCGACATAGAGTTCGCCCAAGCGGCGGCGTGACCAAACATGCTGCGGATTGACTTGCAGCAGCCGCTGGTAGGTCTGGATCGCGTCTTCGGTCTTGCCCTCGAGCTCGTAGACCAACGCCAAGTCCATCAACACCGCTTCCGACTTGGGATTGAGCTCCAAGGCCTTGCGGAAGCTTTGTTCGGCGGCGAGATAGAGCTTGCTCTTGGCGCGCACCCGGCCGAGATAATAGTGGCCTAGCGCCGAGTTGTCGTCAAGTTTGAGTAACTCGTCTAAACTGCTGGGTTGCCCGCGCGAGGTCGTCTAACTTGCAGGTACAAGGCTCCGGCGTAGAGCAGCGCTTCTTGGTTCTTCGGATCGAGTTTCAGGACCTCGTTGTACTCCGCCAGCCCCTTTTGATTATCGCCCACCGCTGAATAAAGCCCCGCCAGGAGCAAATGGTAATCGACGATCTTCGGTTCCAGTTTTGCCGCCGACTCCGCCTCCGCCATCGCCTTTCTCAGATCGCCACGGCGCAGATAGAGCTGCGCCAAGCGGAAATGGAGAAAACCGTCCGTGGGACTGGCCTGCGTGGCGGCTTCGAATTCTTTCAGAGCCGGCTCGAACTCGCCGTCGATGAGCAGCAATTGGCCTTTGAGGAAGTGATTGAAGGCCCTGGCTTCGTCGGGAATGTCGGCTTTGGCATCCTTGCTGAAAGGCCCTTCGGGGGACCAAACCAAGCCGTCGGGAGGCAGCTGATAATCGGGCACCGCCGTCGCGCAACCGGACAGAATGACCAGCAAAAAAGCTGTCCGAAAGCCGCGTGTACCCATCAACGGATGGTTTAACACGCTGACCAGAGGGGGTCAATGTAGAGCGGCCGACGCCTTCATTCGCCGCGTCAACTATGCTAATTTTCCCGGCGGCGGCAGCCAATTCGCCGCGACAAACTTTCGCGAAGCAAATCCCATGGCCAACACCGCCCACGACCGCGCCGCCAAAGAAGTCGCCGCAACTGCGCCAAGAGATCGAAAAGCACAACTATCAGTACCATGTGCTCGACAATCCGCTGGTAAGCGACGCCGAGTACGACCGGCTGTTTCGCCGCCTGGTCGAACTGGAAAAAGAATTTCCCGAACTCGCCACGCCGGACTCGCCGTCGCTCAAAGTGGGCGCGCCGCCGTTGGAAAAATTCACCACCGTGCAGCACACGCTGCCGATGCTGTCGCTCAATAACGCCATGGACGGCGAGGAACTCCAGGAGTTCGAGGAACGAATCCAACGTTTTTTGAAACACAGCGATCCCATCGAATACGCCGTCGAGCCCAAGATCGACGGCCTCGCCGTTGAATTGGTCTATATCGACGGCAAATTTACCGTCGGCTCCACTCGCGGCGACGGCATTAACGGCGAAGACATCACGCTCAATCTCAAAACCATCCGCTCGATTCCGCTAGTCGGACCTTGCGCGCGCGGATGGCGCACCGCACAGCTCTGCCATCCGCACCGCCTCGAAGTGCGCGGCGAAGTTTTTCTCGGCCGCGCGGCGTTTCAGAAGATGAACCGCGAGCGCGACGAAGAGGGCGAGCCGGTGTTTGCCAACCCGCGCAACGCCGCGGCCGGCTCACTCAAACAACTCGACTCGACGATCACCGCTAAGCGCCCCTTAGATATTTTTTGCCATGGCATCGGCAGCGTCGAAGGCGCTGTCGTTCGCAAGCCACTGGGATTTTCGCGAGCGCATTCAAGAGTGGGGCTTGAAGCCGGTGCCGCGCGGCAAACTCTGCCGCGGCTTGGACGAAGTCTTGATCTACCGCGATCAGATGGAAGCCGAGCGCGACACCCTGCCCTACGAAATCGACGGCCTGGTGGTCAAAGTGAACGACACCGAACTGCAACAGCGCCTGGGCCAGATCGCCCGCTCGCCGCGCTGGGCGATCGCCTACAAATTCAAACCGCGCCAGGCGACCACGCGCATCCTCGACATCGTCGCCCAAGTCGGCCGCACCGGCACGCTCACTCCGGTGGCCAGTCTCGAACCGGTGCCCATCGGCGGCGTCATCGTCAAGAGCGCGTCGCTGCACAACATGGACGAGATCGCCCGCAAAGACATTCGCATCGGCGACACCATCGTCGTCGAGCGCGCCGGCGACGTGATCCCCTATGTCGTCAAAGTCGTCGAAGAAAAGCGCAGCGGTGCGGAAAAGCTTTTCACCATGCCGGAACAATGCCCCGTGTGCGGCGCGGAAGTGTTTCGCGAAGAAGGCGAAGCCGCCTACCGCTGCGTCGGCATCTCCTGCGCCGCCAAGTTGAAAGAGAGTTTGAAATTCTTCGGCTCCCGCGGCGCCATGGATATCGAAGGACTCGGCGAAAAAATCATCGACCAACTGGTCGACCGCGATCTGGTGCACGACGTCGCCGATCTTTACAGTCTGACCAAAGAACAGCTCGCCGATTTGGACCGCATGGCCGAGAAGTCGGCGCAGAATTTACTCGACGCCCTGGAGCGCAGCAAAAACGCCACGCTGCCGCGCTGCTTGACCGCCTTGGGCATTCGCCATGTCGGCGAAGCGACCGCCAAACTGTTGGCCGGAACATTTCGGCGCCCTCGAGAAAGTTATCGAAGCGACCGAGGAAGAGCTTGTCGAAGTCCGCGAGATCGGCCCCGAAGTGGCGAAGAGTATCGCGCGATTTTTTCAACAGGAAAGCAATCGCCAGGTGATTGAAAAACTCAGAACAAGCCGGGTTGCAATTCCGAGTTGAAAAGAAAAAAGCCGGAACTTTGACCGGTGCGACGTTCGTCCTCACCGGCGGATTGGAAGAAATGTCGCGGCCGGAAGCGCAGAAGCGCATCGAAGCGCTCGGCGGACGGGTTTCGTCAAGCGTCAGCCGCAACACCACCTACGTCGTCGCCGGCGCCGCCCCCGGCACCAAGCTCAAGAAAGCCCAGGAGCTGGGCGTCAAAATTTTAAGCGAACAAGAACTGCTCGAACTGCTGCGCGCCGGTTAGAAACGATCGCGGTCGCGCCGCGCTGGCCGACCTTATGAAACAGCTCGCTGTGCGCATTGCCGCCATTGATAACGTGACAGCAAATATCGCCTACCGAGGCGCGCGCCGCGCGAGGCATAAACCCGTCTACCTCAGCCACTGGCCGGGAGACAAGAGAACAGTGGAATGTCCCCTTTCTTTCTCCAGACTTGCAGTCATCGCGGTGTTGACCGAAGCGGCTGAGGCATCGATCTTGCGGTCTGTAACACGTTCTTGTACACTTCTTTGTCAAGGGAGTTGATCTATGGACCGGTATATAACCACGAGCGAAGCCAGGCAAAAGTTTCTAAATCTGGTTGAGGACGTTGAAGATGGCGACCAAGTTATCGTCACGAAACAGGGAAAGCCGAAAGCTGTGCTGGTCAATTTTGAGCAATTGCAAACTCTAAAAGCAGTTGCGCAATTATGGCAAGACCCAGAAGCGTTGCGGGCCATGCGCAAGTCCTTGGACGACGTCAAAGCGGGACGAGTCCTTCGACTGTCGGGAGCGCCCACGGTGCAGAAAATCCTGTCCGCGGCGCGCAAAAAAAGGTTGTTACGTGGCTGATTTTCTGCTGTCGAAGAGATTTCTCGATGAAATATCTCTCTTCGAAAAATCAGCCAGCCCGCGCGACCTCCAACACCTTGACGAAACACTTGCAGCGATAGCGCACAATCCACAACTTGCCGGACGGCTACCGAGTTTTTATGACCCCGCTGCCCCAAGTTACCTCTATCGATCGGGGAAAATACTCATCCACTACCGAGAGACCGATACCGATGAAATCGAATTCCTGAATTTATTCTGGTCCAGAGTTTAAGTCGCCCCAAGAGTGCCAAGAGAGTGATTGGGCTCACCCATTAGCCGGCAGGGCGAGGGGGGCGAGGAGGGTAGAGTAGAGAACATGCGCGACATTCGGTCGGGCGCTCCTTGGCCGTTTCCGTCGTTTCCAACTTCGTGCCTGTCCAGCTAGGATCGTCCATGGAAAGAAGTCCGGTTCCCCCTCATCGAACCGTACTTGCAGTTCTCCCGCATACGGCTTTCCGATCATCGTTCATCTCAGAGCATGCGAACTCGCCGATAGACAGAGTGGACCGGCTTCACTCGGAGGGTTTGCCCTTTGTCGGATGGACTACCGAGCAGCGACTGTGTAATCCGCGGTTAAAATCGATCGCGGTCGCGCTGTGGCGGCGGTGCGCCGCCACTTGCATGACGGCCGGCGCCGCTCGGCCGCGGCGTCTGCGGGCGCGCTTCGCTGACGACGATATTGCGCCCTTCGAACTCGGTGCCGTTGAGCGCCTTCAACGCTTTCTCGGCGTCGGCAGTCGGACGCCATCTCGACAAAACCGAACCCCTTGGACCGGCCGCTGAACTTATCGGTGATGACCCGCGCGCTGACCACCGACCCATGCTGCGCGAAATGCTGCTGCAGCCGGTCGTCGGTGACGGCGTAGGCGAGATTGCCAACATATAGCTTCGCTGCCATCTTGGCCCTCCTTGTAGGATCGACGAATACTCATCGCGGGATCGACCGAGCCAAAAAGCCGGGCCGCAAACAGGTGTCGCACGGACGGGAACCTCGCGGCCCGCTCTTCGGTAACCTGACCCCGTGAAAAAAAACGCCGCTAGGCTACAAAAGTCGCTGGCCGCTTGTCAAATCTTTTGGTTCTTCCGGGTTCTACTGTGAACAGGGTTTAACCGCGAAGTGATGAAGGCTTTTCGACCGCGTGCTTCGCGAACCGGTCGATGTCGGATTGTTTCACGCGAAGCATGTCCAGAGCGAGGTCGAAGGGGTGCGATTGCCACCGAGGGATTGACCTCAAACGTCACCGTCGTCTTGCCGCAGCCATCGGTCTAGGTTAGATACTTGCGAGAATCCCATGACCAATCCGCTGGAAAAAAGTTCCGTCCATCTCCATATCTCGGGCCGGGTCCAGGGCGTATATTACCGCGCCTCCATGTTACAGGAGGCGCAGCGCTTGGGCCTCACCGGTTGGGTGATGAATCGTGCCGACGGTTCGGTGGAAGCGGTGGCGGAAGGTTGGCAAGCGAAAATTAGAAGAACTCATCGCCTGGTGTCGTCAAGGACCGCAAGGCGCGCGGGTCGCTGATGTCGCAGTACAGTGGCAAAAGCCGGAGAATAGTTTTGTCGGCTTCGCGATTCGGCGCGAGTAAAGCTCACTTGGCGAGCTTGGAAGCCTTGAGATCGAGCGCTAGCTTATAAACTTCCTTCTTCGCCAGTCCGTAGCGCTCACCCAGCAACTCCGCGATCTCCTTCACGCCCATGCCGTTGCCGGCGAGTTGGCGGATCGTCCCGTGCAGTTCCTCGTCAGACACCTGCGCCTCGCCGCTGGTGCCACTGCACCATAATCACGATTTCGCCTTTAATGTCGCGGTCCGCAAGCGCGCCGATGACTTCGCTCAACTTGCCGCGCACAAACTCCTCGTGAACCTTGGTCAGCTCGCGGGCGACGGCGATCTCCCGGTCGCCGAAGATCTTCGAGCATTTCGGCGAGCGAATCCAAGAGCCGGTGCGGCGCCTCGTAGAACACCAAAGTCGCCACTTCGCCGCGCAGGCTTTGCAACTTGGCTTTGCGCTCCTGCGCCTTGGCCGGCAGAAAACCTTCGAACAAAAAACGGTCCGTCGGCAAGCCACTCGCACTGAGCGCCGTCGTCAACGCCGAGGCGCCAGGCAACGGAACGACCTGAATCCCGGCCTGAATCGCGTCGACGACAATGCGATAACCCGGATCGGAAATCGCCGGCGTGCCGGCGTCGGACACCAGCGCGATGCTGGCGCCGCTCTTAAGGCGTTCCACCAGAGTCCGTGCTTTGCCGCGTTCGTTATGGTCGTGATAGCTGGTCAGTGCCGTCTTGATGCCAAAGTGCGCGAGCAAATGCTGCGTGTGCCGGGTGTCCTCCGCGGCGATCAATTCGACTTCTTTGAGAACCCGCAGGGCGCGCAAAGTGATGTCTTCGAGATTGCCGATTGGAGTTGGCACGATGTAGAGGATGCCGGGCATGGGGAAGATAGAGACTTGAGATAGAGATTTGAGACCAGAACCGGATCTATGAATGCACGGTTAGCGCTTCATCAGGCCGGTTATCATGCGGGCAATTTCATCACATTGAACATATAATCTCTGAAATTGATCGTCTTGCATGCAATTTTGCTTCTTACAAACATGGAGCAAGCTCACGACCTCGTAGACGGAACCTTTGGCAATGTTATAGAAATATCTCGATTGCCTTGGGCTATCTCGACCTGTTCCTTCAGCAATGTTCGTGGATATAGACAATGATGCTCGGCGAATCTGATCTCCAAGTGAGTACTGATCTCGTTGATGGATGGACAACGAAAGTGATGTAATCTGATCGTAAAGGGCGATGGACTTGATCCACACGTCAAGCCGTTAAAACTTAAACATTCCTTCCACAACTTGGCTCGCTCGCCGCCTCGCCCTCCAAGTCTCTTTCTCCAGTCTCTATCTCTATCTCTATCTCTATCTCACTTCCCCCAATCCCGCGAATAGCGGAAGTCGCGGTCGATGGTGCGTTGCGAAACCTTGGCGATCACCGGCAGGCGCCGCTTGAATTGGGAATTCATGATGCGCGCGGCGATGTCGTCGATGAACCGTTCGGGGAAGCCGGCGGCGACCAGCTCGGCTTTGGTGTAACGCTGGTCGACCATCAAATAGAGCAGCTTGTCTACTTCGCGGTAGGTAAAACCCAACTCACCCTCGTCGGTCTGGCCGCTCCACAGATCCGCCGACGGCTCTTTCTGGACGATGACCTGAGGCACGCCGATCGCCTCGGAGAGCGCCCACACTTGGGTCTTGTAGAGATCGCCGAGCGGATTGATCGCCGAAGCCATGTCGCCGTGCAGCGTGCCATAGCCCAGCAAAAGTTCGGTCTTGTTGCTGGTGCCGATAACTAAAGCGCTCCAGCGCATCGATTGGTCGTAAAGAATCGTCATGCGTTCGCGCGCCATCTTGTTGCCGCGCCGGCGCGCGTCGGCATCGGGGAAGCCGGCAAAATATCCGTCGATCTGCGGCGTGATGTCGACCAACAGCGACTCGATACCGCTTTTTTGCACGACCATCTCGGCATGGGCCTGGCTATCCGGGTTGGAGCTCTTGTAAGGCATCAAGACGCCCAATACGTTTTGCGGACCTAAGGCCTCAGCCGCCAACATCGCGCTCAGCGCCGAATCCACTCCGCCGGAAAGACCGACGACGACGCGCGCCAGCCCGGTCTTGCGCACTTCATTGCGAATAAATGCGACGAGAATCTGGCGCAGCAAAGCAGTGTTGGTCGGGATCTGAATCATCGCAAAGGGATCGCTTGATAGTTGGCAGGGGCTAATAGACTCTTGCCGCGCGCTATTTCTTCTCGGCGATTGACCTACCTTGAACCTTTGGAACCTTTGAACGTTTGAACGCTATTCGCTCCCGGCCGCTCGCGAATGCGCATCAGCTCGTTGATCGTCAGATCCAAATCTTCGTCGCGCAACAGCGGCGACATGGTGCGTTTGCGCCGCACCGCTTCGAAGCTAGCGTCGACGGCGATGAAGTCCTCGTCATAGTAGCGCGCTTTAGCGAGCCGCTCGCCGAAGGGATCGAGGATCTCGGAACCGCCCCAGAAGCCGACGCCGTCTTCAAAACCGCAGCGGTTGCCGTAGATCATGAACAGGCTGTAGGTCTCGGCATAGACGCGATTGAGCATTTCCCAGTAGCGCGCGTTGTCGTCCTGGCTCTGCTGGTCGACAATGCCGCGCAGTGGGCTCGCCGACGGACAGAGCACCGCCAGGGCGCCATCCAAGGCAGCTAAGTAAATCGTCGAGGGATGCCAGAGGTCTTCACAGATCAACAGCGCCATACGGCCGAATTTGCTGTCGAAGGCGCGCACCCGGTCGCCGCGGGCGAAGTAGCGTTGCTCGTCGAACATGCCATAGGTCGGCAGATAGACTTTACGGTGCACATGGCGAATCTCGCCATCTTCGAAATAGACCGCCGAGTTGAAAAACCTGTGATCGGGGCTCTCCTCCACCAGACCGGCGATGAAGGACAGTTTGCGGCTAAGCGTCATGAGCTGCTTGATCTCCGGTGCGTCGAGCTTCAACGCCACGGCCGGCACGGTATCACGCAGCATGTAGCCGGTGAGACTCAACTCGGGGAATAAGAGCAGCTCAGCTTTGTCAGCGACGGCGTGGCCGATGCGTTCTTCATACAGCGCCAGGTTGGCCTGGAGGTCGCCAAGTCTTGGGTTGACCTGAGCAATGCTAATGCGGGTGGACACGGGAAAATCTCCGTCTGCGAGCAAGCTAGAAATAAATTCTCACGAAACTAACATAGGCCTAACCACACTTGCAATTTGCCCCGGCCGCGCTTACCTTGATGATATCGACGGAACGCAAGCGTTAACCGGCCATCCAGCCGCAGTACCATGGCAGAAAACGTTACTATATACGGCCAAGATCTTTGAGCTTTTACTTCGGGAGCCCGTGCGGACTTCACCCGGCGCAAAGTGCCCTTCGACTATGTCAACGTCTTGGCAGACGATGCCGGTCTCGAGCGCATGAGGCAGCTCACCAATGGCCGGCGCAAAATTCCCGTGATCGTCCAAGACGGTAAGGTCACCGTCGGCTTCGGCGGCACCTGAGAAGTCTGAACGGCCGGCGGTGTCGGCAGCATACGAGATCACCCAGGCGGAAATAACCGTTAGCGAAACCCAATCCCACCCTTGGCTGCATCCATCGATCAACTGATTGCCGAAAAAGTCGACGCGCTTTTCGGCCACAACACGGCAATCACCGGCATCACGGCCCTGCCCGGCGACGCGTCGACTCGGCGCTACTACCGCGTGTACCTCAACGGCGCCGGTCCGCCGCCATCGCTGATGGCGATGCAATTGCCCGCCGGCAGCGGCTTGCCAATCTCCAGCGAGGAGTTGGCGGTCTTCAAAGACGCGCCCAAAGAACTACCGTTCTTGAACGTTCACCGTTTCCTCGATCGTGTCGGTGTCAGAGTGCCGAAGATCTACGGCCACTGGGCAGCCGATGGCCTGCTGCTGCTCGAAGACTTGGGCGATGTCGCTTTGTGGGACCGAGTGCAGGGATTGCCCGAAAGCGAAGTCATCGGCTGGTATAAAAAAGCCATCGACGAACTCTTACGCTTGCAAACCGCTGGCACCGAGAATCGCGACGAGGCCTGCATCGCCTTTCAGCAACGCTTCGACGAAAAACTCTATAATTGGGAATTCGAGCATTTTATCGAATGGGGTTTGGAAAAACGGCCGGGCGCAAAGATCTCGACCACTGCGCTGTCGACGCTGCGCGAGACCTTCGCCGCCATCGCGCAGAGGCTCGACCGCCAACCGCCCTGTCTCAATCACCGCGATTACCATAGTTGGAATCTGATGATCCACGACGACGCGGTATGCGTCATCGATTTTCAAGACGCCCTGCTCGCGCCGCCACAATACGATCTCGCCTCGCTGTTGAACGATCGTATCACCGACGCTGTCGTCCAACCGCATATCGAACAACAGCTGGTCGCGTATTATCGCGAAAGAGCCATCGAGCTATCAGGCCGCGCCATCTCGCGGCAGGAATTTTTGGAGATCTACCGCCTGTCGGCGATCCAACGCGACTTAAAAGTCGTCGGCCGCTTCTACTATCTCGATCTGGTCAAAGGCAAACCGGGGTATATGAAATTTGTCCCGCCCACCGTGCGCCGGCTCCAGCGCAATCTCGCCCAAGTGGCGCAGACTGAGAAAATCCTGCCGCTGTTGCGCGAACATTTTGAGGCGATGCTATGACTCATGGATAATGGAAAATGGAAAATGGAAAATTTTCCCTCTGGATTCTCCATTCTCCATTGGGCGCCATCGGGGGCATTCATGAAAGCCATGGTGCTGGCCGCCGGCCAAGGCACGCGCCTGCGGCCGATCACCGACGGCATGCCCAAAGCGCTGGTGCCGGTGGCCGGCCGGCCAATGATCGAGTTTGGCCTGCTGCTGCTGCGCCATTACGGCGTCCGCGATATCGTCATCAACCTGCATCATTTTGGCGCGCAGGTCGAAAACCACCTGGGCGATGGCCAGCGCTTCGCCGTAAACCTCAGCTATTCCCACGAGCCCGAGCTCTTAGACACCGGCGGCGGACTGCTGAAAGCCAAAGAGTTTTTACAGGACAGCACGTTCATCGTCATCAACACCGACGCCCTAATCGACATAAATTTAGCCGAAGTGCTGAACTACCATCGGCAACATCATGCGGCAGCCACACTGGTGCTGCGGCCCGATGCCGACGCCGACCGCTATGGCTCCATCGATATCGGCGCCGACGGCCGGATCTGCCGCTTTCTCGAGCACCGATCTCCGGAACCGCCGGTTGGCGCAGTGAAAAAATTGATGTTCACCGGCGTGCAGATTCTCGAACCGCGGATCTTCGACTACATGGATGGCCGCGGCTTAAAAAAATTCAGCACCACCAGGGAAACCTATCCGCGCATGTTGGGCGCCGGTGAGAAGCTCTGCGGCTATGGTTTCCAAGGCTTCTGGCAAGATCTCGGCACCCAAGAACGGATCGCGGAAGCGGAACGGCAGCTCGGCTGCGGCCAGGCGCGGCTGCATTTTCTCCAATAGCCGCGCCGAGTTCCGTGACCAAAGATCTGCTATAATAGCCCCGACTGACCGAACCACTGCCAATTAGCGATGCTCGACCGAATCATCACCGACCTGCTGCAAAACCAAAACCCGGATGGCGGTTGGGGCGCGCTACGCGGCAAGCGCAGCAACACCGAAGCTACCTCCTTAGCCGTCGCCGCGCTGACAGCGCTAACGGACAACGAACTGGCGGAAAGCCGCAAACGCGGCGTCGCTTGGTTGGTGCGACAACAAAACCAAGACCAAAGTTGGCCGCTCAACGAAACCGTCAAGGAAGGCTCTTGGACGACGGCCCTAGCGATCACCGCACTCGGCGATAGTGCGGAGCACAGCGAGCGTGTGCTCGCCGCGGCGCGCTGGCTGCTCGAGCAAGAGGGCAGCAAACCCGGCATTCTCGCTGAGATCGTCCTGTGGGCCACCGGCAAATCGGGCGCCAACAAACTCAACAAAGATCTCATCGGCTGGTCCTGGGTACCGAGATCATTTAGCTGGGTGGAGCCGACCAGCTATGCGCTGATTGCACTGAAAAAACAGCGTGGTCGACTTGCCGGCACCAACGTCGACGAGCGCATTCGCCAAGCTGACGCGATGATCTACGATCGCATGTGCACCGGCGGCGGTTGGAATTATGGCAACTCCAAGGTTTTAGACTACGCGCTTTGGCCCTACCCGGATATCACCGCGCTGGCATTGATCGCCATGCAAGATCATGCGAAGGAGAAAGCCAATCAAGAAAGTCTGCAAGTCCTAAGCAAGATCGCCCTCGAAACCGATTCTGGCTTTGGCCTCTGTTGGGCGGCCATCTGTCTGAACCTCTACGGGCAAGACCATTCGCAGTTTCACAAACGGATCGAAAAACGCTTCGCCGCCACGGCATTCCTGGGCGAGACTAAGACGCTCGCTCTGGCATTAATCGCGCTGCGGGGCAAGTCCAATCCTTTTCACATTTAAGATCAAACCATGCGTCGCCGACAATTTCTTAAATACACCGCCCTGGGCTCGCTCAGCACGACACTCGCCAATTGCCAATCTTCCGGGCGCTGGCAGCCTGAGGCATTTCGCAAGCAAGCCGCCTCGCGGGTCGCCATCCTGGCGGCCAAGGGTTACGACCAACCGCTCAAGGACGTGATCCTGAGAGGTATCAAACTTTGCGGTTTGCAGGTCACAGGAAAAAGAATCGTCCTCAAGCCGAACCTAGTCGAATTCGACCCCAAAGGCGTGATCAATACCAACCCGGCGGTCATCGAGGCGGCCATCGATGCCTTTCGCACTCTCGGCGCCGCCGAAGTAATCGTCGCCGAAGGGCCCGGCCATCGGCGCGACAACGAATATTTACTCTCGGCCTCGGGACTTTACGATGTCATACGCGAACATAAGGTCCGCTACGTCGATCTCAACTCCGACGATGTCCGCGCCACACCGGTGCGCAGCAGCTATACCAGCTTCAAACAACTGTACCTGCCGGAGACACTGTTCAACGCCGACCTGCTGGTCTCCATGCCCAAGTTGAAGACCCATCATTGGGCCGGCGTGACGCTATCGATGAAAAACCTGTTCGGCATCATTCCCGGGACGGTCTACGGCTGGCCGAAGAACATTCTCCACTGGCAAGGCATCGACAACAGCATCTTGGATATCAACAGCTCCCTGCCGCTGCCGCAGTTCGCCATCGTCGACGGCATCGTCGGCATGGAGGGCAACGGCCCGCTGCAAGGCCAGGCCAAAAACGCCGGAGTGCTGATCTTCGGCGACGACTTCGTGTCGGTCGACGCCAGCGCGGCGCGGCTGATGAAACTCGAACCGCGCAAAGTCAATTCATCTGGCCAAGGCCGATGCCTTTCTCGGCAACTTGGCTGACGAAAAAATCGAACAAATCGGCGAGAAGTTGGAAAGTCTGCAGCAAGACTTCGAGATCATCGAAGATTTAAAAGACTTGAAAAAACTAACCGGCTGAAGCCGGGCCTCTGAATCCATCGCGCGACGGGTGACGGCGAAGCATCAGTTGCGCGCGACGATCAATCCACAGGCGGCGCGATCTCCGGCGTTTCCCGTCGGGTCGGTGGCGTAATCGTCGACTCCGGCGTGAACGACCAGGGCGCTGCCATCGGCGTCAAAGATCGACAGCGGCCCGGCTCTGAGAGTCACTCCATCGGTGAACGCTTCGAAACGGCCCATGCCATCCTTCGCTACCAACATATTGGGCAAATCGCCGGCGTGGGCGCCCTCCGGACTGCGATGGCCATGTTTCCTTTGAGCCGGATTAAAATGTCCGCCGGCGCTGGTAAACGCGGGGGTATCGCATTTGCCGACAGCATGGATATGCACCGCGTGCAGTCCGGCGCTCAGTCCGTTTACTTCCAATCGAACCCGCACACCGCTGCCGGCTTCGACAAACGACGCCATCCCGATGGTCTTGCCATCCTTGTCCTTGAGTTCGGCGGTCGCCCGTTCGCCTGAGCCGACTAATGAGCAGCCGGCTCCCACCGACAACGACAAGGCGCAAACCGCAAAGATAAATTTCCAGGAATCAGGTTTTTTTGAATATGAGAAATTTTGCATGGAAAAATCGTTACCATCGATAGACTCGGCTCGCAACCAATGGGTCACAACGACCGGCTATCTTGCGTGGAGGTTATGCCGATTACCCGCCGATTGCGACGCATCCGGGCCTATGCTAGCTTTCGGCGTTATTCACCATGTCTGCTTTAGCGATATATTTGCCGACGGTGGTTTTCATCTCGCTGCTCGGCGGCTTCCTGCCATTGATGCGGGCGTTGTCGCAACGCGCCCTCGCCCTGCTGCTCAGTTTTAGCGCCGGGGTCTTGCTCGGCGCGGTGTTTTTTCACATGTTGCCCGAGACCGGAAAAGTACTGGGAGAAAACCTCGGCTTGCCGGTGCTGGCCGGTTTCCTGCTGATCTTCGTCATGGAACGGTTTGTCTTCGTCCATGCCTGCGAAGAACACGACTGCGACGTCCATCAAATGGGTATCCCAGCGTTCCTCGGCATCTCGTTGCACAGTTTGCTCGACGGCATCGCGCTCGGCGCCGGTCTGATTCTGCCGCAGCTCGGCCCGGTGGTGTTGCTCGCCGTGATCATTCACAAGATGCCCGACAGCATGTCGATCTCGTCGATCCTGCTCTCCGCCGGCTGGGAGCGCCATAAAGTCGGCAAGCTCAATCTGCTGTTTTCCCTCACCACCCCCATCGGCGCGCTGCTGGCTTTTTTCTGCTTCCGCACGCTCTCTCCAGAGAATGTCGCCGTCGCCATCGGCTTGTCCGCCGGCACTTTCCTGGCCATCGCCACCGCCGACATATTGCCCCATGTGCACCGCATCGAGCAGCGCAATCCGCTGACGCTGGTTTTTCTCGCCATTGGCCTAGCGGTCAGTTGGATGGGCACGCTGTTGGCCCACTGAGCCGGTTGCGGCGAGTCTCACGCGATCCTCACAACCGATACTTTCCGCTTAACAGATTGCGCCGCACGGTGAAGGTGTCGCCGAGAACATGGAGATAGTCTGACAATTTTACATTGCTGCGGTCGTCGTTGAGCCAGCGCGCCGAAACGATGCCGATCTTGTAGCCCAGCCGTTGCGCCAGCGCCAACACTTCGATATCGAATCCCCAGCGTTCAATGGTCGTCTGTGCGAAGATCCGCTCCGCCGCTTCGGCGCGAAAGGCCTTAAAGCCGCACTGGGTATCCCAGATTCCCGGCACCGCGGCGATCTGCACAATCCGATTACCGAGCCGGCCAAGAGCGCGCTTGTACCAGGCCTGGGAAACCACTTGCAGCGCCTCGGGTGCGTCCTTAGCGCTGCGCGACGCGATGACAATATCGTAGCCCTGGTCGAACAGCGGCTTCATTTTGTCAAAGTGAGCGATATCAGTGGAATTGTCGGCATCGCAAAACAGCCGAATCTGTCCCGAGGCGGCGAGCATGCCTTCCCTGACCGTAAAGCCTTTGCCGCGGTTGATTTTGCGATCAAGGATCTTGAGTTGGGGCACATCGCGTGCCGCCGCGCGCGCGATTTCGCGGGTCGCATCGGTTGGCCCATCGAGAACCACGATAATCTCAGCGCTGATCGAAAACCGCGACAAATATTCCTGGATGCGTTGCAGGGTGCTCGGCAACCTTGCCGCCTCATTGTACGCCGGAACAACAATGGAAAGATAAAAACCCGGTGGTGTCAATCGACCCTCTATGACTCTCGCAAGAATTCAAACTGAATAGATCAGCGTACTATTGTCGGCGCTGTTCGGTGCAACGCCTTGGCAAGAAACTCACCTCGCCGTCGGGCTCGACCGTAGTATGCGCACCGCTTCTGCTAAGTGCTTGGCACCTTCATCTTTTCTTCCGACTTCCAACAGACCGCGACCTAAGCTTTCTTGGGCTTCGGCATCGTTGGGCAGCAGTTTTGCCGCTTCGCGGAAATGGACTATCGCGTTGTCGAGTTTTCCCTGGGCGGCGAGAATCCGCCCTAGCTGCAAGAGAATGCGGCCATCCTTCGGCTCTTGTTTTGCCGCAATGGCTAAGACTTCCGCCGCCTCGTCTAGGCGGCCTTCGACAGCCAAAACTGTCCCGAGCTTGACCCGCACTCGATTGGCTTCAGGTGATAATTGTATGAGCTTTCTTAGGTGCTCCACAGCTTCGCGGGGCTGGGCTTGGTTGACCAGAGCTGTAGCTAAGTTTTCTCGAGCTTCGATGCTGTTTGGATTGAATTGAACAAACACCCGGTAGTGTTCGAGCGCTTCGGCCATCTTTCCTTGTTTATACAGTAACGCGCCCGCACGTTCGTGAGCGTCCCAGCGTTCTGGGTTGAGCTCTACCGCGCGCCGGTATGACGCAACTGCGTCGCCGTAATTTCCTTGTGACTCGGACAGCATCGCGAGATTGTAATAAGCTGAGCTGGTAGGATTCACCGCAACAGCATTTCTCCATAGAGTCTCAGCGTCTTGCCACAGCGGAATTTGCCGCCAAGTGAGCACCCCTAAAGTGGTTAACCCGGCAACCAGGATGGATGCACAGGAAACCAACACCGGGGTTCGCATTCCTCGCACCGCAACAACATAGAGAGCGCGTTCAGCACAGGCGCCGATCAACAGCGCCCAGGGCAGCGCGGCAAGGTAGGTGAAGCGGTCGGCGAAGACCTGCTCGGCCGGAAACCCGTCCCGGAAAACCGGTAGCAATAGCAATACATAACAAAGCCACAACGGGACTAATGCCGGCCACTTCTGCCGCAGGACAACAGCGAGTGCGCCGAGACCCATACTCGCCGCGATAAATACCGCCGTAGACGACGCCGTTAACTCGTAAGCCGGCGTCAAACCGATCGGCAGTAGTGCGTTCCATAGATAAAGCGCCGGTGCTGCGAGCTGATCCAGAGCCCAATAGAGTACGTTACTTCGGTGCGCAGTCGGGGGGGATGGATCATCATAACGACCGGCGATGACCGCCACGACCGCATACGCACCCGACAGGAGTATATAGGGCAAATGATATCTTAACGATCGTCCCGCGCTGCCCGCCATATCGCTTTTCGGACTGCCCTCCCCCCTTCCGGCATAGTGGTGCATGATCGCCAAGACCGCGGGCAGAAAAAATCCACTCGGTCCGGCTAAAAGACTAAGCAGAAATGTCCCTAGCGAGGCAAATCTCCAGGCTGCGCTCATTACACCCACTGCCGCGCCGGCCTTTGCCTTGAGATAAATTAACAGACTCAAGAGAAAAAACATCGCAGCGATGAGTTCTCCTCGCGTAGACGCCCATGCCACGGATTCGACCCGGAGCGGATGGAGCGCAAAGCTAAGAGCAGCAATCGCAGCGGGCAAACCAAACCACTTCACGCCTGGGTATGAATCGGCCCTTTGCCAGTGAACAAACAGCGCCACAGCGATGTGATAGAAGATCACGGCGTTGACGATATGGACAGACAAATTTATTAAATGATAGCCAAACGGGTCGGTCCACCAAAACAGATGGTTGATACCGAGACTCAACCAGGCGACTGGGTGGAACTGACCGAAATGAAAAGCCGTGAACATCCATTGAAGCTGCGCCCAGCCGAGCCCACGATAGCCGAGGTTTTCGACAAGCAGCCGCCTGTCGGAATCAACAAAACCATTGTTGAGTACCGGTAAAAAGACCAAAAAGGTGACTGCAATAACGATCGACTGAAAAACACTCGGCTCCGCTAGCATTCGCCAACCGTTAAGAAAAGTCTGCAGCTGTGGCGCGGACAGATGACCCGTCACCGGAGCCGTTCGTGAAACCGCCGTTATGCGGCGCGAGGTTTTCTTCGCCTTCATCTAATTCGTCGAGCTGGAGTCTAACGATCGTGCGGACGCTTGCCCGCGCCAATGATTATTTTTTTTTGCCGGGCTTGCGCGGCGCCGCCGAAACCGGGAGTTTACTTTTCTGCCGGTCTCTCGGGTGCGATCCGCGCGCATTTCCAGAGGCCACGGCTCCCTTCCCTTGGGAAAACACCTGAAAGATCGCCTCTCCCAGTATCCCGGCGACAAGTGCCAACCAAAATAGCCTTTGGTGAAAATCGCCGTAATCTGCCATGATTCGTTGCTTGAGTGTCCATACGTTCGGCGTCATTACGCCTTGCACGCCGTAATTTGTCGCCGCCACCGCGAACACTACGCTATAGAATAGCGTGCAAAAGACCAGCCCGCGGGCGACCATTCCTGGCCAACCCGCGAGATGAAAGAATGCCGGCAGCCCCAACGCGAGAATCGGATACAAGGGCAGAAAAAAACGGCCCATGCCCCAACCCACCGACCCATGATGCTCCATAGTAATAATAAACAAAAAATGGACTGCCGCTAAAAGCATCAACATATGCCGCACGCGGGGTTTGAGCGGTGCGCCGAGCGTGAGCCCGATAGCCCCTAAAAAATACACCGGGAACGACCCGAGTAAGCCATACTCCGACCGCCATAGGTAAAATCCCATCTTCTCCCAAGCATTAGACAGGTTAAGGGGCGACGGAAAATTCTGGTCGAATCCGCCGGCCGAATAACCGGTCGCGAAAGGCGATCCAAAAACCATCGCGTTTGAGATCGGCAGAATTGCCAGCGTCGGCAAGAACGCCAACGCGAAACAAACCATGGAGCGGCGCGTTGGGTGGCTGACCATTAAGTACACGCAAATCAGCAAAACGATCGGCAGCACCAAATAGGTCGTCACCACGGCGAATGCGAGGAGAAAGCCAGCAGCCAGCGCACAGAAGGATGCGCCAAGGCCATTGTCGGTTGATCGGCACTGCCAGATCACCAGGCCAAGGAGAATGAGAGTAATCGCCAGACCGTCATGATAGAGCACTCCAGAGGCAGCCCACCACGGACTCGATAAGGCAACCGTCATGCTCGCGAAGGCCGCGGCGAGCCATGGAATTTCCCAGTGCCGTCCCAGGACAAAAAGCGCCATGACGCCGAGCGCGCCCAGTGGCGCGGTTAAGCTCCAGACCAAGATTTTCCACACCAGAGGCTCGTGGGTCTCGAATCGCCATCCCAAATGCACGCATACGGCATACCATGGCGCCGCCAGAAGAAATTGTCCGGGGGCATGATTCACATAGTACCTGCCCCCGTAGGGGAAAATATTGAAAAGTTCACGGAAGGCAGCGGTCTTGGTGTCGAGGTTTTCGAATACCCGTTCATTGGCGACGTCCTTGATGTTGCCGTCAACAAAATGCAATCGGCCGCGCTCCACAAGCGCTTCGACCACGGCACCTTGCAGGGTAAACGGACGCTGCTCGACCGTTGCAAACAATACCCAACAAACCAGGAGTATGGCGACCGCGGTCCACCGGTCACGCTGTTGCCAGTGGACTAAAGAGCCCGCAGGAGAATTCATCGTATCGGCCAAGACGCTAATCGAATTACTTATAATGCCAAACCGTTGCGCCGGTTTGTCGCATGTGAGTTTTCACGAGCCAAGTGAAAATGAGCAGTGCTACGCATGAAAGAACGTTTTCTTCGTCGTCAATCTGCGACAACCCGCCAAGCTTCATGTGGTCTCGAGAGATGCTCAAACAGAACATACTATTAAATCGCGTTCAAACCCTATTCTCACCTATCGGCGCTTACCCGCGCCGATTTCATGCTTGTACATGGCCGCGCTTGTGGGTATTTTTGCACAGGGCAAACCAACTCGTCAGTCGATTGGCAAATACGCTTCATGAGTCTTTTTGACAATTTTGTGCTGCTGCGGAATTTTCTTTGCAGTGTTCATGGGAGGCTCAGTGTCCCCATGACGCTATCCCCGAGGCCTCTCGATTTAACTCTTCATCGGAGGCAAATTGTCGCTCAAGCCGCTTAGTCATGTTCAAACCATCATAGCGAGGGCGTTAGCGCATAACTGTAAAGCTCATCACCGATGCTAGAAACTCCTCTGTATTCCAGCTTACGACCGAACCTAACCGCCATAATGCTAGCGTGGTGCGTTTTGGTGATTCTCGAGTTTACTTTATTCGTATTCATTTCGCGTAGCGCGTTTCATAGTCTCGAATTGCCTCTTGGCGCCCAACTGCTGCTTTTCAGCGAGTCGGTCACTCTCCTTACATTCGTGACCTTTGTCATCGGCGCCGCGCTGACGACCGGGGGCATCGCCATTCAGAGATATTTCTCCCCTGGGTCCAGGACAATTTGGATCATCCGCCTGCTTGGCGCATCGCTGGTTTGGCTAGTGCTCATACTCTATGGCGCGAGCTGGAGTCTATTCTGGCAAACCGGCAGCTTTATCGGCAAACAAGTGTTCATCTTTCTGGCGCCCCATCCGCTGCAGGTTTTCCATTGGGTCGACTTCGATATAGCCTTTTCCATCGTCGCGGTCGCCGGGGTCGGCGCCTTTGTCCTCGCCGTGGCGATTCCGCGCTGGGTCGCGGCGCATGCGTCAACAGCTCGGCTCCCGTTAATGCGAATCGGCGGCCGAGCGATCGTTGCTTTTGCCATCGGCGCGCTGCTCGGCTTGGTCTACAGCCAAGGCGGCGATCGTAAATCCACCAAGGCTGGGATCGTCTACGCCAGACTGCGCGAAAATATCTCCGGCCCCTGGTCTTTTGCGTTCGCCGAAATTTTCAAGCAGCAAAGTGATTCGGTAACTGGACTCCCCCTCGACAAGAGTTTTCGGATATCGCAACGGCCGCTCATGCCGGTCGATCAATACACCGTTTTGGCTCGGCAAAAACCGCACCACCAGTGGAACGTCGTGCTGCTAACCGTCGAATCGCTGCGCGCCGATCAATTGCGCGCGTACGGCGGTAGTCGGGAGGTCATGCCGGCGCTGGACCAACTCGCCAGCGAAGCGCGGGTCTTCCTGAACAGCTACACCCAGTCGAGCCACACCAATTACGCTACCGTCGTGCCGCTGTCGTCGCATTATCCGCTACGCTCGGCAACCATGTATAGCTATCCGAAAAATCCGACTTATCCACGAGTGTTGATCTACGACTTGCTTAAGGCTCTCGGTTATCGCACCGCGATTTTCTCGTCATCGAACGAAAATTGGAGCGGCATGAACAACTATTTAGAAACTGGCAACCTCGATCGATTTATTCATGCCGCCAATTCAAAGAAGCCGACCTATCTCATGGCAGGAGATGCCGGATTCGCCGCTTGGGCTCGAGACTCCAACCATGCCGGGAGCCTCGATGACCGCACGACCGTCGATGAAGCCCTTGAATGGCTTGATGGCCTTGGTAACGATCCCTTCTTTGTGGCGCTAAATTTTCAGAACAGCCATCTCCCTTACCCCATTCCGCCGGACTTTCCGCGACGATTTGGACCAGCGAAACTCGACTTCACGATTCGCTTCGCCCACTTCCCGAAGGATAAGGTAGAGATCGTCAAAGATGTATATGCGGATAGCCTAGCGTACGTTGATTCTCAAATTCAGCGTTTTATTCAACATCTCAAACTCAAGAACAAGTGGGACAACACCCTGGTGATTATCACCGGCGACCACGGCCAAGCTTTTTATGAACATGGGTTTGCGTCGCATGCGAGTGCGATCTTCGACGAAGTCATGCGCGTTCCCTTGATCATCCGTGCGCCCGGACTCAAAGCTGGGCGTGAGAATCGCCTCGCCCAACATGTCGACATCGCGCCGTCGATCACTGGACTGCTTGGCCTGCCCAATCATCCAAGCTTCCAAGGAATCGATCTCTTCGCCACGCCGGAGAACCCCGGCCGAGCCGCGTATATGGTCGCCCAAACACCGGACGCGTATCAATACGGTATCGTGCGCGCGGGCTTCAAACTCATCTTTGATGAAAGACTGCGAGAACATCGGCTCTTCAATCTACAAACGGATCCTGGGGAGAAACAGGATCTGGCCGCCACCGAGCCAGTGATTGTCAGGGAGCTGGCAACCCGTCTGAACACCTGGCGTAAAATCCAAATCGACTATTATTCGGATCCCACGGTCCAAAAGCGCGAGTACCCACCGATACTCAACGATTAGCTGGTCGATCTCATCCCAAAGCGCTGGTGCACCTTGGCAAAAAGCCGGCCTCAAAGAAAAAAACCAACCAACGACCCACCGGCAGCGGCGCGCTCCCGATGGCATCGCGGCTGGACCGCCGGACACAATTACCATTTCCCCAGATGGGCCGGTGTAGTGCTTATACTCCATGCCTTTGCCCTCGCGCTGAGCTTTGAAACAATCTACGCGCTATTTGGCAACCAGCCGCTGATCGACCAGGACTGGGGGCTGCATTTCCATCATCTGAAATCACTGGAAGCTTTCTGGCGCGATAGCGCTGGTTTGTCGGGCTACAACCCCTACTTCATGGCCGGCTATCCATCGAACACGATCCAAGACTTAAGCGTCAAGTTTTTTGAGTTCGCCGCCCTTGGGCTTTCGACCATCGCATTGGCACCGGTTCAATGGTTTAAGATCGCCGCATTCCTGGCCATGGCGAGCGTACCGGGGCTGAGCTATTTTGCCGGGCGTAATTTTTTCTACAACCACGAGTCGAGAGACATGATCGCCCTCGGCTGCTGCCTTGTTGGGCAACCCTCTACTGGTGGAACTCCTTGCCGCGAGAAATGTTCTTCTACGGCATGATCGGCTTTCCCGTGGCTGCTTATTTCAGCGTCTGGGGAGTGTCATTGTTCTACCGCTTGGTCATGGAGTCGCCGAAACCAGGGCTGCTCCATGTTGGCTGGCTCCTGTTCGCGGCGGTGATTCTACCACTGCATGTCCAGTCGCTAGTTATTTTCGCGCCGTCGATGATCGCGCTATTGATCGTCCAGCCACGACGAATGACGGCAACGCTATTTTTTTGGCTGGTTGCAGCGCTGGCGATTTGCGCCTTGGTAAACTTCACTTGGCTCATCACCGCGTTCAATCATCGTCAAGACGACGTTTCTTCAGCCATCGTCGCCCAGCTGCCGCTGTTTGCCAGCAGCGATCCGTTGACGTTCTTGATCGATTATTTCGGCGCCAAGGGGTATTGGACGTTTCGTCCATCGTTTGTCGAAAAAGGCTTTCGCCTCATGCTGTTGATTTTGGGCGTGCTTGGAACCATCGACTTAATCAAGAAAGGCAACCGTCCTGTCGGCATTGCGCTCACGGCCGGTCTATCGGTGTTATTCCTGTTAACCTACTTCGGCGCCTTCATTCCTGGTCTGGCGGCGTGGCAGCCGTTGCGTTTCAAAGTCCCGTTCGATCTTTTCCTGGTGATTGGCGCGGCGTATTGCCTCAATCAATGGCTTATCGGTCAGAAAGCATTGCGCTTTCACCTCGTCCCGGCAATGATCGCCCTGGGCGGGTTGGCCTTCGCAATCAATCTTGTGCAGACAGAGTCGCTGGGCAAGCTGCAACTGCGTACCCGCATGCTGTCCGGAAATCACCGCAATCGTCGACTGGGTTGGCCGTGAAACGCCGCGCGAAGCCAGAGTGCTCTTCGAAGAATCCGGCGATGAAACCGGCTTTGTCTACGACGGCATGTATCTGTCATCTTTTCTGCCGCACTTGACCGGCCGGCAGTTGATCGGCGGGCCGATCAATCTTTACAATGACCGCCACCATTTCGCCGAGTTTCATTCGGGCAAGCTTTTTAAGCGCGACATCGGCGCCATCGCCGATGACGAATTGCGCAACTATTTGCGTTTGTACAACATCGGCGCGGTAGTCGCCTTTCATCCGGCTTCGGTTGAGAAGCTGCTGTCGATACCCGGTCTCGTGACTGTCGATCGGCGCATCGGACCGATCCATCTCATGAAAGTAAATCAGCCCCTGAGCTGGTTTGTCGAGGGCGACGGAAAAGTCCAAGCCGGCGCCAATCGCTTGGAGCTTCGCGACCTGAAAGGCGGTGAAATCGTGCTCAAATATCATTGGGTCGCCGGCCTTAACAGCGAGCCTGCCGCAAACATCGAAGCCGTCAAACTAGCCGACGATCCGATTCCGTTTATTAAACTCATCGACCCACCGTCGTCATTGGTCTTGCGAGTTCAATAGCTTCCGGCACGGCGTTAAGCGCTTCCCCTTGGAACCGCGCCATGGTACATCGAGATACTATCTTGCCGGCGAATTCGCGCCACTTTGCTGCATCAAGCGAACTGCTTCCTGATGATGCTGCATCGCCCGCGCCTGTTTTCCTTGGAGCGCGAATAGCTGCGCCAAACTCTGGTGCGCCGGCGCAAAATCGCCGCGCCGTTGCAGTGCCTGGGTAAACGCCGCCTCCGCCTCGGCGTAACGATTCTGCGCCGCGTAGACGCTGCCCAAATAATAAATCGGCTCGGGCGGCCTCTGGACTAAGCGCAGCGGCCCGTTGCAGCGGCGCCACCGCCTCGTCCATCCGACCGTTTTTTGCCAGGGCGACGCCAAGATTGAGCTGCGCCCGGCCGACCGACGGATCGAGCCTGATCGCCCTTTGGAAATGTTCCATGCCGGTCGCGAGATCGCCGCCTTCGGCGAGAAGTTGGCCATAGTTGCTATGGGCTTCGGCATAGTTGGGCAGTAACCGGAGCGAGTCTTCAAAATGGCGCCGCGCTAGATCGAATCGGCCCTGCTGCATGTAGAGATTGCCAAGGTTATAGTGGGCTACTCCGTAATCCGGTTGAATCTCCAGGGCGCGCAAGGCGGCGCCGATCGCTGCATCGACCTTACCCTGCTTCGAATAAGCATTGGCCAAGTTATTATAGCCAGCGGCGCCCGGCCCGGATGGACCGCCAAGCGGCCAGTTCACCAACCCGGCTGTGATTGCCAGAACTATCGATGCCTTGATCGCTTGGGACCAATTCTTTTGGCGCAACAGCCGGACAAACTCGACAATCGCTACCCCGGCAAACAGCGCTAAAACGGCACCAGCGGGTAACGATATCGGCCAAAGACAAAAAAGAGCGCCACACTGCCGGCGAGCGCCAAGATCATCGCATGGAGGAGCCACAGCCGGCGCCACTCGCGCCAGGTAAAAAACATCCCGGCAGCGGCAAGCGGCGCAAGTACACCGAAGTGAGCGAGCCACGCCAAAAGCGCCAGCGGCGTCGAGAACTGGCGGTAGATGTAAAAATCATCGGAGTCCTCGATCTCGCGCGCATGCCAAACCAACAACCACTTCCGCGCCAAGAGGCTTAGCCACTGACCCGGTTGGGCTTCGATAAAAGCGATCGACTGGCGCAACCAGTAACTGGAAACCTCGCCTGGCGTCAGTGAACGGCCGCTCGCTCTTTCAGCTAGGCGCTTAGCGTCCGGACCTTCCAGCTGAACCTCTTTGATGAGTTGCCTAACCGATCCGTAGGTTCCGTCGGCAACCGGGTTATTGCCGATAAAGAAGTTCGGCCCGAGCTGCGAGGTGGTGAGCTTGAACTCGCCGCCAACGATCAAGTTGCGGATTCCGACGGGGACCAGAATCAATAATAAACCAGCCAGGAAGCAGCCGAGCCAGCGCGCGCGCAGCGCCGGCGCTTCGCGAGGAAGCTCAACAAATATCCAGATGGCGACAAGCGGTGCCAAGATCAGGGCATTCTCGCGCGACAGGCCCAGAAGTCCAAGCAGCGAACCAACGCCGAGCCATTTCATCAGGGAATGGGTTCGACCGACATTCACCAGGAGACAGAGCATCAGGCAGAGCAACGTCAAGTCAAGAATGCTTTTTTCAATCAATGCGTCGAAAAATATCGCCGGTGCATAGATAGCCAGCACCAAGCCAGCGGCGATGCCCGCCGAACGAGAAAACAATTTATCACCGACAAGAAAGAGCGAGGCGCAAGACAACGCCCCGAGGAGGATCTGCAAGAAACGAATCAGCCAGAGGTTGTGGCCAAAAGCAAATTGCCAGACAGCGAGAAAATAGGGATATAACGGCGCTTGGTAAAATACCCCGCTGCCAAGCCAGTCACCGGCGGCGATTCGCTGCGCCCACTCGTCGTAAGTCCGGCCGTCGCCGGCGAGGTTGTAGAAGAGCGGCATCGCCTCGATCTGCCAAAGGTGAACAAATCGCAGCAGCAGCGCGATAGCAAAGATCGTACTGAACCACAGGGCGGTTGTCTTGGGCGCGAGGCGATCCGCCGCCGCGGTCGGTTCGCGACGGCGTTGGGCCCGCGTCCTGTCAGCCAATCGATCTGATCGCTGGCCCATGGCCTAATCGTTTTTTACCGGCGAACTCCGTGACTAGCCTCGCTGGCATGTTCATCGGACATCGTGCAATCGGCTTGCTTTTTAGCGGATTATTGCGTTTCATTGAGAATTCGAGTTCAGCTATGGCATATAACAGCCTGCAAGATTTCCTTCAAGTTTTGGAGCGCGAGGGTGAGTTGAAGCGGATATCCCACCCGGTCAAGGCCGAGTTGGAAATCACCGAGATCGCCGATCGCGTGATGAAATCCGCCGGGCCGGCGTTGCTCTTTGAAAACGTCGTCGGCAAAAACATTCCGGTGTTGATCAACGCCTTCGGTTCGGCCAAGAGGATGGCGTTGGCGTTGGGTGTGAAGGACATCGAGGAGATCGCCGCCGAAATCACCAAGCTAATCCAAACCCGCCCGCCCAAGTCATTCAAAGACAAGCTCCAGCTACTCGGCGAACTGGTGAAACTGGCGGGTATCCCGCCCAAGATGGTCAAAGAAGCGGCGTGCCAGGAAGTCGTCAATCGCGATCCTGATCTTAACCTGCTGCCGGTGCTGACTTGCTGGCCCGGCGACGCCGGGCCGTTTATCACTCTGCCGATGGTTTTTTCCAAAGATGCCGTGAAAGGCACGAGAAACGTCGGGCTCTATCGCATGCAGGTGTTCGATCGGCGCACCACCGGCATGCACTGGCATCTGCACAAAGTCGGCGCCAGACATTTTCAGCAACAGAAAGAAAACAAGGGTAAGTTGGAGCTGGCGGTCTGCCTCGGCGGCGATCCGGCGATGATCTACGCCGCCACCGCGCCGCTGCCGCCGCAGATCGATGAGATCCTCTTCACTGGCTTCTTGCGCAAGAAAGGCGTCGAGTTAATTAAATGCCTAACCGTCGACATCGAAGTGCCGGCCAACTCGGACATCGTCATCGAAGGCTACGTCGATCCAGCGGAACCGCTGCGGCGTGAAGGCCCCTTCGGCGATCACACGGGTTTCTACTCGCTGGCCGATGATTATCCGGTGTTTCACGTCACCTGCATCACCCATCGGAAAAATCCGATTTATCCGACCACCATCGTCGGCCGTCCGCCGATGGAAGACGCCTATCTCGGCAAAGCCACCGAGCGACTGTTTCTGCCGCTCTTGCGCGTCACCCTGCCCGAGATCGTCGACATGAATCTGCCCGTGCATGGGGTGTTTCATAACCTGGCGATCATCTCGATCAAGAAAGAGTACCCGGCCCACGGGCGCAAAGTCATGCACGCGCTCTGGGGCCTGGGCCAGATGATGTTCACCAAAACCCTGATCGTCGTCGATCACGATGTCAACGTGCACGACCTTGCCGAAGTCACCTGGGTGGTCGGTAATAATATCGAACCCAAACGCGATACGATCTTCTCCGACGGCCCGGTCGACGTCCTCGATCATGCCGCGCCGGTGCTCGGCTATGGCTCTAAGCTCGGTCTCGATGCCACGCGCAAGTGGCGCAGCGAGGGTTTCGAGCGGGAATGGCCCGACGCCATCGTCATGGACGAGAAAACCAAAAACTACATCGATTCGATATGGGCAAAGTTGGGGATTTCGTGACTCGTGCTCGTGGCTCGTGCTCGTTCTCGGACGAAAGTTTCACTTTTTTGCTGAACAAGACTAGATTTGATGGAGAGCAGGCTATGAAATCGGTCGAAGATCTGGATGTTTTTAAACTCGCTCATGAACTTGCGCTGAAGGTCTACAAAATCACTGCAAAGTTCCCAAAAGAAGAGAGCTTTAATCTCGTCTCGCAGATGCGACGCGCGGCGACTTCCGTTGGGTCGAACTTAGTCGAAGGATCGATGCGCCTCAATAGCCGGGAGTTTAGGCAGTTCGTCGGCATTGCCAGAGGTTCAGCGGCGGAAGTTGGTTATCAGCTCCTGTTAGCCCGTGATCTCGGTCATCTTCAAAATGATATTTACCCCGAGCTGCGATCGAGTTATGACCGAGTAGGCCAAATGCTCACAAGGCTCGCCCAATCCTTGGGACGACGCTAGCTCCGGTCCCCGCCGAATACGAACACGATCACGAGCAACGAACACGTTATTCAGATGCGACTAAAATCCAAAATCGCCAACTATGGCAGCCTTGTGCGCTTTTCTCACACCGTCTTTGCGCTCCCTTTTGCCATGGCGTCGCTCGCCCTGGCTTGGCCGCGACATCCGGTGACGCTGCGCAGTTTGCTTTGGATTCTGGTCGCCATGGTCGGCGCGCGCACCGCGGCGATGGGATTTAACCGCGTCGCGGATCGCCAGTTTGACGCCTTGAATCCGCGCACGAAGAACTGGGAGATGCCCCAGGGCAAAGTGAAGGTCGGCGAGGCCATGCTGCTCACAGCCCTGGCTTCGGCACTCTTTGTCTTCGCCGCCTATCAGCTCAACTGGGTTTGTTTCGTCCTATCGCCCGTCGCTTTGGCGATTGTGTTCTTTTACTCGCTCACCAAGAGGTTTACTTGGGCGGCCCATCTGTTTCTCGGCCTCGCCCTGGCCATCGCTCCGATCGGCGCTTGGTTGGCCGTCGCGCGCCCGCCGTTCGACATCGCCGAACTGCAAATCCCCATTTACCTTGGTCTCGCCGTGGTCTTTTGGCTCGCCGGCTTCGACATCATCTACTCGCTGCAAGACCGGGAGTTTGACGGCAAGATCGGCCTCCATTCGATCCCAGTGCGATTCGGCGTCGCCGGCGCGCTAAGATTGTCGAGCGCCTTTCATTGCGGCACGGTTTTGTTTCTCGCCCTGGTCGGCAGCGCGGCTGCCATGGGGGCTCTTTACTGGCTCGGGTTTCTGGCCGTCACCGCGGTTTTAGTCTGGGAGCATCGCATCGTCACGGCTACCGATCTATCGCGCATTGATAAGGCATTCTTCGACCTCAACGCCTATGTCAGCCTAGGCTATTTTCTTTTTACCCTCGCCGATATCCTGCTGATCTCGAAAAACGGGATCGGCGCATGACTTTCTCGCTGATCGCACTCCTGGCGTCGTTGGGCGCCCTGGGTGGGTTTGCCGCCGGGCTGCTCGGTGTCGGCGGCGGCGTCGTGATGTTTCCGCTGCTTTATTATATACCGCCGCTTTTCGGTTGGGCGCCGCTCGATGCCAAGACGGTGGCCGCAGTGGTCAGTAGCCAAGTGTTCTTCTCCGCCCTGTTCGGCGGCTGGGCGCATCTGCGCAGGGGACAAGTTCACCATGGCATCACCGTCACAGCTGGAGTCGCATCCGCGGCCGGTGCGTTGATCGGCGCCGTGGCGTCTAAATGGGTATCCGAAGGATTTCTGCTGGTTCTTTTCGGATTGATGACCACAACTGCCGGGCTGGCGATGGCGCTGCCAATGCCCTACCGCAGCGGCAACGAAGCATCGGCGCAAAATCTCCCAGTCGCCAAGCTCCCACTAGCCGCTGCTTCCCTCTCGGCAGGAGTCATGATCGGCTTTCTCGGAGCGGGTAATTTTGCTTTCGTGCCGCTGCTCATATACGCCTTCAAGGTGCCCACCCGAGTCGCTATCGGCAGCACACTGGTCATCGGCTTGATGAATGGCACCTTGGGATTCATCGGCAAATTGGCAACCAACCAAGTGCCGCTGCTGGCTGCAAGCGTCGTCGTCACGGCCGCCGCGTTAAGCGCGCTGGCCGGTGCAAGGGTGCATCGAGAAATAACCACATCGATCCTACGGAAAATCTACGCGGTGCTGGTGAGCCTAATCGCGCTCACGGTGTGGATCACCGCCTGGCGTAGTTAGCAAACCCCTGGAGAGAACCAGCCCGCACATGAAAACTTGTAATCTCGCATCAGTGAGCAGCTCGGCGATGAGCGAATTTAACACGTTGAATTCGCCAATCCGTCGTCGTATGCTCGATTGTCATATCATCATAAGGAGGGGTCTTATGAAAATTAGATACTCGCTTGGATTGTTTCTTATGGTGGCCCTCATTGGCGGCTGCGCCAGCCTTCAGATTGGCAGTGATTTCCAAGCTGGCCGTAACGCGCTCATAACCGGCAAGAGCGAGGTTGCGCTGTCCTACTTTCAGAGCGTTGCTGAAAAAGATCCTAACTATCGTTACGGCACCGCGTACCGGCAAGGCGTTTTGAGTTATCTCGGCCGCGCCGAATACGCCGTCGGCCGGCTGCCGCAAGCCCAGAAGACACTTGAGCGTGCGCTCGCCGCCAACCGCGACGAAGATCTCGCCCGCCTCTATTTAGGCCTGGTACTTGCCCGCTCAGGAGACCGTCAGCGCGGCGTGAGCGAGATTGAGAACGGCATGAAGGGGATTTACGGCTTCTTGGAGTACATTACCGAAGCCCATCGTTTTTCCTTTGGTCGCTTCTGGGATCCGGCACGCGCCATCCGATCGGCGATTCAGAGCGATTTGGCGATGATTTCTGGCCGGGAGTTCGATGTAGAGCGCTTAGTCGCGTCGGCTGAAACCATCGGCAAGCAGATGGAAGACGAAGTCGACCGCGCCCGCCAAGACGAAACCCGCGAGCACTCGCGGCAAAATGACGGCGGCTCAGGCGGCGGCGGCCAACCCTAATCCGTCCATGAGCGAGCGCACCAAATGGTAAAGAGTTTTTCACCCCGAAGGACACGAGGGCCCGGAAGTTAAGTCTCTCCTTCGTGTCCTCCTTCGAAAAATACATGTGAGGGGATGATATGCACAACAAAGAGCCTGCGGGGCTCCGTCATACCCGCGAAAGCGGGTATCCAGACCCATCATCACCTGGATACCGTTTTTCAACGGTATGACGGACTCTGTCCGTCACCTGGATTCCCGCGTGCGCGGGAATGACGAATTGAGGGGGATCATGTTCTGGGAATGCCAACCATTTTCATGCTCTGTAGGCGAGTGCAAGATCATGAAGTACTTCGTGGTGAGTCATTCGCGATAAACGACCAACCGCGCGAGACGCGTCGCTAGAGTTCAGATATGGTTTATTGACCGTAGAAGGGCCGCAGGTTTTGCTGTCTGGTGCTTCTTTGAAAGTTGTCTTCTTCGTCGACGATCGCTAACAGCCGATCGGTGGCTTCGATAATATTGCTTTTCTCCTCGACTCCTTTAGTCAACATGAACGCGGACCGACGGAGAGCCGCGCGGATCAGACCACGGGTATCCCAGTAAATATAGTTCTTGTAGCCGTCCACCATCACCTTGTTGGCCAGGGTGATTCCACCCTTGAGAGTTTCGACGCCTTTGTCATTTTCGCCCAAGCGAAGTTGGGTAAGTCCGAACGCGATCCAGGCGATCTCATCGTCCTTGTTCACTACCAGCGCCCGCTGCAAGATGGCGTGGGCATCTTGAAACCGCGCTTTACGATAGTACGCCCGGCCCAGATAGGTAAGGCTGTCCTTATACGTCGGATCCTGGCTCACGACGGTTTCCAAGGCGACCACCGCGGTATCCATGTCGCCGGCGCGGCCGCGAAGAAACTGCTCGCGCCCCTCTTCGTATCGCCCACCAACGCCAAAGCGTGGGACACTGTGGCTGCACGCGAGATTGACAATAGCTATCATGATCAGCGCGCTGGCGGTTGCGAGCCATCGCCGATAAAATTGCCGTACAATCATTAACAGACTCCCTAGATCGATTGCTGAAAACTTGCTGGCTAGACAAAAAGCGACTGAAAAATCACGCTATCGCTTATTTAACATATCCCAATCTCAACTCAATGACAGGTCAGCGCCAACACCCATCTCACGCCGCGCAGCGGTTGTAAAGATAACCCGTGGCAACGAAACCAAAAGCTTTTGCAGCCCGGGCCGACAATAAAAAAGGGGGAGTCATTTCTGACTCCCCCTTTTGCTTGAAACGTCTGCTAAGCTATGCGCTTAGAACGTGTAGCGCCAGTTCAAGAACCACTCCATCCAGTCGCCGCCTTTGCCGTTGCGGCAGCCGGCAGGAGCATTCGTACACACGTCAAGATTATGCGCCGATTGGTTCCTGGCATTTTGCAGGTTCGAGGCGTCGGTCCACAGGATGTTGACACCCACGCTCATCCGCGGCGCGACGAAGTACCACAGATCCCACTCGTTGAGCCTGATCGCGGTGCGGTGAAAGTCGCCGCTGTTGAGCGTCGCCGGGCAGGGTATGCCCGTGTTGCCATTACAACCCACCGACATGTCGGTGCGCTCAAAGTGGTAGCCGAGCAAGATCGATCCGGCTGTCGTCGACGACCCGGTCAACCAGCCCTTGGGACTCCACAGAAACAGATCGTGACCGATCAGGAATACCTGGCCTTTCTTTTGGCCTCTGCCATTCGCTACGTTGCCGGCGATGCCGGTGCCCCGATCCTCGGATCGTTGCCAGGTCGTACATCGACCGTAAGGTATACGGACCGACGTTCCACACCAGACCGGGACCCTGTTGGATAGTCAGACCGTCGCCAATCGAGTTGGCGCCGGTGTCGAATAACGTCTGTCTGCCGGCACGGGCGTTAGTCTGAACGCGGTACCGGTTGCAACCGTTCGCCGTTGCGCGGTTATCCGAGTTACAGAACCAGGCGCCGTACTCGAACAATAACCCGCTGATCCATTTGTTCTTCACCTGCGAGAACGGCTGGATGTTGCCGTAGGCATGGAAGTCTTTGCGGTCGGTGTTGAGCTGCGTGCCGTCGCCGCCTTCGCCGTAGGCGTTCATGCCGACCTGAAACCGGGCGATGCGGCCGGGGATGCCGATGCCGGAAAGCGATTTATCATCCCAGGTAAGGGTCATGCCGGAGCTCGCGCTGCCGGTGTTGAACCCTAAATTCTGGGTCATCATGTCGTACTCTGCCTGAGCGCCCGTGGCACCCGAGCCCTGGCGCGACAAACTGGCCGGACCCGAGTTGGTCGTGTCCATGCCGAATCCCACAGCCGGCAACCAGGGATTGAGCTGGTCGGCATTAAAATAGATCATGCCGCGCTGCAACGGCGTGTTGCCGCCGAAGCCGTCCAAGTCCAGGCGCCAGTCGATCTGCCACAGGCAGTTGTTGACGCACAGATAAAACTCCGGCCGGAAACGCCGGCCTTCCAACTCGCCCTGGCTGCGGCCGACCTGGTCGCGGCCCTGAGTGAAATTGTAGCGCATATGCGCTTCGAACGAATGACGGAACGACCATGACTTGTCGGCCGCTTCGATCATCATGCCATTGCCGGGACGATACGAAAACGAGGGCATCGCCGCCGCCGCCGCCGTCGCCTCTTTCTTCAACTCGATCTGCGATTCTTTTAGCTGCTGGAGTTCCTGCTCAAGCGCGCTGATCTTGTCACTGACGCTCTGCGCTTGAACCGTTCCCGCCGCTAGAAGGAAAGCAGCTAGCATACTCGCTAACCATATACTCTTCTTCTTCATTCCCATTGCCTCCTTTTGCCTCCCTTAAAATAACTAGTTTTACTTCGTCTAAAAACAAAATTACCGGTAAATGTTTTGGAAATTCCGACCGTCTCGACGGTTTTACTCGAATTATCCCTTAGCCGACAATAGGACGTTGGCCGGATTTTCCTCCTGAGCTCGCGGTTAATTCCAAAAATTCTAATACCTAAGTACTATGAGCTTGGTAAATTTCGTTATTTTGAGGGCTTTTTGGGGATGTTAAAGCTCGCACCAGCCGGTTTTGACGCATTTTCCCATATCCTCCAAGTGCAGGTCGCAGAGCTTGGCAATAGTTTAATATTATGCGACTTAACGAATTAAATGGGACAGTTAAAAAATCGCATGATGAACAATAACCACAAAGATCTGGTAGCAGCGCGATGGCTGGCGATGGCGTTGTGTTTATTATCCGCGTCTTGCGCGCCGCGGATAGTCGACATGCAACCGCTCAAGGGGTACCCCGGCGACACCATTAGCTTGTCATTCGAATATTTAGTCGGTTGGCCGCGGGTCGAGATCGGCAACGTGACGATGGATTGGCCGCAGCTCAGGCTTCAAGCCCGCGATCCGACTCGTCGCGACGTTCCCGGGGAAGAACTCATTTGGATCGAAGATAAAATTCTCCATTTCAAGATCCCCGAGTTAGCTCCCGGCGATTATCAAGTCATCATCCACGATGATAAGGGACCTCCAGGCGATTGGATTTATTCCTTCCTTGAGACCGCCGCCTACCTGGCGTTTCCGCCGGTTTGGCCCTTCGTCTTGCGCTCTAATCAAGCACAGGTTGGATTACAGGTACTGCCGAGAAAATAACCGGACCTGGTTGCCAATCGACGCCGAGCGCTCGACCGCTGCGCCAACCGTCGAAAATGTAGCTTGACTCAATTGCTCGTGCATGTATGGTTGATGAGAATCTAACGAAATTAATGGGGCTTGAGCCTATGCCGAAGATAAACCTTACAATTATACTAGCGCTGTGCGTGCTGTTGCCCGCATGCTCGTCGACTTCCTTGCCGTCAATGCCATGGTCCGGTTCGGCGGCGAAGGCCGATCCCACGGCGGAGGCGCTCTTCGAAGAGGGCACGCGCAATTTCAACGACAAGAAATATGTCCGCGCCATCGATAGTTTCACGAAAATTAAGACCGACCATCCGTTCAGCCCGCTGGTCACACAGGCCGAATTGAAGGTCGCCGACGCTCACTATCTCAATGAACAGTTTCCCGAGGCGATCAGTTTGTTTAAAGAGTTCCAGGAACTGCACCCGACCAGCGAGCATCTTCCCTTCGTGACGTTGCGCCTCGGTCAAGCCCACTTCGACCAGTTCACCGCCGTCGACCGCGAACAGAAAAATACTGAACTCGCTAAGGGATATTTTGAAGCGGTCATCACCAAATATCCGAAGTCGCCGCAAGCGGCCATCGCCAAGACCAAACTCGCGCAAGCCGTCGAGTACCTGGCCGAGCATGAATTCAGCGCCGCCGAATTTTATTTCAAACAGCAAAAATTTGCCGCCGCGCGCGACCGCTTCGAGGAGATCGTGCGCAAGTACCGAGACACGCCGACGGCGGTCAAGAGCCTGTACTTCTTGGGTGAAAGCTATCGCCAGGAGAAAAATAGCCCGCGCGCGACGCTCGCCTATGAAGCGCTGATCCAGCGCTATCCGCAGAGTAAGTACGCCGCCGATGCGCGCACTCAGTTAGCCCTGGTCGAGAAAGAAAAACGCGATCCATTGGATCTTTTGTTGATGCGCGACCGCCGCCCCGGTGCCGCTCCCGCGCCTGAGGTGAAGGAAGACCCGGCGCTGGCCAAGCTCAAGGATCTCAACTTGGTGGCCAAGAACGAAGTAGTCCATGAAGAGCCCGGCGCGGAAAAAAGTTTTTTCCGCCGCGTCACCGAGAAGCTCAATCCGTTCTCATCATCGAGCGATCAAAAGCCCAAGACCGCGGAAGAACTGCTCACCAAGAAAGGCGACGCGCCAAAACAAGAATCCAGCGGCATTCTTACTTCGCTTTCGCCGTTCGGTAGCAAAGACGCCAAAGAACCAGTCAAGAAGAACGATCCCAAACCCAGTGGTCTGATCGCCAGTGTCGATCAGTCGTTGCAACAAAAGGGCATCGACAGCCAGTCGCGCCAGGCAACGCTGAAAGCGCCAGCCGCGGATCTGCCCAAACCGGATGCCGCGGTGCCACCGCCAACCGATACCCGCGCGCTCCTGGGTTCCATCGACGCCAATCTGCAAAAGAGCGGGACAAATCCCAACCAAACGCCGAATGCACCGGCAGCGGCCGCAGCATTCAACGACAGCGCGATCGTGCAAGCTGCGGTGGCTCAAGCCGCCGCGGCAAATCAGAAAACCCCAAGCGCTCCAGTTAATGAGGTTTTAAGCAGCATCGATCAGAAGTTGCGTGCTAAGGGGGTCGAACCGGCAAAGTTTGAAGCTGCGCCATCCCCGGCGCAGGTGAAGGAAGCCACCGTTGCCAAGCCACAACCCAAGACCGTCGAATTGGAACCCAAGCTCGCGCTGGAAAAAGGGCCGTTGTATTTGAGTCCGAGCGAAACCCAGCCGCGCACCAACGCTGAACCGGTGCCAAGCAGTGCTGCTTCTCCGGCTAGCGAGCCCAAGCAAGAAAACCCCTCCAGATCGCTGGTGAAGGGACCGGTACAGACGCAAGCCCCAGTGCCGGGCCAAAGGCCAGCCACCGCGAGAACTCCTGGGACGGGGCAAGACGATACCCCAGTGAGCGCATTCGGACAGATTCAGCAGGATATCGAGAAGGCGAGCAAGATTCTCAACCCGTTCAACTGGTAACCAGCCGCGAGGAATCCATCTCATCGCAACTCCCGGCGATATCGACCATGACAGTCATTTCGCCGTTGGCGCCGGGCGCACGCGCGCGCCTTCGGTGATTTCGCTAAGCCGATTGGCAATCACTCTATCGCCGGCATTCAAGCCATCGCGAATCGCCACTGGGTCTGCGTTTTCATCGGCGAGTTTCACCGCGCGCCGCACGGCACGACCGTCGATAATTAGATAAACATGATGTTGGCCGGCCACCGCCTGCAGCGCCGACCGGGGTATCGTCATTACTTGCTCTTGATGCGCCAGAGTTAGCGCAGCTTCGACGACGGTGCCGACGGTCATGGCGCGATCGCGATTATCGACGCTGATTTCCAGCTGAATCTCGTCGCCGACGGCGGTGCCGTCTAGGCGCACCACTCTCCCCGCACGCGCCCCCCCGGCCCATTCCCGGGCCCGGGGGAAACTTGCGCGGTCATGCCGTCGCGAATTAACTCTTTAAAGCCCGCCGGCACTGCGCCCACCAGCTTCAACCGATCGATTTGTGCGATGGCAAGAATCGCGCGCGCCTCATTGACTGGGACGCCCGCCGGCAAGGCACCGGCGACCACGCCACTCACCGGCGCGACGATACGCGTTAGTTGTTGCAGCTTGCGCGCCTGGCTCAACATCGCTTCCTCCTGTGCCAAGTGGGCGCGCGCCAACTCAAGCTCCGCCCGCGCCGTGGCGGCTTGGATCTCAGACTGTTCGACATCGCGCCGGGCGATCAAGTCCTGACGATAAAGCTCTTTGTCGTGGGCCAGCCGTTTTTCCGCCGCCGCGACTTGCTGTTCTCTTTCCTGGAGCTGCGTTCGGGTCGCGGTGAGCCCGGCTTCGACCACTCGGGCGCGCTCGCTCAGCTCGCCCGAGTATACCGTCGCCACCACGGCACCGGCGGTCACGCTATCGCCGGTTTTAAATTTAACCTCGGTCAACCTGCCGGCAAGCCGCGATACCACATCGACTTCGGCGCTCGGCTGAAGCTCGCCGCTCATGCGTAGGACCACCGGCCGCGACTCTGGCTTCACCGCGGCGACGGCGACGACAATTTCCTCGGCATCGGTAACCTGCTGCCAAGGGATCATGCCCAAGCGGAATAAACCCAGAGCCAGCAGTGCCAGAGCGCCAGCGACAACGATAACCGGCCAACTCGGCGGTTTCATCGGTAATCGCCCGCTAAGCCCGACGGGGGCAGGTTGGCGACCTGGCAGCGAGATATGATTGGTTTTGGACGAAGGATCACGGCTACAGCATACGCTAAAAGGCCACCGTCTGTTGCCAGACGATGGCCTATGATGTTCATTCCTTTGGTCCGGCGAGCGCCTAGGAAACTTTATGCGCGGTGGGATCGTCGACGCCGAGATTCGGCGTCAAGCCGGCGGCAGGCACAGCGGCGGATTTGCCGCGCAAGCGCGCCGGCAGCCCGGTTGCAAGCGTCAATAACTTCTCCATGTAAAGATAGACCACCGGAGTGATGTAGAGCGTGAGGATCTGCGAAATCACCAAGCCGCCGACCACCGCGATGCCAAGCGGCTGGCGCGCTTCGGCGCCGGCGCCCCAACCGACCGCGATGGGCACCGCACCGACGATCGCCGCCATGGTGGTCATCATGATCGGCCGAAAGCGCACCAAAGCGCCTTCGTAGATCGCCTGGGCCGGCGCTTTACCGTCGTTGCGCTGGGCGTCGAGAGCAAAGTCGATCATCATGATGGCGTTTTTCTTGACGATGCCGATGAGCATGATCAAGCCGACGAAGGCATAAATACTCAGGTCCATGCTAAAAAGATAAAGCGCGATCAAAGCGCCGAGACCGGCGGACGGTAGACCGGAAAGTATCGTTAGCGGATGGATAAAGCTCTCATAGAGAATCCCCAAGACCAAGTAAACGACGAACACCGCGAGAGCTAAGAGAACCCATAAGCTCTTGAGGGACGATTGAAATTCCTGAGCCGTGCCTTGAAAAGTGGTGCTGATCGTACCCGGCAGATTGTCACGCGCAAGCTTGTTGATCGGTCGCCACCGCCGTCTCCTAAGCGCCACCCCCTCGCGCAAGTTAAAAGAGATGGTCACCGAAGGGAGCTGGCCGGAGTGATTAACCGTAAGCGGTCCCACAGTATACTTGAGGGTCGCCAGAGAACCTAAAGGAACCATCGGTTGCGCCGTCGCGGCTTGGCCGGTAGTCGAGCGTATATAGAGCATCGATAGCGCCGATGGGTCGTTTTGAAATTTCGGATCCAGTTCCAAAATCACCTGGTATTGGTTGTTGGGTGTATTGATCGTCGAGACTTGCCGCGTCGCATAAGCGTTCCAGAAAGCTTCTTCGACCTGCCGTGGCGAAATTCCTTGCGCCGTAATCCCCATGGTCGCCATCTTGTCGCGGTCAATCACGACCTGCAACTGCGGATTCTTCAGCTGCAAATCGCTGCCGACATCTTGAAAGTCCGGCAACGCTCTTGATCTTCTCTTCGAATAACGCGGCGTTGCGGTAAAGTTCCGCTGCGTCCGGACTCTGCAGGGTAAACTGGTAAAGACTGCGGCTCAGTCGTCCGCCGACACGGATCACCGGCGGGTTCTGCAATGAAACGCGAATACCCGGCACACGTGCCAGCTTGGGTCGTAATTCTCGAATCAGCTGATCCGCATTGAGTGGCTGGCAGGATTTACCCCATGCCCTCTCGGAGCAGACCGCCGGCCGCTCTGAGCGCGACTTGAGTTTCATAAAAATACGGCCGGTATTGCCGGTGAGTCCCACACCGCCAACGCCGACGCTGGAGAAAAACGACTCGACATTGGGATCCTTGGCGACGATGGCGGCCAGCTGCTGCTGGTATCCGACCATTTGTTCGATAGGAAACGCCTTGCGCCGCCTCGGTGTTGATCAACAGTTGACCGGTATCTTCGCTCGGAATAAATCCCTTGGGCACCAAGCCAAACATATAGACCGGTCGCAACCAATACCAGCAGCGAGGCCACCATAGTCGTGACGTGGTGGCGCATCACCCAGCCGAGTGAACTTCCATAGCCATTATTCATGCGCGTCCAAACCGCGGCCGAGGAAATGATACAACCAGCCATGCTTCTGATTATGCGCAGGACGGAGGTAACGGCTGGCGAGCATGGGAGTTAAACTTAACGAGATGAACCCCGAAACCAGAATCGCGACGCAGATAGTGACGGAAAATTCCCGCAGAATTCGTCCGAGCATGCCGCTCATAAACAGCACCGGGATGAAAACGCTCACCAACGATATCGTCATCGTGACGATCGTAAAGCCGATTTCCTGGGCGCCTTTGACCGCAGCTTCGTAGGGCTGACTCTCCCAACTCCATATGGCGGACGATGTTTTCGAGAACGACGATGGCGTCGTCGACGACGAAACCAACAGCCAGGGTCAGCGCCATCAGCGACAGGTTGTCCAGGCTGTAATCGAGCAGATACATTACGGCAAACGTGCCGATGATCGACATCGGCAGGGCCAAGCTCGGAATAATCGTGGCGGACACATTGCGCAGAAACAGGAAGATGACGAGGATGACCAGAAAGATCGTGCCGATCATGGTCAATTGCACGTCGTGCACCGATTCCCGAATCGACTGGGTGCGGTCGAAAAAGACCTCCAAATTGATCGACTGCGGAATTTGCGCACGCAACCCCGGCAAAATATCCTTGACGGCATCGACGACTTCGACAACGTTGGCGCCCGGTTGCCGCTGTATTCCGAGGATGACGGCGCTTTTATCTTTGAACCAGCTGCCGACTCTGGTGTTCTCTACGCTATCGATCGCGGTGCCGACGTCTTGAATGCGCACAGCCGCGCCGTTGCGATAGGTGACGACCATCGGCTGATAGGCTGCGCGCGTTGGTCAGCTGCGCGTCTGAAACTAACGTGTAAGCGCGGGTGGGGGCATTCAAGGTTCCCACCGGCAGGTCGACGTTGCCGCGCAGCACCGCGGCGACCACATCGTCGATGCCAACCTGGCGGGCGGCCAGCTGATTGGGATCCAGCTGAATCCGAACCGCGTACTTTTGCGAGCCGATAACATCGACCTGGGCGACGCCGCTCACCATCGAGATCCGCTGCGCTAAGATCGTCTGGGCAAATTCATCGACGGTCGACAAAGGCAGGTGTCGGCGAGGTCAACGCCAATAGCAAAATGGAATTGTTCGCCGGATTGACCTTCCGGTAAGATGGCGGAGTCGGCATATTGGGCGGCAGGTCGCGCGCCGAACGGGCGATCATCGCCTGCACGTCTTGAGCCGCGGCATCGACGTTGCGGCTCAAACTAAACTGCAGAGTTATTTGCGTCCGGCCCAAACTGCTGGTCGAACTCATGGAATCGAGGCCGGCAATGGTCGAGAAGTTTTTTTCGAGCGGCGTTGCCACCCCCGATGCCATGGTTTCGGCGCTTGCCCCGGGCAGAGTGGCGTTGACCGTAATGGTCGGAAAATCCACCGTCGGAAGATCGCTTACCGGCAGCGACTTGTAACCCAAACTACCGAAGATCAGAATCCCGATCATGATCAGCGTGGTGGTTACCGGACGGCGTATGAATATTGCCGAAATGTTCATGATGCACCTCTTTTTTCTTCCGCCTTAGCTTTGTCTCTCTTGCCTCTGTTGGCGCCACCCTTCTTCCCCTCCGCCGCCGGTTTTCTCGGCCACGCCGCCCTGGTCCTTGATGTCCACGCGCGATTCCGGGCCAAGCAAAAACTGGCCTTCACGCACGACCTGTTCACCGACCGCGAGGCCTTTAGCGATGATCGCTAAGCCTTCACTGGTGCTGCCAATCGTCACCGGTCTAACTTCGACCCGCTTGTCTTCTTTGACGACGAAAACATACTGGCCCTCCTGACCGACTTGGACCGCTTCGGAGGGAACGACTACCGCATCCCCTTGAGTCGACAACGTCAGCGCGACGTTAACGAATTGACCTGGCCAAAGCCGTCTTTCCTGATTCGTGAACTCGGCCTTCAGCTTAACGGTGCCTGTGGACCGATCAACAGCATTATCGATAAATGCTAATACGCCCTGTTCCGGCCGGCCTTCATCCGATTGGAATCTGCGCCTCCGCCTTTAATTTACCGCCAGCCATATGCCTTTTGAGATCGGCCAAATTCTGTTCGGGCACGGCGAACGTGACATTGATAGGATTGATTTGGTTGATCACTACCAGCGGGGCGCCGTCATTAAGCCGAATCAAGTTTCCTTCATTGATCAACAAGCTGCCGATGCGACCACTGACGGGTGAATAAATGTAGCAGTAGCTGAGCTGTACTTTGGCGTTCTCGACAACGGCTCTGTCGGCATCGACCACCGCTTCCGCGGCATCCGCGTTGGCTTTGATTTGATCGAATTGCTCGCGCGAGACATATTGCTTCTCAACTAACTCGCTGTAGCGTTTTAGCTGCTCGCGCATATTCCTTAACTGCGCGCTATCGCGCGCCAATGCCGCCTCAGCCTGTTTGAGCGCCGCTTCGAGAGGGCGCGGATCGACAGTGAAAAGCAACTGCCCGTTTTTGACGTCCTGGCCTTCCTTAAAATGAGCTTTCTGAAGCACCCCGGTGACTTGGCTCTTAATCGAAACGGTGGTGTAGGCTTCGACATTGCCGACGGCGCGAAGTTGGATCGGCACCGATTTTTGCATCGCCGTCGCGACCAAAACCGGCACCGCTTCGCGGCCTGGGCCTCGACCACCACCGCCGGCGCCCCGGCCTTGCCCCTGGCCGGCACCGCCTTGGGGTTTTGCCGTCGCGTTGTCTTGAGGTTTCTTATTGAGCGACCAGGATTGATACTGTTGAAAGCCGGCGAAGCCGCCGACCACTACGAGAAATGCTAGGATCCATAGAGTGCGTTTCATAGGGTTATTAATATACCCCTTTCCGACATTGGACCTATTTGATCGAGTTCTGTTTCAATACAGCGACCCGGGTATCGCCCATGGCGCGCGCCAGCTGCGCGTCGGCAATCTTATATTCATAAACGCTGCGTACATACGTGGTTTGCGCGTCGGTGTAAAGGGTCTCGGCATCGGTCACTTCGATGATCGAACCGACGCCGACTTGGTAGCGGCCTTGGGCGAGATCGAGGTTCTCCTTGGACGCCTTGGCCGCCGACTCATTGGCTCTGATGCGCTCCTGGGTCTCCACCACTCTAAGATAAAACTGCTCGACCTCCAGGGCAATCAGCTGCCGGCGCTCCTCTTCCCGGGCTTTTACGTCGTAATAGTTGTGCAAAGTCTCTTCGACTCTTTGCGTCGTGCGGAAGCCGTCGAAAATCGGAATGTTAAGGCTTAGCCCCACCGACCAATTGGCGCGCAGCGGAAAGGTGTTTCTTTGATCCACATCACCGCTCGAATGGCGCGCGCCCCCAACTGGCATCGAAGATCACATCAGGCAGATGGCCGCGCCGTGCCGTGGCGATGAGCTGGTCCGAAGCCCGCCGTAGCGCCTCGAAGACTTTTCAGCTCCGTGCGCGTGTCGTAGGCGATGTTGCGCGCTCCGGCGAGATTCATCGAAAGCTCCACTTCGGGAGAGTCCTCGGCCACCAGCTGTTCGGGCAAGCGTGGCGATCCCATGGCGTTGCGCAGACGTCACCCAGGCGATTTTGACGCGCATTCTCGGCGGCGATGAGGTCAGCCTGAGCCGTGTAAAGGTTGGCTTCCGCGCGCGCAACATCGATCTTGGCCCGCGTTCCCACTTCGAAAAATCCCCGCGCCTGGCGCACCAGCAGCTCACGGCTGCGCACAGTATCCTGGCGCACGTTGACGAGCGCTTGGGCCCCCAAGTAGACATAATAGGCCTGCTTTATCGCAAGAATGATGTCCTGATTGGTGGTCGCATAGTCTTGTTGGACCGCGCCCAAGGTCTCCCGCGATGCTTGCACGTTGCCTTCCCGTTTGCCGAAATTATAAAGCGTGTGGTCATAGCGAAATTGGCTCGAGTAAGCTTCACTGGCGCGCTCATTGCCGATCGTGGTGCTTTGCCCGGTTTCATACTGATTGCTCAAACTAATCGTCGGATAATACGCGGCCATCTGCTGGCCGAGGATCGCCTGCTGGGACAAGACACGTTCATTGGCCGATTTGATCCTCGGATGATTTTCCAAACCGATCCGCACCGCGTCTTCAATGGTCAGCAGTTTTCCGGTCGGCGATGGCGACGCTTGAGCTCCCGGTACAGCCTGAATCTGCATCTGAATCTCAGCGGCTAGGGCAACAGTGGCCGAGTCGCCGCCCATAGTGCCAATACATAGGCAAGTATCGAAGTTGCAAAGCTCTTTTTACGCCCGATCATACTTCTCCCCCTTACAGAAGCGCGGTAAACTTTATCGGTTTTTGGTTATTAAAGCAAAAGCGCATCAAAGTACCAGAATGTGAACCATGGTCAACATTGTACCTAGATTCGGGACGATCAATTAGGGCAGGATAGCGAAGATTCGCAGCGGCGCGCCGCTGCCGCCTTTGATCTTCATCGGAATGGCGTAAATCGTCGCGTTTTTCGCTGGCAGGCGGTCCAGGTTAGCGACGTTTTCAAAGATCGGCAGATTCGCCGCGCCAAGTATCTGATGCGTGGAGAATTCCTGCGACGGTCCGTGATCGATGCTCGGGGTATCGATACCGACGGCTTTGATACGCCGCTGTTTGACGAGGAATTCGGCTGCCTCTTTCGACAGCCCGGGGAAATGGAGATTGTCGGTGTCGCCCGGCGTGTCGGTACCGAAGTAGCGTTTGCGGTCGCCCCAGAATTTGCCCCAACCCGAACGAATCAACAAAATCGCTCCGCTGGGAATTCGCCCATGAGCTTTTTCCCAAGCGGCGATGTCGCTCACCTGCAATTTGTAATCGGCATCTTTCCCGACCTGTCGGCTCACATCGATGACGGCTCCGGGTCCAATGAGTTGCGAGAGAGGAATTTGCTCGGCGGTCCTTTTGCCCTCGGCGAAATGAAACGGCGCGTCCAAATGCGTACCGACATGCTCCGAGCCGCCGTAGTTATAGGACGAATACCAGAAGCCGCCCGGTGTCCTGCCTTCTGCGACCTTTTCGAAGTGAAAGGGTTTCGCCGTCGGCCAATGGTGGGTCTCCGCGCTGAACTCGTAGGTCAGATCGACGAGTTTTTTCTCATCGAGCGCATACGCCGGGAATGCCATCATCAGCGCCAACGTCATCGCCGCTAGCGTGCACATAACCGAACCTCCGAACTTTGATAAGTCTGGCGCGAGGAACTGCTTACACATGACCCGTTGAAAATTTGGCCGAGAAATTAGCGGTTGCCACGCAGACTGTCCAACTGGCGGCGCGCTTCGGCAAATCCGGGATTGATCTTGAGCGCCGCTGCGAATTCCTGTTCCGCTTCACCGCGCCGGCCGGCGTCGACTAAAGCGCGGCCAAGCTCATAATGCGCCACATCGTCGTCGGGACAAAGCTGCAACCCTTGCCGGTACAGGGAAATCTGTTCGTCGCGGTTTGTCGACAGCTGTGCCTTTTCGAAATAGTCGCGGAAGGCGCGGTTGCATTGATCTGAAATCTGCTTACCTTGCCTCATCGCCTCGAGTTCTGCCCGTTGCCTGGCTATCTCCGCGTTCTGCTCCTTAATCTGTTCCTGTTGCTTCTTTAGGTCTTCCTCCAGATAACCGGTGAGACAGGAGGACAACGGCGCGATACTCAACAGTAAAAAGACGGCAGAAGCCAGCGTGATTGTTTTGCGACAACTTCTTCATGATCTGCTCCATTTTGCACGAAGGATGTTCAAGACGACCGACTGCTACGCTTTGCCGTCTGCCAACGCAAGAAAAATCTTTTCCGCCTTGATCGGCAGATCCTTGATGCGCACACCGACGGCGTCGTAGATCGCGTTGGCGATGGCGGGAGCGACCGGGATCAGCGCGCTCTCGCCGATGCCCTTGGCGCCGAAGGGGCCGTTGCGGTCCGGCATTTCGACGGCGATCGAATCTATGACCAAAGGCATGTCGCCCAGCGAAGGCAGGACATAATCGACTAAATTGGGATTGATCAGTTGGCCGTTATCGTAGGCGATCTCCTCGAACATCGCCTGGCCCATGCCGGTGATCGCCGCGCCGGCCAACTGCTGTTGGCAGCCGAGCGGATTGAGCGCCTTGCCGACATCGACGGCGCTGGCGTATTTCAATAATTTGAATTTGCCGGTGTCGATGTCGACTTCCACTTCGGCGGCGCCGGCGGCGAGAAACCAAAACGCCGAAGTGCTCTTTTCGCCGAACTCGTCTTTGGTCGAAGTCTTCACCTGCCCTTCGCCGACCAAGGTGCCACCCTGCATGCCAAAGCGCTTGAACATCACCTCGGCATAGTCGAGCTGCGCTTCCGGCAGACGAATCCTGCCGTCGGCGAAATCGATTTTGTCTTCCGGCACGTCGTATTCGTTGACCACGATCTGCTTGAGTTGGCGCTTGATATCCTGGGCGGCCAGCTGCACCGCCTTGCCCATGTGAAAGGTCGAACGGCTCGACGAAGTGGTCAAATCATACGGCACCACGTCGGTGTCGACGCCGAGCACTTGAATGGTCGGCATCGGAATACCCAACTCCTTGCCGGCGATCTGCGCCAGCACGGTCTCCGACCCCTGCCCCATCTCCACGGTCCCGCTATATATAGATAGGCTTGCGTCTTCGTTCAGCTTCACCACCGCGCAGGAAATCGACGGCGTAATCGTCGCCTTGATCATGCACGCCAACCCTTTGCCGCGCCGCAAGTTCCCTGCGGTTGAACCCTTCGACGGACTCAGGGCAGGCTCTTGAACCGCACGGGCGTATGGCAATACGCCCCTACTTTTGAAATCTCTATCCTGCTGAATCCCAGCCCGATCGACTTCGCCACTTCATCAATACACTCTTTCAATCCCACCGCGCGCAGCGTCTCTTCGGTGACGAACTTATCGCCCTCGTTGTAGCCGTTGTGCTTGCGCAGCTCCACCGGGTCCATATTGAGCGCCGCGGCGATGATGTCCATCTGCGACTCCACCGCCCATGCCGATTGCGATACGCCGAAGCCGCGAAACGCGCCGGCCGGCGGCTTGTTGGTGTAGACCGAATAGGAATCGATCTTGAGGTTGGGAATTTTATACGGTCCCGCCGCCGTGTAGCCGGATTTTTTCGCCACCCGCGGGCCGATCTCGGCGTAGGCGCCGGTGTCGAGATGGATCTCGCACTCGCGCGCGATCAGCGTGCCATCCTTTTTCACGCCGGTCTTCATGCGGATCACCGCCGCATGCTTGGTGATGGTGTAAAAAACTTCTTCGCGGGAAAGCACCAAGCGCACCGGCCGGCCGGCTTTCTGCGACAACGCCACAGTGATCGGTTCGACCTTGGGATAGACTTTGCCGCCGTAACCGCCGCCGAGGTAGGGCACGATCACGCGCACCTTTGCCACTGGAACTTTGAAAATATTCGCCAGCTGGGTGCGCACCACGAACGGATTCTGCGTCGTCGCCCAGACCGTGATGCGTCCGCCGGGCTCGACGGACGCGATGCAGGCGTGGGTCTCGAGAAAACAATGCTGCGTCGCCGGCAGCGTGAAGGTATCTTCGAAAACCTGATCCGCGTCGGCGAAACCTTTGTCGATGTCGCCGCGATTGAGGCGGAAGTGGGTGCAAAGGTTAGTGCCGTCGATGGGTTTCAAATCGGCGAGATCGGCGAAACCGGAAGCCGGCAGCTTGACCGAGTCGTGAACCAGCATCGCGCCGGCCTTGAGCGCGTCGTCAATGTTGAGCACCGCCGGCAGCTCCTCATAATCGACTTCGATTAATTTGAGCGCCGCTTCAGCGGCATCGACGGTCAATGCCGCCACCGCCGCCACCGGATCGCCGACATGGCGCACCTTCTCCGTCGCGACGATGGTCTGATCCTTGAACACCGGCCCGTAAAACGGCTCGATGCCTTGGTCGTGCAAAATGTCATCGCGTGTCAGCACCGCCATGACACCGGGAACTTTCTCCGCCTTGGTCGCGTCGATGCGCGTGATCCGCGCATGCGGGTAGGGGCTGCGCAAAATCTTGCCATGCAACATCCCCGGCACGCTCATATCCGCCAAGTACTGCGCCCGTCCGGTCACCTTGGTTTCGTAATCGAGCCGGCGATAGGATTTGCCGATTTCAGTGGGTTCCATTTGTTCTCTACAACCTCGATACTCGTATCCTAAATTCCGTAAGGGGTGAGGAGTAAGGCGTTCGGTCGTCCGGAAAACCCCTCACTCCTTACGCCTCACCCCTAACGTTTTTCACCGCTTGCACAATCTCCTGATAACAACCGCAGCGGCAGAAGTTGCCCGCCAGATAATCGCGAATCTGCTGATCGGATGGCTGTGGACACTCGGCGAGCAACGCCTTGGCGGTGAGAATAAAGCCGGAAGTGCAGTAACCGCACTGCAGCGCGCCAAACTCCATGAACGCTTCCTGAAGCGGATGGAGCTTGTCCTTGCTACTCAAGCCTTCGACGGTCTCGATCGCGCAACCGTCCACGTCGACAGCTAACATCGAACACGCGCTCACCGGCTTGCCATCGACCAACAACGTGCACGCGCCGCAAACTTGAATGTCGCAGCCCAACTTCGCGCCGGTCAGTCCAAACTGCTCCCGCACCAAGTCCAGCAGCGTCGTGCGCGCCTCGACTTCAGCGCTACGCTCGCTGCCATTAATTTTAAGTGAAATAGTTTTTTTCATGATGTTCGAATCAAGTTTGTGAAGCACGTTCGCTCGCTTTCATCGCCGCGCGCTGCACCAGCGTGCCGACAATCGCGCGCTTATATTTCTCCGAGCCGCGCAGGTCGCTTGTCGGACTGCACTCCTGCGACGCAATGCTGCCGGCTTCTAACGCCAAGTCGGCGGTCAGCTTCTTGCCCGTAATCAACGCCTCGGCCTGGCGCGCCCGTACCGGCGTCGCGCCGACACAGCCAAGCACGATGCGCGCGGTTTGTATCGTCGCATCCGAATTCACTGTCAGCCGCACCGCCACGCCCGCGCACGGCTTGTCGACCACCGAGCTGCTGGAGAAGCGAATGTATTCGATGCCCGACCGCGCGGCAGCGGCGGCAACACAACTTGAGTGAGAATCTCGTCTTCGGCCAAGCTGGTCGTGTAAAAGTCGAGAAACAGTTCTTCGACCGCGATTGTCCGCTGTCCATTGGGACCGGCGATCTTAACCTTGCCGTCGAGAGCGATAAAGATTTGCGCTAGATCCGTCAGCGCCTCGCCGGAAGCGAGATTGCCGCCCACCGTGCCCATGTTGCGCACGCGGATGTTGGCGACTTCCCGTTCCGCCGCGCACAGCACGGGACATTGTTCTTGCACCAGCGCGGATGTTTCGAGCTCGCGGTGGGTCACCAGCGCGCCGATGGTCAAGCCTTCGCTAGCGTCGAAGCGGATGCCTTTAAGCTCGGCAATCTTTTTGATGTTGACTAATGACGCCGGTTCCAACAATCCCTGCTTCATGAGAATGGTCAGATGCGCGCCGCCGGCAAAGACTTTCGCGTCGCTGCCATGCTGCTTGAGCAGCGCGCAAGCTTCCGCGACGGTCTTGGGTTCCAGGTAGTCGAAGTTTTTCATTAGACTGTTCGGTTCTTCGCGTAAAGGCGCAAAGCCGCCATGTGCCGGCCCACCGGACATGGCAACCACGGGGAGAATTGCTCCTACACCGTGAATATCGCCCGATTCCGAGCTTTGGCATCCTTGGCGCCTTTGCGCGAGATATCTTTCCTCCGAGTTCTAAATATACTTCACCTTATCGACGCCGGGGATCTCGACCTTCTCGAAGCGCCAGTGATCTTTCAACGGCGCGGTGGCGTCGATGCCCATGCCCGCGGTGACCCGCGCTTCGGGGCAGGATGGGTCGAGGGTCGAGCAGGCGATGCGCGGGATGACGATTAAATCCTTATCCGCCTGAAAGCGCGTCGCCATCGCCCAGTCGACTTGCATCGGATCGAAGGGATCGATGTCGTCGTCGACGACGATCACTTGCTTCAAACCGATGCCCATGGACAACAGCGCGAGAATGACGTTGCGCCCTTCGTTCTCCGCGCGCTTCTTGATCGCCACCACGACGTGATGGCGAAACGTCCCGCCCGGCGTCATGTTGACGCCTTTGACTTCCGGCACGATCTTCTTCACTTCACGATGGACCACCGCGGCGTTGCCGTATTCGATCAGCGTGTGGTTTTCCGTCACCGGCATGCCGGTGAGCGCGGTCTGCCAGATCGGCTGCTTGCGCATGGTGATCGCGGTCACCTGCAACACCGGCGCCTGCTTGGCGTCGCTATAACAGCCGGGATACTCGCCGTAAGGACCGTCCGGCACGCGCTCGCCGGGGATCGTCACGCCTTCGATGATCACCTCCGCCATGGCCGGCACTTCGACATCGATGGTTTCGCATTTCACCAGCTTCACCGCGCCGCCGCGCAGGCCGCCGGCGACGTGAAATTCGTCGATGCCGTAGGGCACCCGCGCTTGCGACGCGACGACGATCGACGGCTCCACGCCCACCGCGGTGGCGACCGGCAATCCCTTGCCATTTTCCTCGGCCTTCAAAATCATCCGGCCGAGATGGTGATCGGCCGGCGCCCAGAGCGATAACCTGTCCTTGCCCAGCACCAGCATGCGGTGGACGGAAAGATTGCGAATGCCGGTGTCAGGATCTTTGCCGATCTGCATGCCGATGGTGACGTAGGGGCCGCAGTCTTTGCTCGCGTGGGTGACGATGGGGAGCTTGGTCAGGTCGATTTGCTCGCCGGTCCATTTGATTTCCTTGCACGGACCGGTGGCAACGATCTCGGGCGGGATGCGCTTGTCTTCCAAGGTCATATAGCGCTCGAGCAGCTCGTCCTGCGGCACGCCGAGACCGAGAGCGACGAGTTTGCGCGTCGCGAACAAACCGCCGAGCACGCGCCAGTCGGGATAGTTTTTCACGTTTTCGAACAGCAGCGCCGGCCCTTCGATGTCCGAGGTCTTGCGCATGCCCGCGGCGATCTCGTGCTTGACGCTGACCTCGTCTTTGACCAGCTTCAACTGCCCCAAGTCTTCCAGGTGGGCGAGAAAATCTCGTAGATCGTCAAACATAGAAAAACCTCAAACTTCCAAATTGGAGTGGTGGAGTATTGGAGTGATGGAATGTTGGGTAGGAAATCCGCAACCCATTACTCCAACACTCCAGTACTCCATTACTCCAATCTTCAGCCCATCCGCAACAGCGGCAGCACTTCGTCGACAAATCGCTTCACCTGCCCCGGCTGATCCTGCGCGGTGAAGCGCAGCACCGGCGTGGTGATACCCATGTCGAGCCATTGTTGAATTAATTTTGCGCAATCTTTCGGCGCACCGTGAGCGAGCCAAATCTTGATCAGGCTCTCCGGCGGATAGGTCGGGCCGTAATAATGATTGAAGTAATCCTTGGACTGCTGGTAAGCCAATGCCCGGTCGTCATTGATGTTGACCATGCCGTGGATGGCAACTTCAAAGTTGGACAAATCCTTGCCGATTTCCTGGGCCGTCTGCTCAATAATTATCAGGCGCTTGCCCAATTCTTCGGCGGTGACGCCCATGGTGATGTAGCCGTCGGCGAGGAGACCGACGCGGCGCATCGCTTGATCGACGATCCTGTCGCCCACCTGCTCGCGGTCGGGACTGACGGCGATCCAGATCGGCGGCGGCTTTTGTACCGGCTTGGGCACGATGTTGTAGTCTTCGAGAGTGTAATACTTGCCGTGATACGAACTGTTCCGGTCGCTCCAAATCTGCCGCAGCAGCTCGATACCCTCGCGCATGCGGCCGACCCGTTCTTCTTTTTTGACGCCGAAAGCGCGCAGCTCGCCTTCATGACCGCCGCCGATGCAGACGCCGAGCAGCGACCGGCCTTGGGAAATCTGATCGAGGGACGCCCATTGAATCGCCAGCAAGACCGGATGGCGCACTGGAAACGATGCCATGCAGATGGTGCCAAGGCGAACTTTCTTGGTATGGGTCGCCACCGCCGCTAGCATGGTAATTGCTTCAAGCCGTGGTTTATGAATCAAACTATCGCCAAACCACACCGAGTCGAAGACACCGGATTGCTCAGCCAGCACCGCGGTATGGATGAGTTCCTCGACGTCGGTGAGACCGAACAGCGCGCCACGGTTGGGCAGGCTGATGCCCCATTTCACCGGCAGCTTAACCATGACTTTGTGTTAGAAGAACCGTCGGAGAGAGTCAAGGAACGGGTGATGTGGTGATTCAATAGCTCAATAAACAACTCCGCGAATTCTCCGCCGTCATGCGCGCGGACGCGGGCATCCAGGTTACGGATTGCTGTCGGTCGGACCGTTGAAGAACGGTGTCCTGAGTTACGTCGATGGGGATGGACCCGGTTTCACCGGGGTGACGATAATCCTGGCTTCCCGCTTTCGCGGGAATGACGGTCAAGGGTCCGCCGGCTTCTTCAAAGTTTTGCTGAAGCAGCAAACTGGCTTGACATGAGTGGGAGTTTGCGAGCATAGCATAAAAGCAATGCTCGCTTCAGAACGGCAAGCGTTCAGCCATTTTCAATTCTAGAAAGCTGAGGTTGGTTGCCATGTCAAAAGATCTGCGCAGTTATCTCGATGAGTTGTTGGAGAAGCGTCCCAAGGATGTCGTCGTCGTCGACAAGGAAGTCGATCCGGTTTACGAAGTCACCGCCATCGTCGAAAAATTTGAACGTGAGAATAAATTTCCCTTGGTGTTTTTCAAAAACGTCAAGGGTTCCAAGATCCCGGCGATCGTCAATCTCGGCGCCACCTACGAGCGTTTGGCCTTGGCGCTCGGTTCGCCCAACGTCCCGCAAATGGTCCGAGACCTGGCCCATCGCGAGCACCAACCGCTGCCGGTCAAAGAGATCGCCGCCAAAGACGCTCCGTGCAAAGAAGTGATCTTGAGAGGCGAGCAAGCCGATTTAGACTTGCTCCCCGTCTTGACCCATAACGAAGGCGACGCCGGCGCCTACGTCAACGCGGCGGCGTTGATCTGCAAGGAACGTGGCACCGGCGAAGTCAACGTCGGCATCTATCGCCATCAAAAACAGGGCAAACGGCAACTCGGCTTGATGGTCAATCCGGCCAACCATGCCAACTACGTGCGCGCCGAATACGAAGATCACAACGAGCCGATGGAAGTCGCGCTCTGCATCGGCCATCATCCGGCGCTCAACATGGCGGCGGTCAGCAAGCAGGCCGGCGTCGGTTCGGAACTGGAGATCGCCGGCGCATTCCTCGGCGAGTCCTTGGAAGTCGTCAAAGCCGAGACCGTCAATCTGATGGTGCCGGCCCATTGCGAGATCATCATCGAAGGCGTCGTGCCGCCCAAGAAGCGCCAGTACGAAGGCCCCTTCGGTGAATGGCCGCACTACTATTACAAGGAGGGCGAGCAGCCCTACATCGAGGTGAGCGCCATCACCATGAAGAAAAATCCGATCTACCAGAGCATTCACAGCGCCCACATCGAACACAACATCATCGGCGCCGCGCCGCGGCTCGGCAGTCTGCTCAAACGGGTGCAGGAAGTTGTCCCCAGCACCACTGCGGTTAACCTGCCGATCTCCGGCGCCGCCCGCTCCCATTGCTACATCTCGGTCAAAAAACGCGCCGAAGGCGATCCCAAGCAAGCAGCCCTGGGCGCCATCGTCACCGATCCCAATATCAAACATGTCATCGTCGTCGACGACGATGTCGATGTCTTCAACGAAAACCAAGTGCTGTGGGCGTTGGCGATGCGCTTCCAAGCCGACCGCGACTTGGTGATCATCCCGAACATCATCGGCTCGCACTTGAACCCCACCGCCTACGGCTACAACCGTATGGAGCGCGGTCCGATGGAAACCAAATTGATTTTCGACGCCACCAAACCGCTGCCGCCCTATGACTTCCCCAAAGAAGCCCAGGCGCCTGACGCGGTATTGAACAAGATCGATCTTAATCGCGACACCCGCCCCTACGAGCCGGGCAAGGACGACAAGGTGATCACCGGAAAATAGATCGGAACAAGAGGTTCAAGCCGTTCAAATAGTTCAAACCGTTCAAACCGTTTTCGGAGGTTCGGAGTCCGACAACGTCTTGAACGAATTGAACGGCTTGAACGTTTTGAACGGGAGCCGATAGGCGACAAGAATGGTAGAAATCGAGCGGGTCTCGAAAAGTTTTCACAAGACCGTCAAGGAACACACCACCGAGGTGAAAGCTCTGACGGATGTGAATCTTTCGATTCGCGCGAACGAGTTTTTGAGCATCATCGGTCCGAGCGGCTGCGGCAAGACGACGCTGCTCAAGATGATCGACGGTCTGATTCCCTACGACAGCGGCAAGATTTCCATCGCTGGCAAGCCAGTCACCGCGCCCGGCCCGGACCGCGCGCTAGTCTTTCAAACCTTCGCGCTGCTGCCCTGGCGCACGGTGTTGGCCAATGTCGAGTTCAGTCTCGAGCTGCGCCAGATGCGCGCCCAGCAACGTACCGAGATCGCCCGCGACTGCTTGCAGCGTGTCGGCTTGAGCGATTTTGAAACCCACTATCCCCATGAACTCTCCGGCGGCATGCAGCAGCGCGCCGGTCTGGCCCGCGCCCTGGCGGTCAATCCGTCGATCTTGTTGATGGACGAGCCCTTCGGCGCCGTCGACGCCCAGACCCGCCAGCTCTTACAAGAAGAGTTGCTCGAACTCTGGCAGCGCGAGCGCAAGACCGTGATCTTCATCACCCACAGCATGGACGAAGCGGTCTACCTATCCGACCGCGTCGTCGTCATGACGCCGCGGCCGGGCCAAGTCGCCGAAATCCTCGACGTCCCGCTGGCGCGCCCGCGCAGCGCCGAAGCAGTTCGGCGCGACCCTAAATTCGTCGAGTTGACCAATTACATCTGGGATAGTCTCAAGAAAGCGATGGAGAATGGCCATTGAGCCAAGGGGTTCTCATAGCCAATGAAAGTGAGCGCAGGTAGATGGCGAGGGTGACGACAATTGCATAGCCAATTTAAAATGAATGCGCTGTCGATCCTCTCCTTGGCCGCGGTTTGGGAAATCGCCGGGCGCATGGCCAACTCGATGCTGATCCCGCCGCTGACGCAAATCGCCGCAGCCTGGTACAAACTATTGCTCGGCGGCAAACTATTGCCCAATCTCGGCGCCAGCCTCTGGACCATGGTCGTCGGCTTTTTCCTGGCGGTCTTAGTCGGCATCGTCATCGGCCTGCTCATGGGCCGCTTCCGCGCCGTCGAGCATTTTCTCGATCTTTATGTCAACGCCCTGATGTCGGCGCCCACCACCGCCTTCGTGCCGGTGCTGATCCTCTGGTTCGGTCTCGGCGTGCAATCGCGCATCGCCGTGGTCTTTCTCTTCGCCGTGTTCGTCGTCATCATCAACACCATGACCGGCGTCAAACAGGTCGACCGTGTGCTGCTTGAGATGGCGCGTTCCTTCGGCGCCAGGGAGAAAGAAACGTTTCTAAAAATCATTCTGCCCGCCGCCATGCCGGCGATCATGGCCGGCGTCCGCCTCGCCATGGGACGCGCGGTCAAAGGCATCGTCACCGCGGAAATGCTGCTGACCCTCACCGGCATCGGCGCCATGATCATGCAATACGGCTCGGCCTTCGCCACCGACGCGCTGTTCGCCGTGATCTTGACGATCTTAATTGTCGCCATGATCGCCATGAAGCTGGTCCAATTGCTCGATCGTCGTCTCACCGGCTGGAAAGTCGAAGTCGCTGTCGAATAGTCGATTAAACCAGGAGGGATTCCTATGACCAGGTCACTCGTAAGATTATCCGCCCTACTGATCGTGCTTGCCGTCGGAGCTCGCGGTGACCGGACCGGCGCAAGCCCAGAAAAAAGTCCGCTTCGCCTACCCATCGTCGGCCGACATGGGTGACATACCGTCACTGCTCGCTTGGGAACAGCTCAAGAAGCAAGGCATCGAAGTTGTCCCGACTTTTTTCCCGCGCACCGATCTCGCCGTCCAAGCGGTGGTCGCCGGCGAAGCTGACATTGGCTCCGCCGCCGGCATCGCCGTCATCAAGGCGGTGGAAAGCGGCATGAACGTCAGGGTGATCGGCGAGCAAGTGCGCAACGAATGGCAACTGGTAACGCCGGTGTCGTTCAAAGACCCCAAGCAGCTCGACGGCAAGCGGGTCGGCTACCATGCGCCGATCACCGTCACCGAGGCGCTGGTCAAATGGATGGCGCAGCACTTCAAGATCGCGCCCAACTGGCTGATTATTCCCGGCTCGGATGTGCGCGCCGAAGCGATCATGCGCGGCCAGCTCGACGCCACCCCGGCGGAGATCGTCGACGTGCTGAATATTTTGAACGCCAAGCCCGGCCAGTTTCATGTCTTGATCTCCTACGCCAAGATCTTCCCGCAACTGATCGGCTCCATGTACTTTGCCCGCGCCGATTACTTGCAAAAAGAAAGCGCCGCCGTCGATAGCGTGATGGAAGCGCTCCTGCGCGCCCACCGCAACGCCGAGGAACGGCCCGCGTCGGTGCGCGAAAACGCCCTCCGGCTGCTGCCCGAGACCAAACCTGAACTGATCGACGCCATCGCGGCGAATTACAAAGAGCTGCGCATCTGGGATATCAACGGCGGCGCCGGTAAAGAGCGCGGCGATGCCAGCATTAAGTTTTTCGAGGATGCCGGACTGCTGAAAAAAGGCGCGGTGAGCTTCGCGCAATCCTTCGACACCGGCCCCCTCGACCGCGTGCTCAAGAAGATCGGCCGAAAATAAACTGTCAGCCGTTCATAAGGCGTTCGCGTAGGGGCGGGTTTTAAACCCGCCCTCCCCGCAACACAGAATGAAACCCAACACGCTCAGACTACTCTCCCTCATTACCCTCGGCGCGGCCTGGGAGATCGCCGGCCGCACCGGCAACGCCCGCTTGCTGCCGCCGATCTCGAAAGTCCTGAGTGTGTGGTTCGACCTGCTGGTCTCCGGCCAACTCTTCCAAGCCCTCGCCGTGAGCTTGCAGGCGCTCACCATCGGTTTCGTTCTGTCGGTGCTGTTCGCTGTCCCGCTGGGGTTGCTCATGGGCCGCTACCGCCGGCTCGAAGCTTTTCTCGATATCTACATGACCGCGCTGCTCACGGTGCCGATGATTTCGTTCATCCCATTTTTAGTCATCGCCTTCGGCCTCGGCCTCCACTCGCGAGTCTGGATCGTTTTTCTGTTCGCCTTCGTCATCATCGCCATCAACACCACCGCCGGCGTGCGCAACGTCGATCCGACGCTGACCGAAATGGCCAAGTCCTTCGGCGCCAAAGAGAGCGAGCTGTTTTTGAAAATCATCCTGCCCGCCGCCCTGCCGATGATCATGGCCGGAATCCGTCTCGGCATGGGACGGGCGGTGTTGGGCATGGTCACCAGCGAAATGATTCTCGCCGTGGTCGGCTTTGGCGCCATGCTGATGACATTTAGCGCGTCGTTCAATTCGGCGGCGCTGTTCGCCACCATCTTGACCATCGTCCTGCTCGCCGTGGCATTGTTGGCATTGATTCAAAACCTCGATCGCCGTTTAACGCCCTGGCGTGCGGCCGCGTGAGGCTTTTTAAATCCGCCGACTTGGGTTACAGATGAACCGAGGCCACGGGCCGGCGTTTACCGGTCAATCAGCCCATTCCCTGGAGATTATTTCGTGATGAAAAATCGCATCTTGAATAGACCGCTCTCGCTCCTTTGCGTAGTCGATGGCAATTTCGCTGGCGCATTCTCATGCCGGGGCGCAAACGCCAATGGAAAAACTGCGCGTCGCTTACACGGTGATCGCGCCGACCCAGGCAACCATCTGGACCGCCAAAGATCTGGGCCTGTTTGCCAAGCACGGACTCGACGTCGACTTGGTCCTGCTCGTCGGCGCGCCGCTGGCCATCGCCGCCCTGGTCTCGGGTGAAACACCGATCGTCCACGCCGGAGCTTCCGCGGTGGTCACCAGCAACCTGCAAGGGTCCGGCACCGTGCTGGTTGCGGGCGGAGCCAATCGCTTTCCTTACGTGCTTTTCGTCACCGACGAGATCAAGCGAGTGGAAGATCTGAGAGGCAAGAAATTCGGCGTCAGCCGCATCGGCAGCGCCGATCAACGCCGCCGCGATCACCGTTTTCGACAAGCTCGGCGTCAAGGAAAGTGAAGTCACCTACGTGCAAGCCGGCAATATTCCAGCGCGCCTGGCCGCCATGCAGGGCAACGCGCTTCAGGCGACGCTTGCTGCAAGCGCCGGAAACGCTCAAAGCCAAAGAGCTCGGCTTTCGCGCGCTGCTCGATTTCACCAAGCTCGACGTCGAATGGCAGCAAAACGGCGTCGCCGTCACCCGCGACTACATCAAAAAAAGGCCCGACACCGTGCGCCGCTTCTTGCGAGCTTACGTCGAGGGCAGCCATTACAATCTGACCAATGCCAAGGGCGCGCAGAAGATCCTGCAAAAATATCTGGCGATCAAAGACGAGAAAGTCCGTCGAAGAAGCCTACAATGAAATCGTCGTCAAGCTGACCCGACGCGTGCCCTATCCGACCGAGCCCGGCATCCAGCTCTTTCTCGACCAACTAAAGGTGAAAAACCCCAAAGCCGGCCAGGCCAAACCGAGTGACTTTACCGACGTGAGTTTTTTGAAGGAACTCGAGTCCAGCGGCTACATCGACAAGCTCTATAAATAAGCCTGTTCCAATCGTTCCTGCAGCTCCTATGGTTCCAACGTCGAACGGATGCAATCTCCGATACGGTTTGAACGGCTTAAACGATTTGAACTGCTTGACGAACGTCGTGCGATCAGATTGCCGATACACGAACGTCACGGTTTGTAGATAACTATCACGCAGATCTCTTCCCCCGCCCGCCTTCCGGACAGCGCTGATGCCGACCAGGCAATCCATCTCAGAGCGTAAGTCGACCATGTCGCCTCCGGCCCCGGCCGGGTCATCGAGTAGCGCATGCTGCCGGTCTTGGCGTTGATCACCATGGTTTGAAAAACGTTGCAGCGGGCTCGGCACATCTTCTTTCGCCACGCCGTAGGGCTTGAGCGCCTTGGCGAGATTCTCCCAGCAGCCATGCTTGGGCGCGACCACTTTTTGTCTGCCCAGTTTTTTCCACACGCCGCCGTAGATCTTGAAAATCTCATCGCCCCCCCGGGTACAGGTACATCAACCAGATCGCGTTCTCTTCGGCCAAAGACTTGCAACGGCAAAATTCCCTTATGATATAAAGTGACCCGATTTCTCGTCGGCGCGACGCCGAGCGAGTCAACCGGAACCTATGGCACAGCCGCTAGACCCAATCGTCATCCGAGTCGAAAACGTTGCGAAAACTTTTCACACCGCCGACGCCGACCAAGTCGGTGCGCTGGACAACATCTCACTCGAAATTCGTCACGGCGAGTTTGTCACCGTGGTCGGCCCGAGCGGTTGCGGCAAGTCGACGTTGATAAAATTAATCGCCGGCCTGGTCGGTTTGAGCGCCGGGCGGATTATCTGCCAGGGCGAAGAAGTGCGCGGTCTCAATACCAAGGTCGGCTACGTGCCCCAGGAAAGTAAACTCTTCCCCTGGCTCACCGTCGAAGAAAACGTCGCCTTCGGTCTCGACAGCAAAGCCTATTCGAAAGAAGAGCGCGACGCAGCGCGTGCAGCCACTTCATCCAGCTGGCCGGACTGGCCGGTTTTGAGAAACGTTATCCCTCGCAGCTCTCCGGCGGCATGGCCAAGCGCGCCTCCATCGTCCGCGCCCTCGCCTACGATCCCACGGTGATATTGATGGACGAACCCTTCGGTCCGCTGGACGCCCAGACGCGCATGATCCTGCAAGACGAGCTGTTGAAAATCTGGGAGCAAAAGCGCCAGACGATCATCTTCGTAACCCATGATCTGGTCGAAGCCGTGGCGCTGGCCGACCGCGTCGTGGTCATGACCCACCGGCCCGGAAAAATCCGCGACGTAATCACCGTGCCGATGACGCCGGCCGCGCAATATTTTCGAAATCCACCGGCAAGATGGTTTTGACGAAGCCCATGCGCGGCTGTGGAATATTTTCCGCCATGAGCTCAATGTGCGGGACAACGGCGCCGACCCGACAACTGAAGAGTGACATGAGCACCGATCGACAATCGCAAATCCGCCGCACGCCGACTCTGTCACAGCCTGGCTGGCGCCGCAACCTGATGATTCACGCCATTCGCATCTTCGTCGTCGGCGGTTTCTTCCTGCTCTGGGAAGTCGCCTCGGGCCGCTGGATCGAAGCGTTCTTGATCAGCAGCCCGAGCAAGATCTGGAAGGCGTTTTTGCAGGCCTTTCAATCCGGCGAGCTGATCAATAATACCTGGGTGACCTTTCAAGAGATCGGCATCGGCTTTCCCATCGGCGCCTTGACCGGCATTTGGACCGGCTATATTTTCGGCAGGAGCAAAGCGTTGGCTGATATCTTCGAGCCCATCATCATCGCGCTCTACGGCGTGCCGCGCACGGCGCTGGCGCCGCTGTTCATCGTCTGGTTAGGCATCGGCATCTGGTCCAAGGTCGGCGTCGTCTTCATCCTGGTTTTCTTTCTGAATTTTTTTAACACCTACGCCGGCATGAAACAGCTCGATCAAGAGTTCGTCGATCTGGCGCGGCTGATGGGCGCCAACCGCTGGCGCTTGTCCTTTCGCGTCATCCTGCCGGCGGTGTCGCCGTACATCATCACCGGCTTCAAAACCAGCATCCCGTTCTCGGTCATCGGCGCCATCACCGGCGAATTCATCGCCGCCACCGAAGGGCTGGGCTATTATATCCGCGCCGCCGCCGGCGTGTTTAGAACCGCCGACGTGTTTGTCGGCATCGCCGTCTTGATGATAATCGTAATCCTGATGAACAAAGTTGCCGATCTGATCGAACGGCGCGTGTTGCGCTGGCAGACTCAGACCGAAAGCGTCCAGGTACAAGGATAAGGAGGTTTCAATGAATAAAAAGCTATGCGCGCTGGCCATCGCCATCCTGGCCGGGAGCGCCGTCACCGTCGGCGCTCAGCAAAAAGAAGAAATTACTATCACCACGGCGGTTTCCAACCTGGCCTTCTCGGCGGTCTGGGTCGCCGAGCAGTTGAAATATTTCGACCAGGAAGGCGTGCGCGCCAAAGTCGTCGTCGCCGGCGGCGGCTCGCAATGCCAGAGCGCCGTGGTCGGCCGTTCGGCGCAGTTCTGCGCGTCGTCGTCGGAAGGTTTGATCCTTGCCTACGCCGAAGGCGCGCCGCTGATCGCCGTGCAGTCGCATAACCGTAACATGACGCTCACCGTCGGCGTGCGCAAAGCGATCGTCGATAAATTAAAGCTCACGCGCAAAAGTCCGCTGCAAGAGCGCATGCAGGTGGTGAATCACCTTGGCACCATCGGCACCACCGGCCCCGGCGCGGTGTCGGAGCAGATCTTTCGCTTCATGGCCAACAAGGCCAAAGGCGCCGACCCGAGCAAGTTGAAGTTCGCCGCCCTCGGCGGCAATGAACTGGTGCCGGCGCTGATGAACAACGTCATCGATGGCTTCGCCCAATCGCCGCCGTCGGTGGAAATCACCGAAGCCGCCGGCAAAGGCTACGCGCTGATTCCGTTGGGGCTGGGCGAAATCCCCGAATTCACCGACTATCACTTTGAAGTTTTGATGGCCCGCCCCGACTACGCCGAGGCCAACCGCGCCACCACCACCGCGGTGTCCCGCGCGATCTCCCGCGCCGGCGCGCTCTACCACAGCAAACCCAACGAGTTCAAAGCCGCCCTGCGCGCCCATAAATTTTCCGACAAATCGAAGTTGGAAGACGATGTGTTCAACCTGGCCTACAGCATGGTCGCTCCGGCCATGCCCAAGTGGGGCAACATGACGGTGGACGGCTGGAACAAGATCATCAACTTCGCCGCCGGCGCCGGCATGTTGAAAGACCGCGCGAAGATCCCGACAGCCACCGAAGGATTGCTCTGGACCAACAAATTCATTGGCAAAGCGCCGTAGATCCCGGCGAAATTTCAAATTTCAGATTTCAAATTCCAGATTGGGAATTTGCCACTGAATCAGCAGCCCGGCTATTGAATCTGGAATTTGTAATCTGGAATTCGCTGAGCGCGCAGCGCTCAGCGATACCCCATCGCCGCCAGGAACTGTTTCAGCGAGCCAAATCTTAAATAGGGATTGGTCTTCTTCTGCTCGCCGATGGTGGCGTGCGCAAGCGCAGCGTAGTTGTGGCCGGGGAACAGAATCGTTTCATTGGGCAGGGCCATCAGTTTTTGCGTCAGGCTGTAATACATCTGCTCGGCATTGCCGCCCGGGAAGTCCACTCGGCCGCAGGCGTCGATGAACATCGTGTCGCCTGAGACCACGCGGCCGTCGACCAGGAAGCACTGCGAGCCCGGCGTGTGGCCGGGGGTGTGCATGAGCTCGATCTCGATACCGCCGACGTCGATCTTGTCGCCGTGATCGGTCTTGATCAGGTCCGACGCCACCAAGCCTTTGAGAAACTCCGCCTCGGCCTTATGCACCACCACTTTGGCTTTGCACTTCTCCAACAGCTCGCTTACACCATCGATCGCCATCCCGGCAAACGCCACCGCCGACATGATCCGGGTGGGTGTGGGTGACGAAAGCATGGGTGATTTCCATGCCGTCCTGCGCCGCGGTTTTGACAATCGTGTCGATCTCCCAAGCGGCGTCGACGACAGCAACTTTGCGTGTTTCCGTCGAACCGATCAGATAAACGTAGTTCTGCATCGGGCCGATTTCGAGCTGTTTAAAGTAAAGCGCAGGATTCATAAGAGCAATGTAGTAACGTTACGGAATTTGTAATGTGAAATCTGCCATATGGAATTCGCCTTCAGCGTCCTTTCGCTGAAAGCGATTGGTAGCTTACCCCGTCGCCATTATCACTACTCACCGGCAGTCCCGACGCCGACCAGCCCGGCGCGATGACCGTTCCAGATTGATCGCGCATGCCGCCGAAGCCGCCGAGTAAGTTGGCAATGTCCTGATAACCGGCTTCTAACAGCATACCGGCCGCTCGAGTGGAGCGCGGACCGGCCTGGCAACCGACGATGATTTTCTTGTCTTTGGCAAAGTTTTTCTCGACGACGTTGACGAAGTTCGCGATTCAACACCATGCCGCGCGCCGGATCGGCAAACGCCACGGGGATGTTTACCGCGCCGGCCGGATGGCCGTTGGCAAACTCCTGCGCCGTGCGCACGTCGATGTAGACGACGGTCCTGTCGGCGCTTAGAGTTTCGTGCGCTTGTTGTGGTGTGATCTCTTTGAACTGCCATAAGCCCTCTGGAAAGTTGGAGTACTGGAGTGATGGAGTATTGGGTCGGAAATCCGCAACCCATCACTCCACTACTCCATCACTCCATTCAGCCATTCATCTCACATTCCCATAATATTGTAGCCGGCGTCGACGTGCACGACTTCGCCGGTCACGGCGCTGCCCCAGTCGCTGCAGAGATATAGCGCGGTCTTGCCGACCTCTTCGGCGTCGATGTTGCGCTTCAGCGGCGCCCGCTCGGCGACATGGTGCAGCATGGACTTGAAGTCGGAAATTCCCGCCGCCGCGAGGGTTCGCAGCGGTCCGGCGGAGATCGCATTGACGCGAATCCCCTTCGGTCCGAGATCATGGGCCAGATAACGCACGCTCGCTTCCAACGCGGCTTTGGCCACGCCCATGACATTGTAATTCGGAATGACTTTTTCCGAACCCATGTAGGTCAGCGTTAGCACCGCACCGTTGCGTCCTTCCATCAGCGGCGCGGCGTGGCGCGTCAGTGAAACCAGTGAATAGGCGCTGACGTCCATCGCCAGATGAAATCCAGCGCGGCTGGTCTGCACATAGGGATTGGCCAGGTCTTCTTTGTTGGCGAAGGCGATGGCGTGGATCAAGATGTCGAGACCGCCCCATTCTTGCTTGAGCGTCGCGAAAACTTTTTCGACCTCTTCGTCCTTGGTCACGTCGCAGGGCAAGATAATTTTCGAGCCGATCCCCTCGGCCAACGGCCGCACGCGCTTTTCCAAAATCTCGCCGGCGAAGGTAAACGCCAGCTCCGCCCCCTCCGCATGAAACGCCTCCGCGATCGCCCAAGCGATGCTCCGCTCATTGGCCACGCCAAAGATCGCCGCCTTCTTCCCGTCGAGTAGACCCATTTCTAATCGCCCTCCCCAGAGTGCTCCAATGAACGTCCGGAATCTTGCCCTTCTTACTTTTTCCTTTTGCCTTGATTATTCAGTCCGCGCTGCCACGAATCCGCGCTGCCAAAGTACCGCTCGCCCATCTGATGGCTGATCCAGCGCGCCAAGACGAAAAACAGATCGCTTAGCCGGTTGAGATATTTAATCACGTCGTCGTTGATCATTTCCTCGCGCGACAAGCGCAAGACATCCCGTTCGACGCGCCGGCACACCGTGCGGCACTGGTGCAAGTAGGCGCCGATGCGGCCGCCGCCGGGCAGGATGAAGGACTGCAACGGTTCGAGATCTTTCTGGCACTGGTCGATCCATTTTTCCAGCCGCTTGATCTCATCCGCGCCGACGCGGTACATGCCCGCTTGGAAAAACTCCGGCGGCGTCGCCAGCTCGCTGCCGATATCGAACAGCTCGTCTTGGATCTGGCACAGGACTTCGTCGAGAAACCGATGCCCTTCGCCGGATTCGCGATCTTCTTCGTTAAACACCCGCGCCACGCCGACAATCGAGTTCAGCTCATCGACGGCGCCATAGGCCTCGACCCGCAGCGAGTCCTTGGCGACGCGCTTGCCGCCGACCAGCCCGGTCTCGCCCCGGTCGCCCGTGCGCGTGTAAACTTTATTGATACGAACAGCCATATTTCAAATTAATGGATAATGGAAAATGGAAAATTAGGGAGCGCGGGCGGCATTTTCCATTATCCATTCTCAATTATCCATTCAGCTTTGCGTTGCCCGCTTACGCCAGATCAAATAAGCCGGAATGCCCAGGCAAACGATGGCGAGACCGATCAATGATTCTTTCGGCTTTTCGGTCACCGAGCCCCAGACGATCCATAGGTGAACCAGGACAAAGAGTATCGGCACCAGCGGATAACCCCACAGCCGATAGGGCCGTTTGAGTTCCGGCCGCTTGATACGAAGCACGATCACCGAGCCTACCGTGAAAGCGGAGAAAAGTGTGATGACCACGCTGACATAGGTAAACAAAGTGCCCCAAGTATTGGTGAGAATCAGCAGACAACACCACAAGGCTTGGAGCAGAATCGCCTTGGTGGGCGTGCCGAAGTTCGGATGAACGTAGGTGAGCTGGTGAAAGAAGACACCGTCCTTCGCCATCGCATAGTAGATGCGTGGCCCGATCATCGTCACCACGTTGAGCGCGCCGAGAATCGACACCGTGATGATTGCGGTGATCCAGGCCGAGGTCTTGTAGCCGAACAGCGCCGTGGTCGCGACTTCCGACATGCGCAGCGCGCCCTTCATCTCGGTCACCGGCACGGCATAGATATAGACGGCGTTAATCGCCAAGTAGAGCGCGATCACGATAAGCACGCCGTACATCAACGCCCGTGGCAGGTTCTTATCCGGATCTTTCACTTCGCCGGCAATGTAGGTCACCGCGTTCCAGCCCGAGTAGGCAAAGATCACCGGAATGAAGGCCGCGCCGAACAAACTGGAGTTGCCGATCTTACTCCAGTCGAACAGCGGTTCGAAGTGGCTCGTGTTGCCGTTGCCGAAGAATATGCCGAGGAGAATGATCCCCAGGAGCGCGCCGATCTTCAAGATCGTCAAGATATTCTGCGTCAAAGTTCCTTGCCGGACGCCCAGACAGTGGAGTCCGGACAAGAGCAACACGACCCCAATGGAAAACAGCGTGCCTATTTTGACGGTGATCGGTATCAACGGCAGAGGCAGAGAAAAGATCACTTCTTCCGACCCCAAGATGGGGAAAAAGAATGACACAAAGCCGTTCAAGATGACCGAGAGAAATGCGATGGCGCCGGAAAAGGTTACGAGAAACGAAGACCAGCCGGAGAGAAATCCCATCAGTCTGCCGTAAGCCTCGCGGATGTAAATGTAGTCGCCTCCAGCGTAAGGCAGGCTTGCGGCCAATTCCGCGCAAGTCAGCGCGCCGGCAAGAGCCAGCAAGCCGCCAAAAAGCCAGACGAGCAAGACACCGCCGGGCGACGGCAAGGTCTCCGCGATCGCCCCGGTAGAAATAAAAATTCCCGTGCCGATCATATCGCCGGCGATCAACATCACCGCTGAAAACAACCCGATTTGCCGCTTGAGTTCAGTTTGCGCCATAGCGATTAGGAATACAGGGAAACGGCAAAACAGGCAACGTCGAATCGTAATTTCTGGAGCGAGAAGCATTCATAAGAACTCGCATCAGACGGGGAAAGGTAGGCCTTGGCGACATTTGAGCACGGACGGTTCGCCCGGTGCTAATTTAAATCGATTTATCTTCGCCTCGGTCGGCGCCGCATAGCAGCACCGCCTGGCACAAACCGCATTCAAGGTTTTTGCGCGGTGACGCCTTGGTGGCAAAAGAGCTGCAGCAAACGCTTCAGGGTTACATTTTGAGTTTTAGACTGGCGCCGATAGAGTGCCGCCAACACGCGTTGGCCAAGTGCGTGGAGGTAGTTTCTATCCGCCGCGTAGAGAGTGACTAGATGGCGGCGATAGCGCAGATTCGTCGGATCTAATGCCACACAATAACGAGCTTCAGACAGAGCATCCTGCATGCGGCCGCTTTGCGCCAAAAGTTTGCTGAATTGAAACCTGAGCCTTGGTTCGGCGGGAGCTTGGTCGACGGCTTTCTTGAGCTCGTTCACCGCCGCATTGATTTCGCCCTTTCGCTCCAATACTTGACTTAACCTTTCGCGGTACTCGGGAGAGCGATCTTCGGTCAGTTGTTCACCCAATTCCAATGCCTCGTTGAGATCGTCTCCTTTCGAAGCCATGTAAAAGTCCAAGTACTTTTTGCGCGACTGCTGGATGCCTGGACAGTAGATGTCGGTCAACCGGGAAACGACCTTGCCGACAAACGCATCCGAGACGTGGAGCAAATCGTCGCCCCAGATCTGCCAGTTCTTAGTACCGCTGACGCTTTCGTAACTCGGGAAATAGTCTATCGCGACATTGGCGGCGGCAATGTCGCCGGCAACCGCGCGGAGCACCGCCTTGGAATGGGAGTTAGCTGTAATGACATCGTCGGTGGTGAATGTTCGGCTAAGCGGCACCGGCGAGGTGGTAATCAGAATCTTGGCATTCTTATTCACCGCGCGGACAGTATCGACGGATCGCTGAATGTAATCGCGGCATTGTTCGTAACTCAACACCTCGAACGCAAACCGCTGAGCCTGCTTCGCGAAGATTTTGCCACTGGGCACCTCTTGGATGTAGACGCCCTTGTCGCGATCGAACCAGGCTTCGATCAGACCCAACGTGATCACTACGCAATCCGCGGTAAAGATCTCTTTGAATACTTCATAAATCTGACAACGCCTCTCGAAATACCGGGGGCGGGAAACTAAATTAAAACCGGCTAAATTGGTATCTAGGCAAAAATCCCCATCGCAGTCGAAGCGGAAGTCCTCACAATCGCTTTCGCGCACGACGCCGTCTCTGACATATATCTTTTTAGTCCACTCGATCTCTTGGAAGATGGCGGCCGGCGTATATTTGTTCAGGATTCCGTTAGCTCTCGCGCCCCATTCCTCCGCGGGCACCCGAAACTTTAACATCGGTATCTCAAATCCCAGCCTTTGCATATGTTCTTCTATGTTGCGCGCGAAGCAGCTACCGATGGTAAAAATTTTACCACCGGGTGTCAGCTCGAAGGACGGCGTGATGATCGGCCAGACTTCACCGAGCAGACGTTCCCGAGCATGTTTCCAACTGCCGCGCTTATTGCGGCGACGCTGAATTGCGATTTGATATTCAATTAGCTCGCCCATTGTTTGCACCTCTCACGGTCCCACTCCAACAGCACTTTACACTCAAATCCGAGCGTCTTCCAATCCGCGTCACCGCCGATAGACTTGCACTCACGGGATGATATCATTCGGAAACAACGCAATGCCAATCAACTCCAACGCAAGTGCAACATGGACCGGCGCAGTCCAACTCGCTAAGATCAAGTTAAGGAGGTCGCTTTATCATGACACAATCGTGGTTATCTCTATCACTGCTATTGCTGGCGTTCATATCGCGAACGGCTACGCCCAAGACGCAGCCAAGCGCGATCCTCAACAAATGCATCGCCTGCACAACGATCCCAAAGCCTACATGAAAGCTCTGGAGGACCCCAAGCGCGATGAATATCAGAAACCTCATGAGGTCCTGGCCGCGCTCAACATCAAGCCCGGCGAAACCATCGCCGATATCGGCGCCGGCACGGGCTATTTCACATTCCGCCTAGCCCATCATGTCGGCGACAAAGGCAAAGTCTACGCCGTCGACGTCAGCGCCGACATGATCCGCCACATCAACCGGCGCATCCGCGAAACCAAATCGGTCAACGTCGTCTCCATCCTCGCCGACCTGGACGATCCGCTGCTGCCGGACCAATCGATCCATCGCTTCTTCATCTGCGACGTCTGGCACCATGTCGAGAATCAAACGAAATATCTCTCACTAATGAAGAAGATGCTCAAACCCGGCGGCGAGATCGTCATGATCGACTTTCACAAAAAAGAACTTCCCTTCGGCCCGCCCCTGCAAATGAAAATCGCCCGCGAGGATTTGATCAAACAGATGGAAGCCAACGGTTTCCGCCTCAGCAAAGAACATACCTTCCTGCCGCATCAATATTTTCTGGTCTTCATGGCAAAATAATCGTCGGGCGCGGCATGCAGCGCTCCGAAAGTTCTCGTAGGGGCGTATTGTATACGCCCTCTTCTCTGCGCCTTTTGCATTGCTATCCATAATAGCTTGCTCAGTCTGCGCAAATCTTCGGAAGACTCACCGCAGAGGCGCCGAGGACGCGGAGTAGGAGTTTTTGATTAAGTTAATTCCGAACTCTGCGAACTCTGTGCCTCTGCGGTGCAATTCCTCTTTACTTCTTCGGTTGCGGCTGTGCTATGCTAAGTTCTTTGCGGCTAATTCTCCCTGATTCCGTAGAATTGGATCGCATTCTCATACAAGATCGCGTCCTTATCCGCTTCCGACAGTTCGTCATTTTCAATCAACTCGTCCAACTCTTTCTTGCAGGTCGCGGCGTTGACCTCATGTGGAAAGTCGCTCGAATACATGAATGGCTCGTTGCCGACCATCTGCACGGCTTTGCCGATCAACGGCTCGCCGCCTTCGCAGCCGACGAAGATGCGCCGCGCTTTGACATGGCGGATGATGTAGTCGCTGACTTTCTCACCGGGCCGTAGTTTTAAATAACTGCCGCGCAGATCGCGCATCACATGGGTATCGTAGGATCGATCGAAGCGCTCCAGGCAGAAAAGCAACCAGGCGACGCCGCCTTCGAGAAAGCCGAAGCGAATCTTCGGGAACCTCTCCAGCACTCCGTTGAAGACCAGCGAGGCCAGCGAGATCATCTGTCCCAACGGATGGCCGATGGCGTGTACCGCCGCGTAGGGATCGAGGCCGTCCATACCCATGTTGCCATGCACGCCGCCATGAATGGCGACGCAGCAACCCAGTTCATTGGCGGCTTCATAAACCGGGAAATAGGTCGGCGTACCCAACGGCGGCGCGTGCAAACTATTCGACGGCAGCACCGCGCCGCACATACCGAGCTTGGTCACGGCACGGCGCAGCTCATCGGCCGCGGCGCCGCGGATCGATCAGCGATTGCGGCAAGAGCGCCAGGCCGCGAAAACGCGGACTATGCTGTAAATAAGTCTCGGACAGCCAATCGTTGTACGCCCGCGTGGCATCGACCGCCCAGTCGGGATTGACGATATTCGCCGAGGCCACGCCCGCGGTCGGATAGAGCACCGTCGTATGGATGCCGACTTCGTCCAAAAACGCCAACCACTCCTGCGGCCCGACTTTGCGGTTAAACGCCCCCGGCGGCATGTCGACCAGATGCCCCGCGTGCAAATGGTCGAACGGCGGAAACGGATTGAACGGCTGTGATTTCGCCTTGTCCCGATACGCCTCCGGCATCCGCGCAATGATCGCCGCCGAATCCTCAGCGACGTGACCGTCGGCGTCGATGATTCTTGGTTTTTCAACAGTCATAAACTGGTCTCCTCGCCTACTGGTACTGGCTGGCTACACTGTCCTCACGGTAATCTTGCCTCCTCTCCCTCGACGGGAGAGATTGAGGAGAGGGTGCGAGAATCTCTCAATACCCCTCACTCTAACTCTCTCCCGCAAGGGGAGAGAAAACCACGGACTTCCGATCACACCCTAAGCCTCTCATAACAAACCTGCTATTTCATGTTCAACGCTGATTCGATGTTGCGTGTTTCAATCCCAACGTCGTATAAATCCCAGAGCAATCGCGGAGGTCATTCAATGAAAATCATGGTCGTCGGCAGCAGCGGCTACATCGGCCGCCACGTGGTGAAAAACCTAGCGGCTCAAGGCGCCGAAGTCGTCGCCTTCGATCTCGTGCCCGCGCCGGCGCAATGGTCGGTGCCTGGCGTGCCGTTCATCCAAGGCAACATGACTAATCTCGAAGAAGTCATGTCGGCGGTATTGGAGAACGGCATTCAGCGCATGGTCGCGCTGGGCTACTACATGACGCCGCTGCTCTCGCCCGAATGCCGCGATCTATTGAACGCCGCCCGCGTCAATATCATTGGCGTGACCAATCTGTTCGAAGCCGCGCGCTTGGCGAAAATGCAACGAATCATCTTTGCCAGCACCGTCGGTATCTTCGGCTACCAAGACGGCTACGGCTCCGAGCCGATCGATGAGAACACCGAACCGCGCGCGCCGAAAAGCCTCTACGGCTTGATGAAGCTGGTCAACAACGGACTAGCCGAGCGCTACAGCAAAATCTACGGCGTCCAGATCGTCAAAGTCCACTCCGCCGCAGTCATCGGCCCCGGCAACACCGCCTTCTCGAAACGGATGATCCAAGACCCCGCTCTCGGCAAACCCGGCTTCGCCAACTGGCCGTCCAACGGCCCGCGCAACATCGTCGGCGTCGGCGACATCGCCCAGCTCTACACCAAGATGGCGCTGGCGAGCGAGGTGAAACAAGACACCTACATGGGCACCGGCCCAAGCCCAACCGGTAAAGATCTCGCCACCCTCGTCAAGAAATATCTACCCGAACGCCGAAATCACCTTCGACGAAAAAGCCCGCGTGCCAGCATGGAACTTCGACAACTCACGCACGGTAAACGAATTCGGTTGGAAGATTCAGTCGGTGGAAGAAATGGTGTTGGATGAAATCAATGGCACAAGGCAAGCGGCAGGATTGTTACGAGTTGGCGCGTCGTAGGATGGGTGGAGCGAAGCGATACCCATCAGCTCAGAAGACGATGGGTATCGGCACAAGGTGCCTCCACCCATCCTACGGGACTCCAATCCCTCCCCGATGTCGACCATGCATCTCTGTTTACGACGTTGTCCGGTAGTGGGGCAACCCCCTGTGGTTGCCCTTCGGGAGGATAAGCGGGGGCCGGCCTTCAATGAATTACAGTAGTGGTTCAGTTTAGCCAAATTTTGTCGGGGCGGACCTATGTGTCCGTCCGTTCGGAGGGCCGACACGCAGGTCAGCCCCTACATTGAGATGCGACGTTAAAATCAAACTGAACCACAACCGAATTGAGTCTTGAGTGTGGGGTTTGCGGTTATCCGAACTCAAAACCCTAGACGCAAATCCGAGTTGAAATAATCGCGAGATTCTATAGAAAAGACGGACTATGAATTGGCACGATCCGGTCGATTTTGAAGCTGGCAACCACGGCAACAAACCTTTTTCCATCCGCATCCCGTCGCTGGTCGTCACCCGCGGCAAAAACGATCGCCTGAACTTTTTGACCGCCATGTGGTTCACCCCCACCGGCGCCGAGCCGTCGCGCATGATCGTGGCGGTTCAGAAAAAAACTTTGACTTACGACTTCCTGCTGGAGCGCGGCGAGTTCGTCATGAGCGCGCCCACCGACAAGATGATGGACGTGGTGGTTTTCGCCGGCTACATTTCCGGTCACGATGTCGACAAGTGGGCGGCGGCCAAGCTCACCGCCGTGGCGCCGTCGAAAATCTCCGTGCCGCTGATCGGCGAAGCGATCGGCAACGTCGAATACAAAGTCGTCAAGCAGATCCCTTTCGACGACGGCATGGACTTGTTCGTCGGCGAAGTCCTCGCCACGCATATCCGCAAAGGCGTCATGGAAGGCGAGCTCTATCGCGAAGACGCCAACCCGCTGCTCTACATGGGGACGAAATATGACGAGCAAGGCAAATCCACCGGCAAATACTACGCCCATCTCCAAGGCGTCGGTAAAGCCGATTACGATTCACCGCTATTGAAAGAATACCTATCGCGGCCCAAACGCCGGACGGAGGAAACCGACTGAGACCGTGTTTAGAATCGAACCATGAAGCGAAATATCACTATTCTGGCTTTTTTGTTTGTCGCACTTTTCAGCGCCGCGGCAGTCAGCGTTCACGCCCAGGAGCGTGAGAAGCTGCGCGTCAGCACGCTGTTCATCGGCTCGTCCCTGGTGCCGTTCTGGATCGGCCAGGAGCAGGGAATCTTCGCCAAGCATGGCATCGACGTCGAAGTGATCTGGATGCAGTCCAATCTATCCACGGCGGCGCTGCTCGCCGGCGAAGTCGATACCGCCTTCGGCACGCCGCAGTCGCTATTCGCCGTGCTCGCGGCGAAAAACCCGCCGCCGTTGACCACCATCGGCGCGTGGGGTTCCGCTTCGGAGCATTGGTTGGTGGTCAATGCGGCGATCAAAACCGGCAAAGATTTGGAAGGCAAAATCATCGGTGTCAGCCGGCCGCGCTCGGCCGACCATGGTTACACCACGGTCATTCTCGAACGCATGGGCATCGATCCGCGCAAGATCACGTTTCTATCAACCGGCGGTCAGGGACAACGCGCTGCAGCCGTGGAGGCGGGAACCACGATGGGCAGTTCGTTCAACCGCTATTACACCCTCCAGCTTAAACGTAAGGGTTTTCGCGATCTGGCCAAACTCGAACGGCCCGACTATCCGTTTCCGCCGTCGATCTTCGTCGCCAAGAAAGACACGCTGCAAAACCAGCGGCGCGCTTTCAAATCCCTGCTCACAGCCATGATGGAGGCGTCGGAACGGCAGAAGAGCAACAAGGAACTATCGCTGCGGCTGATCCGCAAACATTTGCGCATTCAGCATCCCGAAGTCGTCGAGGCGGCCTATGAAGATGGCATCACGCTGAGCTATCCTTATTTCACCGAGCGGCAGTTCAAAATCTCCCTTGAGCTGCTGGAAAAAAGCATGGAGCAGCCGGTGCAGCTCACCTATAAACAAGTGATCGATCACAGCATCCTCGACGAAATCAACCGGCCTGGGATGAACCGGCCCAACTGATCCGCCGCGCGGATCGGTTGCAGCCATCGGCGCTGTGAAATAGAGTTTAAAGCCGTGCGCAATAGGAGTATGACGTCATGAGATTTTCGCTCAAACTCGCCGTTGTCGCACGGCCATGCTGACAAGTTATTTCGCCGGTCCTGCTGCCAAGCTCAGACCTCCGAGGATCTTTGGAAATCTCTTGAGAAGCTGCCCGCCGCCGAGCGCGAAAAGAAGCTCATCGAAGGCGCCAAAAGAGAAGGCGACATGGTGTGGTACACCAACTCGGGCATCGAGAACGCCACCCGCTACATCCAGAGTTTCAAGAAAAAGTACCCGTTCATCAACGCCAACTTCTGGCGCTCAAAGACCCGCCAGGTGACCCAAAGAATCGTAGCGGAAGCCAACGCCGGCAAACACCTGGTCGACGTCATCAAACCGTCCACCGACCTCCTGCCGATTTTGCTCGAACGCAACTTAATCGGTAAATACGACACGCCGCTGCGGGCGATCTATCCGGCCCATGCGAAGTCGCCGTTTTACACCAACATGAACTATGCCTTCCGAGTGTTCGCCTTCAATCCGCGCAAGGTCAACCCCAAGGACGCGCCCAAGAGTTGGGACGACTTGCTCCAACCCAAGTGGAAAAACGAGATTCTCTTTGACGAATCGTCGCTCGAAGAAGTCATGGCGATGCTCGCCGCCTGGGGCAAAGAACGAACGGTGAATTACCTGAACAAATTGACCCAGCAAAATCTCATGATCCGCGTCGGCCGCGATACCACGACGCAAATGATGATGGCCGGCGAGGGCAACCTCGCGGTGACCACTTACGCCTACAACAACGAAGGACTGCGCGCGGCGAATGCACCGGTCGACTGGGTCGCGGAGGATTTGATCCCCGCCTTGATCTATCCGCTCACTTTGGCGCGCAATGCCCCACATCCTCATGCTGCTGCGCTTTTTTACGACTATCTGATCTCGGAAGAAGGCCAACGCTTGATCGCCAGGGAAGGCCGCGTCGTCGCCCATCCCAAAGTCGAGCCGATCTATCCGCGCATGAAGGAGCTGCAAAACTCTGCTCGGCACGCCGCGCATCCAGCTCAACACACTGGAACAAAATGCCAAGCTGTTGAAAGACGGCGTGCAGATCCTCGACGAAGTCGTTTTGAAGCGAAAATCCTCAGGGCACTAAACGGAGAATCCTATGTTTCAAGCTGAGACCCTCGACCATGTCGCCTTCCCGGTGCGGGATTTGCCGCGCTCGGAAAAATTTTATTTGGAAACCGTCGGTCTGGCGTTCATGACCCAGCGCAAAAACGCCGACGGCTCGCCGCGCCACACTTATGTGAAAGCCGGCGAGAACATCGTCGGCTTGACCTTGCCGGGCGTCGCCGTGCCGGCATCGGCGAGCGGCGCGCCGCGCTACGCCCTGGCCTTGGCCGATGAATCGAGCTTCGATACCGCGGTGGAAAAAATTCGCGCCAGCGGCGTCAAATGTTTTGACGTCGAAATCCATCGAATCGGATTCGCCATTCGTCAAAGCGTTTCAGTTCATCGATCCCGACGACAACCAGATCGAACTTTGCGTGCGCCGCCAACCGCTGGCGGCCAAGGACGGCATCAGTCATGTGATTTTCGAGACCGCCAACCTCGCCCGGGCCACGCGTTTCTACACCGAAGGCCTGGGCCTCAAACGTGTCGGCGAAGTGCGCGGCGAGACGCTCTTCGAATTTCAAAACGGCCAGATGGTCGGCGTCAAAGAAGTTAAAGAACTGTCCGAACGGACCAAAAAGAAAGGCCGCGCCTGCCACGTCGCCTTCAACGTCAGCCAGGAAGATTACGACGTGATGCTCGAACGCATACCCAAACTGGAAGGTAGATCTCTCGGCGACTTCCGCGCCACCGACGGCCTGCGCCCGGACGGCGAACGAAGCATTTATTTTTTCGATCCCGACACCAATTATTTGCAGATCACCGCCCTCGGCGACAAAGAGGCCGGAATGATCTCCGACGAAGAGAAATGGAAACTCACCGTTGAAAATCGCCAAAAGCAGGGCCGAGGCATCTCGAGCTTCGATAAAGGTGTAAAGATTCAGAAGTAAAAGCGTTTCAAAAGACAACTGGCGTGCTGCAGTAATAAAGTATTGGCTTGACCCATCACTCCACCACTCCATTACTCCATTCACCCGGAGAGATTATTCACCGTGGCACTAGAAAAACCGATCATCCCAACCTTCTCAATGAAAGAACGCGACCGGCGCTGGTCGCTGCTGCGCGCGGCGATGAAGCAGGCCGATTTCGACGCGCTCATCGCCTTGCCCCACGAAGGCCACTGGGACCAGTTCGGCTGCGACACACGCTACATCACCCAGATCGGCGGCACTCAGACCGAAGTCGGCTGCGTAATTCCCTTGGAAGCCGAAGTCACCGCCGTGGTGCGCGGGGAAAACGAAATCGAATGGTGGGGCCTGGCGCAGGACTGGGTCAAAGACATTCGCCCATCGCGCCGTTCCTACGGCGAACCGGTCATCGAGCGCTTGAAAGAAGTCCGCGCCACACGCGTCGGCGTCGTCGCTCTCTCGGGCATGGTGCGCGCCCCGGAAGGGGTCGTGCCCTGGGGAACCTTTGAAAAGATTCGCACGGCGCTGCCCAATGTGAAGTTCGCCAACGCCACCGATGTCATGCAAGAAGTACGCTCGGTGAAAAGCGCCGAAGAAGTCGCGTTCATAGAGAAGGCTGCGGAGATCATCGGCCACGCTAACGAAGTCTTGATCCAACACGCCAAGGTCGGTGTTGGCGAACACGAGCTGATCGCCGAAATGCTCCGCGAAGTGGTGCGCCGCGGCGGTGAGCCGATCACCATGATGCTGTTCGGCACCGGCGGACCGGAAGTGCCCTGGGCACAGCGGGTGTTCACGACAAGAAAACTGAAAGCAGGCGACTTGATCAACACCGAAGTCGAAGGCAAATACGCCGGCTACATCGCCCAGGCACTGCAACCGATCTCCCTCGGACCAAAGCCAAAAGAATTAGAGAAAATCTTCGACGCCACCAAGGTCATTTTCGACCGCATGTTGAAATTCCTGAAACCCGGCATCACCTTCGGCGCGGTCGTGAAGTTTTACCAGGACGAAGTCGCCGCCGCCGGCTACGAACCCGACGGCGCCCTCATGCATGGCCGCGGCTTGGGCGAAGACGCGCCGATGCTCTGGGGCGCGCGCAAGGATTTTCCCGAAAAAGATCAGCTATTGAAAGAAGGCCATGTGTTCATCTTGAAGCCCGCCTGCAAACAGGGCTTCATGCGCGACTCCATCCGCGCCGGCGACACCGTGGCCATCGAAGCGAACGGCGCACGGCGTCTGGGCAAACGAGAACTGACATTCGTAGCGGTTTAAAAAATAGATGCGGCAATTCCCAAACGGAGGATCCCCATGAGCGATGAAAACATCAACCCCGATGCGCCGCTGCATATTCGCGGCTTGAATCATTTGACCATTCCCGTCAAAGAGCGTTATCGCGCGGCGCGCTTTTACATCGTCGCCCTGGGCGCTGAGGCGCATCACGAGTCGGCTCCCGACCGTGTCGCCAAGGGTTTATCGCGATCGCTTCAATTCGGAATACGCATGGCGGCCAATTTCGAGATCGATCTTTTCGAACAAGAGTTTGGCCAACCGGACTGGAACCAGTCTCATCCCCATCTGGCTCTCGATACTTGCGCCGAAGATTTGGAGAAATGGGCCGAGCATTTCAATACATGGCAGATTCCTTTCGTCGGCCCGGTGACCCGCTCGGGAACCAAAGGCGCGGAGATCTATTTCAACGACCCCGACGGCAATCACCTCGAAGTTCATTGTTCCGACGTGCCTGAAGAGATGCGCAGCAAGTACCACGTCGGCCCCTACGACAAGAGCCTCTGCGTGCACAAAGAAGAATGGCCGCCGAAAGAGTTGGCAGACGAAGCGGAACGGCTGTTCCAAGCCTCGGTCACACGCATGCGCGCGCGCCGAAAACCGCACTGAGCTGACACAGTATAACCGCAAGAAAGACAACCACTAAACACACAAAAAGCACGAAACTAGGAATCGTCAAATTCTTTTTTCGTGACTTTCGGGTATTTCGTGGTTTATCCGATTCCGACGGCTTGAACGATTTAAACGTTTTGAACGCCTTGAACGGAGTTTCCATGTCCGAGCTGTACCCCTATCCTCGTTTCTCTCTCGCTGAACGCGACCGCCGCTGGAGCGCCGTGCGCGAAAAAATGGCCGAGCAGCACCTCGATGTCATCGTCACGCCGCAGAACACCGGCCATTCCATGGACTTTCAAGCCAACACCCGCTACCTGACCCATTGCGGCGGCGGCGGCGACGCCGATATCGCCGCGGTGTTTCCGTTGCATGGCGCGGTCACCGCCATCGCCACCTCGGCCAATCCGCGCTGGACCACCACGCAAGAGTGGACCACCGATGTTCGCGAAGCGCGGCGCGAATACGGCAAGATCATTGTTGAGCGGCTTAAGGAATTAAAGATCGATAACGGCCGCATCGGCATCGCCGGCCTTGGAGAGGTCGAGGGCACGCGCACGCCGGAAGGAACGATCCTCCACGGCACCTGGCAACGAATCCGCGATGCCTTTCCCAACGCTCAGTTAACCGACGCGACGCCGATCCTGGTCGAGGTGCGCTACATCAAGAGCGCTGAAGAAATCGAAGTACTGACGAAGTCGATGGCGATCGTCGAGGAGGGTTACAAAGCAGAGATCGAAGCGGCCAAGCCCGGCGTCCGAGACTGGGATGTTTGGGCCGCGGCCCAATACGGCATGATGCACAACGGCTCGGAGATGCCGGTGCACTGCAACTGGATCTCCGGCAGAAACCCCGTTCGCACCCTCACCCGCCCGAGCATGCGCCTATTGGAATACGGCGATTTGATCATCAACGAGCTGGAAGCGAATTGGGTCGGCTACCGCGCCCAGGGTGTGCAGCCGGTGTTCGTCGGCGCGGCGAACCCGGTGCATCAAGAATTGATCAAAGTCCAGCGCGAAATCTTCAACCGCGTCATGGAGCGCTTGAAACCCGGCGTCACAGTTAAAGAGTTGGCTGAGCTGACGATCAAGACCGCCGAAAGCGCCGCGCCAAAATCTGGCCCAGCAGCCGGCGCCCGCGGCGACCTGAACATGCATGGCCGCGGCGCCGGCGACGACGGTCCGATCATCACCGCCCACGCCAAGAGCCCGCGTCAACTCGGCGTCACGCTGCAAGAAAACATGGTCTTCATCTTCAAACCGTCAGCGGTCGCCGCCGACGGCCAATCGCTCAGCACCTGGGGCGACACCATCGTCGTCACCGCCAACGGCGGCAAACGCCTCGGCAAACGGCCCCATGATTTAGCGGTGTCGGGGGGTTAGTGAATTCTCGGCTTCACCGCGAAGCGCCTAGCGAGGCAGTGCCACAACCGAAAATGAGGGAATAGGATTCACCACGAAGGACATAGCGCGGCTGCGCCGCAACCGAATTGAAGAATGGCCGCACCCTTCGACGATGCTCAGGGCGATCGGGACCGATAGGGCGCAAAAAGGAATCGGGAGTTGTAGGGGCGGGTTTGAAACCCGCCCTCTTGGCTTTGGCGCAGCGAGAAATTTGCGCAAGCCACGCAAATTATCACAGATAGTAATACGAAGAGCACGAAGTTCGGAAAAATATTTCCGAACCCTTCGTGTCCTTCGCGCCTTCGTGGTGAACATAATCTTGCATGTGTGGTGCTAACAACACCGACGGAAGTAACCACCGACCGTAACATCAAACCGATTATTTTCTGAGCCAGCTACGCTTCACCTGCAGCAGAATCAAGACCAGCGTCGCGATCGTCATCGCCCAGGCGAACCAGTCGCCGAAACGAACGTAGTAAGTCGTTTCATCCAAAATATCCACTTCGGTGTGCATGACCGCCGCGGTAAACATCGGCAAGGTTTTGACCAATTCGCCCTTGGCATTGACCAACGAAGTAACCCCGGTGTTGGTGACGCGCAGCAAGCTGCGCCGGGTTTCGATGGCGCGCGATTGCGCCAGACGCAGGTGCTGCCAAGGTCCCACCGATTTGCCGTACCATGCGTCGTTGGTGAGATTGATCAGAATATTGGCGCGGGTTTCACTGACGAACTTGCGCACCACGTCGGGCAGCAGATCTTCGTAACAGATGAGCGGCGCCACCCGCACCGCGCGCGGCAAATGAAACACCACCGGGCCCGGTCCTGGCGTAAAACCATCGGCCATGGGCAACGCCGGAATCCACGACAACAATTTTGCGAAGGGCAGATACTCGCCGAAGGCGAGTAATACTTGTTTATGATAGCGGGCGAGAATCCGCCCCTTACTGTCGGTAAAAAAAGCCGTGTTAAAGGCTTTGCCGTCGGTCCGCCCGGGATTGCCGCGAAAACTTTTCGCGCCGAAGATGAAGTAGGCGCGGTCCGACTTGAAAGCCGGCATCACGTCCAACGGCAGCGCTTGCACCCTCTCCGGAATGATCGCCTCGATCGCCGACTCCGGCCAAACCACCAGCGGCACGGCGGCGAGATCGTTGGTGAGCTGGCGGTGCTGGTCGAGGTTTTTTTGCGCCAGCACTGGATTCCATTTCATATCGATGTCGACATTTCCCTGGACCACGCCGACTGATAATTTGCGCGCGCCGGCCATTTCGTCGCCGACGCTCTGCAAACGCTGGAAGCCATAAACCACGGCAACGACGATCGCTAAACTAGCGTAAGCCAATGGCAGGATTTTCTTTCTCGGTTCCGCGCTCGTGAACAGCGCGTGATAGAGCGCTGCGCTAAACCACATGACGATGAAACCAGTACCGTAGGGGCCGACCAGGTCGGCGGTTTGGATCATCCAGAGAAACGCCACCTGGGAGTTGGCGATATACCAGGGGAACAAAAGCGGAAAGAGAAATTCGAGGGGCACCCAAAACAGCGCCGGAAAGATCAGCAACGGGCCGAAACCGATGCTGCGCACGAGCAGGGCAAAGAGCGCCATCTGAATCCCCTGCAGCGCGGCATAGAGCACGAAAACCACGCAGCTGACGGCGAACGGCAAGCCGCCGAATACACTGATCGTATAGGTGAGCCAATGGAAGCCGATCAAGTGGGCCACCAGCCCCATCAACCAACCGTACAAGACCGCATGTCGCAGAGTTTTGGCGCGATCGATGGCCCAAAACAGCGGCACGAAGGCAAACCAAGCCAATGGGAAAAACCACGGTTCGAGAAACGGCGCGGCAAGCAACGCCGCGGCGAGCATCGGCAGCAGGAAGTTAGGTAATTTCACGGAATCGGATTGCGCTCGTTATGGAGTCTAGGGAACGGCGACCGGATGGGTGTCCTTGCCGTCGAAGGCCGGCGCGTATACCGCCAACACCACCGTCGCTTCGCTCGCGCCGTTGACATACTGATGGGCGACGCCGCGCGGGATGTGAATTACATCGCCGACCTTAAGATTGATACGTTTGTCGGCCAACACTAGATAGCCTTGGCCGCGCAGCATGGTCACCGTGCCGTCATGAAGTTTGTGCACATGCAAGATCTCGCGGTCGCGGATCTGCACGATATGCTGGCTGGCGCTCGCCGAGCGGCCGAGATTGGCGACTTTGATATTCTCCCCTGGCGCCAGCGGATTGTCGGCGAGGATTTTTTCCAGATCGAGCTCGCGGTACTCATCGCCATATTGCAAATAAAAATGCGGCCCGGAAACACAGGCGGACCAAAGTCCCAAACCGGCGGCGAGCAGCAGCGCCAGACTATTTCTTTTCAGACTCAAAATCATAAGCGAGCTCGAGAAACTGCACCAGGATGCGCGCGGTGACGCCCCAAATATCCCAGCCATTGTTGACATAGAAGTGATAACTCGGATGGCCGCCGGGCGAGAGATGGGCATTCTTCACATAAGTGCCGGGTTCCATCAGCGAGCGAATCGGCACCGAGGCGACCGCGCTGGTCTCCGCCAGATCGAGGAGAAAATCGTATTGCGGCGGAATCACGCCGACCACCGGGGTCACGACGATGCCGTATCCCGCGGTGAATTCGTCCAGCCGGCCGAGCACCCGTACATGTTCCGGCACGACGCCGATCTCTTCATGGCTTTCGCGCAACGCGGTGGCAACCAGATCGGCGTCCCCCGCATGCACCCGCCCGCCGGGAAAGGCGATCTGTCCTTTGTGCGTCGGCATGTTGTCGCCGCGCTTGGTCAGCACGATGTAGTCGCCGTCGGCGCGCTCCTGGATCGCGATCAACACCGCCGCCGGCTTGAGGCCGTTACCCGTGACGATCTCCGGCGTGCGCGATATTAAAGCGGAAAAAACTTTGTCAGTAACCATGGGTGAATAACTTTTGCCGGGCGCGCGATCTGTGATAGATACCGTGGCAATTTAGCCAATCGAAAGGCAAAACACTAGCCCGTGACCGAACGCGAAATTCATGCGGCCGTGCGCATCCTGCGCCGTGAAGTGCCCAAATGGGAAACCCCCGTCGTAACCCTCATGGCGGAGACCTACCAAAGCCCGTTTCGCGTATTGATCTCGTGCATTTTGAGTTTGCGTACCCAAGACGCGACCACGGCGAAAGCCTCTCACCGTTTGTTCGCCGTCGCCGATTCACCTCAAGCGATGGTCAAACTGACAGCGAAGAAAATCGAAAAGCTGATCTACCCGGTGGGCTTCTATAAAACCAAGGCGCGGCAAATTCGCGAAATGTGCCAGACGATCATCGACCATCACAGCGGCAAAGTGCCCGATGAAATCGATGAACTGCTCCAATTCAAGGGCGTCGGGCGCAAGACCGCCAACCTGGTCGTCACCTTGGGCTACCACAAGCCCGGCATCTGCGTCGACACCCATGTGCACCGGATTTCCAATCGCTGGGGCTATATCAAAACCGCCACACCGGAGAAAACCGAGTTTGCCCTGCGCGCCAAACTGCCGAAGCAATACTGGATCGAGTACAACAACTTGCTGGTGAACTTCGGCCAGCATCTGTGCCGGCCGATCTCGCCGATGTGCAGCAACTGCCCGGTGAAAAAATACTGCCCGCAGTTGGGCGTCGGCGTGAGGCGATAACCATGGCGCAAGCGGTTCCCAAAGGCTACTTCGCGAAAAATATTGACGCCGTCGGCTACCATGATTTGAACGGCAAGCCGGCCTTCAAGTTGGCGATGCAGGAAAACAATCGCCGCTGGTATCTCTACGTCGCCCACCTTTGGCATCGCGGCTGGAGCATACTCGATGTCACCGATCCGGCGGCGCCGCAATATTGCGCTTACGTTCCAGGGCCGGAAAATACCTGGACCATTCAGATCCAGGTCGCCGACGGTAAAATGATCGCCGGCCTCGAACGCATCGCGCCGGGCTGGGGCGGCGTTGACGGCCAGCCATCGGCGGAAGGGTTTTTTATTTTCGATGTGAGCGAGCCGACCCAGCCCAAGCAGATTGGCCACTGGAAAACCGGCAGCACCGGCACGCACCGCAACTTCTACGCCGGCGGCAACATAGTTCACGCCGCTGCCGGCGCGCCGGGACTGACAGGAAAAATTTATCGCAGCATCGACATCGGTGATCCGAGTAATCCACGCGAGGTCGGCCGCTTCTCGTTACCGGAACAGGAGGCTGGCGCCGATGCCAAGGGGTTGAAATTTTCCTTTCACGGCCCGGCCCATATCGAAGGCGAGCGCGCTTATCTTTCCTACGGCGACGGCGGCGGCATCATCCTCGACGTCGGCGATCTCGCACAGCCGAAGTTGGTGAGCCAGTTGGCATTCCGCGGCATCACCGCGACTCAGGGCATTCATACCTACCTGCCGCTGCCGCGGCGCAAGCTGGCTTTGATCAATGACGAGGCGATTAGGGAGAACGGCGACGAGAATTTGAATCTCGCCGGCATTGTCGACATCAGCGACGAAAAGCGGCCGCGCATGCTGTCGCTCTTTCCCCTGCCAGAACCGCCACCGGAGAGTGAACTGAAGAATTTCTACGAGAAAGCCGGCCGCTTCGGCCCGCACAACCATCATCACCCGAACCACCAAGCCTGCCTCGAAGACCGCGACGACGTCGCCTACCTGACCTACTTCAACGCCGGATTGCGGGTCTACGACATCCGCGACGCGCGCCAACCCAAGGAACTCGGCTATTTCGTCCCAGCCGATCCAACGGTAAGAATCGGCACCAAGCCGAGCCGACTGGTCGCCCAGTCCGAAGACGTTCTGGTCGACCGCCGCGGCTTCATTTATCTAAGCGATAAGACCCATGGCATTCATATCCTGCGGGTAAACCAAATCTGGCCGTATCAAAACGCGTAAACCTAGCATCTTCGTAGGTCCTAAGTTGGGTTAGCGAAGCGTAACCCAACAGATGTTCGATTCGGAGCTGTCGCGTACGCGGCGCTAACCCGACCTACGGTACTAAAACTGTAAAGCAGCGAGTCCGTTCGACGTTTTGAACGGAGCGCAGCGTTTGAACGGCTTGAACGATTTGAACGGTAGTTTTCTTCCTACGGTTTCATCGACTCGGGAAAATATTTTGACGGCGCCCAAATGTTGACGGTGAAATTTCGGCAACCCAACACGCGCAGCTCGCGCATGATCCGGATATAATCCGCCGAATCGATGAAATCGCGCCAATTATCCAGCGTTTCGAAATCGATGGTGATCGCCACATGGGGCGTCACTTCCAGCGGGTTGCGGTAGTTACGCACTTCGATCACGCCCTTGTGGCCCAGGGTGATCGGCAACCAATCGTTCTTCGCCTTGTTGGCGTAAACCGTCAGGTTGGCCTTCTGATCGGGCAGATCCCACTGAATCACGAAATGCACCATGGTCATGTCCTCCTACTGAGTCGCGCGCACGAGGCCGCCATCGATGGCGATGGTCGTGCCGGTGATGTAGCTGGCACGGTCAGATCCGAGAAACACGATCAGATCGCCGGCTTCCTCCGCCGTGCCGTAACGTCCCAACGGCACTTCCGCCGCCATCTCCTTGTTGATCTCCTCTACCGGACGGCCCAGGCGGTCGGCGCGCGCCTTGTTCAGCTTCTGCGCGCGATCGGTATCGATGCGGCCGGGGCAAACGTTATTGAACAGAATATTGTCGCGGGCTAGTTCCCGTGACAGCGTCTTGGCCCAGCCAATCACCGCGCTGCGCACCGCATTGGACAGCACCAACCCTGCGATCGGTTCTTTGACCGAGTAAGAAGTAATGTTGATCACTTTGCCGCCGCCGACTTTGCGCAGATGCGGCACCGCTTCGCGGGTCATGCGCATGGTGCTCATGAAACTGAGATTGAAAGCATTCTGCCAGTCCTCGTCGGTAAACTTCATGAACTCGCCGGGAGGCGGACCGCCGGCGTTGTTGACCACCACATCGACCCGGCCAAAATGTTTCGCCGCATCGTCGACGAATTTCTTGATATCCTCCGGCTTGCTCATATCCGCGACGATTGCCAAGACGTCGCCGCCGGTCTGTTTACGAATTTGTTCCGCGGTTTCGTTCAACGCCGCTTGGCCGCGGGCGCAGATCGCCACCTTGGCGCCTTCGCGCGCGAAGCCCACCGCCGCCGCCTTGCCCATGCCCTGGCTCGCGCCGGCGACCAAGGCCACTTTACCTTTGAGTCCGAGATCCATGCTTGCTTTTCCCCCTGGTAATTTTTGAATGTGCCGGATACTAACAAACCTAATGGAGTCGGTCAAAAAGGTTGAAGACCTGGAGGTCGGCGGTCGGCAGTTCGAAGTCGGCAAAGTAATCAGAGACTAGAAGTGCACATTTAAGAAACGGGCTGGGATTCTTAATCATGCTGCCGAGCATTCTGCCACAATCTCACCTTAAGCGCCGACTCCTAACCGCCATTTCCGACCGCCGACTTCTGATCTCTGACCACTAGTCTCACTTTTGCGCCCAATAAATATTGTCGCGAAACTGTGGATTGAGCCGCTTGATGTAGAGACAGAGCATGCCGTGCACGCCCAGCTGGCGCAGCTTGCGCGGATCGCCGGCGCGCAGCGCGTCTTTTTCCTCGCTCGATAGCTCATAACCGGCCATGACGCTTTCGAAGTCGGATGACGCCCGCTGGTAGATCGCTTCGTTCATCTTGAGATCGAACAACAAACGACTCAAATCATAACAGCTCACAAACCCTCCCTGACGCTAGGCTCTCGGCTAAACTAGCTTCCAGCTGACAAAGCCCCAACCGGTGGCGACGAAGTCCGGCATGTAAGCGGTAAAGCTCGCCTTGGCGTCGCCCACCGCGCCGATCACCACCATCCAGTTGAGAAACTCGGTATCGCCCGCCTGCAAGAGATCTTGCACTGAATAGTCAACCAAACTGCGGCCTTTCCCCTGGCGCATGACTTCGAGCAGCTTGATGATCGAAACTCTCGTCGATCTCGCCGATGCGCGGCGAGCCGGGGAAATGGGACAGACCGCCGGTGGCGAGGATCGCCACGCGCTCTTTAGCGTTATGCGCAACTTCACGGATCAACTCGCCGACCTGATAACAGCGCCGCGGCGATGGCGCCGGGTCGACCCAGGTGTTCACGTAGATCGGTAGGATGGGAATCGTCGGTTGCGGCAGGAGAAAATGGAGCGGGACATTCTGCGTATGTTGCAACTCGACATGCTCGCCGTAGGAAAAATCGATGCCCTTCTCCATGCCGGCGCGAATGATCGCTTTGCCCAGTTCCTGGTGATTTTGATAATCGAACCTATGCCGGGTGAACTGCCCCTGCACGCGCTCGGCGATGGTGACAAAAAAAGTCGGGATATTGTTCCAAAAAAAATTGACGAATTGATCGTTGGCAACGACGATCAGCACATCCGGTTTGGCCTGCTCCAGATCGGCGCGCAGCGTAGAAAATGCCACCTCCGCGTCTTGCCGCAGCTTCTTCTGCTGCTCCAGGGTCGGCCGATTGGCCGAGGCCTGCGGCGCCATGCTGTAGTGCAAGTCCATAAAATCTTCCCACTCTTGTCCCGGCTCGAGAAGAATATTCGGCGCATGGCTCGCCGCTAAGGCGGAAACTAGGGGCATAGCTCAAACTCCTCCGTGAAGTGAGCGAAATCCTATTCCCCGACCTGAACAATTGCAACTATGGAATGGAACTATGGAAGGGCGCCATCGCGAAGAGACTATGAGCCGAGACCAGATGCGGGCTGAGCGGTCGGTTCTTGCTCCGACTAATCGCCAGCCCGATGACCAATCGCTTAAAGCATCCGATAATTGCGCACGGACACCCAGACCGCAACAAAGACAACGACGAGGGAAACAATCGGATGATTGATAACCCACGCGAGCGACGGTTCAAGAGCATGGCGCGAAAACAATTCGAAGTACCGTGATAGAAGATCCATATAGTGCCTCTGTTTGGTTGGTTTCCGGTTATTCTACAGCAACCGGCGTTATCCGAATACCACAAACCCGCCCGATGCGAATTTCACGGGTCAGTCATTGACGCCATTGGCATCAATCCGCCAAGGGCACCAACCTCAATATTTCGAAGGGATTCCAATTATCGGCCGGGCGGGTGTCCGGCCCATGAAAATCTGCCACCTTGGTCACCGTTCCATGAAAGTAATTCTTGGCAGTTTTCGATCGTTACCGCAGGTTGCCACCAGTTTCCCGTACAATCTTGGCTCGAAGTTGGACAATTCTGAAAGCTTTCCGCTGACTTTGATTCCGTCATAGTCAGGGCAGCCAGCCGTAAATGACGAGATTCGTGAGGATTTAGTCCGTCCGACGAGGTTTCGAGAGTCTGGCACCATGGTTGCTCTATCGTCGGCATGTCAGCGCAAACGAAGTACCATCCGATGAAACTCTTACTCGCAACCATGTTTAGAAAAGTTCCCGTGCACAAGACCAAGCAGCGTGCCACGTTCTGCAAACAATGCGGCACAAGAATTTATTCGTTGACGTTTCTCATGGCCCATCTCGAATCCCATCAACGGAAGTCGCACTAAACAAAAAGGAGACAAATGGATTTCCCAGTGATCCCGTGGAAAGTCTTTCGCGACGCCCTGCAGTACCAGCAACCGAGCACCTTGGAACTTCGGTTGCACGCTGCCTGTTCACTAGCGAAGGCGTGATCATGGCGACGTCAGCCTGGCAAGATACTGTGAGCCAAATGGATAGCCGCGCAGCCGAACATGAAACTCTTCAAGCGTAATTCGATCGACGATCGCCGGCCGCCGGTCGCGACGCGCTGTAACCATCCGCTCGCGGTGATACTCGATCCCACCGAGCGGGAGTTGAAGGAACTCGAAAACATGCTCGCGCGCTGTCCCAACTGCAGCCAATGGCATCCTGGCCAAGGTCCGATCATGGCGGTGTTAAGCAGCTAACAAGACTTAATCCAGAATAGTTCCAACCTTTACACGCTGTGACCAGACCAGAGGAATCGCCAACACTAGGAAAGTGCAATCATGCAAGCCTTAAAGATCATTCTCCCGAGCGCCGAAAGCAAACCTTGCGTGTGCGGCGCTACCCTTTTTCGCACAAACGTAACTAGGCCTGGACGCGAATCGATCTGGCTCTGCTCGCGTCACTGCGGCGCCTACGGGCTCACCTACGAAAGCGCGCTGCGGCGCAAAGTCAGACTGGATCTGTTGAGTTGGGGCAATCTGCAACGCCATGCGCAGAGGTTGATCGCCGCGGATGAGGAATCCGCCGACGAGATACCTCCGGAATCACATTACTCTGCGCACCGCACCGGTTTGCGCCGCATTGGCAAGCGGTAATCGTTTTGAATCGCTGTTAAACTGTCGGAGCAAAGATCAGCTTCGTATCTGCGACCCAACTGTCGTCGCAAGGTTTTAGCAGCAACTCCCGCTCTCCGGTTTACACAGCCGCCGTCTGTTCCAACGGCTAGTTCTACGCCCAACCTGAAGATCAAGTTTCGGTAGGTTCAAGTCCGTGTCGTTTCATCAGTTGCCGTTCTTCCTCAGGGGTCGGAGTGGCATCCTTCCAGAGAGCTTCTAACTCGGCGAAGTAGGCATCTGCTGCTGGGGAGTGAATGATTAGTAGTCTCGCGGGAGAGTCACCTGCGTTGCCGAACGTGTGCGACACGCTCCTTGGCGCCAGAGCCCAAAAGCCGGGACCTCCTATTCTGCTTTCTCCTCCGACGATAAACTCGATGGAGCCTTCCAGGACATAGAAGCCTTCTGGTCCTTCATGCGTGTGAGGCTGGGGCCGCCGGTTGCTTACTGGCAGCTCCCGCTCCATGAAACTGAAAGCACCGCCCGTAGTCTCATACAACGCCTTGAAGGCCATCGTGCTGCCCCTCGCGGAATAGATCGTTCCCTGACCTGGTTCAAGAAATATCCCTTTACCCATGGAGTCTCCTCGGGTTCGTATGACTATTAAATGATCGGCGGGTTATTTCGCGTCCAAGATGACAGTCAAGCTCGGTTAGCTTACATCAGTCATTAAGCGCCCGCACCATCGTCTCAGCGTTCTTGGTGACCGCAATCAACGGTGGCGTTGCAATTACTGTGAAGAATACCTCGGCTAGTACGTCATCAGAAGGCGCTTGGCTGAAGATGAATATCCCCGCTCTGACCGCTGGCAATACGCAAAATCTTTTGAACCTCCGGCCTTATGATGACCGCCGCTTCAGAAACGCCTCCGCCACAAAAGCTGCTGATCGAAGTAGCGGCTACAACATGCTCGCCAAGGGGAACGAAAAGCTCGACCTTTTCCGACGGTGCGAGATCGGCAACTGGCACGGCCCCGACGAATACCCGAATGGCACAAGCCGAACCCATGAAACCTCCGTCACGCTTGATGACGAGGCTCCCCGTGTACTGGGCTTCCGATAACAAGTGCGGCGCCAGGATTCGCGAGGTCGGCACCGGCGATGCCTGATTAATGGCGATCGGCGAGGTGGCACACCCCACGAACAATATGGCCAAAAGTACGGGAAAGACACGTATCATGCGCCCTGAGAATGTGACCGGTCTCGATGGCTCTATAGTTTTCATTAGTTTTTTCTCCTCGGCATGTCGCGCGCCGCAACATGCATGATAGATCGCTCAGTTGTTAAAGGACTTTTTGCGAAACATGGGTTTTGCTTTTGTTCCGAAGTTCTGACGATTCCAGCGCGAAGCGTTTAGTTCCACGATGCTGCAGCTCATTACCCTCAAAATAAAAAACGACACAACCGCTTCTATCCGATGCCATCACACCACGAATCTATCATAGAACGATTTCGGTCGAAAATACGATAACGCAATAAATGTTTTGGCTTCTAGCAAAGTAATCGCAATGGAGACGGTAAAAACGAACTTCCGCGACTAGAGCCGAAGATGTAACGGGTTGGATTTTAAGAGGTAAAAATGTGGCCAGGGACGGAATCGAACCGCCGACACGAGGATTTTCAGTCCTCTGCTCTACCGACTGAGCTACCTGGCCAAAAGAAGTGAACCTGGAATATTGCTTAAAAGTTTCGGCGAGTCAAGTTTGACCTAGCTCTTGGCGAGCTTTTCGACCTGGCTTTCGACGAAATCGATGACTTGGCTTTCGAGGCGCACGCCGTTTAAAGAATTAATCTCTTGGATTCCCGTCGGGCTGGTCACGTTAACCTCGGTGAGAAAGTTGCCGATCACGTCCAGACCGACGAAGTAAAGCCCATCCGCGCGCAAAAGCGGCGCCAGCGCGGCGCAAATCTCCCGGTCGCGCTCCGTCACTTCGCTCTTCACGCACTGGCCGCCGACATGAATGTTGCCGCGGGTCTCGGACTCCAGCGGCACGCGCAAGACCGCGCCAAGCGGCTCGCCGTTGAGAACGATAATTCGTTTGTCGCCTTGGCGGATCTCGGGCAGGTAGCGTTGCCCCATCACCAGCCGCCGGCCGTTGTCGGTGGCCGCTTCGAGAATCGAATTGGTGTTGCGGTCCTGGCCGTTCAAGTAAAACACACCGCTGCCGCCGCAGCCGTCCAGCGGCTTGACGATCAGCTCGCCGCCCAGCTCATCCATGAACGAGCGCAGCCGCTCCATATTGCTGCTCACCAGCGTCTGCGGGATCTGTTCCGGAAAGCGCATGGCATAAAGTTTTTCGTTGGCTTCGCGCAGCCCCTTGGGATTGTTCATGAGAAAACATTTGCTCGCGTCGATCAGACTGAGCAGATGAGTGGCGAAGAAAAATTTCATGTCGAAAGGCGGATCTTTGCGCATCCACACCGTGTCGAAATCCGCCAGCGATCCGGTGGCAAACTCACCGAGTTGTGCGTGAGGGGTGGCACGGGCCAGTTGCAGCCGGCGATAGCGGCCATGGGTGGCGCCGCCGCGCGCGAACAGATCGTCGACTTCCATGAAATAAAGTTCATGGCCGCGCCGCTGGGCTTCGAGCATCAGAACGAAGGTGGTGTCCTTGTCGATGTTGATGTTGTCGACGGGGTCCATCACGACCCCGATGCGCAATTTACTCATGACGATTGCATCCTCACAGGGCGGGTTTCAAACCCGCCCCTACTGCCGATTCTTTTTTGCGCCCTTTGCGTGCCGATCGCCCTGAGTACCGTCGAAGGGTGCGGCCATTCCTCTTTTCGGTTGCCGGCTGTGCCGCGCTAGGACCTTCGTGGTGAGATACTCCGGACAAACGGCTACTTACTCGCGCACGACCCAAGTGCGCGCGACAATGTCATGCCAGCCGCGCTTCTCAGACTGCCAGAGCACCCAGAGAAAGCCGAGGCCAATGGGCGCGAAGCCCACCGCCGCGAGCCAGCGAAGCGCCGCTTGGCGAAAGCTCGGCGGCTGACGATCGGCACCGACGACGCGCAGGCCGAGTAACGTCTTGCCGATGGTCTGACCGCCCAGTCCATGCATGACGATGAAATAAGCGCTGGTCAAGCCCAGCCAGCCCAGTGTGAGGATGGCGAACAGCGCCGCGGCGTTGTCGCTGGAGATGACCTGCCCATGGGCGCCGAGGCCGACTTTGTAGCCCACGTAGGCCATAGCACCCATGATTGACGATAGCAAAGCGATCACGAACAGATCGATGGTCAACGCATTGGCGCGGCGGAAAAAGCCGCCCCAGCGCACGCCTGCCATCGGTTCGGGCGTTGGCGGCGTAGGATTCCCGAACCGTGCCAACTCAGCCCGAGTTGGGAACTCCCGTTCGTCGCACGCGGCATCCTCGTCAACGTCAGGCTGGTTTTCCTCCGCGCTTAAACTAAAGTTCTCCGGCTTCGGCACGCCCATGAGCACCCGGCGGTGCAACAGCTTAGCGCCGCACTTGCCGCAAAGTTCGTCGGCGGCCACGACTGGAGCTTCACAGTTCTGGCATTTCAAGTTTTGTTCAGCGAACATTCTAATTAACTCATGCTAAAAGTTGTGCCGCGCCAAGGCAAGCCGCGCTAAATCAAATCACCCCAAAGGAACTGCACCAACGATAAAGCAGTCACCGCCGCAGTCTCAGCGCGCAGAATGCGCCGGCCTAAATGGACGCTGTGGAAATCCCGCGCCGCTGCCAATTGGGCCTCGGCGCCGCTTAAGCCGCCCTCGGGGCCGACGGCGACTAAGATCGCGGTCGCGGTAGCATTCGCCTCGTGCACCTGGCGCAGCGATCGCGCCGTCTCCTTTTCCCAGAATAACAACTTGAGCTGGCTCGCGCCGGCACCCTCAACCATCGCATCGAACTCGCACAGCGGCAAAATCTCCGGCACCCGAGTCCGGCCGCATTGTTTCGCCGCGCTCAGCGCGATCTTCTGCCAACGCTCGGTGCGTTTGGCGATTTTCTTGTCGTCGAGCTTGGGCACGGTGAAACTTGAGGTAAACGGCATGATCGAGCCGACGCCAAGCTCCGTCGCCTTCTCGACGACGAAGTCCATCTTTTCGCCCTTGGTTAACCCGAGCGCCAAAGTCAGCGCCAGTGGAGATTCTCTACCGGCGTCATAGGAATGACGAATTTCCAGTTCTCCCCGATCGGCGTGAAGAGTGCGAATCACCGCCTCATGTTCCCAGCCGGTGTCATCGAACAGCGTCACGACATCGCCCGCGGTCAAGCGCAGCACGCGGCGCAAATGCTCCAGCTCCTGGCCGGCGAGGGTCGCGCTGGTCGCTTGAATATTCTCTTTGCGGACGAAGAAACGAGCCATAAGTTGCTAGCGCCGTTGCAAAAGCAATGTCACCCACTCGCGCGCCCGCTGGCGTTTGACGACGCGAAAGCGCGGCACAAAACAGCGCAGCACCGAGGCCGCCTTGTCATGCAGGATGCCGGACAAAATCAAATACCCGCCAGCCGCAACTCTTGGCGCCATGGCGCTGGCAAGCGCGACAATCGTTTCCGCCGTAAGATTTCCGACAACGACGAGGAACTTTCTTTTGAGGCGGTTCAGCGAGGTCGCGGACAGCTGGACTTTGTCCGCTACTCGATTGACATGAAAATTCTCCCGAGCGACGCCAAGCGCCACCGGATCGTTGTCCAGCGCCCACACCCGCTTGGCCCCCAACTTCGCCAACGCGATCGCCAGGATTCCCGAGCCGGTGCCGACATCGAGCGCGGTGAATTTCACCGGTGGCAATAACGCCGCGACCTGCTCGATAAATTCCAAACAGCCGCGCGTGGTCGCATGGGTGCCGGTGCCGAAACGCCATGCCGGGCTCAATGGTGATCACCTGGCGCGAGCGAAACTGCGGCGGCGTTAGCCAGGGCGGCGTCACCCAAAACTGTTTGCCGACCCGGCTCGGCCGGATAAAGCGCTTCCAAGAGTTCTGCCAGTTTTCCGGCCGGGCGATCTGCCACGACAAGCGCGGCTTGCTGCTGCGGCCTTGGAGTTTGACAACATCCATGACGAAGCGGTGAACCGCGCGCTTGAGCGCCGCGGCATTGCGATTATTGGGGAAATAAGCCTCCACCGCCCGGCGCTTTAAGACGACGCCCGACGAGCCGCTCTCGGTCAAAAAATTCGCGACGGCGTCCAGACAGGCGGCGCTGGTATGAACCGTGAGATGCAACCAAGATTCAGTCACGGTTTTTTATGCCATAGCGATGTCAGTGGATCAATTGATCGATGGCGGTTCAGTTGGACAATCTGCCGTCGCGTCCGGAATGCCAGCAACCCATGACCTGTCATTTCGAGCGCAGCGAGAAATCTCGTCTGGATCTGCGCCGCCGGATAGACCATCCAGGGATCGGGCATGACACCGCGGAGACGCAGAGGACGCGGAGAAAAGAAATTCTTGATAAAAACTACTCCGGATCTCTGTGAATCTCTCCGCCTCTGTGGTGAATACTTCCCCTCGAGAAGCCCAGAACAACTTTCGGAGATAACTCCGAGTTCAGACTAACGGCGCGCATTATGCCCCGCCAGCTTGTCAAAATCGCTACTTCCAGATATTTAAAATAGTCACACTGAAAGGAACTGCCGATGAAATTCGCCACGATCAAACCTGACGGCCTCGCCATAGTTCACAACGACACGCTGATTCCGATCACCGGCGTATTGCCCAAGGGGGCGACCATGATCGATCTGATCGCTCAATACGATCAAATCAAAGGCGCCTTAGCCGACCTCGTCGCCAAGGGCGGCGGTGTCAAGCTCGACGCCAAATTGCTCAAGCCGCCGGTGGAGCGGCCGTCGAAAATCTATGCCGCGGCCGGCAACTACAAGCGCGGCACCGGCGGACTCGACGCCGGCCGCGGCCGTGGCGCGGCATCGACGATTTCGCCGGAAGAGCTGCTAGAGAATATTTTCTTAAAGCCGCCGTCCGCCATCGCCGGACCGGAAGACAATATTGTCATCCCAAAGGATGCCGAGTCGATCTTTCCCGAGCTCGAGCTTTGCGTGGTCATCGGCAAAAAAGTGCGCCATCTGAGCAAGGCCCAAGCCATGGACGCCGTGTTCGGCTACACCATCATGCAAGATGTCACCGCGCGCGGCTACGGCAAGAGCAAGAATATGGGCGGTACGCGCAGCGTGCGCAAAGGATTCGAGACCTTCGCCCCCATCGGCCCATGGATCACGACCAAAGATGAAATCGCCGATCCGCATAATCTCTGGATGAAGCTGTGGATCAACGGCGAGTTGAAACAATCGGCGAAGACCGACGCCATGATCAACGACATCGCCACACAGATCAGTTTTCTGTCCCAAGTGACCACGCTCTATCCCGGCGATCTATTGACCACCGGCAATCCGGACTCACCGGAGTTTCAAGAGAAACTGAAACCCGGCGATGTTCTGAAATCGGAGATCGAAGGCATCGGCGCCATGAACCAAGGCGTGGCCAAGGAAAGCTAATCACCGAGCGGATTCAAACATAATGATACGTATAGCGCCGTTTCGAGCACTCTGTTACAGCCCAAAAAAAATCAAAGATTTGAGCAAGGTGATCGCGCCGCCCTACGACGTGATCTCCACGGAAGAGCAAGACAAGCTCTATAAGAAGTCGGTCTATAACTTCGTCCGGCTCGATCTCAATCAAGAAGCCGACTCTTACAACGCCGTCGCCCAGCTGTTCGGCGAGTGGCAGAGCCAGGGGATTCTGGAACGGGATGAAGCGCCGGCGATTTATTTCTCGGCGCACCGCTTCAAGCTCAAGAGCGGCGAGCAAAAAGTCCGGCTGGGCTTTTTCGCTTTGACCGAACTGCAAGAATTTGCCACCGGCGCGATCAAGCCTCACGAAAAGACCCTCGACGCGCCCAAAGAAGACCGGCTGAAACTCATGCTCGCCTGTCACGCCCAGTTGAGCCCGATCTTCGTCCTCTACGCTCAACCGAAACCGACGATCCAGATCATTCTCAGCGTCGCCGTCGAAGGCATGGCGCCATTCATCGAAACCGTACTGGACAACGGCGACGAGTTGAAGCTATGGCGCATCACCGACTCGGCGGTCATCGAAAAAGTCCAGCGGGAAATGGCCGAGCAGACCCTGCTGATCGCCGACGGCCACCATCGCTACGAAGCCACGCTGCGCTACCGCGACCAGCTGCGCAGCGAGCGCGGCCCAGGCAGCGGCAATGAAGCGTATAACTTTATCTTGACCTATTTCGCCAATATCAATGACGACAATGTCGTCATTTTGCCGACCCATCGGCTGGTGCGCGGCTTCAACCACAAGCCGTTTTTGGAACTGGAAGAGGCGCTGCAAACCTATTTTTACGTCGAGCAGCATCCGAAGACGCCGGAAGGCAAGACTTCGTTTTTGAAAGCCCTCAAGAACGCCGCCAAGAAGCACCGCGTCATCGGCGCCAGCTTCAAGCGCGACCCGCGTTATTTGATCCTGCGGCTGAAAAACAAACGCATCATGCAGCGCTTGGCCAAAGACATGAGCGCGCCGTTGCGGGAACTCGATGTCAGCACGCTGCACCTACTGGTCCTCGAGCATATTCTCGGCATGTCCCCCGAGCAGCAAGTCAGCGGCGCCACCATCCGCTACTCGCAGGATGAAGAAGCCGTGCTGCAAGCTTTGGAAAAAGAAGACTACCAGGCCGCGTTTATTTTGAACGCCACCAAGGCAGAAGAAATCCAAAACATCGTCGCCGCCAATGAAAAGATGCCGCAGAAATCGACCTACTTTTATCCGAAGCTAAGCTCGGGCCTGATCGTCAATAAGATCGATCCGGACGAACAGGTCGAAGGCCCCGCGACCTAAGAATGGCGAGGGACACCAGTCACCTATCGACAATTTTCCTGTGACTATCAAAGAAACAGCGGAAGAACATTCAAGATGCTCTTCCGCTGTTTTTGACTTAACGATAGAATTGGGATTAGGGAACGCAAGCCGGACAAAACTTACTTGATGTCTCCCGCTTTCGGTGCCACTTTTTCAAGCACCAGTTTTTCTTTCGCGTACCTTGCCGCCAAAATCAGTCGTGCCTTCAAGCTTGTTTTCACCCACCAGCTTGAGTTTCACAGGATTCTTGGACGCTCCCTGTAGTAAACTCAAGATAGATTTCATTGTCTTTTGACGATACGCTCATTGCTTGTCCGCCAGTCGTCTCTTTACTTTCCATCCCCTCTATGGCGTACCTGCCCCGCGCGACCCATTCACCATCGCCCTTTGCCTTTACCGAATTGATGGTGAGTGTCCGTCCCATTTGCTTTGATACCTGTACCTGCCCCTCCCAAGTACCAATCAGCGCCTTCGTTGGATCGACTTGTGCCAACGAGAACGTCGCACCGGAGATCACGAAGAATTGAAGACTAAAAACAGCAAGAAAAACTCGTACGATTCTAGTCATTATTACTCCTCCGAGAATGTTGATGTCTCTATATATCAATACCCATCGACCCAGGTCAAACTGATAGATCCAGTCTAACTCACCGGCTTCACCAACTGCCCATCCCCCGGCTTGCCGGTGATCTTGCCGTCGAGCATCACCGTCTTGCCGCGCAGGATCGTGCGGATCGGCACGCCTTTGACCTTGCGTTCGTGGTACGGCGTCCAGCCGACTTTGGTGTAGGTGGTCTCGTTGGAGATCACTGCCTCTTTGTTCATGTCGACGATCACCATGTCGGCGTCGGAGCCCGGCAGGAGCACGCCCTTCTTTGGATAGATGTTAAAAACCTTGGCCGGGTTGAATGACGAGATGCGCACCAAGCGATCGAGCGACAGCTTGTCTTGGTTCACCGCGTCGAGGAACAAACTCAGGTAATCTTGGATCTGCGGTTCGCCGCCCGGACAGCTCCACATATCGGTCCAGCCGCGGTCTTTTTCCTCCTTGGTGTGCGGCGCGTGATCGGTGCCGATCATGTCGATGGTGCCATCGTTGATCGCTTCCCACAGTCCGTTGACATGGGCTGGCGGCACCCAGAAGCCCAAGCAATAGGGCCCCATCTTCTCGACATTCTCCCAGGTGCCGAGAAACATCGCCCAAGGATTGACCTCGCAGCTGCACGGCCGGCCTTCGTCTTTGGCGCGGCGCAGCATGGCGATCCCTTCCGGCGTGGTCATGTGGAGAACATGCAGCGGCGTGCCAAGCGCCTTTTGCATGCGGAACAACGTCGCCATCGCCGTGTCCCATATGATGCCGTCGTAATCGCGGTAAGCTTTGGCGTAGGCCTGCGGGCTGCGGTCTTCTTTCTTCCAGTAGCGTCCTTCGATCTCGTCCATTAAATCCTGATCGTGCGGATGCACCATCAGCGGCAGGCCGGTGCTGCCAACGGTTTCGAAACATTTGAACAGCTCGCCGTTGTTGTTGATGCCGATGCCGGGCATATGCGGATAGTCGCGGCCGGTGTCTTTGACCATGAAGATCTTGAACGCCAACGGTCCTTCTTTGGCGAGCCCGGGGATTTCCTCGGGCACGGTGCCGGAGGGATTGTGGTTGAAGTCGACAATCGCGTTCTTGCTATGATGTTGCACCAGCGCGCGATAACGTTCCACCGTAGTCGTCGGCGGATTGACGTTGGGCATGCCGATCGACGTGGTCACGCCGCCGGCGGCCGCGGCCATGGTCGCGGTAGTAATATCTTCTTTATGAGTGAAACCAGGATCGCGATGATGGGTGTGGGTATCGACCAAGCCGGGGATGATTTTCTTCCCCTTGGCATCGATCACCTGGTCGGCCGTGTCCGGCAGCACCGGCGGCTTGCCCAGCGCGATGATCTTGCCGTCGTTCACCGCGATATCGGCGTCGATAAAACCGCCCGGCGTCCACACCGCGCCATTTTTAACCAATAAATCCAACTTTGCCATGAACTTAAACTCTCCCTTCGCCGATTGTGAGAAATCTTTTATATGATCGGTGCTTGACGGAGTCAAATCACGGTCTGACAAAGCAAGTTAGGTTCTTCAGGCTTTAGTATGATTAATGGGCCACGTTCAGGTTGTCATGTCACCACGTAGTGCCTAGCGCGGCTGAGCCGCAACCGAAAAGAAGAATGGCCGCAAAGAACGCAAAGGGCGCAAAAAGAAATCGCGAGTCGTAGGGGCGGGTTTGAAACCCGCCCTCTTGGCTTTGGCGCATCGAGAAATTTGCGCAAGCCGCGTAATCTATCACGGGTAGTAGTACATGCTTTTTCCCAGACTGGGCTGGGAAAAAGAGGTTCGCCCGTTGGCAAACAGCCGCAATCAAAACTCGGAATATCTCTCGCAAAGGCGCTAAGCTCGCAAAGGTGACGGGCCTATGCCCGTCATCCCGAGCGAACGCGAGGGATCTAAGAGAGATTTCTCCCTCTGGTCGAAATGACAACAATTCCGAACTTGGCGCCTTTGCGCCTTGGCGAGAGGAATTTCCGAATCCGAGAATGTTCGACTCCCGGAATATTAAAGCCGTACGCTATGACAAACATGTTGGTGTTAGTTTTTGGATAGCAATACGAAGGACACGAAGGTTCCGGATAATTGACACTCCGAACTCCGTGCTCGTGCCTGTGATGACGTGTCGCCATGTCCTTCCGAAGATACCTGTAAGGGGATGATCTGCACAATCGAAGAGCCTCCGGGGTTCCGTCATACCCGCGAAAGCGGGTATCCAGGCCCATCATCCACCTGGATACCGTTTTTCAACGGTATGACGGACACTGTCCGTCACCTGATAGGGGTCGGGGAACGGCTTTCGCCGTCCCCGCCCTCCGAACCGTGCGTGCGGTTCTCCCGCACACGGCTCTCCAGTCGGTGGTTTCCTCATCGGGATTGGCTCGCTAACACAGGGATCGCAATAATGGTGAACAACCCTTGTGCGCGAAAAAGCATTAGCTACTTGCCTCTTATGACGCCGTTAACCAGCGCCGCCAACATGCGTTCGCTCCACTTCGAGGCTTCCACCCACGACCAATCGCGGCCGCGCGTCTCTGCGCTTTGCGTAGTCCTTTCAGACACTGGCAACGCTTTGCTTTCGCTCTACCTCTGTGTGGAATTCACGTATCCACCTTCCTGCCTCCCGTCCCTCGGCGCCGTTTTGCTTCCAGCGCTTTTCGCGGCTTTTGGCCGCTGCGCTACCATGAAGGCTCTGACTCCTGCACAGCTCACCTACCATGCAGGTCTCCCCGCTTACCTCGCCACACCTTCTTGTCGTTCCGTCTCCAACCACGTGGGCTGCCTGAACATCGCTTACCACCACGCCAGCGTGTCCAGCGGTTTTCGGACTTCGCCCTGGAATCGCAGGCTCGTCGCAGCTCCTCCGCCGAATCGAGTTCGCTTTACTACGGACCGACTTTTCGCCTCCGGTTGCTCTCCACCTCGCTTCACAGCGACGCAGTTACCTTCGACTTCGGAGTTTGTGGCATACTCCGACACGGACTTTCACCGTGCTGATGTGGCGCCCTCACGGGCGCACGATTCCCGCGTGCGCGGGAATGACGCGTCAAGCAGACCGCCTATGGAGGGAATCCCATCCATTTTCATTTTATGTAGGCGAGCGCAAGCTATGAAGCACTTCGTGGT
>CAWJZV010000010.1:0-11030 GCA_963847445.1 uncultured delta proteobacterium | reverse complement strand
GCGCTCAAAATTCCCGGGGCAATGTAGACGGTGCGCTGGCGCCGCCGTCGCTCTGTCCGAAGATAATTGAGGGGCCAACGTTGGCATGGGTGATGACTCCAGGAGAGGTCAATTGCGCGCCGACATAGACAACCGCCGGGAAGACTTGCTCTGGATGAAAGACGCGCGCGAGTTTTTCCGGGTTATCGATGCCGTTTTGCAGCGAAAGGATATGCGTCCGGTCGCTAACCAGCGGCCGGATTTGTTCGGCGGCGGTTTCGCTGTCGTAGGATTTGACGCAAAACAGAATCAGATCGACTTTGCCAATCGTTGCGATATCGTCGGTGAACTTTGCGATGTCGATCTGTAAATCGTCATTGGCGCTCGTGACCCGGAGACCGCTTGCCCGGAGTGCCTGCAAGTGCCGGCCACGGGCGATGAAGGCTACCTCATGGCCTGCGGCGGCGAGTTTTGCGCCGAAATAACCGCCGACAGCACCTGTGCCCATGACAGCGATACGCATGGTGATAATCCTAATTTGGCCCGACTGTAGGCTCGACCTGGGAGCTTGTCAATTTACCCCGAAAAGCGCAGTTACAAGTTCACTGTGGGTGGAGGGCAAGCTCCTCCACGGCGACTCTACCTCTGAGCACTAATTTACCATAGTGCGTCGAGCCAGCTCTGTGGGAAAGGGATGGGTTGGAGAGTGGTGGAGGGTACCGGACTTTGCGGCCGCCGTCGGGTGGCTTCACCGTTCGGGGGCTCACCCCGCGCCGCAGGGACTGCGATTTCCGGACTGGAGAGTTCGGAGTTCGGTTCCGTGCCCAAGTCTCGTGGGCAGTTTAAGCTTGCCAGGCGCTATGTTATAGAAATCGGTCATGGAAAAGATCGATCCCCAGCCGGATCATTTAGGCCTTGAGCGCTATCGACCGGGCGCCCAAGTTACTTTTAAAGGCAAGCTCTATTCAATTCAGCGCCGCACTACACTCGCTTCGGGCGAAGCCGCCGTCGTGTTGCAAAGCGCCAGCGAGCAGTTCGTCGTCAGCGCCACTCAGTTTCTTGCCGCGGTCAGTGCTTAACTTCGCCAATATTTATCGAACAGGAGTTCATCATGGGCAAAATTCGTTTGACTTTATCTTGTTGGGACTATGATCGCACCCGTGCTTTGCAAGACGGGCGCGTCGAGGTCGAGGGCGTCGATCTGACCTACTTGCCGTTGCGCGTTGAAGAGACGTTTTGGCGCATGTTACGCTACGGCGAATTCGATGTCGCGGAGATGTCCACCGGTTCTTTCTTAATGTCGCGCGACAAGGGCGCGCCCAGACTGATCGGTATCCCAGTTTTCCCGTCGAAGACTTTTCGCCACTCATGCATTTACATCAACACCGACTCGGGCATCAAAAAACCGGCGGACATGGCGGGTAAGCGCGTCGGCGTTCCCGAATATCAGATCACCATGGCGACCTGGGCGCGCGGCATCTTGCAGCATGAATACGGCGTGTTGCCGGAAAAGATGCAATGGTTCACCGGCGGCGAGGAGACTCCTGGGCGCCAGGACAAGGTGCAGCATAAGCTACCGGCCAACATCGATATTCAACCTATCCCCGGCGACAAGACGCTGTCCGGCATGCTCGAACGGGGCGAGATCGACGCGATGATTTCGGCGCATATGCCATCGCCGTTTGTGCGGCGTCATCCGAAAGTGCAGCGGCTGATCCCGAACTTCCGCGAAGTCGAGGCTGACTATTTCAAGCGCACGAAGATTTTTCCAATCATGCACACCATCGTCATCCGCGAAGAGTTTTACGAACAGCATCCATGGATCGCCCAGAGCTTATGCAAAGCCTTCAACGAATCTAAAAGGATCTGCCAGGAAGCGATGTACGAGTTTTCTGCCCTAAAATATATGATGGCTTGGTCCATCGACGAGATGGAAAAGGAGCGGGAAGCTCTTGGGCCCGATCCCTGGGCCTATGGTCTGGAAGCCAATCGCCATATTCTCGAAACTTTAGTGCAGTACACCCACGAGCAAGGTTTGATTAGTAAAAAGCTCGATGTCGATGCGCTGTTTGCCAAGAGCACGCTAGAGGACTTCAAGATCTAGGCTTGTCTCTGCGTATCCATCAGTTAGACTAAAAGTATGGCCGACGAAAAACCTCCCGCATTCGAAGAAACCAAATGGTGGATCGACCGCCGGGCGGTCAAGGAGCGCGACAAGTCCGCGGTGCCACCGGTCAGAGGCATCATCGAGAAATGGGCCGTCGATCTCTTAGAAAACTACAATCAGGACGAGGCGGCGAAGAATCTCGTCGATATCAACCGGAAAATTTTCAAGGAGCTCAAGGTCGCGCCTGGCCAGTGGGGCTACTACTCCCTCGATATCGGCAAGTATCCGCCGGATAAACTGGAGAAGATCAAAGCGGCGCTGCCGCTGCCGCCGGGGGCGCGCGGCATCGTCATCGATGCCGGCTATTCGGTGCGCGTCATGATCACCGGCGAGCCGGTGGGCGAACGCTACGTCGACATCAATTTTGTCGACGCGCCGTCGCTCGATTATTGGGTCAAAGCGCAGTTGATTGAAGAACGCGTGTTTGCCAACGTCGGCGAAGCGCTCAAGCGCATCCGTCCCGATTTGCTGAGCTATATGACTCCATCGGAAGATTCCGTGTGACGAGCTGCCATACAGCGAGACCGCGATTGGATAGTTGCCGATCTGCCAAAACGAGGATCGAGGATACATCCTACTCCCGCCCTTGGCGAAATTTCAAATACAGTTTTTTGTACGTTTGCCCGACCGCTTGCTAGTGGCAGCCGCAGGTTTGTGGCGTGCCGGTGCAGGCGCCGCCATTTGGCGCGGTGTCGCCGGTGGCTGCCGGAGCGCTAAAGACTGACAGTTGCTTGTCGACCTTCTTGCTGTTGCATTTGGGACAGCGGATTTTTTCCCGTGTCGATAAGACGATGGTCTCAAAGTGCTGCTCGCAGCTGCGGCAGTTGTATTCGAAGATCGGCATTTGTCCTCGCTTCGCTCGGAATGTCAAATTACAGATTGCTTATTGCAAATTACCGATCCCAATTCTGGAATCTGAAATTTGGAATCTGAGATTTGCGATCCTGCAGGGCTAGGCATGTTTGGCCTTGGCCTTGGGGTTTTTGGCGTTGACGCGCAGGGGACTTTCCCTGGGGATCGGCACCAATGACGTCACTTCCAAACCGTAGCCACGCAGACCGACCAGATGTTTCTTGTTGTTGGTCAGTAGCCGCATCTTGCGCACGCCCAAGTCGCGCAGAATTTGCGCGCCTATGCCGTATTCCTTGAAATCCGCCTGATAGACGAACGACGCATTCATGCCTTTTTGCTGCTTACCTTCGACTTTCGGATAGGCGACCATAGCCGGGTGATGTGCCTTTTGTTTAGGCTGCAAATACAAGATCACGCCTTTGCCCTCTTTGGCGATCAACTCCATGGAACGCTGAATCACCGCGCCGGTGTTGAGCAGCTCGAAGCCGAAAACATCGCCGGGTATATACTTGGTATGCACCCGCACCAAGGTTTCTTCATTGGGCGAAATCTGTCCCTTGATCAACGCCAGGTGCTCGCTTTCGTCGACATGGGTGTTGTAGACAATGGCTTGAAACTCGCCGCCGATGCGGGTCGGCAGCGGCGCCGATGCGGCTTTGTAGACCAGCGAGTCGTAGTTCAAACGGTGTTGGATCAGATCGGCGTTGGTGACGACTTTGAGCTTGTGCTTTTTGGCGAAGCGCATGAGGTCGGGCTGGCGTGCCATGGTGCCGTCGTTCTTCATGATCTCGCAAATCACGCCGGCGGGCTTGAGGCCGGCAAGGCGGGCGAGGTCGACCGAGCCTTCGGTCTGGCCCGCGCGCACGAGCACGCCGCCGTTGCGCGCGCGCAACGGAAAGATATGACCTGGCGTCGCGAGGTCTTGGGGCTTAGCGTCGTCGGCGATTGAATCGAGAATCGTCTTGGCGCGGTCGGCGGCAGAAATCCCGGTAGTGATACCCTGGGCCGAGTCGATGGAAACGGTGAAGGCGGTGCCGAACGGCGAGGTATTGTCCGACACCATCATGGCCAGCCCCAAATGCCGGACCCGTTCTTCAGTCAAGGTTAGGCAGATCAACCCACGTCCATGGGTCGCCATGAAGTTGACTGCCTCGGGCGTGACCTTTTCAGCGGCCATGCACAGGTCCCCTTCGTTCTCGCGGTCCTTGTCATCGGTGAGGATGACCATACGGCCGCGGCGGATCTCATCAATCGCTTCTTCGATGGTCGCTAATGGCATAGCCAGTTAATTTATCACCTTGCATGGTGGGGTCAATCGGTGGGGTGGCTGGGCAGAGATCGAGGATTGCCACAGAGAATCGGCGATCTTGGCATTGGCGGACTAATAATTATTAGTGCCGCTATGCCGCTAATATGGCATGGTGCACCTTCGTGCAAACGAGTCGATACTAACTTAAATTGGCTCTATCAGTGGCGGTAAATACTCATGAAAGCGATTTTTTTGGTGGGCACAGGCGGTTTCATTGGATCGGTACTGTGCTACCTGTTCTCTGGCTAGGTATTCCGCGTTCTGGACAAACCCTGGTTTCCGGCTGGGAATTTAGCGGTGAATGTTATTGGCTGCCTAGTCATCGGATTACTCGGCGGGATTGCTGAACAGCGGCGAATTTTCGCTTCCGAATTCAGGTTATTCGTGTTCATCGGCATTCTCGGCGGCTTTACCACCTTGTCCGCCTTTGCTCGGCGTTACTGAACATCACGCTGCAAGTCATGGTCGCGCTATTTGCGGTCTGGCTGGGTGGACTCCTGGCGCGATTTGCCTGACCATTACCGGCGCGATTTTCGCTTAAGAATTTGTTAAAATTTTGGAACCTTGAGTAACTCTGGGTCGTCTAACCAACTCAGGGGAGGTGTATTATGAGGAGAAAACCAGCGAAGGTTTCGACATCTAAAGACAATCGTGAGCGCCAGCCATTCTGGGTCAAAGACAATAATGGGCCGCGCATGCAGCTCGACGAGCGTGCGATGGCGATCTTTCAGCCGGATGTGCTGATCGAGAGCCAGTACTTAGCGACCCAGACACGTCGGATGCACTTGGACGCTGAGCGGGTTTTGATGTTCGCCGTGCTACGCGACGCGGTGAGCTGTTTTCAGGATAACGTCGGCTCGAACTGCAAGCGTAAGCAGGCGATGCATCGCGATGCCGAAGAGTGGATCCTCGACAAAGACCGCTCCCATTTGTTTTCCTTCGACAATGTTTGCGAAATTCTCGGTCTAGATCCGGAGTATATGCGTGCTGGGCTGCTGCGCTGGAAGGATGCCGCGTTCCAAGGCCGTCCACTCAAAGTGCGGGCTCAGTCGCTCGCCGGCTAACCATCCTATCGACGCGGAGCTATGGGAGCATCAAAAGGAACCAATCGTCTGTGGCCGCGTCTAATGTCAGTGGAGGAAGAAAAAAACTATGTCTCGGTCCTCAGACCAGCAGCCAACTCGTTTCAGAATGACCCCCTTCATGGGTGCCTGTGCGATCGCCGTCTTGGCGGGCATGGGAGGGGTAAGCATCATCGAATACTATCAAGGTGGTCGCCAGCCGGCCCATGCCGCAAGCAGTCCGGTTGCGACGGCGCAGAGTTTACCAGACTTCATCAGCTTGGCCAAGAAACTGGGACCTTCGGTGGTGAACGTCTCGACCAGCAGAATCCGCGGCGCGGCGCAGGAAGCACCCTCACCGTTTGGTGGTAACGATCCCGGGGAAGAGTTCTGGCAGCGATTCTTCGGCGGGCGCACACCGCGCGGGCCACAGCGCCAAAGCGGCGTCGGTTCGGGCTTCATCGTCGACGGCAACGGCACGATTTTGACCAACTACCATGTTGTCGACGGCGCGCAAAAACTTAGCGTGACATTGTCTGACGGCAAAAACTATGACGCGAAAGTAATCGGTAAGGACCAAAAGAGCGACATCGCGGTGATCAAAATCGAAGCTGGTCGCGACTTACCCGCGGCAGCTCTCGGCGACTCGGACCGACTCGAAGTCGGCGAGTGGGTCATGGCGATCGGCAATCCGTTCGGCCTCGATCACACGGTTACTTCCGGTATCGTCAGCGCCAAGGGGCGCAATATCGGCCAAGGGCCGTACGACAACTTTATTCAGACCGATGCCTCGATCAATCCGGGTAACTCGGGCGGTCCGCTGCTCAATCTGCGCGGCGAAGTCGTGGGCATCAATACCGCGATCTTTAGCCAGTCCGGCGGCAATATCGGCATCGGCTTCGCCATTCCATCCAACTCCGTCAAAGAACTGTTGCCGCAGTTACGCGATAAGGGCAAAGTCGTGCGTGGCTTCATTGGTGTTTCGGTGCAAAAGGTCAGCCCTGAAATTGCCGAATCCTTGGGCATCAATCCGGCGCGTGGCGCCTTGGTCGCCGACCTGGTCAAAGGCGGACCGGCGGAGCGCGCCGGGATGAAAACCGGCGATGTCATCATCGAGTTCGACCGTCGGCCGATCAAAGACTCGGCCGACCTGCCGCAGCAAGTGGCGCGAGTGGTGCCGGGTGCAGCGGTGCAAATCAAAGTGATTCGCGATGGCAGGGAAACCGCACTGTCGCTGACCATCGGCGAGATGAAAGAAGCCGAAGTCACTGCCGCCGCGCAGGAGGGCGAACTCGGCTTGACCGTCCAGCCGCTGACTCCACAACTGGCCGAAACCCTCGGTTTAGAGCGGGGTGCCGGCTTGGTCATCTCGGCGGTGAAACCGGGGAGCGCCGCGGAAGAGGCGGGCTTACGCTCCGGTGATGTGCTGGTCGAGATCAATCGCCGGCCGGTGAAAAATCTCGCCGACTACAATCGCGAAATCGCCGGCAACGATAAAGCTAAATCAGTCCTGTTTTTGGTGCGCCGCGGTCAGAGCAGTTTGTTCCTGGCATTGAAGCGCTGACCCTGCGGCCGGTGGAAACCGCTCAGCTTGCCATGCCTCCCAGCAGCCTCCCGGCAAGTGAGCGGTTTTTTTAACTTTTTCCCGCTAATAAAGCGTCTTTCCAAGTCCATTTGATCTAGCTCTGGCGCGGCCATCGACCGCCAGCTGCGCCGTCAAGTCCACCGCCCGGTTGTCCTCAGAGCCCAAAAGTATTGCGCGATGAATATGCCGTTTTGTAGATTGAGCAACCAGCGAGAATCATCTAATATCCGCCACTGCGGGGTAGCCGGATTAAGTTTCAAGCGAGGTCTCCTAAATGGGTCTGCGGTTGGCAACGATCAAACGTTTCAATTGGCATGTCGGATTGCGCAAGTTACTAATTCAGCCATTGGCGCTGCTCTCGCTGCCTCTCATTATTCTCAGCACCGCGTTCGCCCAGGTTAATCCTTATCTCGCCCGTCCCAGCGAACGGTCCATGACCATCCGCATCGCGACTTGTGCCGTGTCCGGCGGGTTCGCTCACCTCTATACCGCGCTGGAAAACGGTCTTTTCGACAAATACGGATTCAAAATGGAGCATGTGTTTATCCGCGGCAGTGGGCCGGCACTGGCCGCGCTGATGGCCGACGAGATCCAATTTCTCTACTGCGCCGCCGATGCGACGCTGCCATCGCTGGCGGCCGGCATCGACGTTAAGTTGGTTGCCGCGCCGTTAGTTAAATTGCCCTACGTCTTGGTCACACGCAAGGAGATCCGCCGCATGGAGGATCTCAAAGGCAAAGCGCTGGGCGTGGCAAGGGCCGGCGATTTGAGCGACCGGTTGTCGCGTGCCATGGTCAAGCGTTTTAATGTTGCCGACGTCATCATCCGGCCTGTCGGCGGCAGTCAAAATGAGCGTTACCAGGCGATGGCGGCGAACCTGGTGCAAGGCGTCGTCATCACCCCGCCCATCGATGTGCGCGCTAAAAATGACGGTTACAACGTGCTGTACCGCCTGATCGACTTGGATATTCCGTTTATTTACAGTTCCGTACATGTGACCTCGCGCACCGTGCGCGACCGGCCCGAAATGGTCCAGCGCATGGTCGCGGCATTTGCCGAAGCGATACATTACGTCGATAAGAATCCGGTCAAAACTAAATCTGCCATTGCTAAAATCATGCGTACGAAAGACGACGAAGCTTTACAGGTGTCGTACAATGTCTATACCAAAGACATTGTCGATCGGCGCATGATCGTGCCGGGGCAAGCTGTGAACGACTCGCTTGAACTCTATCGTTCGTTGGGCACACCGATTAAACGTAAGGCCGAAGATATTTACGATAATAGCTTCGTCAATCACTTGGAGCAAAGCGGCTTTCAGAGAGAGCTTTGGGGCCGATAAGGCGGTCAGGAGTCAGGGATGAGGAATAAGGCGCAAGTCGAAATTTTCCGTTCCGCCAAGTATCGCTTCCTAGTCTTGGCGGTTACGCTTTGTTTCTGGTTTGGGGTTGCCCACGCTAATCCTTATATTGCCAAGCCCGGCGAAGCACCGCTTCGTCTACGGATCGCAACCTGTTCGGTCACCGGCGGATTCGTGCATCTCTACACCGCGCTGGAAAACAATTTATTCGACAAATACGGCTTCAAGCTCGAACATATCTACATCCGCGGTACCGGACCGTCATTGGCAGCCCTGATGGCGGATGAGATTCAGTTTCTCTATTGCGCCGCGGAAGCGACGATCCCCGCGCTGGTGAGCGGCATCGACGCCAGGATTGTCGCCGCGCCGTTGGTGAAGATGCCCTTCGTTCTAGTCACCCAGAAAGAGATACGCCGGCTCGAAGATCTCCGCGGTAAGTCGCTCGGCATCGTGCGTCCCGGCGATCTCAGCGATCGGCTGTCGCGCCAGTTGGTCAAGCGCTTTAATCTTGCCGATGTCACCATGCGCCCCATCGGTGGCAGTCAATCGGAACGCTACCAAGCGATGACAGCGAACTTGGTTCAAGGCGTCGTGATCACGCCGCCCCTCGACGTGCGCGCGAAGAACGATGGCTACAATGTTGTTTATCGTTTGATCGACATGGATTTGCCGTTTGTCTATAGCTCCCTGCATACCAGTTCGCGGATGATTCGCGAGCGCGGCGAGGTGGTGCAACGCATGGTTGCCGCATTTGCCGAGGCGGTGCAGTTTGCCGAGAAGAACCCGGCGAAATCCAAAGCTGCAATGGCTAAAGTGATGCGAACCAAAGACGAAGAAGCGCTCAACGTTTCCTATGATGTCTACGCCAAAGAAATCGTCGACCGGCGCATGATGGTGCCAAGCCAAGCGGTTAGCGAGTCGGTCGAACTGCACCGGGCTTCCGGGTTGCCGGTGAAACGAAAGGCGGAAGATATTTTCGATAACACTTTCGTCATCAACCTAGAGAAGAGCGGGTTTCAGAAAGAGCTGTGGAGCAGATAAGATGGTAAGGGGTAAGGAGTGACTCCTGCCACTGATTCGCACTTTAATCTCCGAAAGGCACGGGCAATGAAAACACTTATTCAAGGCGGCTGGGTTGTCGGCTTCGACGGCAACGAACACGAAATCATCAAAGACGGCGTGGTCGTTTACGATGGTAATCGCATCGAATTCGTCGGCAAAGATTATCCACAACCGGTCGACAAGCGGATCGATGCAAAAGGCTGCTTGGTTTCGCCTGGATTCATCGACACTCACTTTCACTCCGGCATCAATGCCAGCGACTACATTCTCGCGGATTCGACCAAGACCGATTTCTTTGCGTCGAATTATCTCGCTCACGGCGGGCCGACCCGCGAGGGCGCGCACTCGGCGCATTTGAAAGACGTCGACATCGGCCAGCGGTTTTCGATTATTCACGTTTTGAAAAGCGGCGTGACCACGACCTTCGACATCGGCGGCGCCGGCGCTGAGCCGGCGCGCTATGTCGACATGATCGATCAGGTCGGTATTCGCTGCGTCGCCGGTCCGAGCTACAAGAACGTTTCCTTTTTCCACGATAAAGCGGGCCGGCTCGAATATGATTGGAACGACGAACGCGGCAGCAAAGGCCTCCAGACCGCGGTGGACTTCGCCAAAAAGTTCAACGGCGCGTGCAGCGGCCGCATGACGGCGATGTTGTTTCCCGGCCATGTCGACTCGTGCACGCCGGCGTTGCTGAAGGAAACCAAAACCGCTGCCAGGGATGCCGGCGTCGGCATTCAGATTCATGCGACGATCAATCTGTTCGAGTTCCACACGGTCATGCAGCGCGAACGCTGCACCCCGATCGAGCTATTGAAAAAGCTCGGCTTCCTGGCGCCTGATGTTTCATTGTCGCACTGCATCTTTGTCAGCGGCCATAGCTGGCTCGCCTATCCCTACGGCGACGATCTTAGAATCATCGCCGACTCGGGCTCGTCGGTAGCCTATAGCCCGCTTAAATATTTGAAGCTGGGCATTCTCATGGAATCCTTCGACCGCTACCGCCAGGCCGGTATTAACATGGGCATCGGCACGGACACCTTCCCCAAAGACATTCTCTCCGACATGCGCTACGCCGGCATCGCCTCGCGCATCGCCGACAAGAGTTTTCTCGCCGGTCAGCCGCGCGATGTCTTCAATTCCATCACCCTCGGCGGCGCCAAGATGATCGGCCGCGACGACATCGGCCGGCTAGCGAAAGGCGCCAAAGCCGACATTGCCATTGTCAATCTGCGCGATCTTGCCTTCGGCGCCGTGCACGATCCGATCCGTTCGTTGATGGAAACCGCCGTTAGTCGCGATGTGCGCACCGTCATCGTCGACGGCGAAACCCTGGTCGACAACGGCAAGTATTTGCGCCTGGACGAACAGGAGTTGCTCGACAAAGTTCAGACCAAGGGCGAACAAGTCTGGGACAGCGTCTCCAAGTGGCATTGGACCGGCAAGACCGATCGACGAAGTCGTGCCGCCGAGTTTTCGCATGAAGTAATAGCCTGCGAGAGCGGGCTTATCGGAGCTGCCAAATCTGTTGCGCGAATCCCAGGGCGAGGAATTGAGCATTTTCTAGATCAGTGATTGCAACTTCCTGACTAACACACTGATCTCCTCAAACCCTTTCTGCCAAAACTCGGCTTGGTGTATGTCGACGCCTAATG
>CAWJZV010000009.1:0-166467 GCA_963847445.1 uncultured delta proteobacterium | reverse complement strand
GGCGCTGCTGGGCGAAGGCGTTGGTACCGGTAACGTTCAGCAGCACGAACGCTAACGCAATCGCGATTATGTGCATAGGGATAGGTAAATGCAGTCGACGCGGACGAGTGGCCTGATTGCCGCGAAGGGTTGAGGTTCAACGGCCAGGCTGTCCGCTCGATCAGACGACACCGGCATCCAACAGCGAGTAAACGATATCTTTTAGCGATGGGTCGATGGTATCGAGGCGGGTGACCGCCGGGCCGCCGGCGAGTGAATTGACGATCTCCGGCAGGTCTTGTTTCTGGACGCCGGCGTACCAGTTTTTTTGCGGATGCACAACGACATTGGGGCCGAAGTCGCAGCCGCCGAAGCAGATATAGGGCTTCACTTCAGCGTCGATCGCTTTGGCGGCGACCATGTCGGTGAGTTCCTTCATCAGCGCTTCCGAGCCGCGGCTCTGGCAGTCGATATTTTGGCAAACAAAGCAGGTCTGTTTCATGGTGATGATTTCCCCTTTTCACTAGAGTAAATATCTGAGAAGTTTAGCCAGTGTCAACATGAGGTAGGTAAAAGCCAACTGGTTTCCACCATACGAGCAAAATGAGCAAGCGCAGCGGACAATTGACATCATCGATTAACAAGCCGCCCGGAGTTGCGGTCAAGCGAGTATCCAGTGAAAAAGAACTGGCCCAAGCCTTCGCCATCCGGATCAAAGTGTTCGTCAAGGAACAGGGCGTGCCCAGCGACATCGAGCTGGATGACGATGACCAGCGGGCGATTCACTTTCTCGCCACCGTCGGCGCCAATCCGGTTGGGACGGCAAGGGTGGTGTGGCATCGCGGCGCCGCCAAGATCGGCCGCATGGCGGTGTTGAAAAGCTACCGGCGCAGAGGCGTGGGCCGGCAATTGCTAACGCGGGCGGTGGCGGTGGCGCGACGGTTGCACGCGCGTCGGATTTACTTGCACGCACAAGTCGCCGTGAGCGGTTTCTACGAGCGCCTGAACTTTCGCGGCACCGGAGCGATCTTCGACGAAGCAGGCATCGCCCATCGGAAAATGATCTGGCGCGGGCGCCTGTCGGATCGTTAACGACGGGTCAATCACACCAGCCGAGCAAAGCCAGGAAGTGTCCCGTCATATCGAAGATCAAAACCGCCGCGTGGTTCCGGTGGCGCGGTTTGCTAAACGCCGGATCTGAGTGGCTCAAGTCCTGTGGCCGAAAGTTCCCAAATCACGCCGAAATATCTCTAGATTGCCGATTTGCTTGTTCAGTTTCTCACTGTGACGGTCCAATTCGGTCGGTCCATCTTTCGTAGAACTTCCAGAAGTGCGAATTTCTTCCTAGCCTCACCGAGGTTCAATTGGCCTCACCGTTGCTACCCTGTCTCGGCGACGACTCAATCGCAAAGATTCCTAACTACTCATAACCATCACCGGCAGTCGGCAATTTAGCGCGCATGCGCCATTGGAACCCAATGGGCTGACAGTGTCGCCGGGAGAAATTGGAGGGACTCATGGAATACAGCCAAGCAATCGTGCTCCACGGCAACAAAAGATGCATTGAACTCAGGGAAGATGCCATCGTTTCGATCCCTGGTTCATTGGAGGCAAGTCCAGCAGTGCCGGATATGGCGAAACTGACAGCAAAGATTCGCGCGATGACCATCGCCATGGTCGGACTCCTAGCGATGCCGCTTTGCGGTCTGATGGCAGGGGACGAAAATCTCTGGGCAAAGCTCCAGGCTTTGATCGAGACGGAAAGAGTTACAAAGACTCAGAGCACGGTGTTAGCCGTGGACACCCTGGGCCTGAGTGTGCGCTCGAAAAGCGCTTCGGCGTCGACCAAAGAGCTTTTTGAACAGGCAGCGATGGAACATCTCGCCCGGCTGCACCACACGTTCAATAGCTGGTCCGATCGTAAGCAGGAGCTGATGGGTAGTGTGTCGTTGAAGCTCATGGTCGACGCTGCCGGCAATGTGGTGCGCGTCGAACCGGTGAATTCTCACGTCAACAATTCCAGCTTTGTCAAAACCGTGATCGACGATGTGCGCGAATGGAAATTCCCCAAGGGCAGCGCCGAAGCGGCGGAGATCACCGTGCCGCTATTGTTCATTCCCAAAGGAATGGACCCGGAGATGATCGTCCAGTGGGAGCGCACAGTGCGCCGCGCGCCGGGCGATGACGATTCGCCAGGTGCTTTGGCAAATGCCCCGGCGCGGCCGGTAACTAAGGTCACGGAAAAGGCGCTCGACGTCGTTCCTTTCACTCCCATGCAGAAGGAGCAAAAATCCGTTGCCGCAGCGCCGGCACAACCGCAGATTGCCGCCAAGCCCATCGCCGTCGCAACCGTCGCGCCAACAGCTAAAGCGAAAGTTCAGGCGAAAGCTCTCGTCGTGGTCGTCGCGAACCGCCCACTGGCGATGCGCGACAACCCGCGCTATTCCGCCAACAGTGTGCGCGAAGTGGAAGAAGCGACGCAGCTGAGCATCTTGGAACATCGCGGCGACTGGCTCAAAGTGCGAAGCGCAGCGGGCGGCCAGGTCGGGTTCGTCCGAAAAGAGTATGTCTCGCCATTGAATGGCTGATCAGCGGGCGCCAGGCAATCGGCAACCGTAAGATTCGATCGGAATCTCAGTTTGACGGTAGTGTAGGGACCTGGAAGTTCAGTACAAAATTCATCCTCTTTTCCGGGGTCCCCTCGGCGAAGGCCGGGGGGACCCAGAATCTACGAAAATCGCCAACCTGTATTCCCTTCCCGCCTTCGCCGACATGACGATATTTTGCCCTCCGGCTTGGATCGCATACTTCCCGTCCAGGACACGAAGCTCTGAGCGATAGCTTAGCGCTTTCCGAAAAGTTTTAAGAAGGCTTCGATACCAGGACCATCGGTCCGGTGGGCCCGGTGAACGGACTGAAAACTTCTTCTCGCCGCAATGGTTTAACGATTCTAATTTAGACGCCGCACACACACAGTTACCGCGTTGATGGCCCACCCTTGGCAAGGCCTTTCCTTCAGTTCCGTCTTTACGGTAAAGTCCGGTCATCACTCAAGAAAGGTTGGGGAGACTGCGATGGAACCAATTGCAACTAACGTCCTGGAAAATGCCAATCTAAAAAGCCGAAGGCTCAGAGAATTAGTCCGCGCGCCGGAGATACTCGTCATGCCCGGCGCCTACGATGTCTTGAGCGCGCTGCTGTTTCAGCAATTGGGCTTCCAAGCGATCCAAGGCACCAGCGGCGGCATCGCCGCGGCGTTGGGTTATCCCGACGGTGAAGCGATGAGCCGCGAACTGTTCGTCCAGGTGACGGCGAGCTTTGCCGCGGCGGTGTCGCTGCCAGTCAACGCCGACGGTGAAAAGGGCTATGGCGATGCCGCGGGCATAAAAGAAACCGTGCGCGCATTAGTCGCCGCCGGTGTTGCCGGCATGAATCTCGAAGACAGCATCGCCAAAGGCGGCAGCGGCTTGGTCGAGCTCGGCCAACAGTTAGAGAAAATAACCGCCGTGATGGACGCGAAGCGCGAGCTCGGCAGCGAGTTTTTTCTCAACGCGCGGGTCGATTCCTTCCATGTTATGACCAGCGATCCCAAGAAAGCCCTCGACGAAGCGATTCGCCGCGGCAACGCCTACGCCGAAGCCGGCGGCGACTGCATTTTCTATCTAAATCTGCACTCGGCGGAGACGATCGGCATCGTCGCCAAGGAGGTGAAGGCGCCGGTCAGTATCCTTGCCGGGCCGCAGTCGCCCAGCGTGAGCCAGTTGCAAGATCTCGGCATGGCGCGGGTGAGTTATGGTTCCGGATTCATGAAGGCGGCGATTACAGGAACCAAAAAATTGGCCCAGGAAATTCTTGAAAAGGGCACATGCAGCCTATTGAAAGACGGCGTGCAGACGCCGGAGATTAACGCCCTGGTGGCAAGAAAGAGATGACTCGCGCAAAGTGCCAATGTACTGAGAATCCGAATTTCAAAGGAAGCCTCGCGGACCGAAATCGCAACAAATTGAAATGACCAAAGTGAAATCGCGAAATCACGAAACCCGAAATTCGAAACAAATTCGAATGATTCAAAAAACACACAAAGTTCCAAACAATTCTGAGTCGGATTCCTCGTTTTGGATTTATCCGGATTTATGGAACTTATTTTGCATCGTGTTTGTTTCGGAATTTCCTGCTTCGGATTGCGGTTTGATTTTGTTTCGCTCGATTCGCGTCGCAGAACTATTGAAGCTGTTCGTTGAAAATGAATAGTTAGGATCTGGGGGAATTCCATGGCGACATCTTACCATGAAAAACTAGAAAAGATTCGCATGGCATTTCCCAAGCCGGTGTCCGACCGGGTGCATGATTCTTATTTCGTCCATAGCATCATGCGCGCGTTGGACATGGTCGACGGCCTCAAGAGCGAAGTGCCGGTGCTGGGGCCGCGCGAACCACTGGATTACGGCGCGGCGCAAATGGCGCGCTTGGCGGAATCGTCGTCGACGGTGGAAGAAGTAACGGCGAACCTGGTTGACTATTTCAAAGGCCTGACAATTTGGGGCCATCCGCGCACGCAGATTAACGTCGTGCCGCCGCCGTCGATCTCGTCGCTGATCGCGACGGTCCTGACCGGACTCTACAATCCCAACCTGGCGTGGGATGAGTACAGCCATAAAGTCGCCCTTGCTGAGGTCGAGGCGGTGGCGATGACCGCGGGACTGATGGGCTACGATCCGGCGCGCGCCTCCGGCGTCTTCACTTTCGGTGGCACGGCGACGACGCTCTACGGCGTCAAGGTCGGTCTGGAGAAGGCGGTGCCCGGCGCCATGCAAAATGGCGTCGGCGCGGGCGCGGTCATGTTTGCCAGCGACTGCAGCCACTACTGCCGTTACAACATCGCCGGCTGGCTCGGCCTCGGCGCGAAAAATCTTATTACGATCCCGACCGACGCGCGCAACGCTATAAAGATCGATGTCCTGCGCGATCATGCGCGAACGGCATTGCAAAGCGGCTGGCCCATCGCCGCCTTCATCGCCACCATGGGAACGACCGATGCGTTCGGTATCGACGATCTCGAAGCCATGGTCAATTTGCGTGACGAGCTGGTCAGCGAATTCAACCTGCCCTACCGTCCGCATGTCCATGCGGACGCGGTCATCGGCTGGGCGTGGCAAGCCTTCGCCGACTACGATTTCGAGCATAACCCGTTGCAGTTTCGTCCGCGCACGGTGCGCGCTCTGGCGGGCGCCTGTCAGCGCATTCGCCATCTGCATCTGGCCGACTCCATCGGCATCGACTTTCACAAGACCGGCTTCACGCCGTATATTTCAAGCCTGGTGTTGTTCAAAGAGCGCGACGATCTGCGCCTGTTGATGCGCAGCCAAGAGCAGATGCCGTATCTTTATCAGTTCGGCGAGCACCGTCCCGGCATGTTCACGCTTGAGACCTCGCGCAGCGGCATGGGCGCGCTGGCGGCCTTGGCCAATTTAAAACTGCTCGGCAAGGAGGGTCTGCGGGTCATGCTCGGCCATATCGTCGAGATGACCCAGCTGCTGCGCGAGCATCTCGAAGGCCATGCCGCCACCGCGGTGCTCAACCGCGACAACTTCGGCACGGTAACTCTGTTCCGCGCCTACCCTGACGGTGTCGATACCTTCGCGATTAAAGACCAGGAGATGGATGACGAAAAGTTTCGCGATACCCTGCTGCGCCATAACGCTTATAACCGCAAGATTTTTGACTACGTCCACGGCGAAGCGATGGCCGGCCGCGGCGTGGTGATCTCGCTCACCGATTCTTACCGGGAAACCAGCTACGGCGAGCCGGTGGCCGCGTTGAAATCGTTTATTCTCTCACCTTTCACCGACGAGGAGAACATCGAGACGGTGGTCGACAAAGTCTTGGAAGCGCGCGGCAAGGTCAAGGTCTGATAGCGGAAACGATGCCGACGCAAGCTCTGGTCGTTTCGTTGCACATTGCCGCACAGGCGGCGGCGCCAATGCAGAGCGTTGCAACCGTCATTGCGGTCGCTGGACGAGGCCTTGAAGGGGACCGCTACTTCGAACAGACCGGCACCTATTCGACCCATCCTGGCTCGGGACGTGAAATCACATTGATCGAGAGTGAAGCCGTTGCAGCGCTGGCGCGTGAGTACGATATCCAATTGCCGCCCGGATTGGCGAGACGTAATATCGTCACTCGCGCTGTTGCGCTCAATAATCTGGTTGGGAAAACCTTTGTCATCGGTGCCGTGGTGCTGCGCGGCATGCGCCTGTGCGAGCCTTGTTTGCACATGGAAAAACTCGCCGCCAAGGGCGCCGCGCATGGGTTGATTCATCGCGGCGGTCTGCGCGCTGGGATCGTCAGCGGCGGCGTAATTCGGGTCGGCGAGCGGATATTGCAATCAGAGGAAACGGGTTGAGTGGCGCCGCGGGATGATGCCATGACAGGTTTTGCACTAACGTTGATTCTTGGCGCCGCGGTCATTCACGCGACGTGGAATCTGATCAATAAGCAGGCGAGTGGCCATGCGACATTTACTTGGATCGTCGCGGTGTTGTCGGCGTTGTTCTACGCGCCGGCGACGATTGCGATCATCGAGATCTGGCAGCTGAAGTTCAGCTTCGTCGAGGTCGGCATGATGGCCGGCAGCGCGGCGCTGCACACCGGCTATTTCTTGCTTCTCAATCAAGGGTATCGGGTCGGCGACTTGTCGCTGGTTTATCCGTTGGCGCGCGGCACCGGGCCGCTGCTATCAACGCTGGCGGCGATACTATTTCTCGGCGAGCGGCCGTCGGCCATCGCCCTAGTCGGCGCGCTCTTGATCATCGGCGGTGTGATGGTGTTGGCTGGCAACTTTGCGCGGCTGCGCCAGAGCGGCACGCGCGCCGCGGTCGGCTATGCGCTGATCACCGGTTTATTCATCGCTGCCTACACCCTGTGGGACAAGCAGGCGGTGAGCCATTTCGCCATCATGCCGATGGTTTTGGACTGGGGCGCCAATGTCGGGCGGGCAATTTTGTTGACGCCCTTCGCCCTGCGCTATTCCGAGGAAGCCGTCATCGAGTGGCGCGAGCATAAATGGGAGGCGATCGCGATCGCGATCCTGATCCCGCTATCCTATATCCTCGTGCTCACCGCCATGAGTTTTACGCCGGTGAGTTACGTCGCGCCGGCGCGCGAGATCAGCATCCTTATCGGCACGGCGCTGGGCGCGCGCATGCTCGCCGAAGGCGATGCGCCGCGCCGGCTCGCCGCTGCCGGCGCGATGGTGTTGGGGATTGTCGGATTGGCCATCGGATAAAGATTCGTTCAAAACGTTCAAATGTTCAAGTCGTTCAAAACGTCTTCGGATCGCCATGAATAAGAAGGATGAATCGTTCAAAGATTTTATTGTCGACCAGCTGAGCGAAATCCACAGCGTCGAGGCGCGGCGGATGTTCGGCGGGCATGGCTTGTATCAGGACGAGACTTTCTTCGGCATCGTTCACAAGGGCAAACTGTTCTTCAAAATCGACGAGTCTACAGTCGGCGAATACCGCAAGCGCAAGATGAAACCGTTTCGCCCCAGCGCCAAGCAGACGCTCAAGAGCTATTACCAGGTGCCGGTGGAGATCATCGAAGATGCGGATGCCTTGCGGCAGTGGGCGAGCAGGCGGTTCAGTGTCAGGAGCAGACGCGTAAGGGATGAAGGGTTAGCGGCTAGGAGTTTTCTTCGGCACTGACGCTGAACAGCTGCTTTTCCGGGTTGAAGATATGGTCCAGCACCAGCCACAAACTTCTTGAGTGATGAAAAAACAGCAGCGGGAAATCACCGCGAAGGGGATCCAGTAGGCGAGCTGTTGGTTGATTGAGATGTTTGTGAAGTTAGTGATAAGCATCTCAAAGAAATGCCGAAACACTTCGATCGCTTAATGCGGAGTTGCGTCAAATATTCCTTTATTCGTGAACGGCAGGACTGCGAATTTCAAGAGTTTCGGCCGAGCATGTCTGAACCGATCATCGACGAAATCGACCGAGTGCTGGCGGCGCACTACGGGTTCACGGATGAGGAGTTGGACTTCATCCCTTCGGCGAGGCTCAGGGCAGGCAACTACGACATCAAGTACCGGATGGGGCGAGACGCCGAAGCGGATGACGAATGAACCGTGCGGAGATTACGGAACTGCACTACATTACCGCGATTGCTAATCTGCCGTCGATTCTGGTGCGTTCTGTCCGGGACGAGGATGGGAATTTCACTCGATCCTTGTGAGCAACGACCGTCAGTGTGTATCAACGATGCGAGTATCGTTAGCTTTGTAAGCCGATGAAAACATTTGCGTGTCCCTATCTTGGCGGTGAGGTTGAGTTCTCCGACGAGCGCGCGAGTCACATCGCTGAAACCCACCCGGAGCTGCTCCCGCAGCACGAGGATCAGATCGGGGACACTTTGCGTGATCCAGATCAGGTCCGGCGAAGCCGGCGTTTTGCGAATGCGCGACTGTTTTCAAAATGGTATGATGATTTATTGACAGGGAAACACCTGGTTGTGGTCGTGGTCAGCGAGGCCCTCCCCAAGAGCCGAGATTGGGTCGTCACAGCCTATGTTACCAGGCGAATTCCGGAAGGAGACGTGGAATGGGAGCGAAGCTAACATTTAAGTACGATCGCCAAGGAGACATTCTTTACATCAACAAGACCCTGCCCTATCCCGAACAGGAATCGGAGGAACTGGGGGACGAGGTCATTGCTAGGCTCAACCCAAAAACCGGGGAGATCGAAAATATCGAGGTATTGTTTTTCTCAACTCGGCTCCTTCGCAGCGATTTGTTTGAACTGCCGATCACTGCGGACCTGCGGTTAGCGGGAAAGAACTAGCCAGGATTAGAGAAAGCGCAAGCACGCAGCTGGCGCGATGCCTCGACTTAAAACCAGACACCAGCCGTCATGTTCCGGACGAAAATTCGATTTCCTGCTAAGCCGTCATGGATGAATCCCACGGTAATCAAGTCAACCGATGCTGCATATCCCGCCCGCCTGCACGAGCGCTTGGGCGAACATGCTCCAAGAACACTAACCTGCATTGGTGATTTCGCGTCGCTGTCTCAGACTAAGTCAGGGCTGTTTTGTTCCGTCCGTTGCCCCGGTGATGCTATCCTCGCTGCTTACGATGCAGCCCAAAAGCTCCGAGACGAGGGAGTCACAGTTATCAGCGGATTTCACTCGCCGGTGGAGAAGGAATGCCTGCGGATTCTCCTGCGAGGGAAGCAACCGATTATTATCTGCTTGGCGCGGTCTTTAGATAAAATCCGACTGCCGATGGACTGGCGTGCAGGGCTGGATACTGGTCGCCTGCTGCTGCTCTCTCCATTCGAAAAGCGACCGCGGCGTCCGACGGTGGTTTCGTCACGCCGACGAAATGAACTCGTCGCCGCGTTGTCAGACGAAGCGCTCATCGTCCACGCCGAACCAGGCGGTAACATCGCGCGTATTTCTGAATTGGTACGCGATTGGACAATACCCACGAGAGCCCTGACGGTAATCACTTTTCCGTCGTTTTCTTCGGTGCTACGCTGAAGAGCTGCTTTGCAGGATTGAAAAAATGGTCCAGCACCAGCCACAGACTTCTTGAATGATGAAAAAACAGCAGCGGGAAGATCACCGCGAAGGGGATCCAGAAGGCGAGCTGTTGGTTGATGTCGATACCGGTGAAGGCGTCGAGGAGAAAGAAGCCGGGCACGGCGATGGCGATGGTGGCGGCGTAATTAATATAAATAGCGCCGATGAAGTAGCCCTGTTCGCGCTCGAATTTTAGTCCACAGTGGGCGCAGTTGCTCATTCATCCTAAACGGCTTGCCATACAAGCGGCCGATGCCGCAGCGCGGGCAGCGCAGGCGCAGGCCGTGGCCGAGCATGGTGAAGATTGACACGGCCACTTTAAACGCTCGCGCGGGCTCGGGCGGGTTTCTTTGCCACCGGGGCGGCACCGCCATTGAGATATTCGCGCAGGAAGCGCGCCGTGTAAGATTTCTTGCCGTCTTTGATCACATCCAACGGCGCGCCGCAGGCGACTAACTGGCCGCCTTGGGCGCCGCCTTCGGGACCCAGATCGACGAGGTAGTCGGCGTCTTTGACGATGTCGAGGTTATGCTCGATGGTGACCACCGTGTTGCCCATGTCGACCAGGCGATGGAGAATATGAATGAGCTTTTCCACGTCGACGAAATGCAGCCCGGTGGTCGGTTCGTCGAGCACGTAAAGCGTCGTGCCGCGGGATTCCTTGCCGAGCTCGTAGGCGAGTTTGATGCGCTGGGCTTCGCCGCCGGAAAGCGTGTTGCTCGCCTGGCCGAGATTGATATAGCCCATGCCGATGTCGTCGAGGATCTTTAGCGGCCGGTTGATTTTCGGAAAGGCGTGGAAAAACGGCACGGCCTCTTCCACCGTCAGGCAAAACACCTCGAAGATATTTTTGTCATTATAACGAATGCTGAGGGTTTCCTCGTTGAAACGCTGGCCGTTGCAGGTATCGCAGTCGATGAAAACATCGGGAAGAAAACTCATCTCCTTGCGAATCTTGCCCTGTCCGGCGCAGTCTTCGCAGCGGCCGCCTTTGACGTTGAAGGAGAAACGGCTCGCCGTGTAACCGCGCAGGCGCGCTTCCGGCGCCAGCGCATAGAGCTTGCGAATCTCGTCCAACACACCGATGTAAGAGGCCGGCACGGAGCGCGGGGTCTTGCCGATGGGGGTTTGATCGACCTCGACGATCCGTTCGATCGCCTTCCAGCCAGTAATTTCTTTATATTGTCCGGGCCGTCCGGCGAACTGGCCGAGCAGGAGTTTGACGCCCTTGTAAAGCACGTCTCTGACCAGCGTGCTTTTGCCCGAGCCGGAGATGCCGGTGATGCAGCTCCACATGCCCAAAGGAATTTTGACGTCGAGGTTTTTCAAATTATGCGCCTTGGCGCCGCAGATGGTGAGCCAGTTGGATTTCTTCAGCTCGCGCTTGGGGCCGAGACGTTTGCGCTCGGAGCGCAGGTAGGCGCCGGTGGGCGAGTCGGGATTGGCTCTGATTTCCGCCGGCGTGCCGATGTAAACCACGTTGCCGCCATGGACGCCGGCGCCGGGGCCGAGATCGATGATCAGATCCGCCGATTGAATGGTCGCTTCGTCATGTTCGACGACGAGCACGCTGTTGCCCAACTGTTCGAGCCGGCGCAGGGTTTTCAGCAGCATGGCATTATCGCGCGGATGCAGGCCGATGGTCGGTTCGTCGAGGATGTAACAGACGCCGCGCAGGTTGGAACCCAACTGCGCCGCCAGGCGAATGCGTTGAGCCTCGCCGCCGGAGAGCGTATCGGCGCGCCGGTCGAGGGTGAGATATGGCAGACCGACCTCCGATAGGAAATTCAAGCGCTGCTGGATTTCCTTCAATACTTTCTCGGACACGGCGCGGTCGCGGGCGGCGGTGGCGATATCCGAGTGGTCGAGATCGAGCTTGGCGAAGTAGACGCGGGCGTCGTCTACGCACAGGCCGGCTACTTCCCAGATGGTTTTACCGGCGACCTTGACCGCCTGAGCGCGCTGATTCAAGCGCCGGCCTTGGCATGCGGCGCAGGGCACTTCGGTCATCAGTTCGTCGAGCTCGCGGGCGGAATTTTCATCGCCGGCTTGAGCCAGTTCTTTCAAATATGGCACCAGGCCGACGAAGGCGCCGCGGCCCTTGCCGCCGTTGACGATTTCTTCCTGGACTATCTTGGTCTGTTTGGCGAAGGGCTTGGCGATATCGATGTCGTAATCGTCGGTCATTTGTTTCAACAGCCGCTGCATGGCGCGCTCAACCTCGGAGCCGTTGACCGATGAACCGCTAGAAATTCCACCGAGCGCGTCTTTCACCGACCGGCGCGGGTCGGCGAAGATCAATTGCGGATCGAAGTCATAGGTAAAACCCATGCCGGCGCAATCTTTACAGGCGCCTTGCTGGCTATTGAATGAAAACAGCCGCGGGTCCAGCGGCTCATAGCCGATGCCGCAGCCGAGACAAAATAGCCGTTGGTTGAAAATCTGTTCGCCCCGTTCCGAAATCAAATGGATGACGCCGTTGCCCAAGCGCAGTCCTTGATCGACCAGCGCTTCGACTTCATGGCCGCCGGCCTTGGCCTTGCCGACGACGATATCGATGTTGTGTTCTTTGAAGCGCGCCAAGCCGCCCGCCAACTCGGGCGCGCGCAGGTCGGCGAGCTTGCCGTCGATGCGCGCGCGCCGGTAGCCGAGTTTGATCGCGCCCGTGATCACTTCCTTGTGAAATCCCTTGCGGCCGCGCACCAGTGGGCTTAGCACCATGACATCCTTGCCGCGGTAGGAGCGCGAGATGCGGTCGAGGATCTGGCTGCGCGTCAGCGAATGGATCGGCCGGCCGCAGTTGACGCAATGCTGTTTGCCGATCTTGGCGTAGAGCAGGCGCAGGTAATGATAAATTTCCGTGACCGTGGCGACGGTGGATTTTCGGCCGCCCTGGCTCAAGCGCTGCTCGATGGCGACGGTGGGCGGAATGCCGGCGACATAGTCGACGTTGGGGCGCGCCATCACCTCCAAAAACTGCCGCGCGTAGGCCGACAGGCTGTCCAAATAGCGGCGCTGGCCTTCGGCATAAACGATGTCGAAGGCCAGCGTCGACTTTCCCGAACCGCTGAGGCCGGTGAAGACGATGAAGCGGTCGCGCGGAATGTTCACGCTGATATTTTTTAAGTTATGCTCTTTAGCGCCGACGATGGCGATGCAATGTTCGTCGACATCGACGGGCAGGGCCGGCCTCGCCCCGACGGCATTTTTTAACACCGGCGCAAACAGCGACGCCGATTTATCTAAATAGGGGCGCAGATAGACGCCGGTGTAGGAGCGCTCCACCGCGGCGATCTGTGCAGGAGTTCCGGTCGCGACGATCTCGCCGCCTTTGTCGCCGCCCTCGGGACCGAGGTCGATGATGTGGTCGGCGCACTTGATGACTTCCAAGTTATGCTCGATGACGACCACCGAGTGGCCCTGCTCGATCAGTTCGTTGAACGCCCAGAGCAGCCGGTCGATGTCGTGGAAGTGCAGCCCGGTGGTGGGCTCGTCGAAGATAAACAGCGTGCCGGCTTTCTTCGCCCGCGCCATATGAGCGGCGAGCTTCAAGCGCTGCGACTCGCCGCCGGACAGCGTCGTCACCGGCTGGCCCAGGCGCAGGTATTCTAACCCGACGGCGCGCAGCGGTTCGAGAGCTCCCTTCACATCGTTGCTCTCTTTGAAAAACTCCAAGGCGTCGCTGACGGTGAGATCGAGCACCTGGCGAATGCTCTTGCCGCGATAGGCGACTTCGAGGACTTCTTCGCGGAAGCGGCTGCCATGACACTCCGGGCAGGAAGTGTAAACGTCGGAGAGAAACTGCATCTCGACTTTTTCGTAGCCTTCGCCATGGCAGGTCTCGCAGCGGCCGCCCTCGACGTTGAAAGAAAAGGTCGACGGCGTGTAGCCGCGCAGGCGCGCCAGTTCGGCGCCGGCGAACAGCTTGCGGATGCCGTCGAAGGCTTTCATGTAAGTCGCCGGGTTGGAGCGCGGCGTGGTGCCGACCGGCGACTGGTCGACCAGGACGACTTCGGAGATTTTCTCGATGCCGTCGATCTTCTCGCAATTGGCGAAATTGGCGCTGGGCGCTTCTTTGAGTTTTTTCAAATTGCGCGACAGCACTTCGTCGACCAGGCTTGATTTTCCCGAGCCGGAGACGCCGGTGATGCACACCAGCATGCCGAGGGGAATCTCCACGTCGATGTTCTTTAAATTATTCGCTGAGGCGCCGGTGATCTTGAGCGAGCGTTGCAACAGCGGCTTGCGCGGGCGCGCCGGCATGGCAATCGATTTGCGCTGGCTTAAATAAGCCGCGGTGAGCGAATTTTCGTCCTTCAATAATTCGTCATAGGTGCCGGCGAACATGATTTGGCCGCCTTGCTCGCCGGCCTTGGGACCGAGATCCAGGATATAATCGCACTCCTTGATGATCTCGGGATCATGTTCGACGATGACGACGGTATTCTGATTCGCCCGCAAGCGCTGGAGGATTTCCACCAGCCGGCGGCTGTCGCGCGGATGGAGACCGATGGACGGTTCGTCGAGGACGTAGAGGGTGTTGACCAAGGACGAGCCGATGGCAGTGGTGAGATCGACGCGCTCCAACTCGCCGCCGGAGAGCGTGCGCGATTGGCGGTCGAGGGTGAGATACTCCAGGCCGACGCCGACCAAATACCCCGTGCGGCGGCGAATCTCGTCGAGGATCAGACTCGACACTTGATCGAGGGCGCCGGCCGGTTTCAACGCGGTAAACCAATCATGGGCAACGCCGACATTCATGGCGTTGACTTGAGCGATGTCTTTGCCGTCGATGCGATAGTTGAGCGCGTCGGCTTTGAGCCGGCTGCCGTTACACTCGGGACAGAGCAAATAGGCGCGGTAGCGCGCCAGCAAGACGCGCACATGCATGCGGTAGCTGCGCCGCTCCAGGCGGCGAAACCAGCCGCGGATGCCTTTGTATTCGCCGTCGCCGTCGATGACCAACTGGCGCTGCGCGTCGCTCAGTTCGCCCCAAGGAGTTTTCACCGGGATTTTCTTGCCGTCGCAAAAGTCGAGCAGCCGCTTGGTTCTGCGCTTGCGGTTGATCCAGGGTTTGATGGCGCCGTCGGCGAGGGATTTCCCCGGATTGGGAATCACCAGGTCGATATCGATATCGATGACCCGGCCGAAGCCTTTGCAGGTTTCACAGGCGCCCAGCGGACTATTGAATGAAAAAATATTCGGCACCGGATCGCGGTAGGAAATATCGCAGTGCGGGCAATGCAGATGATTGCTGAAAGGCTCCCGGCGCCAGTCATCCTGCGGTAAGAATAGATTCAACCGGCCTTTGCCATAGTGAAACGCCTGCTCCAAAGAGTCGGCGATGCGCTTTTTATTTTCCGGACGAAAGGCAAAGCGGTCGATGACGACCTCGAAGGGCTGCTTTTTCGCCGGCGCTTCATCGATGTCATCGAGTTCGCAAATGGTGTGGTCGATGAGCAAGCGATGGAAGCCCGCCTGGCGCAGACCGTTGCGGACTTCCTCCCAGCTCACCGACGACGCCGGCAGCGGAAAGGTCAAGACCACCGGTGTGCCTTCTGCCAGGTCGCCGAGTTTTTGCAGGACAGTGGCGGCGCTATCGCGCTCGACGATACGCTGACAACCGCGGCAGTAAAGCACCGCGATCTTGGCAAATAACAGTTTAAAATGATCGTGCAGCTCGGTCATGGTGCCGACGGTGGAGCGCGAGGTGCGCACCGGCCGGCTCTGATCGATGGCGATGGTTGGCGGGATGCCTTCGATGCTCTCGACATCCGGCTTGTCCATGCGGTCGAGAAACTGCCGGGCGTAGGCGGAAAAGCTTTCGACGTAGCGGCGCTGGCCCTCGGCGTAGAGGATATCGAAAGCGAGGGTCGACTTACCTGAACCGCTGACACCGGTAACCACGGTGAGTTGGTTGAGCGGAATCTCGATGTCGAGATTCTTCAAGTTATTCTGCTTGGCGCCGACTATGCGAATCGCTTTGCCGTTCATAGACATTTTATCGCTAGGTCAAGCAAGAGCCGTCGCTATAGTTCGGTCCGCAACGCTTGCCTGCTGCCATCGACATTCATTGCCGTGGTGATAATGGGGAAAGTTAAATTTATCGTGCACCAACCTAGTACGTCTATCACAGAGAAGAGTCGAATCAAGTTTGATTTGCCGTACTTTCACCGGCTCGCGGCGTCTGTTAGTTTCACGCCATGCGCATTAGCGAGATTTTTTACTCGATCCAGGGCGAAGGCCGTTTGCTTGGCGTGCCCTCGGTGTTTGTTCGGACCAGCGGCTGCAATCTGCGTTGCCGTTGGTGCGACACGCCTTATACTTCGTGGCGGCCGGAGGGCAAAACTTGGAGCGTCAAAAAGATTCTCGGTGAAATCGCCAAGTATCCAACCCGCCATGTGGTGATTACCGGCGGCGAACCGCTGTTGGCGCCCGACATTGCGGAGCTGACAGGTGAACTCAAGCAGCGCGGCGCCCATATCACCATCGAAACCGCGGCGACGATCTTCAAACCGGTGGCCGGCGATTTGATGTCGTTGAGCCCGAAGCTGGCCAACTCGACGCCATGGCAAAGAAGCAAGGGTGAGTTCGCCGCCATGCATGAAAAGCGCCGGCTCAATTACCCGGTCATGCAGCAGTATATCGATGGCTACGACTACCAGCTTAAATTTGTCGTCGATCGGAAACCGGACATCGACGAAGTCCGCGCCGTCATTACGCAGTTACAACATGTCGATGCCAGCCGGGTCATGCTCATGGCCCAGGGCGTCAACCAAGCGGAGTTGAACCGCAAAGCCGAATGGATCGTCGAATCGTGCAAGCAGTATGGCTTCAGCTACACGCCGCGCTTGCATATCCAGCTATTCGGCAACCGGCGCGGCACGTGATGCCGCGTGGCGCGGCATCACGAATCTCATATTCCATATTCCAAATTACAGATTACTGGGATGCGGATTCTGATCGTACCCATAAGTTTCGGCTGGACACGGCGGGTGTGGGAGAGTCAACGAATTATGGTAAAGCACTCAAGTCGCGGCGGGTTTTCCGGTCCCCCTCTTTGGAAAAGAGGGGCTAGGGGAGATTTGTCGCGCCTACGCAGCTCCATTTACAGCGCTGGAATGCCGCGCTGGTGCTAAAGAAACCTCCCCACGCCACAACCAAATCCCCCTCAATCCCCCTTTTCCAAAGGGGGAAGGGGTAACTATGAGGCCTCTGCTTCTGTCCAGCCAATGAGATGTGGCGCATGATTTGATTGGAGAAGAGTGGAATTCGGTCATCGCTAGCTATTTAGCTTCGTCAGCTCCTCGTCCAGCCAACAAGATGTCTCGTATGATTAGATACGGATTACGGAGCTATGGGTTGTGGTTCCGTCCGCGCGGTCGGCGCGGCGCCGGCTGGCTGGACCGTGACATCGGCTGGGGGTTCCCCCACCGGCGGCGGTACTTCGTCGAGTTTCTTGTTGTCGAATTTCGCCGTGATCGAGGGCGCAAGCAGTTTGAGCAAAGTGACCGGCAGCGCGCTGGTAAAATGATAATTGCCGGCCTCGCGTCCTTGGACGTAGGCGGTGATCACGCCGTAGTAACGCTCGCCGATGTAAAATACGAAAGTTGCCGTGCGGTTGGTGGCGCGCGAGCTGACAACGCCGCCGCTGCGGTTGAAGGTCTCAAAACGATTGTCGCCGGAGCCGGTCTTGCCGCCGACGGTGAGCACGCTGCCGTCGGCAAGTTTGAACGCGCCATTGAGCCGGCGCGCGGTTCCCTGTTCGACCACTTCGGCCATGGCTTTGCGCATGGTGCGGGCGACCTCGGGGACGAGCACCTGCTCGCCGGCTTTCAGCGGTCGTTCGAGCACAGTCTCGTAGGGAGTTGCGCCGGCGAAATGAATTCTAGTCAGTGTCGTGGTCGGGCGGCGCACGCCGTCGTTGACCAGAATGCCGGCCAATTCCGCCAATGCCGTTGGCCGGTCGGTGGAAACGCCGATGGCGGTGGCATAGCTCGGCACCAGGGTTTTGAATGGGAAACCGAGCCGCTGCCAGTATGGCGTCATGCGCGCGAAGGCATCTTTTTCGATGCGGATGCGCAGACGATTGTTTTGGGCGCGTTGATTGCGCGAGTTGAGCAGCCAAGCCGAGCCGACCTGCCGGGCCGGGCCGCTCTTGGCATAGAGAACTTTCCACGACAGCTTGGCGTTCTGGCGAAACTCGCCGGCGCACCATAGATCGAGCGGGTGTATGCCAAGCAGATAGGCATGATCGGCTAAAGTCAGGCGCGGATTCTGGTAGGCGCGAAACAATTTGCTAACCTCGGCGGCGCTGGTTTTGGCCTCATGCTTTTCCAGCCAAGCAGTCAAGGCGTCCTCGTCAGTGCCGACCCGCCAGGCGAAAAACAGCACCGCCAAGCGCCGCTCGACACTGCCTTTGCTGCCGATCAGCCGCTTGACGATCTCATCGCGGCATCTGCTTGGCGTAGTTCTGATAGGCGCGGCGCAGCGCGGCACGGGATTCCTCGTCGGCGATTTCTTTGAGCATCTGTTGGCGCGTCGGGTTGTCCGGGTTGTCGATCACGTCATCCGGCGTTGTAAGCGAGCCGGGCACGATGGTAGCTCACCAGGTCGCGCATGAGGCGAATGAAGGTCAAGTTGTTGGAGTGGCGCAGGGCCTCGCGCACTTCGAACTTCCGTTCGTTTTCCTGCTTGTCGAAATTCTCAAAGTGGTGCACTCCGCCGCCGGTGAAAAAGCGCTTCATAGGGGCTGCCGGAGTATTTCCGCTCCATGGCCATGTCGAGAAACGGTTGGAGCTCCAGCGCCTTGTCGTTGCACAAGGTTTCCGCCGCCCATTTGGTCAATGGATCGCGGGCGGCAGTGCCGCGCTCGTGCAGCTGCTTCGGATCCAGGCCCGACAATTCTTTGTGCAGTTCGGCGATCAATTCCAAGTAATGCGTCAGCGTGCGCAGCTTGGCTGTGCTGCCGAGTTCGAGTTTGACGCTTTTGTTGAAATCCAGAGCCGTGGCCAGGGTGTCCGCTTGCACGCGCACGACGTTGCCATTGGGCGTCGCTTCGACCAGCAGGAGTGAATAGATCAGCTTCGCCGGGTCGTCGGCTTCGAGCATGCGCTCGCCGTTGAGACCATAGGCTTTGATCACCTCGGGCCGGCTCAAACGGTCGAAGAAGTCGGTGACGCGCTTTTGCAGCGGCACATCGATGGTGCTGTCGGCGCGCAGGTGCAAGCGATTCAAATCGTAAAGGTTGTTCATGCCCAGCGCTTCCAACAAGCTGACGCGGATGGCATTGGCCGCCTTGTTTTTACCGGAAGATGGCTGCGGCGTTAGCGGCGCGGTGGGCGAAAACTTTATCGGCGTGTCTTGCAGTTGAGCGGCGAAATCCCCGTCGATCACGCCGTCGCGCGCCATCAGGCGCGTGAACTGGCTGACTTTCTCGTCCAAGGACGACCTTTCGTCGACTAGGTAGACTGTCGGCGCGCGCACTGAAATCAGCAAGGCGAGGGCATGTTTGAAGGCGCGCACTTTCGCCGGCGTCGGCTTGGCGGCGTGCAAGTCCTTGACCGCATCGCTCAAGCGGATGCCAAACCACGCGTACAGGCCCTCGCCCAGACCGTGAATTTCGCCATAACTGGGCGCCGCGGCCAGCGGCACGGTATTCAAGTAATCGACGATGATCCGTTCGCGCCAGGTGCGGGTGTTGGGCCCTTCTTGATAAGCTTTCAAGCTGGCGCCGATGAGCTGGCGCAATTTTTCCACTGGGTTGTCAGTGCGGCCATGGGGCGAATGGCGAAATTTCTCGAGTTGCACCGCCAAGGTGCTGCCGCCTTGCACCGGCACCGGCAGTTGCAGTTTAGCCGCGACATAATAGGCCGCTGCTTTGAGGGTCCGGTCCCACTCGATGACCGGATTCTGCCAGGAGGTTGCCGGATGGTCGAGATCGCGGTTTTCCAGGAACAACAGCGTCTTGACCAAAAGCGGCGGGATGTCGTCGATCTTAGCGAAGAGAAAATCGCCCTGGGCGTAACGAAACAGCGGCACGTCGTCGGCGCCGATGATTTCCAAGCCGGCATCCGGCCGTTCCCAATAGGGCGGCGAGATGCCGCGCTCCAAGAGCGTCAGCATGGTCTCGGACTGGCGCACCTGTTGGTTTATCAAATAACCTTGGGATTGCAGCCGGCTCTGGAGCAGCGGCAATTTAGAATAGCCGCGCCGCTCGTCAAAGGGCGCGGCGGCGCGCGGGAAAATGATTTCCCGGCTTGGCCCGTCTTTGAGGCTATAAAAAAGCCGCTCGTTGGTGCTGGTAAAAAACCAGGATTGCAGCAGCGAGGTCTGGAACTCGACGAAAATGGCCGCGGCGGCGATCGCCAAAAGCGCCAGCCACCAGAGCCAAACTTTTAGCCGCTTGAAGTTAATGAACCCGAACAGCCGCCCGGCCAGGGAAGCGGTCGGCGACAACTCGGTTGGAATGGATTTTCCGCTCATCGAAGTGTGATGCCAATATTAACATACTGGCGGCAAAATTCTACGTAAAGATTTTTGCGGTTAACTATGGCTCATCGATACGGAAAAGAAGTATCTCCCGCCAAGGCGCAAAGACGCCAAGGGTGAACATTGTCATTTCGAACTCCGAAATCCGAGACAAATTCAAATGATGAAATCCTATCTTAGATCCCTCGCATTCGCTCGGGATGACAGGCTCTGGCCTGTCACTTTGCGCCTTTGCGCCTTGGCGGGATAAAATCTCGAATCCGGGAAACGAATATCTGCTCCGTTCTAGTCTTTGAGCCGCACAATATTGTAGGCGGCGACGGGGCGATGAAAGCCCTTGAGAGATAATTCGCCGGCTGGCTCGGCCTCGACCAGTTCTTCAACCGTGCCGAGGAGGCGCTGGGGCACGAGGATTTCTCCCGGCTTGGCCTCGCCGCACAGCCGCGCCGCGAGGTTGGGCACAGTGCCGATGGCGCCATACTCCCACCGGCCTTCGAAGCCGATGGCGCCGATGGTGGCGTAACCCTGGGCGATGCCGACGCCGAAACCGAGCTCGTAGCCGAGCTTGCGCCATTTGACCGTCAATTCCTTGACGCGCTCGCGCATCGCCAGCGCCATGCGGACGGCCTGCTCGGCGGGATTTGGAATCGGCGTCGGATCATTGAAGAATATCAGCATGCCGTCGCCGGCGAAGTGTTCCAGGGTTCCTTCGTGTTCGCCGATCAGTTGTCCCATGGCGGCGTGATATTCGCGCAGCACGTTCATGACCTCTTCGGGCTCGGCGGTTTCAGCGAAAGCGGTGAAGCCGCGCAAGTCCAAATAGACCACGGTGATCTCCCGCCGGTGGGTTTTCAGCGGATCGTCGGCGCCGCCGCTGACGATTAGTTCGGCCAGTTGAGGAGAAAAAAATCGTTTCAAACGTTCCAATCGTTCCAACTGCCGGACTTGTTCCAGGACCCGCGCTTCGAGAGTCTGGTTCCACTCCGCCAACTCGCGGCGCAGCTGAACTTCCTGGTCGCGCAGCCGTTTCTTTTCCAAGCAGGCGCCGATGCGGGCGCGCAGCAAAACCGGATCGAACGGCTTGGGCAAATAGTCTTCCGCGCCGAGCTCGATGCAGCGCACGACGCTGCCGATCTCGTCGAGGGCGGAGAGCACGATCACCGGAATGGCGCGCAGGCTCTCATCCGCCTTCAATTGTTCAAGGACTTGATAGCCGTTCATCTCCGGCATCATGACATCGAGCAGGACGAGATCGAACGGTTCCGCCTTGAGCATCTCCAAACCGATCCGGCCGTTTTCCGCAAGGAGAGCTTTATGGCCGTCTGCCTCGACCAGCGTAGACAACATGTCCCGGTTCATTTCGGTGTCGTCGACGACAAGTATTTTCGCGGGAGCGTTCATGTTAGAACTCATCGGATTCGGATTATCTCCCGCAAAGGCGCAAAGGCGCTAAGTGACAGGCCAGAGCCTGTCATCCCGAGCGAACTGCGAGAGATCTAAGAACAGATTTCTCTCTCCGTTCGAAATGACAATGTTCACCCTTGGCGTCTTTGCGCCTTTGCGGGAAAAATCTTTTCCCCCAATCCAAAATCGTCGAAAATCCAAAATCACCCCAGGTAACCCTTAATTTTTTCCAACAGATCCGCCGGATCGAACGGTTTCGTCACGTAGGCATCGCAGCCGGCGGCGAAGGCTTTGGCGTCGTCGCCGCTGAGCGCGTAGGAGGTCACCGCGATGATGGGGATGTGCTTGAGCGCCGGATTGGCCTTGATCCGCCGCGTGGTCTCGTAGCCGTCGATGCCGGGCAGCTGGATGTCCATCAGGATCAAGTCGGGCCGCTCAGTGTCCGCCGCCGTCACGCCCTCTTCCCCTGTGACGGCTTCGAGCAACTCATAGCCGAAACTCGTCAACAGATCGCGCAACAACCGCCGGTTTTCCTCGTGATCTTCGATCGCCAAGATTCGCTTGCTCATGTCGTCCTCATCTACCGCTCTGGGTTCTCGGGCCCATCACATGATTAGCCGCTGCATGTCAAATCCGAAATCCGAATATCGAAACTCCCGCAAACGAAACGCCGGGGCAAAGTAAATTTCAAACCCAGAAAATCCAAAACGAGGAATCCGAATCAGTTTTGTTTGGAACATTGTATTTGTTTTCGATCATTTTGAATTTGTTTCGGATTTCGGATTTCGATATTCGGATTTTTCTTATTTGAACGGCAGGGTAAAGGTAAACTTGCTGCCTTTGCCGACTTCGCTCTCGACCCAAATCTTGCCGCCGTGCAGCTCGACGATCTTTTTTGCGATCGCCAGGCCGAGGCCGGTGCCGCCTTTTCTTTGCGCGACGGAGCCCTCGGCTTGGCGGAACTCTTCGAAGATATGTTCTTGATCCGCCGGCGAAATTCCCGGTCCGGTATCTGCGACGGAAACTTCCAACGCGCCGTCCGTTGCCGCCGCTTCGATGCGCACTTCGCCAGAGTCGGTGAACTTGATCGCGTTGCCGACCAAGTTTAACAGCACCTGCGCGATGCGCCGCTCGTCTCCCGACGCTGCCGGCAAATCGCCGGGCGCCGTGATTCTTAATTCGAGCTTCTTCTCGGTTGCCAGCGATTGCGTGCCGGTGACCACGGCCTGGATCACATCTTTGATCGAGTATGGATTGATCGTCAACGCCAACTGGCCGGCCTCGATCTTGGAGAAGTCGAGCACGTCGTTGATCAAGCCGAGCAGATGGCGGCCGCTCTTGTCGATGCGCCCATGCACGTCTCTGACTTTCTCCGGCAGCTCGCCGTAGACGTTCATCAAGAGCATGCGCGTGTAGCCCAACACGGCATTCATCGGCGTTCTCAGTTCATGGCTCATGCTCGCCAGGAACTGCGACTTGTACTTGCTCGCCAGTTCCAGTTGATGTCCTTTTTCCTGGATCTCGCGGAACAGCCGCGCGTTGTGAATCGCCAGAGCGGATTGCGTGGCGAAGGTTTGCAGCAGGTTGACGACCTCCGGTGAAAAACTCCCCACTTCTTTGCGCCAGACCGTTAAGCGCGCCCATGATCCTTCCTTCGCGAAGCAGTGGAACCGCCAAAAGCAGATCGATAACCGAGCCGGGTGAGCAATCGGTCGCACGCTCGTGCGCAGTAGATTCCCGCTGCTCCAAAATGTTCGGCACCTGCACCGGCGCGCGAGTCGTCGCCGCTTGTCCGGTGGCGCCTTGCCCCGGCCGGACCGGCGTCGCTCGAAGCGCCTCGACCACTTCGTCTTCCATACGATGGCTCGCTCTTAGATGAAACTCTTGTGTCGGCTTCGTCGTACTCGTAATAATTCACGCCGCTGGTTGCCGAGAGCTGCACCGCATGGCCGACGATCGTGCTCGAGCACCGTCTGCAAGATCGAGAGTCGAGCTGACCGTTTGGCTGACCTCGCCCAACGCTCTTAGTTCCCCGACCGACTGCGCCAGCTCGCGCGTGCGCGCTTCGAGTTCTTGGAACAGCCGCACGTTCTCGATGGCGATCACGGCTTGGGCTGCAAAGGTTTCGAGCAGTTTGATCTGCTTCTCGGTGAACGGGCGGACCTCCATGCGGCGGATACGAATCGTCCCGATGGGAATTCCCTCGCGCAGTAATGGCGTGGCCAGCACCGTTCGAACCCCGAGACTTCTAGCGAAGTGGCGCTAGGAGGTCGTCTTCCGGCTCTGCTGCCAGGTCATGAATGTGAAGGGTTCGCCGGTCAATCACGGTTCGGCCGGGTATACGGTCACGGTCTATTGGAATTAGATTCCGCTACCCCGCCGTCCCGGCAACGACCCGTAATTCGCCACTGGTCGGAGCTTGTCGCCATCAACTGCGATGAATCACCGCGTCGGTCGCCTCGCACAGCCGCGCGGCATTCTCTGCCACCACATCCAACACCGGCTGGATATCCGTCGGCGAGCTGGCGATCACGCCCAAGATTTCACTCGTCGCAGTTTGCTGCTCCAGTGATTCCTTGAGTTCTTGGAACAGCCGGACGTTCTCGATGGCGATGACGGCTTGGGCTGCAAAGGTTTCAAGCAGTTTGATCTGCTTCTCGGTGAACGGGCGGACCTCCATGCGGCGGATATGAATCGTCCCGATGGGAATTCCCTCGCGCAGCAACGGCGTGGCCAGCACCGTCCGAACGCCGACACTTCTGGCGAAGCCCGCTGGAAGGTCACCCTCTGGCACTGCTGCCAGGTCATGAATGTGAAGGGTTCGCCGGTCAATTATGGCTCGGCCGGGTATATGGTCACGGTCTATTGGCAGTGATTCCCGACCCCCCCGTCCCGGCAACGGCCCGTAATTAGCCACTGTTCGGAGCTTGTCGCCATCAATGCGATGAATCACCGCGTCGGTTGCATCGCACAGCCGCGCGGCGTTTTCGGCAACCACATCCAGCACCGGCTGGATATCCGTCGGCGAGCTGGCGATGACGCCCAAGATTTCACTCGTCGCGGTTTGCTGTTCCAGCGACTCCTTGAGCTCTTGGAACAGCCGCACGTTCTCGATGGCGATCACGGCTTGATCGGCGAAGGTTTCAAGCAGCTTGATCTGCGCCGGGGTGAAGGGGCGCACCTCGGTGCGACGTGCGTTCAGTACATCCAATGAGTTCTCCCTGCTGACGAAGGGGAACGGCCAAGAAGGTGCGACAGCCGCCGACGAACCCAACGTTGGAAAATCGTTCTGCGCGCGGACGTCGGGAATGTGGAGCGTGCCATGCTCGCGCATCCAGCGATACTGTGGCTCATCCATACTGATCTCGACGCGGCCAATGGGTATGGGACCAAAATGAGCCCGCGGAACCATAGTGTTCTCCTCGCGAGTCGCAGCACCACGTCATCGATCCCACAAACCCGCGCGGCGCTCTCGACGATGGCGTCGAGGACCGGCTGCACGTCGGTCGGCGAGCGGCTGATGATGCCGAGCACCTCGGCCGTCGCCGTCTGATGCTCCAGCGCCTCGCGCAATTCCGCGTTGCGCTCGCCGAGTTCCTTGAACAGCCGCACGTTCTCGATGGCGATGACCGCCTGATCGGCGAAGGTTTCGAGCAGTTTGATCTGCGCCGGGGTGAAGATGCACCTCGCCGACGTGCCAGAGTTCCAATGACACATCGGCCAAGTCGGCTCCGGCGGTCACTGCGGAACCGATCTGGAAAATCGTTCTGCGCGCGGACGTCGGGAATGTGGAGCGTGCCGTGCTCGCGCATCCAGCGAAACTGTGGCTCATCGATACTGATCTCGACGCGGATAGTGGGTATCGGGACCAAAATGAGCCCGCACACGTAGACGTCATCCTGGAGTCGCAGCGATTACGTCATCGATCCCGCAAACCCGAGCGGCGCTCTCGACGATGCGTCGAGCACCGGCTGCACGTCCGTCGGCGAGCGGCTGATGATGCCGAGCACCTCGGCCGTCGCCGTCTGATGCTCCAGCGCCTCGCGCAATTCCGCGTTGCGCTCCTGAGTTCCTTGAACAGCCGCACGTTCTCGATGGCGATCACCGCTTGATCAGCAAACGTTTGAAGCAACCCTATCTGCTTCTCGCTAAAAGGCTGGACCTCCGTCCGGCGAATTATGATCGTGCCAATCGGCACGTCCTCACGCATCAGCGGGACGACCAGCACGGTTCGATTACCTTCTTGCTCGGTGCTGGCCTGTGTCCGGGGAAACTCTGTCGGTGCGACCGAGAGCAAGTCATCGATGTGGATGAGTTGGCGATCGACAACGACCCGCCCGGCCACCGAATCTCGGTCAATCGGTAGTTCCGACACCGCAAACATCGGAATCGAGCCGTGGTGCGCTGCCAGGCGCAGCATGTTTCCTTCCGCAAGGCGGATCGAAGCGTCATTTGCGTTGCACACCCGCGCAGCGCTCTCCGCGATCGTATCCAACACCGGCTGAATATCCGTCGGCGAACTGGCGATGACGCCCAAAATCTCGCTCGTCGCCGTCTGCTGCTCCAACGCTTCGTTGAGTTCTTGGAACAGCCGCACGTTCTCGATGGCGATCACGGCCTGGTCGGCGAAGGTTTCAAGCAGCTTGATCTGCGCCGGGGTGAAGGGGCGCACCTCGATGCGACGCGCGGTCAGTATTCCAATGAGTTCCCCCTGCTGGCGAAGGGGAACGACTAAGAAGGTGCGCCAGTCGCCGGCGGAACCCGACCATTGGGAAATCGTTCTGCGCGCGGACGTCGGGAACGTGGAGCGTGCCGTGCTCGCGCATCCAGCGAAACTGTGGCTCATCGATACTGATCTCGACGCGGCCAATGGGTATGGGACCGAAATGAGCCCGCGGAACCATAGCTGTTCCCCTCGCGGAGTCGCAGCACCACGTCATCGATCCCACAAACCCGCGCGGCGCTCTCGACGATGGCGTCGAGGACCGGCTGCACGTCGGTCGGCGAGCGGCTGATGATGCCGAGCACCTCGGCCGTCGCCGTCTGATGCTCCAGCGCCTCGCGCAATTCCGCGTTGCGCTCGCCGAGTTCCTTGAACAGGCGGACGTTCTCGATGGCGATCACCGCCTGGTCGGCGAAGGTTTTAAGCAGCGCGATCTGCTTGTCGGTGAAAGGACGGACCTCCGTCGCGCCGAATCGTGATCGCGCCGATCGGCGACGCCCTCGCGCAGTAACGGCGCGGCGAGCACGGTGCGGACTCCCAGCTGCTCGATGCGCGCCTGCGCTCGGGAAACTCGGTCTCAGCGATCGGCATCAAGATCATGGATGTGGATGCGTTCGGCGATCGATGACCGCCCGACCGCCGACCGAGCCGCGAGTCGAGCGGTCGCTCGACACTCGCGACACGACTCGGAATCGTCGCCATAGTGCGCCACCAGTCGAAGCACGTCGCCGTCGACACGACGGATCGCAGCATCGTCTGCGTCGCACAGCCGCGCGGCGCTCTCGGCAATCGTATCCAGCACCGGCTGAATATCCGTCGGCGAGCTGGCGATGACGCCCAAGAATCTCGCTCGTCGCCGTCTGCTGCTCCAACGCCTCGGTGAGTTCTTGGAACAGCCGCACGTTCTCGATGGCGATGACCGCCTGGTCGGCGAAGGTTTCGAGCAGCTTGATCTGCGCCGGGGTGAAGGGGCGGACCTCGATGCGACGCGCGGTCAGTCCACCAATGAGTTCCCCCTGCTGACGAAGGGGAACGGCCAAGAAGGTGCGCCAGCCGCTGACGAACCTATGACTTGGAAATCGTTCTGCGCGCGGACGTCGGGAACGTGGAGCGTGCCGTGCTCGCGCATCCAGCGATATTGTGGATCATCAATACTGATCTCGGCACGGCCAATGGGTACGGAATGGAACCAAAATGAGCCCGCGAAACCAGACTGTTTCCCTCGTGGAGTCGCAGCACCACGTCATCGATCCCACAAACCCGCGCGGCGCTCTCGACGATGGCGTCGAGCACCGGCTGCACGTCGGTCGGCGAGCGGCTGATGATGCCGAGCACCTCGGCCGTTGCCGTCTGATGCTCCAGTGCCTCGCGCAATTCCGCGTTGCGCTCGCCGAGTTCCTTGAACAGCCGCACGTTCTCGATGGCGATCACCGCCTGGTCGGCGAAGGTTTCGAGCAGCGTGATCTGCTTGTCGGTGAACGGACGGACTTCCGTGCGGCGGATGTGAATCGCTCCGATGACATTTCCTTCGCGTAACAACGGTGCCGCGAGTGCTGTCCGAACGCCCATCCGCGCTTCCACGGGTCTGGCGCGTGGAATTCACTGGCGGCTGCCACGAGATCAGTGCACGTGAATGGTTTGCCGCATCGACCATCGCCCGTCCCGGTATGAGTGCCGCGATCGATGACATGGTCCCCGCACTCAGATCATCGCCGTGAGTATCGGTCCGATAGCTGAGCAGCGAGTCACTAAGAACGTTGTCGCTCGACTCGCCAAATTATCGCGTCATCCGCGCTGCACAGATCGCGCCGCGCTTTCGGCAATCGTGTCCAATACCGGCTGAAATCGGTCGGCGAACTGCGATCGGATCTCCGGGCTCTGCGCAGCTCGGTTGCGTTCACTGCATTCTGACAGCCGCACGTTTTCGATCGCGATGGCCGCTTGGTCAGCAAATGTTTTGAGCAGCGATCTGCTCTCGCTGAAAGGTCGGATCTCTGTACGGCGGAGCCCGATGACTCCGATCGCAACACCTTCACGCATTAACGGCGTGGCTAGCATCGTGTGAATGGCTCGGCTTGCAATTCTGTTGCCGCGGAACTCTGTTTCAGCCATCGCAGCCTGCAAATCTTCAACGTGGATAAGTTGACGGTCAACGACAGCTCGCCCCATTACCGACAGCCGGTTGATCGGTCGATCTTGTTCCGCCCCCGTCATTGGAATCGTTCCATAGTGCGCACCCAACGGAGCAGGCTTCCCTCAACGAGTCGAATCGATGCATCTTCCGCGGCGCACAGCCGCACAGCGTTTTCCGCCACCGTATCCAGCACCGGCTGAATGTCCGTCGGCGAGCTGGCGATCACACCCAAGATTTCACTCGTCGCCGTCTGCTGCTCCAACGCCTCGGTGAGCTCTTGGAACAGCCGCACGTTCTCGATGGCGATCACGGCCTGGTCGGCGAAGGTTTCAATCAACCTGATTTGATTGTCTGTAAACGGCCTCACTTGGTCGTAGTGAGAAGTGACCATCACGCCGAGCAGCGTGTCTTCTTTAAGTAACGGCACGGCCAACGTACTTCGCCGGCCCTCGCGACGATACGTTTCGGTTTCATAAGCGTCGAAATCAACAGCGGCAGCAACGTCAGGCACATGAATAGTTCGTCGTTCCAGTGCGGCGAGTCGGCTTGCGGTTTCCATCCCTGGCCTGAACGGATTGTTCTCCTGACGCGCTCTAATCTCAGGCGTGAGATTGTGTCCTGCGGCGAAGCGCAGAAATTCGCCATCGAATCTGTATAACGCGGCGTTCTGTGTTCCGCACAGGCGTGTGGCGTTGGCGAGGATCGTCTCAAACACCGGCTGTAAATCCGTCGGCGAACTGCTGATGACGCGCAGGATATCGCTGGTTGCCGTCTGTTGTTCTAAGGATTCGCCGAGATCGCGATCGCGCGCTTGCAACTTGCGCCGCAGCTCTTTGTTCTCCCGGCCGAGCGTGGCGTTAGTCTCCTTCAGCTTCGCAACAGCATCCGCCGAGGACACCGCGCGCGGCTTTGGCTTGGGTTTTTTCGGCGCTTTTTTACTGGGGGTTGTCATTTAGGAAACCAAGTGGGCTGAGCTGTCTTCTAAGCCAGGTACATCCCCGGCGTCAAGCAAGGTTTTTGGAGCATTAAACTTTGCAATCGGCCAGACAAATTGCCCGTAACTTAGCCTCCTAGAAGAGCTTCCGGAGGAACGGAATAGATATCAGCCGTCATCTGGCTCACACCCGACACGCTTTTCACGATCCTCACGACTTCGTCTTCCAATCCTTGGTCTACTCTGCCCTTCACGTGAATATGGCCGTCCTCGGCGCGGACTTCGAGCGCCGATCCTTGTAGGTCAGGCGACGCAAATAACGTTGCCTGGACCCGGGAGCCAAGAGAAAGGTCGTTGAAAGCCTGATTTGATGCGGCAGTGGGCTGATACTCGTCGAGTTTTGCTGCCTCGATAATCACACGCTTCGCTCCTTCTCGGCTCATTTTGCTCATGTTGAGGACCAGGTCATAACGATTGGGATCGCGCCAATCGGCGCCGAACATCTCCATGAGCCGGCGGCTGCGGGCCTTGTCGACCTCATCGATATAGTTGCGCGCCGCCGCGTCAGTGAGTCCTTGTCGTGCTCGGACTTGTTCAACGCGAAATTCTATCGGCGCGCTAAGCAAAACTTTAAGGACATGGCCGATACCGAACAAAAGCTCATGACCTAGGTGGCCGTGGTAAACCGCCTTGCCGTCGTGAGCCAGTTCGCACAACGTGGCTTGAAGCGCGATCCGGTAGGGCCGCAGATCTTGCAGCAGACGCTCCCACCAGTGAGGGCCTTTCTCGACGATCTCGTTGAGCTTTGCTTCGGCAATGCCATAGCGCCGGCTCGCCTCAACGAGCACCTCCCGCCCGACACAACGGTAGTCAAGCGCCCGTGCCACGGTTTCGGCCAATTCCTGACCTTCGCCCGACGCGCCTTGATAGATCGTGATGATCGGCATAACGACTTCCTCCTAAGTTTGTACCCTCTAAAACGTGCGACAGAACGACTTCAAGAACTTTACTCCCGCCAAGGCGCTAAGACCCCAAGTGACGGGCCAGAGGCCTGTCATCCCGAGCGAATGCGAGGGATCTAAGAAGGATTTCTCTCTTCGTTCGAAATGACAACGTTCGAACTTGGCGTCTTTGCGCCTTTGCGAGAGTATATTCTTATCCGGATTCGGATTATCTCTCGCCAAGACGCCAAGTCGCAAAGTTTAAACAACACTCAGACAAACAACATGACCGACGATGACTGATCTCTCCCACCTTGGCGTCTTTGCGCCTTTGCGGGAGATGATTCTTAACCAATCGGCAGCGTAAAGACAAAGGTCGAGCCTTTGCCCACTTCGCTCTCCACCCAGATCCTTCCGCCATGCAGCTCGACGAACTTCTTGGCCAGGTTAATCCCAGTCCGGTTCCTTCGATCTTTTTCGCGTTGTCACTGCCCACCTGGCGAAACTCCTCGAAGATCTTTGGCTGGTCCTCTTCGGCGATGCCGATGCCGGTGTCGGTGACGGAGATTTCCACTGAGCCGTTGGTCGGTCTGGCGTTGATCGTGATCCGTCCGCCCTCCGGGGTGAACTTGACCGCGTTGGATAAGCAGATTGAGCAGTATCTGCTTGATCTTCCGCTCGTCGCCGACGATGTCGCCCAGACGCTCGTCGACTTTTACCTCGAGCGTGATCCCATGATTGGTGGCGCGCTCGCGCACGAAGGTGCGCGCGTTGTCGATGGCCAAAGGAAGATCGAACGTAGCCAGTCTCCAGCTCCATGCGCCCGGCTTCGACCTTGGACAGATCGAGGATCTCGTTGATGAGAGACAGTAGATGGCGGCCGGAGGTGAGGATGTCGTCGGTGTACTCGGCTTGTTTTTCGTTCAACTCGCCGAACAGTCTTTCCTGTAAGACTTCGGAGAAGCCGATGATGGCGTTGAGCGGCGTGCGCAGCTCGTGGGACATGTTGGCGAGGAACTCCGACTTGTGCCGGTTGGCGGCTTCGATCTGCTGGCTCTTTTCCTCGATCTCGCGGAACAGCCGGGCGTTTTGGATCGCTAAGACCGACTGGGTGGCGAAGGTTTTCAACAGCTCGATGACTTCGGGGCGAAACTCGCCGGTGGATTTTCGCCGCACCACCAAGCCGCCGATGATGCGGTCTTCGCGTAGCAAGGGAACCGCCAGGCTGGCACGGAAACCGAAGCGTTCGAGCATCTGGCGCATGCGCGGCGCGTAGGCGCGCTCCTCTAAGATATTGGGGACCACGACCGGTTCACGGCTGGCCGCCGCCCGGCCGACCACGCCGTCTCCCAGCCGAGGTGGATTGTTGCGCAGGGCAGTGATCAGTTCCTCTTCCATATGATCGGTGGCGCGCAGGTGAAACTCTTCGGAGGCCTCGTCGTATTCGTAAATCGCCCCGCCGTCGGTGCCGCTCAACTGGACCGCGTGGGAAACGATGCGCGTCAGCACGGTTTCGAGATCGAGAGTCGAGCTGACCGCTTGACTGACTTCGCCGAGGGCTTTGAGCTCGCCGACCGAGCGTGTCAATTCGTTGGTTCGCTCATCCAATTCTTTAAACAAGCCGCACGTTCTCGATGGCGATCACCGCTTGGTCGGCAAAGGTCTCGAGCAGCTTGATCTGCTTGTCGGTGAACGGGCGGACCTCCATGCGGCGAATATGAATCGCGCCGATGGCGACGTTCCCTCTCGCAGCAAGCGGAACGGCCAGCGCAGTTCCGATACCTGTCGCAGACTTACTCGCGAACGCGTCGGGAAGTCAGTCTCTGGCTGCTGATCGCAAGTCATCGGAATGTGGATCGTCCGCGCGGTCAACTACCGCTCGACCAGCAGGTGAGTGCACGGTTGATCGGCCGAGCGTCCGCTGCAACGTCCGGCAGCGGTACCATAATGAGCCGCTGCCCGTAACATGTCGCCCTCGACTAGCGCGAATGACGCGCGTCATTGGCGCCGCAAACGCCGCGCGCATTCTCGGCGACCGCATCCAGCACCGGCTGGATGTCCGTCGGCGAGCTGGCGATGACGCCCAAGATTTCACTCGTCGCCGTTTGCTGCTCCAGTGATTCCTTGAGTTCTTGGAACAGCCGCACGTTCTCGATGGCGATCACGGCTTGGTCGGCGAAGGTTTTGAGCAGCGCGATCTGCTTGTCGGTGAATGGACGGACCTCCGTGCGGCGAATCATGAATCACCCCGATCGCAACTCCCTCGCGCAGCAACGGCGTGGCGAGCACGTGCGAACGCCCATACGCTCGCTGCGCGACCTAGCCTCCGGGAAATCCGTCTCAGCATCTGCCGTCAAGTCGTGAACGTGGATCGTTTGCCGGTCAATGACAGCTCGGCCGGCGACCGAGCCGCGGTCGAGAGGTCGCGTTCGCCGACCGCAGCCTGGCAACGGCCCGTAGTGACGCCACTAGTCGCAGCATGTCGCCCTCGACGCGATAGAATCAGCGCATCGTTGCGCTCGCACAGCCGCGCGGCATTCTCCGCGACGACATCCAGCACCGGCTGAATATCCGTCGGCGAGCTGGCGATGACGCCCAAGATTTCACTCGTCGCCGTCTGCTGCTCCAGTGCCTCGCGTTGAGTTCTTGGAACAGCCGCACGTTCTCGATGGCGATCACGGCTTGGTCGGCGAAGGTTTCGAGCAGCTTGATCTGCGCCGGGGTGAAGGGGCGCACCTCGGTGCGACGTGCGTTCAGTGTTCCAATGAGTTCCCCCTGCTGACGAAGGGGAACGGCCAAGAAGGTGCGCCAGCCGCTGACGGAACCCAACATTGGGAAATCGTTCTGCGCGCGGACGTCGGGAATGTGGAGCGTGCCATGCTCGCGCATCCAGCGATACTGTGGCTCATCAATACTGATCTCGACGCGGCCGATGGGTATGGGACCAAAATGAGCCCGCGAAACCATAACTGTTCCCCTCGCGGAGTCGCAGCACCACGTCATCGATCCCACAAACCCGCGCGGCGCTCTCGACGATGGCGTCGAGCACCGGCTGCACGTCGGTCGGCGAGCGGCTGATGATGCCGAGCACCTCGGCCGTCGCCGTCTGATGCTCCAGCGCCTCGCGCAATTCCGCGTTGCGCTCGCCGAGTTCCTTGAACAAGCGCACGTTCTCGATGGCGATGACGGCCTGGTCGGCGAAGGTTTCAAGCAGCTTGATCTGCCCGGCGGTGAAGGGCGCACCTCGGTGCGACGTGCATTCAGACGTCCCGATCGCAGTTCTCCCTCTGGCGAAGCGGCAGCGCCAAGATGGTGCGCCATTCGCTGCTGGCAGTCGACGCCGGAACTATTGGCTCGGAAACTTCGTTTCGCTGCGCGCGAGTCTCGACGTGAATGTGGAGCGGTCGACCGTGGCTCGCGCATCCAGCGACTAGCGTGGCTACAGTCGATACTGATCTCGACGCGGCCAATGGGTATCGGACCAAAGTGAGCGCCGCGTCGAAGCAGATTTCCCATCGACGAGCGCAGCACCACGTCATCGATCCCACAAACCCGCGCGGCGCTCTCGACGATGGCGTCGAGCACCGGCTGCACGTCCGTCGGCGAGCGGCTGATGATGCCGAGCACCTCGGCCGTCGCCGTCTGATGCTCCAGCGCCTCGCGCAATTCCGCGTTGCGCTCGCCGAGTTCCTTGAACAAGCGCACGTTCTCGATGGCGATCACGGCCTGGTCGGCGAAGGTTTCAAGCAGTTTGATCTGCTTGTCGGTGAACGGACGAACCTCCATACGTCGAACGATGATCGCCCCAAGCGCAACACCCTCGCGCAGTAGCGGTACGGCCAGCCTGGTCCTGGAACGACTTCCGCCTAAATTTCCCGTCCTATCGATATCTGGGTAGTCGGCTGCGGATTCGGCATCGGCGTCGTGGATATGAACCGCCCGCCGGTCGACCACGGCGCGACCAGTGACTGAGCCCCTAGTGAGCCGCAGCGGCGACTCTCTCATCGGAATCTCTCCACAAATCGCTACCCGGTGAAGATGGTTGTCATCGAGGCGAAAGATTACAGCGTCTTTGGCATCGCACAACCGCGCCGCGCTCGCTGCAACGGCATCGAGCACTGGCTGAATATCCGTCGGCGAGCTGGCGATGACGCCCAAGATCTCGCTCGTCGCCGTCTGCTGCTCCAGTGATTCGGTTGAGCTCTTGGAACAACCGCACGTTCTCGATGGCGATGACCGCCTGATCGGCGAAGGTTTCGACCAGTTTGATCTGCTGTTCGGTAAAAGGCTGGACTTTCAGCCGGCGAATGTGGATTATCCCGATTGGCTTGCCATCCCGCAGTAGCGGCACCGCCAGCGCTGTGCGAACCCCAACAGCTATCCCTCGATCCCTGGCACCGGGAAATTCGGCCTCTGCGGCCCTGAGGTCGTGAACATGAAGCGTCCTGCCTTCTTCCACCGCTCGGCCCATGAACCCGCCACGCTGAATGGGAGTAAGCACCCCCAGCCCCTCCGCCATACGAATAGAGCCAAAATGTGCAACAGGGCGTATGGCGTTCCCTTCGACCCGCCGGATCACAGCATCGTCGGCGCCACAAAGTCGAGCGGCATATTCCGCCATGGTGTCCAGCACCGGCTGGAGGTCCGTTGGCGAACCGGCGATCATGCGCAGGATCGCGCTCGTCGCCGCCTGCTGTTCCGCGCCCTGGCGAATCTCCCGCGCCTGCGCGGCGATGGTTTTTTTCAGCTTGGCAATGGACGCCGCGGCAGAAGTCGCGCGCGGCTTCGGCGGCGATTTCTTCGGCGTCTTCTTGCTGGTCGTTGCCATAAAAGCTACGGCTTTAATGCGAAAGATGATTCACCGTCGAGACGCAAAGTTAGCAGAGTAATAGTTCGACAATCGGATTTCTAACTTTTGGTACTCTGCGCCCTCAGCGTCTCTGCGTATTGCTATCCAAAAACTAACACCAACATGTTTGTCATAGCGTGCGGCTTTAATATTCCGGGAGTCGAAGATTCTCGGATTCGGAAATTCCTCTCGCCAAGGCGCAAAGACGCCAAGTTCGGAATTGTTGTCATTTCGACCCTTGGGAGAAATCTATCTTAGATCCCTCGTGTTCCCTCGGGATGACGGGCATCGCCCGTCACCTTTGCGAGCTTAGCGCCTTTGCGAGAGATATTCCGAGTTTCGATTGCGGCTGTTCGCCGACAGGCGAACCTCTTTTCCCCAGCGAAGTCTGGGGAAAAGCGTGTGGTGCAATGTCCGAATCCCTCTCTGCGGCTGAGCTGACTTCTAAGCCAGGTGCATGCCCGGCGTCAAGGAAGGGTCTAAAGCACTAAAATGCGCGTGAGGCGCGAAGGTGAGGGATGTCGGCGGTGAGGTAAAGCAAACCTGGTTAACTTGCGCGCGGAAGTCTGCCACCCCCTTCGTCCGGATCCGATTCCATCCACGCTGGTGTCAAATCTTTGTACAACACATCTGGATCGATATCGGCGCCATTATCCCATGCAAGCGTGCCCATGCGGGGATCAACTTTAACCGAACGAAACATTTGCGGATCGGTCCGTATCGGCTCAAAGATCGGCCCGTGCAGATAACGCTGAAGATCAATTTCTTTCGTCGTACCATCGGTAAACTCTAAGCGGACCTGGAAATCCTTCAAGGGCTCGACGGCACGGATACGTACTGGACGAGGCATGGCGTAACTCCTTTCAGTCATTCTAACGGTTCAATGATATGGAGCGGAAGACCTTGTCTTGCACGCTCCCAATTGGCGCGAATCTCCTCTCGGTGGAGTGAGGCCCATTCGATGACAAGGGCGCGCGGGCGGCGCGGCATTTCCCCTTCTAACACTTCCAAGGTATTTATCGTGAAGGATGCTTCGCTCTCGGCATACTCCGCATGGAAATGGCCTGGATTATGGTCATTGTAGTACATGTAGATCACAATACCGAAGAACTCGCTAATACGCGGCATCAGTATCCTCCAAATGAGTTTCGTCTACCATAATACCGTGATTTCCCCTCAATGCGCGAGGGGTTAGGACACGTCGAACGAGAGCTCCTATAGCAACTTGAAATTGAGACTCGTCCACGTTTACTGTGAACGGGCATGCGACACGGAGACGTAGCGCGGGAAAGCTGCAACCAAGAAGGATTCGGAATCGGCATATCTCTCGCAAAGGCACCAAGGCGCAAAGGTGACGGGTCTCGGTTTGTCATCCCAAGCGAATGCGAGGGATATAAAAAAGATTTCTCCCTGTGATCAAAAGGACAACGATTCCGAGCTTGGCGTCTTTGCGCCTTCGCGCGAAAGATATCCGAATCCGAGAGTATGCAGTTGGAGGACGCGAATGAAAATCGATAAGCTACAGACATTGGTCGAGCAGCGCCGCAGTATTCGCGGTTACGATGAAAATCGCGACGTGTCCGACGAGACGATTCGGACGATTCTTAACTGTGCCCGCTGGGCTCCGTCGGGCGGCAACGGGCAGCCTTGGGAGTTCGTGATCGTGCGCGAGCGCGCGACGCGGCATAAGATCGCCGATTACTATCTTAAGCAGATGGAACAGAAGCGCGAGATGGACATGGCGGTGCGCGGCACGGCGAAGATGACCGGCGACGGCTTTCGCCACGCGCCGGTGCACATCATTATTCTCGGCGATCCGCGAGTCAAAGAAGCCTATCCGATCCGCACCAAACTGGAGAAGGCCGAGTCGCACTTCATCACCGGCCTGGCCAACGCAACGCTATTGATTCACCTGGCGGCGGTGTCGCTCGGCCTGGCGTCGCAGTATGTCAGCGACGCCAACTCGCCGTATATGGAGACGATGATCAAGGCGCTGCTCAAGATTCCCGAGCCGCTGCGGATTTATCATTTGGTCCCGATCGGTTTCGCTAAATCTCAAGTCGCCGCGCCGCCGCGCCGGCAGCTGAATGAGATGCTGCACTACGAGAGCTACGATATGGCGAAATTTCGCAGCGACGAGCAGATGATGGGCTTCGTCAAGACACGTACGCTGCAAGGTGCTTATGGACGAAGAGGCGGGGCTGAGGGGGATGAAAAAGATTAAAATCCGAAATCCGAAGCATCGAAATCCCGAAACAAATTCAAATGACCAAAAACAATGCAATGTTCCAAACAAACCTAATTCGGATTCCTTGTTTTGGATTTTCCGAGTTTGAGTTTTGTTTGACTGCGTTTGTTTCGGTCCGCGGGGCCGCATTCGATATTCGTGCTTCGGATTTCATCTGTTGGTAGTCGAGGATGTTCACGGCTAAAACAAAGCCCGGCGAGTTGGCACTCGACCGGGCTTTGTCTTGGCGGATGAGTTAAATTCAGTTCCAGTCGGCGAGCACGCCCATGTCTTGGCCGCCGCCATGTTGGAAGACCACCCGCTTGCCGGTCTTGGCGTCGATCTCGTTTCTTTGTCCGCCGGCTTTGGCGACATCTTCCGCCGTCGCTTTGTGGCTATTGCCTAATAAGATCATTGGCTCGTCATTGGGATTCGAGCCTTCGTAGAACTCATGGGCCGGGATGCTGATGATCTGCCCCTGGGAGACCTCGTGGGTTTCGTTACGCCCTTTGATGATGCCTTTGCCGGTCAAGACATAGTAGCTCCGGTCCGACGGATGGTTATGCATGACTTGCACGTCGCCGGGGGGGAAGCAGAGAATCCAGGTTTCCAGATTCTCGCGGCGGAAAATATCGATGCGGCGCTGGCCTTTCTTGCGGCCCTTCGACATTTCCAAAACATCTAAGACTTTCATGGGACCCTCCTTAGTAGGTTGGTGTTACTGTGACCGAATGCAAGAATCTAGTCCGGTTATTGGAGCGCTGTCAAGGCCGAGTAACGGCCCAGTGTTGCTGCGGCGCGGGAAAGATTTATCGCTTCGCTCGAAATGACGGGTAGGGGGCGGTCATGCCGAACGACGAGGGTCCTGGCCAAACCGCACCACCAGCCCAGGCCAAGTTTGTCTGGCGGCGCCAACCGTAATATAGAGGAAGCTACGAAGGAGAAACGCCAATGGCTCTGACCAAACTCAGCTGTATGTACGGACATCTCGAAGGCATCGACGGCAAGTTCGCCCGCGATGTCACCGGCTATCTGTCGATCGCCGATGGCATCTACGAAAAACATGGACTGGAAATTTCCTGGAATCACGTGCAGGGAACCGAGGAGCGCTACCGGAGATTGGAGAATGGCGAAGCGCAGCTGTCGTTCGTCGTCGGCCGCGCCTCGCTGCAACATTTCCTCGATACCAAGACTACCCGGGTGATCGGCTGCGCCATGAACAGCTGCCCGTATCTGTTGGTTGCCGACGGGGCGATCAAAGAGATTAAAGATCTCAAAGGCCAAACCGTCGTCTGCCGCGACGGACCGGCGCGCGGCGTGCCGCTGGGCTGGCAGTTCCAGCAGCTCGGCGGCATCGATGCGAGTCATGATTTCCAAATCAAGCTGGTCGGCAGCGACCAAGAAGCGTTTCACAGCTTGCTCGACAAAAAAGCCGCGGCGGCGATCGTGCCGCGGCCCTATGGTTTCGTCGCCGAAGACAAAGGTTTTCACCGCATGCTCGACTGGAACGATCTGGTCGACGATCCATTGCCGATCACCATTGAGACGACGCAGAAGCTGCTCGGCGAGCGGGAGAAGGATTTCAGACTATTTTTAACGGCGCACCGCGAAGGGATTCTTCACGCCAAGGCCAATCGCGAGAAAGTCGTGCAGCTATTGATCGACAAATTCGCTCACTACCGTTCCCTCGCCGAGCGGACGTTTGACGATTATCTCGGCTACATGAACGAGTCGCTGCAGATCGATATGCTGCACATGGGCAAGCTGGTCGCCCAAGTGTCGACGGACCAGGCGGCCAACGCGCGGCAGATCGCGTCGGAGTGGGCGATACCTGGGGCGGTGAAAGTATAGCCTGGGACTAGGGAGTTCAAGGTTCAAGGTTGTCTGAACCGTCGAAGATCCGTCACCGGAGTAATTTTGCCCTCGAAGTGTTGTTTTTGCGATTGCCATGGAACAGTTGGGGAAGGAGCTTATTCTCATGTTCGTTAGCGAAAAGACACGCTTACGTGTTTCACCGACGGTCGCGTGGGTAACCGTGTGGGTTAGCATGCTTTGTAGCTCGATGACGCCAATGGTGCACTCGGTTAGCGCCGCGGAAGTCACCATCGCGCTGCCGGCCAAGAGTTTTCAACAGATTATTTTCCCGTTGGCGCAGGAGCGCGGCTACATGAAGGAAGAAGGGATCGACTTGAAGATCACCTTCATGGAACCGACGCCGAGCATTCAGGCTCTGGTCGCCGATAGTATTCAGCTGACGGGTGCCGGCGGCAGCGCGTTGGTCGCCATCGCGCGCGGCAACATTCCCGTTAAAGTAGTGCTCGCGGTCAACGACCGCGTGCATCAATGGATACTCAGCCGGCCCAACATTACCAGCATCAAGGAGCTCAAAGGCAAGAAGATCGCCACCACGGGCGTCGCTTCGATCTCGACCTTCATGTTTAAAAATCTCCTGCCCAAGTATGGCCTCGACGGCAGCAAGGATGTGTTCTTTGTCGATCCGGGCGTGGGTAATCAAGCGGTGGCGCTGATGTCGGGCGCTGTGGATGCGGCGATCGTCAGTGTCGAGCAGCGCTATGCGGGGGTCGATAACGGCATGAAGGAACTCATGTACCTCGGCAACGAGGTGAAAAATTCCTGGGGTACCACCGCGGCTTCGGAGAAATTCATGAAGGAGCAGCCCAAGGTCATGGCCGGGTTCACGCGCGCGACGTTGAAAGCCTTGCGGCTGATCAAACGGGATCGCGACGGCACCATCGCCGCGTTTACCAAGTTTTCCGGCTTGCCCCAAGCGACTGTGACGCGGCTGTATGACGACCTGATCGGCACCTTTACCGCCAACGGCGCCGTCGATGAAGAGACGCAGAAGAACGATCTCGCGGTGATTCGCCAGGTGCTCGATTCCAAAGAATCCCTGGCGCCGGCGCGGGCGTTCGATTTCAGCTTCGCCCTGGACGCCGACCGGCAGTTGACCAAAGCGGGGTGGAAACCGTAGACAAAGATTGGAGTAATGGAGTATTGGAGTACTGGGTGTGGTGATTCCATCATTGTGCTCGTGCCTCGTGATCGTCAATCAGCGCGAACGCCGGGATCGGCCCCAACACTCCAGTTTTTTGGTCGTGCAGAGGGGTTAAATTTCATTTCGAACGCGTCAAACTATAAGGAGGATTTTTATGGCAGGCATAATCGATTCGGATACCCATATTTCCGAAGGCGAGGCGATGTGGGCGATGTTCGACAAAGACATGTACGCGCGCCGTCCCGTCATGCTCAAGGGTCCGGAAGATACGCTCTACGGCGCGCGCAATGCGTTCTGGCTGATCGACGGCAACATTTTTCCCAAACCCAACGGCAAGGGCAGCTTTCGCCTGATCACGCCATCGGCATCGAAATTCGAATTGGCCCGCGGCGATATTCATCTGCCCTACCGCGAGATGACCGACATTCCTGGCCGGCTGCGCGACATGGATAAGTTGGGCGTCGACACGCAGGTGGTGTTTCCGACGCTGTTTCTCATTTACATCACCGACGATGCCGCCCTCGATGTCGCCATGGCGCGCGCTTACAACCGCTTCATCGCGCAAGCCTGCGCCAAATCCGGCGGGCGCATGCGCTGGGTCGTCGTGCCGCCGCTCCATTCCACCGAAGAGTCGGTCAAAGAAATAAAATGGGCAAAAGACAACGGCGCGGTGGGCGTGTTCTTCCGCGGCATCGAAGGCGAGCGCACCTTGGATAATCCCTATTTCCATCCGATCTATCAGGCGGCCAACGATACCGAGTTGCCGATTCTGATTCACACCGGCGCGGGTTGCCCGTTGTTCATCAAATTATTCGATGTCGAACGCAATCACACCTTCGGCCATAGCCGGATTCAGCCGATCCTCGCGTTCCGCGATCTGATCGCCAACAAGATTCCCGAGCAGTATCCCAAACTGAAGTTCGGTTTCATCGAAGCCTCAGCCGGCTGGGTGCCGTTTATGATGCATATCCTGAAAAGACTGTTCAAGGAAAAATGGCAGTTCGCCTCCGACAAAGACATGTTCCGCGAATACCGCATCTTCGTCGCCGCCGAAGCGGACGAAGACATCAAATACATTTCTGAATTTACCGGCGAGGATCATCTGATCATCGGTTCCGACTATGGCCATCAAGATCCATCCGAAGAGCGCCAGTTGGTCGCGGCCATCCGCGCGCGCGATGATGTGCCGCAGTCGATCGCCAACAAGATGTTTTTCGACAATCCCAAACTACTCTACCCGCTGAATTAACGCGCCATAAAATCTGTTTAGGCAAACCGAGTCCTCATCCTGCCCACAAACGGGTGGGATGAGGGCAAGTGCCCCTCTGGCTGTGGTCCAAGTTAGGTCTATGCTGGCAAGATTGGCATTCTCGGTTTTCTCAATATTTCTTGTGGCGCCGCAACTGAAGATGCAAGGATCGTACTCACGACGAAGGACAGAATGCGGCACAGCCGCAACCGAAACTCGGAATATCTCTCGCAAAGGCGCTAAGCTCGCAAAGGTCGGAAAATAAAATGGTGCAGACCGATCGTAAGAGTCCTATTTTTTCCTTTCCGAACTTGGCGTCTTTGCGCCTTGGCGAGAGGAATTTCCGAATCCGAGAATCTTCGACTCCCGAAAATTTAAAGCCGCACGCTATGACAAACATGTTGGTGTTAGTTTTTGGATAGCAATACGCAGAGCACGAAGGTCGGAATTTTAAGATCCGAACCCTTCGTGACCTTCGTGGTGAGAGCGATTTCTCAAATGTAATGCGAAAACTTTCAACTATAACAGCATAATAGAGAGGAACTAACTCATGACGCGTACTTCTCTAACTTTTTTATTTGTCGCGCTTGGCACTATTCTGTTCGCAACCAAGGTTGCCAGCGCGCAGCCACTCCAGATCGTCAACATGGCGATTCCCGCGCGCAGCTTTCAGATGGTCATCTATCCGATCGCCCAACAGAAGGGCTACATGAAAGAGGAAGGGATCGATCAGAGGGTCATCTTTGTCGCGCCGACCACGAGCATCCAGGCGATGCTCGGCGGCGATATTCATTTCACCGGCGCCGGCAGCAGCGCATTGGTCAGCGTCGCGCGCGGCAATACGCCGCTGAAAGTCGTGCTCGCAACCAACGATAGAGTACTCCAGTGGTTCGTCACCAAGCCGGAAATTACCAGCCCGAAAGATCTAAAAGGTAAACGAATCGCCACCACCGGGGTCGCCGCCATCGCAACTTTTATGGCGCGCCAAGTGCTCACCAAGCATGGCCTCGACGGCAATAAAGATGTGACTTACTTGGATGTCGGACAGGGCAATCAGCTCGCGGCGCTGTTGGGCGGCGGCTTCGACGCCGCGATTCTCAGCGTTGAACAACGCTACGTCGCGCTGGATAAAGGCATGCGCGAAATGTTTTTCATGGGCAACGAGGTGAAAAACTCCTGGGGCACGCTGGCGACCACCGACAAGCTGATCAAGGAGAATCCCAAAATGGTCGGCGGCTTTATGCGCGCGACGATCAAGGCGTTGCGCTATATCCGCCAGGACAAAGAAGGCACGATCTCGGCAATGGTGAAATTCGCCAACGTCTCGCGCCAGCAGGCCAACCGCGTCTACGATGACATCATACCGACCTTCACGCGCAGCGGCATGGTCGACGACGAGACCCAGCGCAACGATCTCGCCATCATCCGCCAGGTGATCAACGGCAACGAAACCTTACCGAACGCCAAGGGTTACGACTTCAGCTTCGCGTCGGAGGCCGATGCGCAACTCAACAAGATCGGCTGGAAACCGTAATAACTAAGTTAAGGCGGAAGACTGCGGATGAACAATCGCGCTGGCGTTTTCTATCATCCCTGGCCAACATGAACTTTTAAGATCTGCAATCACTTATTCGAACTCGCGACATGCCCAGCGGCATCTTGATGCCGAGTTACAACCATACCGTTGCCACCGCCCGCCTTCATTGGCGTATCGGTGGCGTCTATTTTTACACTGTCAGAGTCAGGCGATGCCTGGATATACATCTTGAAACCGCCAAAGCCGTATTCGCCGACGAGTTTACTGGTGTCGGCGTCGAAGAGATCGATCAGCATGAATTTTTCTGGATGGCCGGCGAGGTAATTGGAGTACTTGTCGATGAATTGCTCTTGGCTTTGCGCATCGGCACGGCGAAAAGCCTCGCCCAAGTACAAACGATGGGGACGGCGTGTGGAATCGAGCCGCAGCCAATACTGTGAACCTCGAGGGCCGAGCGTATCGAGCCATTTCTTGTACTGGGCGATTTTGACCTCCCGTTCTTTGAATTCGTTGCCATGTGACGGCGCTGTTGGCATGACCGTGGCGCAGAGCAACATGATAAGCAGGACAATGATTTTTTTCATGAGTTCCCTCCATGCTAAAATGCTGGCAATTCTTAACGCAAGGCTGCGGCCACAAGTGAAGTCTTTTCTCCGCCACTGACAAGGCCGGCAAAGTGAACCAATTCAGCTTCAATTATCACTAGTTGCGAAATGAAGTCCGGTAATTTTCAATCCCCCAGCCGGACTTGTAAGGACTTGTTTGCCGCTTTCAGCGAACAATATTGCGCACGCTGGCCGAAAAGCGTTCCGCTTTATCTCTGCGATTCGCAGTAAATTTCACAAGTGAAAATCTCAGGCTGCGCCGGCCAGGTCATGAGCCGCCGACCGCGCAAGACTAACGAAGAAGGGCGAACAGGCGGGCAAATTGTCGGAGGACGGATAACGGAGTAGAGTTTGAATTCGCACAGAAACGAGATCGTTGAGTAGGGACGGTAAGTTCAACCTATGGACGCCAAGCCAATTGCGTTAGTTGGCGATCGGCCAATTTGCCGCCATGGTCAGCGCCCCCCCAATCAGCTCACAGACTATAGAGCTCGCAGGGATTATCGCGCACCATTTTGTCGACGACGCGGCTTGGTATACTGGTGAGCGATTTTAGCGTCGGTAACAGGTTGCGCTGTTCAAAGGGATCGTTGTGGCCGTAGTCCGAGCCGATCACCAGATTGTCTTCACCGATGCAGTCGACGATGACCGGTAGGTTCTCGCCAGCTTCGCAGGCGATAAAAATGCGAAATTCGCGGAACAGGTCTTCGGTCGAAGAGAACTTCCACTGTTCGCGGAATTGTCGTTTGAACGAATGCAGCAGATAAGGCACCCAGTTCGCTCAGCGGAATCACTGAGAGGTCAGGGTTTCTGAACTAACTCGATCTTTGCTAACTCCTCGACGAACTTTACCAGCGCCGGCGTGATCCAAGTCACCGTTGCCCATGCCTTTCATGGCGGTCATCATTTGGCCGACGACGCCGGTGACCATGAGCGGTACGCCGTATTCTGAGCCGGTCGCCAGGGCGATCTTCATGTCTTTCTCGTGCAGGCGGATGCGGAAGCCGGGTTTGAAGTTGCGATCCAGCATTTTCTGCCCATGGGCTTCGAGGACTTTCGATTGGGCGAAGCCGCCGAGCAGCGCTTGTCTTACTTTCGCCGGATCGACGCCGGCCTTCGCCGCAAGCACGAGCGCTTCGCTGACGATGGCGATGGTCGTGCCAACGACCATTTGGTTCGCCGCTTTGGTTACCTGCCCAGCGCCGGCATCGCCGACGTGGACGATGTTCTTGCCGAGCTTTTCGAAGATCGGCATGGCGCGCTCGACGGCACTGTTCTTGCCGCCGATCATGATCGATAACGCTGCGTTGATCGCGCCGGCTTCGCCGCCGCTCACCGGTGCGTCGAGCATGTCGCAGCCGCGTTTTTCCGCTTCAGCTGCGAGCTTGCGGGCGACGACCGGCGAAATGCTCGACATGTCGATTAACAGCGTGCCGGATTTCACACCGGCGAAGATGCCGCGCTCGCCGGCGTAGACCAGTTCGACATCCGGCGAGTCGGGCAGCATGGTGATGATGACCTCGCTGTGCTGGGCGACTTCTTGCGAATTCGCCGCTGGTTGTGCGCCTTCTTTGGCTCAGTTCATCCACCGCCGCGCGGCTGCGGTTGTGAATCACCAGCGGATAACCCGCTTTGAACAGATGGCGCGCCATGGGTTTGCCCATGATGCCGAGACCGATGAAACCGATGGTTGGATTGCTCATGATTTTATCCTTTTCAAATTCGCGTCTCGATGAAAACTGTATCGGAGTCCTTCGACAAGCTCAGGACGAACGGTGCAACCACTGAGTGCATCACAACTAATCGGTTCATGCGAACTTACGGCAAGAAACTCAGATCGATCACCTGTTGCGGCGTGACGTTCTTGGCTTTGGGATTTTCTTTGGCCAGTTCGTCGATTGCCAGCTGGATTCCCTTCAGACGTCGGTTTGCCGTCGTCGGGGAAGGCGCGGGCGCGGAAGTTGTAGTCCGCCTCGGCGAGTTGGCGGTCGTCGGTGCGGATCGCTTTCATGGTTTCCTTGATCGCGTCGGTGCGATTGTTCTTATAGTAGCGGATCGATTCGACGTAGGCGCGCAGGAAGCGCCGAAGCGCATCGGGATTACTCTTCAAGTAATCGCCGCGGGCGACGACGCCGGTCATTTGATAGTCGATCTCTTTCTCGGCGAAGTCGAGCATGGGATTCATGCCGGCCTTCCTCGCCACATGGCTGACCCCGGAGATCAACGATGTCCCGTCGATACTGCCGGCCTGGAGCGCGTTGATTCGTCCCGCCGAGCCGCCGCCTTGGATGAATTTGACGTCGTTCTTTGCATTCAAGCCGAACTGTTCCAGCGCCATCCTGGTCGCCAGCTCATCGGTGCTGCCGTAACGCGTGATGCCGATGACTTTGCCTTTGAGCTGTGCCGGAGTCGTAATGTTAGGTCGCGTAAAGAAAGTGTAAGGAAAGCGGTTGTTGACGCCGCCGACGATCTTCACGTCGGCGCCTTCGACGAAGCCGTGGAGAAACACCGTGGCGCTGGTAGTAATGATGTCGAGGCTTTTCGCCAGCAAGGCCTGCATCGCCACCGGGCCGCCGGTGATCAGAATGACTTCCAGATTCCAAGTTGTGTTTTTTGAGAATGCCGGCTTCCTTGGCCAAGGCGAAGGCGACTTTCTCCGTGCTGGTGGCGGCGGTGGAGGCGACGCGGATCTTGGTGGGCTGGGCGACGACGGATGTTTTCACTAACAATGAAACAAGAAGTGCGAATGCTACGGCAGTGAGGTTGTGGCGCTGGCATCGAATCTTCCCTTCGAGACGGTTTAAGCCAGATATGCCAAACAGACGGGCAAACGCAAGGCGGGCGGGTAGAGCGGCGCTTGATTTTGGTTTCGGTGCCTGGAGTGGAAAAGATTTCTCGCTCCGCTCGAAATGACAGGTCGTAGGGTGGGTGGAGGCGCCGCGCGATACCCACCACTGGAAATGATGGGCATCGCGGAGTCTGTCCTGAGCCCCGCCGTAGGGCTCAACCCATCCCTGACCGCTTCGTGGAAAGAAAAAAATGGCTTTGTCTCGGCCGCCGCGTTGCAGTATGTTACGGCCACTATGGAAACAAAGATCTTTTCTTGGTTAGGGCGCGAGTTTGTCGAAATCTCCGGTGAGGCGCAAGCCGGCGCATCGGTGGAAAGCACGACGGCGGAACTTGTTCGAAAGATTCGAAGCGGCGCTCAAAACCAATGACTTGTCGCTCGAGAACACAGCGCGCATTCGCGTCTTCGGCCGGGATCGCCAGGCGCGCACGGACGCGACGCTGGCCCGGTCAAAAATTCTCAGCGGCAGCGGCCGTGCCGCCAGTTCGAGTTTCATCTCGCAGGTATGGTTCGATTCACGCCGGCTCCGGCTGGATTGGAACTGCTGGCGCTGCGGCCTTTGAATGCGGCGGCGCAACGCAAGCCCGTCGACTTCGAGCCGGCGCGCAATTATCTCTGCTATCTTGAATACGATGCGCTGCTATTTTTCTCCGGCTTCACTTCCGAGGCGGCGACCCTTGGCGCAGCAGAGTCAAGGATGTGCTTGGCACTTTGGATAACGCCTTCGCACGGGCGAAAACCGACTGGTCGAAAGTGAAAAAACTATCGCTGCTGCTGCAACGCGGTTCCGATTGTCGACGAGGCGAGGCAGGTCGCTTGCGGCCGCCAACCGGCTGAGCGTGCCGGAGATCGAGTTTACGTTTCGTCGACGGCTTTGCCGGTGAAAAATATTTGGTGGAGATCGAGGCGACAGCGCTAGCAGTTAGGCCGCCGTCAATTGCCGGCAAGTACTCGCAAACCAAGTCTGCGATTCTGCTGAAAAACTTCTCGGAATGCTTCATCAAGCCGGCATGAACGGACAATTCTGAAGATCAATCCCCCCCGTCTCACGCCTGCGATTCCGTGGTCGTGCCAGCTATCGCCAGCTCTGCCCGGAATGGCGAATGACTCAATTGCAACTCCCTACGCGTACTCGCGATAAAGGCCGTCGAATTTGCCGAGCTTGATGCGCACCATGTACTGGGCGCTTTCGCGCACCAGACGCTCTTCGCGCGGTGTCTTGACCATGCGGGCAATCAATTCCGCCGAGCGCGCGGTGTGATCCTGGTCGGCGACCATGTGGACGCTGAAGAAGGTCAGATCGCGATCCGACAGGCCGTAGTGCTTGCGCCCGGCGTTCAAAAACTCCTCCGAGTAGCGGCAGACCATGCTCTCGCTGGTCAGCGCCGAGGCGCGGTTTTGCGGCGCGTAGCCCATCAGCGTGTTGTAGACCGTGCGCGCCGAGTGAATCTGGCACTCGAACATCTGCGTCGCCTCGGTGAAGTCTTCTTCTTTCAAACCGAGGGCGAGGCCAAAGCGCTTGGCCAAGTCGGGGTGCGTCTGCTCTTCGGTGAACTGTTCGGTGAAGTAGTCGAACATGATCGGTTCGTGGGCATTCTTGACCATGCCGAGGGCAAAGGATTTCAGAATCGCCTTGTTGTGCAGATAATGCTGGATCGCCCAGCCTTGCATTCGCCTGACCGATAACTTGCCCTGGCGCAGCTCGGTGAAATACTGGGTGTTCATCAAACTCTGGATGCCGGGTTCGATGATTTCTTTGCGAACCGAATCGACGAGTGCTTTGCCGTCTACCATTAAATGCTCCTCTGTGAGTCAGTACTGGTGTCTAGAGTTTCGAGTTCGACTGAACCCGGAACTGACTAACTGAAACTTATTTTCCCGCCAACACTTGATCGATCAAGGTGTAGTCGGTGACCGCGGCGACGTTGACCGGCGCGGGAATCTGTTTCTGGTTATACGCCAGGTCGAAATACTCCTGCATGTCTTTGATACCGATCTTACCATCCGGCGTGAGGATTCCCAGCCACTGGTCGTAGACGGTCTCGGCGGTTTTTTGCTCGACCTTCCACTTGTCGCGGATGTAATTGACCATCCAGGTTCGCTCTTTGCGGCAGAACGCCGAGGCATCGAGCATGACCCGGATGACATTCTTGATGCGCGCGGCGTCGCTCTTCAATTTGCTTTCATTTACGACCAAGCCGCTGGTGGGAAACTGCATCGGCAACTCGTCCGCGGCGCCGACTTGGCGAAAGCCTTTTTGTCCCATGATGACGTTGTGCGGTCCCGACAACACTGCCGCTGACACCGCGCCCTGGCCCAAGCTGCTCACAGTATTCGACACCGAACCGGTCTGGGTAAAGATCGCCTTCTCGGGATCGGCGCCTTTGCTGCGCATGAGCAGACGGACGACCAGGTGCTGCAAACTGCCGATGCGATCGACGCCGATGCGTTTTCCGGCGAGATCGTTGATGCGTTGGATGCCGGGCTCGGCGACGACGTAAAAAGGCGGTTTGCGCAGGGCGATCAGGATGCCCTTGAGCGGCGCGCCTTGGCCCGTGGCGATGATGCCGGTGGTATAGCCGGTGAGGAAATCGATCTCACCGGAGGCGAGGGCGGCCACCGGCAACGGTCCGGCCATCTGGATCAGTTCCGGTTCTAAGTCCATATTTTTTGAACAAACCGGCGTCGCGGGCGACGAATAAATTTAAGAAATGAAACGCTAAAGGCCGAATAGGCCAGGCGCACTTTGCGCTGCTCTTGGGCATGGACGGAAGCCCCGAATATTAGAACCAACAGCGCGTAAAGGATTGAGTTCCGTGACGATGGTTTCACGGAGGCGACTATAATCGGCGATGCAAAAGCTTGTCAACGTGTCGCCGCGAAGACAGGGTATGGAGGTACCAATACGCAATGGCTTGATGCGACCAGGCCGAGCCAGTTTTTTGGCTCGGCCTGGTCACGAGAGATACCCAATGATGACGGATTAGATCTAGATAGTTGGAATGCGCAAGGTGGTCCCAGCTCTTACCAGGTGCGCCTTGCGAATTCCGTTCGCCTGCAGAATTCGCTGAACCGAAGCCCCATATCGCTGGGCGATCTGGATCAGCGTCTCGCCGCGCAGCACGCGGTGATGGATGACCTGAGCCTTCGGCTGTTTGTTGTTGCTGAGGCCGCGTCGACGCCATCCGGCGCGGTGCGGCGGCCGGCGCTTGATAGTTCACTTGGGCGACTTCTACGATGGGCTCAACAGATCGGTCTGCTGGTACCTTTACGCGATAACCGGCTGGCAGAACGCGAATGTTGGCCGATAGGGCGGGGTTCCACTGCATGAATTCTTCCTGGCTGAGGCCGGTAGACCTAATCGCCGTGCCCAGCGATGTATTTTTTGCCAGGGCTACTTCCTGAATTTTTCGCGGCGCGTCCTGTTCGATCCCGGGAAAGTATTGCTGGAAGTTCTTGCCGATTTCCACGGCGGCGAGAAATTCGGCATAAAACTGTTTCGGGGGAAAGCCCCAGTAGGGATGATTGTAGCGCTCGATCAAGTCGACCAAATTGCTCGAACCGACTTCCGCCACGGCTCGCGCCATGCCGGCTTGGCCGTAGTTGTATGAAGTAATCGCTAAGGGCCAGCTGCCCAGATATCCATAGGCCTGATCCAAATAAGCTGCCGCGCCGCGAGTAGATTCCATGGGATCTCTGCGTTCGTCGATCAGTCGGTCGACGCGCATGTAGCTTTTGCCCGGTGGCCGGCATGAATTGCCACATACCGAGGGCGCCGACGGAGGAACGGGCGCTCATGTCGTAGGAGGATTCGACCACCGGCAAGAAACGTCAGTTCGGGCGGTAAGCCGCGGTCGATGAATACTTGCTGCATTTGCGCGAGATAGCGGCCCGCGCGTTTCAAGCCGTCCGCGGTGCGTTCGCGCACGCCGCGTTGGGCTCTGACCCGATCCATATCGACGTCGTTGGCGGCGGCGATGCGCGACCTTTCGTCGTCGATATACTGATTGGAGCGGCTATCTTCGCCAACCTCGACGACTTCGTAGATCTTGCTCATGTCGAGCGGATCGAAGTAGACCAACTGATTCAAGCCGTATTGAGTGAAGATTTTTTTCCAAAACTCGATCGCCGGTTCCAGACCTGCCGGCACCGGGAAAGGACTGGCCGTGGATAGACTCGCCTGGGCCATTGCCTGAGCTGGCAGGAACGCCAGGTGAGATAGGAAAAGGGTCAGTAGCCAAAGTGACAATTGTTTCATCGTCACCTCCTTTTTGTTAGCGCCAGCCTGTATATGAGCAACCGACATGCCACCATGCCAACCGTTTGACAGGTCGCATATTAAAGAACTTTCTTGGTAGAAGTAAACCGTTTTGAGTCATTTGACAAACAGTTCTACAACTTTGTGACTGGTGGCGCCGTTCGGATAATCGACCGGCGGCGAGCACGGCTGGCCGTTTATGGTCCTTTAGTGCCCGCTATTTGACGGTAATGCCCAAGGTGACTATAGTGCGGCGAAATTTCTTATCCTGGTTTCACGAGGCGGTGCACTTTGGAAAACCCAACACTGGTTCTACTCGCGGAGGCGCTGCTGCGGGCGATTTTGGGCTGGCGCATGTTGATCAGCGGCATCAGCAATGTGATTCGCTGGCCCAATCCGGTGACCACGGCCAGCATTCTCTTTCCCAACGGAGCGGTTTTTTTCGGATTCATGGCGACCTTTTTAATGGTCGTCGGCGGGTTCGGACTGGCGGCGGGAATTCAGACCCCGATCTGCGCGGCGATGATTATCGTATTCCTCATCCCGACTTTCGGGCTTCACTGGCATTGGTTGAAAGTCCTGCCGACCATGGTGCCGGTGGTCCAGGCGGCGATCAAAGATGAAAAAGCCCAAGGCTACTTTCGTTCCTTCGACCGACAATCTTATCATGCCCACGAAGTCGGCCTGCGCGACAACTTGGTGTTTCTGATCGCGGCGGTCTACTTCGCCATCAAAGGCAGCGCAGCTTATGGTGTCGACAACTGGTTAAGCGCTTGGGTGGTGCGGTTTTTCTAAGTTGCGAGCGTTGGAACGGGAATTCTGAAGTAGATGCAAAGATGTTGTTCACCACGAAGGACACGAAGGACAGGAAGGTCGGAGTAATAATTATCCGACACCTTCGTGATCTCCTTCGAAAATACATGTGAGGGGATGATATGCACTACGAAGAGCCTCCGGGGCTCCGTCATACCCGCGAAAGCGGGCATCCAGGCTAATTCGGCGCAGAACAAACCTGGATTCCCGCGTGCGCGGGAATGACGAATCGAGCACGGGAGCATGTTCTGGGAATGCCCACCATTTTCATGCTCTGTAGGCGAGCGCAAGCTCATGGACACTTCGTGGTGAGATTGAACAGTTCCGTTATCACAGATTACCGACGAAGCGGCCGGGATTGAGCAGGCCCGCCGGATCGAATTCATGCTTGATTTTCCCCATGAGCGCATGGGCGGGTGTTGCCGGACCCCAGACATCGGTGGCTTGCTTCAACTTTGCCGGCGCGGTGAATATTACGGCGTGACCACGCTGCTGTTGGGTTAACGTGATCAGGCGCGGAAATAAATCAAGCGCCAATCGATTCGCCGGCAAAACCATCCAGACCGTTCCCATTGCCATATCGGCGCAGAACGTCTGTGCCGGTTCTCCTTTTATCCAGTCGGCAATTGTCGAGATCGTTCGCATGACCGCGCCGCGCGGGACCGTGATGCGATAGACCAGGCGATCTTGGCTGACTGGTAGGTCGGCAATCGCTTGCCAGTATTGCCGTGTTCTTTCGCCGTCGACGATTTCTTGAGTCATGCCAAGTCGCTGCGCCAGCTCGCCCAGATCGTTGACTTGGCGCGTAACCGTCTCGGCAAAGCCGGCGAAACTAACCGCCAGTTGCCAATGCGCCGTTTTACCAGCGTTGAATATAAAGGTCGAGGTCGGGAGCAATTTCGTGCCGGCCAATTGACCGGCTAGATCCGCTGCTTGTGCTCGTGAGCCGATGGCGATGACGGTCGCGCTATTCGCTGGGATCGGCGCCACTCGCAAGGTCACTTCGGCGATGATTGCCAAAGTGCCGAGGGAACCGGTGAAGAGTTTGCACATGTCATAGCCGGCGACGTTTTTGACGACTTTGCCGCCGGCCTTGACGATCTCGCCTGACGCAAGGACCACTTTCATGCCGATGACCAGGTCGCGCACGCTGCCGTAACTTGCGCGCCGCGGCCCGTTCAGATTTGCCGCGACGATGCCGCCGATGGTCGAGCGCTCTGGTAACGGTGCATCGAAGGGGACGAACTGCTGTGTCGCAGCGATGACGTTTTGCAGCGCGTTGAGCGTAATGCCGCTTTGCACAGTTACCGTGAGATTGGCGGGATCATGTTCGATGACTTGATTGAGCCGAGTGATTTTTGTGACCACATCAAGGGATCGCGGCGGATTGCCCAAACTCATCGCCGTGCCACCACCCCAGGGCGCGATGGTCACCTGGGCCTCTGAAAAAATCCTCACAGCAGCGGCTAACTGTTCCGCGGTGGCAGGCGCGCAGATCAACTTCGGTGTGAAGCCGTCGACCTCGTGTTCTGCGAGCAGAGTGTTCCCGCCAGTGATCGAGTCGCCACCGAGGCTCGCCGACAGCCGTTGGGCAAGCTGGTCCACGGAAATCTTCATGGCTTTACCGGCGCCTCGCCGTAGGCGCGGTCGAGCAGATCCATCAAATGATACACCGGTAGATTCGGTCCGTAGTTTTGCCCGCCGTAGCGCAGTTGGAGCATGCAGCCGGGATTGGGCGCGACTACCGCGTCGGCATTGGCCGCGCCGACGGCCTGCATTTTTTCCTTGAGAAGCTGTTGCGACATGCTGGCGTGGGTGAGGTTATAAATGCCGGCACTGCCACAGCAGCGGTCGCTGCCGTCCATTTCAACTAATTTCAGTCCGGGGATCGCTTGCAGTAACTCTCGCGGTTGGCGGCGAATCTTTTGGCCATGGGCGAGGTGGCAAGGGTCTTGGTAGGTGACGGTCAGGTTTATCGGCTGCAATGCGCCGACCAGCCCGAGCCCGGCGAGAAACTCGCCGGCGTCTTTGACCAGGGCGGTGAAGCGCTTGGCCTTTTCCGCATAGTCAGGATCGTCACGCAACAGAAAGTCATACTCCTTCATCGCCGCGCCGCAGCCCGCGGCGTTGACGACAATGGCATCGACACCGGCGTCGAGAAACGCGTCGATATTACGCCGAGCCATCTGCCTAGCCGCCGCTTGTTCGCCGTTGTGAATGTTCAAGGCGCCGCAGCAGACTTGTTGATCGGGAAATATTACATCGCAGCCGCTGCGCCGCAGCACCCGCACAGTGGCGTCGTTAACGTCGCCGAATAGCAGCGGCATGACGCAGCCGTTGAGCATGGCGACGCGGGCGCGGCGCGGACCGATGGCGGACAGAATGTTTGCCGCCGGCTGAAAAAACTTGGACGGGATCGCCGGCAGCATGGCATCCATAGCGCGCAGCTTTGCCGGCATGAACAGCCGTAGCAATTTCTGCAGGCCGGTGCGCTGGTACAGGCGCAAAAGCGTGAAAGCCAGTCTTAACCTTGCGGCGTGGGGCAGTATCTGCGTAAAAACGAAGTTCAATAGCGCTTTGGCCGCCGGCGACCCCGGCGGGCCGATATGTTCGCGGGCGGTTTCGGCGATGCGGCCATATTGCACGCCGGAGGGACAAGCGGACTCGCAGGCGCGGCAGAGCAAACAAAGTTGCAGATGCTCTTTGAAGCGATCGTTCAACTCGATGCGCCCGTCGGCGGCAGCTTTGACCAGATGGATTCTGCCGCGCGGCGATTCCGCCTCGAGACGAGTGACGCGGTAGGTTGGACACTGGTTCAAACACAGGCCGCAGTGAACGCATTGGTAGAGTTCGGCAAGGTCGAGAGTGGCGATTCGCGGTTCATTCCCGGTATCAGGGGTGTGATGGGTATGTTCCAAGTGCGACCTTTAATAGTTTCGCGTTTCGAGTTTCGTGTCGGAGAGGTAGAGTTCTGAGTTAACCCGAAACAGCTAACCCAAAACCCGAAACGTATTCAGTCATATCCACAACCCCGCCGGAATCTTTGCCGGTTCTAATCGCACTTCGCCGCAACCGGCCGGGGTCGGAAACAATTTCGCCGGATTGAAACGGCCGTCGGGGTCGAAAGCGTGACGCACGCAGGTCATGGCGGCGAGATCGGCGTCGTTGAACAGCAGGCCGATGTAGGCCTTTTTTTCCATGCCGACGCCATGTTCGCCGGTGATGCTGCCGCCCAGCTCGACGCAGGCGCGCAGGGTCGCGGCGCCGGCTTCGATGACGCGCTCCAACTCGCCGGGTTTGCGCATGTCGAACAAAATATTCGGGTGCAGATTGCCGTCGCCGGCGTGAAACACGTTGGCGATGGTTAAGTTAAATTCTTTGCCGATGGCGGCGACGCGGCGCATCATCTCGGGTAACTGGCTGCGCGGCACGACGCCGTCTTGGACGTAATAATTGGGCGCCAATGTGCCCATGGCGCCGAAGGCGCCTTTGCGGCCTTTCCATAACAGCTGCCGTTGAGCTTCATCCTTGGCAACGCGCACCTCGCGGGCGCCATTGTGTTGGCAAACCTCGCTGGCGAGATGTATCGACAGTTCGGTATGTTCGCTCAGTCCTTCGACTTCGACGATCAACACCGCCGCGGCGTCGCGCGGAAAACCCACCGGCGCGCCGCGCTCGACCGCTTCGATGGCGGTGTGGTCCATGATTTCCAGCGCCGCCGGAATAATTCCTTCGGAGGTAATATCGACGACGGTTTTGGTGGCGTGGTCCATGTCGTCGAAGATCGCGAGCAAGGTGCGCACAGACTCGCGACCCGGCATGAGCTTGACGGCGATTTTCGTGACAATGCCCATGGTGCCTTCGGAGCCGACGAAAACACCGCAGAGGTCGTAGCCCGGCGTGTCGGCAACTTCGCCGCCCAGCCAGACGATTTCACCATTGTCGAGGACGACTTCGACGCCCAGCACATGATTGGTGGTGACGCCGTAGGCCAGTGTGTGCGGCCCGCCGGAGTTGTTCGCCACGTTGCCGCCGATGGAACAAGCGGCCTGGCTGCTTGGGTCGGGGGCGTAGAAAAACCCGTCCTTGGCGACCGCTTTGGTGACATCGAGGTTGATGACGCCGGGTTCGACCAAGGCGAGACGATTCTCCAGATCGATCTTCAGGATACGATCGAAACGCGTGAGCGATAGGATGATGCCGCCCTCGGCCGGCACCGCGCCGCCGGCTAGTCCAGTGCCCGAGCCGCGCGGCACGATCGGCACATTGGCGCGCTGCGCCGCTTTAACCACCGCTGAAACTTCTTCGACGTTGGCCGGTAGGACGACGATCTCCGGCATGACCTGGAAGATCGACCCGTCCTGTTCGTAGACGATCACGTCTTCTCTGTCGATTAAGACGTAGGGTGGGCCGACGATGGCGCGCAGTTCGCCGATTAGATGCTCATGGGTCACGGCCAGGAGCGTAGCGGAGTGGAGAAGTATGTGTCAACCTGCCGGGCGAAGAACGGTAGTGACATTGACGCCAATTGATGAAGTGTATATAAGCGGAAAGCTAATCCGTCACAAATCCCGAGGGAGGGAATCACATGACTCAAGAGAACGCTGAGAAGCCGGAATCCACGAAGGTGTCGCGGCGCAATGTTATGAAGGCCGCAATCGCCGCCGGTGGCGCCGCGGTGTTGGGGTTTCCCAACATCGTCAAATCGCAGGGTGTTACCTCGATGCGCTTTCAGAGCACTTGGCCATCTAAAGACATCTTCCACGAGTTCGCGCTCGACTTCGCCAAGAAGGTCGTCGACATGACCGGCGGCGATCTCAAGATCGAAGTACTACCCGCCGGCGCGGTGGTGCCGGCTTTTCAACTGCTCGATGCCGTGTCGAAGGGCACGCTAGACGGCGGCCACGGGGTTCTCAGCTACCACTACGGCAAACAGACAGCACTTGCGCTGTGGGGGTCGAGTCCGGCTTATGGCATGGATGCCAACATGATCCTCTCCTGGCACAAGTACGGCGGCGGCAAGGAGCTGCTCGTCAAGATTTACAACGCGCTCGGCGCCAATGTTGTTTCCTTCCCGTACGGCCCGATGCCGACGCAGCCGCTCGGCTGGTACAAAAAAGTGGTTACCAAGCCCGACGACTTCAAGGGTATGAAGTTCCGCACTGTGGGTATCTCAATTGATCTGTTCCAAGGCATGGGTGCATCGGTGAACGCGCTACCCGGCGGCGAGATCGTGCCGGCGTTGGACCGTGGCCTGATCGAGGCCGCGGAGTTCAACAACGCGTCCTCCGACCGCGCCCTCGGCTTCCAAGATGTCTCGAAGGTCTGCATGCTGCAGAGTTACCACCAGAACGCAGAGCAGTTCGAGGTTCTGTTCAATAAGACCAAGTTCGACGGGCTGCCGGACAAGATGAAGGCGATCATCGCATACGCCTCGGATGCGGCGTCTGCCGACATGTCATGGAAGGCAATCGACCGGTACTCGAAAGACTACGTCGAGCTGCAAACTAAAGACAAGGTTAGATTTTATAGGACCCCAGACTCCATCCTGCAGAAACAGCTCGAGGTCTTCGACCAGGTGGAGGCAAAAAAATCGGCCGAGAACCCCACGTTCAAAGAAGTCGCTGAATCGCAGCGCGCCTTTGCCGCACGAGCGGTAAAGTGGGACCTCGACACGAACGTAGCCCGCCGCATGGCCTACAACCACTATTTTGCCAAGCCTGCCGCTAAACCAGTGGTTAAGAAGGGCTAAGTCCCTGAAGCGATTGGCGCAACACGCCAGTCATTCGGCAGTGACCGGATGACTGGCTTTTTTTCGAGAAAAATCATGGACGCTCGGCCGCTGCTCCGCATCATCGACCAGATCAGTTACTGGACCGGCAAAGCATTCGCCTGGCTGATCCTGGGGTTGACGCTGGTGGTGTCCATCGAGGTGTTCAAGCGCTACATCTTGAACGCGCCGACGGCGTGGATCTTCGATCTGAACAACATGCTCTACGGCACGCTTTTCATGATGTGTGGCGCTTACACCTTGGCGCTCGCCGGCCATGTGCGCGCTGACTTTGTCTACCTCTACCTCAAACCGCGCACCCAGGCGTCGCTCGACCTCGCGTTGTATTTTCTATTTTTTATGCCGGGCATCCTCGGGCTCGTCTACGCGGGCTACGGTTACGCCGCCGACTCCTGGCGCATAGCAGAGCACTCGAATGTGACGGCGGAGGGTCCGCCGATCTACTACTTCAAAACAGTCATTCCGATCGCGGGCACATTTGTCATGCTTCAGGGCCTCGGTGAAATCATCCGCTGCATCCTTTGCATTCGCACGGGCGCTTGGCCAGCGCGTTTGGACGATGTGGAAGAGATCGACGTTATCGAGAGCCAACTTTCGCATAGCGAATTCATCGACGAAGAGTCACGTCTGGCGACCATGAAGTCGGCTCATGCCATCGACGACGCGGCGCGTCATCGCAGCTCCATGGACATGGAAGAGGACGAGAAAAAGCCATGAGCGATCCGATCCTCGGCTTGACCATGCTCGGCCTCATCGTCGTCGCGATCATGATGGGCTTCCCTACCGCGTTCACACTCATGGGCCTTGGGATGATTTTTGGCGCCCTGGCCTTCTGGGACCCGAGCCAACACTGGTGGCAGAACCGAATATTTGACCTGATGGTCCAACGTACCTACGGTGTCATGACTAATGACACGCTCTTGTCGGTGCCGTTGTTCGTTTTCATGGGCTACATCATGGAGCGCGCGGCGCTGGTCGACCGGATGTTTCACAGCGTGCAACTGGCGTTTCGCCGCGTGCCGGCATCGCTCGCCGTTACGACGCTGCTCGTCTGCGCCTTCTGGGGCATCGCCTCCGGCATCGTCGGCGCGGTCGTCGTCTTGATGGGCGTCATCGCGCTACGCCCCATGCTCAACGCCGGCTACGACGTGCGGCTGGCTGCTGGCGCGATCACCGCGGGTGGCACGCTCGGCATTCTCATTCCGCCGTCGGTCATGCTGATCGTCTATGCCGCCGTCGCAGGCCAATCGATCGTTAAGCTTTACGCTGCCGCAATGTTACCGGGTTTCTTTCTGACCTTTCTCTATCTTATTTACATTCTCGGTTGGGCGATGATCAATCCGAAGATCGCGCCCAAACTGCCGCCGGATCAGTACCGGGTTAAGCTTTCCGACTGGCTTCAACGGATCGAACATGGTTCAGGGAGGCGAGTGTTCGGCGGTCTGATTGGATTCCTGTTTCAGCCTGGAAAACTCCAAGGCGCAACGGTTCCCGATGGGAAACGCTTGGGCTATGGTTTTATCGTCAACAATTTTCTCGTGCTGATGGTGCCGTTGGCCCTAACCGTTGGAACCTACGCCGGCGCCTGGTGGTACGTGGTGATTCACAATGCTCCAGCGGCGGCAACGACGGCCGCGACTCTGCCGGCCACACCCGCCGACTCCGAGACGGCACCGGCGCAGCCAGACCAACCGGTCGAGCTTAGCGCCGCGGCGGAGCAAACCTCAGACCGTGGCAGCTTCGAGGCAAAGCCCAAGGAGCTGGGCTCGGCGGAAACTGCGGTCGAGTCTTCGGAACCGACGCAGCCAGTGGACGCGCCACCGCGCGAATTAACTTCGCTCACTGAGCCAACCGCCGCCTCGGCGAAGAAAGTTCCGGCACAGTTTTACACTTGGTTCTGGGGTCTGGCAGCGTTCTCGACGCTCCTGCTGATCTATTACTATCGGCGCATGGATGGCGAGCAGTTCGAGATTTTAAAGGAACTGACGATCTCCGTCGTGCCGCTCGGCGTGCTTACGACCGTCGTGCTGGCGGTGATTCTCTTGGGTATTTGCACCGCGACCGAGTCCGCGGCGATCGGCGCGCTCGGCGCGCTCTATCTAGCGGTCATGGTGAAATTTCCCAGAATCTGTGGTTGGTGGAGTCTTGCTGGAGCGTATTGCCGGTGTCGCGCTCGGCCTCCAACGCGGCGACATCGCTACCTTGATCGTTTCGGGATCGCTCGGCGCGACGTTTTTGGGCACGGCGATACCTTTGCTTCAAACGGTGCCGAAATCGCCGGAGCTCAGGCGGAATCTTCAAGAAGCGACTTTTCTCACCGCCAAGACTACGGCGATGGTGTGCTGGCTGTTCATCGGCTCGGCGCTTTTCTCCGCCGTGTTCGCGCTGCACGGCGGCCAAGGTTTGATCGAGCGCTGGGTTCTCGGCATGAATCTATCGCCGCTCGGGTTTCTGTTTGTTTCGCAGATGATTATTTTTCTGCTTGGCTGGCCGCTGGAGTGGACCGAGATCATCGTGATTTTTTGTCCGATCTTTGTTCCGCTGCTCGGCCATTTCAACGTCGATCCGATTTTGTTCGGCACCATGGTCGCGGTCAATCTGCAGGCGGCGTTCCTATCGCCGCCAGTGGCGATGTCGGCGTTTTATCTCAAGGGCGTCGCGCCCAAGCATGTCACGCTCAACCAAATCTTCGCCGGCATGATGCCGTATATGCTGATCGTCGTTCTCTGTCTCATTTGCATGTACGCCTGGCCGGGCATGACCTTGTGGCTGCCGGAGTTTCTGTATGGGAATTAATCGCATTACAAGGTAGGGGCGATTCATCAATCGCCCCTACGAACGGCAATTAGGACCACTACGATGGACCTAACAGATTTACACCAGCTTTCGGCGTGCGACGTGGCGCGGCTGATGCGCGACGGCGTGATCAGTTCGGAGCAACTGGTCGAAGCCTGTTTGACGCATATACATGCCGTCGATGACAACATTCAAGCGTGGGCATTTCTCGATCCGGAGTATGCGCTGACGCAAGCGCGCGCTCTCGATCAATATCGTCTTGCAGGCAAGCCGACCGGGCCATTGCATGGCGTTCCGATCGCCATCAAGGATATTTTCGACACGGCCGACATGCCGACGGAGTACGGTTCGCCGATTCACGCCGGGCGCACGCCGTCGCGCGATGCCACCGCGGTGGCTTTGCTGCGTGGCGCTGGGGCGGTGATCATCGGCAAAGCGGTGACGACCGAGTTTGCCTTTCTAAATCCTGGGAAAACCCGCAACCCGCATAACCGAGAGCATACGCCTGGCGGCTCGTCGAGCGGTTCGGCGGCGGCGGTGGCGGCGCACATGGTGCCGCTCGCCATCGGCAGTCAGACCGCCGGGTCGACGATTCGGCCTGCGGCTTACTGCGGCGTCGTCGGTTTCAAGCCAACTCATGGTTTGATTTCGCGCCATCGTGCTTCGCCGCTTTCGCGCACTCTCGACCATGTCGGCTTGTTCGCTCGGACCATCGATGACATCGCGCTCCTCGCCGAGCAGTTGGTCGCCTACGATGAAAACGATCCCGACACCCAGCCGCGGGCGCGGATTTCGTTCACCACTATTTCCGCCGAAGAGCCGCCGCTGGCGCCGATGTTCGCTTTTATCAAGACGCCGATGTGGCAACGGAGCGATGATGAAACCAAAGAAGGGTTCGCCGAGATCGTCGAGCAGTTGGGCGCGCAAGCGGAAGAAGTAGAACTGTTCCCGTCGGCCCATGAGGGATGGCAATGGCACCAGACGATCATGGGCGCCGAGGTTGCCCATAACTTCGAACGAGAATGGCAAAACAGCCGGGCGCTGCTATCCGAGCAACTGCGCGCGCAGATCGAGCGCGGCCGTGAAGTGCGCGCGGTGGATTACCAACGGGCGCTCAAACAGATCGCGCCGATGCACGACAGTTTCGTCGAGCTTTTCGAGCAACGCTACGACGCGATCCTGACGCCGGCGGCGCCGAGCGCCGCGCCGAGGGGGCTTGCGTCCACCGGCGATCCATCGTTTTGCACCTTGTGGACGCTGTGCGGCATGCCCTGTATCACGTTACCTTTATTGCAGAGCGCCGACGGCCTGCCCATCGGCGTGCAACTGGTCGGGCCGCGCGGCGGTGATGCGCGGCTTCTGCGCACGGCGAGGTGGCTGTCGACGAAGGCCGCGAGGCTTGATCCTCGCTATCACGCTGGAATGGATGTCAGATGGCAAATTTCACATCTCGACGTCGATCCGGCCCACCCGATCCAGTCAATGCCGTTACCAGTTTACCAGATTGACCAGTGCCAGGCTGATCCACGGGACGTAGGTGAGCATTTCACGCATTCGTCCGCGTTGATGCGCGCGCGGTTATGCGCCGGATCGATGTAGATCGCGCCCATCGGACAGACCAGCAGGCAATTGCCGCAACCAACGCATTTGTCGGGATCGATTTTTATAACGGCGATCGTGTTTCTGCGGTTTCCAGAAGATAAGTTTCTGCCGCCGCGAGTCCGGCGCCAAGGGGATTTTCACGCCGAAACTTTTTAACGCCATCTCGATTCCGGCGAGAACGCCTAAGAGTTCCAGCTCATTGAGACTGCCGAGGTGTCCGATGCGAAAAAGTTTTCCTTTGACCTTGCCGAGACCCTTGCCGAGCGGAAGATTTACCAGCTTGAGCGTGTGATCGATGAATGTGTCGGAGTCCAGTCCATCGGGCATGGTGACGGCGGTCAGCGTATTGGAATACTCTGCGGGATTGCGCGCAAAAAGTTTTAGCTGCATCGCTTCAACGGCGCGGCGACAAGCTTCGGCCAGCCGCGCATGACGGTGAAATACGTTCTGGAGACCTTCTTCTGAGAGTATTTTCAAGCTCTCGCTCAAACCGAATAACAGTGCGGTTGCCGGAGTGTAAGGGAAATGGCCGGCGGCGTTGCTTTCCAAAACCGGCCGCCAATCCCAAAACGAGCGCGCGCATTTGGCCGAGCGGTTCGCTTCAAGCGCTTTGTCGCTTACGGCGAGAAGCGCCATGCCCGGCGGCAGCATGAGTCCTTTCTGCGGCGCGGTCAGGGCGACATCCAGCTTCCACTCGTCGAAACGCATGTCGCTGCAGCCGAGGGAACTCACGACGTCGGCCAGGAGTAGCGCCGGATGGGCCGCGGCGTCGATCGCTTTGCGAATACCTGCGAGATTGCTGGTGACCCCGGTCGAGGTTTCCGTTTGAACCACCAGCACCGCTTTGATTTGCCGGTGCTGATCGCGGCGCAACCGTTCCTCGATTCGCTGCGCCGGCACGCCGACGCCGTACTCGACTTCCAAGCGCTCGACGTCGATGCCGTGGGCGGTCGCGATTTTGCAATACAGGTCGCTGAAATGGCCGTTGACACAGCCAAGGACCTTTTCACCGGGCGAAAGCGTGTTGACAATGCAACATTCCCAGGCTCCCGTGCCTGAGCCGGGAAAGAGAAGAATACGCCCTTCGACCGTTTTGAAGATCTCTCTCAGCCCCCCCGTGACTTCGCGCTGAAGAGACGCGAATTGCGGCCCCCGGTGATCGATCAAGGGCTGGGACATGGCCCGCACCACGCGCTCGGGCACGAGGCTCGGTCCGGGAATTTGCAGAAAAGCTCTGCCAGACATAGGATGCGCGACGCTAGCTAATCCCGCCCACGATGTCAAGTCGATATTCTTTGAATTCAATCGGCGAACGGCAACGTCAGCTGGTAATTGCAACGTCGCGTTTTAATCTTTGGAAAGCTCGATTCGGTTGCCGCCGGGATCAATGACGTAAACCGAGTAACCCGGACCTTGGCCATGCATGCGCATGCCATCGGTTTTGATCGCCTTGCTTTCCAGCTCTTTGATCAGCTCCTGCGCATCGCTCGGTCCTTCAATATCGAAGGTGTGATGCGGCACGCCGGGCGCGCGCTTTTCCGTGGCATCGAACAGACCCAGTCCAGTTTCACCAGCACGCAGACGGCAAACTTTGACGCCGGCGATGGTTTGTTGCGCGGTTATTTCCGCGCCCAGTGCTTGCTGGTAGAACTCGGCCATTTGGTCCAAGTTCTCCGCGTGAAAATTCCACGAGCGCATTCGCAATACTTTCATTGCAACCTCCTTATTTGACCAAGGGTGACCGCCGGTCGCCCCTACCGTTATCCTAATTGACATGGCTCCACGCGTGATAAGAACTTCGCACCAGAGGGCCGGACTCGACGTGGCGGAAGCCAAGTTTGTCCGCTGCCGTTTTGAATTCCATGAACTCGTCTGGATGTAAGTAACGTTCGACCTTCAAGAGTTTGGGCGAGGGTTGGAGATACTGGCCCAGCGTGACGATGTCTACGTGATTCTCCCGCAACTCATGCAGCGTCGCCATGACTTCGTCGCGAGTTTCGCCGACGCCAAGCATCATGCCCGTTTTGGTTAACACTTCCGGCCGCATTGCTTTGGCGGTCTTCAAGATATTTACCGAACATTCATAGGTGTGTCCCGGCCGGACCTTGCCGTACAGTCGCGGCACGGTTTCGATGTTGTGATTCAAAATTTGAATACCGGAAATGACCACGGTTTTGAGCGCATCGAGATTGCCTTCGAAGTCGGGAATCAATAATTCCACGCGTATCCCCGGATTCAAATTCTTTATCCAGAAAACCGTCTTGGCGAAATGATCGGCGCCGCCGTCGGTGAGATCGTCGCGATTGACCGATGTGACCACGATGTGGTCCAAGCCGAGTTCTTTAACGGTGAGACCGACGTTGCGCGGCTCTTCGGGGTCGAGCGCCAGCGGTTTGCCTTTGTCTATCGCGCAGAAGCGGCAGCCGCGCGTGCAGGTGTCGCCAAGAATCAAAAAGGTCGCGGTTTTGTTGCCCCAGCATTCGCCGATGTTCGGACAGCGCGCTTCCTCACACACAGTGTGCAAGTTCTTCTCACGCATTAATTTTTTTAGCCGCAGGTAGGTGGGATTACCCGGCGCTTTGACTTTGATCCAGTCGGGATGTCTTCGACCCATAGGGTTCACGGGTTCAAATCGTTCAAGCCGTTCAAATCGTTCAAACCGCCGGACTGCTCGGTATCCTCGATAATATCTTGATAACCAAATATTTCGGCGAAATGATGGAGAAAGCGCTCGCGAACTTCGCCTAAGCTCGGTTCGACGCCGAGTTCCTTGTGCATCGAAGTCACTTCGGCCCAGGGCAGGCCGCAGGGAATGATTCGCTGAAAATAGCCTAGATCGGTATTCACATTCAGCGCCAAGCCGTGGTAGGTAATCGCGCGGCGCACGGCGACGCCGATGGCGGCGATCTTTCTGTCGTCGATCCAGATTCCTGTGTACGGCGGGCGCCGGGTGGTCGTGATGCCAAAGTCGGCGAGCGTTAGGATCGCGCTTTGTTCCAGGTTCCGCACATAACGGTGCACGTCCTTGCGTAGCTTCGAGCGCAGATCGATGATCGGATAAACGACTACCTGACCGGGGCCATGGTAGGTCACATCGCCGCCGCGGCTGGTGCGGTGCACGGGGATCTCCCGCGGCGCCAACAGGTTTGCAGCGTTGCCGCCCCGACCCAGGGTGTATACATGGGGATGTTCAACCAGCAGGAGTATGTCCGTAAGGGATGCTTGCTGCTTGAATGAGACCAGCCGCTCCTGCAATTGAACGGCGGCGAGGTATTCCAACCTTCCGGTATTTTTCACCAACAAAGTCGACATCTGTTTCCCACTATTATCGTCCATCATTCGGGGATTCAAGTTGAGTTGCCAAGTTGAGTTGCCAGGTCAGTTGCCAGGTCAGTTGCATAGATACGATTTGACAGCACCGAGCATCGACGGCTACAGTCGGCGAAACTGCAGCGGAGAATTTCTCGCTCATGGCGCATCCTCTTTCCAATCCACCCTGGTTTGTCCGCAAAGATCTCGACGGTTTCTTTGGTCTGATGATCGACAATTTGATTCAGCTGATTCTCATCGTCGGCTTGTGCCGTGAGCTGATTCGGCTGCCGGACAGTTACATTTTTGGCAAGATTCTTCCCGGCGCGGCGATCTCGATTCTCGTCGGCAATTTTTTCTACGCTTGGCAGGCGCGCCGGCTGGCGCGTGAGAGCGGTCGGGAAGACGTTACGGCGTTGCCGTATGGCATCAATACCGTGAGTCTGTTTGCCTTCGTTTTTTTCATCATGCTGCCGATCGTGCAAGAGACCAAAGATCCGGTGTGGGCGTGGAAGGTGGGCCTGGTCGCTTGCTTTCTCAACGGCGTGATCGAGATCCTCGGCGCGTTTGTCGCCGAAGCGGTGCGCCGGGTGACGCCGCGGGCGGCGTTGCTGTCGGCGTTGTCCGGTATAGCGATTACTTTTATCGCGATGGATTTCACATTCAAAATTTTTGCCCAGCCGTTGGTGGCGCTGGTGCCGATGGCGTTGATTTTTGTCGCTTACTTTTCGCACCAGAAATTACCCCTCGGCCTGCCCGGCGGCATGGTCGCGATAGCTGTCGGTACGATTCTCGGCTGGTCGCTGGGTAACATGAAGGGTGAGGCGTTAACGGTCAACTGGTCGTTGTCGCTGCCGGCGTTTACCGGCGATTCGCTGTGGGAAGCGCTCACCCATCCGGCGTTTCTGAATTACTTCTCGGTGATTCTTCCGATGGGAATTTTCAACGTGGTTGGCTCGCTCCAGAATATCGAGAGCGCCGAAGCGGCCGGCGACCGCTACCAGACGTTTCCATCGCTGCTGGCCAACGGTATCGGTTCGGTGGTGGCGGCGTTGTTCGGCAGTGTGTTTCCGACGACCATCTACATTGGCCACCCCGGTTGGAAACGACTCGGAGCCCGCTCGGGATATTCTTCGCTCAATGGAATTTTTATCGCGTTTCTTTGTCTCACCGGGACGATTCAAGCCGTGCTCGGTCTCATTCCATTAGAGGCGGGTATCGGCATCCTGCTCTATATCGGCATCATCATCGTCGCCCAATCGTTTCAAGAAACCCCGAAGGAGCATGCGCCGGCGGTGGCGCTGGGACTGGTTCCGGCATTGGCGGGCTGGGGTTTGATGATGGTTGAGACCGGACTACGCGCCGCGGGGAAATCCCTCCATCAGGTCGGCCTGGCGAAATTCAGCCATGAGAGCGTGGCGATCCACGGCATGATCTCGTTGGAGCGCGGCTTCATTTTTACTTCAATGATTCTTGCCGCCATCGGCGTCGCATTGATCGAGAGAAAGTTTGCCCGCGCCGGGGTGTGGTCGGTCGCGGCAGCGTTGTTATCCGCCCTCGGCATCATCCATGCCTACGACCTTACCGCTGGAGGGATTACCAGCCGGTTTGGACTGATGGCGGCGCCGGAATTTTTTATCGCCTACCTCGCGATGGCGGTAATTTTCTTTGTTATCGGTTGGATTGCCAAGCGTGAATGAGAGGCAGAACCGCGCGCGTCGGTGCGCGGCGTGGGTACTCTGTCAGTTTGGGATCGCTCGGCCGCGATGTTTTGCGTACTCATCGCCGTTGATATGGGTCACCTGCCAGGAGCCATCGCCGTTGCGGTTAATCCGGCTCATGCCGCAGGGGTCTAAATGAAAATTGCGGTATTCGTTCAGGTGGGTTCCCGTGATTCGGCAGACGATGCCGACGATGGGAAAGTTGTGGCTGACGACGACGATGGTGTCTGACGGCTCATGGCGCGTGACGATCTGATGGAGCCCCAGCCAGGCGCGCTCGGCGACATCGGCCAAGCGCTCGCCGCCGGGCACTTGCAGCTCCGCCGGCTCGCTGCGCCAGCGCGCCAGAAACTCGCCGTGGTTCTGTTTGATCTCGTTGAACGTCAGTCCTTCCAAGTGGCCATGATCGAGTTCACGAATGCTTTCCTCGATTATCACGGGCAGGCTGTGATGCGCACTGATGACTTCAGCGGTGCGTCGCGCCCGTTTCAGGTCGCTGGAATAGATACCGTGAATGGTTTCCTGGCGCAGTTGCGCGGCGATCTCTTCGGCTTGGCGCAAGCCCAACGTCGCTCAGGTCGCGATCGCTCGAACCTTGGCAGCGATGTTGCAGATTCCAATCGGTAGCGCCGTGGCGCACGAGGACGATTTGCACGTTGGGATACCGCGGCGCTTAGCTCGCTTCCAAGAAATCGTTGTTAAAATTGATCTTCGCCTTGGCCTTGAGGCTTTCGAGATACTTGGCTAATGCCCGCTGGCGGCTTTCCACCAGGGCTTGTTTCTTCAGGAGAACTTTCTCCTTTTCGAATTGTTCCATGTCGGCTGGCTGGCTTTCTTTGAAGGCCAAAATGTAGGCGGCATCCTTTTGCGTGTAAAGCCTCTCGGCCACCGGCTTCTGCGCCGATACCGATAGGCTGTTGCCGCGCAGCTCGGCGAGATCGCCGATTTTCGGCAGCTGCGGCGCGTTGCGCTGAAACCAGCCGGTCTCTTCGACTTTCAAATCGTTGGCGCCGGCGAGCTTGGCAAGATCTTTTTCCTTCTTCAGCTGATCGAGCAGGCTATTACCCTTTTGCAACGTCAGTTCGTAAGCCTTGGCCTCCTTGGCGCCTTTTTCGACTTGCTCTTTGACACTCTCCAGAGGCGGCACCACCGGTTCCTTGCGTTGTTTGAGCCGGAGAAAAATATAGGCGCTGTTGGCTTCGACGATCTGGCTGACGTCCTTTTGTCCGAGGCCGAAAGCGATTTTATAAATATCCTGGTTCTGGCCGAATTCGGGGAGGATTTCACCGGCGGCGAATAATTTGGTCTCTTTCGCCGCGATGCCGCTGGCTTGCGCGAGTTTGGCAAATTCCGTGCCCGCCTGGGCTTTGACGCGGTCATCATCAGCTACCTTGCCGGCCGCTTTCTTGGCCTGTTCGGTCTTGAGGATCTGCGTGATCTCCGCCGTGGCTTCTTTCAATGTTAGATTTTTTTCCGCGCGCACGTCATCGATCTTGAAAATCTGCACACCTCCAGGGGTCTCCACCGGATCGCTAACATCGCCCTTACCGATACCAAAGATTAATTTATCGACCGCCGGTGGCATCTGGCCTTGGACGACCCAGCCGACATCGCCGCCTTTGGCCGCGGTGGGATCGGCGGAATCCTTTTTTGCCAACTGAGCGAAGTCTTTGCCGCGGCGTGCCTCTTTGATGATGGCTTCGGCTTTCGCCAACACCGCCTTCTTTTCTTCGGCACTGGCGGTGGGCGCGATGGCGAGGGCGAGATAACGGATCTTGGCCTCCCGCGGCCGGTGAAATTTGCTTTTCTGATTGTTCTGGTAATACTCTTCGATCTCTTTGGCGTTGACTTGGGTGTCGGCGGCGAACTGCTCAAAGGGGTAGGTCAGATACTCGACTTGGATCTTGAGCGGTTCTTTAAAAGTTTCTTTGTTGCGGTCGTAGAATTTTTGGCTGTCTTCGTCGGTGAGTTTGACCTGGGATGCGAAGTCATGGGCCGATAGTTTGACGAATTGCAGGTTGATTTTTTCTTGGTCGATCCGGTAGCGCTCACGCACCTCGGCGTCGCTAACCTGAACCGAGTCGAGAATGATGCTGTAGAGCCGCTGCAAGGTGATCTGGTCGCGCTGGTCTTCTTCGAACTGGGCCGGTTGCAAACGGTTGGCTTGCAACAGCTGCAAGTAGCGTTCTTTGTTGAAGCGGCCGGCGACTTGGAATTCCGGCACCTTGGCCAGCTGATGGGCGATGTCGTCGTCGGTTGCCATCAAGCCAAGACTTTGCGCTTCCTGCAAGACGAGCTTTTTTTGCACCAAGGTTTCGACGATGTTGCCTTTGAGATTGAGCCCTTTGATCATCTCTTCGGTGAGCTGGCCCTTGAGCATCTCGCGGTAACGCTCGACCGTGCGCTGATACTCGGCGGCAAACTCACGCTGGCTGATCGGTTCGCCGTTGATCATCGCCACTTCCGAGGTGGTGCGGTCGCCCATCTGGTTGCCGCCATAAAAAGCTACGAAAACGATGATGATGAGCGCGAGCAGGAAGAGGATCGCCCAGTTCCTTTTTCTCTTGCGTAGAAAATCGAGCATCGGTGGTCGATCCTTTCGTCAAAACAACCTTAAAGTAATCTTGGCATGATAAAAAATGGCCTGCGGATATGCAACCTGTAAGAGTTCGATTAAAACGATTTTTCCATAGATTTATCATTACCTTGCCAGCTCCGTCAAAATCTGATATTTTCTCATAGCTTTAGTCCGCTGCGCCGCTCACAAGAAGGAGTTACTGATGTTTGATGCCCTTTTTGGGGTCTTTTCTAATGATCTTGCCATCGACCTTGGGACAGCCAATACTTTAATTTACGTAAAGAACCAAGGCATTGTCTGCAACGAACCTTCCGTGGTCGCGGTCCAACAACGCAATGAACGCGGCGGCAAAAAAGTCCTCGCGGTGGGAGCGGAAGCCAAGCGCATGTTGGGACGGACCCCCGGCAGTATCGTCGCCATCAGGCCGCTTAAAGATGGCGTCATCGCCGATTTCGAAATCACCGAGGCGATGCTGCGTTACTTCATCCACAAAGTTCACAATCGCCGCACCTTGGTGCGGCCGCGCATTATCGTCGGTGTGCCCTTTGGCATTACCGAAGTCGAGAAGCGCGCGGTGCGCGAATCGGCGGAGTCCGCCGGCGCGCGGGAAGTCTACTTGATTGAAGAACCGATGGCGGCGGCGATCGGCGCCGGCCTGCCGATCACCGAGCCCACCGGCAACATGATCGTCGACATCGGCGGCGGCACTACCGAGGTCGCGGTGATTTCGCTGTCCGGGATCGTGTTTTCCCGCTCGGTGCGGGTTGGCGGCGATAAGATGGATGAAGCGATCGCCCAGTTCATCAAGCGCAAATATAATTTGCTGGTCGGCGAACGCACGGCTGAACTAATCAAAATCACCATCGGCTCGGCTTATCCAGGCGACGAAGTGCAGACCATGGAAATCAAGGGCCGCGATTTAGTCGCGGGTGTGCCCAAGACCGTGGTGATTACCGACGAAGAGATCCGCGATTCGCTGCTCGAACCGATCAACCAAATCGTCGAAGCGGTGCGCTTGTCCCTTGAGCGCACGCCGCCGGAACTTGCCTCCGACATTGTCGATCGTGGTATCGTGCTCGCCGGCGGCGGTTCATTGCTGCGCAATTTGGACATTCTCCTACGCGAAGAAACCGGTTTGCCGGTGATGATGGCCGACGATCCGTTGACGGCGGTGGTCATGGGCGCCGGTAAGGCTTTGGACGAGATCACGCTGTTGCGGGAGGTTGCGGTTCACTAGACCGGGCTCGGATGGATTCCGTGTTTCGGGTATGATCGAGCCTGCCATGCTTGCTTTCCTACGTAGGAACCAAATATTCTTCAGCTCCTGTTTCTGTCTGCTACTTTCGCTTTATATCTTAACCGCGTCGGCGCGCGGCCAGATCAAGAACGAACCGATTGGCGCGCTGTTGATGTGGATTCTCCGGCCGTTGCAGATCGCCGGGCAAGGCACCGCCAATTGGATCAAGGGATTTCGCGATAATTACGATACCCTCGCCGGGTTTCGCAGCGAAAACGAGCGGCTGAGAAAGCGGCTCCAAACTCTCGAAATCGAACGCCAGCGACTGTTAGAAGCCGAAGCGACCAACCGCCGTTTGCAACAGCTCCTCGATTTTCGCAGCGAGTTGCCGGCCGGCGCGATTACCGCATCGATTATCGCCGCCAGCGCCACCAGTTGGTTCCAAAGTTGCGTTCTCAATAAGGGTAGCGCCGACGGGGTGCGTAAGGGGATGGCGGTGGTGACGCCTTTGGGAGTTATCGGCAAGGTTGTTTCCGTCACGGGACGGACGGCGAAAGTGCTCTTGCTCACCGACCCGAACAGCGGTATCGACGTATTGGTTCAGCGCACGCGCAGCCGCGGCATCGTTTCCGGTTCGCTCGAGAGCGGTACCGTGCTAAAATACGTCAAACGCAGCGAAGACGTGCAAGAAGGCGACCGCTTGGTGACCTCAGGTTTGGATAACGTTTTCCCGAAAGGCATGTTAGCCGGTACCGTGATCAAGGTGCGCAAACAAAGCCGGGGGCTGTTTCAATCCGTTGAGGTTTTGCCCGCGGTACAGGCTTCGCTTGTCGAAGAAGTCTTGGTTGTCAGTGGCGAAACCGAAGCGGCGAAAAAGTAGCCGGCCGATTCGCTACTCTAAACGATGTGCCCATGAAACTGTTCTTGTTGTTCTTCTTTGCCGGGATTTTTCTGGTGGTTTTACAGACGACATTTTTCCAACTGTTGCCGATCGGTCCGGTGGTGCCCGACTTGATTCTCGTCCTATGCGTTTATTTGGGACTCTATCATCCGTCGGTTGGGGCGGCGCTCGGATCGTTTCTCTTGGGCTATTCCATCGATACCGTGTCAAGCCCGATCTTGGGTTTTAATGCCTTTGCCATGTCGTTGGTCTATTTAGCAGTCTATCTGTGCGCGCGCTCGATCTGGTTGCATCATCCGATCGTCAGTTCTGTGGTGGTCTTGCTCGCCGCTCTGGTCAAAGGCGCGGCGATGGTGGTGATCTGGGCGATCTTTCTCAGCGTCGACGGATTCTGGGCCGGCGCGGCTCGCTACGTGCTGTGGGAAGCCTTGCTGGCTGCGCTGCTCGCGCCATTGGTTTTCGCACTGTTGCGCCGCGGCCAGAGTTTCGTCGAGCAATTTAATCCCACGGCTTCATAAAAAAGATGGCGGCACTGCAAATCAATAAACAAGATGGCGCTCCGGAGATTCGCCGGCGCGCGAGCTTGCTTTATATGCTGCTCGCTATCGTGTTCATCGGCTTGATCGCTCGCCTGGTCCACTTGCAGTTGGTCCAAGGTGAACGCTACACATTCCTCTCCGAGAATAACCGGGTGCGGCTCAAGCGCGTTCCCGGCACCCGCGGCATGATTTACGATCGCCATGGCGAGCTGTTGGTCGATAGCCGGCCGTCATTTGACCTGATTTTCGTTCCGGAAGACTCCAAGGAGCCCGAGCAGACATTGCGCGTGCTCGCCAGTCGTCTCACGCGGGACGCTGACGAACTGCTGCAGACTTACGCAGACAGCAAGAGCCGCTCGGCCTTCGATGAGATTGTCTTGGGCCGGGATATCGAATGGGCCGCAGTGGTTGCCGTGGAGACTCACCAGCTCGATTTGCCCGGCGTGAGTTTGCGTATTCGTCCGCGCCGCAACTACGTCGATGGCGAGACCACGGCGCATATCCTGGGCTACATGGGTGAGATCAACGAGCGTCAATTAAAGAATTACAAAGAGCAAGGATATCTTATCGGCGATGAGATTGGCCAGTCCGGACTAGAGCGGCGCTGGGAAGAAGTCTTGCGCGGTCAACATGGCGGCCAGCAAGTCGAAGTCGATGCCCTCGGCCGGCGCGTGCGCGTGCTGCACCAAGTCAGCGACGTGCCCGGCTATACGGTGCATTTAACCTTGGACCGGCAGATGCAGCAGACCGCCTTCGAAGCGCTTAAAGGCAAGGAAGGCACCATCGTCGCCATCGATGTCAACTCGGGGGCGATCTTGGCGCTCGCCAGCACGCCGGCCTTCGATCCCAACGTTTTCGCCCGCGGCATCAAGGGCAACGAATGGAATGCTCTGATTACCGACCGGCTGCGGCCGTTAAGTAACCGGGCCACCCAAGGGCAGTTTCCACCGGGATCGACATTTAAAGTCGTCATGTTCATCGCCGGCCTCGAAGAGGGCGTCGTCGATCCCAACGCACAGATTTCCGATCCCGGCTTCTTTCACTTCGGCAACCGCAATTTTCGCGACTGGAAACAGGGCGGTCATGGCTTGGTAAATTTACATCATTCCTTGGTGATCTCCTGCGACACTTACTATTACCAGTTGGGCAACAAGCTGGGCGTCGACAAGATCGCCAAATGGGCGCGCGCCTTCGGCCTTGGCGAGAAGACTGGCATCGCCTTGGACGACGAGCGGGGCGGCATGATTCCCGACACTGCGTGGAAGATGAAACGCTACCGGCAACCCTGGTTTCCCGGCGAAACCCTGTCGGTCGCCATCGGCCAGGGTTATGTCACGGTGACGCCGTTGCAACTCGCCAACATGATGGCCGCGGTGGCCAACGGCGGCAAGCTCTATCGGCCGCGCTTGGTCAGCAAGGTCGAATCCCTCGATGGATCCAACGTGCGTGAATTCGCCCCCGAGCTGATTCGCACCATCGAAATGAAACCGGATACGCTGAACCGCGTGCATAACGCGCTCGCCGATGTCGTCAAAGGCGGCACCGGCGGCATGGCGCGTTCGCCGCTGATCGACGTGGCCGGCAAGACCGGCACCGCCCAGGTGGTCGAAATGAAAGGTGGCTATGTGAAGAGCGAACAGTTGAGCCGCTTCACCCGCGACCATGCCTGGTTTGTTTCCTACGCGCCGGTGCAGTCGCCGCAGGTCGCCATCGCCGTGCTGGTCGAGCATGGCGGTCACGGCGGTGAAGCGGCGGCGCCGATGGCCAAGCAGGTCTTCGAGAAGTTCATCGAACTGCAAAAACAGGCCGCCGAAAAACAGCATGTGCAGGCGCCGGGAGCAAACCGTGCAGATTGACCGGCGCTTGATCTCGCACTTCGACTGGACGCTCTTTTTGCTGGTGTTGACCTTGGTCGCCATCGGTATCACAACCATCTACAGTGCCAACTACAATCTCGCCACCGGCCACGCCGGCGCTTTGCCGATGCGCCAGCTGACTTGGCTGGGTCTCGGCTTGGTGGCGATGTTCGTGGCGATCAGTTTTGACTATCACTATATCGACCGGCTGGCCTATCCGTTCTACGGCTTGATGCTGCTGCTGCTGATTCTCGTCGTCATCGTCGGCCATTCCGGCGGCGGTTCGCAGCGCTGGATCAATCTCGGTTTCTTTCGCTTGCAACCGTCGGAGCCCGCCAAACTCGCCATCGTGCTGCTCATGGCGAAATATTTTCAGGCCGACGAGCCGGCCGATGGTTATTATCTGCGCAATCTCTTGGTGCCCTTTGCCATGGTGGCGCCGTTGATATTTTTGACCTTGATCCAACCTGACTTAGGCACGGCGATCATTCTCGGCATCGTGTTCATGAGCATGGTGTTGATGGGCGGTTTGCGGTTGCGATCGTTTTCATACCTGGTTGGCGCCGGAATTGCGTTGCTGCCTGTCGCTTGGCAGTTTTTGAAGCCATATCAACGCAATCGCATTCTTACCTTTCTCGACCCCGACCGCGATCCGCTCGGCGCCGGTTACCATGTCATTCAGTCGCAGATCGCCGTCGGCTCGGGCAAATTGTTTGGCAAGGGCTGGCTCCACGGCACGCAGAACCGGTTGAACTTCCTACCCGAGCAGCACACCGATTTCATCTTCGCGGTGTTTTCCGAAGAGTGGGGCTTTGTCGGTTGCGCCGCGCTATTGCTACTGTTCGTGATCATAGTCGCTTACTGTCTCGGCATTGTGCAGCGGGCCAAGGACCGATTCGGCGCGCTTTTGGTGTTCGGCATGCTGTCAATCATTTTCTGGCATGTGGCGATCAACATTTCGATGGTCACCGGGCTCATGCCGGTGGTCGGCGTGCCGTTGCCGATGGTGAGCTATGGCGGCTCCGCCTTAGCGTCGATGATGTTCGCCATCGGCGTGATCATCAACGTCAGTATGCGGCGCTACGTGTTCTGAACAATGGAGTGGGGGAGTCACGGAGTGCTGGAGCGATGGGCAGAATCCGACCACCACTCCAGCCGTTGGCAATTCAACTGAGGCGCTTACTGTAACGCTTTATCGATGGCGGCGACCAATTTTGCCTTCGGCACCGCGCCGACGATCTGTTCTTTGACCGCGCCGCCTTTTAAGATAATCAAATTCGGAATGCCGCGGATGCCGTATTTCGCGGCGGTGGCGGGATGGTCGTCGACGTTGAGTTTGGCGACTTTCAACTTGCCGTCGTATTCGCCGGCGATTTCTTCGACCATCGGCGCGATCGCTTTGCACGGGCCGCACCAAGGCGCCCAGAAGTCGACCAGCACCGGCACGGCGGATTTGAGCACTTCAGTTTCGAAATTGTGATCGCCCACTTCGGTAATTTTTCCCACGATCGCCTCCTTAAAGACTCAGCAAAAATTTTATTAACGTGCGCACGCCGAAGCCGGTGCCGCCTTTGGGACCGAGCAGATTGTCGCTTTCGGCAAAGGCGGGGCCGGCGATGTCGAGATGGGCCCAGGCGGTGTCGCCGACGAACTCCTGCAGGATCAGCGCCGCGGTGATGGCGCCGCCATGGGCGCCGCCGATGTTTTTCATGTCGGCGACAGCGCTCTTGATCAGCTCTTTATATTCCTTCACCAGCGGCAGTTGCCAGAGTTTTTCACCGGCTTCCTGGCCGCTCCGCAGCAGACTGTCCGCCAACGGCTGGTGGTTGCTGAAGATGCCGCCAACCTGCGTGCCGAGAGCGGTCATGCAGGCGCCGGTCAGCGTGGCCAGATTGATCATGTAGTCGGGTTTTTGTTGCGCCGCTAGAGCGAGCGCGTCGGCGAGAATCAAGCGGCCCTCGGCGTCGGTGTTTAACACTTCGATGGTCTTGCCGTTCATATAACGAATGACATCGCCGGGCTTCTGCGCATTATGGCCCGGCAAATTGTCGGTGGTCGGCACGTAGCCGGTGACCTCGATATCGAGGCCCAACTTGGGCAGGCAACTCATGGTGGCGATGACCGCGGCGCCGCCGGCCATGTCGAGCTTCATGGTCTCCATCGATTTCGACGGCTTGAGCGACAGGCCGCCGGAGTCGAAGGTGATGCCTTTGCCGATCAGCGCGACGCGCTTGCGCGCTTTGCCGGCGGGCCGGTAGCGGATACGAATGAAGCGCGGCTCTTCCAAGCTGCCGCGATTGACCGCCAGCAGGCCGGCTAACTTCATCGCCTCGATTTTTTTCTTGTTCCACACTTCCACCGATAGACCGCGGCCTTGGCAGGCGCGCTGGGCTTGGGCGCCGAGAAATTTTGCCGTCGCCACCGACGGCGGTTCGTTAACCAAATCGCGCGCCAGGAAAACTCCGGGCGCGGTGGCTTGCGCGATATCTACCGATTTCTGCAACCCGCTGGTTTTCTTTAAACCGGAACGAAACAGGGTCAAACGATTCAGTGCCGTAGCGGGCTTGCCGTTCGATCGATATTTGTTGAACTGATAGCCGGCCAGTGCGGCGCCTTCGACGATGGCGCCGGCGGCGCTCTCGAGATTGTTTTCCGCAGTCAAGAGCATGGCGAATTCGCCGGCACCGATGGCGCCGGCTTCTTTGCGCGCCTTGGCGCCGGCCTTGCGCCATGTGTCGCCACTGGTTTCGCCAGCGCCGATACCGACGAGCAACAGATACGCTGCCGGCAGCATGCCCGCGGTCGGATGCAGCAAAACGCTGCCTTCGGCGCCGGTGAAATTACTTTTGCTCATGCGCGCGCGCAGCTGGCCTTTGAGATGGCGGTCGAGGGCGCGCAGCGCCGGGTTGTCGAGCTGCTTATCGCGCACGGGGATAACGACCAAGTCGGATTTTATGCGGTCAGCGGTGCTATCGCGAAAACGGATTTCCATCATGGCGCTCTCGCTCAATCCTTGCGCCGGATCAAATTCATGAACTCGGCGCGGGTTTCCTGGCGGGTCCGAAAGGCGCCGAGCAAAGCTGCTGGTGATGACGTAGGAGTTCTGTTTTTCCACGCCGCGCATGCGCATGCACAGATGTTCGGCTTCGAGCACCACGGCGACACCTAGGGCGTCGAGTTTTTCCATGATCGTCGTGGCGATCTGGTTGGTCATGCGCTCTTGGACTTGCAAGCGGGCCGCATAAATGTCGACCAGCCGGGCGAGTTTGGAGATACCGACAATTTTATGATGCGGAATGTAGGCGACATGAGCTTTGCCGATGAACGGTAACATGTGGTGTTCGCACAACGAGTAAAAATCGATGTCGCGCTGGACGATCATTTCCGAGTAATCTTCGGTAAACAGCGCATCGTTGATCACCTTCTCAGGGTCCATGTCATAACCGCGGGTCAAAAAGGCCAGTGCTTCAGCGACGCGCTGCGGCGTTTTAAGCAGTCCTTCACGCTCGGGATCTTCGCCGATGGCTTTGAGAATTTGCCGAATCTGTTCTTCCATGATTGCTCCGCTGTTGGCGGGACTCATTGACCTAGAGTTAAGTTTCAAAAAGCTAACATTTAGCCTGTGACGGGTCAAACAAACTAGCTGCTAGAGCCGCTGCAGCAGCCAGTGGGGCGTAAAACGAAGCGCGTAGGCATTCAAAATGGTCATGTAGTCGGTGATCAACAGGATGCCGACGACGATCAAGAGAATGCCGCCGACCACATGAATCGCTTGAATATAGTGGCGCAGTTTCTGCGAGAACTGAAAAAATGAGTCGATCGCCAGCGCGCTCAAGAAAAATGGCAGCCCCAGACCAGCGGCATAGCTCATGAGCAAGAACGTGCCGCGGCCGATTTCGCCGGAGGTGCTGGCCAATGCCAGCGTGGCGCCGAGGATCGGACCGACGCAAGGCGTCCAAGCGACCGCGAAGGTGATGCCGACCAGGACCGAACCTAAGTAACCGGCCGGCTTGTCTTTCAAATTGAACTGTAAATAGCGGTCGAGAGCGGTGATCTTGAAAGCACCGACCAGATAGAGTCCGACGAGCAAGATAAATATCCCACCGGTGATGCGAATGGCGTCGCGATAGCCCATAAACAGGCCGCCGAGAAAACTTGCCGACGCGCCCAGGGAGACGAAGACCAAGGAGAAGCCCAAAATAAACGCCAGCGAGTTGAGCAGGACGCGCCAGCGTACCTGCGAGCGCGCCTGCTTACTGCGCATTTCGTCAAGGGAAACCCCCGAAACGAAAGAAAGATACGATGGGATCAGCGGCAATACGCAGGGAGAGAGAAAAGAAAAAATCCCGGCGGCGAAAGCGACAAAGGCGTTGACGTCGGTCATCGCTTGCCGTCGACCAAGTCTTTGATCAGTTTACGCGCGCCCGCGCCATGCCACTCCGCCGGTCCCCAACCGCGCGCCAAACCCTCGCCTTTGGGACCGATGAGATAGGTCGCGGGCAATCCCCAAGCGCCATATTCCTGGCCGACTTTCCCCTCTGGATCGAGGGCGACTGGATAGGTGAGCTTGAGTTCCTTGACGAAATCGACGGCGTCTTGTTTGCGATCTTTGACCGCCACCGCGAGGATGACAAAGTTTTTGTCCTTAAATTCTTGATAGAGCTTTTCCATCGCCGGCATCTCTTCGCGGCAAGGGACGCACCAGCTGGCCCAAAAATTCAACATAACGATCTTGCCGCGAAAGTCGCGCAAAGAAATCTTTTTGCCGTCGGGTGTGGTGAGATTGATTTCCGGCGTCGGCGCGACCTCTTTCATCGGCTGGAGAATCGGCACCGCTTTGTAGTCGGCTTTGCTTGAGGACTCGGCGGCGTCGCCGGCGCGAGCTGTCCAGCCGAGAAAAATCAGCTGAACCAGACAGAGAGCCAAGTAAATATGCGGAGGCTTGATCTTAGACATTCGCGACACTCTAACCAACTGTTCAAAGCGGCGCAATAAGGACACTGATGCAACCGGCACCGCGGTAAATTGGTTCCCATGAGCAGGCCAGGTAAAACTCGTTGCTATGTTGGCGATATGCCGGTCTGAGACGCTCAAGAATTATGGAAACGTAGTTTCTAAAAGCAGAAAGCCCCCCGAATCATCTCCGGAGGGCTTCTGTGATAGATAACCAGAACGGTTATCTGGTCGCCTGAGAGTAAGGAGGGTTTATACTACCACCACCACAACCCCACAACTAATTGACTACTTTTTCTTTTTGGCTTTCTTTTTGGCCTTTTTCTTAGCTGCCATAAGCACCTCCTTGTAAGATTAAACGGGCGGGTATTTTCTTGATAGGAAGAACAGCTTGACTCAGGCGAAGACAGTTTACTATCAGCAACCCTCCCATATTTTGTACCTGCGCAGAGTATAATGACACAATTAATAGTATGTCAAGAAAAAAATACTATTCTACAATTTTTTTTCCGAAAATTTTCTATTCGCATGCGCCGAACTACGATGTCTTGATAGAGTTTGCTTGCAACGACGCGTTACAATTTAACGACGCGTTGTTTTATTCGTGAAACTTGATCCCATGCCGCGTTGTAATGACGCTGGAGAAAGATTGCCCGGCCAATTTTTGAAAAATCATCATTCGCGTCGCGTAGAATCGCGCTGATAGAAGCTAACTCAGATGGGAAACGCGATCGCTGTCACTCGGAAGCTGGCAGGAAATTGGTTCGCGTTGCGAAATTTGAAGTAGGCGCAGACAAGGAAAAAAAACCTCTGACGCAGACAGCGTGACACGGAGGGATTGCCGCTACGCCTTCGTTGCGACGATATTAAACACTCGCACCGGACGGCTTAGTCCTTTCAATTGGAATTCCTCGAAGGCTTCGCTATCGAAGAACTCTTCCAACCGGCTCATGGTTTTTTGGTCGGTGAGGATCTGTCCGCCCTTGGCCTCGGCGCACATGCGCGCCGCGAGATTTGGCAAATTACCGACCGAGCTATAGTCCATGCGTCCCTCGAAACCGATGGTGCCCAAGGTCGCGTAGCCGGTGGCTAAGCCGACACCGAGGTCGAGATCGTAGCCCTTCTTCGTCCACGCGATACGCAGTTCTTTCACCCGGTCGCGCATCTCGATCGCCATGCTGACGGCTTTGCGGCCATGGTCTTCACAGGGCAGCGGATCGTTGAAGATCACCACGATGCCGTCGCCGACGAAACGTTCCAGTGTGCCTTCAAATTGGAAAATCAACTTGCCCATCTCGGCGTGATAATCGCGCAGAAGGTCCATGACCTCCTCGGGCTCCGCATTGTCCGAGAACGCCGTGAAGCCACGCAGGTCGAGGAACACCACGGTGATCTCGCGGCGATGGGTTTTGAACAGGTTTTCTTCTTTCTCCAGGATGGTCTCGGCGATTTGCGGCGAGAGGTAGCGTTTCAAACGCTCCATGCGCTTGAGCTCGCCGACTTGTTGCTGAACTTTCTCCGCCAGCGTGCGATTCCAGTCGCCCAGTTGGTCGTGCAGCTCTTTGATGCGCAGCATGGCGCGCACCCGCGCTAATAACTCGAAAGAATCGAACGGCTTGGTGACATAATCGTCGGCGCCGGCGTCGAGGCCGGCGATCTTGTCTTCCTGAGTCGCTTTGGCGGTTAAGAGGATCACCGGCACGCTCTTGTGGCGCTCGCTCTGCCGTAGCGCCCTGACGACTTCGAGGCCGTTCATCCTCGGCATCATGTAGTCGAGCAGGATGATGTCCGGACTGAAACTATCAGCTTTCGCCAGCGCGTCGATGCCGTCGGTGGCGCGCTCGAGGACATATTCGTACTCCATCAGCTCTTGTTCGAGCAGATCGAGATTGAACGGTTCATCGTCGACGATTAAGATTTTGTTTGGCATACGTCATCCTTTACCCTTTTAGTCTGCTGGGCTGCTTTTGGATTGCCGTCCGCGGGGCCGCATATGGCTTGTCGGATCGGCTATCCGAAAACCACGTTGGAAGTGTGAACTTCATTGTTTACCGCTATGAAACCTCAGCAAATCTTTTTCGCCGGTAGCTGCGCCTGGGGGGCAGGGGCGGCAGTCAGAATGACACTCGCCATTAGCAAACAGATAATTACCCTCATCATGAATTTTTCTCCGATGTCTGCGCTGACAACTGACATCTGACGGCTGATGAACAGCTGTTACCGGATTACTCTGTCCGCTCTGACCAACACGTTGGGCGGGATCGTCAGGCCGATCTGCTTCGCTGCCTTGAGATTGACGATGAAATCAAATTTCATCGGCTGTTCGACGGGGAGTTCGGCGGGCTTGGCGCCTTTCAAAATCTTGTCGACGAAAACGGCGATGCGCTTGAAACGTTCGTTTTGATCGGGGCCGTAGGACATCAACCCGCCGCCTGTAACAAAGTTTTCTTGAACATAAATCGCCGGCAGGCGGTATTTCGCGGCTAACCGCGTAATCTGTTCTTGATGGGCAGCGGCTAGCGGCGTCGACAACACGGTGACCGCGCCGATACCGGCTTTATTGGCGTCGCGCCAGGCGCTCTCGTATTTATCGGCGCTGCTGACTTCCAGGGAATGAAGTTTCAAGCCGAGCTCGCGCGCCGCGGCTTGACTGTCTTGCCATTCCAGCTTTGAGCTTGGATTGCGCGGATCCCACAGTGCGGCTGCGGAGGAAAGTTTAGTGACGGTCTCTTTCAGGAGCTCCAGCCGTTTGCCGGCCAACAGCGACTCAACGCTGCTGAAGCCCGTGACATTGCCGCCGGGATGAGCCAGGCTGTCAACGAGGCCGGCGGCGACCGGATCGGTGACGTCTAAGAAAACTATTGGGATCGTCTTGGTCGCCTTCTTCAAGGCGAGGGCGCCGGCAGTGCCCGGCGTGATCAGTAAATCGACCTTGAGGCGAACCAGCTCATCGGCAAGTGCCGGTAGCCGCTCGAACTTATTATCAGCATAGCGAAACTCGTAAGCGACGGTCTTGCCGTCGACATGGCCGAGCTCACGGAGCCGTCGAATAACTTCCTCGCGCCCGCGGGGGGGACCGGACACGGCGGAGAGCCAGCCGATCTTGGGGAGCTTCGATTGCGCGTGAACAATGGAAGCGCAAAGCAGCAGTGCGAGCACGGCGGAGAGAAACGCTAGCGATTTGTGAATATCGATTTTAGTCCGCGGGGCCGCTTTTGGATTGTCCGAACCCGAAAACAACCGAGCGTAACTTGGTTTTTTCGAATTGAGAGACTGTGGATTGCCTGAATCACGTGGCAGAATCACCGGCTGGGTCGCTGTCGTCACCTTTCGCCTCCCCAATCCAGAACCGAAAATCCAGAATCCAAATTCACATCAGCCGATGAATTTCTTAATCTTCTGCAGCAGCAGCTCGTCGTCAATCGGCTTCGGCAGGTAATCGTCGCAGCCGGCTTTGCGCGCGTCGATCTCGTCGCCGACCATGGCGTGGGAGGTGACGGCGATGATAGGGATATGCTTCAGCGCGTCGTTGGCTTTCAACTTTCGCGTCGCTTCCCAGCCGTCCATGACCGGCATGCCAAGATCCATCAAAATCAGATCCGGCCGCTCGGACTCGGTCACGGTCAACGCTTCTGCACCGTTCTCCGCGATCACCATGTCGTAGTCTTCGTCGAGTAGCTGAATGACCAAGTCGCGGTTAAATTCGGTGTCGTCGACGATCAGTATCTTTTTCGTTGCCATATGACTATTCCTTTCATTTGCGTCGTAAGCAGCCATCAACAGTAAGGAGTAAGATTTTGGATTTTGGATTGTCGGACTGTTCGGATGCAAGCTACTTGGCATTTTCTCGCAAGTCTGATGTTCATTTTCGTCCTCGCAGTGTTTTGATCGATGCTACCGTCATTGCGACAATCTCGTTGGATTCTTTCATAATCGCCGTAACTCGAGTTTCGCAACTATCTTCGCGTTCGATCGAGCAACTCTAGCCAGTAGATCGTCTCGTCGGCCTCTTCCTCGACGATGGCCAGCTTGGCGAGTACGTCCGCGGCGATTTGCCGCGGCACGCTGAGCGATAATTCGCGCCAACCGAAGTCTCCGGAGCGAACTAATTGCCTGCCGAGCACGTCAGCGGTTCTGCGCGTCGGTAGCTCGTCGACCAATTCTATGACGCGAAGCGCGAGTTGCTTAGTTCGTTTCTTGAACTCCTGCTCGTTCATCCTTGGCTCCATCTTCTCGGTTTCCCTCAATCGACATCAAAATCGAAATTCGACTAACGTCCAACGAATATTTCGTCACTAGCAATGTCAAGTCTTTGTGCCGGCCTGTCCATGTTTGCCTCCGCAGCTCGTTCCGATGTTTCTCCTGGTCTCGTTCTCCTGCCTCTTCACGCCTTACTATTTACTCCTAACCCCTCACGATTGTATTTTTAGCTCCATCGGGATCGTCACGGTGAACTGCGAGCCTTTGCCTTCTTCGCTGGCGACGGTGATGTCGCCGCCGAGGAGCTGGGCGAGACGTCTGACGATGGCCAGGCCCAAGCCGGTGCCGCCGTATTTTCTCGTCGTCGACATGTCGACTTGGCGAAACTCCTCGAAGATATATTTCAAGGCTTCCGGGTTCATGCCGATGCCGGTGTCGGAGACCGTCAGCCGGAGCATGCCGTCGTCGCGCACGGCGGCGACTTTGATCTCGCCCTTGTCCGTGAACTTGGCCGAGTTGCTGAGCAGATTCAAAACGATCTGCTTCAGCTTGTCGCGGTCGGATTTGAGCGGCGGCAGGTCGGGCGGCATTTCGGTGACCAGCTTGACGTTGCCGTTTTTGAGCATGGGCTCGACGGTGGCGGTGGCGATGCGCAGCACTTCTTCGAGCTTGAAGGGCTCCGAGTACACATCCATGCGCCCGGCTTCGATCTTGGCGAGATCGAGCAGCTCGTTGATCAGACTAAGCAGATGCTCGGAGCTGACCAACACTTTCTGCAAGTTTTCTTTTTGCAATTGGTCGATCTTGCCCTCGGTGCGGCGCAGCACAATACGGGTGAAACCAATGATCGAATTCAAAGGCGTGCGCAGCTCGTGGCTGACGTTGGCGAGGAACTGCGATTTATGTTTACTGGCGGCTTCGAGCAGGGCGTTCTTCTCGCCCAGCTCGCGGAATAGGCGGACATTCTCAATCGCGATCACGGCCTGGTCGGCGAAGGTTTTGAGCAGAGCGATCTGCTTGTCGGTAAACGGCCGGGCCTCGCGCCGCCAGGTCGTGATCACGCCGACCAGGGTGTTTTCACGCATCAGCGGCATGGAGATGACGGTGCGGATATTTTCTCTTTCGTAAACTTCGCGGGGGCTGGGCGCGAAGGCGGGATCGTTGAGCAGATCGGTGACGTGCACCACGCGATGCTCCAGCGCGGCCAGTCGCGTGGTCGTGGCGTGGCTCGGGCGCGGCCGGCTGCTGTGCAGGTGGTCGGCGAACTCGCTGGTGGTGCCCTGGCTGTTGGCGAGGGCGAGAGTTTCGCCATCGTAGAGAAACAACGCCGCGATGTTGGCTTCGCACAAGCGATTGATATTACCGAGAATGGTTTGGTAGACCGGCTGCAAATCGCTCGGCGAGCTGGCGATGACGCCCAAGATCTCGCTGGTCGCGGTTTGCTGCGCCAGCGATTCGGTCAATTCCTTGGTGCGGTCTTCGACCTTTTGCTCCAAGTTGGTGTACGACTCCTGGAGCTGCGCGGTCATTTTATTGAACTCGTCGGCCAGGACTTCGATCTCGTCGCCGGTTTTGAGCGTTAATCGATGACCCAAATCGCCGGCGCCGATGCGCTCGACGCCCTCGCGCAGGATGCCCACCGGCCGGACCACCCGGCGGCCGATGAATAGACTCGCCATGAGCGCCAGACCGAGTCCGAACAGCAGCACCGTGGAGGTACGCATGACCGACGCGTAGAGCGGTTCGTAGGCTTCTTCCACCGGGCGGTCGACGATGACCGCCCATTCGAGCCCGGTGACCTGCGCCGATGCGGTCAAGACATTTTTACCTTGGACGTTGGGGGTGACCAGCGCTTGGCGCTTGGGCCGTTCGGCGGCCGGCATGAAGGCGGCTTTGGTCGATTCCAATTTCAACACGTTGCGCCGCTGCAGGACCAAACTGATATCGGGATGGGCGATGAGCTCGCCGCCGCGGCTGATGACGTAGGAGTAGCCGGCCTTGCCGATTTTTAGATTCGTCACCACGTCGCCGATGTATTTGAGATTGACCTCGGCCTGGAGCACGCCGATGACGTCGCCGGCGAAGCGCTCGATCGGCACGGCGATGGTCATGTAGGGTTCGGAGCCGCGCACGAAGTAGGCCGGGCCGAAGTAAGATTGCCCCTTCTTGGCGTGGAGAAACGGCGCCCCGGTGGCGAAGTCGCGCTTGACGTCGGGCAGCACCGTGCGCAGGCGCGACGCTTGGACTTGGATGCCGCCTTCTTGATTGAGCGCGATCGCCTCGGTGATCGACGGCGCGATCAACAACAGTTTTTCCAGCTCGAAACGAAAATCGTTGGTCAGCCCCTTGGGCGCGATCTCCCGGCTGCGCGTCGCGCCGCGCAGCGTGCTGTGAATATCCTGGACGAAGTTCTCGATCTTGAACGCCGCGCCGGCGGCGACCTCGCGCTGCAACAGCGCCAAGGTCTCTTGGCTTTCGAGATAGCGATAGTAGATCTCGATGGCGCCGCTGGTGATCAGCCCGCTGCCGACCAGCAGGACGGAGATCAAAAAGTAATCGCGCATCAGCCGGCCGCGGCCGCGCCCGGCGAAGTAGCGAATGATTGGCAAGTCTCTAAAGCTCATCGTGGGCTCACGCTTTCGGAGTTAGCGGCTTGGTTCATGGGATCGGCGGTTGTGCAGCAAGGCTCACCCCGAGGATTTGAAGTGTCTCATAAGTACCTGACCTTGGCCGCGAAGAAAACCCATTGGTGACTCGAATTCGGCCCAAGCGATGATCTGCTACGCAGCATCCTGGGCAAGCTAAAACACCTTTGCTTGCGACCGGATCCACCGGCGCGACCGAAACTGGACTGTAATGGGTCAATTGCACTACACGGCTATGCAAACTGAGACGAAATCATATGGAACGTCAACTCACCCTGCGATTGCCGGTTGAATTGGCTACCCGGCTCGAGCGTTCGGCGCGGCGTTTGACGCGCCAGCACTCGGAAGTCGTGCGCGCAGCGTTGGAACAGTATCTCGATACCCGTGGAAGATGAGCTTTTGCTCGATACCGGCGCCGTTGCCATCCAACCTCGCCATTTCTCATCTGGTCCGGCTCTATCCCTCGTCTTGACGTAGGTAGCTACCAGAAGCTACACTATTTCGCATGAGATCTGTGGGTTTAAAAGTTCTGAAGAACAAGCTCAGCGAGTACGTGCGCTTGGCCGAGCGCGGCGAAACGATTCTGGTGACGGATCGCGATCGGGTGGTTGCCGAGATCGTGCCGCCGGAGCCGAGCCGGAGCCCGGTGCTTGCCGACGCGATGTTGGCCGAGGCTGTGCGCCAGGGTTGGATTATGCCGCCGGCGTTGTCGTCGAAGGGTGTGCCGCCGCGCAATCCGGTGATGCCCTTCAGCGAGCTCAAAGGTGAACTGGACGACGACCGGAGCGAGCGGTGATTTATCTAGATACCTCGGTAGCGTTGGCGCATCTCCTCGCCGAAGATCGCTCGCCGCCGGAAAGTCTTTGGAACGAGCACTTGATCTCCAGTCGGCTCCTTGAATACGAAATCTGGACGCGTATCAATTCGCGTAGACTCGGGCGATCTCACGCTGACGAAGTGCGCTCGTTGCTGGGGCGCGTCGCCTTGGTCGAACTCGCCCCGCCCGTATTGACCCGCGCCCTGGAGCCGTTTCCGATTTCGGTCAGAACTCTCGACGTTCTCCACTTGGCGGCGCTCGATTTTCTGCACAAACAAGGACAAAACGTTGCCCTGGCAAGCTACGACGACCGCATGATCGCCGCCGCCCGCGCGCTGCGGTTTCCGATTTACCCGCTCTGATAATCTACGAGTCCTGATCGCCTGGCCCAGACTCATTGGTTACGTCTATCGAATCACCCGATCCGCCCGCACCAGCACATTCGGCGGGATCGTCAGGCCGATCTGCTTGGCGGCTTTCAGATTTATCACAAATTCGAACTTCATGGGTTGCTCGACCGGCAACTCCGCCGGCTTGGCGCCTTTCAAAATTTTATCGACATAGATGGCCGTGCGTTGGAACTGGTAGTTACGGTCGGCGCCGTAGGAGAGCAGGCCGCCGGCATCGACCCAGTTGGTTGCCTGATAGATCGCGGGCAAGCGATGCTTTATCGCCAGTTCGACGAACTGTTGGCGCTGCGCCGGCGCAATAGTCGGCGGGATGCGCACCACCAGCGCCTGGGCTTTTCTTTTGGCCGCGGTTTGAAAGACTTGATCGTAATCTTCCGGTCCGCGCACGGCGACTCGAATGAGTTCCACCTTCAACGCCCGGGCTGGCGCCATGGTTTCCTTCATGAACAAATCCTGAGTCGGGCTCCCCGGCGCTGGTCCGGGGATCACGACGCGGCTGAGACGCGGCATGATTTCTTTCAAGATATCCAAAAGCTTGCCGCCCAACTCGCCGCTGACGCTCGACAGGCCGGTGACGTTGCCGCCGGGCTGAGCCAAGCTGGCGACCAGGCCGATGCCGACCGGGTCGGTACTGCTGGTCATGACGATGGGAATCGTTTTCGTCGCTTTCATGGCGGCGGTCGCCGGGCCGGAACCATCGGCGACGATGATGTCGACTTTCAGTTTGATGAGTTGAGCTACGGGTTCGGACCAGTCGCTGTTCGGGCTGCGCCTCATCTGGATTTCAAAGGCGATGTTGTTGCCTTCGACATAACCAAGATCGCGGAGCTTTTGCACGAACGCCGGCGGGATTGTGGACCCACCGGCGGTCAGGAATCCAATCCGTGCATGTTTGTTGGACTGCTGAGCGGCGGCGGGCGAAACAAGCAGGACCATCCAAATGGCAATGACAACGGTCAATTTTGCAATCATAAATTTTCGGCAACCTTCCGGCAGGGCTGCATCGGCGCGGCGAGCAACCAAAATATTGGCGAACGATGGCGAACAGCGGACACAAACAGCACAGAGAACTTCCGAGCTTCTCTAGCGCAAGCGGTGTACCAGGGTTGAGGCATCGGTAGAGTCTATCTAACTTATTGAAAGAGTTGGGAGATTTTGCAATTGAGTCGAGCGTTGGGAAAGCTCTGCGAGCCGTTGCCGAGTAGTCGTTTTGCTACTCGGTGTAGCAAAAATGCGACACCTGGCCGCGGACGGCAGTAAGGAGTAAAGGGAAGTAAGGCGTAAGTAGTGAGGAGTCCGGAATCCGAATCTCCTTACTACTAACTATTTACTCCTGACTGTTTTCAAGTGATTTGCAGCGCCTTCAACAGCTTCATCAAATGGGTGCGGTGCATGCCCAGAGCTTTGGCGGCGTTGGCGCGGTTGCCTTGGGCGGCGGCGAGGGCGCGGACGATGAGCTCGCGGCGGTAGCTGTTGATGGCGTCGTGGAATGACACCTCTTTCGCACCGCCGGGCGGTTGCGCGCCGATGACGCGGGCGGGGAGGTGGTGCAATGTTAATTGCGGTCCGTCGCCTAAGACGACGGCGCGTTCGATGACGTTGGCGAGCTCGCGGACATTGCCTGGCCAGCTATAAGCCAGGAGTTTATCCGTGGCGTCAGCGGCGATGGTGGAAAATTTCTTCTTGGTATCGGCGGCGCAACGTTGCAAGAAATAATTCGCCAGCGCTGGGATGTCTTCTTTGCGCTCGCGCAGCGGCGGCAGCGTCACGGCGATGACGTTCAACCGATGATAAAGATCGGCGCGAAAAGCGCCGGCACACCACCGCGGCTTCGAGGTCGCGATTGGTGGCGGCGATGATGCGCAGGTCGGCGGTAATCTTGCTCGTGCCGCCGACGCGCTCGAACTCGCGTTCCTGCAAGACGCGCAGCAGTTTGGTTTGCAGTTCCAAGGCCAGATCGCCGATCTCGTCGAGAAACACCGTGCCGCCATGGGCGAGCTCCAGTTTGCCTTTCTTCAACTGATGGGCGCCGGTGAAGGCGCCTTTTTCATGGCCGAACAGTTCGCTTTCGAGGAGTTCTTTAGCCAGCCCGGCGCAGTTGATGGCGACAAACGGTTTCAACCGGCGCTCGCTCCAGTCGTGCATCGAGCGGGCGAACAGTTCCTTGCCCGTGCCGCTCTCGCCGAGCAGCAGTATCGTCGATTTACTCGCCGCGGCTTTCTTAGCCTCGTCGATGATGCCGCGCATGGCCTCGCTGTTGCCCGCCACCAGGTGATTGCGGCCGCCGAGCTCCTGGGCGAAGAACTCAACATCTTGTTTGAGCTGGGCGCGCTCGAGGGCTTTCTTGACGACCACGGCGAGATGCTCCGGGTCAAACGGCTTGGTGATGAAATCGTCGGCGCCGGCTTTGACCGCTTCGACGGCGCGCTCGATGCTGCCATGGGCGGTGATCAAAACGATCGGCAGATCCAGGTCGGTCTGACGCACGTTGCGCAGCACTTCGATGCCGTTCATGTCGGGCATCTGATAATCGAGCAGGACGAGAGCGGGATTGGCCCGAGCGATTTTTTGCAAGGCTTGAGCGCCGTTGCTCGCCCGTTCCGTCGCATAGCCCAACTCGGCCAATTCCTGTTCGAGCAGGTCGAGATTGAACGGTTCGTCGTCGACGATGAGAATTTTACCAGCCACGGCTTCTTGTTAATTCATCAAGCCCAAGAAACGCCAGTAGGGGATCGCCACCAGCAGCGCGATGATGTAGGCGATAGCGTAAACCGGATTGATCCGGCACATGAGCGGATAGGAAAAACCTTTGCCGTCGGTGGTGGAATGGGCGAGCATATGCCAGTCGACTTGATAGGGGAAAAACCATACTTCCGAAGCGATCAGAATCATCATGGCGATGATCCATGGGTTCATGCCGACATCGATGGACAGCGGCAGGAGCGCGACACAGAGCGTGACCACGGCCAAGAAGCTGGTAAAGACCAGTTTCAAGACATAGGTCAGCAGCGCGATGACGACGAAAAACCATACCGGACTGTCCATGAACGGCAGAATTAGCGGCGAGATCACGTCGACCAGCCAGACGTCGATCTTGGCCTGTTTCATCAACGTCGGCAGACTTAGGGTTACGCCCATGTGGATTAGCAATTCCCAGTCGATGCCTTTGCGCATCATGCCCCAATCGAGGATCGCGGTGTTGACCAGCACCGAGAAGGCGATGATGGCGATCCAAGCGCCGTCGATGCCATGGTAGGGCGCGGTCAACCAGCCGACGACGGTGAGCAGCAGCACGACGAGACTGATCCATTCCTTGTGCGACATGCGGCCCAAGATATCGAGCTGGGTCTGCACCATCTTATAAGAAATATTCGAATGGGTTTCCGGGCGATAAAGAAAAACCGCCACCGCCAAGATGATGACGATTACGACCAACGTTGGCGGCAGCGCGGCCAAAAACCAATAGCCCCAAGTGAATTGCTCGCGCACATCCGGCGGCAACAAGCCCCAGGCAATCAAGCTGGTGGTGGAGCCGGTCAAAAATAAAAATCCCAGTTGGCCCAGGCCGAGAAAGCTCGCGACGAAAAGTCCGGTGGATGCCTTCGACGGCGTTTTGTAGCCGAGACTTTCGGACAGATTGATGAGCATTTGACTGGTGATCACGGTGCGCGCGGTCTGCTGCGGGATCAGCGCCATGACCACCACCCCCATGATGCCGGTGGCGATGATCTGCCAGTGAAAACTCAGCGGGAAGAGCCGGACCAGATGGAGCGATAGCCGGTAAAATAGACCGCAGCCGGTGATCGCCGCGCCCAGTCCCAAGACGCCGAGGGTCATGAACCAAGTCGTGCTGGCGAAGCCGCCCATCACCGTCGGTGCCGACTCAAGTTTGGTCAGGATGACGGTCATGGCGAAGACCAGCGCGACGCCGTAGTCCGGCAAGGTGCGAAAGACCCAAAAGATCAGGGTCAGCGAGATGAGTCCCAACAGCTTCGTGCCGGAGGGCTCCAAGCCGATGTCCGGTGTGGCAAACCAGAGATAGCCGCCGACAGCGAGGCCCAACAAGGCGCCGAACCATTTGCTCAAGGGCGCCGACTTTAATGCCGCGGCCGATAAGCGCCAGCGGCGCGGCGTGTCCTCGCCGCTGCGCTCGCCGTTAAACGACACCAGCTCGGGCGCCATGTCGCTGTAGTGCTCCGGTAGCGTCATGTCGCGCTCGATCAAGCTCAGAGCGCTGCGCAGTTGGCCGATCGCCTGGCCATACTCTTTGCGCCGCGCCAAGGTTTCGGCCATGCGGCGGTAGCTGGCGACCGCCTCGCCGGCGGCGGCGCGTTGCGCCAAGACTTCCTGATAGGCGCGCAATGCGCCGGGCAAATCGCCCAGCTGGACCAAGATATCGCTCTTCAAATTGACCAGGGCGGTGTCGGCGATGAAATACTCGCGCGGCAGGCGCTCAAAAGTGTTTTTAACGAATTGCGCTGCCGCGGTGAGGGTTTCTTTACTCTGGGCTTTGACGAGCTTGATCACCTCGGGCCAGTCCGGCACCTCGGTAGCATGATGAATCGCCTGTTGCCAGTCGCCGATGGCGGCGTAGCGTTTGGCGAAGTTGCCGTGCAGTTGCTGCTTAATTTCACTGCCGTCGATGGCGAGCAGCTTGTCGTGCAAGAAGTCTTTGAAGAAACTGTGAAATGTGACCCGGTCGTCGCCGTGATGGCGCACCAGCGGCGACTGGCTCTTGCTCAAGTCGGCATGCACGCGGCTTGCCGCTTTCGATTGAAAGAGCTGCTCGATGGTGGCACCCTCTATGGCGCTCAACAGCGCAGCGTGACGGAGGAACTGTTGCTGGCGCGGCGATCTGCCGGCGTAGAACTCTTCGGCTAAGGAATTAAACGCTTCGCGCCCGCTGGAGTACTGCCGGTCGGCAAAGGACAAGCGCTTGCTCAGGGTGGCGCAGCATTGCAACAGCAAGGTCGGATGTTTCTCAATCAAGTCATCCCACTCTTGCCGGCTCAGGCGCCATAGGGTGGAGTCTTTGACCGCGACAATGGTCGCCGAGCGCGGCTCGCCCGAGAACAAGGCCATCTCGCCGACCCAGTCCCGGGGCCCTAAAATCGCGATGATCTCGGAATTGCCGGCGCCGCTGTCGACCACCACCTGCACCGCGCCGGTCTGAATCAAATAAAACGCATCGCCTTGATCGCCCTGGCGAATTATCGTCTCGCCCGCGGTAAAACTGCACTCCTCCAGTTTGCCGAGGATCTTGGCGACATCCTCGCGCGAGAGGCCGGAGAAGATCGTTACGCCAAGTATGGTATCGGCGAGGGGTTCCATGGTCTGGGTTAGCGGATGACCTTGTCGGCTTTCTTCAGTACCGCCGGCGCTATCTTCAAGCCCATAAAGTTTGCGGTCCGGTAGTTGACGATGAAATCGAATTTGTCGGCGCGTTGGACAGCCGGCAGCGCGGTTTTCGGGTTCTTCAAGATGCGCCCGATGAGAGCGCCGGCGCGCCGCCCCATGTCAAGATAACTTGGGCCGTAGGCCGCGGTGGCGCCCTGGATCGCCCAGGATTCTTCGTTGAACATGCTCGGCAACTTTTTCTGCCGCGCGGTGGTGAAGATGAATTCCGCCTCGCCCTCGACCAAATCGTCGGGCACGTGAAACAGCGCGGCGCCCGGCGCGATGCGCATGCTGCTCAGAGTAGTCTTCAACTCGTCGGCGGCTTTGACGCCATGTGCGACCACCGGCAGACCGAGCTTTTTCGCCGCGGCCTGGGCCAAGGCGAAGTTGTCGCGGGAAAAATTATTGTTGCTGTCGAAAAAAATATGCACTTCGCGGAGCTCGGGGATCAGTTCTTTCAATAACTCCAAGCGTTTCTCGGTTTTTTCCACGGCGAAGCCGGCGATGCCGGTGAGATTCTGCGCCGGCTCGTTCAGGTTTTTTACCATTGTCGCCGCCACCGGATCGCCGGGATGGACGAAGACGACGGGAATCTCGGCGCTGGCGCCAGCCGCCGCCATGGTCGCGCGGGTGCCGGTGGTGAAAATCACCGCGACTTTGCGCGCCACCAAGTCGTCGGCGGCGGGACGCAGCGCGCCGCGGTCGCCTTTGGCATTGCGGGTTTCGACGGTGAGGTTCTTGTGTTCGATATACCCTAAGCGTGTGAGCTCCTCGTGCAAGCCTTTGACGGACTGGGACTGGGCCCGGCCGAGCTCCGGCAGCAAGACACCGATGCGGTTTTTGCTCTGGGATTGGGCCTGTGCGGCAGCGCTCAGGAGAAAAAGCAGCGCAAAGAGCTGCCCTGTTCTTGGCCAGCGTGATTTCGTCGGGCGTTTCACGGCAGCGTCAACTCCAATCCTTGGTAAGCCACTATAGATTCCGCGAACAATTTTTTGCCAAGCCGTTCGATGCGCCGCATGGCCCGGTCGTCATGCTGCGGTTCATGATGAAACAGCACGAGTTTTTTTACCTGCGCTTTGGCGGCGACTGCCGCCGCCATCTCCACGGTGCTGTGGCCCCAGCCCTTTTTCGACTTCGATTTAGAATGGTATTCGCCGTGCAAATACTGCGCGTCATGAATCAGCAAGTCGGCGCCGCGGGCAAACTCGATGACATCGGCGTAGCCGCCCGGCTGCTCTTCGACATCGGTGGCGTAGACGAGCGCTTTACCATGGTACTCGACGCGGTAGAGCAAGACGCCGTCGCGCGGATGCGCCGAGCTCTTATGCGTCGTGATCGATAGTTGTTGCCCATCGTCATTGCGCCGCGTGGTGGCGGCTTTCGCAGCGTCAGCCGCGCACCGGGCGCGCTGAAGCGCATGACTTCTCCGCCGGCCAGCGAGTGGACTTCGGTTTTGCCCTTGAGCTCGTCGAAAGTAACCGGAAACAGATTGCTGTGGGTTAGCTGTTGCAGCGTGCGCCACAACGCACCGTTCGACCGGCCCGGCCCGTAAATGAACGAGCGCGCCCCGGCGGTCAACAGCGGGGCAAAAAAATACAGCCCTAGCAAGTGATCGATATGGGTATGGCTCAAGAACACATAGGCAAGGGGCGCGGTCGCGGCGCGCCGGCAGATTTCTTTGCCGAGCGGAATGATCCCCGTGCCGGCGTCAAAGATCAGTCGCTGGCCGCCGACGTTGACTTCGACACAAGCTGTGTCGCCGCCGATGTCTCGCGTGCCCGGACCGGTGGTCGGATAGCTGCCGCGCACACCCCAAAAGCGCACGCGAAAATCGTTTCGTCCTGGTGCCATCGCCGCCATGTAAAGCAGATTTGCCGGAAAAATAAAAGATCAAACCTGTTGCCGGCGGCCGGCAACCTTGCAGCTCCGGCCTCTCCTACGTACAGTTGATGGGTTGAAATGGAGGCGCACCGGTGAACCGAACCTGGCTCGTGACCGCTTTTTTCTTTGCCTTGCTGCTGCTGATTCTCTATGGCGCGTATCTGATCATCAGTCCGTTTATCACGGCGATCACCTGGGCGGTGATCTTGGCGATCCTGGTCTATCCGCTCTACGCTTGGCTGCTGCAACTCCTGCGCGGGCGGGCGACGCTGGCCGCGATCGTCGTCATGATTTTTATTACCTTGCTGGTGATCGTACCGGGATTCGAACTCGCCTGGTTTCTTTCCGACGAAGCTGCCTCGCTGGTTCAGTCCGTGCGCACGCTCCTGAGCGACGACGGGCAAACAAGAGTGGCTGCGCCAAACCCTGGGTACAACAGCTCGTGGGTTGGTGGAATATGGTCTCGTTTAGCTTGATTGATTTCAAGATCAATTGGAAAGAGGGATTGGTTCAGGGCGCGCAGGCATCGTCGGCCTTTCTGGTTTCAAAGGTCACGGGCGTGGCGCAGAACGTGCTGTTGTTCACCGTGAACTTTGTCATCGCGCTGTTCACGCTCTTTTTTCTGCTGCGCGACGGCCCGCAGTTCTTGCACAAGATCCGGCGGCTGCTGCCGATGGACCAGGAGCATCAACAAGGTTGCTCAAAAACATCGTCGATGCCGTGCTCGCCGTCATCCACGGCTCGTTGGTCGTGGCCATGGTACAAGGCCTGCTCGCCGGACTCGCCTTCTGGATCTTGGGCGTGCCGTTTGCGGCGGTATGGGGCGTGGTCACGGCGTTTGTCGCGCTCTTGCCCGTGGGCGGCTCGACGCTCGTTTCCATCCCGGTTTCGATTTACCTGTTTCTTCAGGGTGAAACCATTCGCGGCATCATTTTGCTCGCCTGGTGCTTGGGCGTGGTCGGAACCATTGACAACGTCCTTAAACCTTTACTGATCGGCAATCGCTTGGGTCTGCCCGTGCTGTTTCTTTTCTTCGGCATCCTGGGCGGCATTGCGTTGTTCGGCCCAGTCGGCATCGTGCTCGGACCGGCGATCTTCGCGCTGCTGCGCGCGCTGCTCGATCTCTATTTCGAAGAGTACGCCAGCGCCGAGCAAAAAGAGCCGTAGATAAGTTGGCAACCTGGCCGGATTGCGCATATATTAAATCCCGACTGAAATATTGAAACATCGAGGGAATCATGGCTGAAGATCTACAAATCAAGCGTGAGATCGTGCTGGAAGCCGACGCCGAGACCTTGGAGCGCATGCGCAAGGAGGGACACGCGCGCGGCTTTACGGTTTTCTGCGATGAAGGAGAGCGGATCGGCGGCGACAATACTGCGCCACCGCCGCTCGCCTACTTCGGACTTTCGGTCGGGTTTTGACTGCTGACGCAAATTTCCCGGTACGGGGAAATGCTCAAGACTCACATCGATAAGGCTAAAGTGTTTGTCACGGCACGATTCAAGAACGAAGGCTCGGTACTGCGCGAGACCGTGCAAGCGGAGGGTTTGGGAGTCCAGACGCGCTGCGAGATCACGTCCACGGAGCCGGCGGAAAAAATCGCCAAGGTCCTTCGCAACGCCGAGTCAGGCTGCTATGTGATCCAGACGATCCGCAAGCCGACCGCAGTCAAAAGCGAATACACGCTCAACGGTGCGGCGTTCGATCCGACGGCGTTCAAGAAGTAGGGGCGTGCGGAAATTAACATAAGAAATTTGCCGCAAAGCCTGTCCTGAGCGCATGCGAAGGAACTGCGTCGCGCAAAACACTCAAAAGAGAATGGGCGTTCATAGGGTTGGGTTTGAAACCCGACCTCCCTTGGTTTCGTTTAAACTGATTGGCTGGAAAATATAAGGAGAAAACATGACCATCGATAAAGAATTTTTCAACGTGAAGTACAAAGAAGGTTCGCTCGATGCGAAAACCGCGCAGCTGATTTTCTTCGCGGTCTGTATCTCGATCGGCCACGAAGAGGGCGCCACGCTGCATTTGAAAAGAGCTCGCGAGTGCGGCGCGTCGGAGGACGAGATCACCGAAGCGGTGGTTTACGCGATGCGCCCAGCGGCGGCCAAGGTGCGCAACTTCGCCAAGGCGATCATCGCCAAATAGTTCGGGTTCCAAACTGTTCAACCGTTCAAATAGTTCAAACGTTCGAGTGAAGCGACAAAATTATGAGTCAATGGACCATCGACGTTAACGAGGAAACTTTTGAGGCGGCGGTGCTGGAGCGCTCGAGCGAAGTGCCGGTGTTGGTCGACTTCTGGGCCGAGTGGTGCGGCCCGTGCAAAGCCCTGGGGCCGGTACTAGAAAAGTTGGCCGACGAATACGCCGGCGGCTTTGTTCTGGCTAAACTCAATGTCGACGAAAACCCCAACCTGGCGGGCATGTTCGGCATCCAGGGAATTCCCGCGGTGAAACTATTTCGCGACGGCGAGCTGGCCTCGGAGTTCACCGGTGCCTTGCCCGAGCCGATGCTGCGCGAGTTTCTCACCAAGTATTTACCCACGGCGAACGACAAGGAAGCGCAGGCCGCCGTGGCGCTGGAAGCCGAAGGCAAGCTTGCTGAAGCCAAAGCCGCCTATGAAGCGATCTTGGCCGCCGATGCCAATCATGGCCAGGCGCTGTTGGGCATGGCTCGCATGGCCATGAACGGCGGCGATAACGCCGCGGCGCTGGAATTTCTCGACAGAATTTCGATCGTCGCAGACGAGCGCAAAGAAGCCGAGCGCATGATCGCTCGCCTCAATCTTCAGGCCGGCGGCGCGCAAAATGAGGCTGCTCTTAGGGAAAAAATCGCCGCGGACCCGAACAATATCGAGGCGCGTTTCGATCTCGCACAGACGCTGGCCGGCGTCGAGAAGTACGACGAAGCGCTCAGCGAGTTTCTCCAAGTCGTCAAGGCCGACCGCAAGTTCAAAGACGACGGCGCGCGCAAGGCGATGATCCAAATCTTCGAAGTGCTGGGCTCGGACGATCCATTGACCGACCGGTATCGTTCGGAGCTGGCGGCGGTGCTGTTTCGCTGAGTGGTTAATTCTTGCCGCTTAACCTGGGAAGGGCGACCGCCGGTCGCCCTGACGATTTCGTTGACAACTGCACCAAGATCGCAGAGGAGGTCCTATGAGCATGATCACGTTGGCGCAAGCCAATCGCATCATCGAAGCGATCTTCGCGCGCGGCCGTGAGCTGGCTTGCCGGCCGATGAGTGTGATCGTCGTCGAGCCCGGCGCCAAGGTCAAAGCATTTCAGAAAGAAGACGACTCGGCGATGATGCGTTTCGAGATGGCCTACGGCAAAGCGTACGCGGCGCTGGCGCTTGGGCGCTCGTCATCGCTGGTGCGCATGCGCACCGAAGAGCGTCCGCTGTTCATGCAGTATCTCATGCGCGCCTCGGACGATCAGATTTTTGCCGAGGGCGGCGGCATGTTGATCCGAGATCAAGCGGGAGATGTCATCGGTGCCGTCGGCGTCACCGGCGACACCCAGGAGCGCGACGAAGAACTCGCCGCCCATGGCATTCGCGCTGCCGGCCTGATGACCGATGAGGACTGCGCGAATCTGGGAACGAGAGTGCGGCTGAAGAATTAGGAAGTTTGAGCCGAAAGAACGCAAAGGTCACAAGTAAGGAAACAGAAACTTCCGAATCCTTGGAACGTTGCCGCCAAAGGGCTGCGCTCGGAAAGGCAACCACATCGGGTTGCCCCTACGAAGCTACTCCAGTTTTTTGCGTACTTTGCGTTCTTTGCGCCATCTCTTCACGCGATCCATTCCGACACCGGCGCCTTGGCTTCGTGCAGCGGCTGACAGACGATATCTACAAGACTCGGTCCGTCATGTGCTAACGCTTCTTTCAGTGTCTTCGCCAATTCACTCGGTTCGGTGACGCGCCAGCTTTTGACGCCGAAGGCGGCGGCGACGGCGGCGTGATCGGTGACGGCGAAGTCGACCGCGAAGTAACGTTGGCCGTAACCCGAGCGTTGTCCCGCCTTGATCCAGCCGTAGCTTGCATTGGCAATCACGATAAATGTCACCGGCAGCCGGTAGCGCGCGGCGGTCTCCAGCTCGCCGCAGGTAAAGCCGAAACTGCCGTCACCCATGACCGCAACGCATTTCACTTTCGGCTGCGCGAAGTGCGCGCCCATGGCGGCCGCCATCGAGTAACCGAGGGCGCCGTGGGCGCGGTTGGAAAAAAATTTCCGCCCGTTGCCTCGCACCGGATAGTAGGCGGAGAAATACGGACATGGGGTGCCGGCATCGGCGACGACGATGGCGTCGGGTTCGAGCGCGCGCGTCAGTTCGGCGACCACGCGTTCGGGCTTGATCGGTGTTTCGTTCGACTCAGCGAGCGCTTGGAACTTTGCGAACTTCTGTTCTTTCGCTGCTTCCACTCGCGCGGCATCGAGCGGCCGGCGGGTGGCCGCCAGCGCTTCATTCAACATTTTTAGCCCAAGCTTGGCATCGCCGACCAACGCCGCGTCTGTCGGATAATTGGTGCCGGGAACCGCGACATCGACATCGAGATGAATGACTTTGGTGCTTCCCTTGGCTGGATGGCGCCAACGTTCAGTGGTCACCGAGCCGGCGCGGCAGCCCACGAAAATGATCAGATCGGCTTGATCGACGATCGCGCGTGTCTCAGGCGTGCCGCCGTTGGATCCGACCACGCCGACGGCGAGCCCATGCTGTTCGTCAATCGAGCATTTGCCGCTGATGGTCGTCGCCACCGGCGCCGAGAGCCGCTCGGCGAGTTCGACAAGCTCGGGCTCGGCTTGCGAGATCACGACTCCGCCGCCGCAGATAAACACCGGATTGCGCGCTTGAGTTAGCAACCGCGCGGCGGCTTCCACCGAGTTTGCCGCGGGCGCGATCCGTTCCGCCGGACAACTGCCGAAACTCGCATCGCCGTAAACTTCCGAACGAGCGACTAAGCCATTCTGCACGTCGAAGGGCAGAGCGATATGGGCCGCGCCGGGCCGCGCCGATAGTGATTTGCTTGAATGCTTGGCGAAATGCTTGGGGCAGATCTTCGGCGCCATCGACCACGGTGTTCCATTTGGTCACCGGCCGCATGAGCGCGCCCTGATCCAGTTCGGTCAGCGTGTAGTGACCGCGCGCGCCGACCGAGATGTCGCTATTGATGCCCAAGAGCGGCACGGAAGATTCGTTGGCTTCCGCCAAGCCGGGCAAGATATAAGTGACGCCGCCGCCGCTCGGTCCTTCGCACACGCCGACTTTGCCCGACACGCGCGCGTAGCCGTCGGCCATGTAAGCGGCGGAGCGCTCGTCGCGGGCGAGAATATGGCGCATGCCGTGGGGCAGGCGCGCCAAGGCGTCGTAGAACGGCAAACTGGTGTCGCCGCACAGGCCGAAAATAAATTCGACGCCGTGCAGCCTGAGCATTTCCACCGCGGCTTCAGCGCCGGTGATTGTGTCGGTAGTTGGATCCATGGAAAATCCGCTTCTTCCGGGTTTACTGTGAAGATGTTTTCACCACGAAGTGCGAGAGTCACCCATGTTAGTATTCCGTTACCGGAAAAATGCGCAAGCCGTGTAAATTTCGAGGCATAATAGTTCGGAGGACACGAAGGTTTCGGACATTTGAACTCCGAACTTCGTGATCTTCGTGTCCTTCGTGGTAAACAAAACAAACTGAACGCGACACATGCTCCAGACAAAAGTCTGAACCCCAAAATCCTAGCTAACGCCAAAGGTAACAGGCTCGCGCGCCGGTCACAATCGGTTTTCCGCCGCAGCGCGGCAGGTTTATGATAGAGTTCCGGACGAGACCATGGCGAACGTAACCTCCGAGCAAGAAGTCCAACGGCTGGCGCGGGAGCTATACCAGAAAGCGGCGCGGCAGAAGCCAGCGCTGTTTGACGCCCAGGATTTGCTCGGCCGGATGATCGACTGGTCGTTGGACGATGAGTCTTTGCGGGTGGCGCTGTTTCGCTTCGTCGACGTGCTGCCGAGTCTGGAATCATCTTCCGAGATCGGCCGCCATCTCGAAGAATACTTTTCCCGGGTCGATCATGCGCTGAGCGGCTTGGCGATTCTCGCCCAGGCGCTGCACGCCGGTACTCTCGTTGCGCCCATCGTCCGGCGCAACGTCATCCAGCTCGCGCGCCGCTTCATCGCCGAGGAAAGCGGCAATCATTTGACCTCGGTGCTGTCGAGTCTGCGCAAGGAGCCCGCCGCGTTTACCATCGATGTCGTCGGCGAGGCGACGGTAAGCGACGGCGAAGCGGCGGCGATGCAACAGCGCTATCTCGAGCTCATGCGCCGGCTTGTGACGGCGAGAGCCAAGTGGTCCGAGTGCGCGCAGATCGATCAATCGCCGAACGGCAAAATCCCCCAGGTCAATCTTTCGGTAAAGCTGTCATCCTTATGCGCGCGCTTCGACCCGCTCGATCCGAATACCGACGCCATCGTCAGCGCGCGCTTGCGCGAGCTGTTTCGCGAAGCGGCTCGCTTGGACGCCGCAGTGACGGTCGACATGGAGCAATATGCTTTTCGCGAACTAACCCTGGCGATTTTTTGCGCCGTGCTCGAAGAGGACGAGTTTCATGAGCAGCCCTATGCGGCGATCGCGCTCCAAGCGTATCTTAAAGATGCCGAAAAGGATGTCAGCGACTTGATTCGCTGGGCACGTGGCCAAGAGCGCCGCGTCGGAGTGCGCCTCGTCAAAGGCGCCTATTGGGACAGTGAGATCGCTTGGGCGAAGCAAAAGAATTGGCCGATTCCAGTTTTTTTGGACAAGGCTGCAACTGACGCCAACTACGAACGGCTGAGCCGTTTGCTGCTCGAAGGCCATGACGTGATCGACGCCGCCTTCGGCAGTCACAATCTGCGCAGCCTGGCCCACGCCATCGTCGCGGCGCAAGAGATCGGCGTGCCGGCCAACGGTTACGAGGTGCAGATGCTCTACGGCATGGCCGAGCCGGTGCGCCAGGCGATCGTGCAGAATGGCCAGCGCGTGCGCGTCTATCTGCCGGTGGGCGAGTTGCTGCCGGGCATTTCTTATCTGATTCGGCGCTTGATGGAGAACACCTCGAACACTTCTTTTTTGCGTCAAACCTACGCCGAGAAAAAAGCGGTTGAAAGTTTGATCAAAGCACCCGTACCGGCAACGCCGGTGACGCATCTATTGGACTATGCCGCGGCACGAAGGGAATTTCGTAACCAAGCGCCAATCGATTTTTCCTCCGAGGAGAATCAAGAGCGCTTTGCCGCCGCGCTCGGCGAAGTGCGCGGCGAAATGAGAAAACAGCGCGAGCGCGACGAGGAGATCTGGCTCAAGTCGGTGAATCCCGCCAATGCCGACGAAATCATTCGCTGGGTGCGCAAAACCACAATCGCGGAAGCGGACAAGGCGATCGATAAAGCCGAGCGCTTTTTCCCCGAGTGGCGCGACACGCCGGCGCGCAAGCGCGCCGAGATGCTTTTCCGCGCGGCGGAGCTCATGCGCGAGCAGCGTTGGGAGCTCGCCGCAAGGGAGATTATCGAAGTCGGCAAGGGCTGGCGGGAGGCCGACGCCGATGTCTGCGAAGCGATCGATTATCTCGATTATTATGCTTGCGAGATGTTGCGTCTCGCCCAACCGCGCGAGACCCAGCAGCTGCCCAGCGAAACCAATACTTATTTTTACGAGCCACGCGGCATCGCCGCGGTGATCGCGCCGTGGAATTTTCCTCTGGCGATTCTCGCCGGTATGACGGCGGCGGCACTGGTCAGCGGAAACTGCGTGCTGATGAAGCCCGCCGAACAGTCGCCGCTGATGGCGGTGCAGTTGTCCGATATTCTGTTCAACGCCGGCGTGCCCGATGGCGCTTGCCAGTTGCTCCAGGGCGGCGGCGAGATCGGCGCGCATTTAGTGCACTCGGCGAGGATTCATCTAATCGCCTTTACCGGCTCGCGCGAAGTCGGTTTGGAAATTCTTCGCGACGCTTACACGCAGCGGCCGGGGCAAGCCCATGTGAAGCGCGTCGTCTGCGAGATGGGCGGCAAGAACGCCGTCATTGTCGATAGTGACGCCGACCTCGACGAAGCGGTGGGGCATGTTATCGATTCCGCCTTCGGTTATCAGGGGCAAAAATGCTCCGCCGCGTCGCGGCTGATTCTACTAGAAGAAATACACGAGCGCTTTTTGGCGCGGCTGGTCGACGCGGTGCAGAGCCTCAAGATCGGCGCGCCCGAAGATCCGCGCAATTCGCTTGGACCGGTGATCGATGGCGCGGCGCAACGGCGCATCGCCGAATACATCGAGATCGGCAAGCAAGAAGCGAAGTGCGTACTCGAAATGGCCGCGCCCAAGGACGGCTACTTCGTCGGTCCGGCGATCTTTCGTGACGTCGATCCGCGCAGCCGCATCGCCCAGGAAGAAATTTTCGGCCCGGTGCTGGCGGTCATCAAGGCGAAAAATTTCGCCCAGGCGCTGGCCATCGCCAACGACTCGCAATTTGCCCTGACCGGCGGTATCTTTTCGCGCTCGCCGGCGCACATCGAGCAAGCGCGCAAAGAGTTTCGCGTCGGCAATCTCTACATCAATCGCGGCATCACCGGCGCCGTGGTTGAACGGCAACCCTTCGGTGGTTTGAAACTCTCCGGCATCGGCTCCAAAGCCGGCGGCCCGGATTACCTCTTGCAGTTTGTCGAACCGCGGACGATCTCGGAAAATACTTTGCGCCATGGCTTCGTGCCGCCGGAGCTGGGGAAGAAATAAACGCGTTCAAATCGTTCCAGCCGTTCAAAATGTTCAAATCGTCCAGATGACCGACCCAACTCCTAACCAGAAAATGGGTTTGTCAGTAAGTTCCACTTACGCGCCGCCCTCGTGGTTGCCGGGCGGGAACTTGCAAACCATTTACGCGCGCAGGCTCGCGCGGCGATACCCGGTGCAGTATCGGCGCGAACGTTGGGCGGCGCCGGATGGTGATTTCATCGACCTCGATTGGACCCGAGCCGTTGCTACGGATTCAACGGTGCTGGTGTTGTTTCACGGTCTTGAAGGTTGTTCGCGCAGTCACTATGCAATGAGTTTTATGACAATGGCGCAGCAGCGAGGCTGGCGCGGCGTGGTGCCGCACTTTCGCGGATGCGGCGGCGAGAGCAATAAGCTGCCGCGCGCCTATCACTCCGGCGATGCCGCCGAGATCGACTGGATCCTGCGCCGGCTCAAGCGCGAAAATCCCGAATGCGAAATCTATGTCGTCGGCGTCTCGCTTGGCGGCAATATGCTGCTCAAATGGTTGGGTGAACAGGCCGATGCGGCTGCCGCCATCGTCAATGGCGCGGTGGCGGTGTCAGCGCCGGTGGACTTGCATGCCGCGGCGGCGCTGTTGGATTTTGGCTACAGGCGAGCGATTTACACGCGCCGTTTTCTCCGCTCGCTGAAGGGAAAAGTGCTGGCGAAGATTTCTCAGCATGGGCTCGACATCGATCCTGCAGCGATGCACGCTTGCTCGACCTTCCGCCAGTTCGACGATATCTACACCGCGCCGATGCACGGCTTCAAAGACGCCGACGACTACTGGACCAGAGCGAGCAGCAAGCCCTGGCTTAAAAATATTTGCGTGCCGACGTTGATGATCAACGCGCAAAACGATCCGTTCCTGCCGGCGTCGGCGCTGCCGACGGACGCGGAACTTTCTGGATCAGTAACGTTAGAATCTCCTGATTCAGGCGGCCATGTCGGCTTTGTATCAGGAAAGTTTCCAGGATCGTTGGATTGGCTGTTACAGCGAATCATGCGGTTCTTCGCCGCAATTTAAACAATTAATTGCCACGGGAAGAAAAACCAGTTAGAAAACCTATATCCGTTCACTCAATCCCATCCCATGATTTACCTGGACTACAACGCGACGACTCCGGTACTGCCTGAAGTGCTGGAGGCCATGATGCCTTACTTCACGACGGAGTGGGGCAATCCGTCGAGCACGTACAAGTTTGGCTACAAGATCAAAGACGGCGATTGAAACTGCGCGGGAGCAAGTGGCCGGCTTAATCGGTGCGCACCCGATGGAAGTGATCTTCACTTCCTGCGCAACCGAGAGCAACAACACCGCCATCCACGCGGCGTTGAAGGCCAATCCGAACAAACGGCACATCATTACTTCGGCTGTGGAACACTCCTCAGTTCTGAACTACTGTATGGTATTGGAGACCGAAGGATACCGAGTCACTTATTTGCCTGTTGACCGAGAAGGCTTGCTCAAGACTTGCTGACTTAGAAAACGCTATCACGGACGAGACTGCGATCGTTTCGCTCATGTGGGCTAACAACGAAACTGGAGTACTGTTCCCTGTTAAAGAGATCGCTGAGATATGCGAGTCGCGTGGCGTGCTTTATCACTGCGACGCCGTTCAGGCGGCCGGTAAGGTTGACATTAACCTCCGAACTCTCCCGATCAACTATCTTTCGCTCACTGCCCACAAATTCCATGCTCCGAAAGGCATCGGCGCGGTTTACGTGAAGCGCAAAACCCCGATGACATCGTTTATCCATGGCGGTCATCAAGAACGTAACCTCCGCGGCGGAACGGAAAGCGTTCCCCTGATTGCCGGGATGGGCAAAGCTGCCGAATTGGCCAACAAAACTCTTCCAGGGTACGGTAAGAAAGTGCGCCCGCTAAGGGATGCTTTGGAAGAAGGAATTCTTGAGAGGATTCCGAATACGGAATTGAACGGTGACAAGACTCAACGCCTGTCCAATACTACAAACATCTCGTTTCACGGCATTGAATCCGAAGCGCTGCTCATCCTGCTCGACAAAGAAGGCATCTGCGCCTCGTGCGGCTCGGCCTGCCTGGCTGCTTCCGATGAACCGTCACATGTCATCCGAGCTATGAAACCCGATTCCGCCGCGTCACGGCAGATGGTCCGCTTTTCGCTGGATGCCGTAAATACAACGACCGAAGTAAAATCGGCGCTCGCGGTTGTTAAACGCGCCACCGAACTTCTCTGCGGCTGAACTCCCCTGTGAAACTGCCAGCGGACACGTTCATCGCTACAGACAAGTTCACGCGCTACCTGCTTGTGCCGCAAGCGCGCGGCGACAAGTCTGCATTTTTGGTTGGCGCCGGCTACACACGGGAGAACGTCGATCAATTGCTGCACGACCTGCGCACACAAATCCTGCCGCTAGACGCGGCGCGTTTGGAATCCGGCAAGTTTGGCCAGTACTATGAAATTCGCGGCACGCTGAGCGGTCCCAACGGTGTGAAGCGAGTGGTGCGCACGATCTGGATGACGGAGCACTTGTCGGGCATCACCAAGTTCGTTACACTAATCCCGGACAAACGGAGAACGTGATGCAATTGGAACTATACACGGACGCCGTGCTTGCGTGCGACGTCCCCGAGCATCGCCTTAAGCGGGGCGACATCGTCAAACTCGTGGATCACCACGTTGCGCCCGATGGCACGGTGGGTTATTCCATCGAGGTCTTCAACGCCATCGGTGACACCATCGCCGTCACTGCCGTTGCCGCCACTGCCCTCGAACCGCTCCGCGAAGACGAAATCCTCTGCGCGCGCTCGATGACCGGGTAGCAGCCGGCGAAAGCCGCCGACGTATTCTCCCTCCCCGGCTTTGAATCCACGGCTCTGCTTATCCTGCTGGACCAGGGAAGGATTTGCACGTCATCCGCTCGGCATACCTCGCTGACTCAAAGAGCCAGCCCACGTAATCAAAACGACGAGTCTGATGCGAACGCATCGCGTCAAATATTCGCTTTTCATTAGGACCAGAACTTTGTTTGAGTGATATAAACGCTCCACAATCGTCACTGTCCAATCCACACGAGCCTTTAATCAAACTGTTCGCGATTCGACATCTTGCGGTAAGAAACACTATACGGACTCAAAACCGTGGTGTTTGCGATGCCACGTTAAATAGGTTTTGTCTGGCCAGTAGTTTGAATCAGCGGGAAGGTGAATTCGTGTGTTTACCTTGAGTGATAAAAGCAACTCATCGGGACCTGATTCATCGAACCTTTTGCTATCTACCATCACACGGTAGTCATCGTCTAAGGACCATAGGCCCTCGTCAAACATCCAGTGCGCGTTTTTGCAAAGTGCTATCCCGTTGCGAGGATGATTGTTTCGGCTATCTGCAAATTGGTGAATATGCGCAGCCTCTACAATGCTTCCACTATCCACAGTCACGAGGCGATACCGAGTAAGCGCGCAGGTGTAATAATATGCGGGGACCACGGTCAAGCGAAATCGGGCTTCACGGCCTCGCTCACGGGCCGCTTCATAAAGTCGGGCGTCCTCTCTAACGATTGGATCTGGCGGTACGGGCAGGCCGACAAGTTGATACAACCCGGCGCGTTCGGCAAAGTCCCTAAAATATTTCGCAATGAGAAGTCGACGCATCTCCTTCCGAAAGTCTGGGTCATTCAAACAAGCCAAAAACGTTTCGTCGAGATTCACCGCTACGGCGCGGCGCCGTTCAAGCGTGGGCTGGCCGGCTAAATCTAAGGGTGTCCAGCAACCGTCGCTACGCATGTGGTAAAAGGGTAAGTGAATGTCTGGGCGTTGCGGTCGCCGTTCGGCCACTACCGACCAGTAGGCAAGAAAACGAAAAACCAGTTCGCCGGTTAGAGGAAGAAATTTAGATGTTAGTTTCCCTTGCTCGGCGATTTCGGCCAGCACCAATAACAGCAACGGTTTGTGAGGCGCGATGGATCCTTTGCGATCAACGCGCAGGTTTGAAACAACTTTCAACCACCTTTCGCACTGCACGGGAGATAAATTTCTTTGATTACTGTTTAAGATCTGAGGGCGAGTCGTATTCCAAGTCTTCCTTGAGGATATTTCTCATTGCGAAACCGCGCTGAGACGCGTGAAAAGCCATACTTAGAATTTTTGCAATGCCGGAGACGGACTTCTTATAACCCAGTCTTACTTGCAGTCGCAAGCCGCCTAAATCCGCTCCTCTCACGGCGTCAGGACTTCGTTTACCGACGAGAACGATGTTCCCGGCTGGGGGCCGCCCGCGATGACGTAGATGGAATTGCCGATGACGGCGGCGCCGAGGCCGTGGCGGGCGGTGGGCATGGGCGCCCAGCTTTGCCACTGGTTATTTACCGGATCGTAGGACTCGACGTTGGCGCGGTTGCGGCGGTCGTGTTCACCGCCGAAGACGAAAATTTTTCCGCCGAGGGTTGCTGCGACAATGCCGCTGCGCATGGTTGGGATCGGCGCTCTGGCGCGCCAGCGGTTGCTCGCTGGGTCGTATTCTTCATTTTCGCCGACGCTGCGATCATGATTGCCGTTGACCCGGCCGGCGATGGCGTAGAGCTTGCCGTCGACGACGCCGATGGCGTGGTGGTCTCTCTGTGTGATCATCGGTGCGTGTTTGGTCCAACGGTCTTGGAGCGGATCGTAGGACTCGTTGGCGGGTGTGTTGCGGCCGTTCTTACCGACGCCGCCGACGGCGTAGATTTTCCCCGAGATAACGCCGACGGCGAGGGCGCCCCGCGGGGTCGGCAGCGGTTTCTTGGTCGTCCACTGATCTTTGGCCGGATCGTATTGATAAACGGTACCCACCGAACCGGTGCCGGAAATATAGCCGCCGATCACATAGATTTTGCCGTTGAGGGCGGCGGCGCCGATATGATGCAGCGGTTTCGGCAGAGCAGCGCGGCCGCGCCAACTGTTGGCCGCCGGGTCGTACGCCTCGACCAGATTGCCGCCTTTGACGTACCCGCCCATGACGTAAATCTTGCCGGCGATCTCCGCCGCGGCGACCTCGCTGCGCGCCGACGGCATCGGCGCGCGAGTATCCCATTTGCCGGGTAGTTGTGCGGACGCGTTTGTAGGCAAGGATATTGCCACGATTAAATTGAACGCGAAAATAATCATTGCGCGCATGACAGCACCTCGACCGATATTTGAATTGGCAATTTCGTCGCAGTGCGAAGCATCGGCTTCGCCTAGAGCGTTAACGATCACGCCGGGATAGGGATTGTCCAAGGCGTGCTGTTCCATGAGCGCTTGCAGATCGACCATGGTGAAGGCGCAATATTTAGGATCGTAGCCCAATTTTTTGGCTGTCTTGCCCTGCTCCAGAATGCGCTGCAGGATCATGCGATTTAGCGGCCCGTGGCCCATGTGATCGTCATGCTGGACCAAGTCGGCTTCGGCGTGGGCGTTGAAATAGATCGCCTGGCGTTTGCTCATGCCATAATGGCTGACCAGCGCCTGGCTCCATTGCTGCGACCAGTGGCCGAGGGTTTCTTCGTATACATGGGCGCCCCACAGCTCAATGATCGAGCCGTCTTGAAACACCCGCCGGCAGTAATCGCTGATGGCGCGCCCCGGCGCCGATGCCGGTTGCTCGAACAATTCTTCCTTGCTTAAGCCCAATGCGTTGGCGGTTTCCAGCAGGATCAAGATATGGCCGGGCGGCTTGGGTGAGATCAGTTCTTCGGCGACCTTGTCGCAAAGCGGTGCCAGCAAATCGAAATTTTCCACGAAGAAGGGCAGATGAACGTAGTATGACACCGCGTTGAGGGCGACCACCTCGATGGAGAACAGCCCCCAGTCTTTGAAAAAGCGCCGCAGACAGGGCAGCGGCAGCGTGCCGTCACGCAGGCGTGTCATGAACTCGCCGTTGTGAATGCGCTTTTGCCAGTGGCGATGCACTTGATCGTAAAGATCGTCGACGTAGATTTTGGCTTGGCCGGAGTCCATTAAAGTCTTAAATTATGAGCGGTTAGGCTAGATCGAGCAGCTTTCACTAGGGCTAGATTTCTTGTATTGTTAAAACCTAAATGATCGGCGGAGTCAATCATTGTAAAGTCCACCGGCGGAGGAATCATGGAAGCGCTACAGCCCGATGAGTTTTTGCAGCAATTGATCGCTGCTCGTGAGGCCTTCTGGGAAAAGATGAATGCCGAGCGCAAAAGCTACGGCGCGGAGAAGCCATTGACCCCGGCGATCGTGCTGCGGCGCTTGCAGTTCGGCGTGGTCATGGAACGGAAAGCTGCCGAAGTCACCGCGCCTTGGGTGAGCAAGATCCCCGATCTCGACCTGCAACAGCCGATGTCCGAGTATGTCGTCAACGAACTGAAACATACCTCGATCCTGCGCCAGCGCATAAGCGACCTCAAGGGCGATCCCGATAGCTTGTGGAATAGTCCGCTGGCGGAGTTGAAGGAGCTGTGGGACTTTCATGCCGGCTTGGGTTCGTTGTGCGAGCTGATCGCCAGCGTGCAGTTCGGCCACGAAGAGTTTTTTCCCCGGACCTCGAAGTCGTTTATCGAGCGGGTCGGCGCCATCGATCCGACCACCGCGGCGATCTACCGCGATGTCTTGCTGGCCGAGGAAGAAGGCCATGAATGGATCGCGCCGGAGATTCTCAAACGCTACGCCACCGGTGCCGAGTCGCAGCGGAAATGTCTGGTCGCATTGAAAACCGGTTGTGAGCTGTTTGGCCGGGCGATTCAGAGCTTCAATCAGAGCATGCCTGGGTAAGAATGGTGTGTTGGAGTATTGAAATGATGGAGTATTGGGGTGTCCGTCCAAACTCGCTTAACTCGGTTAACCGCGCGCTAGGGCGAGATTTACCGGCTTCGCCAGCTCAATGTTTGTGCTCGATCTTCTTGCCGTAGGTAACCTCGCCTTTGTCGATACGCAAGGAAAATCCACAGTCGGGGTTGGTACAAGCCCAGGCTTTGTACATCACTGAGGCGCCCTCTTGCCCGTAGTCCGACAGCGGTATTAACACCCCATTGTTGCATTTCTGACATTTCGGCAGATCCATCTCCACTCCTCCTTATCAACACCGCAAACCTGGGTTTACCTCATTCACGCGTTAAAATTTTATCGTATTGGCAGAGGATAAATCAAGCTAGGCAGGGAGCGGGTAGTGAGTCGAAATTCATCGCGATGATCGCGTTGGACGCAAAAAAGGGGTAATCGACAGCGTCGATTACCCCTTTGCTACGGTCGTTCAATGGCTCGAAAGTCGCGCTTTTTGGATGCCGATTTACACGCCGTAAAATTGCCGCGCGTTGTCTTCCAAGAGTTTCTTGCGCACCGGAGCGGCGATATCGCTGCGATCCTTGAGAATGGTCGCCGTGCCCTCGGTGCGGTCGGCATGGGGATAGTCGGAGGAGAACATGAATAGATCGTCGCCGACTTCGCCGACGATCTTTGCCAGCGTTGCTTCGTTGCCCTCGCAGCCGAAGAAAATCCTGCCGGTTTTTAAATACTCGCTGGGCGGATGGCTGATGAGATCCTTGGCGCCATAGCGCGGGTTGTCAAAATGATCGTCCATGCGCTCGACATGGGCCGGCACCCAGCTGATGCCGCCTTCGAGAAAGGCGAATTTTAAGTTCTTATAGCGATCCAACAGACCGGAACACAACACGCTGGTCAAGCCGGCCATGATCGGAAAGATGCCGGCGAGCACGCGGTTGGGAAAATGGTGCTCGAACAATGTGTCGACGAAGGGGAACTGCAAGCTGAAATGAACGGCGATGGGCATCTTGACCCGGTCGCACTCGGCGAAGAAGACATCATGGTCGGGATGATCCAAACGCCTGGCGCCGGCGGTGCCGTTGATCATCACCGCTTTGACGCCCATGTCGCTCAGCCGGGTGATTTCTTTGGCGGCGCCCTGGGGATCGAGCAACGACACCACGCCGACCGCCTGCAAACGGTCGGGTGCTCGGTTGCATGCTTCGTTAAGCCAAGTGTTGTAGGCACGGCAGATGCCGTTAGCTAAAATGCCGTCGGGCCAGGCATTGGCATGGAGCAAAAAGCTTGGATAGATGAACTGCAAGTCGATTTTTTCGCGATCGAGATCGTTCAAACGCTCCTTTAAATTGTTCAGCGTCTGGCTGCCCGGCGATGCGCGGCGTGCCGACTGCAAGGCTTTTCCCGGAGGGGCGGCGGTTCCCGGCGCGCCGGCGCCTTTGATGGTCGGCCGTTTGTAAGAAGTCTGGCCGTCGACCACCCAAAAGTTGTGGCCTTGTTCATCGCCCAAAAGACGCGGCCGGAAATTGCGCAAAGCCGGCTCCATATACTTGTCGAAGATCTCTTCGGTTTCAAAGAAATGTCCGTCGCCATCGATAATCATTGCCTATGGGTCTCCTCAGGTGAAATTCAAATCAACCGGGCATTTCGCGATCGGGGTATGAACCCCGCTCGCGACCAAAGGGGATGTTCAACCCCCTTTGGAAACCCCAGCAATTTTGTGCCCGCAGCAAGCTGCGGGGAATATTAGATTTAACTCATAGTGATTGCCTCAAGCCATTGCAACTCACTGCCGCAGTGGTTAGGTCGAACGCTTGGATACCGCATCGGCATCGAGACCGGTGGGGCAGGGATAGGCTTTGATGCTGTGCGTAATACTGTTGCGCGCCATTAATTCCGCGTAACTAACGCCCACCGCTTTGGTGTTGATCACCGGCACGCCGAGATGGGGTTCCAACTCTTCCGGCGTGACCACGTAGGGGTAGATCTTGCCGCCCAAAGGAATGATCGCTTGAGCGCCTTGGGCTACCAGCTCTTTGCCCACCGCCAAAGTGCGTTCGATGACGACATCGTGATAACCCGACAGATCGCCGGTGTCGTAGAGGCCGACGGTGCGGATACCGCTGACGAACGGCGTCATGCCATAGGTCTGCACCATGCGCATGGTGTGCGGCATATGGGTTTCCAACGGCACGATGAGCCCGAAGCGGTCGCAAATGCTGGCGGCGAAATGCAACGACGCGCGCAACAGGCCGATCACCGGGATGCGCACCGCCAGCCGGCTCGCCTCAACGCCGGGATCGAAGGTATTGCTCTGAATCACCGCGTCGAAACCCTGGCGCTCGGCTTCGATGGCTTTCTTCACCAGCGCCGGGGTTTCCAAAATATGATGCAGGCCGGAGAGCGCTTTGCGCTCTTCGAGCAGTCTCAACACGGCGCCGCTGCCGAGATCTTCCGGGTAGGCGAGCTCAAAAGTGGTGTCGGGCGAGGCGTAACTTTTGAGCAGCTTGGCGATATGGACTTCGAGCTCGGCGGAGTGATGCTGCGCCGAGTGGTTTAAAAACATGAAACGCATGATTTTCTCCTTTGTGACTAAGAATAGGACCTATAAGACTGATAGGACCAATACAACAAAGCATCGTTAGCCGCCGAAGATTGTCCGCATCTGCTTGGCGTACTCGTCGAGCTTTTCCGCCAGCGCGGGATTGACTGGGACGATTTTCAGATCTTTAAGCATCGCCGCTTGCTCGTTGGCGAGGTCGCCGCGGGCGATATGGCGGCCGGGGGTCTGCATGAGCTTCTGTCCATCGCGCGACAGGACGAATTCTAAAAATAATTTGGCGGCGTTGGGGTGGGGCGCGCCAGTCGCGATGCCGGCGCCGACCATGATCGCCGGCACCGGGCCCAGCGCAATCCAATCGATGGGCGCGCCGCGCTCTTTCATGCGCTCCACCGATGACACGGGAATATTGACATCGTAAACACCTTCGCCGGCGACGACCAATTGCGCCAAGAGCTCATGGCCTTCACGCGGGCTCGGCTGCTGTTTGGCGAGTTCGCGCATGTATTTGAGGCCGCGCTCCGGTCCAAGAATTTGCAACATGCCGGCGAACCAATCGGCCTTGGTGCCCTCCATCAAGAGCTTGCCCTTCCATTTACTATCGAGCAGGTCGTCATAGGATTTCGCCAACTGGCGCGCCGGCACCAGGCGGGTGTTGTAGGCGGTCACGTAGGCGTTGTAATAGACGGTCGTCCAAAACCCTTCTTCCTTGAAGTCTTTCGAATACCAAGCGTTCGATTGCGGCAGGTAGCGCGCCAGGACGCCGGTGCGATTGAAAATATGCATGCTGAACTCAACGGTTTGAATGACGTCGGCGAAGATTTTTTTAGCGCGGTACTCGGTCAATACTCGGGTCAGCAGCTTTTCGCTGCCGGTGCGGTGCAGTCTTACCTTAATGAATGGATAACGCTTCTCGAATTCGCCGATGATCGCGTTGGCTTCGGCGAGGTTCATCGACGCGTAGTAGACCAGCTCGCCCTCGCGCTTGGCGGCGTCGATCAAGCCATCGTTGGTTGCGGCGCTGATGTTTGCTGCCGAGACCGCCAGCCACAACAAAGTAACGAAACTCAAGCTGAGCTTGGCCATCTGGAATTACCTCCCTAAAGAAGCGATGAAGCCGTTGTCTTCCAGTTCCCGGATAAAGCGGTCGTCGACGAATTTCCTGGCGTCGGCGCCGCGGGCTTCGGGTAATTCCTTGGCCATGAAATCAAGCAGGGTTTGCAGTGAGGCGACCACCGGGTAGGGAGCGCGCGGCATGCCGGGTTGGGTGAGGTCGTAGGTTTCTTCGGCGATGGTGCGGTCGGCGATGCCGCTGTAGTCGGCCTGGACATCGACGGTGAATTCTCGGTCGGTGCGATAGCGGTGCATGCCTTCGACATAGGCTTTGACGAACTGCCGGGTGATCTCGGGATTTTTCTCTATATAATCGCGCCGTCCGGCGATACCGCCCAGGGCATAGTTGAGCCCGTATTCGGCAAAATCGATCAGGTACTTGCAGCCATGGCGGATGGAGTCGATGCATTCCGGCGGTGTGCCGACGACGACATCGACCGTGCCGCTGAGCAAAGCTGCCATTTCTGCCTCGGCGCCATGGCCGATGGTCACTTGTTGCAGGCCTTTGACGCCGGCGGCGTCGAGTTTGGCGACAACGAACTTCACCAGCGCGTCGCCGATGCCGCCGTCATTGACCGTGCCGATTTTCCTGCCGGACAGCTCTTCTCGGCTATTGATGCCTGGGCGGCCGACTAGAAATTGCTGATTGATGCCGCCGGTGAGGAAAACCACATCGGCTTCGCCTTTGAGATTGGCTCGCAGCGGCGCTGGCGCCGCCAGGTTGCCAAACTGGATATCTCCCGACATCAAGCCGCGCACGACGCCCTTGGCGCTGCCCATCACCGGCGGCCGGTCGACATCGAGGCCATGCTTGCGAAACAATCCGGCTTTCCAGGTGACCATCATCGGCCCTGCGCCTTGGCCGATGGTGGCGAAGCCCGCTTTGATTTTGATTAGTTCTGCCATGAGCCATTTCCTATTCTGCAGGTCTTGCCTCATTCCTATCATGACTGTGCCTCGATCAGTCAAGCGCCGAAGGATCGACTCTTTCGCGCGGTTAGATTTCTTTGTCAGCGCGCGCTTGATGGCGCGATTCGCGTTGACAGCTTTTACCTGCCAGCGTATTATCGAATTCCGTAATGCGCTTTCCGGGAAAGCCATTGCGGTTTTTTGTTTTTGGCGACGCCATGCCAGTATTAACCATTCAATCGATTGTCATTGCATCCGTGAATTCGTGAGTCCATGAGCGTTGTGGCGATTATCCCGGCGCGCTTTGGATCGACCCGGCTGCCGGCTAAGCCTTTAGCTCAAATCTGCGGCCGGCCGATGATCCAACATGTCTACGAGAGCGCTGCCAAAGCTAAAGTGCTGGACCGGGTGATCGTCGCCACCGACGATCGGCGCATAGAAGCGGTGGTGAAAGGATTCGGTGGCGAAGTTGTGATGACCTCAGCCGATCATAGCAGTGGCACCGACCGTTTGGCCGAGGTGGCGCGCAAGATCAAGGCCGAACTGCTGGTGAACGTCCAGGGCGATTTGCCGTTTATTAGCGCCAAAACGATTGGCCAGGCGGTGCAGCCGTTGCGGCGCAATCGCGCTATCCCGATGGGCACGGTATGCACGGCGATTTACCGTGAGTCCGAATGGCGCGATCCGAATATCGTGAAGGTGCTCACGGACAAGGCCAGGTTGGCGTTGTTTTTTACCCGGGCGCCGATACCTTTCCGGCGCAACGACGGCATTGATCCCAACGGCAAAAAGATTGCCCGGCGGAAGCAGCGCCGACTTTGGGGCTATCGTCATCTCGGCTTATATGTTTATCGGCGAGATTTCCTATTGAAATTCGCCCGGCTGCGGCCGACCGCGTTGGAGCAAATTGAAAGTTTGGAACAGTTACGGGCCTTGGAAAACGGCTATCGAATTTACGTCGCGCAGGTCGACGAGCGGTCGGTGGAGGTGGATACACCAGCCGATCTCCTGCGGGCGGAAAGTTATTTAAAGCGACGTTCGAACTGAGAGGTGGCGATGGCGGCGATAAAAACTAAATATATTTTCGTCACGGGCGGTGTGGTGTCGTCTTTGGGCAAAGGGTTGGCGGCGGCTTCCATCGGCGCGCTTTTGGAAAGCCGCGGTCTCAAGGTGACGATCTTGAAGATGGACCCGTACATCAACGTCGATCCGGGCACCATGAGCCCGTATCAACATGGCGAGGTCTTCGTCACCGACGACGGCGCTGAGACCGATATGGACCTCGGTCACTATGAACGCTATGTGTCCACCGCCATGGGGCGGAAAAACAACTGCACCACCGGGCAGATTTACGAGACGGTTATTGGCAAAGAACGGCGCGGCGATTATCTCGGCGGCACCGTCCAGGTCATTCCGCATATCACTGACGAGATCAAACGGCGCATCTTCGCCGCCGCCGAAGGCTTCGATATCGCCATCGGCGAAGTTGGCGGCACGGTGGGTGATATTGAAGGTCTGCCGTTCTTGGAAGCGGTGCGCCAAGTGGCCTGGGACTTGGGCCGGGAGAATGTTCTCTATATTCACCTGACTCTGGTTCCCTATATTACCGGAGGCGGCGAGCTCAAGACCAAGCCGACCCAGCATAGCGTCAAAGAGCTGACCGGTTTGGGGATTCAGCCCGATATTCTGCTCTGCCGCACCGATCGTATACTTGACAAGAAAATCAAAAATAAGATCGCCCATTTTTGCAACGTCGCCGAAAACGCCGTGATCACGGCGAAGGATGTTGAGTGGATTTACGAAGTGCCGTTGGTGTTTCACGAGGAAGGGCTCGACGAGCGGGTCGTCGAAAAGCTCAACATCTGGACCGGTGCGCCGCACCTGGAGCGCTGGCAAAAAGTCGTCGACGTCCTGAAAAACCCCAAGGACTCGATTCGCATCGCCGTAGTCGGCAAGTACATGAGTTTGAAGGAGTCGTACAAGAGTCTTTTCGAAGCGTTGGTTCATGGCGGCATCGCTAATGAGGTCAAAGTCGAGATTGAATGTATCGAAGCGGAGCAAATCGAGCAGGAAGCGGCCGAGATCTTGCTGAAAAACATCGACGGTGTGCTCATTCCCGGCGGCTTCGGCGACCGCGGCAGCGAGGGGAAAATCGCCGCGATCCGTTACGCCCGCGAAAATGGCATCCCATTTTTCGGCATTTGCCTGGGCATGCAAATGGCGGTGGTTGAATTTGCCCGCAACGTTTGCGGTTTGGAGCGCGCCAACTCCACGGAATTCGACTTGCAAACCGCCCATCCAGTGATTCACCTAATGGAAGAGCAGAAAGCCATCGACACCAAAGGCGGCACCATGCGCTTGGGCAGCTATCCATGCGTGCTGCAGAACGAAACTCTCGCCGCCAAGTTGTATGGCCGGGAAAAGATTTCCGAGCGGCACCGCCATCGCTATGAGTTCAACAATAGCTACCGGGCCGAGTTCGGCGCCAGAGGTATGGTGTTGAGCGGCTTGTCGCCGGACAGCGCGCTGGTGGAGATCATTGAGCTGCGCGGCCATCCGTGGTTTCTCGGCTGCCAGTTCCACCCGGAGTTCAAATCGCGGCCCATGGACAGCCACCCGCTGTTCCGCGGCTTTGTCGAGGCGGCGCTGCAGAACCGCCGCGTGCTGGCGGATGCGCCGCGCATGAAGATTGTCCGCACTTAGTTGGGACTTGCCCGAACCGATGCCGACAAAGCTGATACAGGTTGGAAATGTTTCGATCGGTGGCGATGGCCCGCTGGCGGTCATTGCCGGACCTTGCGTCATCGAAAGCAGGGAGTCGGCGCTGCGCCACGCTGCGGCGCTCAAAGAACGCGCCGACCGCGTCGGCGTGCCGTATGTTTTCAAAGCTTCCTACGACAAGGCGAATCGCAGTTCGATCGATTCGTTTCGCGGGCTCGGTCTCGACAAGGGCTTGGCGATTCTTGCCGAAGTCAAAGCAAAGATCGGCGTGCCGGTGCTCACCGATGTCCATGAAACCGCTCAAGTGGCGGCGGTCCAAGACGTCGCCGACATTCTGCAAATCCCGGCGTTCCTGTGCCGCCAGACCGATTTCGTTGCCGCGGTGGCCCAGTCCGGCAGAGTCGTCAATGTCAAAAAGGGACAATTCCTCGCGCCCTGGGACATGCGCAACGTCATCGACAAGATTCTCTCCACCGGTAATCAGCAGATTCTTGTCACCGAACGCGGCGCGTCGTTTGGCTATAATAACTTAGTATCCGATATGCGATCCCTCGTGGTGATGCGCGACATGGGCTTTCCCGTGGTCTTCGACGCGACTCATAGTTTGCAGCTGCCGGGCGGTTTGGGCAATGCTTCCGGCGGCGAGCGCAAGTATATTCCCGCCCTGGCGCGGGCTGGTGTCGCCACCGGCATCGATGCGCTATTCATGGAAGTGCATGAGAACCCCGACCAGGCGTTGAGCGATGGGCCCAATTCCTTGGCGCTGGAAAACTTCGAAGCCTTGCTCCGCAAGGTCAAGGAGATCGACGCTCTGGTCAAAGGACTTTGATACCGTGAACAAGCAAACCGTTCTCAGTCGTGCCGCCGAGGTTTTGCGGATGGAGGCCCAAGGGCTGTTGTCCGTCATCGACCACCTGGATGAAAATTTCGTTCGCGCGGTCGAGATGATGCAAAGCTGCAAGGGCAAGGTGGTGGTGACCGGCGTCGGCAAATCGGGCCTGATCTGCGCCAAAATCGCCGCGACCTTGTCGAGCACCGGCACGCCGGCATTTTATCTTCATTCCGGCGACGCCGTGCACGGCGATCTCGGCATGGTGATGCCGGACGATATCGTGGTTGCGGTTTCCAATAGCGGCGAGACCGATGAAATCCTCAAGCTCTTGCCCCATTTCAAATATCATGGCCTTAAGCTGATCGTGATCACCGGCAATCCGGAGTCGACTCTCGCGAAAGCGGGTGAACTGGTGCTCAACGTTCGCGTCAAGGAGGAGGCGTGTCCCCTCGGCCTGGCGCCGACCACCAGCACCACGGTCGCGTTGGCCATGGGCGACGCCCTCGCGGTGGTTTTACTCGAGCAGAACGGCTTCAATGAAGCGGACTTCGCCATGCGCCATCCCGGCGGCATGCTCGGCCGTAAGCTGCTGCTGCGGGTCGAAGACTTGATGCTTCGCGGCGAGCGATTACCTTTGGTTCGTGAGACGACCAGCGTAAAGGGCGCGCTGTTCGAGATCACCGCGAAGCGCCTTGGCGTCACCGGCGTGACCAACGAGAAGGATCAGCTCGTCGGGGTTCTCACCGACGGTGATTTACGCCGAGGATTGGAGAGCAAGGGCGAGATTCTCTCCTTGGCGGCAAATGATCTAATGACGCGCAATCCCAAGACGATTCCGGCCGACACTCTAGCGAGCGAAGCGGTAGCGGTGATGGAGAAATTTCCAATAACCTCTTTATTCGTGCTTGAGCCGGAGACCAAGAAGCCGGTCGGCATCGTTCATTTGCACGATCTGATCAAAGCCGGCCTCTAGCGTCTCGCCGTGAAAACCATCCCAGCCTCGCTACGCCGAAAGGCGGCGAACATTCGCCTCCTGCTGTTGGACGTCGACGGTGTGCTCACCGACGGGCGCATCATCATCGACGACCGCGGTGTCGAGACCAAACATTTTCACGTCCGCGACGGTCAGGGAATCTCACTGTTGAAACGCAGCGGTATCGAGGTGGGTTTTATCACCGGACGATCGTCTCGCGTCGTCCGCCACCGCGCTAACGACCTGCGGGTCACGCTGCTATTCCAGGGTGTGCAGGACAAGCTGCGGGTCTATGAACGGATCAAAAAGAAGCGCCGCCTGACCGACGCACAAATTGCCTATGTTGGCGACGACATCATCGATTTACCTGTGCTGCGGCGGGTGGGTTTGGCGGTAATGGTTGGCGATGGTTCGGCAGAACTCAAGCCGCTCGCTGACTACGTTACCGTGGCTAGGGGCGGCATGGGCGCCGTACGCGAGGTCGCCGAGTTGATCCTTAAAGCCCATAATAAGTGGTCGGACTTACTGCCTCTTCAAGCAAATTCTTAATTACTCCAGCCGGTTACCTATTTGCAAAGCAAATATCGTGCCTATTCCTTTACAGCAATTCGTAAGAGTGGTATTTTTGCATCTACTTGGCTGAACTGATTATGCGCAAAACCAGACGGGCGATCTTACTTGCGGTGATTCTTCTTTCTCTCGGCGGGGTGGCTTTCAAGGTCGCCGAGGTCGTGCAGAAGATGATGAAAGTTGACGTAAAAAATCCCGTCGCTGTCCTCGATGCCCTTGCCGGACTCCGTGTTGCAAATCAAGGATTTTCATCGCGCCAAGATCGAGAATGGCCGCAAGGTATGGGAACTTTTCGGCGATGAGGCGCATTACCTCAAGGACAAGCGGGAAGCGGTAATCAAGCGGCCGCGGTTTATTTACTACGATAAGAAGGATGAGGCGGCGGAGACCTCAGCGGACGCGGCTCATGTTTTCCTGAACGAGAAGGAGCTCGAACGGTTGGAGCTCAAAGGCGGTGTCCGGGTCGCGATGAAGGGTTACGTGCTGACTTCGGCAACGGCCAACTATCTACCCGCCAAGGAACAAATCTCGTTACCGAGCCGAACTCAGGTCGTTGGCGAAGGCATTTCAATTGAGGGAGCGAGCATGGAAGTGGAATTAGAGGGGAAGAAGATTCGCATGGTGCGTGACGTCAAGACCAAGATCGAGCCGGAAAAACTTGCCAACAAAAAATCCCAGACCGCCAACAGCCCAAGGATCGGGGGATGACATGACGCAGCAAATCCTCTCGGCGATCGTATTGGGAGTATCCTTGGCGGCTTCCTTTCCTGCCATGCGAGCCGAGGCCGCGGCAGCGGACGAGAAAAAGACCGACAACGCCTTCGAGTTCAATAAAAAGGACCCGATCTACATCACCGCCGACTGGATGGAAGTCGATCAGGCGAAGAGCACGATCGTTTACAAAGGCCGGGTCGTTGCCGTGCAGTCCGATATGACCATGCGCAGTGACGCGCTCATCGCATATTACGATCCTGAGATGAAGCAGATGAAACAGATCGTCCTGGATGGCAAAGTCAATGCAACCCAAGGGACGCGCGTTGCCACCGGCGATCGAGCCGTTTTCGACGATAGAGCCAAGACGGTTACTCTTACCGGTAACCCGGTGATGCGCCAAGGCAATAATCAGGTCAGCGGTGCGAAGGTAGTCTATTTTATCGACCAGGATCGCGCCATGGTCGAAAGCGATGGTAAGACGAGGGTTTCGGCGACGATATTTCCTGAAGAGTTGAAGGGCCGGGAGCAGGGAGATGCCAAGTCAAAATGAGCCTGCTCAAAGCAGTGTCGGTTGCCAAAGCGTACAGTGGCCGGCGGGTAGTCGATGGAGTCAGCTTGGCGGTCCAAGGCGGCGAAGTGGTCGGCTTGTTAGGCCCCAACGGCGCCGGTAAGACAACTACGTTTCATATGATGGTTGGTTTAGTTCAGCCCGATGAGGGAAAGGTTTTGCTAAACGACGACGATCTTACCAACGCACCGATCTATCAGCGCGCCCGCGCCGGGATAAGCTACCTGCCGCAGGAATCCTCGGTGTTTCGCCGTCTGACGGTCGAGCAGAATTTGCTGGCGATCCTGCAAACTCTCGATTTGAGCGGTGCCGACCAAAAAGAACGGGCCGGCGCGCTGATGAAGATGCTCGGCGTGAGTCATCTCGCGACCCACAAGGCGTTTACCTTATCCGGTGGCGAACGGCGACGCGTCGAAATTGCCAGAGCATTGGTGCTGTCGCCGTTTTTCCTCTTGCTCGACGAACCCTTTACCGGCATCGACCCGATCGCCGTGGCGGAGATCCAAAAAATCGTCCGCAACCTAGTCACCAGCGGAATCGGCATATTAATTACCGATCATAACGTCAGAGAGACCTTGGGTATCTGTGACCGGGCTTACATCGTCAACCAAGGGACGATTTTGGAGGAGGGCACGCCGCAATTCATTGCCGCCAGCTCCAAAGCACGAAAATTCTATTTGGGAGAAGGCTTTAAGTTCTAACCATGGCAGGTCTAAATTTACACCAAGTTCAAAAGCTGGCTCAGACGCTGGTGATGACGCCGCAGTTACAGCAGGCGATCAAGTTATTGCAGTTGTCCCGCGTCGAGCTCGAAGAAATGGTTCTAAAAGAGCTGCAAGAAAACCCAGCTCTCGAAGAGGGCGCCACGGACGAACCCGAAGTCGCCGAGCCGCCGCGCGCCGAAACCAAAAGCGAACCGACCGAAGAGTTCGCCGAATTGGTCGCGCCGCGCGAGCCCAACACGGTGGACAAGATCGGCACCCTGGATTGGCAAGAGTATATCGATAGCCATTCCAACGGCGTGCATAGCTCGCTCACCGCCGAGGCGATGTCCGACGATGGCGACTCGCCGCCGTCGTGGGAAAATAGCTTAACTAAGAAAACTTCCCTGGAAGATCATCTGATTTGGCAGTTGCGTTTGTCGAAGATCAGCGAACGGGAATCGAACATCGGCTTCTACATCATCCAGAATATTAGTGAGAATGGTTATCTGGCTCTGACCCTCGATGAAGTTTGCAGTGCCGTGGAATGTACCCCCGCGGAAGCGGAAGCGGTGCTCAAGCGCATCCAGTTTTTCGATCCGGTTGGGGTCGCCGCGCGCGACCTGCGCGAGTGTCTTCTGGTGCAGCTGGAAAATCTAAAGCTCAAGGATAGCCTGGCGGCGCGCATTGCCGACGGCTACTTGAATTATCTCGAGTCGAAGCGCTATGAAAAGCTCGCTAAGGATCTCGGCGTCACCGTCGATGAGATCGCCGACGCGGCGCACTTGATCGCTTCGCTGGAACCGAAACCGTCCCGCGGATTCGAGCAAGACGATGTGCGCACCGTGCTGCCCGATGTTTTCGTCGAGAAAATCAGCGGTGAATGGGTGATTTATCTAAACGACGACGGCGTGCCGCGGCTGCGCGTGAGCTCGCTGTATCGCCGCATGGCCGGACAGGAAGGGGCCGAGGAAGAGCAGGCTCGGCAGTACCTGCAGGAAAAAGTTCGGGCGGCGACCTGGCTGATCAAGAGCATTCAACAGCGCCAGGCGACGCTGATGAAGGTCACCCAGAGCATTTTCAAATTTCAGGAAGAGTTCCTCGATCACGGTGTGAGCCATTTGAAACCCATGGTGTTGCGCCAGGTCGCCGACGATATTTCCATGCACGAATCAACGGTGAGCCGGGCAACGGCGAACAAATACGTGCATACGCCCCAGGGCTTGTTCGAACTCAAATTTTTCTTTCAGAGCGGCTTGATGAGCCGCGGCGGCGACGATGTTGCCAGCGAGAGCGTCAAAGAAAAAATTCGCGCGATCGTTGCCGGCGAAGATCCTCGCAAGCCCTACAGCGATCAGCATATCGCCGTGATGCTGTCCGATGATTCCATCGAAATCGCCCGCCGCACCGTGGCTAAGTACCGCGAAGCCATGGGCGTCCTGCCGTCGTCCAAGCGACGCCATTTTATCCGCAAGTAGCCGGATCGGAGTTGAACGGCCGATGCATGGTATTCAAGTCGCTGTTGGGTTTCGCCAAGCCGCGCCGACTCTGGCGGTAAAATAATCAGAGCCGGCGCGGCTTGGCAGCAAAAGGGAAGTTTGTGAAGATTACCGATTTTGTCAGTGTTCACACCGTCATACCCGCTCTTGTCAACCGCGACAAAAGCTCGGTGTTGGAAGAACTCGCGGCTGGGTTAGCCGCCAAGCACCAGAACTTAGAGCAAAAACAAGTTCTCGCCGTGCTTCAGGAACGGGAACGGATCAGTTCGACTGCGATCGGTGACGGCGTGGCGATACCCCATGGCAAATTGCCTGGCCTAGATAAGATCTACGGTCTGTTTGCGCGCAGTCCGGCGGGCGTCGACTTCAATTCTCTCGACGGCGGTCCAACTCACCTGTTTTTTGTCCTGATCGCACCGGAGAACGCCGCCACCGATCACCTCAAAGCGCTGGCGCGCATTTCACGATTGTTGAAGGACGAATTTTTTCGCCAACATTTAATGGCGGGCAGCACCAGCCAGGAGCTGTTTCAACTGATTAGCGCGGCAGACGACAAATTCTAATCGTCCAGTTACGGTATGGCCAACGGCTTAGACATCTTTATTATCACCGGACTTTCCGGTTCAGGTAAGAGCTTTGCGATTCGCGCCCTCGAAGACAACGGTTTTTTTTGCATCGATAATCTGCCGGCGCCGCTGATACCGAAATTCGTCGAGCTCTGCCAAGGTTATCAAGAAGATATCATGCGCATCGCCTTGGGCGTCGATGTCCGCGGCAGTCAATTTCTGCGTGCGTTGCCGGAAGTGCTGACCGAGATGCGCGGCGGCGGCCATCATGTTCAAGTGCTGTTTTTCGACGCGTCCGATGACGTGTTGTTGCGCCGTTTCAGTGAAACCCGCCGGCCTCATCCCTCGGCCGCCGGCGGATCCGTCCAAGACGGTATTGCGCGGGAGCGCATAGCCTTGGAGTCGATCCGCGCTTTGGCCGACAAGGTGATCGATACCAGCGACTTCAATGTGCATGAGCTCAAGCGCGAGATGGAGCAGCAGTTTTGCGATGCCCCATCGGCGCGCCGCATGACGCTGTTTCTAACTTCTTTCGGATACAAGTTCGGGATTCCCCACGACACCGATGTAATCCTCGACGTGCGCTTCCTGCCCAATCCCTATTTCGTCAACGAGTTGCGTGGTAAGAGCGGCCTGGACCGGGAAGTCGAGGATTATGTTCTGTCCAATGCCGAAACCCGCGCCTTTCTCGATCGTCTCTATGCGCTCTTGGAGTTTACTTTGCCGCTCTACGAACGTGAGGGCAAAAGCAGTTTGACGCTGGGGCTCGGTTGCACCGGCGGCCGCCACCGTTCCGTGGCGTTGGTCGAGGAGCTGCAAAAGCGCTTCGGTGGCGGTAGCTTGCGCGTGCATGTCAAGCATCGGGATATCGACAAATAAGTTTATGAGCAAAGTCGTAAAGAAAATCGAAATCAAGAATAAATTGGGTGTGCACGCGCGCGCGGCCGCGCTGCTGGTGCAGACCGTCAACAAGTTTTCCGCTCAGATCAGTTTTTCCGCCGACGGCCAAACCACCGATGGCCGGAGCATTTTGGGGGTGATGTCCTTGGGAGTTCCGCAGGGCAGCAAGATTCAGATCGAGGCCACCGGTGAAGATGCCGAAAAGGCGGTAAAGGCGCTCGAAAAGCTCATTGACGCACGCTTCAACGAGAGCGAATAAGGTTGAATGACCATTCCCGATCCGATAGAATCGGCAGATTGTAATTTTCCATTCTTAGAACTTTGGAGGTCTTGCTGATGGCCGGCAAAAATTTCTTATTCACTTCGGAGTCCGTTTCGGAAGGGCATCCGGATAAGCTATGCGATCAAGTATCCGATGCCATACTCGACGCTCACCTTACCGGGGACCCCGATAGCCGCGTTGCCTGCGAGAGCTTAGCGAAGACGGGCATGGTCGTCGTTGCCGGCGAAATCACCAGTAAGACCAAGGTTCCTTATGTCGATATCGTCCGCGAAGTAGTGCGCGATATCGGCTACACGGATTCGTCGATGGGTTTCGACGGCAACACCTGCGCGATTCTCACCGCCATCGAGCAACAGTCGCCGGATATTTCTCAGGGGGTTACCGAAGGCCAAGGTTTGCACAAGGAACAAGGGGCTGGCGATCAAGGCATGATGTTCGGCTACGCCTGCGACGAAACGCCTGAACTGATGCCATTGCCGATTCAGATGGCGCACAACCTCGTTCACTATCTCGCCAAGATCCGCAAAGGCGGCGAAGCTTATTTTCTCCGCCCCGACAGCAAATCCCAGGTTACCGTCGAGTATCGTGACGGCAAGCCGGTCAAGGTCAAAAACGTCGTGATCTCGACGCAGCACAGCGCCGATGTCGAGTACGCGAAACTGCGCGAGACGATCATCGACGGCGTCATCAAAGCCGTGATTCCCGCCGACTACTTGGACAAAGACACGATTTTTCACGTCAACCCGACGGGCCGGTTCGTTGTCGGTGGCCCGCAAGGCGATTGCGGGCTGACCGGCCGCAAAATTATCGTCGACACCTATGGCGGCATGGGCCGTCATGGCGGCGGTGCATTCTCTGGGAAGGACCCATCGAAGGTCGACCGCAGCGCGGCGTATATGGCGCGCTATGTGGCTAAGAATATCGTTGCGGCTGAACTGGCCCAACGTTGCGAAGTCCAACTGGCTTACGTCATCGGTGTGGCGCAGCCGGTTTCGGTGCTCGTCGATACCTTCGGCACCGCGGCGATTCCAGAAGACATGATCGCCAAAATCGTCCAAGACAGTTTCGATCTGAGCCCCAAGGGCATCATTCAAACCCTCGATTTGAAACGGCCGATCTATCGCGCCACGGCAGCCTACGGCCACTTCGGCCGAGCTCCGGAAGAGGGTATGTTTACTTGGGAAAAAACCGATCGCGCGGCCGATCTCAAGAAAGCGGCTGGGCGAGTCTAGCGATCGTTCGCTGGGCGGCAGCCGGTCATTTTTCATACTCAAGACGACAATAAGCAAGCAGGGTGCGCGTCGCGCACCCTGTGTTTTGCCACCAATTGATTAGCAAACCTTTATTACGACAAACTGACGAGAGGAAATCGACAAAATGGCGGGAAAGAAATACGACGTTAAAGATATGCGATTGGCCGACGGCGGGCGTAAGCGGATTCTCTGGGCTGGCCAGGATATGCCGGTGTTGCAGCGGGTGAAAGAGCGCTTTGCCAAGGAAAAACCGCTGCGCGGCATGCGTTTCTCGGCTTGCTTGCATGTTACCGCCGAGACCGCGAACCTGGTGCAAGCCCTCAAAGCCGGCGGCGCCGACGTGGTACTCTGTGCTTCCAATCCGCTATCGACGCAAGACGATGTCGCCGCGTCGCTGGTCAAGCACGATAAGATTCCGACCTACGCGATCAAAGGCGAAGACAACAAGTCCTATTATCGCCATCTGCGCGCCGCGCTCGATCATAAGCCGGTCATTACCATGGATGACGGCGCCGATTTAGTTTCTTTGCTGCACACCGGCTATGCTCATTTACTGCCTAACCTAGTGGCGAGCATGGAAGAAACCACCACGGGCGTGATTCGTTTACGCGCTCTGGAGAAAGATGGCGCCTTGAAGATTCCCGTCATCGCCGTCAACGACGCTGCGACCAAGCACCTGTTCGACAATCGCTATGGCACCGGCCAGTCGACCATCGATGGCGTGATTCGCGCCACCGATATGCTGATCGCCGGCAAACGCGTAGTGGTCGCTGGCTATGGTTGGTGCGGCAAGGGCGTTGCGTCGCGGGCTCGCGGCATGGGCGCCAAAGTGATCGTCACCGAAGTCGATCCGATACGCGCGTTGGAAGCCGCCATGGACGGACTCGAGGTGATGACCATGAAAGAAGCGGCGCGAGTCGGCGATCTCTTTATTACTCTAACTGGCGACATGCATGTGATCGCCGAAGAACATCTCAAAGTGATGAAAAACGGCGCGGTGGTCTGTAACTCCGGCCATTTCGATATCGAGATCGACATCAAGGCGCTGACCAAAATGGCGACCCGGGTCGAGAAAAATGTTCGCAACTTTGTCGACGCCTACGTGCTGCCGGGCGGCCGGAGAATTTACTTGATCGGCGAAGGCCGACTGGTGAACCTAGCCGCGGCCGAAGGCCATCCGGCTTCGGTCATGGACATGAGCTTCGCGACTCAGGCGCTGGCCTCGGAGTGGGCGGTAAAAGCCCGGAAGACTCTCACGCCTAAAGTTTACGAAGTGCCGGTGGCGGTGGAGAACTGGGTCGCCAAGTTGAAACTTGGCTCCATGGGCATTCGCATCGACAACCTGACCAAAGAGCAGCAGCATTATCTGACCTCTTGGGACCACGGCACGTAAGTTCGATTTGCTAACCCCTTCAAAAGGCTCCGCTGGCGTGATCGCTGTCGGAGCCTTTTTTATTTTGGAATTTGGAATCTGTAATTTGAAATCTTTCAGTCCGGCTTGACGAGTAGTATCTCATCGGACTAATAATTCGCTAGTTCACAAAAATAGGCATTATGCTGAAGGAGGAACCGATGTCCGCAGTACAAAAGTTTATCGCGTCCGCACGCCAGCTTCACGCCGAAGAAATCGATCCGGCAAAACGCTGGGAGAAGATGACCCCTCTCCTGGGGGAGCTGATCGCCGATCCGGCGGTGAGGGAACAGTCGAAGCATTGGCCGGATTGTTCTCAGGGCGGCGAGCGCGCTGAGAACTTACTTTTCTATGAGGATCCCGACTACAAATTCGTCATCAACGGTTTGATCAAGGCGCCGCACACGCGCACGGCGATCCACGACCACGCGCATAACTGGACGCTATACGGCGTGCTCGATGGTTCCGAATCCATTGAGCGTTATGAACGCGTCGATGACCAGTCAAAGCCTGACTACGCCGAGGTGCGTAAATCGGTCAACGTCAAAGTGAGTGCGGGCAAGATCGACCTGGTGCCGCCCTATGCGATTCACGCCGAGGAGAGCGGCGATGAGCGGACGGTAGCGATTATCGTCCGCGCCGAAAAAGCCGGCGGTTTCCTTCAGGGACGCTACGACCCGGCGACCAACAAATATTGGCAGGGCTACGGGCCTAAGCAGCTGCCGTTTGCGCTTAAATGAGAATCGTTGCTTTTACTCATTCTATCTCAGCGAGTTCATAATGGCTGACACAGGCAGCGAGGCGAAACCGCGTATCGCGGTTTTTTCCGGACCGACGGCGACGATTCAAAACAGTGAGCCGTTGGTAACCAGCAACAAGGCGCGCGAAAAGTACGGCCTACCTGTTCGCACCCACAAAGACGGCTCGCCGATGCGTTTCGACGTGCTGCGCGCGCAACGCTTGGCGGCGCCGGTGACCGTTTATGTCGAGCAATTCAGCGCCCACCCGCTCGAGCGCGATCACGCCGAGCTTTACGCGCCACCGGACGGTTATCTCGACGCGGCGGGTATCTTTCACAAACAACGCACCGGCGCCGACGACAAACCGGTTTACGAGATTACGCTCAAACCTGAAGACGGCCTCTATCCGCTCCCCTACATGGCGCGCCAAGCTAACGGACAGCCATGGGAGATGGACGGCACGGAGAAAAATATTCCAGCCGATCGGGTTCGCGTGCCGTTCTTTCCCGATGGCGCGCGCTTGTTCGAAGAGATCGACCGATTAGGAATCTCAGACGAAGGTGTGGGTTGCCTGCTGACGGGGAAAGCGGACTTCGACTTTTACCGCGCCTTGCCGTCAGGTGGTTACGTGTCCGGGCGGCGTGAGAGCGAACGTACCGATGTCGGCACCGGCGACATTCCTGCCGAGATTCGTGGCAACGATTTCTTTCCCTACCGCCCCGGTTATCTGCGCAAAGAGCCGCCCATGGCGGCGCTGGCACGGTTGACCAATGTCGTGCAGCAAGCTTTAGGCAGCGGCAGGTATGCCGGCGGGATTTGGCTTGAAGGCAGTCCCTTCGTCGAGGAGACCACCTACTGGCTCAATCTGTTGATCGACACGACGGTGCCGATTGTCGGTAATTCCTCGCAGCGTCCCCATGGCGCCATCGGCAACGACGGCGACCGCAACATCGTCGATTCGGTGGATTATATAACGTCGAAAATTTGGGCCGACGACAACGGCCGCGACTGTATCGGCGCGGTGGCGATCCTCGACGAGCAGATTTTTACCGCGCGCGATGTGCAAAAAGCCGATGCTCGCCCCGGCGGTTATATTGCCACGGGCGGTCATGGCGGCATCATCGGCAGAATGGGCCATCCCGGCGCGCCGCAGTTTTCTTTCAAACCGATCAAGCGGCATACGCATCACTCGCTGGTGAACCTGCGCCAAATGCCAAAGGATGTTCAAGGTTCAAGGGTTCAAGGTTCAACGATCGGCATCATCGCGGTGCCAATCAAGGAGACCACAGGTGATTTGCTGGCGGCGGCGATTCCCAAGGTGACGATAGTCAAGCATGCGCGTTATCTGCCTGAGGACACTTCGGGGAACGCGAGCAGCGAAGTCGATATTCTCGCGCGCATTGAAAACAATCTGCGCATGGCGCCACTCGCCGGCTTTGTGGCCGAGGGCTCGGCGCCCTTTGGCGCCATGAGCAATTCGGTGGATGCGGCGTTAAAGCGCGCGACCTTCAGCGGCATGCCGGTGGTCAAAGTCGGCCGCGGCAATGCAGGCGGTTTTGTCGATGCCACGCGCGATCCGCTGGCGATTGCCGGCAGTAATTTGACCGCGACCAAGGCACGGCTGCTATTGATGGCTTGTTTGATGAAGTTCGGTTGCTTGCCGCCGGCGGCCGATCCAGCCCAACCGACTCAGGCGGAAACCGATGCCGCCAAAGCGAAGTTAAAACAATACCAAGAGATTTTCGATAGCCACTAAAGGGCCGAGACTCGGAGGAATATTCGATGTCAGGAAAACATGGGCACAAGCCGTTCGAAGGCCATATGCACGATTACCTGGCGCATGTTAAAGCCGTCGAAGAAGACCTGGAATATTACCGTGCCAAACGCTTCGAGCCGCGGATTTTCTATCTACTGCGGCGTAACGTCGTGACGTTTTACGATTTGCTTAAGGTGCGCTCGACGCTCAAGAAGAAAGATCATTTCTTCAAGATCGGCAAGCCCCAGGGGAAAAACGTCGAAGCGCGGGTGCGCTATTTGGAAGAATGGCTCGATGAGTATGTCAAAGGCATCGCCTTGGTTTCAGCGCGCACCGTCGAAGGCATGGATATGGTCACCGAGGACAACCGCAAGGAGCGCGGCGACTATGACGATTTTTTTAAGATCAAAAAGAAGGAACACCATGGCACCCTCGAAGAGCGCATGGTGAGCGTGGAACAAGATCTAAACGACTACCAGGAGTTGCTGGAAGTATTCGTCCAAGCCTTGATCCAGCGCGGCTGGGCGACGCGGGAAGATTTGGCACAGCGCTGGAAGCAATTACACGAAGAACGGCCCTGGGCCGGCGGCGTGATCGTCGCCAAGGCGTGGACCGACGCGGAGTTCAAAAAGGCCTTGCTCGATACCGGCCGCGAGGCGCTCAGAGAAATGGGCGTGCATCAGGGCAAGGTCGGCAAATTGGTGGTTGTCGAAAATACCGAAAAAACGCACAACGTCGTCGTCTGCACGTTATGTTCCTGTTATCCCTACGACATCCTCGGCGACACTCCGTGGTGGTACAAGCACGAAAGCTACCGCACCAACATCGTGCAGAACCCGCGCGCCTGCATGAAGGACATGTTTCAGCTAGAGTTTCCCAGCGATAAAGAACTGCGGGTTTGGGATAGCACCTCAGACGTGCGCTACTTTGTCTTGCCGCAACGCCCCGCCGGCAGCGATGGCATGTCGGAAGCAGAATTGGCCAAGCTCGTCACGGTCGATAGTTTGATCGGCGCCGGCTACGCACTGGAGCCGTCGCAGTTGCGCGAGCGAGAAGCAGCCCACGTCGAGCCGGAGATGCCGCGCGTGCGGCCTGATTGAGACAATTCTATGAACGACACGACGAGCAAATACAATATCGGCGACGCCGTCATGGTCGCCAACGATAACCCGGCTGGCAATCCGCGCACGCCACGTTACATTCGCGGCAAGCGCGGCGTCATCGGCCTAGTCCACGGTGTTTTGGAAAACATCCGCGATCACCGCGGCATTCACAAACCGCTCTACACCGTCAAATTCGACTTAAGCGAAGTGTCGACCTGCCACGATCAAGATTCGATCTGGGTCGATGTGCACGAAGAGTGGCTGAGTAGCGTCAGGCCAGACAGTTAGCGTCATAGAGTATTGTTAGTCTCGGTCAATTCCACACTTGGTTGTGCCGTCTCGACGATCGTATCGAGCTTCCGCCACATTTCCGCTTCGCTAAGCACTTTCGAGTCGATACCGCCGAAGCCGCACTGGGGGCTCAAGGCGAGTTGGTCGATGGGCAGATATTTGCTCGCTTGATCGATGCGGCGTTTCAGGTCGTCGACGGTTTCCATGTCGGAATTTTTCGTCGACACTAAGCCCAACACAACGATTTTGTCTTTCGGCACCAGGCGAAGCGGTTCGAAGCCGCCGGCGCGGTCGCTGTCGTATTCCAAAAGCAGTCTTTGATGTTTGAGCGTGTTGAAGAGTTTCTCGGCGATGGCGTCGTAGCTGCCTTCGCGATGCCACTGCGGCACGAGCTTGCCGGTTTGCGGATCGATGGTGCGGGCGTTACCGCGGCAGATATGTATTCCGAAAGTCACGCCGGGAAAACCTTCGATCAGCGCGTTGTCGGCGTCGATGGAGCGTTGGAAGTTTCTTTCGGGATCTTCACCGCGGGAGCGCATTCTGTCCAATGATACTTTGTCGACGTAGGCGGTGTAGCCGGGGGCGTCGATCTGGATGTACTTGCAGCCGGCTTTCACGAGCTCGGCGATCATCTGCCGTTCGATGGCAACGATATGCTCGACGAAGTCGTCGAGGCCTTGGTAGACATTCAACGACGCTTCCCATTTGAAGCGCTGGGCGATGCGATCGGGGCCGAGGATCGTGATTTTGGCCGGCACTTTCGCGACGCTTTGGGCATAGCGGTACTCTTCCAGCGGCAGGTTGCGCACGACCTTCAAGCGTTCCGCGGCGCCACGCCGGGTGATGATCGCCGGGCCGGCCTCTTCAAAGTTTTGCTCGGCGCGCTCAAGCGGGGTTTCGTTCAAGTCGCGTTTCTCGTAGTAGAGGCCGATATTCTTCGGCACGTCGAAGCCGGTGACGCATTCGGAAAAACTTTCTTGAAAACTATGACGGCGAAATTCGCCGTCGGTGACTATGGGATAGCCGTGACTTTCCTGCTGCGCAATAACGTCGCGAATCGCTTCGTCCTGAGATCGGCTCAATTCTTCTTTGCTAGCTTGGCCGCGGTCGAAGCGGGCAAAGACCTCTTTGAGCTGCGTTGGGCGCACTAAGCTGCCGATATGGTCGATGCGCAGATTGTTAAGGTTAGCGGTACCATCGTATCCTCCAGAGCGAAATAATCTGTCGTTAAGGGCGACCGCCGGTCGCCCCTACATGAAATGCACGAAGATCGAGTTAGCGAGCATGAGCCCTTTGGCGGTGAAACGGAGAAATTCGCCTTGCTCTACCATGAGGTCGCCTTCGATCCAGGTATCGATCTGCGGATAAAACTGCTGCGCTGTTTGGCCGAAACGTTGACGGAAAATGTCGGCGCGGATGCCTTCGGTCATACGCAAACCCAGGAACATGAACTCGGCCGCCGCTTTGTGAGCGTCGATGGACTCCCGTTCGACGACGGCTTGGCGGGTGTCGTCGATCTGAGTCATGTATTTGGCCGGGCTTTTCTCATTGTTCCAGCGTCGTCCGGTGACACCGTCGTCATTGCGGCGATAGCTGTGGGCGCCGGCGCCGAGGCCGAGATAATCGCCGCTATGCCAATAGTTCACATTATGGCGCGAGTGAAACCACGGACGTGCATAGTTGGAAATCTCGTAGCGTTTCAAGCCGGCGGCGCCGAGTTTTGCATCGATCAGCTCGGCCATGGCGATCTCTACATCTTCGTCCAGATTAGCCATTCTGCCGGCGCGGTATTCATGATGGAAAGGCGTGCCCTCTTCGAAAGTGAGATTGTAGGCCGACAGGTGCGGCGGATTAAATTCCAGAGCAGTGTCGAGATCGGCGTCGAGATCGGCCAGGGTTTGCCCAGGATTGGCGTAAATCAGATCGAAACTGAAATTGTCAAAGCCGGACTGTTTGACGATGTTCAAAGCCTTCTCGGCTTCGTCAGCCGAATGGACGCGGCCCAAGAACTTTAACAGTTTCGCTTGAAACGACTGCACGCCGACGCTGATGCGATTGACCCCGGCGTCGCGGTAGCCGGCGAAATGAGCGGCGTCGACGGTTCCAGGATTCGCCTCCATGGTGATTTCGCAGTCGTTGGCGATGGGAAAAGTCGCGGCGACCCAGGCCAGAAGTTTGCCGATGCTGGTCGGTTTGAATGTCGACGGCGTGCCGCCGCCGAAGAAGATGCTCTGTAAGGTTCGGCCGCGCCAGCCGCTTTCCTCGCCATAAAGTTCCAGTTCCCGTAGCAGCGCGTCGGTATAACCGGTCTCCGGGATCTGCGCGACGACGTGGGAATTGAAGTCGCAGTACGGACACTTGCTGAGGCAGTACGGTATATGAATGTAGAGAGAAAACGGCTCACTCTTCATGTCAACCCTATCCTAGAGGTCGGCACGGATGAGTTCAATCCGGCGATTGCCACGCTGGATTGGCAGTCGCCACGCCTGTGAGAGAGCCGGTTGCGCGTTTCTGTGGGAAAGTTTATGAATCGGGCTGCCTTTGCGCTAGAGTAACAACTTCTGACCAGGAGAATTCCACCAGCAAACTAGCGATGGCCGATTTAGCCGATACCATTAGAAACATCCCGCTGTTCTCCGGGCTGTCGCGTGAAGACATCGCTAAGATCATGGGTTATCTGGTCGAAGTGGAGTGTGCCGCCGGCCATAAAATATTTTCCCAAGGCGACCAGGGTGATGCGCTCTATCTGATTCAATCCGGCGCGGTAGATGTTCGAGTGGACAGTGGCGGCGGCCGGTCGGAAACCATCGCCGTGCTCGGGCCCCAGGAGTATTTTGGCGAGATGGCTTTGCTCTCGTCGGCGCCTCGTTCGGCGACCATGATCGCGGTAAAAGATTGTCTGCTATGGAAACTCAGCCGTGAGTCCTGGGACGATTTGATCGCCAAGCATGCCACCTGGCTGCTGCACTTCTGTGCGGTGCTGAGCCAGCGGCTCTCGGAGATGGACCGGCAATATTCTCAGGGACGGCATGCTTTCGATTCCCTGGCGGACGAATTTTACCGCAAACAGCCGCCGGCAGTGCAGCAGTTCTATCGGCATGCGGCGCTATTAACCACCCTCGATCCGCGCGCGGTCGGCGCGCTGCTCCAAACTGACGCGGCGGGCAGCTATCTCGCGGCACTGGAAGCGAGCCAGTTGCCGCTCATCCGTCGGGCCAATAATGATGACTATGAACTGCACGGTTTCTTTCGCGAGTTCCTGAGCGAAAGATTGCTCGAGACTGAGGGTGCCGAGAGTAAAGTTGGTTTGCATGTCGCTTTTGCGGCGCGCTACGAAGCGCTGGGCGATTGGCCATCGGCGGTCGAGCAAAGTTTGGCGGCGAAAGACTGGGCCAACGCCGGCCGTACCCTGATCGCCCGCGCTAGTCTGGATTGGGTATCATCTCGGTTGGTCTCTGCGGCGGAAGAGGCAGCTGGACAATGGCAACGGACGTGGACACTCCGACTCAGACATTAGATACGGCGGTACATTCCACCTACCCGATTCACTTTCATGGCCGCGGCGGGTCGCTATTCGGCATCCAGGTCGTCAATCTGTTCTTGAGCTTGATTACACTCGGCATTTATTCTTTTTGGGGCCGGGTCAAAGTGCGCCGCTACCTGGCGAGCCAGACCGAATTTGCCGGCGATCGCTTCGCCTATCACGGCACCGGCCAGGAGTTGATGATCGGCTGGGCCAAGGCGATGGTGCTTTTTGGTATACCGCTGTTCGTCTTGGCGGTCTTACAGGTCATCGTCGGCATGGAGTCTGATCTGTTCGATGTTTTGCAGATACTTATTTACATCGTTGTCGGTATCTTCATTCCCGTCGCCATGGTCAATGCCCGGCGCTACCGGTTGAGCCGTCTCTCTTGGCGCGGTGTGCGGTTTTCGTTTCGCGGCGGCGTGCGCGACTTCATCGCGATCTATATCAAAGGTTGGTTGCTGACGGTGGTGAGTTTGGGATTTTATTATCCGTTCTGGCAGAACCGGCGGCAGACTTTCATGGTCGGGAATTCTTTCTTCGGCAATCAGAAATTCGCTTTCGACGGCCGTGGCAGCGATCTCTTTTTGACTTTTGTTGTGCATATGATCCTGACCCTGCCAACGTTTTTTCTCTGCTGGCTTTGGTACTGGGCGCGGGTGCAGCGCTACTACGCCGACCATACGTCGTTCCAGGCGGCGCGCTTGCGCTCGACGGTTACCGGCGGCGGCGTGTTCGGTTTGTGGTTCGGCAACGCGATTCTCTTCATTCTGACCTTGGGTCTCGGCTGGTCATGGATCACCGTGCGTAACATGCGCTACTATGCCATCCACCTGATGATGGTCGGGACGCTCGATGTCGCCGGTGTCATGCAGGAAGTCCAGACGGCGACGGCGACGGGTGAGGGACTCTCGGGTTTTCTCGATCTCGACTTCGATCTTGGCTGAGCAAATTCGCGCACGGCAACGATGCAACTGCAATGGTTCGGCTATTACTTCGACGGTCAAAGCGCCAATCGGCGCACGGCGAGGATTTATCTCGAGCCCGGCAATCTGCGCGTCGACCTCGACGACGGTGCCATGCTAAATTGGCCTTACGCGGAAATCCGGCAAACCCAAGGCGCCTATGCCGGCGACCAGGTCCGGCTGGAGCATGGCGGCGAACCGGCCGAAGTCTTGTTGATTGACGACGACAGCTTTCTCACTTCCTTCCACCAGCTCTTGCCCAGCCGCGCCGGTGGCTTCCACAACCCGGCCAAGCGAACCCAGCGCTTCCAGCTCACCATCGTCGCCGCTTGCGCTTCGGTAGCATTGATTGTCGCCAGTTATTTTTGGGCTATTCCAACTTTCGCGAAAATCGCCGCGCCCTGGGTGCCCGTGTCGTGGGAAGAGCAGCTCGGCCAGAGCATGCTGGAGTATGTTGCGCCGGCGGAGCAGCGTTGCAGCGATCCGGCACGGCTGGCAAGAATCGAAAACATGGTCGGTGCCATGCTGGCGAGCCAGGGCGAGACTAAGTACCGCATCAAGATACATGTGGTCAACCAGCCGATGTTCAACGCCTTGGCCGCCCCAGGCGGCCATATCGTCATCTTTCGCGGCTTGTTGGATCGCACGGAAAATGCCGAAGAGCTGGCCGGTGTCTTGGCCCATGAGGTGCAACATATTCTCAAACGCCATGTGACACGCTCACTGCTCGAATACGCTTCCATAAGTTTTTTGGTCGCCGCGGTGTTGGGCGATGCCAGCGGCATGGTTTCCTTCGGCGTCGAGGCGGCGCAGATGGTGGCGCAGATGCGTTTTAGCCGCCAGCATGAGTTGGAAGCCGATGAGGCCGGCTTGCAGATGCTCTTGGCTGGGCAAATCGATCCCGCCGGTATGATCGCCTTCTTCGAAGCAGTGGGCAAAGAGGAGGGTCAAATGGCAACGGCGCTGTCCTATGTTTCGACCCACCCGCACACCGAGATGCGCATCGCCCGGCTCAAAAGCTTGATCGCCGCGAGCGTCGCTCGTTCACAGAAACTGCTGCCGGATTATTCCTGGGAAGACATCAAAAAAATCTGTCCCGCGCCGGTAAAGCCGGTGAAATAGTAGAAAATTCGCTGGTTTGAATTCACCAGGGTCGGTTGTTATAGTCGCCAGTGAAATTTCCCTGCGAGGCGCCCATGGCGGTCCACGAGCATAAAGAAAAAGCCCAAAAAAGCGTGCGCTGTTTCGTCATCACGGTAAGCGATAGCCGCGATGAAAGCACCGACACCAGCGGCCAAACCATCAAGCAATTTCTCATCGGCGAAGGCCATCAGGCGGCCGGCTACCGCATCGTCAAAGACGAGCCGGTGCAGATCGAAGCATTGCTCAACGAAGCGCTGGCAAGCGCCGATGTCGACGCGGTGATCGTCAATGGCGGCACCGGCATCGCGCCGCGCGACGGCACCTATGAGGTCGTCAGCCGCTTTCTCGAAAAAACCCTCGACGGCTTCGGCGAGATATTTCGCTATCTGAGTTATTTGGACATCGGTTCGGCGGCGATCATGAGCCGGGCCGCCGCCGGCACGGCGCGCGGCAAAGTCTTGATCTCGCTGCCGGGCTCGAAAGGCGCGGTGACCTTGGCGATGGAGAAATTGATCCTGCCGGAAATTTGCCACATGGTTTCGCAGCTCCAAGGAAAATGAAAGTTCGCGTGAAGTTCTTCGCCATCCTGCGCGAGCGCGCCGGAACCGCGGAAGTTATTCAGGAACTCAGCGAAGGCGCCACAGTGGGCGAACTCTGGCACGGGTTACAAAAAATCTATCCCAAGCTCGATGTGCCGGGAATTCGGCTGCTCTACGCCGTTAACCAGAATTACGTCCACTTGGACGAGAAGCTCCGCGACGGCGACGAAGTGGTGTTTCTCCCGCCGGTGAGTGGAGGCTAGTCCTCGCTTGTGCTCGGAATGGCAAATGACAGATCTCAGATTTCAAATGGCCAGATGAATAAGACGAGACAAGATGTTTCGCGTTACCGATAAACCAATCAATTTGCAGGAGTTGGTAGACTTTGTCACCGACCCGGAAGCTGGCGCCATCGCGACGTTCATCGGCACTACGCGCAACAACAACGAAGGGCGAAACGTGATCGCGCTGGACTACGAAGCCTATCCCGAGATGGCGGAGAAAGAACTGGCGCGCATCGGCGCCGAGGCGGCGCAAAAATGGCAGATCCGCCGCATGGCGATCGTCCACCGATTGGGTCCGGTGCAGATCGGCGAGGCGAGCGTGATCATCGCCGTCTCGTCGGCGCACCGCGAGGCGGCCTTTGCCGCCAGCCGCTTCGCCATCGAAGAAATCAAAAAGACCGTGCCGATTTGGAAGAAAGAAGTTTTCGAAGGCGGCGAAGTGTGGATCGGCACGCAGACCGGCCAACCGTTGCAGAGATAGAGCATTGAGACAGAGATAGAGAATCGAGATAGAGAGTCAGATTGGGCGAGTAGGGGAAGCTGCGGTCTCTATCTCGCGTCTCTGTCTCTTCTAACACCATGGAAGCTTCGCTATTTGCCGCCTTCGGTTTGGGACTGCTGCTGGGTATCCAGCATGCCCTCGATCCCGATCATTTGATCGCGGTGTCGACGATCGTCAGCGAGCATAAGAACTTCAAGTGGGCGTCGTTGATTGGCGCCTTTTGGGGCTTGGGCCACACCACGACGTTGTTTCTCGTCGGCCTGCTGGTGATCGGTCTGCGCCTGACGATTTCCCAGTCGGTTGCGGCCGGTTTAGAGTTTCTCGTGGCGATTATGCTGGTGGTGCTCGGACTGAACGTCTTGCGTCGCACCTTTGGCCCGGCGCAAGTTCATTTGCACACCCATACGCATAATCCTGAAACTCACACTCATTTTCACGTCCATGAAAAGCCGCAGCAGGACCATGGCCACAACCATCCGTTCAAAGCGATGCGCCGGCCGTTTTTCGTTGGCATGGTGCATGGCCTGGCCGGCAGCGCGGCGTTGATGTTGCTCGTGCTCGGCACGATCACCTCGCCCTTGGCCGGCCTCGCTTATATCGTGATTTTCGGTCTCGGTTCGGTTGGCGGGATGTTGCTTTTAAGCGGCATTATCAGCTTGCCGTTTATTCTCACGGCGCAACGCTTCTCGGCGATGAACCGTTGGATCCGCGTGGTTGCGGGATTCGCCAGTGTCGCGTTCGGACTCTTGCTCGGCTGGGAAATCGGCTCGGAGCAGCACTGGTTCTAACTGGCAATCTGCCGTTGCAAAGTTAACTCTATAGCGAGGGGCAAGCCCTCCGCAGTGAAGCCAATGGGCCTCTGCCTCTGAGCACTTCTTGAACTATGGTGCGTTCGGTTGTCACGGCGGTCAGCGATAATATATCGCTGCGCATGAAAAATGACTTTGCGGCTGCACGGCTAGGTGGCTTCACTGCTCCGGACTCGCGCCTTGCCGCTGCTTGCAAGATGGAACGGGGTTCAGCCGTTATCGAGAATCTTGCCGCGCACGCGGGCGCGCAGCCAGACGATGACGCCCATAATCGCCACGACGAGAATTCCCGAAACAATCCCTTCCGCTTTATCGATGCCTTTGGCGATGCCTTGATAGGTTTCGCCCAGACCCCAACCGAGGTAGCCAAGCAGCAGGCAGCGCGGAATCGTGCCGTAGAAAGTCCATAGGCTAAACTGGTTGAGCGGCAGACGGAGTAAGCCCGCCGCCGCGGAAATCACGGAAAGCGGGAAAACCGGCAGCGCGCGGAGAAAAAAAATCGTCGTGTTCACCTGGCCGTCGCGAAAGCGTTTTTCCAGGGATTCGACATCTTTCCAACTAAATCCCAACAACCGCTCCCAGCGGTCAACCATCGGCTTGCCGCCGTAGTAGCCGATGGCGTAACCGATGTAAGCGCCAAGTGTCGAGGCGATGGCGCCCGGCAGGACGATCTGCAACAAGATCGGCATCAGGGCTTCGAAGAATTTCAGATCGGCGCTGATCAAGATAAAGCCCGCGCCCATGATGATCAGCGGCGACGGGATCGGCACGATTACCGATTCGATGATAACGCCGGCAAATACGCTCCAAGCCCCGTAGGTGCGGATGGAGTCCATGATCCAATTGATGATTTCAGTCAAGGTCGATTTCTCCAGCTAAATTTTCGACTATGGTACCAGCCTGGCGGCGGTAATACCATTAAACTGAGAAAGGAGATAGAACGGCAAAATTCATGGCCCTCAGATGATTTTTAGCACGGTCAGCAGATAGAGCGCGGCGAGGACGAAGTAGGCGGTGCAGGAGATGAGCATGAAAAAGAAATTCAGCTTCCCCGGTTTGGCGGCATTGGGCAGATGGCGCGGCAGGTAGACGTGATTCAACAAAATCAGCGCCACTGAATAAATCACCGTGCCGACGAAGCCGATGACCGCGGAAATCAAGATCAGCGTACCGGGCTCGTTCATCTGCACCGTGACGCCGGTGACGATCGTGAGCAGAAGCAGAAAGAACAGATACCATTTGCGATAAGGAATGCGGTGACTGCGCGGAAAAAAACCGTAGACGCAATCGGCATGAGTGCGGCTGACGGCGTCCACTGTCGCGAGCCAGGTGTCGGAGAGAAACGCCGCCGCGACGATTAAAAATAAAATTCTCCCCCAGCCGCCCCAGCTCACTTCGAAGAAGCGGCTTTGCACCACGGCGATCTCGTAGCCTTGGGGCAGTAGTCCTTTGGGAAAGAGCAGCGCGTAGGCGAGCAGGCAGGTGAGCAGCGTGGTGATCATGTTGCCGATGACGCCGATGCCGATGTCCCAGAACATGAAACGATGCCAGCGCCGTACATGGGCCAGTCCTTCGTCGTTGCCCGGCAGCGCGCCCGACTCGGGTATCGCCTCCGGTTTGCCGGTGATCGGTCCGGTGAGTCGGCCGGCGTAGTGGGCCATGCCTGCGCCTTTGTCGCGCAACCAATAAGAATAAAAGAGCGTCCAAAAACCGCCAAGCCCGGCGAACGTGACCGCGGTTAGCAATTTCGTCGCATCGGCGGGGTCCCAAGGACGTGGCATCGGCCACTCGGGGATGACCAACCCTTTTACGAAAGCCGGCAGCGCGCGCAGCACTTCAGCGTTGGCGCTGGCCCAGATGAGCCCGACCAAGGTGAATAGCGCCACGCCCCACATGAAGGTCTCGATCAATTGGTAAATTACCTTGCTGAGCAGGATGGCGATCAGAAATAACCCCATGGTGGCGTAGGCCCAAAATAAAGTCTGCTCGCGCCGGCTCCAGCCGCTGGGGAAATCGCTGAGCGCGGCGATCGATGTGCCGCCGGCGGCGGCGAAGGCGCCGAACCAGAGAAACGACAGCGTCATCAAGATCCAGAGGAAAAAAGCGAAAGTTCGATTCAACCGGATGAAGCCCTGAAAGATGCTCTCACCGGTGAGCAAGGTGTAGCGGCCGATCTCGTAGATCACCGGGAATTGCAGCAAGCAGGCGGGAATCAGCAAAAACAAAAACGCCAGGCCATACTTGGCGATCGTGTAGGGCCAAAAAATCAGCTCGCCGCTGCCCTGGGCCAGCGCCATGAAAACCACGCCGGGGCCCAAGGCGCGGAGCATCCCCGGCATCGGCGGCAGCGGCGCCCTTTTGAATGGCGGCAGTCTGCCCCAGGATGAATGTTCGGCCATTCGCGCGAGTTAGTCGATGCGGTGGACGCCGTCTTTGGGCAGGGAGGCGACGAAGGCTGCTAACGCCCGGGTCAAATACTGCTGGTCCTTCGATTCGAGCGTGACCTTGACCTTGTAGTCGGGGAGATCGAGCACCGGATAGGAGCCCAACATGAGCTCGGGATATTTAACCAACAGATCGTTGAGCATGGTCGGCGATTATGCCTTCGCCGTGGCGCACGTAAACGTTCTTGAGATAGTAGGGCGCGTCGCGAAACTGTTCTTTGATGCTGTGAAAGCGCTCCTGGAGAATCTTTGGGATACCGGGGAAAACATAGACATTGCGCATCAGTACGATGGGCGCAAACGGCGCATCGGCGCACAAGAGCGTAGCGCCTTCCGGGACGTTGGCCATGCGCAGGCGCGCCTCGTTCAAGTCGGCGCCAAGGCGCCGGCGCATGCGCGCCTTCGATGTCGGGATGGCGCACGACATTGACGCCGAAGCCATGGGCGATGCCTTCGATGGTGACATCGTCGTGAGTCGGGCCGATGCCGCCGGAGGTAAAAACGAAGTCGAAGCGTTGGGAAAATTCGGCGACTTCCTTGCCGATCAGCGGGATCTCGTCCTGGATGGTGGAGATCTTCTGCACCTCGACGCCCAACTGGCGCAGTTCCGTGCAGAAAAAATGCGAGTTGATGTCCTGGGTCTTGCCCGACAGGACCTCGTTGCCGATGATGACGATGCCAGCGGTTTTCGCCATGGTTTTTGTCTTTTACCGCAATGCGGCGACGAGCGCCAGAGGTTCGCGCCGCTACGCCGCTAGCGATCGAATTCGCTGCAGCTCATGAAGAAATGGCATTGCGGGTTGGGGCAGACATATTTGCATTTTTGATTGTTGAGCCTGGAACTACAAATCGGGCAGTAGTCCCACCAGTTATTTTCCAAATCCTGCTGGGCAAGTGGCGCCGCCGGTCGATTTTCCAATAGACCTCCGACTGCATAGAGTCCGACAAGTTTTCTGTCTGAAACTATTTTGTAAATGAAATCTGCCGCGCTGACAAGGATATCTTGCAAGGAATATCCCGGAGTTCGCTAACAGGCGGAGTCGTAACTGTTTTTCCGAGGCCCTTCGGCTCCGCTCAGGATAAACTCCGCCGAGGAATCTCATCTTCGTAAGTGGCAGTAAAGACGAGATCCCTCACTGCGCTCGGGATGACAGAAAAGAAAGACTCCCGAATTGCGACAGTCTGTAAGCGGGAAAGTTTATGCGCTGCCGGGCGAAGAATCCATATATCCAAAGCACGGTGACCCGCGCCGGGAAAACGACTATGCGCCGCAGCGTTGGCTGGCTTCAGGAATCCAGGATCGTGCCTCCCTCGGCCGGCGCTATTGTGAAACTGCGGCATCTGGTTAACGAAGTGGACTTCGCGGCGAGCTGAGAATATAGTTTCTACTGCATGTTTTCACCAAGGATTCCTATCGCCGCGTGAGATTACCGCCAGCACTGCGCTACCGCGACTTTCGCCTGTTTACGATCGGCTACTTACCGGCGGAGACCGGCGAGTATATTCACTTTGTCGTGCAAAATTGGCTCGCCTGGGAACTCACCCGGTCGGCCTTTGCCCTGGGGCTTTTAGGATTCTGCGAGTTCGCGCCGCGCTTTGTCTTCGGTCCCATCGGCGGTGTCGTCGCCGATCGCATGGACCGGCTGAAGCTGCTCAAGTTGAGCCGCTTCGCTAATTTAGCTTCACAGCCTGATTTTTGCGGCGCTGATTTTCACCGGTCAGCTGCAGTTTTGGCATATCGTCGTGCTGGTCGTGTTCATGGCGATCGTCAGCTCGTTTAGCACGGCGGCGCAACAGGTGGTGATCGTCAATCTGGTGCCGCAGGAGGGCGTCGTCAGCGCCTTGGCGCTCAACTCGGCGACCCATAACTTGACTAAAGTGATCGGGCCGTCGATTGGCGGAGTACTTTTGACGGTGATCGGACCGGGGCCCTGTATTTTAATCCAGGCCGTCACAGTTGTCGGCATGTTAATCACCCTGTGGCGCATGCAACCGGCGGCAGTGCCGGCGAGTCTGGCGAAAGGCGATTGGCTCAAAGACATCGTCGAGGGAATTTCCTATCTGCGTGAGAATCGCCGCTTGTTTTCGACCATCTTGACGACTTACTCCAACGGTTTCTTCGGCATTTCCTATGCTCAGTTTCTGCCCTATTTTGCCCAGGAGGTTTTGCATGTGGGGCCGGCGGGTTACGGTGTGCTCGTCTCGGCGCCGGGCGTCGGTGCGGTGCTGATCAGCTTTTTTCTTTCGACCCACGCGCGGCTGCGCGGCATGCGCCGTCTATTGGTCGGCGCCAGTTTAATTTATGCCGTCGCGATATTCCTATTCGCGCTGTCACCTTTCTACTTTCTTTCGATCATCCTTCTAGCCATTGTCGGCTCCATGCAGATGAGCTACCGCGTGCTCGCTCGGGCGATCATTCAAGAGGAATGTCCCGATCATATGATGGGCCGCGCCATGAGTTTGTTTTTTCTCGACCGCGGCTTCGGTTCGCTCGGCGCCATCGGCATCGGCAGCGTGGCGGCGCTCATGCCGGTGCCCTTTGCCGTGGCGGCCAGCGCGCTCGCCTGCGGCTTGGTGTCTTGGATCCTGCCGAAAGCCGCCAACAAACCAAGATCTTTGCTTTGATTGACTCGCTAGTTACCTTATAATTCAAGCTCGTGACTCGGATGTGAGGATTATGCAGGAGCTTGGTGTCATTCTTTTAGCGGCTGGACAGGGTACGCGGATGAAATCCGCCCTGCCCAAGGTGCTTCATCCCCTCGCCGGACGGCCGCTTTTTCATTCATGCTTTGGCCACGGCGCAGCGGCTCTTGCCGGCGCGTGTCGCGATTGTTATCGGTCATGGCGCCGACTTGGTGCGCCAGGCTCATAGCGGCACCGCGGTCGCTTGGGCGATTCAAGATAAACAGCTGGGAACCGGTCATGCCGTACTCTGCGCCAAGGAAGTCTTTGACGGCTTCTCCGGTGAAGTGCTGATCCTTAGCGGTGATGTGCCGCTGATCAAAGAAGCCACCCTGCGCGCCATGGTTGACAGGCATCGCAGCCGGCAAGCCGCCGTGACATTGCTTACGGCTGCGCTCGACCGGCCCCAGGGTTATGGCCGAGTCGTGCGCGACGCTTCCGGCCGTGTCACCGGTATTGTTGAAGAGAAAGACGCCAGCGAAGGGCAAAGGCAGATTGGCGAAGTGAATGCCGGCGTCTATGTCGCGTCGTCGGCGTTTCTATTTGCTGCCCTGGGCGCAGTTAAAAACGACAATCGGCAGGGTGAATATTATTTGCCGGATATTGTCACCATCGGATTGGCTCAGGGGAAAACCATCGAAACCGTGCAAGCGGCCGACGCTCGCGAGATGATGGGCGTCAACACCAAAGAGGATCTCGCTTTTATGGAAAAGAGCCTGCGTGAGAGCATAAATCGCCAGTGGATGCTCGCTGGCGTGACGTTAAAAGATCCCGATACGACGTATATTGACGAGGGTGTGACCATCGGCAAAGACACCGTGATCGGTCCCAACACTCAATTGCGCGGCAAAACGATTATCGGTGAGCGTTGCCAGATTGACGGCACGGCCTTTCTTACCGACGTTGAGATCGCTGACGACGTGCAGCTTAAGTTCTCCGTCATGCTCACCGCTTGCCGGGTCGGCGGCGGCGCGATCGTCGGTCCGTTCGCGCAACTGCGTCCGGGCACTGAGCTCGGTCGCAATGTTCATATCGGCAATTTCGTCGAGGCCAAGGCGGCGCATATCGGCGACGGCACCAAGGCGAACCATTTAACCTATTTAGGCGACGTCACCATCGGCCAGGACTCCAACATCGGCGCGGGCACGATCACCTGCAACTACGACGGCTTTCAAAAGTACCAAACCAAGATCGGCGACCGCGTTCAGGTCGGCAGCGATACCACGCTGGTGGCGCCGATCACGCTCGGCGACGATGTCTATATCGCCACCGCCAGTACGGTGCGCAAGAATGTTCCCGCCGGCGCGCTGGTCTACAACCAGCGCGAAGAAAAAATCCGCGCGGGCTGGACCGAGCAGAAGCGCCAGCAGATGAAAGGAAAATCCAAATAATGTGCGGCATCGTCGGCTACATTGGGCAAAGGGACGCAGCACCTCTGATTCTCGAGAGCTTGCGCAAGCTCGAATACCGCGGTTATGACTCGGCGGGCATCGCCGTGCTCCATGACAGCCGGGTGTCCGTGCGCCGCGCTGAGGGCAAACTCAACAATCTCGCCGCCACGCTGGAACGCCAGCCGATGACCGGAACGATCGGCATCGGCCACACCCGTTGGGCAACCCATGGCCGGCCGTCGGAGAACAATGCCCACCCGCATAGCGCCGGCGATATCGTGGTCGTGCACAACGGCATCATCGAGAATTATCTCGAGTTGAAGCAGCAATTGATCAAGCGCGGCACTCATTTTAGCTCGGAAACCGATTCCGAGATCGTCGCCCATCTGGTCGCCGAGAAGGTTGCCCGCGGCGTCGATTTTCTCGTCGCGGTGCAGCGCACGCTGCGGGAAATTCACGGTTCGTATGCGTTGTTGTTTCTCAACCGGCGCGATCCGACGCGCATGATCGTCGCCAAGAATTCCACGCCCATCGTGATCGGCGCGGGCGATGGCGAGATGTTTATCGCTTCCGATATTCCCGCGTTGCTCGACTACACTCGTAAAGTGGCGTTTCTCGAAGACGGCGAGATCGGTGAAGTGACCGTCGCCGGCTTTCGCCTATATGACGGCAAGGGGAAGCCGGTTAAGCGGCCGGTGAAACAGATCACCTGGGATGCCATCGCGGCGCAAAAAGGCGGCTACCCGCATTTCATGCTCAAGGAGATCCATGACCAGCCGCGCGCTTTGGCCGATACCTTTCGCGGCCGCATCGCACTCAAAGACGGCAATGTGGCGCTGGAAGATATCAAGCTCAAAGCCAGCGCGGTGAAACAGATCAAACGGATACACTTAGTCGCTTGCGGCACCGCTTGGCATGCCTGTCTGGTCGGCAAGTTTTTGCTTGAAGAGATCGCCGGCATTCCCGCCGAGGTGGATTACGGTTCGGAGTTTCGCTATCGCTCGCCGTTGATGGACCCCAAGTCGATCTTGCTGATGGTGAGCCAGTCCGGCGAGACCGCGGATACCTTGGCGGCCACCGTTATCGCCCGCGCCAATAAAGCGAAAATTCTGTCGATCTGCAACGTCATCGATTCATCCATCCCACGCAAATCCGATGGTGTCCTTTACACCCATGCCGGCCCTGAGATCAGTGTCGCCAGCACCAAAGCGTTTACCACCCAATTGACCGCGCTCTACTTGCTCGCCATCGCGCTTGGCCGGATGAACGGCAAGCTCAAATCAGCCGACGCGCGTAAATTGCTGCGCGATCTGATGCATCTGCCGACCTGGATCGAAGAAGCCTTGAAGCTCGAACCGGAAGTCAGAGTGTTGGCCCGCGATCTGCTCCACAGCCGTGACTTTCTCTATCTCGGCCGCGGCATCAATTATCCCATCGCACTGGAGGGGGCGCTTAAACTGAAAGAGATTTCCTACATCCATGCCGAGGGCTATCCGGCAGGCGAGATGAAGCATGGGCCGATCGCCTTGATCGACGAGAAGCTGCCGGTGGTGGTGCTGGCGCCGCGGGATCGTTACTTCGACAAAACCATCAGTAATTTAAAAGAAGTCGAGTCGCGCGGCGGCAAAATCATCGTCCTAACCGACGATAGCAAAACCGCCGCGGAGATTCCCGCATTTCGGGTCTTGACGCTGCCCAAAGCTTCGCACTATCTTACGCCCATCGTGATGACCATCCCGCTGCAATTGCTAGCCTATTACATCGCCGTGCTGGGCGGTAAGGATGTCGATCAACCGCGCAATCTGGCCAAGAGCGTCACGGTCGAATAATGGCCCTTTGGCAACGAGGGTCGACGCAACTCGCGATAACGCTTAGCTCGCTCAAGCACCGCAACTTCCGGCTGCTTTTCTGCGGCACCAGCCTGTCCCATGTCGGCGATTTCATCCAGGCGATGGCGCAGAGCTGGCTGGTCTGGCAGATGACCAAGTCGCCGTTTCTACTCGGCGTCGTCGGCTTCGCCCAGGCGCTGCCACGCTTGCTCTTAGGCGCCATCGGCGGCGCCATCGTCGACCGTGTCGAACGGCGCCGGCTGCTGCTGTGCACGCAATTCTTAGCCATGGCGCAGGCAATTGTATTTTGGGCCGTGGTGCAATTCGCGTGGGTCGAGTTCTGGCATGTGCTGCTGCTGGTGTTGTTCCTCGGCATGGTCAATTCGCTCAACCAGACCGCGCGTCATTCGCTGATCAACAATATCGTGCCGCGCGCGGATTTGATGAATGCCATCGCGCTCAATTCATCGCTGGCGAACTTGGCGAAGATCATCGGCCCGTCTTTGGGCGGTGTGCTGATCGGCGTGATTGGCATCGCCGGCTGCTTGCTGGTGAATGCCATCAGCTTTTTCGCGATCATCGTCACCTTAGTGGTAATGGAAATTCCTCCAGGGCGTGCCAAGGTCAATGACGCAACTCCATTCTGGCAGGAAGTTTCCCAGGGCTATCGTTTTCTCCGCAGCGACCGGCGGCTGCTCTCGCTGATTCTCCTGACCTACGGCATCGCGCTGGTCGGCACGCCCTACTCGCGTTTCTTACCCGTGTTCGCCACCGACGTGCTCCATGCCGGGCCGACGACGTTCGGGTTGTTGCTCGCCGCGCCGGGTGTCGGCGCGGTCCTCGCTGGCCTAGGGATCGCGTCCCTCGGCCGATTGCGCCGGCGTCTTCATTTCGTCGCCACGGCGGTGTTGGCGTTCTCGATTTCCCTGATGCTCTTTTCCTTTTCCCGCTCGATCTATCTGTCCATGCTGTTTCTCATCCTGGTTGGCGCCAGTAACATCGCTTTTCGCGCCGTTGCCAACTCCATCGTCCAAATGGAAACGCCGCCGCAGTATCTCGGCCGCATGCTCAGTCTGTTTTTCATGGATAAGGGGCTGTGGTCCTTCGGCACGCTGTTTATCGGCAGTGTCGCTCATCTGGTCGGTACGCCGCGGGCGATTACCATTTGCGGCGCGGTTTGCGCGATTGCCGCCGCGGTGCTGTTGTACCAGCAAAGGCAAGCGCGCGGCGGCGAGCCGGCTCAGGGCTTAGATCAGCGCGTCGCGTAAAACCTGCGCCGCCGCTTCCGGCGCCACCGGATTGATATGAATCCCCGAACCCCATTCGAATCCGGCAGCTCGAGAAAACTGCGGTAGCAAGCGCAACTGCCAATGATAATGGGCGCGCTCACTGTCAGCCAAAGGCAGCGACTGAATGAAATAATTGAACGGCGGATTGGCCCGCAGCCGGTCCAACGCGGTAATCACCTGGCGCGAGATTTTCGCCAGAGCGGCGATGGTCGAGTCATCGGCGTGCTCGAAGGCGGCGCCGTGAACCCTCGGAAGTATCCAGGTTTCAAAGGCAAAGCGCGGCGCCGCGGGACAGAGCGCGATGAATGCTGCACTGCTCGTGACCACACGCACTTGTGCCTGCAGCTCGCGTTCGATCAACGCGCAGTAATAGCAGCTGGCGTTGCGCCGATGGTAGTCGCGGGCGCCGGCCAATTCCTTCTCCACATCGGCGGGGACGAATGGCAAAGCGAGCAGTTGCGCATGCGCATGTTCTAGCGTCGCGCCGGCGCGCTCGCCTTGGTTCTTGAAGATCAAGGCGAAGCGCCAGCGGCGATCCTCGCGTACGGCGCGCAAGCGTCCGCGGTAGGCGCGAAAAATCTTGCTGAACTGTGCTTCGTCTAGCGCCGCCAGGTTGGCGACATGAGCCGGGTTTTCTATTATGACTTCATGAATGCCGGCGCCGGCGGACCGATCTGCGGTTTGGCCATCGGCTATGACATCGGCAGTGACGGCCGGGTATTTGTTCGGTACCACGCGGATCGACCAGCCGGGCCGATCGGGCGGCGAATCCGCTGGCCGATCCGCCCAGGATTCCGGTGGCGTTTGGCGTTCATTGCCAGGGCAAAATGGGCAGGGTTGGTCTGACTCCGCGGTGCTCGTCGGGTCAAACTGTTCGGGCCGCTGTGCGCGCTCGGGTGCGATGATCACGCCGCGGCCGGTGAGCGGGTCTTTGCTGAATTCCGACATTACTTACCATACGACCGCGTTAGTTTTTGCCGCATAGCCCTTGGCGTAGAAGTAAAACTCGGAGGAACCTGGGCGGCTCGCTTCCGGCTTGGTGCGTTGCACCAGGGTGAAATGATTTTTCAGCTCGGCCGTGTAGCTTTGCAGATCCTCGCTGACAAAACTCTTGACCAGCAATATCCCGCCTGGGCGCAGTAGCTCCTTGGCGACTTGGAGCGCCATCTGGTTGAGCGCGTAGGAGCGCGCCATATCGGCGTCACGAATGCCGCTCAGTTTGGGCGCCATATCCGACAGCACGCAGTGCGCAGTTCCACCCAATAGCTCTTTGACTTTGGTGTGAGTTTCACCGGTCAGAATATCGCCCTGAATTAGCCCGATATTGCGCTCTTGAAAGGGCTGGATCGCTTGCACATCGACGCCGATGACTTTGCCATCGGGACCGACGAGCTTGGCGGCGACCTGCAACCAGCCGCCTGGCGCCGCACCCAGGTCGACGACCCGGTCGCCGGGATTGAGCAAGCGAAAGCGCTGCTGCAGTTCGACAAGTTTGTAGGCGGCGCGGGAGCGATAGCCGTCCTGTTTGGCTTTATTGAAATAGCGGTCTTGAGGGTTGTAGGCCATGTGCCGGTTGTGCTTGTTACTCTACCCGATCGGCGCCAATAAAAAAGCCCAGCCGAAGAAGACGGCTGGGCTTGGTTACGATGGATCGATTACGCTATTTCGCCGATTTTACCTGAAATTCGACGCGCCGGTTAATCGCCCGCGCCCATGCGGTGTCCTGCTCGATTAACGGCTTGCCTTCGCCGACGCTGACCGTAGACATCCGGCTCGGATCGACGCCGAATGCAGCCAGTTCAGTCATGACCGTCTGAGCGCGCTGCAGGCCAAGTTTCTGATTGTAGCCATCGTCGCCACGATTATCGGCATGGCCTTCGACGACAATGGTCAGGTTGCCGCGCTCTTTGAGCCGCTGGGCGGCGAGGTAAACTTGACCCTTGCCCAAGTCGGTCAATTGACCCGAGTCGAAATTGAAAGCAACCGGTGTGAAAACCAAACGTTCGACCTCGACGATCTTCTCCTGAACTTGAATAACGGTCTTTTCCACCGGAACTTGGACGATCTTCACATGCTCCGGCATCGGCACTGGCGCCGGCGCCGGTGGTGCGATGTGCACTGTCTGCACCGGAACTTTTTTAGCTGCGCCGAAGTCGTACAAAGGTTGCGGCTCAGCCAGTACCGGCGGGTGGGGATTGTGGCCAAAAACCTTTTCCTGCCGTGGGGTCGCGCTGACGAGATAATGAAAGGGTCGAAAGAAGGTCCACTCGGCGAGCCAGCCCACCGGATGCCAAACGTAGGCGAGAATTCTTAACGGATGGGACTGGCTATCGTCGTATTCATCTGGCGCGGCGAAGCTGGTCTGCGCGGCAAAACCGATTAGTAGTGCCAATGTCAATGACTGGGCTGTTCGTTTACTCATGTTTCGCCCTCCTTGGGACGCTGATAGAACATTAGTTTAGGAGCTGCGGATGGGTTTGTCAAACTTTTGTTTAGCGGCTGCCTTGTAAGCGGCAGGATCATCGGTTTAATACAAGGCCATATAGTGGATGTCTCCATAAAGAGGGAATTGCCATGAGTGTAGCAGTCGCTAGGACAGACCGGTTGCTGACGGTTACGTGGGACAGGCCGCCGTTAAACGTTCTCGATATCGTATTGTTGCGCGAGCTCGACGAGATTCTCAAGCGCTGCGCGGCGGACCCTGCTATTGACGTCGTGGTCTTGCAGGGGCAAGGGTCCAAAGCTTTTTCCGCCGGTGTGGACATCAAGGATCACACCAAAGAGAAAGTTCCCGAAATGCTCGACGTGGTTCATGGCGTGATTCGCCGGCTCTTGAGCTTGCCCCAGGTGACCATCGCCGCGGTGCGCGGCGCTTGTCTCGGCGGCGGCTGCGAAGTCGCCAGTGTGTGCGACTTTGTCGTCGCTTCGGAGGAAAGTTCGTTCGCAACCCCGGAAATTCTTGTTGGTTGTTACCCGCCGGTGGCGTTGGCGCGCTTTGCGTCATTGATCGGTTACCACCGGGCGGCGGAAATGATTCTCACCGGGCGGCGCTTGAGCGCCCGGGAGGCTCAGGCCATGGGCTTGATCAATCGGGTGTTTGCCGAAAGTGAACTGGAAACTGGTGTGCAGAGTCTGGTAGGCGAATTGCTCAGTAAAAGCGGCGCGGTTATGCGTCTAACGGTCAAAGGACTGCGCGAACTGTCTTTGCGCGATTTTGCCGCAGCGCTCAAACGCTCCGAACAAATCTACTGTGATGAACTGTTAAAAACCGCCGATGTCGAAGAAGGGGTGCAAGCTTTTTTGCAGAAACGGCCGCCACAATGGCGCCATCGCTAGAGATCGGAGCGCCGCGCATTGATTTTAAAAGTTACGGTTGCCGGCGACTAAGGCCATCTGGAGCGCCGCGGCTACGTTTTCCTCGCCAATCACGTCGGTTACATCGACGGGATCGTGCTCGGCAGCATTTTCCCATCGACTTCGTATCCAACAAGGAAGTCCGCGGTTGGCCCATCGTCCGCCCGGTGACGATCCAGCCCAAGATGGAATGTTTTCGCTATCGGGATAATTCGGCGGGATGTAAAAAACTGGCCGAGGACTGCGATGATCGAGTCCTCGGCCGGGTGACGCAAACTAGTTTAGATCAGGATGAAGAGCTCCGAAGAGGGCGGCCAGCCGTTACTTTCCAGTTAGCTGTTTTTTGATATTCTCGACGAACTCTTTGAGCATCGCGTCGGCTTTCTTGCGGATGATCGGTTGGCCGAATTCGCCGATCTTGCCGAGAATATTCACGTCGGTTTCGACGACCAGCTCGGTCATATTAGCGCTGATCTCTTTCAAGTTCATGATGGTTTTGCCGTTAACCGCCCCTGCCGCCATGCGGTCTTTCGCCTCGGCGCGCAGCGCGGCGCGCCAATCGGACTTGTTTTGCTCTTCGAGAATGATCTTGCCTTGCAGGTTCAACTTGATCGGGCCGACGCGCACGGTCAGCGCGCCTTCATAGGTTGTATCGTCGATCTTGCTGACCGAATCGACCCCGGGCAGCGACTTGGCTACCTTGGGCACATCCATCAAGAATTCCCAAAGCGGTTCACGGGCGACGGGGATCTGGGCTGTCTGGGAAAATTTCACCGTTTTTTGCCTTTCTTGACGGCTTTCTTAATTGCCGGCTTCGGTGCCGCTTTGGCTTTTGCCTGCTGGCGAATGTCGGCGAGCGCTTTTTCCAGAGCGCGCCGGACGAATACCGCCGCCATATCGGTCTTGTATGCCGCCGAGCCGCGGAAATCGCTGACCGGGTCGACGGCTTGTTTGGCCTTCTCTCCGGCTTCAGCAAAAGCTTCGGCCTTCAACGGTTGGCCGCGCAGCACCGCTTCGGCCGCGGTGGCCCGGATCGGCGTCACGCCGACGCTACCCAGCGCGATGCGCACATCGGCGATGGTTTTCATCGTCTTGTCGAGGGTCAGCACTGCCGCCGCCGAGACGGTGGCATAGTCATCCGCGGTGCGCGGCAAAAATTTAATATAGGCCGCGCCGGTGTTGGGCGCCTGTTTCGGCACCATCACTTCGGTGATGATCTCATCGGGATTGAGCAGGGTCTCATAATAATCTTTGAAAAATTCGTCGAGGGCAATCACCCGGCTGCCAGTTGCCGAGGTCGCTTTCACTGTGGCGCCAAGCGCGATCAGGCTGGGCGGGGGATCCTGGTTGGGATCGGCATGGGCCAAGCCGCCGCCGACGGTGGCCATGTTGCGTATGCGCAGGGTGGCGACATGGTGATAAGTCTCGGCCAACATCGGCAAGCGCCGGCGCACCAGCGACGAGCTTTCCACTGCTCTATGGGTGGCCAGACCGCCGATCGACAAACCGCCGTCTTTTATTTCGATGCCGTTCAAGCCGCGCACCGAGCTCAGGCTGACCAGGCAGGTGGGCCGGACCAAGCGCTGTTTCATCATGATCACCAAGGCGGTGCCGCCGGCGATCAGCTTGGCGTCGCCGCCAAACTCTTTTAGTGTCGCGTGGACTTCTTTGAGACTCTTCGGGGTGCGATATTCAAAAGGTATCATGGCTGTGTCCTTATTATTTCGCGAATTGATGCGCTTTCTGGATCGATTCGATGATCTTGTAATAACCGGTGCAGCGGCACAGGTTGCCCATCATCCAGTCTTTGATTTCGTCTTCGTTGGGCTTGGGGTTTTCTTTCAATAAAGCCGTCGCCGCGACCACCTGGCCGGGGGTGCAGATGCCGCATTGAAAACCGCCATATTGGATGAAACTCTTTTGCACCGGGTTGAGCTCGCCATTTTTCGCCAGACCCTCAACCGTGGTGAGTTCATGGCCGTCGGCCATGACTGCTAACGTCAGGCAGGAGCTGATCATGTCGCCGTCCATCAGCACGGTGCAGGCGCCGCAGACGCCGACGCTGCAACCTTCCTTGGTGCCGGTCAGCCCGAGATCGTAACGCAAACAGTCGATTAACATACGATTGGTCGGGACCTCGACCTCATGTCGTTTGCCGTTAACGCGAAATTTGATCTTCTTATTCATCGCTGTTCCTTTCTCAGTGTCTGTCGCGCGGAGTTTTCAGCACAGGCTGGAAAAAACCACTAGGGCCTTCTTATAGTGAGAAATTTTTCAAACTGCAAGCCATTTTCCCGGCAAATTCTCCTGGGAAACGATCGCTTGACGGCCGCCAATCGGCGTCGCTGGATTTACTATCGCGGCGGCGCCCCAACTCCAACGTTTTGTGCTTACGCAAGCCGTGATGGGACTAAAACTTGATCACCGAGCGGATGCTTTTGCCTTCATGCATCAAATCGAAGGCGTCATTGATCCGTTCGAGCGGTAAAACATGGGTGATCATCGGATCGACTTTGATCTCGCCGTTCAAATAGCGCTCGACGTAGCCGGGTAGCTGCGAGCGGCCTTTGACGCCGCCGAAGGCGGTGCCGCGCCACACCCGTCCGGTGACCAGTTGAAACGGCCGGGTGGCGATCTCTTGGCCCGCCGCGGCGACGCCGATGATGGTCGATTCGCCCCAACCTTTATGGCAGCACTCCAGCGCCGCGCGCATGGTGTTCACATTACCGATGCATTCGAATGAATAATCGACGCCGCCGTCGGTCATGTCGATAATCGCCTGCTGCACCGGCGTGCCATCCGGTTCGGGCACGATGAAATCGGTCGCGCCCAAATTTTTCGCCATCTCGAACTTCTTTTCGTTCATGTCGACGGCGATGATTCTCTCGGCCTTGGCCATCACCAGTCCTTGGATGACGCTGAGACCGATGCCGCCGAGGCCGAAGACGGCGGCTGTGGAGCCCGGCCGCACTTTAGCCGTGTTTAACACCGCGCCGATTCCGGTCGTGATACCGCAGCCGAGCAGGCAGACTTTGTCGAGGGGCGCCGCCGGATTGATTTTCGCCAAGGCGATCTCCGGCAGCACGGTGTATTCCGAAAACGTCGAGGTGCCCATGTAGTGCAGGATGGTTTTGCCGCCCAAAGAGAACCGCGAGGAGCCGTCGGGCATGACGCCTTTGCCTTGCGTCAGCCTGATGGCGCCGCAAAGATTGGTCCGTCCCGACAGGCAAAATTTACACGCGCCACACTCGGGAATGTACAGCGGAATCACATGGTCGCCGGGCTTGACGCTGGTCACGCCGGCGCCGACTTCCAGCACCGTGGCGCCGCCTTCATGGCCCATGATCGCCGGAAACAATCCTTCGGGATCTTTGCCGGAAAGCGTGTAGGCATCGGTGTGGCAGACACCGGTGGCGGCGATTTTGAGCAGTACCTCGCCCGGTTTCGCTGCGCCGACTTCGACTTCTTCAATGATCAACGGTTTGCCGGCCTCCCAGGCGACGGCTGCGCGCGATTTCATAGGACCTCCTGAGTTACACACAGGCGAAACGGTGCTTCGCCGTGAAATATCCCTTGTGATGGATTACCCTAAGCCTCTTAGCAGATTCGTGATGCCATGAAAACGGCCGACGCGACGGTTGCAATACTTGCACCATTTGTGGGAAAGAATAGGGACTAATTATTGGAGGTGGCGCTATGTTTCTTGAGATGAGAACTTATGTGTTGAAACCAGGGATGACGAATAATTTTGTCGAGCGCTTTGCCGAGGGGCTAACGGCGCGGCTGCAATTTTCCAAGCTGCTTGGACTATTCTGCTCGGAAGTCGGCGGTCTCAACCGGGTGACTCATGTCTGGCCCTACGAGAGCTTCGAAGACCGCGAGCGCATCGGCGGCGAGGCGCGCAAGACCGGCAAATGGCCGCCCAAGACGCAAGAGTTCATTGTCACCCAAGAAAACAAGATCGTCCAGTTGGCGCCGTACTCGCCGCCGCTGCCGGAAAAAAAGCTCGGCGAGCTATATGAGTTCCGCACCTACACTTATCAACCCGGCGCCATGCCGACGGTCTTTGAACGCTGGGGCAAGGTAATCGGCGCTCGCACCAAAGTATCGCCGCTGGTTTTTGCCGGGCAGACGATCATCGGGCCGCTCAACCAATATATTCATGTTTGGGCCTACAAAGACGCCGGCGAGCGCGAGCGTCTGCGCGCCGAAGCATCGAAGACCGTCGAAGGTTGGCCGCCGCCTACCAGGGAGCTGCTGGTGATGCAGGAAAATACCATTATGACTCCGGCGCCCTGTGCGCCGTTTAAATAAACTGAAAGCCAATCAGTAAATTGCGGCGAGTGCCACGTTGAGGCGAGGCACCGTCATGGGACAGGGGGAGCGTTTGCGTTCTCCCTGTCTTTTTTTGCCCGTGACCCGCAAGCCGCTTCGCGCAGTCTCTGGAAGTAATAAAAGTTTTCCGATACATCGTTCAGGTGTCCATGTTTTATAAATCGCTGATTCGGCCAATCTTATTTCGTAAAGATCCCGAGGTTAGCCACGATGCGGTCTTGCACATGCTCGCCGGCAACGAGTGGCTTTACGGCACCATCGAAGATTTTTATAAAGTCGAAGACCAGCGGCTAGTCGTCAAGATCGGCCCGCTGACTTTTGCCAACCCGGTGGGACTCGCCGGTGGTTTCGACAAGAACGCTCTGGCGCCCAAGATGATATCCGCCTTCGGTTTCGGCTTCATGGAAGTGGGCGCGATCACCGCCCAGGCTCAGCCCGGCAATCCGAAACCGCGCCTTTATCGGCTGCCTGAAGACGATGCCTTGATTAACCGCCTGGGCTTCAACAACGAGGGCGCCGATGCCATCGCCATCAAGCTCGACCGCTTGCGCGCGCGCGGCGGGCGGCCGAAGATTCCCCTCGGCATGAACATCGGCCGCACCAAGATTGTCGAGACCAAAGATGCCGTGGCGGATTTTCTTTCCTGCTTTGAGAAACTATTTGCCCAGGGCGACTTCTTTACGCTCAACGTCAGCTCGCCCAATACGCCCAACCTGCGCGACTTGCAGGAAAAAAGTCTTTTGCGCGAGCTGCTCTCGGCGGTGCAGCAGAAAAATCTGCAGCTGGCGGCGCGGGCGAAGATCGACCCGAAAGCGGTTTTCGTCAAAATCGCTCCGGATATGGAGTTTGCCCAAGTCGACGAGATCATCGATGTCGTCGAGCAGGTGAAGCTCACCGGCATCGTTGCCACCAACGCGACGGCATTCAAACGCGCGGGACTGAAATCGCCCAACGGCGCCGAGCCCGGCGGATTGAGCGGCCGGCCGATTACGGCGATGGTGACGCAGTTTATTTCGCACATCTATCGAACCACCCGCGGGCGGCTGCCGATCATTGGCGTAGGCGGTATTTTTGACGCCTACGATGCCTACGAGAAGATCAAGGCCGGCGCCAATGCGGTGCAGATTTATACCGGCTGGATCTACGAAGGGCCGGGGGCGGTGAAGCGCATCAACAAAGGCTTGCTGCGTTTGCTCCAGCGGGATGGCCTCAAACATATCTCGCAAGCGGTGGGTCGAGACGTGCGAGTCTAGCCCGGATTATTCGCGGTTAAACTACGATCGAGGTGCAACCCTTCCGGAACGAAGGCAGGCCCTCCGGGATTACAAATAACAAATCTCAAATTCCAGATATGAAATCTGAAATCTGCCATTTGAAATTCCGTTTGTCAGCGCGGATACAGGGTCACACCTCGGTCGGCAGAGTGTCGTCAGGTGTCCTCGTAGCATGAATAATCCGGACTAAGCCAGTTGCTTGAGCCGCTCGTAATCTTCGCGGACGTCGATATCGAGAAACGACGATTCCTCCGGCCAGTCCACTAAGACGGTCTTGCGTTTGTGCTGGTCGAGGAGGAACCGGCCGCCGCGGTCGCCGGTGAGTTGGAGTAATTCGGGAAACAGCTTGCGATGGAACAAGATTGGGTTGCGAACTTCGCCCTTGAAACTGGGTGCGACAATCCATGCCGCAGTATCGTCGAATTTTTCGATCAGCGCGTCGATAAGCTCCGGCCGTACCAGCGGCTGGTCGCCGCATAAGAACATCACGCCAGCGCAGGCGGCATTGGCCGCCCACAGCCCGGCGATCACGGAGGTACTCTGACCGCGGTCGGCGGCGTAGTTGCGCAGCCAGAACAATCGTTCGTCGACGATATCGATCTGGCGCCTGGCCGATTCCAACTCGCGGCTAACGCAGATCACCTCGTCGAGATCGGCGGCGAGGGCGCTTTCCAAAACCCATTGCAACACCGGTTTGCCGCCGAGGGGTAAGAATAACTTCGGTTCACCCATTCTCTCAGCGCGGCCGGCCGCCAGTATCACAGCGGAAATCATGTTGGTTTGTCTTAAGAATTAATCGGCGTCCCGCGGATGATCGGTTCGGCGCTGGCATGACTGGTGATGACAACTTTATCAAAATTTAGCTTTTGCAGTTTTTCCCCAAGCGCTTGGGCCGCCGCCATTTCTGCCGCGCTATCGGCTTGATTGATCAAGGCTAGTTTCCGGCTGGCTGGCGGAATCCCTTTGAGGCAGCCTTCTTCATGTTGGACCAACTGTAGAAGGATTTCTTCGCTGACCAGCGCTTGTGCCGGCAAACCGAGCAGCTCGCGCGCCCGTGCCGAGCCATGCACCCATTGGTCGGTTAAAGGCTTGCCGAGTATTTTGATTGCGACGATCCATACGGTGGTTTGACAACTCTCCGGTATCACCGGTTCGCCGTCCGCCGGGATTTTAAATAAGCGCGACGCCGCGCCATCGGCTTCGACCAAGATTGCGTCGAATGCGCCGTCCAGGTTTAACCGGTCGAGCCATGGGGCCGGCATGCCGAGCAATTCGCCTTCTCGGTTCACGCCGCAGCCGGCGCCGATGATCGCTGGCGCGGCAATGTCAGCGCAGACGTCGAGCAGAGCTTGGACATCGTCGACGAGAAATAACCGGTCGATATGCGGCTTAGTCGGTTTGGAAGACTTCGTGGTCGTGGTCACCAGGAGCTTGCAACCCTGGTCGCGCAGTTCTTTAGCCAGGCGAAATAGGGTTGTCGTCTTACCGCCGGCGCCGATCAGCGAAACCATCTCGCCGCGCGTCACACCCAGCGCATCCCGGAGCAACATGGTCTTCTCACCTAACTCTTCCGTTGCTGAGTTGCAAGTAAAAATTTGCCGGCTTTTAACAATCCACCGTGACTCACGGTGAAGCGCCGGTGACGCAGCTTGAAAGGGTGGCCGCTTTTGGTTAACTTCGCGGCCATGTCACGCACCTTCACCATCGAAGTCGCCAAAGATTATTTCAATTTTGCCTCGGCGCATTTTCTGATTTTCGCCAACGGCCAGCGCGAACCGCTGCATGGGCATAACTATCAGGTGTCGGTGAAGATGGAAGGAGAACTCGATCGCGCCGGTGTGGTGTTGGACTTCATCACCTTCAAGCCGCTGGTCAAGCGCATCTGCGATTCCCTCGATCACCGCACGATGATTCAAAGCCATAGCCCGAACCTTGACGTCCGCAGACGCGCCAAGGAATTCGAAATCCGTTACAAAGCGCAGAAGATCATACTGCCGAAGAGCGATGTGATTCTCTTGCCGCTGGCCAACACCAGCACCGAATTATTGGCCGAGCATGTCGCCAAGCTGATTCGCCGCCAAGTGAAGGCAAAATTTCGTGGCGCCCAGATCCGCGCCATGGAGGTCGGTGTCGAAGAAGCGCGCGGCCAGCGCGGGATTTTCCGCAGCGAGTTTTAGCGATGCGCGCGCTGTCGCTGTGATTATTTGTTGACGAGAAAGATCTGGCGCATTTCGTCGCGCAGTTTTTTGAACTCTTCCGCAGTCGGTTCTTCCATGAAGACGGTTCGCTGTGGCACTTGGTCGGCGCCACTAAAGCTCGGCGCGACTTGCGGGTAAAGGACAAATTCGGCGGTTTCGGCCATCGCTTTTTGCCCCTCCATCGAGCAGATGTACTCGATGTACAGCCGGCCGGCGTTGGCGTGGGGCGCCTTGCGGCTCAGCCCCAGGTAATTCACGTCGGCAAGATATTTGCTCAAACGGGCGTAGTCGATGGGACCTTTATACTGACCGACATATTTCAAGTAGGTCAGGCCCAGCGCCGCCTCGCCTTTGACGACTGTGTTGACGATGGGCGCAAAGGATTCGACCAAGAAAGGTTGTTGCTGCGCTAAGCTCTTGGCGAAATCGCGCCATTTGACGCCGTCATATTTGTCGAGATCGGCGAGAAATTGCGCCGTTGTCGTGTGGCGAGCCGGATCGGGAAGCGCGATCGAACCTTTCCATTTCGCCAGCAGCAGATCTTGAATACTTTTAGGGGCGTCCTCTTTGCGCACCATGGTGGTGTTGAAGAGAATGCTGATCGGGTTGAATCGCCAAGGCGTCAGGAGCTGGTCGTTCTCGAGAAACTGTTTCGCATACTTGGCCGCCGATGGCGGTTGATACTTGGCGAAAACTCCTTCGGACTTGAGAATGTATTGGGGACCCTTGTTACCCTCGACGACGTCGAAAGGCGCCGTGCCGACGCGCCATTCGTTGAGTGCCCGTTCCAAGATGCCGGTCGTGGACGCACGCCAGTACTCGACTCTGATGCCATATTTTTTTTCAAAGGGCTCGTTGATGACTTTCATTGTTTGCGGCGGCACGGCCGCGTAAACGATGACTTTGCCGTCTTTTTTCGCAGCCTCGATGTCGATCGTTTGCGCCGCCGCGGGCAGGCGCAACGCTAGATAAAGCATGACGAGCAACGGCGCAGTGAGTAATCGATACCATGGGCATGAAAGGGTCATTGCTGAGTCTCCGCTAGTTTAGAATTGGAACTAGCTGACGATAGGCATCGGTGGGTTTCTTGTCAATCGAGTAAAGGATGTAGTAACACTTGGTTTGGTTTTTTTGGAGGTAGTTCGATGGCTTTTCTGATTCGTGCTGAAGATGTCACCGGTCTGTTGACCATGGATGCCGCGATCGATGCGGTAGAGTCGGGGTTTAGCGAGTTCGGCAGAAGCCCGGAGCTGAACGCACCGCGGCGCCGCATCACCACGCCCAACGGCGTCCGTGTCAGCGTTCATCCGGGCGGGGTGCCCAGCCTCGGCGGGATTGGCGTGCTCGCCCATGCCGAACATGTCGCGGTCTCCAAAGAAGTGCAGACCTACCACAACATGGGCGGACCGGTAACTGTCTTGTTCGATGTGAAAGACGCTTCGCTCATGGGTATTATTGTCGGCAGAATCGGCGTGGCCGAGATCGAGGCGGAGCGGCCGACACCCATGCGCACCGCCGCTACGAGCGCGGTGGGCACTCGCTCTCTGGCGCGAACGGATGCGTCGACTCTCGGCATTCTCGGCGCCGGCGGCGAGGCGAAGTATCATTTACTGGCATTTTCCAAAGTGCGGCAGTTTAAGCGGGTTAAAGTTTTCTGCCGCACGGAGAGGACCCGCAATGATTTTTGCCGCATGATGGAAAAGCTCGTTCCATGCGAGTTAGAACCTGTAACCAGCGCCAAGCATGCGGTCGAAGATGCGGATGTTGTGTTGACTGCAACCAATTCCAACCTGGCGGTATTCGACGGCGAATGGTTACAGCCGGGAACTCATGTGACCTCGATCATGGGCGGCAATGTCGGTTTGGTCAAAGCTGGCATCGCAGCGGCGAAGCGGCGTGAATTGGACGACGCGACGATTCGGCGCAGCGATGTCATCGTCGTCAATTCATTGGAGCAGGCGATTCAAGACGAACAGGGAGACCTTTATGATCCAGTGCAGGCGGGATTCTTGAGCTGGGAGCGAGTCGGGGAACTCGGCGCCCTGCTCAACGGTGTTATTCCCGGTCGCACCGGGGCAAATCAGATCACGTTATTCAAAAACAACGCCGGCCAAGGAATCGCCGATGTTGCCATCGCCAGCAAAGTATTCGCTTTGGCGCGCTCTCGGGGACTCGGCATCGAGTTCTAAATCGTCAGTACCCAGCGCGCGACTTCGTCATGGCGTGCGAACCAGACATCTGGGAAGCCCTTCATGTAATGCAGCAGTTCATAAAGCATCGCCGCCATCAGCGGCCGGCCGCCGAAGTGGCAGTGCATGGTTAAGTTGAGCAGCGACGGCGCTTCATGTTGGTAGAGATAGTCGAAAGTATCCTTGTAGACGTTGTAGAAATCGCGCGGGCTCGAGCGCAGCGTGCGATTGTCGGTGAAGTCGCTGTGGGCCATGGCGACGAGGCGACCTTTGCCGGTTTCCAGTGTGTAGGGCAGGTCAGTGTCATTGTAGTCGCCGTGCCAGATGAAGCCGGTTTCGGCAAGAAACTGCGCGGTATGCACCGTCGGCGCAGCCACCGGGCTAAACCAACCGACCGGCGCGACCCCAACCGTGTCGCTAATGATGCGTTTGCAGCGTTCAATCACTGCTTTTTCTTCCAAGGCTGACAGATAGGGCAGGACGAGATCTTGAGTGTAAGAATGGCCGGCGATTTCATGGCCGCGCCGATGAGCTTCTTTGACCGCGTCGGCAAACAGCTCGGCGCCTTTGGCATTCAAGCAGACCGTCGCTTTAATTTCGGTTTCGTCCAAGATGCGCAGAAAGCGCCAGATGCCGGTCTTGCCGCCATACTGTGACCAGGATATCCCCAACAGGTCGGGCGTGCCGGGTTTGAGCGACGTGGTCATCGGCGAGTAGGGCGGCGCTTTGCCGTCGGACCAGACCTCGAACATGAGCGTCACCATAACGACGAGTTTTTTGTTGTCGGGCCAAGCGGCGAGGTTCGGTTCCATGATATTCCCTCCGCTATTAAAGTGAGGTTATTCCGGGTTTGCTGTTAAGAAATAATTCACCACAGAGGCCCAGCGCGGCACAGCCCAACCGAAACTCGGAATATCTCTCGCAAAGACGCAAAGGCTGCAAAGGTCGGAAAATACGGTGAAAGAATTCTTCAAGATAATTCATCTCTTCCCTCCGAACTTGGCGCGCTTTGCGCCTTTGCGAGAGTCAATCCCGTGTTCTAGTATTCCCGTTACCGGACAATTTGCGCAAGCCGCGTAAATTTCGAGGCATAGTAGAATACAGAGCACGCAGAGTTCAGAGCGTTTCCTAATCAAAAACTTTTTACTCCGCGCCCGGAGCCTGTCCTGAGTTTATCGAAGGGCGACTCAGCGGTGAAACTCCGAACCCTGATTCACAAGAAAGCCAGAAGTGCCAAAGGCAAAAACCTAAACCGTGCAGCTGCGGCGCCAGAGCTCGGCGATGCGCGCCAGGTCGGCGGTGGAGGTTTCGATGTCGGCGGCGGCGCCGTTCTCGCGCATTTGCGCGGCATTGCGCGCGCCGGCAATGACTACGCTGACGGCGGGATGGGCGATGCAAAAAGCGATGGCCGCTTGTCCTAGGGTTTTCGCCGCGCCATGGACGAGAAAGCGCAGTTCATCGGCCTTCGCCAGCTCTTTGGCGAACGCCTCGCCTTTGAAACTGCGCGCGCGCAAATCTTCGCCTTGAAATCTTTGTTCGTCGGCGACGGTCATCTTGCCGGTCAGAACGCCGCGGCGCAGCGGCACGCGGGCGATGATGCCGATATTTGCCTGGTGCGCCAGCGGAAAGATTTTTTCCGCCGGCTCCTGGGCCAGCAGGTTGTATTCGACTTGAATGGTTTCGGCGCGGCCGTCTTTGACCGCGGCGATGCCTTCTTCCATGGTGTTGATCGACACGCCGTAATGGCGGATTTTGCCCGCTTGTTTAGCCCGTTCCAAAACCTCCCAAACCGCGCCGCGCTCGATGACATCAACCGTCGGATTGTGCAACTGGTAAAGATCGATGGTGTCGATTTGCAGCCGTTGTAAGCTCTCGTCCATCACCCGGCTGATATAGTCGGGGTCGAAGTTTCTTTTGCCGCGGTTCGGGCCGACCATGACATTGCCGCCCTTGGTGGCGATGACCACCTGATCGCGTTTGCCTTTGAGCGCGTTGCCCAGCAAGGTTTCCGAATAGCCGGCGCCGTAGGCGTCGGAAGTATCGATGAAGTTGACCCCGAGGTCGAGCGCAGCTTCGATGGCGCTCAAGGATTCAGAGTCTTTCATGGGGCCGAAATGGCCGGCGTGGACCATGGTGCCAAGGCCGATGGCGCTGACCCGCAGGCCAGTCTTGCCGAGAGTGCGGTATTTCATGGTGGTCAACATAGGACAGCTACGGCTGGAACCGCAAGCCTTCGCCCGGTCTTAAGGGAACTTTTGTTTTGCTTGCTTCGTTGACTCAATGGAGGCGAGCGATTGGACACCACCTGCACTCTTGGCTACACTGGCTGGGCCGTGAGCGCCACCCACAGCCGTAATCCTGCACGCGATAGTTTCGCTACGGAGATCTTGACCTATCTGGATCATCTCTACCGCGTCGCGTTCCATCTGGCGCGCAACCCCGACGAAGCTAAGGATTGCGTCCAAGAGACCTGCACGCGGGCGTTGAGTGCGCAGGGACAGTTCTTGCCCGGCAGCAATATGAAGGCATGGCTGACGCGAATCCTCTATAATTTTTTCTATGATTCTTACGCCCGCAACAAGCGCACCGTCGCCGCGGAAGATCTTCTCGACGGCACGGACGCGGCGGACTTTTGGCAGGCCCAGGCCGGCGATGGCCCCGGTCCGGAGAGCCAGGTATTGGATCGCGAGCTCGGTGCCAAGATCGGCGCCGCACTGAAGCAAATCCCCGAGGAGTTTCGCGCGCCGATCCTGCTCGTCGACATGGGCGATTTTACTTACGCCGAAGCGGCCGAGGTTTTATCCTGTCCGATCGGTACGGTGCGCTCGCGGTTGTCGCGCGGGCGCAGACTTTTGCAAAAACAGTTGAGCGGTTATTTGGGCAAGACCGGGACGGCAGGACCGGCAAGGCCGGAAGAATGATAGCTAAACCATGCGTTGCGACCAGGCACAAGAGCTGATCACGGCTCGCCTAGATAATGAACTCAGCGCCGATGAGCATAGCGCCATCGAGGCGCATCTGCATACTTGCGAGCGCTGCCAACGGGCGCTGACCGCGGAAAGCCGGCTCAAGCAACAGCTCAAGCTGGCGCGCCAGGAAGTCACCGCGCCCGCGGCGTTGCGCCGCGAGATTGAAAGCGAAATCGCTTCGCGGCGGCCAGCCGTAGCAGTGAAAACCGCAGGCGCTTTCGCCTCGTGGTTTAGTTTTCGCAGTTGGCGGCCGGGGCTTGCCGTGGCGCTGTTAGTGATCGCCATCGCGGCGCTTTTCTACGGCAAATCGCCGCGACAGGATGTTGGCATGATCGCCATCGAGACCCATCGAGATCTGCTCAGCGGCAAAACCGCGCTGGTGCGTTACGATGACGCCAATCGCCTGCGCCAGGAGCTGGCACGGGCGGTGGGCGGCCGCTTCGCGCCCATCGTTTTCGATTTGTCGATGATGAAACTCTATCCGGTCTCGGGCTTCGTGCAAAAGATCGGCGACCGTGAAGTGCTCGTCACCGTCTATCAGGGCGGCGGGCCGCCGATCACTTGCCTTACTTTACTGGGCTCTGAGGCGGACGCACCCGAGCGCGCCGAGCGCTTTTACGATGCCGACATGAAGCTCAATTTCTATTCCTTTTCGCAGGACGGCATCAACGCCGTGTTGCACAAGGAAGGCGATATCATCTGCATTTTGGTGTCAAAAATGTCGCCCGCCGACATCCTCGCCCTGCTGCGCGGTAAGTCCGCCCATGCCTAATGTTCGAGCGTCGATTGTGCGACGGTCAAATATAAACAAGCCATTTCGCGTACGGGGTATTAACCCCGCACGCGACCAAAGGGGATGCTCGCCCCCTTTGGATTCCCCATTTGATGGTGCCCGCAGCATGCTGCGGGGAATGTGTAGATTCACGGCTGGTCATTTGGACAGCGCAAATGATTTAACTTTCTCAACGCGTTGACATCCCAGTGCCAATTCCCTACAGTTTGAAAGCCGAACTACCCTGACCTGAGCGGGCGTAATTCAGCGGTAGAATGCCAGCTTCCCAAGCTGGACGTCACGGGTTCGATCCCCGTCGCCCGCTCCATTTTTCGCTTACAAACGTAACTGCTTCTGAGCGCGACTTTCTCGGCCTTTCGGCAGAGGAAGCGAAAAGTTCTTTAAAACATTTCCATCGTAAACTGATAGCCGAATTATCGGGAATCGCTCTCTTAGATGAGCAACCATTCCAGTTCAAAAATCAGGCGAACCAATCTGACGGCAGAGACGGGGTATCTATTTTCCGAAAGTCTTTTTGAGGGGTGAGATTCTCACCCTTGGTTGGACAGATTTTTAATCTCCCCAAAGCTTGTCTAAATAAACAAGGCATTTCGCGTACGGGGTATTAACTTCGCATGCGGCCAAAGGGGATGCTCGCCCCCTTTAGATTCCCCGTTTGATGGTGCCCGTAGCTAGTCGCGGGGAATGTTTAAATTAACTTAACCTATTGGGGATCGTATTTCTTTCGCGGCTGGTTTTGGCA
>CAWJZV010000008.1:0-176431 GCA_963847445.1 uncultured delta proteobacterium | reverse complement strand
TCGCGAAGCAGCGGCGTGACGAGCAAGGTTCGAATACCGCGCCCCATGTATGAGCTGTCCGGAAATCTCTCTGCTTCCGCCTGAACGTCTGGAATGTGAATTGTCCTGCGCTGGAGCAAAGCCTCATTGCCAACCAAGCGCCATTGCAAGCTCCGCCGCCTCGGCGCGCTGGGAGGTATCGATCCGAAGTGCGCCGCCAGGAACGTCTCATCCCCATCGAGCAGGCGAATCGTCGCGTCGTCGGACCCGCACACCCGAGCCGCGCTCTCGGCGATGGCGTCGAGCACCGGCTGAATATCCGTCGGCGAGCTGGCGATCACGCCCAGGATCTCACTCGTCGCAGTCTGCTGCTCCAGCGACTCCTTGAGTTCTTGGAACAGCCGCACGTTCTCGATGGCGATCACCGCCTGGTCGGCGAAGGTTTCGAGCAGCTTGATCTGCGCCGGGGTGAAGGGGCGCACCTCGGTGCGACGTGCGTTCAGTGTTCCAATGAGTTCCCCCTGCTGACGAAGGGGAACGGCCAAGAAGGTGCGCAAGCCGCCGGTGGAACCCAACGTTGGGAAATCGTTCTGCGCGCGGACGTCGGGAATGTGGAGCGTGCCATGCTCGCGCATCCAGCGAAACTGTGGTTCATCAATACTGATCTCGACGCGGCCGATGGGTATGGGACCAAAATGAGCCCGCGGAACCATAGCGTTCCCCTCGCGGAGTCGCAGCACCACGTCATCGATCCCGCAAACCCGTGCCGCGCTCTCGACGATGGCGTCGAGCACCGGCTGCACGTCCGTCGGCGAGCGGCTGATGATGCCGAGCACCTCGGCCGTCGCCGTCTGATGCTCCAGCGCCTCGCGCAATTCTGCGTTGCGCTCGCCGAATTCCTTGAACAAGCCGCACGTTCTCGATGGCGATGACGGCCTGGTCGGCAAAGGTTTTGAGCAAGCGCGATTTGCTTGTCGGTGAAGGGACGGACCTCCGTTCGGCGAATGTGAATCGCTCCGATCGCGACTGCCTTCGCGCAGCAACGGCGTGGCAAGCACGGTGCGAACGCCCAGCCGTTCGCCGTAGCCTGCGCAGTCCGGAAATTCGGCTCGCGACTTCGGCTGACATGTCGTGAATGTGAATGGTCTGTCGGTCGACCATTGCTCGGCCGACGACTGAGCTCGCGAGTCGATCGGTCAGCTCCGACCCGCGGTCATGGGCATCGGTCCCATAATGAGCCACAGTGCGCAGCAGTTCGCCGTCGACGCGCCGAATGCTGCGCATCGTTCGCGTCGCACAAACGCGCCGCATTTTCAGCCACGACATCCAGCACCGGCTGAATATCCGTCGGCGAGCTGGCGATGACGCCCAAGATTTCACTCGTCGCCGTCTGCTGCTCCAACGACTCTCGTTGAGTTCTTGGAACAGCCGCACGTTCTCGATGGCGATCACCGCCTGGTCGGCGAAGGTTTCAAGCAGCTTGATCTGCGCCGGGGTGAAGGGGCGCACCTCGGTGCGACGTGCGATCAGTGTTCCAATGAGTTCTCCCTGCTGACGAAGGGGAACGGCCAAGAAGGTGCGCAAGCCGCTGGCGGAACCCAACGTTGGGAAATCGTTCTGCGCGCGGACGTCGGGAATGTGGAGCGTGCCATGCTCGCGCATCCAGCGAAACTGTGGCTCATCAATACTGATCTCGACGCGGCCAGATCGGCTATGGGACCGAAATGAGCCCGCGCAACCATAGCGTTCCCCTCGCGGAGTCGCAGCACCACGTCATCGATCCCGCAAACCCGCGCCGCGCTCTCGACGATGGCGTCGAGCACCGGCTGCACGTCGGTCGGCGAGCGGCTGATGATGCCGAGCACCTCGGCCGTCGCCGTCTGATGCTCCAGCGCCTCGCGCAACTCCGCGTTGCGCTCGCCGAGTTCTTTGAACAAGCGCACGTTCTCGATGGCGATCACCGCCTGGTCGGCGAAGGTTTTGAGCAGCTCTGATCTGTTTGTCGGTAAACGGGCGAACTTCGGTTCGGCGAATATGATTGCTCCGATCGGAACACCCTCGCGCAGCAGTGGAGTAGCGAGCACCGTGCGAATCACCCATACGTGAATCGCTCGGCTTGCGTCCGGAAATTCGCTTCGAATCTGCTGCCGCCAAGATCGTGAACATGAATCGTCTGCCGGTCGACAACAGCTCGGCCCGCAACGATGCCGCGACTCAGTACTTGGCCAATTCCGCCGATCGGCTCCCATGGAAGCGGTCCGTACGATGCCGCTCGCCTCGAAGCGATCGCCGTCGACACGATAGAATCAGCGCATCGTTCGCTTCACATAACTCGCGCGGCATTCTCGGCAACGGTATCCAGCACCGGCTGGATATCCGTCGGCGAGCTGGCGATGACGCCCAAGATTTCACTCGTCGCCGTCTGCTGCTCCAACGACTCGTTGAGCTCTTGGAACAGCCGCACGTTCTCGATGGCGATCACCGCCTGGTCGGCGAAGGTTTCGAGCAGCTTGATCTGCGCCGGGGTGAAGGGGCGCACCTCGATGCGACGTGCGATCAGTGCTCCAATGAGTTCCCCTTGCTGACGAAGGGGAACGACCAAGAAGGTGCGCGAGCCGCCGCCGGAACCCAACGTTGGGAAATCGTTCTGCGTCGCGGACGTCGGGAATGTGAAGCGTGCCATGCTCGCGCATCCAGCGAAACTGTGGCTCATCGATACTGATCTCGACGCGGCCGATGGGTATGGGACCAAAATGAGCCCGCGAAACCATAGTGTTCCCCTCGTGGAGTCGCAGCACCACGTCATCGATCCCGCAAACCCGCGCGGCGCTCTCGACGATGGCGTCGAGGACCGGCTGCACGTCGGTCGGCGAGCGGCTGATGATGCCGAGCACCTCGGCCGTCGCCGTCTGATGCTCCAGCGCCTCGCGCAATTCCGCGTTGCGCTCGCCGAGTTCCTTGAACAGCCGCACGTTCTCGATGGCGATCACCGCTTGATCGGCGAAGGTTTTGAGCAGCGCGATCTGCTTGTCGGTGAAAGGGCGGACCTCCGTGCGGCGAATTACGATGACGCCGATCGCAGTCACCTTCACGCAGCAACGGCGTCGCCAAGCACGGTGCGAGTAGCCGTCGCGCTTGGCGAAGACCTCAGCTGTCCGGAAATTCCGCTTCGAGCGTCTGCAGCGACAGTCATGAACATGAATCGTTTGCCGGTCGATGATCGCTCGGCCCGCATGGAATGCCGCGGTGATAGATCGACGGTCTTCATCAGCCGACGACCGGCATTGGTCCATGAGTGCGCGACCCGCTCGAAGCCGTCTCCGTCAACGCGACAAATCTGACGCATCGTCGCGTCGCAAAGTCGCGCGGCATTTTCAGCCACAGTATCCAGCACCGGCTGGATATCCGTCGGCGAGCTGGCGATGACGCCCAAGATTTCACTCGTCGCCGTCTGCTGCTCCAACGATTCCTTGAGTTCTTGGAACAGCCGCACGTTCTCGATGGCGATCACCGCCTGGTCGGCGAAGGTTTCGAGCAGTTTGATCTGCGCCGGGGTGAAGGGGCGCACCTCGGTGCGACGTGCGATCAGTGCTCCAATGAGTTCCCCCTGCTGACGAAGAGGAACGGCTAAGAAGGTGCGCCAGCCGCTGACGGAACCCACCGTTGGGAAATCGTTCTGCGCGCGGACGTCGGGAATGTGGAGCGTGCCATGCTCGCGCATCCAGCGAAACTGTGGCTCATCAATACTGATCTCGACGCGGGCGATCGGGTATGGGACCAAAATGAGCCCGCGAAACCAAAGTGTTCCCCTCGCGGAGTCGCAGCACCACGTCATCGATCCCGCAAACCCGCGCGGCGCTCTCGACGATGGCGTCGAGCACCGGCTGCACGTCCGTCGGCGAGCGGCTGATGATGCCGAGCACCTCGGCCGTCGCCGTCTGATGCTCCAGCGCCTCGCGCAATTCCGCGTTGCGCTCGCCGAGTTCCTTGAACAAGCGCACGTTTTCGATGGCGATGACCGCTTGGTCGGCGAAGGTTTTGAGAAGCGCGATTTGCTTGTCGGTGAAAGGACGAACTTCCAACCGGCGAATAGTGATCACGCCGATAGCGACACCTTCGCGAAGCAGCGGCACGTGCTAGAGCCTGTCCGAGCGCCCGGCTCGCTGATAGGTGTCGCAGACGTCGGGAAATTCGTTTGCACCACGGCACCGCAGGTCGTGGAACGTGGATCGCTGCCCGGTCGAGCATCGCTCGACCCGCCGGGCGATTGGCGATCGAGTGGTCGAATTCACTCCGCAAGCGATGCGGCACGGGTCCGTACATGGGCCGCTGTACGCAGAACATGTCTCCTTCGACGCAGCCAGATCGACTGCATCGCTGGCGCCACACACTTTCGCGGCGTTTTCGCAACCGTGTCCAGCACCGGCTGAATATCCGTCGGCGAGCTGGCGATGACGCCCAAGATTTCACTCGTCGCCGTCTGCTGCTCCAGCGACTCCTTGAGTTCGTTGAACAGCCGCACATTCTCGATGGCGATCACGGCCTGCTCAGCAAAGGTTTCGAGGAGCTTGATTTGGCTTTCGGTGAATGGCCGCAGTTCGGTGCGGCGAATGCCGATTACGCCGATGGCAACACCTTCGCGCAGCAACGGCGTCGACAGACGCGTTTCGCCGCTAGCGCTCTTACTGTCGGGGAACTCCACTGCATATTGGATGCGTTCGTCGGTGTGAATGGTTTTGCGCTCGACAACTGCGCGGCCGCTCACTGTGCCTCGGCCAATCGGCCTGGTCTCTCCCGCGTGCAGTTCCCCGTAGTTCGCGGCAAGCCGCAGCAAATCGCCATCGGTGCGATACACCTGTGCGCTCTTCGCTTCACAAAGCCGCGCCGCGTTCCTCGCCACGGTTTCTAGGACGGGTGTCAGATCGGTCGGCGAACTGGCAATAACACCCAGAATCTCGCTCGTCGCCGTCTGCTGCTCCAGCGCTTCAGTGAGATCCGGTTGCGCTGCTGCAGTTCATTGAACAGCCGCACGTTCTCGATGGCGATGACCGCTTGGTCGGCGAAGGTTTTGACCAGATCGATTTGCCGGTCGGTAAATGGCTCGACGACATCCCGCCAAATCATGATATTGCCAATTGCTATTCCCTCACGCTGCAAAGGCACACCCAATTGCGTGCGTGCTCCTAAGAACGGGTCTATACCAAGCATACGATTTCGTTCTTGAAGGTCGTCGCGGTGCACGACTCGATTTTCAAGAATCGAAACGGCCCGCGTGAGAGGAATCGGATTAGCGCGCAGGTGCTCGATCTGTTCGGGGGTTTCGTTACAATGCGCGACTACATGGAGAAAGCCATTTTCCAGTCGACGAATGTGTCCCTTCGTCGCGCCGGATAATTTCACGGCATTCGCGATCACAGTGTCCAGCACCGGCTGAATATCCGTCGGCGAGCTGGCGATGACGCCCAAGATTTCACTCGTCGCCGTCTGCTGCTCCAGCGATTCCGTGAGTTCTTGGAACAGCCGCACGTTCTCGATGGCGATCACGGCCTGGTCGGCGAAGGTCTTGAGGAGAGCGATATGACCGTCGGTAAAAGGACGGACTTCTTGTCGGCGAAGTACAATTGCTCCGACTGGAATGCCCTCTCGCAGCAACGGCGTCGCAAGAAAAGTTCGAGTCCCTGAAACTTGCTGTAAGGTCTTCGCGTCCGGGAACTCTGTTTCAAGCTCGGTCGTAAGGTCATGCAGGTGAATGGTTTGGCGGTCGATGACCGCCCGGCCAGTGGGCGTACCTCGCGTGAAGGGTAGCGGCCTTTGCCCGAATGGTATTAGCCCGTATACCGCCACTTGCTGAAGGGTGTCACCATCGACACGATAGATCAGTGCATCATTGGCGTCGCACAGCCGCGCGGCGTTTTCTGCAACTACGTCCAGCACCGGCTGGATTTCCGTCGGCGAGCTGGCGATGACGCCCAGGATTTCACTCGTAGCAGTCTGCTGCTCCAACGCCTCGGTGAGTTCTTGGAACAGTCGCGCGTTCTCGATGGCGATCACTGCTTGGTCAGCGAAGGTTTCAAGTAGCTTGATCTGCGCCGGGGTGAAGGGGCAAACGTCGGTGCGACGTGCGTACAGGGCTCCAATAAGCTCCCCCTGCTGACGGAGCGGAACGCCCAAGTAAGTGCGCCAAACGCCGCGAAAGCCTAGGGAGAAATCCTTCTGCGCGCGGACATCGGGAACGTGGTGCGTACCATGCTCGCGCATCCAACGGTAATGTAGCTCATCGATACTGACTCAACGCGGCCGACGGGTATGGACCCAAAATGAGCCCGCGGAACCATCGCGTTTCCTTCAACGAGTCGCAGTACCACGTCATCGATCCCGCACACCCTGGCGGCACTGTCGACGATAGCATCAAGCACCGGCTGCACGTCCGTCGGTGACCGGCTGATGATACCGAGAACTTCGGAAGTGGCCGTCTGATGTTCCAGCGCTTCGGCGAGCTGACGCCTGCAAGCCTGCGCCTCTTTGGCTGACTCGGCGAGCTGGCGGCGCAGCTCCGCCATCGTTTGCTGCATTTTCAACCGGGGAGTTTTTCGCCGCATTTCGGGGCGGTTTTACTCTGTCGCTCTTAGAGCCTTTTTTGCTCGCCATAACATCCCGCCGGAGATTTGCTCCGAACTTTTTCATTGGGAGTTGATTTTCGTCGCTCCGCAACCTGCCGAATCCGAAGAATTCAAAAAGACCGACTCGGACTTCCGTTGTGTCTCGCTGCGATCTGCTCCGCCAAATAGGCCGCATCTTCCGCCGGGCCGCCAAAAGATAGAAAACCTGATTTCTGTTTGTACAGCCAGCGCAAACCGAGAAAATAGATGCCCGGTAACTGTGTGACACCACGCTCGTGCACAGGTTCTCTGCGCTCGTCGAGAACCGGGAGTTTTAACCAACCGTAGTCGTTGCCGAATCCCGTTGCCCAGATGATCGAAGTAATTCCCGCGGCTCTGAGATCCAGCTCAAGAATCGGCGCTGATGCGCTACCGTTTTGGATTGGGGATAAGTTTGCTGGCGGGCTTTCTTCCGGAATATTCAATTTATTTTTTGCGATGTAGTCGTCCACCGATTTCTTGTAATTGGCGAGCCACTCCTCTCCTTTGGCGAGGTTCTCTTCCAAGTCGGGAGCCAAAGCGAGCCTAGCTCCCGTGACGGCTTTTAACCGTCCCAGCAAAACGATTCCCTTCGAAGCCAACGCCCGCACGTCGGCTTGGTAGCCGCCATTGACGCCGGTTAACAACGGTCCCGGCGCAGAAGTCGACGGTGACTTCCGCGCGTCGTCGCTCAAACATGCCCATCTCCATCGCCCACCAAGCGTAGTCGCGACGGCGATAGCGTCGCGCGAGGGGCCGATGGCGACCGACGCAGAGGTAGACTTGTCTGCCGTATTGATGCAAATCTTCGGCGATTTGAAAGCCCGAGGCGCCGCTTCCCACGATCAGAACGGCGCCGGACGGCAATTCACCGGCATTGCGGTATGCGCTCGAATGCAGCTGGCGGATGTCGTTCGGCACATCGGAACTGAACGGTGGAATGACACCCGTTTCGCGCTGTCCGGTGGCAATGACCACATTGCGGGCTTCAATGGCGCCCGCGTTCGTGCGCAGCAAATAGCGCTCGGAAGTTGACGCCAGTTCTCTAACGCGCCGACGTCGACACCGCATCTCACCGGGGCTTTTATGTAATCGGCGTATTCTTGAATAAAGCGAACGACTTCCCGGCCCGGCACAAAGCCGTCGGGATCGTCGGTTTGATATTTATGGCCGGGCAGCTCGATGGTCGAGTTGGGAAATTGAAAATGGAACGAGTCCCAGCGTTCGCTGATCCAGCGCTCGCCCACCCGTCCGCGCTCGACAATCACATGTTCGAGGCCCCGTTGACTGAGATAATAACTCATAGTCAGGCCGGCATGGCCAGCGCCGATGATGACTGTATCGATCTTTTCGTTCACAGCGATCTCCTTAAATGAGCCGTCACAAGCTTGGATCCGGCTGAGACTTTTTGGGCAGCGGGCTCCTCTTTGGCAACATCGGAAATCTCACTTCGCTCGCGCGACTCAAGCTGCTCGGTGACACGGCGCAGCTTGTCTTTAACCCGGCTCAGCGCGGTAGCGCGGGGCTTCTTCTTGGTAACCCCAACTCGGGCCATCTGGGATCTCCTGAGTCCTAACTGAAGTACTTTCACCGACTAACACGACATGACCTGCGATCGAACCGCTGCATCGTCATGTGTGGGCTGAGAGCCTAGTCGACTATGAAGTTCGCTATCAACTTCGCTGAAAGAAAATCCGAAATCCGAATATCGAAATTCGAAACAAACGGGGCCAACTAAATCTCAAAGCCGGAAAATCCAAAACTCGAATTCGCCGACTCCTGTTTTGAACGTTTTGCGCATTTGTTTCAGTCATTTGAATTTGTTTCGGATTTCGGATTTCGTGCTTCGGATTTGCCCCTTGAACCCTTTGCGCCATAGCGCCTCCGCGGTGAGTTATCCGAATTCCTTATGATCGTCAGCCCTGGTTCGAGAGCCTAGTCGACCATGAACTTCGGTGTCAACCACACCAAAACATAAATCCGAAATCCGAATCTCGAAATCCGAAACAAACTGGCAGCCAAATAAACTCAAAACCGAAGAAAATCTCAAAACACCGAATCCCAATTGAAGTTGTTTTGAATTTAGTGTTTTTTTGAACATTCGAATTTGTGTCGGATTTCGAATTTCGTGCTTTCAGTTATGGTCCTTTGAATTTGTTTCGGTCCGCGGGGCCGCTTTCGAGTTTCGGATTTAGTGCTTTCTGTTTGGATCATTTGAATTTGTGCTTCGGATTTCGGATTTGTGGTTTTCTCTGTGCTTGTCCTCCCTTACAGTGCAGCTACCATGCCAGTGCGGATCAGGTGGCGCCTGTTCAAACTACCATGGCGAATTTAGCAGACGAAATTCTTCGACGACTTTGGCACGAGTCGATTAGAGGCGTGCTTCAGATGGTAACCGATCGGTTACCTCGTGGGTAGTCAAAAGGTTACCCGACTAAATGTTTGGACGTTCGAGCTCTTGGATATGCCGGCGTCGCGGATCAAAACCTTCGTTGGTGCAAATTCAATCCCAGGCTGGTATGGTAAAAATGATGCGGCTCCTTTCGCAGGTGTACAAATCGGCTCGCACTTCGTCTTGGCGAACGGTCTCAAGCGTCTATATCCTAACGAAGAGGGCTAGAAATGGATAATGCGAGAATCGACTGGTCCTAAATTGGCCGATGATCGTCAGGCGCTTGGTCGAAGCCTACCAACCTAGCGGATCTACCTTATCGTCTGCTCCCGGAAGGCGTGGGGAGCAGGCCAGAATCCCGGATACCGGTGTGACTGTTCGACGGATCGTGGAGTGGTATAAGCTCGGATATAACCCGGAGGAAATCGCCGATCAGCGGCCATGTCAGTTTAGCTCAAGTGTACGCGGTTCTGCCTACGACCTGCTAACCGGGATCAGTTGAAACCGACCTCGCTGCTGAAGAAGCCGCGCTGCAAAGGTTAGAGACAAAACGTGAGGGAGCTGCTGATAGCAGCTCATGAAGATCCGGCTCTCACCTCGCAAGCTTCGATCAGTCGTGCTCTACTCCAGGGATTCCGCGCGCGGAATATAGACGTGGTTAGCGCTCTCGACGATGGCATGATTGAGCGCAACGATAAGGAAGACTTGGAACACGCGACTGATACGGGCCTGGATCTTGTACAGTTACAATGTCGAGCGATTTCTGCCGTCTCCACGCTGATTTCCTTTCCGAAGGTAGAGAACATGCCGGCATTGTTCTTGTCGGTCAACGACAGTATGTTGTTGGCGTGCAGTTGCGTCGCCTACTCAAATTGATCGCGGCGCTGTCGCCCAACGCATGAGAAGTCGAGTCGAGTTTCTCACGCCTGGAGTTAACGATCATCGGTTATCCATCGGCTTTTGAAGAAGCTCATGGCATCGACGCCAGTCCGCAATCCAGAACGAATGTGCGGCAATCGAAAGAGATTTTAGAATCGCTGAAAGAGACGGCGTGACGAGTGATTGACCGGAGCCGTACCCTTTGCCGAATCTCAGCCCGAAGTTCAGGCCCGAGTGCAAGCTGGAACCGGTCAGTCTGAAGTTTCAGTTGACGCGACGAATCGACAGCCTCTGGTCGATACGTGTTGTAGCCCGTGATATTCACGCAATTTGCTCGCTCTGCGCGAATGAAATTCGCCCGTGAATAAGTCCGCACATAGTAGTGCTGGACCGTTTTCGCGTGAGACATCATCAATCTAGGGGCCGACCTGCGTTTCTGCCGTCTCTGGATTCAAGCAGCGCAAGTGATTTGACCTTACCGGCCTGCCGATTTCACTGAAAGCTGAAATTCTGAAAATCGGGGCATTGTGAATTTTCGCCGCGACGCAAATCGAAAATCGCGGCGTTCGTGCCTGCGCTGCTCTATCAGGATGATTTCTAGTATCTTACACGGGGTTTCCATGGAAGATGGGAATGTCGCCTTTTTTTGAATGCCTGTCTCGACACCGTACAATCTGAAGGGCCTTGAAGGTTACGACACCGATGACTAGTGTAGAATCGTGCGCAGCCTCGGCAAATACATTTCTTCGTCCCGCAAAGGAAGACAATCCAACGGGTAATCAAGTTGAGCCCTCGCCGCGTTTCGCGGAAACCAATCTTCTTCGATCTACTCGATGGCGCCGGCGCAAAAACGATCGACAAAATTCCCGGAGACGATCGACCACCGCTGATTTCCGCTTGTCGGCAGCAGCGCCTTTTGAGCGACGTGCTCATCCGCCAGGGTAATCACTGGCCGGTACTCTTCACCCGCCAGATCAAGACGAAACAGAAGTCAGTCTCCGAACATGCCAAAGAACTCGAGGCGACGATTAAGGACTCCTCTTCATTCGACGAGTTCTGCGCCGCCCTGCGCCGGCACAAGCAGCGCGAGTACCTGCGCATCGGCGCGCGCGATCTGATGCCGTCGGTGACGATGGAAGAGACGGTGCGCGAATTGACCGCGCTGGCCGATGCTTCGCTGGATGCGGCCTACCGTTTCTGCCGGGCGGAAGTTGAAAAAGATTTCGGCCAACTCAATTTGCCGGGATCGGCCAAAGCCAATCGCTTCGTCGTCCTCGGCATGGGCAAACTGGGCGGCGGCGAGCTTAACTTCAGCTCCGATGTCGACGTGATCTTTCTCTATGAGAACGACGAAGGGGAAAGCAGCGGCGGCAGCAAAGGCACAGTCGGGCCGCGGGAGTTTTTCAGCGCCATCGGCCAGAAGATCATTCACGCCATGGGCGATATTACCGAAGACGGTTTCGTCTTTCGCATCGATTTACGGCTTCGTCCGTTGGGCGCCAACGGCCCGTTGGTGCAATCGGTCGACTCGGCGATGCTTTATTATGAGTCTTGGGGGCAGTGCTGGGAACGGGCGGCGATGATCAAAGCCCGGCCGGTGGCCGGCGCAATCGAACTGGGCAGCGACTTCTTAAAAGGACTCGAGCCGTTTATCTACCGCCGCTACCTCGACTACACCACCGTCGACGAGCTGCGCCACATGAAGGAACGCATCGAGAATGAACTGCTCACCGGCGACGACAAAGCGCGCAATTTGAAGCTCGGCTACGGCGGTATCCGCGAGGTTGAATTTTTCACCCAGGCGCTGCAGCTGGTCAACGGCGGCTACGAACCGAGTTTGCGCGGGCCGAGCACCCTGCCGACGCTTGCCGAACTCGCCAAACGGAAATTTATTTCCAATGAAGAGCGCGACAAGCTTACCGCAGCCTACCGTTTTCTTCGCCAAGCCGAGCATAAAGTGCAAATCGTCCAGGAAGGCCATGTCCACTCGATACCCGAGGGCAAGGACGAAGAGCAAGCCTACGCGCGGCGCCTGGGCTACACACGCAAAGGCAAGCTCGGCGAACGGGAACTGTTCTGGCGCGATCACCACCGCTATACCAACAGCGTGCGCAACATCTTCGATCGGCTGTTTTATAGCGCGCAAAAAGAGATCGAAAGCGAAGGCGCCGGTGCCGAGGGGGCGATCTGGAACGATCTCGACAATCAGGCGGTCGATCACCAAGCAATTGGCCGGCGTCGGCTTTACCGATCCGGCGAAGGCCTATGAAAATCTGCTCGACGTGCGCGACGGCGAAATCTATTCGCCGCCAAGCCCGAAACGCTTGAAAGTCATGCGCAGCCTGGGCCCGGCGTTGATCGCCGAGATCGCCAAGTCCGGCGCGCCCGATCAAGCGTTGTTCAATCTCGCCAATTTCAGCCACCGCATCGGCGGGCGCACCGGCTTTCTGACGCTGTTAGCGGAGAAGCCCGAAACCATGCGGCTGTTGATCACTTTGTTCGCCGATAGCCAGTTTCTCACCGATCTGTTTCTCAACCGTCCAGAGCTCATCGACACCTTGATTCGTGTCGATCTGACGCGCATCGACAAATCGAAAGACGCCATGCTCGCCGAACTGCGCCACAACCTGGACGCAGCCGACGACATTGAAGGCAAGCTCAATGTGCTGCGCCGTTATAAGAATGAAGAATTCATCCGCATCGGCCTGCACGATCTCGGCGGCTCAAGCGAATTCTTAACCGTGCTGCGGCAACTCTCCGATCTCGCCGAGGCCTGCTTACAGGCAGCCCTCGATCTCGCCTTGGCAGAGTTAAGCGAAAAATTCGGCGCCGTTGCCAACGGTCATTTCGCCGTCATTGGCGGCGGCAAGATCGGCGCGCGGGAGATCGATTACAATTCCGATTTGGATCTGGTCTTCATCTACGACGCGGCGGATGACGCGCAAACCCGTGGCGGTAGCCAGGGTCGATTACCGGCCCATGAATTCTACGTGCGCATTGGCCAGCGCTTGCCGACCTACCTGTCGGCGCCCACCGAGGAAGGTATCGCCTACAAGATCGACATGCAGCTGCGCCCGTCCGGTAAGGCCGGCCCGGTGGTCTGTTCCCTTGACGCCTATCGCGAGTATCACAAAAGTACCGCGCAACTATGGGAGCGCCAAGCCTTGATCAAAACCCGCTTCATCGCCGGCGACGCCGCCCTCGGCAGAGCGGTCGAGCACGTCATCGAACAATGCGCCTATGTCGCTGGCCTCACCCAGGAAGGCGTCGGCGAGATTCATCATTTGCGCATGCGCATGGAGCGCGAGCTCGCCGGCGAAGATGAATCTAGATTCAATCTCAAGAAGGGCCGCGGCGGGCTGGTCGACATCGAGTTCCTAACGCAAATGCTGCAACTCGCCCATGGTCATCGCCTGGCCGGTTTGCGGCAGCGCGAAACACTGGCCGCGCTGAAAGCGCTCGCTGCCGCGAAGATCTTGAAGCCGCAGGAGTACCGGCTGCTCGCCGACGGCTATCTTTTCTTGCGCCAGCTCGATCACCGGTTGCGCCTCGAACGCGACCAATCGATTGACGCCTTCGATGCCGAGCCCGGCAGGCTCGACGGCATCGCCCAGGCACTCGGTTACAGCAAGCCGAAGAATGCCAGTTCAAAGCGTGCGGGACACTCCGGGCAAAAGCTGTTGCGTGACTACCAACTGCGCCGCGAACGGATCCGCACCTGCTACGAGCGCTACTTTGTCGGCCAATCTTGAGCCTAGACGGTGAATTCCCGGACGACTTTCTACAAATGAATAATGATGTTTCATCTATTAGAATTCGTTATCCGCTACCAATGGAAGAATTCGAGCCGATTACAAGATGGAACCCAATTGAAGGGAGCAAATCCTAAATAGACACACTAAATTGAAAATTTTTTAGAATAAGTTTATTGACAGTAACACAACCTTGCGATATTGTCGGAACATGAAATCACAAATGCTCAAGGGCATTGCCCTGGCTTCTTTGGTGACCCTAATGTCGGCTCCATTGTACGCCCAGACGGCGGGGACGAACAGTCAACCTGCTGAACCGGTGGCAGAGGAGTTAGGCTGGGGTATTGGCGCGGCTCTCGCCAGCGTGTTTTACATCCCGGCGAAGGTGACCTACGCGGGATTGGGATTGCTCACTGGCGGCCTTGGTTATGTGCTGACCGGCGGGAGAGCGGATGTTGCCAACAACATCATCTATCCTTCGGTGCGCGGCAACTACGTGGTGACCCCGAACCACTTGAAGGGCACGGAGCCGATCTATTTCGTCGGAGCCGGTCCAGATGCGCCGGAGCCCGAGACCATTGCCGCCGCACCGGCGGCACAGCGCCCTTAATCCGCGCCGAAGCAAACTCCGCGCTTCGAAGAGTCAATAAACTCCAAGAGGGCCAATACATCGGTGTTGGCCCTGCCGCTCTCTTTTACCTCTTTGACGGCTAAGGCAAGGTTTCGCCCGCTGCGAAACAGTGTGCGAAAGGCCTGGCGGATCGCCCGGATCCGTTGTTCGTCGAATCCCGCGCGCTTGAGCCCGACCACATTCACGCCGCGCACGGTATGCTGCCGGTCGATGATCGCGAACGGCGGCACGTCGCGGCTGGTGCCGCTCAGCCCGCGCATCAACGCATAGTCGCCGATCTTGATAAACTGGTGCACCACACAGTTGCCGGAAATGAAAACATTCTTGCCAACTTCCACATAGCCGCCCAATAAAGCGCCGTTGGCGAGAATCACGTTGTCGGCAAGCACGCAGTTATGGCCGACGTGAGACGTCGCCATTAAGAAGTTATCGTTGCCCAGCACCGTCGCTGAACCGGCGGCGGTGCCGCGATGAATCTGCGCATACTCGCGGATGATGTTGCGGTCGCCGATGCGCAGATAGGTTGCTTGTCCCTTATAGGCTCGGTCTTGTGGCGCCGCGCCAACTACCGCGCCGGGGTGAATCTCATTGTCCTCGCCGATCTCGGTCAAACCGGTAAGGTAGGCATGGGCCATCACCCGCGTGCCGCGCTTGATCTTGACCGCGCTGTCGATCACGACGTAGGGGCCGATCTCGACCGACGGATCGATCTCGGCTTTCGCATCGATCACTGCCGTGGGGTGAATGCTCATGAGGTTAATGGCCCTTGATCTATCATATCGCGCCAACGAGCAAAGAACGCCAAGTAGTATCTCTTATCCCTGCTCTCGAGACTGTGTCACAATGCGCGCAGTCCTATGGATGTCACGCAGAGCGAAGCGACGCATCTCGCATTTTCAAGCGTTTACCAAGGCGAGATTCTTCGCCTGCCGCTCAGAATGACCTTACGACGCAGTCTGCTCTGCCAGTAATACCCTATCGCGCGTCATCATCATCTCGTCGTCATCATCGTCTCGCTGGAGTAGCTCGAAGTCATCGCCAGGGATCTTGTAGCGTTCCTCGATCCAGGCTCCCAGATCGATCGTCTGGCAGCGCTTGGAACAAAACGGGCGGTGCGGATTGTTCTCCCAAGTGGTTTCGTCGCGACAAGTTGGGCACTTGACCGTCAGCGGCATGGTTTTCTCGCTGTTTATGCCAGTTACTTTTCAATAAACAATTCTTCGACTGTCAGTTTTTTTTCCATCAACCCCTGATCAAGCGAGTAACCGATAAACCGCTCCAGGTTCGCGCGGTTTTTCTCGATCCCATGCGGCCAGGGATCATCGCCAAAAACTTTTCTTTCTTCCTCGAATAAATGGCGCCCCCAAACGAAGCGCGACCAGTTGGGATCGTCGTAGTATTCCATGCACGCCGCCTTGGCCTTGTCGAACGCCGTAGTCACTGACTGAGCCAGCCAGGGATTCTGCTTTAAGACCTGATCTTTGAACGCCACAACATGCATGATTGGGAAATAACCGTTCTTGTGAAAATACTTGGCCTCTTCGGCCTTCGGGTCAGCGAACAAACGGCGAATTTTACCATTGCCGCGCAAGGCTTCTTTGGGCGGATGGGGCATCATGATCGCATCGATCTCGCCCTTCTCCAGCATGACGCCCATCTTCTGGCCGGGTTTGTAGCAATTGCATTTTGACGCCTTCGAGCGGTTTAAGCGGCACCGCTTCGTCTTTGGACATGTACCATTCGATCTCGCGCCAGGGAACGCCATACTCGGTTTGCAAGTCGCCCCGCGCCAACACAGACAAGGTGGTTTGAAAGGTGCTGAGCCCGACTTTTTTGCCGATCAAATCCTGCGGCGAGGCGATTGCCGCATCTGCATTCACCCACATTTGCGACAAACTGAACAGCCGCCGCGGAAATACCGGGATCGCCGTGAACGGCATGTTGCGGCTCTTGGCGACTAAATAATTCGACAGCGACAACTCGCAGATGTCGAACTCGCCCTTTTGCAGCATGCGCTCATGGCGGTCCTGGCCATGCTTGAGCGGATTCGACTGGCCGACTTCGAGCACCCGCAAGTCGACTTTGTCCGCCGTCACCGAGCCGTCGAACAACGGCACATGCCGGTCGTAGTGCGAAAGCGCCATGGTTAAAGACAAATTTGCCATCTCGGTACCTCCCCGCTGTAATGTCTACTGCTTACTGCACTTTTCCAACGCTTTCCAGCCCGAATGGGCGGTAAAGCCAACTGGCGCGAAAAACAGAGGCAAAAAATGAATTAATCTCCGGCTGCCATCGCAAGTTTTTAGCCGTCAGATTTTTATCCTCGGTATTCTGGATTCACAGAGAGAAATCGACCAGAATCAGTTATGGCTAGTCCACTGATTTCTTTCTTTACGGGCCTCGGTTCGCGCCGAGTCGTGGAAGCCGTCACCCCGGCGCGTTCGTTGGCCGATGTTGTTTTGGCGCCACAAACCCGCCGTACCTTGGAGCAGGCGCTGGCGCAGGTGCGCCATCACCACTTGATTTTTGACCGCTGGGGCCTGGGCGAACGGCATACTTCGGGACGGGGACTGGCGTTTAACTTCGCCGGACAGCCCGGCACGGGAAAGACGATCTGTGCCGAAGCGATTGCCCATGAGCTTGGCCTGAAGCTGCTCGTGGTCAACTATGCCGAGGCCGAGTCGATGTGGTTCGGCGAGACGCCAAAAAATATCGTTGCGACGTTCCGCGCGGCGGCTGAGCAAAATGCCGTCCTGTTATTTGACGAGGCCGACGCCATCGCCATGCGCCGCTCCTCGGGCGCCGGACTGCCGCATGAACGGGAAAGCAATCTCACGGTCAACGTTCTCCTGCGCGAGTTGGAGGCGTTCAATGGCATCGTAATTTTCGCCACCAATCTGGCAGCGAACTTCGATTCCGCCTTCGAACGCCGCATCCGCGCACATATACTGTTTGAGATCCCAGGACCGGAAGAACGCGCACGCATCTGGGAGCTGCAAATCCACCCGAAGAAGACTCCCTTGGCGCCCGACGTGGATTTCCGGCGGCTCGCCGAGCGCTATACAGTGAGTGGTGGCGATATCAAGAATGCGGTTCTCAAGGCCGCGGCCTCGGCGGCCGCAGAAGCGGGCCCGGATTTGGGTAAGCGCATAAAACAGCAGGATTTCGAATCCGCTATGGATGAGGTGTTGGCGGCCAAGACGGTGATGCAGCAGTCACTTTTCGCCGATAGCCGGATTGCAGCAACCGATGCCGTTAGCGCGCTCGCAATGGAGCCGTTTTGGCGAACCGCAATTTTCATGGCGCTGGCGCTAGCCGGCACCGCGTTGATCACCGCGTGTGTAGCAGTTGCGTTGGCGCTCATGCATTGAATCATGAGTTCGTGAATAATAACCCTCACTGTCTTTTCCATAACTCCACACGCTTATAGCCTTGAATAGGCCAACGCGGATTGGCACCATGCCGCGGCCCACCGTCAGATATTGGCAATTGCCCGTCGATATCCCGGCTCGTCCCACTGACGGGACATATTCATGTGTTTTGTCTCATAATTATCATCGCAGAAATGTTTTCCGGTGAATCGTCAGCGACTTTTTGTTGGTCTCATATGTGCTTTTACAACATCCCCGTTACGGAAAGGAGACTTGTATGAATAGCAATCAGTTTAAAGGCGAATGGAAACAGTTCAAAGGCGAGCTCAAGAGCAAATGGGCAGACTTAACCGACGACGATTTGTTAGAAGCAGAGGGTGACTACGATAAATTCTTAGGGGTTATCCAGAAGAGATATGGCGATAAACAAGAAGAAGTAAAAAACTGGACAGAAGATTGGTATTCAAAACGGGAGCGGGATGAGATCGCATCGAGAAAAGCCAACGAGTCAATAAACCAAAGGTAAAACAGGCCCCCTGGCGCTAGGCGGCAGCGCGCTAAACCAACGAACCCGCCTACCGCCGCGGCCGCCTCAGGAGGTAGAATATCCGGCTGCTCAAAAATCGAGCGATGGTTGGGGTTTGTCAGGAATCTGCCAACTTACCTGTCGATATAAACTGTCGCCATATAAGTGTCTGTAGTTTTCCTACAAATTTTTCCTTCATGTCGATTTGAGCATGCGTGATATCTGGCTCACCCTTCGGCCCGCTTTTCGAGAAACCCAGGGTAGGCGCCGAGGCCGTTCGCGATGAGCCCTTACGTCGCCTGCGTACCTGGTGACCAACAACGTTGAATTGAAAGAATCTTCGTATAAACTTGCTTTCCCGCCCCGACTTTGCAACTAGCGGATACACCAAATGTAAACAAAAGTTTACGCGGACTTAACGAAGAAAGGCCTTTTACCTGGTTACACTAACTAAAAACCTCTGGAACAGACGTTGCTTAAGCAAAAAACAACCTAAGCACAGAAATATTTCCCTATTTCCTATGGTAAGGAAGCGAACTCCATGAAAGCACCGGCCGATGTTAAAGGTATCATGCCAAACACCAGTGATTTATTCGGTGTTTACCAGCCGCTACTGCGCTGGAAATCACGCATAATCGGCAATCGTTTCGACAAATTTCGCAACGCACTCTCCCGTAATCTTGCCGAGCAGGCGCGGCCGTCGCAGCGCGCGCCGCTACAAGTGAATCTCGATCGAACGACACGTGGATTGGCGACCGATAACGAACGGCAATCGCCGAGTATCGGCAATCTTAAGCCGGTTGCCATTGTCAGCGATGTGCAGCCCCGTCTGCCATCCAGTATCGATTGCGGGATTGCACGGTTGTTACGACGGGACATCGGCAGCAACGCGCCGCGGGACTGGAAGCGCCTGATCACGACCGAATCGATGGCGATACTGTTGGAGAGGTTGAAAATCATTGTCGCCAAACCTACTGAATTACAATACTTTCCTGATATCGCTGATTACGTGCAGAGCTTCACCCATGCGAACCGCAGCAGCGATCAAACCCTGCTCGTGCAATCGTTGTTGGATAAGGAAACGCGCATTTCCAATTACCTGACCTTCCTTGCGCGACATAAGCCCACTCAATTGGACGATTTATTTTTCACAGTGCCGCAGATGGATGATCCTCCGGCGGCCTGACAATCACGGCGCACCTGGGCGGCAACTCGCGCACATGGGATTGAGCCACGCGCATTCACCGAACTACGTCCAAACTTAGCCGTAGCCGGTAGTGGACTGCTCGCCGTCGCTCGTTTCAACGTCAAGCGCGGCGCTTAGGAAGGGTGTGCGGGTCAAGGCCACCGGCTTCGAAGGGGTCGACTGCGACCGTATGGTGCTAACCCGGTATCCCTGTTTTTCCTAGGTTTTTCCTCTGGTTGACGGCGTTCGTACTCTTTAATAAACTCCGCAAAGGTTTCGACCGTTGCGAAGATTCCTATGAACTCCGGTATTTTTCACTCGGCCCGGTTAACGACACGGCGATCTCTGGGTCAAACGTTTGGCTGGGAGGATTCATGAGAGATGCCGGATTGCCCATTACTCTGATTGTCGTCGGCAGCGCGTGGTTGCTTTGGTACTACCGGTTGTTTCCCGACATCGATTGGATCATCGCCGCGGGGCTTGTCCTGGGCGGCATCGCGATCTTGATTATGGATGGAATCACCAAGAACTCGGTGGTCACTGGGCCGATTCTGATCGCCAGTGGTATCGCCTGGGCGCTCCATGATCGATGGCATGTGACCTGGTTCGTGTTATTGCCGACGCTACTTGTTTTGCTCGGGGTGCTCATGCTTATCGCCCGTCGAGACAACATCCCGGAGCGGCGAGTGCGCCAGACATAGCTCCCTGAGAGGCGGGATGAGAAGTCAGCGGTAGTGTCTTGTAGAACGTCGCTATGATCTTATCGTTGCCGGCTCCGGCGGGCGTGCATTCGCTCCGCCGAGCGGCTCGAACTCGTAAATGCCACCATCGGCCATGAGCGCCACAAAGAGACGTTTACCTTGCCAAATGTATGACCGCACAAACTCCCAGTCCTTGACTATGCGATCATGGAGGGAGCCGGGCTGGCATGTCGCGCGAGTGAGCGCGAGCGGACCAAACTGGAGATGGTTCGGTCCCGAAGATTTCCAGGTTCCGCGCCCACGGTTGCAGTCGATGCGCGCGCTAACGCTGCCGTCGGTGCCGAAGGCGATCGTGTACTTCGCCGGGTCGTCGGGCGTCAGCAGCATGTCGTTACCGCCCTGAAACCTGACTAACTGCCAGGACGTGCCGCCGAGGCCAGCTGCTGCATGCTGCGGCGGAATCGGCGTTGGCGCACTACAGGAGATTGTCAGCGCCGCCGACAGCAAATAACTTAGCCAGGAGTTCCTCACCCGTCGAGCAAAGCATAATCGAAAACTGCGCAAACGGGAGGTATCCTGGCCAGCAGGACGAGATTTACAATAACCAGGTAAACAATGCAGACTGCTAACGGGATGAAAGTGGCGATTGGCGTTCAACAGAACGCTACAGGCTTCCGCTACATGATCACTTGACGCCGCCATGATTAACGCCTGGGACCAGGCCGTTCATCACAGGGCCCGTAATAATCGACAACCTCGCGTTCGGTCGGCATGGCCGGATCGCCATAGGTCTCGATCTTCATATGGCAGCGATTATCCTCGCCCTGTACTTTCATGAGAATGCGGTCGGGTTCGGCGGTGCATCCCATGAACGAAAGGAATAACCCAATAAGAAACCGGAATATGGCAGGATTCATTTCGACTTCCTTCCCTGTTCCCTGACCTGTTAAGCTTCCCTTACCTTCTTATCCAACGTAACGCTTTAGGGCACCAAGGGCTAGACGAAGTCCAGCGGGGTAATGGACATCCCCGGACAGGGACAGGTGATTAGCGGCAAAGGATTTGGAATTGCCAGGCGATGAAAGATTACCGGAGCGGCAGGATGGGCCCCTTGTCGCAGGAGAGGCGATAGGATAAGTCATCCCTGCCGCATGTCATAAGAAATGATCTGGCCCTCTGTCCACACTGTTGGCGATGAAGCGATTGAGATTCAGAGCGCGGATGGATATCACAAAAACCGGAGGTGAAAAATATGACCTATAAATCTTTTCGGATCGGATTCGTTGCCGTGCTCTTGGCGCTCGCAACCGCCGCTCCTAGCCTGGCCCAAACATCGAAATCCCAGCAACTCAAAGTCGCGGTGTCCACGGCGACGCCGCACAACACACCGCTGTGGGTGGCCAGAGACAAAAAGATCTTCGACAAGTACGGCGTCGACGTTCAATTGATCTTCGTCATGGGCGGCGCGCTAGTGAGCCAGATGTTGGCCGCCGGGGAAATCCAAGTCGCCGCCAATGCGCCCGCCGCTCTTTTGAGCTTGATCGCCAACGGCGTCGATATCTCGATGTTTCTCGGCGTCAGCAATACCTCTCCGTTTGCCTTGATCACTCAAACCAACATCAAGACCGCGGCCGATCTCAGAGGCAAGCGACTAGGCACCGCGCGCTTCGGCGGCTCGTCCCATGTATCGGCCCTGATCGCGCTCGATCATCTCGGCCTCGAGGCCAAGCGCGACAATGTGATTATCATGCAAACCGGCCTCGACCCCGAACGCATGGCCGCTCTGGAGCAAAAAGCACTCGATGCCGCCATGCTGCAGCGGCTTGCCACCAAAACCATGATTGGCAAAGGATATCACCAGTTGCTCAACATGAATCAGGCGAAGATCCCTTACCAAAACACCGTGCTGGCGTCGCGCCGGGATCAGATGGCGGCCAATCCGAAGCTGTTCGAGAACTTCACTCGGGCCATGGTGGAAGGCTATGCGTACGTCTTCAACAAGGAAAACAAGCAAGCGGTCAAGGAAGTGCTCGCCAAGAACCTGCGCTTGTCCAATGTCGAAGCCGCCGAGGACTTTTACGTTGAAGCCTTGGAGGAACTCGATCGCAAACCCTATCCGACCGTCGAGGGCACCCGAACCGTCATCAAATACGTCGCCGAGCAAAATCCCAAGGTCGCGTCGATCAAAGCCGAGCGCATCGTCGACCCCACTTGGCTCAAGAAACTCGACGACGAGGGTTTCTTCGAGAAGATGTACAAAAGCAAATAACAAGATTTCTCTCTGAGAATATTTCAGGGGCATCCTGCCGAAGGGCAGGATGCCCCTTTTGTTTCGCGGCCGGCCAATCGGGTCTACTCCCTCAACGTTTTGTAACTACCAACATCACACCTTTTCAAGGCGCGGCAAAGGCGGCCAGTCGGCGAGCAGGGTGCCGTAACCAGGTAATTTGTAGCTGCGACCGAGCTGAGAGAGGATATCCCACATCCGCGCCAGGCTGCTGGCGACTATCGGCACCCGGAGCTCGGTTTCGAGCTGGTCCAAAATCGGCAATGGATCGAGCAAGGCGCCTTGGAAATAAATCGCGTCGACCCCTGGGTGCGCCGCGAATGTTTGGCGCGTCATTTGCGCGACCTCCTGCGGCGTGAGCTTGAGCGCGTCGGTGTGCTTGTGCAGGGTCTGCGGTGGATAGACTGCGGCGAAACCAAACCCGGCAAGATAATCTCGGTAAAGGTCTTTGAGCTTGTCGTCGACCGGGGTCATCAGCAAGATCCGCCCCGCGCCTAGCGCTCTGAGGGCGAGCGCCGACGAGCGCAGCGCCGTGGCCACCGGCACTTTGATCTCGACGCAGAGGCGTTCCCACATGCCGGGATTGAGAACTTCTTTGGGCCCGCCGCTGATCACCAGGCCATCCCAACCATGGCGCTCGATCAACTCGTTGGCCTGGCGAATCAAACCCTCGGTTTTGCCTTTGACATCCCAAAGGGAATCCCCCGCGTCCGCCTCCTGCACGAAGGTGAACTCGACGTCCTGTGGCACGCAGGGGCGGAAGCTGTCGAGATGCGGGCTCGACGGCGCCGTGGAGCCGAGAAAGCCGATTTTTACACGATCCATTCTGCCCTCGCTTTAATGATGCGAACGGTTTTAAGGCTCTGCATCGAAGCCTCTCCGTCTGCGAGCCGGCTTAGTTCGTAACGCAGGCGTCTTTGATCTGTTCGATGACCGCGCGGTTGCTGCACGACCCGACGCGCCAGTTCCTAGGAGATCGTCCCCCGGACGGGATCCATCGCCACAAGAGAACTGCGCTTCAGCGAACAGCTCTGGATCCTTCACGCCTTTCGCATAAGCCTGGCGTAGGAGCTTCACCCGATCCGGAGCCTGGCGGGAGGTGCCATATCGGATGACCGAACTCTTCGGCAGCTGTGAGCACCTGCACCACGGCGATTGCCGTCGCAAGAGCTATCAAGGAAGAAAAACGAAACTGCGCCCTCTTCCCTGAACATCGCCAGCTACCATCCTTCCGTCCCCGGCTCCCCTTTCCATGGACCGACAATTTCATTGGTTATCCAACCGCCATAGAAATAACCTGGCTGCGGGCGCACGCGCTCGCCATCGACGCAACAGTCGACGCGACCGGGATAGAAGGAAAAGTAATTGGCAATCGCGCCGTATGGCGCTTGCGCCCGCGGATAACTCCAGGCGATCGCTTCTCGCGGCGCTATCGACGTTGCCAATGTCCAGTACTGCGCCGCGCCTTTCCATTCGCAAATCGACGTGCCGGGAAACGGCTTCAGCAGCTCCGCATGCACATCTCCGGGCGGAATGTAGAAAGTCGGCGGTCCCGCAGTCTCCAGGACGCGATAAGTTTCACGCGAGTCGGCGATGGGCAGATCGCCGCATTGCACGACGATGCGCCGATGGTCTGCAACAAGTTTGGGCGGCCGAGGATAATCCCACACCGACTCCTGTCCGGACTCCGGTGTTGCGGCGAAAGGCGGCCGCCTATGGCCGGTATATTCCCACATGGTGCTTTGCCTGGTCGAACGGCGTAAGAGTCAGTGAACGCTCCAATCGTTGAAAATCAACGTTCTCGCCCGCGAGCCGAGTTCTTCGCGGCCCAACGAATGGCGATGAGATCGCTCGTCTCAATTTGCAAAATGCATCGTCTCACTCACGGAAGCGCCGCGTGGCGGCGGCGGCAGCTTCTTTGATTCCGGGCAGAGGGCAGAAATTGTTCGCCTCGATGGCGAAGACCGGGTTGAACTTGCTGCGAAAGTTCTCGAGGGCGATCACCGCCGCCAATTCGACTAATTCCTCGTCGCTAAAATGCTTCTTGAGACGATTGAAAAACTTATCCGAGACCCGTTTGCCCGTGTAGGTCATTCGCTCGGCCAGCTCCAGCGCCAGCCGCTCGCGCACGGAAAACAATGGATTTCTCTTGTAATCGCCCTAATGCCGCCTCGACCTTTCCCCCGCCGCTCCGTTTTGCATCGCCCCGGATGCGTTACTATCAATTCAATAAGGACAGCCATTGATGTGAGCAGTCCTGACGCAGACCAGGTTGCGTAACTCCTGCGCTATCAGTCCTGAATCCTGAATTCCCCGGGCGAGCGCCTGAACTCCCTTCTGAATTGTCGGCCTTACGGCGGACACCTGCGCAGCGTTTGAGACAAATCCGTGACGTTTCTTCTGCTCTTCGACAATCTGCCGCACATCATCATTGGCGTCACTTTCCGTTACGCCTTTGATCCTGGCCATATAGTTTCCTCCTGTTTCCTTCGATGCTGAGGTGCGACACTGTCTCTATAGAAGCAGAAAAGTTTCGTGATGGCCAGAAAATCTAACCGGCCTTTTTTCTCGCCACGGTTCTCTGGATCAGCCGGTCCGCGAAACGACAAGCTTCCGTCGCGAAGTTGATAGAATAACTGAGATAAGAGCGATCACCAGCACGGGCATTGCGAATTCTAAAAAGGCATGTGTCAAACCACCCACCAAACCTTTCTCTTCAAACGCGCCCGTAGCCACGCGCCACGAGGCGCTGTAATAAAAGGAGAGCGCAGACAGAAACGAGAGGTCTTTCGCTATCGCCGTCATGCGCACGATTCGGATCACATAGAGCACCAAATAAACAGATGAAGCCAGTAACACAGTGGAACGCCAATAGGTGAAATTAAAAATCACAGCCAAGCAGGCGGCCAAGCCGAAGCAACCGGCAATGAGCATTGAGGTAAGGACATCGGGATAGTAAAGCGCCGCGTAAAGCGAGTAACCCGACCATAGGGCAAGCGCAAACACTCCCGGCACGGTTGCGAGCGGATGTTTACCGTAGTGCTCGGACATACGTTGTAATGCCGCCTTCAAGCCGCGCCACCACGAGGGAGCATGAAAGCTAAATCAGCGGGCTCATCAATAAGAATCAATCTCAAGTGCAAACCGGGAGCGTATTCCGCTGCGATGACGCACCGCAACGATTTATTTCCCGCAAGCGAGCGGCGAGTATTCGATGACGAACTATGACGCCGAAACGCTTTCCTCGCTCTCGACACTTTTCCGAACCGTCGGGCGCTGCATCATGCGCTCCCGCCATGCCGTGTAGGCACCGAGGTCCTTCATGGGAAACCCGCTGCGCGCGCCCCAGCCGTAAAAAACCAGAGCGTAGCCATCGACGGCGGTGAACTCTTTGCCCATGACCCAGCCGTTTGCTTGGATCATCGAGTCGATCTCTTGAAGATTGGCCCAGAACGACTTTCGGCCGTTTTCCTTGACCGCGGCATGCGCCACCTCGCTGTCGGCGAAACGCTCGGGCCGATGGAAGCGCTGGTACGACGGATGGACCACGCTCGAAAACCAGCACATGGTGCCGATGCAACGCCCCTCCTCGGCGGGATCGGGGCGGGCAGCAGCTTCTTTTCCGGAAATCGCCGCGCCAGATAAGTGAGTATCCCGGTGTTCTCGACCAGAATCTTGCCGTCGACGCTGAGCGCCGGGACTTTACCCGCGCGGGTTGATCTTCAGACAGTTTTCGGTGCGCTGCTGTCCCTTGGCCAGAAGAATCGGCTTGGCCTCGTAGGGCGCGCCGGTTTCTTCGAGACCGATATGCGAAGCCAAAGAACAGGCGCCAGGACTGAAATAGAGCGTCATCACGGGAACACCTCCGGTTTTTTTGAATCTAACATTCCCCGCAGCTTGCTGCGGGCACGAAAATTGCTGGGGTTTCCAAAGGGGGTTGAACATCCACTTTGGTCGCGAGCGTGGTTCATACCCCGATCGCGAAATGCCTGGTTGATTTGAACTAGCGCAGCGTGCAAGTCGGGCACCACACCCGAACGCGCGCCGCCATATTTCCGGACAGTAAGCGCTAATCAGCGATCCTGTACCAAGGCGATGGAAATCGTCGGAGGGGCGGGTTTCTATCGCGATTTCGGTCTGGAACGGCTGTTCCGCGACGTTCAAGCGGCGCGCTACCATCCGCTGCCGGAAAGTGATCAGGTGAAGTTTTCGGGCGAATACCTATTGCGCGACTGACGCACAAGTTGCGCGCGGCGACAGGTTGGCTTGACCGTAGAAGCCAGCCTGCCGTCCCGACGCCTGCGGACGCGAAAGGAAAATTCGCCAGGTTCCCGATCAAAGGCTGCCGTAGAGCTGCTCGGGGGTAACTAGAATCAGGCTGCGCTGCTCCTCGCGCATCTGCTTGGCAAATTCCTCGTCAGTCCCCTTGGCTCGTCCCATCGAAACGTAAAAGTCTTTCAGCCGCTTGATGTGCGCCGGGGTGTCTTGCCACGGTTCGATGGACGCCGGCCCTTCGACGGTGACGTAACGGCGGTTTTCGAGTTTGATGACCGTGATCGCCGCTCTGGCCCGTCCGTTCGATGTTTTTAGCCTTGACGGTGCGCGGCCGCGCGGATGCTGACCTTGCCGTCCAGCACCGCAGTCGAGACGATGGTCGCCTGTGCACGGCCTTTCGCCGTGACAGTCGCCGCGACACCAGTATGATTTCCCTGCAACAGGGGAAGTGCTTCTTGCCAGTTCATCTATTTTTGCTCCTCCGAACGTTGACGTATTGTCGGCCCATTCGCCGAACTTGGCAGCTATAACCCTGCGCGCGGCTCGCAGTCAAGCCGAGATCGCAAGTCCTGTAGGATGGGTGAAGCCCTTCGGCTGTTGCTCAGGATGCACTCCGCGATAGCCATAGTTGCAAACTGCCTACTACCGTCGTAACAATTAAAGACGAGCGCGGACATTCCTGTCCGCTCTGGTTAAACGGGGGCTAGAACGCCCACGCTCCCTTGGGTTTGAACCTTTGCACCAGCCGAGGTGGAAAACCATTTTTGATTGCGATAAGTGAAACGATATCCGTTCGTCATTTCGGGTCGGTCGGCGCGGCTCCGTTATAGTAGGGTTTCAGTCCCGTGACCCAAAACACAACCTGGATTCCCGCGTGCGCGGGAATGACGATAGTAAAACCCGTCTGTTAGGAATTGGCGAAAATAAATGATCTCCGGCGCTCTCGAAGGATTCACTTGTATCGATGTCAGCGGCCATGTGGCCGGGCCCACGCCGGCAGCTTGCTCGGCGACCTGGGTTGTGAAGTGATCAAAGTCGAGCTGCCCAAGGGCGGTCATACCACCGCGGGCGCAATCCCAAATACGACGGCTACGGTCCGAGTTTCCGCGCGCTCAATCGTAATAAAAAGAGCGTCACGCTGCAACCTGCGCGACAAAAAAGCCCGTGAGATTTTGTCCAAGCTACTCGTCACGGCGGATAATTTTTTTGGAAAACTTTCGCCCGCCGACGCGCCAGCAGCTGGGCCTCGACTACGACGAACTGGCGAAATTGAATCCGGACCGATCCACTGCTCGATCTCCGGCTACGGCCAGAGCGGCCCGTACCGAGACAAACCCGGCTTTGACACCATCGGCCAGGCGCTCAGCGGCATGATGAGCCTGGTCACCGATCTCGACGACTGAAAGTCGCCGCGGATTCCCTCCGGCTCACGACTCGGCCGGCATTTTCGCCGCTCACGGCATCATGGCAGCGCTTTTGGCGCGGGCCAAAACCGGGGTTGGTCAGTTTATCGATGTCTCGCTCTTGCAAGTCGCCATCGCCTTCATCGAATCCCATGTTTCGGATTACTTGAACGGCGGCGAAGCGGTGTCGCGGGAGAATTTTCCCAAGGGGCGAATTTACAGCCTGCTCGATTGTGATAAGAAACCGTTCATGGTGCATTTGTCCGGCCACAACGAAGCTTGGGAGGGTCTGCTCAAAGCCGGCGAGCTCGACGAGCGGGTCGGCGACCCGCGCTTCGCCACGCGCAAGCAACGCAGCGATCGCCATGACGAGATCGTCGCCATGCTGCGCGCAGCGTTCGGTTAGGAAACGACGCGACTATTGGCTGCCGCGCCTCGACGCTAATAGCATCCCCAACGCGCCGATCAACACGATTCAGGAAGTGTTCGACAATCCGCAGATCAAACATCTGGGCATTCCCAGACAAATCGAGCATCCGAAGATGGGCGTGAGCAATCTGGTCGGCAGTCCGATCAATATGTCGGGCACGCCGCCAAAATTTTTTCGCGCCGCGCCGCTGCTTGGAGAAAACACCGAAGAAGTATTGGCGAAGTTGGGTTACGACCGCAATGCTGTTAAGGATTTTAAGGCAAGTGGAGTGATTTGAATTTCTTCGGGAGTCGAGCGCCTGGCGTGCAACATTAACCCCAGAGCGAGACGCCCAATTCCATACCACAGGCGATGAAGGAGTGAACCATGGACTTTAATGTCAGTGCAGATCCACCCCACGTAGTGGAGTTTCGCAAAGAAGTCGGCGCCTGGCTCGCCGAGCAGTTCAAAGGCAACGAGCATCTGCGTTGGTCGGCTTCCTGGTCGACGCGCGAGGATGCCGACGAGTACCAGTTCCGCCGCGGCCTGGCCGAAAAGCTCGGCGCCAAGGGCTGGTTATTCCCGCTTTTTCCCGAACAATACGGCGGCGCCGAACTCACCGTCGATCATCAGATGGTGCTGGAAACCGAGCTGTTCAAATACGGGCTTAATCTCTCGCACACGTTCTACACCTTGGCGCGCATCGTCGCGCCGGTGTTGATCCGCTGGGGCACGGAAGAACAAAAGGCGGAATTCTTGCCGGCCATCACCAAGGCGCAGATCTGCGTCTGGCAGGTGCTCACCGAGCCGCACGGCGGCAGCGACATCGCCAATTGTCAGACCAAAGCGATCCGCGACGGCGATCACTACGTCGTCAACGGCCAGAAAGTCATGGTCGGCCATCATCTGCCGCCGGATTTTCTCTGGACATTGGTGTGCACGAACTCCCAGGGCAAACGCCACGAAAACCTCGCCTGGCTGCATATCCCGGCCAACCTGCCGGGCATCACGATTCAACATATGAACTTGATGATGGGCATCAAGAACGCGGTGTTCTTCGACAACGTGCGTGTGCCGGCGAACTACCTGGTCGGCGGCGAGAACAACGGCTGGAGGGTCGCGACCACCCATCTGGAATTGGAACATGGCGGCGACGGCCGCATCGCCGTCGACCCGTTGATCGAACGCGTCGTCGAGTACTGCCGCAATACTCACATCGACGGCAAACCAATCATCGAAGATCCACGCGTGCGCGACCTGGTCGCCGACATGACCATCGAGTTGAACACCCTGCGCCGCTTCAATCAATTGATCTACTGGTGCCGATTCGCCAAAAAGCCGCATCCCTACGGCGGCCCCCAACAGCGCTATTTTCAACGCATGTTGCGCCTGCGCAACGGCGAACGCCTTGCAGGCGATCATGGGCGCCGACGCCCTGGTGCAGAATTTATCGGTGCACGAAGTGATTGACTTCGAGTACGCTGTGCGCACTGGCCCCGGCCAATTGCATGGCGGCGGCACATTAGACACCGACCGGTTGATCTTCGCCCGTCGTCTCGGCCTCGGCCGTCCGACCAAAGAAACCGCGCCGGAAACGCATTAATTGGCCATGGGGCAACAGGTAACAACTGGAACATCCGGAACCATTGGAACGATTGATACATGAGCTGTTTCGTTCCAGAGGTTCCATAAGGTTCCACGGGCTCTGAACGTAGGAGAAAAGAAATGGATTTAGGTTTAACCGAAGACCAAGAGATGTTGAAAAAAGTTGCCGCGGATTTCGTCAAGGCAGAAGTGCCGGCGCACCAGATGACCCAGTGGTACAAAAACAAGCAAGTGTTTAGACCAGAGATCTTAAAAAAAGCCGCCGAGCTCGGCTGGTTGGGCATGATGTTGCCGGAAGAATGGGGCGGCGCCGGCCTGTCGCCGATGGACTGCGCCGTAGTTTTCGAACAGTTGGGCCACGGCCCGGTGCCGGGTCCGCTGTTCACGTCCGGCATACTCAGCGCCCAGATGATTTTCGAAGCCTGCACCGACGCACAAAGAAAAGCGTTGCTGCCGGAGTTGTGCAGCGGCAAGACCATCGTCGTACCGGCGATCGTCGACCAGTCCGCCTACTGGGGACCGGAAGCGGTCGAAACCCGCTTGAGCAAAACCCCCAGCGGCTATTTGATGAACGGCACCAAGCGTTTCGTCTTCGACGCCGACGCCGCGACGAGTTTTCTCTGCGCCGCGCGCAGTGAAGAAGGCAAAGTGGTCTTCCTGCTGGTCGACGCCAAGAGCCCCGGCGTCACCGTGACTCAGCACATTGGCTTCTTCGTCTCGGTATTTGAAGTGCGTTTCAACAATGTCATCGTCACGCCGACAACCTGCTCGGCTCGAGCGGCGCCAGTTGGGCGACCCTGGAAAAAGCTCTCGACAAAGCGCTGCCGATTTTGTCGGCCTATCAAGTCGGCGCCACCCAGGAAGTCTTTGACTTCACCTGCGAGTACACCCGCACCCGCGTGGTCTTCGGACAACCCATCGGTCGCTTTCAACGGGTCCAAGATCACTGCGTCGATATCTCGATCTGCTTGGACACCGCGCGCTGGGCGACCTATGAAGCGATCTGGCGCTTAGAAACCGGCATGGACGCCCGCGCCGGTGTGCATGAGGCCAAAGCCACCGCCAGCGACGGCTACTATCATGGCACCAACTACGCGCACATGGTCTGGGCCGGACCGGGCACGGACTACAGCCACCCGATGATGGCGCACAGCGTCCTCGCTCATACGCTATATCAATATCTCGGCACGCCCGGTCATCATAAACGTTTGATGGTCGACGCGTTTTACCCGCGGGCGTAGAACTGACGGGTCGAGGATCGAGGATGGACGATAGAAGATCGCGTGCTTCAATCCGAGCCGTCCTCCATCGTCCATCTCGACCCGGAGCAGCCCAGTGGAGTAGCATGAAATATTACCTACTTTTAGTCGCTGCGGTAAGCCTCAGTCTCTCGCTCGCCGCCAACCTCGACGCACAATCCCAGTCCAGCCTCATCGACGGCGCCAGGAAAGAAGGCAAACTCACTTGGTACACTTCGATGGCGGTGGATACCTCGAAGCCGTTGCTCGACGCCTTTGTTAAAGAGCATCCATTCATCAAACCGGAACTGGTTCGATTGGGCGAAGAACAACTGGTAAACCGCATCTTGAGCGAGACCCGCGCCGGGCGCTGGGCATTCGATGTCCTATCGACGAGCTCGATCGCGACGATGATCGAGCGCAAGATGATCACGCCCTATCTAGCGCCCGATCGCGATCTCTTTATGGATCAATTTAAAGACCCCCAGGGCTACTGGACCGGCGTGTTCGTCAATAATCTGGTGCTCGCATACAACACCAAGATGCTCGCCGCCAAAGACGCGCCGAAAAGTTATGAGGATCTGCTCGCGCCAAAATGGAAAGGGCAGATGCTCATGGACTCCACCGACTACGACTGGTTCGGCACGTTGTTGACGGTGTGGGGCCGGGAAAAGACCGTCAAGTACATGCAGCAGCTGGCCAAGCAAGACCCGCTCTGGCGCCGCGGCCACGGCTTAACCGCACAACTGGTCGGCGCCGGCGAAGTGCCCTTGGCGTGGGCCTATAACTTCCGCATCGAAAGAATGAAGAGCGACGGCGCGCCAGTGGATTGGATCGAAAGCTTCGATCCCATCGTCGCGACCATCAGCGGCATAGCGCTCAGCGCCAAGGCGACCAGCCCCAATGCCGCCAAGCTGCTGATCAACTTCGCGACTTCGCGTAAAGGTCAGGAAATGATCCGCGAGATGCGTCGCATCCCGGCTCGGACCGACGTCAAACCGCTGGCGGCGAAAATGGATCAAAGCAAATTGAAGGTGAAAGCGGTACCCAAAGAGGTGTACTCAGGACTGGACGATCACGCGCGCGAGTTTCGCAAAATCTTCGGCTTGTAAGCTAACGCGGTAAATCGGAACCGCCGAGATAGCCGCGCAATACGCAACGAATCCAAAGAGGAAGCCCGGACGCAAGCGCGTATCGTGTTACGCCTTGGGGGTCGGCGGGGCGGCATTCGCCGCACCGGCTACGCTTCTTTATAGATTTGGAGCAATTCGTCGGCGAAAGTTTTCGGCACAAAAGGTTTCTTAAAAACCTGCCAAGCGCCCAGGCCGAACAACTCTTCGCGCTCGTCGGCAGTGTCAGCCGCGGTTAGAAACGCCACCGGAATGTCTTGCAGGTCGGCGCTCATCTTGATCTCGCGTATGACGTCCTTGCCGCTTAGCTTCGGCATGTTTAAGTCCAGCAAGACTAAATCGGGCCGCTCGTTACGGACAAAAGCCACCGCCGTCGTCGGATCTTCTAAGCTGGCGATCTGGATATGCTTAAAGCGTTTGAACGATATCCGAAGCAATTGATGAATCGTCGGCGAATCGTCGACCAAGACGATTTTCTTCAACACCCGATCAATCTTCGGCCAAACCAGTGGCGCGCCAAGCCTAGCAGCGTCTTTCAATTCGCTCAGGATTCTTTTCAAGCGCTGCGTCATTTTGAGATTTGTTTCGACGATGTAGTCGGGCCGGACCGCGTTGGCAACGAGGTCCGCGGCCGACGGGGTCAGCAAGATCACCGGCGTCATCTGATTGGGTCCGGGGATGGTTCTTAGTGCCGGCATCAACGAGTGACCACCAATGGTCGGCACATGGAGCGCGGTGATCACGGCGTCAAACGGCTCTTTGAGCAGCCGGCCCAGGGCTTCGTAGCCGTCTTGCTCGGTGGCGACTTCCTCTACCCCTAGTTCATTGAGCACATCGACGCAGACCTTCAGCGTCGCCCGTGAGGAATCGACCAGGAGCACGCGGAACCATGACGCGGCCTCGGCAGCGTCCGGCTCGAGTGCCGGCGCAGCCGGGGCACGGGCGAAGATTGGCTGCATGTCGGCCAATACCTGCTGGTCATCATTGAAATAGGCCTCGACCAATTTCACCAAGCGCTCCTTGTGCTTTAACATGCGCTCGACATATTTATCGTTTTCGCCATCGACGAGATCCTGGATCGCCATATCGTCTTCCATTCGATGCACCGCCACCGAGATCAAATCGAGGCCATACCTGCCGGCGATACCTTTGATGGAGTGGGCGATGCGGGCCAGTCTACGTCCGCGCTCCACGGCGACGGTGGGATCTGCCAAAGCGAGAATCAAACCCTCAATAGTGTCCAGATCGGCGCCCAGTTCGCGCAGAGAGGTATTGCGCTTGGCCAGCAACTCAGCGTCGAATGTTTCCTGTATGGTAATCATCATCCTCCCTTGTCGCCAGTTAGACTATCAGTGACTCTCTTGCTGTTTACGGCCCAACTGCATGATCGCATCGATGCCGTCGTCGGCTGCAGTAACTCGGCACAAACTGCGTAGCCGTCCATCCCCGGCATGATGACGTCGAGCAAGATCAAGTCCGGCGTCGCCTCGCTCACAAGCGAAAGCGCGCTGGCACCGCTGTCCGCCGACAACACACAATAACCGGCACCAGCGAGGAAGCGCTCGATGAGCTTCCGACTATCCTTGTCGTCATCGACGTTCAGGACCAGCGTTGCATCAGAGTTCTTCATAGACTACTTCGACTCGCGCCAAATAATCGGCGAGTTTTTCCAGTTCGGCGGCGATCGCCGGGATATCCTGTCGTTTTGCCGCCTGCTCCAGAGCCGCGCCGATCACGGTAATGTCGTCGAAACCAAACCCGCCGCCGGCGCCTTTCATACCATGGCCCAAGGCGCCGACAGTTTCGTAGTCGCCGCTGGCCGTCGCGCAACGGATCGACTCAATGTCGCCCAGTCGGTTGCTGAGAAACTGTGGAACCAAATCCTCCAGAACTATATCGACGCGAACGAGGATCGCTTCGGCGTGACTCATAACTCCTTACCCCCTGCGAACTGTGCGATGGTTTCCATCAATTTGGGTTTTTTAATCGGCTTGGTCACATGGGCCGTGCAACCGGCCTCAAGCGACTTCTCCATATCGCCGGCGAGGGCGTGGGCGGTAAGCGCGACGATCGGCGTCGGCACGACCCCATGCTCTCTTTCCCAATCGCGAATTGCCGCGGTGGCGCTGTAGCCATCCAGCACCGGCATCTGCATATCCATCAAAACCAGATCGTAGCGACTTGCGGTGAATTTTTGCACGGCGATCGCGCCGTTTTCCGCCATGTCGATCAGGTAGGGAGATTTTTTCAAATAGGCCCGGATCAGATTACGGTTATCCGAGGTATCGTCGACGACGAGAATGCGCAGCGCGCGCGCTTCCGCCGGCGCCAAGGATGTCACGGTAGGCGCGCCTTCTAGCGCCTTCGCGCCGCCGCGCTCGCCGAATACCGCGGTGATCGCTTCCGCCAAAATCGACCGGCGCACCGGCTTGATCAGCACCCGCGCGACGCCGAGGGTTTGCATGCGGCTAACGTCGCCGGCTGCCAAAGAAGAGACGTACATGACAATCTTGATGCCGGCCAGGCTCGGGTCGCGGGAAATATTTTGCGCGACCGTAAAGCCATCCATCTCAGGCATTTCGCGGTCGAGCAAAACCAGATCGTAGGGATCGCCGCGCAAATGGGCGCGCTGCAACTCGGCTAAACCCTCGCGACCGCTGGCACACACCCCGGCGTGCATTCCCATCGAGACCAGGATCTGCTGCTCAATCATCAAATTGGTCAGGTTATCGTCAACGATCATGGCTTTGAGGCCGCTAAGATTTTGCCGCGGCAGCCCTGGTAAGTCTGCTTCAGCCGCCACTGCGAAGCGGGCGGTAAAACTAAACCTACTGCCGTGACCGAGAGTGCTTTCGACCCAAATCCGCCCGCCCATCATCGCAGCTAGTTGTTTACAGATCGCCAAACCGAGGCCGGTGCCGCCAAACCGGCGCGTCGTCGACGAATCGACTTGGGTGAAGCGCTCGAAGATCATATCGAGCTTCTCCGCCGGAATACCGATGCCAGTATCGCTGACGGAAAAGCGCAAGATACAGTTTTCCGGGGAGCTATCGGCGTCGACGGCGACGGTCAAAATAACCTCGCCTTTTTCAGTAAATTTAATCCCGTTGGTCATCAAGTTGATGATCATTTGTCCCAGCCGCGTGGCGTCGCCGACGATTCCACGGGGAACGTCGGGGGCTATCTTGTAGGCGATCTCCAGCCCCTTTTTATGGGCGCGCCCAGCGAGCATGGCGAAGGGCTTCTCGATCATGGGTTCGAGGCTGAATGGGAACCTGTTCGAGCTCCAGTTGCCCCGCTTCGATTTTTGACACATCTAAAATATCGTTGATCAGGCTGAGCAGCGCTTCGCCTGCGTTGGCGAAGGTGTTGACGTAATCCGTTTGTTCAGAGTTAAGAGATGTCTCTCTGAGCAAATCCGCCATGCCGATAATCGCGTTCATTGGCGTGCGGATTTCATGGCTCATGCTGGCGAGAAATTCGCTTTTGGCGCGACTGGAGCTCTCAGCCGCCTCTTTAGCTTGCGCTAACTCCGCATGGACGCGTTTCTGTTCGAATATATCGTGGACGATACCGATGGAGATTACCTGATCTTCTATGCGCGCCGCGCTCAGCGCCAGCTCTAGAGGAAACACTGAACCGTCCGAGCGTTGACCTTGCAATTCCCACGCCGAGTGCTGCACTTCGCTCACCCCTGATTCTTCATAAATGCCGATGCGGCTTTCGAATAAACGCTGGTACGGACCGAAGAATAACGAGCGCGCCGGCTTGCCGATCAGAGCCGCCGCAGGGTATCCAAAAATCGTTTCGCCGGCGGGATTGATCGATTCCACATTGCCACTACCGTCGACGGTAAAAATGCCGCTGGGCGCGGCTTCGAACACTGCTTGAACGCGGGTTTCGCTGCTCCGTAATTTCGCATCAGTGGCTTTGCGCTGGGTGATCTCCCGCGCCAGATCGGCGGTCCGCTCATGCACCAAGCCTTCGACTCTGGCCGCCCGTCCGGTCGTCCACAGAAGAATCACCCCCAACATCGTCGTCAACGCCGTGCCGAAAATGAGCACCGCTGACGCTTGCCAAGAATCATTTTTAAGTTGCGACAAGGCCGATGGATAGATCGCGATGCGCCAGTCGCGGCCGGCAAATTTAGCTGTCGTCACCCAGTGTAACCCGGTGTCATTCGAATGATCATCCTCGTCGCCTCGAGCCGAAGAGAAAAGCAGTTGGTCGCCGGCCACGCCGTTGTCGTCATAGATCTTCAGGTCAATATGGGTCAGCCCAAGATGACCGATTGCACTGTTAACTAGGTCTTCAACATTTAAAACCACCAGAGCGAAGCCACGCAGATTCTGCTGCCGTTGGTTCGCGATACTTAGCGGCCGGCCTTCGCCGTAGATAGGTTGCAAAACTAGGACTCCAGACTGGCCGCTCTGTGTTGGGATCAATTGGACTCGGCCACTGGCAGTAGCCACTCCGTTGTCTCGCGCCGAGGACAGCGCCGCTAGACGGGGCGGGCTCGACCCTAGATCGAAACCGATCACCGCTTCGTTTCCCTGGTAAGGCTCGACGAAATAAACCGGAAAGTATTCGGCGCGCACGCCGGCGCGAATTAATTTGCCGTAATAATTGCGCTCTTTGAGTTCAAACGCCGGATAGCCGTCCTGGCGCGCCATGCGCTCATACTCGGCGCGCTGCGCGTTGGTCACGCGCGGCACCCATGCGATCGCCTGCAACCCGCGATTGTCTTTGCTTAAGGTGCGCACGAAGCTGGCGAACTCCCGACGGCTCACTTCATCGGCGCTGGCATAAAAACTGGCCATGGTTTGGAGCAACGCTAATTGGCTGCTCAAGCTATTCTGCAAAGAGTCAGAGACGCTGGTCGCCTGCCTGCCAAGTTCGATTTGGCTCTCGGTTTTCTGCCAATCTCGCGCGTAGATAAAGATGCCGCACACCACCACGGCCAGGACAGTTACTGGCGCGCCAACCGTTAGGATGCGACGCCAGTTCACAAGACGCTGTTCGCCCAGGAACAAGAGCAAAATTGGCGTTATCATCAGGCTGCCGACCAGATCGCGCACCCACCAGGCAAGCCAGATTGAAAAATATTCGCTCGATGGAACGGCGCCGGTGATCCATTGCAGCGTTACGGACCCACTGGCGCTGACCAGACCCGTCAACGGCCCAGCGATGACGAGAAACTTCGCGATATCGAGTTCGCGGTCAAAATTATTCGGCAATATTATGAAACGGCGCACCAGCAGCGCGCCGATCAGCGCTTGCAAAGTTGCTCCAAGCGCCCGACCCATCGCCGCTATACCAGCTTGACTGGCTATGGAAGCGAGCTGATCGTTTTGCCAGGCGAGCCAGCTGCTAAACGCGAAGGACCCGAGGAAAACTCCAACACTCGCCGAATAACCAAAACCCAACAATGCCGCAAGGGCCAGACCGGCGGACGGCCAAATCACCGCCTCGGAAGTCGATCCGCTGTTTAATGAGTTAACTAGCCACGCCAGAATGAAATAGCCCGAGATAGTTACGATTATGTTGGCACTGCGGGTTAGCCAGGATGCAGTCATCATTAAGCATGTCATTATAAATCATCGGGGCGGCGAAGGCGGATAATTATCTTGTGCCGACTCCCGACCTGAGACCTAATATCGACCGTGGCGTTGAACAGTTATGGAGTTTGCCCGGAGATTTGCTGGTGACTTTGGCAAGCTGCGGCAATCGGACGCGGTCTCCACGGGTGGCCAAGTCGCTGATTTAGCCGGACATGCGGGCTATTGTCGGCGCATTTGGCGCCAGATGAGTTTAATGCTAAAGGTTCCTTTGCAACCACTGTGGCGGCGGCGCGGTTTAAAGGGATTTCTGTTTCTAACTTTCCAGCGTCAAAAAGGAGAGCACCATGAAACGAAAACATTTATTGCAGATTTTCTGCCTCGGTTTGGTTCTCGGTGTTTACACGCCGGTGCGCGCCGCGGAGAAGGTTCCTTTCTATCAGGGCAAGACACTCACCGTCATCATCAACTTCGCCGCCGGCGGCCCCACCGATATCGAAGGGCGGGTCATCGCCAAACATTTAGCGAAGCATATTCCAGGCAATCCCGCGGTGACGATCCAGGCGATGGGCGGGGGCGGCGGCGTGACCGCGGTGAATTTTCTCGGCGAGGTGGCGAAACCGGATGGTCTTACCGCCGGCTATCTCACCGGCACCTTGTTTCATCATCAATTGAAAGAGCCGGGCCTGCGCGTCGACTTCGCCAAGTTCGGCTTCATCTCCGGCGTCCAGGGAGTGACGGTTTCTTATATTCGCTCCGATCTCGCGCCGGGCATTAAGAAGGCCGCGGACTTCGTCAAGGCCGACCGTTTCAGAGCGGCGGGGTTGGGCTTAGCGAGTTCCAAAGACGTGCGTTTCCGGCTGTCCTTCGATCTGCTTGGGCTGAAATATGATTACGTGACTGGATACAATTCCTCGTCCACCGCCAGGCTCGCGGTGCAGCGCGGCGAAGCGCATTACCACGACGAGACGCTGCCGAGCTACCGCTCCGCCGTCGAACCGCAGATGGTGCAAACCGGCATGGTTACAGCGCTCTATTACACCGATCTGGTCTCCTTCGACGGCGAAATCGTCGTCAGTCCCGATGTCCCGGAACTGCTCCCCTTCACCCATTATTACCGGCAAGTTTTTGGCAAGCTGCCGAGCGGCATCAAGTACGACGCATTGAAAGCCGCGAACATGTCGAGCACCAACATGACCCGCACCATCATGCTGCCGCCCAACTCGCCGCCGGAAGCGGTGACGACGCTGCGAGCAAGCGGTCACAGCGCTATCGAAAGACGCCGATTTCATCGCCGAATCGCAGAAAGTCATGCGCTTTTATCCGCGCTTCGAGGTCGGCGAACAGGGAGAGAAAACCTTTCAACGTGCCGCGCAAGTAGCGCCGGAGCTATTGAGCTTCCTGCGCCAGTACATGGAGCAAGGAAGCAAGTAAACAACTTTAATCGATAAAAAAGCGGCGCTTGCACGGACAACTTGTGGAAGCGCCGCTTTATCGATAAGACCAGCATTGGGACGATGTTAGTCGTCCTTACGTCCTTGGTTGATCTGCCCGCGGATTTCACCACCGGTCGTGTTTGGTGTCGAGTGAACATTTGCGTAAGCAACCCCGGCACGCAGCGCCGCGATGACTTCCGCCAGTTCTCCCGCCAGGATCTCTTGATTTAACTGGCTCGACGCTATCACATTTGACGCGGTGATCGTGCCCTTGACGGTGGTGAGATCTTTCGCGGTTTGAGGACAAGTCTGGGTACCAGCCGGTCCAGGGTTGGACGCGGTACCGCATAGCCAGATAACAATACTGCCGTTGACGGCCCGCTGGCCAAAGTGAATATGAGCTTGGGTAACCGTGTTCTGTAGCCCCTCGTAAGTGAGCTCATAATCGATGGACAATTCATCCTTGTTGATTCTTGCACGGAACTCGCCGCGTGCCGGCGTCGACACTGACGGAACTTCCTGAAAGCCGTGCAAGCTTGCATGAAGCACAGTTTCCTTCTTGCGTTTGTCGTCCGCAAAAACAGTTCCACTCACGATGAGTGATATCCCCAGCGCAAACGCTGCAACCAATTTCCTATTCATAAAACTCCTCCTCGAGTTGGTCGTTTTTCTTAACCGTTCCTGCTCCTCAATCCGGTCAGAGCGATAACAACTACGAAAACTTCTCACAAGCCCCATTCGGGTAAGTTGGTGATCGCCCCCTTTTGGGAAGAAGGATCGCCTGCGCATTGACTCGCTTCGATGCGCCATGCTATCCGGGCGGAAGAGATACGCGTTGCCAGCCCCACCGGCCAGCAAAGGCACAGGAGATCACCATCATGTTGCATGCGATATCCGGTCTAGTAGTCTTTTCGCTGCTTTTCGCCAATCAACTCTTCGCCCAGCCGCGCAAGCCCGCCACCGTGTCGGAAATCTCCACCTACATGGGCGCGGACCGCGAGCAGCTGCTCTATGCCGGCGCCAAGAGCGAAGGCGTGATCACCTGGTACACCTCGCTGGCGGGCGACTCGTACAAGACGCTGGCGCGAGCCTTCGAAACTAAATATCCGGGCGTGCGCGTCGAAGCGTTTCGCGCCGGCGGCAGCGATCTGGTCACGCGCATGTCGGAGGAAACCAAGGCGCGCCGGCCGACCATGGATGCGCTCGAAACCACCTACGATTTCACCATGGTGTCGAAGGCCTACGGCCTCACCCGGCCGTACAATTCGCCGCTGCTCGCCGCCTACCCAAGCGACGCCAAGGAGAAGGCCGATGCCGGTCTAACCTTCTGGACGATCTTTCGCGAATCGTACATGGGCTTCGGTTTTAGCAAGGATCAGGTGCCTGCCGATGCTGTGCCCAAAGGTTTCGATGGCCTGCTCCATCCGCAGTTGAAAGGGAAACTGGGCATCACGCTCAATGAAAGTTCAGCGCGCATGATCGGCGCCATGATTAAACTTAAGGGCGAAGCCTTCGTCAAAAAACTCAAAGCGCAGCAGATTCGCATTTACACCGTCAGCAGCGCCGCGCTGGTGGATCTGATGGCGTCAGGCGAGCTCGGCGCGTCGTTTCATATTTACAGAAATCACGCCATGGTCTCGGCCGAGCGCGGCTCGCCGGCGAGCTGGGTGCCGATGGAGCTGGTGCCGACCAACTCGGGATGCGTCAGCCTCAGCGCCCAGCCGCCGCACCCGCACGCCGCGACGCTGTTTGTCGACTTTCTGCTCGGCGCCGAAGCGCGCAAGGTCTTGGAGAAGTTTCAATACGGTCATCCGTCCAGCAATCTGCCGTTCAAACGTTGGCATCCCGGCTTCGGCCGCTCCCTCGAACAATTTGAGAAAGATAGCGAGAAGTGGGAAAAGCTCGCCAAGGAAATCACTCAACGTTGACGCAGCAGAGGAGACTTCCGCGATGCACTCTCTGGTTTTGGTCCATCCTTCCTATCCTGCTTGCCGATGCGCCGAAGATTCTCGATAAGTTTCACTACGGCCAACCGGCAACAGACTACGGCTTCAAAAGATGGTACCAAGACCAAGGTCGATCGTCGGAAGACTATGAGAAAGACAGCTTAAAGTGGGGTAAACTCGCTAGAGAAATCAGCCAACACTAACGCAGCAAAGGAGCCTATCGCGATGCACTTCCTAATATTCGTCTTATCGGTCGGATCGATCCTCTTCGCCAACGACCTGCTCGCCCAACGCAAGCCGCAGACTATCTCCGAGCTCGTCACTTACAACGGCAAAGACCGCGAAGCCCTGCTCTACGCCGGCGCCAAGAGCGAAGGCAAAGTCACCTGGTACACGTCGCTTTCCGGCGACTCGTATAAAGGCATGGCCAAAGCCTTTGAAGCCAGGTATCCCGGTGTCAAGCTCGATGCCTACCGCGTCTCCGGCTCCGACATGACCGTGCGCATGATGGAGGAGTCGAAGGCCAAGCGTTACATCGTCGATGCCGTCGAAACCACCGAAGGCAACTTGATGTTCATGCGCGACGCTTTTCTCTTGCGTCCCTATCACTCACCGCACTTCGCCAATTATCCGGAGGACGCCAAGGAAAAAAGCGAGCGCGGATTATATTTCTGGGGCATCGCGCGGGAGTCTTATATCGGTTTTGCTTACAACAAGAAGCTCCTGTCGAAAAGCGCCGTGCCGAAAAACTATGACGGTCTGCTCCATCCAGAGCTCAAAGGCCGCATGGGCGTGTCGGTCAGCGATCCCGCCTATAAAGTCATCGGCGCCATGCTGCGCACCAAGGGCCAAGAGTTTGTCAAAAAACTAAAGGTGCAAGAAATCGCCCTGCATACAATCATCCCGCCGGCGCTGTTGGAATTGATCGCTTCCGGTGAAGTGCTGGCGTCGCCCGGCATCTTTCGCAACCACACATTGAACGCGATCAGCAAAGGCGCGCCGGTAGAATGGGTACCCATGGACATCGTGCCGACCAATGTCGGCGGCGCCGCCATCGCCGTGCAACCACCGCACCCGCACGGCGCTTTGCTGCTGGCCGATTATCTCCTCGGCAGTGAAGGACAAGCGGTCTTGGAAAAATATGAATATGGCAGCGCGGCGAAGAAACTCGGTTTCAACAAATGGCGCCCCGACCATGGCATCACTACCGACAAGTACGAAAAGGAGCTGGAGCGCTGGGAAAAGCTGCTGAAAGAGATCAGCCGCCGCGGCGCATAGAAGTAATCTCGGCTTGTCAGCGGAGCCGGCGCACGATAAGAGTCTTGCAGGAGAACCACAACGATGCTTGTCTTATTATTCGTCCTATCAGTCCTAGCGCTCGATTCGGTGCTATTGCCCGGCGAACTCGACGCTCAGCCGCGCAAGCCGCAGACCGCCTCCGAGCTGGTCACCTACAACGGCAAAGACCGCGAAGCGATGCTCTACGCCGGCGCGAAGACCGAAGGGAAAGCGACCTGGTACACGTCCCTCGCCGGCGACTCCTACAAGGCCATGATCAAGGCCTTCGAGACAAAATATGCCGGCGTCAAAATCGAAGCTTACCGCACCAACGGCGGCGAGATCACCAACCGCATGGTCGAGGAAGCCAAGGCCAAACGGGCCATCGTCGACACCATCGAAACCACCGAATCCAACTTAATGTTCCAGCGCGAGGCTTTTCTGCTACGGCCTTATCACTCGCCTTATTTTGCCTCCTATCCCGAGGACGCCAAGGTCAAGGGCGAACGCGGACTATACTTCTGGGGCACCGCGCGCGAGTCCTACATCGGCTTCGGCTATAACAAGAACCTGCTGCCCAAAGACGCCGTGCCAAAAAACTACCAAGGACTGCTCCATCCCGCTCTCAAGGGCAGAATGGGCCTCACCCTCGACGATACCAGTAACAAAACCATCGCAGGAATTCTAAAAACCCACGGTCCGGAGCTGGTGAAAAAATTGAAGGGCCAGGATATCAGCCTGCACACGATCATTCCGCCGGCCTTGCTCGATCTCATCGCATCGGGCGAAATCCTCGCCGGCGCGGCGATCTTTCGCAACCATGTCATCGTCGCCCAGCAAAAAGGCGCGCCGGTGGAATGGGTCGCCATGGATGTGGTGCCGACCAACGTCGGCGGCGTCGCCATCGCCGCGCAACCGCCCCATCCCCACGCCGCGTTGCTGCTCGCCGACTACCTGCTCGGCCCCGAAGGCCAAGGCATCCTAGAGAAATATCACTACGGCAACGGCGCCAAAAACTACGGCTTCAAAAAATGGCGCCCCGAACGCGACCTGCCGCTGGACAAATACGAAAAAGAACTCGAGCGCTGGGACAAGCTACTGAAGGAAACCGGCCGCAAGGGCGCTTGAATGGCACCCTAGAAGTTTTTGTAGGCTGTTATAGAAGCAGATTTTTCACCACGAAGGCACGAAGGACACGAAGGTTCGAATTGACAAAGGGCGCAGCATGCTGCGCCCTACGTTGGGATTTACTCTTACGTTTTGTTGCGCTCTTTGCGGTTCAAATCTTCTTCCGAACTTCGTGCTCTTCGTCCTCTTACATACTACATGTAGGGATGGTCTTCAAAATGAAAGGGCACCTGGGTTCCGTCATACCGCGAAAGTGGGTATCCAGCATTCGGCGCAGAACAAACCGATTCCCGCGTGCGCCGAATCGAGGAGGGGGCATGTTCTGGGAAAGCCAACCATTTTCATGCTCTATAGGCGCGCAAGCTCACGGACACTTCGTGGTGAATGATCCTATCCAACTTTTGCGTTCTATGCGTTCTATGCGGCCATTCCCCTCCTACTTCCCCTCATAAAGCTTTTTGATGAAACCGCTCTTCTCTAGCTCGGCGACAAAGCTTGGGTCGACGAACTCCTCGGGTTTGTGCGTGCGAATCTCCGGGCGGCGAAACGCCGCGATCTCATAGATCGCCTCGAGATTTTTGGTGATCGGATAGGGCACGGAAATAAAATCGTCCCGGAACATGTTGTAGGAACCTTCGAGATATTCCGCATCGGTCGTGCGCATGTATTTGGTCAGGACTTTTTTGCTGAATTCCTTGTTCTGCTTGAGATAGGCGATGCCTTCGACAAACGAGCGCACGAAGCGCATCACCGTGTCGCGCTCTTCGCGAATGGTCTTACGCCGCGTCACCACCGATGCGGTCGGATAGACAATTTCTTTGCGCGCATCCAGCAAGGGGCGAAAGCCTTTGCGCTCCGCCTCAACGTCGGCGGGGTAAGTCATGTCCGCCGCATCGACCGTACCGGCCATCAATGCCTGCAGCCGCTCCGCGGTGTTGCCGACGGCCAACCAAATGACATCGCGGGTAGTGTCGATGCCATATTTGCGCAGCACGTAACCGAACAATAGATCACCGGCGGAACCCAAACTTGAAATACCAATGCGCTTGCCCTTGAGATCTTCGACCTTGCGAATCTCCGGCCGCACCATCAGACGGCTCGCCTGCACGCCGATGCCGTGGGCGACGTTGACCAGATCGGCGCCGGTCAAGTCCGCTAACATAACCTGCGGCAGCGCGACGGACGCCGCGAACAGACTGCCCGAGAGCATGGCCTGCGAAGTCCGCCCCGAGCCATTGAGCAAAACTGCTTCGACATCGAGGCCGTTCTTGTCAAAAATCTTCGCTTCCTTGGCGATCCAAGGGATCCACAAGGTCGGCGACAATGTCGACACGCCCCAATAGATTTTTTTCAGCGGCTTGTCCTGCGCCACGCCTTGCGATGGGAACACCAGCAGCGCGAGAACCAATGTGAGTAACCCACTTCGCCCGACGATCTTGGTCATGGCATTCTCCCAAATGTAATTTACCGGAATCGGATATTTCTCCCGCAAAGGCGCAAAGGCGCGAAGTTCACACGGAGAGGATAAAAAAGTCTTACGATTTATTTTCACCGTAATGTTCCGAACTTTGCGAGCTTGGCGCCTTTGCGAGAGTTATTCCGAGTTTCGCTCGCGGTTTATTTACTCGTCTTGCCAAAAATTTCATTGAACAACTTGTCCGCCGGTCGGCGGTCGGCGAAGTTATCATCGTCGGCATCGAAGTAGTCGACGCCCTCTCGGCGTTGAACTTCTTCCGGCAGATCGTTCTTGGCAATATCGATTCGCAGCGAATTGGACGCGGTGCGCGTGCGCCCCTTGCGGCCTTTTTGCACCACGGTTTGTCCTTCCCGCGACAACAGCCAGTTGACGAATACTTTCGCCGCATTGGGATGGGGCGCATTTTGCAGCAACGTCAGCGTCCCACCGGAAGAACTCAGGGTGCCGCCTTCCTTAAGCCGGAGAATTTGCCCCACCGGCAGACCTTGATCCATCGCCTTGTCCATTTCGTCCGAAACACAGGGGATACAGAGGGCGTACCTTCCAGATGCCAGCCAATCCACCGGCTGCCGATAGTCGCGCGCGATCGCGACTTCCATGTCGCCGTAAAGTTTGCGAATGAACTCGGGTCCAAGTTTGGCATGGTAGTAGAAAAACAGCACCGGGTTGTCCATGCCGCGGGAACGCGGGTCGGTGGCGGCGATTTTGCCTTTCCACTTGGGCTGGGTCAGATCCCAATAGGATGTAAACTCCTTGGGGTTGACCGAAGTAGAATTGTAATTGATCTCGACACCGCCGGCGTTGCCGATGTAAGCGAAAATATATTTATTCTCCGGATCGACGTATTTATGTTCGCGGCGCCACCATTTCGGTTTCATCCAGGACATCCGGAAGCAGCAAAAGCGGCTTGATTGGATCCAGCAGTTTGCCGACGTAAAGGGTGCCCAACGCGGTCCCTTTGCCACCGGCGAAGAGATCGACCAGATATTTGCCGGCGCGCCGCTCGGCGACGATGCGCGGACCGAGATCGTTGCCGCGGCCGCGCAATTGGTTAACTTTAATCTTCGGATAGGCGCGCTCGAAGGCAAGCACGGTTTCTTCGGTGAGCGGCCCGGCTTCGAATATGTAAATCGAAACCGTGCCCTCCTTCTCCGCTGCCGCCACGGTCTTGTCCCATTCGATGCGCCACGACGGCTTAGCATCCGCAGCAAAGCTGCTGCCGCTGATGGAGAGGGTAAGGAGAAATGTTAATAATGCCTTTGTCATTATAGCTAAAGTCACAGCATAGGAGCCGGTGCCCACTCTAAGAGCGGCGTTGCTGGCTGTCAACAATTGTCGCCAAATTCAAAACCACGGTTGCTCGCCGACAAGGCATCGAACGCTTATCGCCCATGTGGTTGGCGCGCAAAAGCGCCTCACGAGTTTGACGGGCGCTCTCGCCCTTGATTAAGATCGCCAGCGCAGGCTGAGGACACTTCTATCCCTGACCAATCATAAGTGGACAGCCATCGTGTGAAGGAGTCAAAGCATGAAACGACAATTGCCATCGATCGTCCTATTGCTGGCAATGAGCTTTTTGCTGCCGCGCGCGAGCCACAGCGCGGATCCCTGCCGATCTCGACCCGCAGAAGTTTGTCGATTTTTCGCTGTTGCCTGGAGCAAAAGTAGTGCCCCGAAGTCCGTCTACGCGAGAACAAGCAGCATCTTCGCGATGTCCGCACTGTTCATTACCGCTCATGGAAATCAAGGAGGTGTACGATGGCTGAGAACCTGTCCGACATATTCGCATCCACAGAACCGACTCAGCTTGCCACTGGCTGGGGCCGCGCCGAAGGGCCGCTCTGGCATGCCGAGGGTTATGTTACCTTTGTCGATCTAGAGGGGAACCGGCTGCTGCGCTGGGACCCCAACGGTGCAATAACCGTAGTGCGGGAAAATACCGGCGAGGGCAACGGCTGCACGCTCGATCGCCAGGGCCGTCTCATCATGTGCGAAGGCGCCGATCACCGGCGCATTACCCGGATGGCGGCAGATGGCACGGTCACGGCCATTGCCGAGCGCTGGCAAGGCAAACGGTTCAATAAACCGAACGATGTGGTGTGCCGCTCCGACGGCACCATCTTTTTCACCGACCCCGGGCTGCGCCTTCCAGCAGAGCTGCGCGAGATCGGATTTTCCGGCGTATTTCGCATCGATCCGACGGGCCACGTGCACCTGGCCACCGACGAGTGTGAGTACCCCAATGGGCTGGCGTTCTCTCCCGATGAGTCGGTGCTGTACGTCGCGATTAGCCGGCTCGACGAGCGCTGCTTCCAGGAGGCGCGAGCGTGGCGAGGTTTGTAATCATCGGCGCATCCGCGCGTTCGACGTGGCCCCGGACGGGATCCTGAGCAACAACCGCGTGTTCTGTGATATGTCCTCGGCGGCTCCCGGCGTTCCCGACGGCATGAAGGTCGACACCAAAGGTCGAGTGTTTTGCGTCGGCTCCGGCGGCATCTGGGTTATCGCTCCATCGGGTGAGGTCATCGGCATCCTCCGGATGCCGGAGATAGTTCGCAACCTCGCTTTCGGCGGACCGGACTTTCGCACCCTGTATCTCACGACACGCGGTGCCCTCGCCAAACTCGAAGTTAAAACACCCGGGATTGGCGCATTCAAATAGTCGCACGCTGAGTAGCAAATCACGCGGTCGTATATGGTGCGCCCCACACCCGGGCCCGTGCGCCAACGCGCACGGCTTGTATTGAAAAGCTTGACCCTGAAAAATGCTGAAAAATGACAGGTGGCGTATCAGCCGTCGCCGCAGAGTCTCTACTTCTCACGCATCAGCTGGTGATCAATAATCGCTCTAGACAACCTGCCGTCGCGCTACTTGTCGGCCTTGATCACGACGTCGTTCGGATTGCCATAGTGCTGGTACGCACCCCAGGTATCGCCGTAGCCGCCGATCTCCGCGCGCCCCGCCTTGAGAGCGTCGCAGATTGGCTTTCCTTTCAGCAGGCCGTCGTAGAACGTTCGCGCGAGCGTCGTCGCCTGGTCGTCATTGACCGGCCAGCCGCTGCCGATGTAGTTGCTCACGCCACGCTCGAAGAACGCCTGAGCGATGCTTGCGAGCCCTTTCGACTGCTCGTCGGCGGACAGTGCCCGCCCCTGGGTCGTGACTGCCGAGAAGCAGGCGTTGGCGAACACCAGCCGCGGCACCTTGCGCGCGCGGAAGATCTCCCGCGCGGACAGGACGCAGTCCTTGCCGAAGATCCAGCCGCTTCCGGCCGGGTTGTCCTTGTCATAGCCGCCGTGACCGGCGTAATGCACGATATCGAATGCTCCGGAGAGCAGCAGCGCCAGGATCTCGACCGGGTCGCATTGATCGGGGCCGATATGTTCATCGACCTCGATAAAGATCCCGTGCTGCTTCGCCGGGAAGTTGCGGAAGACGCTCGCCACCTCGCGTCCCTCGCGGCGCGCGCCCGGTAGCTGGTAGTCCGGCTCCCGCGCAGGGTCGGCGATGATCAGCACCTTGAGGTTGCGGTTGAGCACCGGCTTCATGCCCGGCGCGCTCGAAAGCAGCGTGCGGAACTGGCGTGTCACGCGCAGGTCGACGCCGAGGCTCGAGACGCGATTCGGATTCTGCGCGCTGCGGAAGCATGCCATCTCCCAAGGATACGAGGCGGTGCTGCGGTCGAGGATGAGCTTGAGCGGTTTGCCGCTATCGATCATCCGGTGAAAGTCTTCCGGCACCAGGTAGGTGTAGAGCAGCTCGCCGAACTTGATCTGCTCGTCGCGCGTCGTCGAGCTCATCAACCGGTCGGCGGCGCCCCTGGCGAATGTCGCGTTGATCTCGACCTCGCGCACCGGCACGACGGCCGTCTCCGCGAGAGCCGAGAAGCGGAACGTGCCCTCCTTCAACTGCTCGACGGTGAGCCGCACTTCATCCAGGCTCGATGGAACGTCGGCCCTTTTCCCGGCTCTGTCGCGCTGCGCCGGCTTGGCCGCCGAGCGCGCGCCCTTTTTGACGGTGAGCGTGATCGGCGCGTTCGCCTCCGCCTCGTCGATGCGCGACGCCTTGCCTTGCGGGCGCGCGGACTTGCGGCCGCTTGTCCGCTCTTTACCCGCCCTTGAGGATTGGGGTCCTGCCAGCCGCCGAAGCTGCTCTTCCAGGCTCTTGAACGGGGCGTCGTACTTCTCGACGATCGTCAGCGACCGAGACGCCGCCAGTCTGCCGTCGGACTCCTTCTCGAAGCGCTCGGCGCCGGCAGCGACGCCCTCGAGAAAAGCCTTGAGCGCGCTCTCGCGGTCGAGGTTGCCTTCACCGGAACCGATCAGCACGCTGGCGTAGCCCTTCAGGCCGAGAGCCGATACGCCTATGGTCACGTTCGACATGAGGAGCACCAGGTCATCACGCGTGAACTTGCCGAACTCGCCCATGCCTGCGAGGACCGCGCCTCCGGCCTTTAACGCATTGGCGACGTTCGGCACGAAGAACGTCTCGCCGAGGTTCCCGCCGATCATGCCCAGGCGCCCGGCACGCTCGATCCAGCCGCCGAGTTTATGGTCGATGGCGCCGACCGCGCGCGTCGGCGGCACGCCCTTGTAATGGCCGACGACGACAAGCGGTGCCTCGACCTCGGTGATGTCGCCCTTGAGCAGGGTGACGTTGATTGGCTTGATCTGAGCGCGCACCGCCGGCGACATCGGTTGCACCGCTATCTGCTGCGCCGGGCGGCCGCGGCCGCCGAGCGCAGCCTTGACGATTGCGTCTTCGGCGAAGCGCGCCTCTTCGTCGGTGAAGGTGGCGCGCAGCGCGGCACGTTCGGTCTCGTCGGCGCGCGCACCGGCGCCGCGAACAGCCTGGTGAGTTGCCTCGGCCTTGCGCGCGAGCCGCCCGAGATCCTCGATAAGCTGCTTATCCTCAGGTGTACGGTAGTCGCGCATCGTCGGCGCCGCGCGTTTCACCGCGCGCAGCACCTGTGTCCCGAGCGTCGCCGTCTGGCCTCTTTCGAGCAACTCATCGACGGCGGCGATGACCGATTCGTTGCGCGCAAGATCGCCATGCGCTTCGTCGACGTAGTAGGTCGGCACGTTCTCCAGCAGGCCGAGGTCGTGCGGCACCCGCCCGTCGCCGGCGTAGGTCAACTCGTAATCGAAGTCGCCGCGGCTGGCGATCTTCAACCCGGACAGTGTCGCCTGCCGGCATCCTGCGACGTAGATCATGCGCGTCGGGTCGATAGTCGGCGCAGCAGCCTCGAGATCGTGATGGAACTGATAGGAGCGGTCGAGGTGGCGCTGCGACACCAGCCCTGTGCTCTCACCCCAGGTTTCGCCGCGATACAGCTTCTGGAGCGCGGGAGTCAGCTTCGCCGGGGCCGGAAGCATCATGTAACTGCCGACGAACGAGTTGGTAACCTCGAGGAGTTCGCCCAGATCGTGCCTCACGTCGAGCGTGGCGAGCAGGCTGATCATCTTGTCCTGCCCGGTGATTACCTGCGGGATGGCGAACGAGCCGTAGTTCGGTGTGCCGAGCATGATCAGGCGCCCGCCGCGCACGAGCCCAGGGTCTTTCATGGCCTCCCAAAGATCCTGGTGCAGCCGGATAAAATTGCGGCAGACCAGCCCGCCCATCGAGTGGGCGACGAGATGCACGGGCTTGCCCTGAAAGTCGCGGCGGATGAGCTTAGCGAGCTCGTTCGAAGAGTCGTCGATGTCTTTGCGCCAGTCGTAGGCGAAGGGCGTGACGTTCCAGCGGCCGCCGAGGGCGAGCACGGCGCGGGCGTAGTAGCGCTTATTCACCCCCATCGGCACGACTCGCCAAGTGCGGTCCGCTTCCTTGGCGCCGTCCGCGGCGAGCTTGAGGCGTTCGATGCGGCCGTTGATCAGGCGGAAAAAGTTCACCCAGACTTCGTCCGGCTCTCCCGAACCGGCGGCAACGCCCAGGTCCGAGCCGGTGATGCCGTGGAGAAAGATCACGTTGCCGAGCGGCGCCGAGCGCGACCGCACGGTCTGACTGAATCCGGCGAGCTGCTGAAGCCGCTCGAATTCCTCGGCGCCGAAGTAATCCCTCAGGTCGTTCTCTGATATGCCGCCTGTGCCGCGGGTCGCGCCGCCCAAACCGGTCGCGAGTTCCTTCCAGTCGAGCGCCGAGACTCGTCGTTCGACCTCGACGGCCGCGGCGGCGCGAGTTGCGGGCTTCCGTGTGGCAGCGGTGGATCGTTTGGCTTTCGTTGTCTTTTTCATGACCGACCTCTCGTGGGGTGTGAATTCCTGATCAAGCGGCAATCGGGGCCGCAGACCATGCAAGCCGGTGTTTCAGACTCGCGAGCAGCTAATTCAGAAAACCGACTGGCAACCTATCCTCATCTGTGGGTCAAACCGTATTCGATAGGTTCGCGTTATGTCAACTTGAAACCGCTGGGATGTGAATACCGACTCAAGTCGAAGTGCCAGCCAATGCGAGACAAGCATCGAGGGATCAGATCAATTTCAATGGCGCCAGCGTGCGCCCAAGCGCCGATATGCTCGCGGAAAAAGATTTGCTTCCTAATCTTCACTTGCGGGTTTAGCGCGCCGGCAGCGGCGCGGGGCCCGAGAGGGTTTTGAACATCTCGATCAATTCAGCGTCCCGTGGGGTGTCGCGAATGGCCTTGGCCAATTCCTCGGGCATCAGGGGATCGGCGTCCTCACCGACGATCTTACGGTATTCGCGCTGAAAATCGCCATCTTTAAGCGCCTTGCGCATCGCCTCTTGGACAATCTCCACGCGATCTTTAGGCGTTCCCGGAGGCATGACGTAGGGCGAGCCCGTCAGTCTGAAGGTTCGCGCCATGGTGAGAAGCTTGATCTCTTTTTCAGATTTGGCGAAGCTCTCGATCTCAGGGATATGGCCGAAGCGGGGAGGCTTGATTCCCTTGGGAACCTCCAACGCGGCGTGAAAATCCATCAAACCTTTTTCTAGCCAATCGGGATTGCGCTGCCAGACCGACGCCGAGGTGTTCGCTCTGGCATCGACCTCGCCGCGCAGCAGGGCAACGTCTAGCTCCGGAGCCGCGTAGCCCGGGATGAACTTGCTGTCTTTTAAACCGAGATAATAGGCAAATAAACGGGCCGCGACGTAGGCGCTGTGCCCAACCGGCCGAGCACCGACTCTGACTCCTGATGTGGCTCGGAGTTTCTCCAAATTGCTCAGACCCGCTTCCTTTCTGGTATAGAACACCAGGTGGCTGGTGCTTTCCGGCGAGCCGAGGTAGAAAAATTTATCGATGTCGTACATCACGCCGCTTTCGCGCAGAATATTCAGTGAGATCACGCTGCTGCTGAATGCGCCGATGGTGAGCCCGTCCGGCCGGGCGTTGCGAGCCATATGGTTGCCTACCTGGCGACCACCGCCGCCGTCCATGTATTCGACCACGATCGCCGGACTGCCCGGGATGTATTTGCGCAGATACGGAATCAGCGACTTTACTCGGCCATCGCCGATTCCTCCCGGCGCGGTACCGGCGACGACGGTTATGGTTTTCCCCTGATAAAATGACGCTTGGGCGAAACCGCGATCGGCTGAGAGCACTGCGGACACTAAGAGCGCGCCCAAAGCGGTTATTTTAACGCCCGCTCCATGAGTAATCACAAATGGCCTCCTCTTTCTTCTCTCGCTGTTATCTGCCGGCGAGCGAACTGCACGAGATCGCTCATCACGCTTTGAACCCGAGCAAGATGCAACCGATGCGGCCAGAATGACAAACTTCACGTCCCTGTCGCCTAGTGCCCCCGGATAAACTCCAGCACATTGCGATTGATCGCCTCGGGCAGTTCGGCTAAGGCTTCGTCCAGATCTCCGGTCAAAGTCATGCTTCTGCAGAGTTTAACGGAGATTGTTCTACGATTCTTCGCATTGCTTTTAATCCTCCCTGCCTGCCGTCACCAACGGCTCGATCGTCACCGCCGGGTCCAGCGGGTTCTTCCGCTGGGCGGCTGCGACGTAGTCTTCGCCGTCTTCCGGCAGCAGGAAACCTTCCTTGACCAATTCATCGACGGCGCGTTTGACGATGTCGACATAGGCCTGATGGCTCGGATAGCGCTCTGCGATCGACAAGCGTGGATCGCCGATTTTTTCGCGTTCGGCTTTGGTGCGCGCAAAGGCCTTCAAACAACCGTTGGTCATCATCAGCTCGCCTTCGGCGAAGCCGGCTTTGCGTAGCGCCCAGCCGATATACGTCGCGATCGGCGCCTGCATGTCCGGGTAGCGCACGCCGCCCAAGTCGTTGCCGTCGGCGTCCACCTGCGGTACTTGGATCGGATACTCTTTGCCCGGCACCGCCTCAGGCGGGAAAATACTCATGATGCCGCGCTCATCGAAGTCGGGACCGTAGTTCCATAGCGGCAAGCGGCTTGGCGTGGCGGGCAGATTGACGCCGGGGATTTTTGGAAACCGCTTGAGCGCTTCTTTAGGCGACACCAACTGTCCCTCTGAACGTCGCGGCACGCGGTTGGGCGGCGGCGCCACGCCGGCGCTCGCCCAGCGGTCCATGAGAACGAAACAGGCGCGCAGGAACGGCTGCGGTGAAAAATTGCTCGGCGGCAGTTGACCGACCCATTTGGGATTGTCGGCGGCGATCGCCGCGTGGGGCGAGCCCGCGAGCATGTACATGCGCACGTTGGCGGGAATCTCAGCGTCGCTGCCGTCGCGCGGATCGGTGTGGGTCATCGAGCCATGCCGTTCCCAATACTCGCTTGAGGTATGACAGTGAACCAGCAACGGATCGCTGTCGGGACGCTTGAGCACCGCGTCTGTTTTGCCGGTAAATGGGTCGGGAATCGCCGCAAAGTTAAATGGGTAGCGCTCCGACGGATAGGAATGTTCTTCATGCTGGCGCGGATAGCGGCCGATCTGGGCGAAGCGCATGTTGCAATACAAACGGCCGATGCCGGTATGGGTTTGCACCGCGTCGAAAACTCTGCGCCCCTCGGCGTCGCGATTCCAGCCTTCGTATACGAACTCGCGCACCACCCGGCCGGCCAGCGATGCGCCGTAACCATAGACCTTGTCGATCGCGCCGGCGAGCGGATTGGCCACACCGGCGGCATCTTTACTGCCATGGTGTAAGAAAGAAACCACATCGCGCAGACCGAGGAAGCCGAGCCCCATGACGCGCGAGCCTTCGGTGTCGTAGATCAATTCGTAAATCCAGCCGGTCTTGAATCCACCCTTGATGTAAAGATCGACGTTCGAAGGTTTGAGCTCGATCTTACCGTCGACCTCCTTGGCCTTGGCTAAATCCCATTCGCTCGCCGGAACCGCCACCCGAGGGTCGGCTTCTTTTTCCCGAAGGGTGAGCGTCGCGGTGGCGCGATTGAGCACCGGGTAGCATTGAATGTTGGCCGCGCCGCTGACCGGCATCGAAAGGACTCCCTTTCTGTCGGAAATAAATTCCTGGCGCACTTTGCCGCGCAATGGCTGGCCGTTCTGGCGCGCTTCCGGCACGAATGCGACGACATTGCTGCCGCTATAAACCAAATCGCCTTGCCAGCCCACCGTGACCACCGCGTAACCTTGGCGATTGAGAAAACCGTTGCCGGCGCAATTTTCTTTCGTATAGTCGCCGCCGCCGTCGTTCAAGCGCGTGAACGCGCCGCGCCCGCCGCGATTGGAAAAATCGAATAGCAACTTGCCATTGCTTTTGCTCATGTCCACCGGCTTGACCAGATCGATCACCGCTTTGAACTCGACCAAGCCGTCAGCATTGCGCGGCGCGAATTCGAGATCGCAAACAAACGGCAGATCTTTTTCATCGGGATCGATGGCGAAATGGACCATGCCGAGCAGCCGCTCATAGGGCCCGACGGCGCCGAACGACTTGCCGCCGGCGAAACTGGTTTTGCTCTCGAACTCCAGGCGAATTTGATTGCGTGACATCTTCATCTTCCTTTCGATTTTCGACTTCATGACCGAAGGTGTTCACTCCGCGACGAAACCGTGAATCGTGAGGGGTGAGGGGTGAGGGTGAGGCGTCCGGAACCCCTAACCCCTGACGCCTCACCCCTAACGATCTTCTAACGTCGCGGCAGCTTCGCCGCGTCGCTGCCGCAAATATAACCCTGGGTGACGCAGCGGCCCATGCCATGCTGATTGAAACCGCCGGCCGATTCACCGGCGCAGTAAAGTCCGGGAATCACTTGCCCGCTCATGTCGACCACTTGGCAGCGCGCGTTGATGCGCAAACCGGCGCGGGTATCATGGACGATCACCGTACCCCAGGCGGCGTAGAACGGCGGCTTTTGGATTTTGTACTTGGGCGCGGGCTTGCCGAAGTCGGCATCGACACCCGCGTCGACGAAAGAGTTGTAACGCTCGACGGTCGCTTGCAAAACTTCCCCCCTCATCGGCTTGGCTTGATATTCATTCTTGATCGCGGCAGCGAGTTCACCGAGGGTGTTACCGGAGAAAAAATAACCATCGGGATCGACGTAGGGCGGCACCACCTTCCAGCCTTCGCGCTCCACCGCGTCGGCGTCGAAGATCGCCCACTGCGGCCCGGGACAGTAATCCGGCGGCTCGGAGTATGCGTTCATCGCCAACGCCGCGTTGACAAAATTGTATCGGGTTGGATTGTACTTGACGTTTTCCGCGTTGCGATAATCGTTCGGCGTGCAATCCGGATATTGCATGTCCATGGTTGCCGTGCGGCGGATCGCCCTTGGTCTCGTCGTAGAACCGCTGGCCGACTTGGTTGACGAGAATCAAATCCTGCCAGTCTTTGACGTTGAAACCCGTTGACTTCACCAACGGGAAGATCGGACTCTCAAGTTTCCAGGTCGTGTAGTTATATTTGGTCGCCAGGGCGCGCTGGGAGCGCATGGTCGCGCCGTTCTCCAGCGCCTGATGGACCAACCCCCACAGCGAAGCGCCGACGGCCATGGCGGCGAGTTCACCGCTGGCGTCTTGGTAACTGTACGGCTCGCCGCCAACCTGAAACTCCGGCGTCAAGCGCGGATCGAACATGCGGCGGAAATTTACGTCGCTGGTGCTGCCGCCGGTGGCGACGATGACGGCCTTGTGCGCGCGCAATTTCATCGTCGGTTTGCTGCTGTCGATGTTGCCTTCGGAGCGAAAACTCTTTAGCGGCGCGGTCGCGCCCGGCATGATATGCGGGTTGTACTGCGCGTCGATGCCGATCACGTGGCCGGGATTTTTCTCTGACGACGGCTCGCGAATCAGGCTGGTCATTTTGTAATTGAGCAAAAACTTGACGCCCTTGGCCCGCGCGCTCGCCTCCAGTGGCCGGATCACGCTGGTGCCGTTGGCCGCGTTGGGGCTCTCCAGCCCCGCGCCTTTGCTCCAAATCGCATGATTTTCCCGCGGCGCCGAGTTGCCGGTGGTTGACGCGCCTTGATTGTCCGGCGCCTTATCGGCGAACTCGACGCCATTGGCCAGTAAAAACTCGAACGCCGTGGCACAGTGATCGGCGAAGGCGCGCATCACCGCCCGGTCGTTGTAGCGAAAGTCCGGCGTGCCATTGGGTTGAACGATAGACCAATCGGTGAGATCGGAGAACACCGTGTCCGGCGAGTCGGGAATATTATATTTCTTCTGCGCGCTGGTGCCGCCGCCCAGGGCCATATGGCCGCCGCTGAGAATCGCGTGGCCGCCGACGTCGTAATTCGCCTCGACCACGATCACCGATGCGCCATTGTCAACGGCTTTGATCGCCGCCGGCAAGCCCGCCGCGCCTGAGCCGATGACGATGACGTCGGCTTCGAGATCCCAATTATTGTTCCCTGCTTGTGCCATGATTTCGCAGCTTCCCTTCTCGTGGTTATGATGTCGGCTCCTAGCTTACAGCCCCCAATCATATCCCAAAGTTCGTTGTCGCGTGCAACCGCGACATCCGACAGCGCCAGCAATTTTGCTGCGCGATCTTAGGCAACTTCGCCATCGGCTGGCTAGAGTGAGTCGTTGGCGGCGGCTTGACCATGAAAATTAGGTAGCGGAGAATGACCTAATCATTGACGCAACTCGCTTTGGACATTTCCGAGGAACACCATTGCACATACCTGCCTGCGGCAAATTACTCCTCGTCCTCTTGTCGCTGGGTTTTCTCTTTGGCCCCGGCATCCAGCACCATTGGAAAATCGCCCGCGATCCTTACTTCGTGCCGTTCGACGCTGTGCAGTACATCCCGGCCTTTTTCAAGTTCGACGCCAACGACCCGGTACCGACGACCTACATAAAAGAATACTTTCTCAACGCCATCTGCCCGCCGCTATACAAAGCCTCGCTCGCGCTCGGCGCCCGGTTTGCCGACGTGCGCGACGTTCAATTGGTCTTGATGTACGCAGCCTACGGCCTCTTTGTCGCCGTCATGGGGCGCATCGGATGGCTGTTGGGCGGGGCCGCGCTCAGTTTCGCGGTCATGGCGTTGACTATCAGCGCATGGATTTTTATCGGCCTGGGATTCATCGGCGGGGCACCGCGGATGTACGGTTATCCCTTGATCGCGATCACTCTTTACGCCCTGGTGCGCGATCGCCCGCGGCTGCTTGGCCTAATGGCGATACTCGGCGCGTTACTCTATCCGATCGTTGCCAGCATCGCCGGCATTTGCCTTAGCGGTTGGCTCATCCTGCCGCTTTTTGCAAAACAGAGTAGCGTTACCCGCTGGTCGCTGCGGCGGCGGCTGGCGACTTTGGCAGCGGCTGGGCTTCTCACCGTGAGCTGCCTCGTGCCGTTATTGCTGGGTCATGGCGCCTATGGCCGGCGTCTGGTTGCCGCCGATACCGTCAACTATCCCGAAGCCGGGGCCGATGGGAACTATCGTCCCTACGATCAGCTTCCCTATCCGCTTTTCGGTCAAGAGTCGCTGTCGTACTATCTCGGTCCTCTGTATAGCCACGGCGATGCCATCGCACCCTGGGTCAACCTGCACAAGAACCTGGACCCCGTGACGCTGCTCGCCGCGTTGGCTGCCGCGGCATTGGCTATTTTAGTCGTCGTCTCAGCGGGTCTACGCAGGGTCTTGCAAAGCGATCAGCGTGGCGCCGGAATCCGCTTGCTCGGATTTTTTATTGTCTGCGTTTTGCTGCACGTCGTCGCCTGGCTAGCCGCGCCCTATCTTTATATACCGACCCGCTACTTGATGTTCTCGTTGCCGTTTATCGTGACTTTGATCTTTCCTTGGTCGCTATATTTACTTGTCGGCCGCATCGGCAGATTCCAAACAGCGCCGCAGACTGCGCGACTGCACATTCCTGGCGATCATCGGTGTTTATCTCATCGCCTTCGGCGGGCGCGGCAACGTTGAGATTGAAAAAGGCTTCATGGTGGCAAAGGCGTCACAGCCGTTATTCGCAGCCATCGCTGCCCTGCCGAAAAACAGCTTGGTCGCCGGTTGGCCCTACGGCGAAATCAAGAACATCGAATATGCCGCTCGGCGCAACGCCTTCTTAACCGCGCAACTGCACCAAGTGCTCCACCTTGAATTCGTCGAAACCATGCGCCAGCGCATGGACGCCGTCTTCGAAGCCTACTTCAGTGTCGACGCCGCGCCGCTGCGGCGGCTACGAGACCAGTTTGGCGTCACCCACCTGTTGGTCGAAACGCACCACTTTAGCGATCCTAAACGACCGCCGGAATATTTCTCGCCCTGGCGTTCGCGGATCGGCCCGCGACTGGCAGCGGTGCGAGATAAGGCCTATCTGATGAACGCATCGCTGCAGCAAGAAGCGGCGGTGTTCAATCGCAATGGACTCGTTTTGCTCGATCTCGCGCGCCTGCCGTAGCTGAGGAGCCGGCTGCGAAAGCTTCCTGGGCAACTCGTCGGGTTTGACGCCAGGCCGGCAAGTTTCTATAAAAGCTTATGGCTGCGCCACGATCTCGATGCCGCAACGGTGTGAGGTCGTCGATCCGGTGCGTCGGCATATACTCCCGAAGCGATAGTCAGCGCGCCGGTAAAGTAATCACTCATTGACTGCCGAATGCTCATAGAGGAGAAAGACCTATGGCGAAAATCAATGGAGCAAAATACAACGTCGGCGGCGTCGCCCTCGACCGGCCGTTTAAGATTCTCCGCCTCGGTCACTTCGGTTTCAACGCCGCCGACTTAGAAGCCAGCCGGCGTTTCTATTTCGACTTGCTTGGCTTCTTTATCACTGAGCCCGCCGGCGCAGGTTATTTCGGCCGCCACGCCGGCGATCATCACTCGTTCGCCCTGTTCGAGAAAAAGAAATTCAACCAGCGCCAATACGCCGGCGATAACGCCAAACATTTCCGGGAAGAAAACGACATCAATCAAATCACCTGGCAGGTCCAAAGCGTCGCCGAGATGGCCGGCGCGACAAAATATTTTCATGACATCGGCGTCGAGGTCATGCGCGAGGGGCGTGCCGGTGGCGGCGGTTCGCAATTTCACCTCTACGTCTGGGCGCCGGACGAACAGATCTTCGAACTCTATTATGGCATCGAGCAGATCAGCTGGAACGGTTACGCCCGTCCAGTCGCCATGCGCCACGGCACCGCGGTCGCGCCCAGCGAAGCGCAGCTGCCGGACTACCAGCTCATCACCGAGGACATAAACAAAGGCATCCCCGTCCTCGACGGCGCCCGTTACGTCAGCGCGATGCCGCTTAAGTACAACGTCGACGGCGTCCTGCTGCCGCAACCCTTCAAGATCACTCGCGTCGGTCCGGTGAAACTGTTCGTCGACGATTATGAGAGACTCAAACGCTGGCACATGGAAGTGCTGGGATTTACCTTGACCGAAGAAGTGGACTGGCAGGGCGAACGATGCGCCTTCCTGCGCTGCAACAACGAACATCATTCGCTGGGAATTTTCCCCAAATCATGGCGCAAAAAGCTCGGCCTGAGCGAAACCACGTCGAACCTGTCCTTCGGCCTGCAATTGGCCAATTACCGGCAGCTGCAAGACGCGGTGCAGTTCCTGCGCGGCCACGGCGTGCGCGTCGAGACCGATATCATCCCGCCGGAACTTCATCCGGGCATCGACTACGCCGCCTACGCCTTCGATCCCGACGGCCATTGCCTCGAGCTTTACTACTCCATGGAGCAGGTGGGCTGGGACGGCAAACCGCGGCCGCAAGAATTGCGCCGCAAAGTCGATCCGAACCACTGGCCGGACATCCTCGAACCGCTATCCGACACCTACACCGGCGAACCGTACATCGGCCCCTGGGCGTAAGAGGGTGAGGAGTGAGTAGTCAGAAGTAAGCAGTTCGCAGTCGCTCAAGGCCGACTCCGGCCTCCCTCCTCACTCCTAACTATTTACGCCTAACTTTCCCGACGCCAATTGTCTTACGCCGTCGAATTGTAATATATATCTCCCAGCCCAAGGACTGCTGAGCGGCTGTGGCCAGGAGACCGGACTTGCCGATTTGAAAGGGGTGAATTTATGTTTGCGTTAATGATGCGTAATCCAGCCCAGATCATGTTTCTGCTCACTGGCGTGACGCTGGCTTATTTGGTGCTGCCGCCGTTCTTTTTCATCCTGCATACGAGTCTAGTCACCGACCGAGGGTTGCAGGCCGGCAGCTTCACGATTCAGCATTTCGCCAACATCGTCGACTCCCTCGGCGATGTCGGAGTCTTGTTCACCAACTCGATGATATTTTCCATCGGTAGCGCGGGCATCGCGATCTGTTACGGCACCCTGCTCGCCTGGCTCGCCGAACGTTCCAACGCGCCGTTTCGCACCGTGGCCTACATCACCGCCTATGTCTCCTTCGCCATTCCAGGAATCATCAAAGTCGTCGGCTGGATCATGTTGCTTGGGCCTAAAGCCGGTATCCTCAATTCGTTCGTCGCACCGATTACCGGCGGGCCCCTGCTCAACATCTTTTCAATGCAAGGGATGATTTTGGTCGAGAGCTTTCTTTGGATACCCATCGTCTTCTTGTTGATGTCGACACCGTTTCGGTCCATGGACCCCTCCCTGGAAGAAGCCGCCACCACCGCCGGCAGCACCGGTTGGCAGGTTTTTAGAAAGGTCACCTTCCCGCTCGCCATGCCGAGCGTCCTGGCGGTGTTGATTCTGACTTTTATCCGTTCACTGGAGGCCTTCGAGATTCCCGCGCTGATCGGCATTCCCGCCGGCGTCGAAGTTTTTACCACGAAAATTTATTTGCAAATCAAAGGCGGCTTGATTCCTAAATACGGCGAAGCCAGCGCGTATTCCATCATTCTCATCGGCCTGGTCGGCCTCGGCCTCATTCCTTACTACCGCGTCACCAGCAAAACTTATAAATTCACCACCATCAGCGGCAAAGCTTATCGGCCGCACCGCTTCGACCTGGGCAAGTGGCGCTGGGTGGGCGGCTTGCTCATGCTGGTTTTGCCGGCGCTGCAATTTTTCCCGATCATGGCGATCACATGGTCGTCATTCTTGCCCTTCGCCCAAGCGCCGTCGTGGAAAGCGGTCTCGACTGCTCAGTTTGAATAACTATCGCAGCGCCTTCTCCGACAGCAGCATCGTCCGTTCGGTGATGAATAGTTTGACCGTAAGCGTCACCTCGGCGACCATCGCCATCATCGTCACCTTCTTTGCCGCCTGGCTGGTCGTCCGCGCCTCGATCAAAGCGCGCTGGGTGCTCGATCAGATGGCAATGTTGCCCCTGGTCTTTCCCGGCATCGTCATGGGCATCGCGATCTTGAAAATGTACCTCTGGCTGCCGGTTCCCGTGTACGGCACCATCTGGATACTCGTGCTCGCTTTCATCGCGCGCTATCTGCCCTATGGCATTCGCTTCAGCCACTCCGCGCTTTTGAGCCTGCACAAAGAACTCGAAGAAGGCGCCATGGCCAGCGGCGCCAGTTGGTTCCAGATGGTGCGCCATGTGGTCGTGCCGCTGATCATGCCGGCCTTGCTCGCCGGCTGGATCTATATTTTCCTGATCACGTTCAGAGAACTTTCCATCGCTTTGTTGCTTTATTCCCCGGGCTCACAAGTGGTCGCGGTAACGATTTGGGAACTATGGGACAACGGACATGTTGGCGAACTCGCCGCCTTCAGTCTAGTCATCGCCATGGGCACGGTGGTCGTGGGCTCGGTTTTTCTCAAGCTCGCCCAGCGCCACGGGTTACAAGACTAGTTTAGTCGTTTCGGGTTGAGTTTGAACGTTTGAACTTGAACGAACTCGTAACGTCGAAGGCATTTCTCATTTTGCTTGGAGGTTTGACCGTGGAGTTCACCATCATCGACGCCGACGCCCATCACTTGGACGGCGCGGCTTATAAACAATACCTGCCGGAAAAGTTTCGCATCCGCAGCGGGCCGTATTTTCCATCCTTCGGTTGGGACATTTTTTTGAATGACACCACCGGCAGAAAGCCGGCCAACCCGGCCGAGTATTGCCAAGACCTCGACGTCGAAAAGATCGGCGACGCGGTCGCCTATCCCAGTAACGCGCTGGCCATCGGACTCGTGCGCGAACTCGACCTCGCCGTGGAACTGGCCAAAGCCTACAACGACTGGGCTGCCGATTTCTGCAAACAAAGCGGCGGTCGCGTCAAGTACGCCGCCGTGATCGCGCCGCAAGTCGTGGCTGAAGCGGCGAAAGAAGTCCGCCGCGCCGTCACCGAGAAAGGCGCCGTCGGCGTCATGATGCCGACCTACGTGCAGCAAGGCCTCGACTTGGGCCAGCCGCAGTTCGACCCGATCTACGCCGCGGCGCAGGACCTTGGCGTGCCCATCGGCTTTCACGCCACCGCCCAAGTCGCCGTCGGCAACACCCGTTTTCATAAATACATCGGCGTGCACATGACTTCGCACCCGTTCGAACAGATGCTGTCGGTGGTCTCGAGTCATCTCCAACGGCGTGCTCGACCGTTTCCCCAAGCTCAAAGTCGGCTTTCTCGAAGCCGGCGTCGGCTTTCTGCCCTATTGGATGGAGCGCTTCGACGAGAAATATTTGATTAGAAAAGCCGAGATGGAGCCGCTCAAAATGCTCCCCAGCGAGTACATCAAAGACCACCGCTGCTACTTCACCTGCGAAGGCGAAGAGTCGGCGCTGCCGTTGGTCATCGAACAGTTCGGCGACGAGTGCATGATGTACGCGTCGGATTATCCCCACTGGGACATGGAGTGGCCGCACAGCGTCAGCCAGGTGGTCAAACGCAAAGACATCTCGGACCAGACCAAGCAAAAAATCCTCGCCGGCAACGCCAAAAATTTTTACCGGTTCGCTTAATAGAAAGTCGTCATTGCCAATGCTGTCATCTCGAACGAAGTGAGAGATCTATGCGAAAATATTTCTCGGCTTCATCTCGAAATGGCAGTTTAGCATTCGACCGACGATTTGAACGGCTTGAACTTATTGAACGATTTGAACGAAACTAAACCCACGGAGAAGTTAAATGTCCGACCTGAAACAAATCACCGCCAACATCGACGAAAACATCGGCATCGCCTGGCTGACCTTCAATCGGCCGGAAAAGAAAAACGCCCTGAGCGTCGCCCTGCTCGCCGAGATCGCGACCACCCTGCGCGAGCTGGCGAACAACGACAAAATTCGCTGCATCGTCACCGCCGGCGCCGGCGACTCCTACTCTTCGGGCCGCGATCTCTACGACATGCGCGGCCAGGACAACCGGCGCCGCACCCGCGGCTTCGGCGGCGTCGCCGAGATCGTCGACATCATGCGTAGACTTCCGCAAGTCACCGTCGCCAAAGTGCGCGGCTGGTGCCTGGGCGGCGGTCTGGCGATGATCAACGGTCACGATCTCGTCATCAGCTCCGACACGGCAAAGTTCGGCATGCCCGAAGTCATCCGCGGCAGCTACGGCGCCACCGCGACACCGTCGCTATTTCATGCGGGAATCCCGTTCAAGAAAGCTTTCTTTATTTCGCTCACCGGCAGAAACCTGACCGGCGTCGAAGCCGAGCGCGTCGGTTTAGTTTCCGACGTCGTGCCGGAAAAAGACTTGGACAGCTACGTCGACACCCTGGCGAAAGAACTCGCCAGCCGCAACGGCCCGACCTTGGAGAACGCTAAGATCGCCGCTTACATGCAAAAAGATTTGCCCTTCGACATGGCGCTGCGCGCCGACGACCTGGTGCAACACCGCCTGCGCTATTACACCAATCCATTGAACGACGTCGAAGGCTACCTGCACTCGCAAAAAGGCGGCGGCACGGTGAAATACGTCAAGCCGGAAGATCGGAAGTAGAAACTAAACCCGAGTTCCCAAAGAAATTTACGCTTGCTTTACAAGAAGTTTCCCCGGAAGCCACTTCTAGGGGTTTTGATATTTGCATGATCTTCAACGCATCTAGTATATTTTCTGGCTGATAGGTTGAAAAATCGTTCGGAATTCTTGTGCGTGCGATTTGCCTAGACAGAGAACCTGAAACCACATTAGGCAATGACGAATCACGAGATGAGTACTCCGTGGGACTTGCGGTATGGGATTAGTCGAAACGAGCGGAACACGTTGCCAAAAAGGATGTCTCCGTATCAAGTGCTAATAATCACCAAACCAGTTTCGAGGTATACGCATGGCGTACGTAAAAGTGCGACTCGGCAATCTTTTTGATGGACCGTCCGACTTGATCGTTCTACCATGCTCTTCCGCCGGAACCGTCACTCGTTTTGTTGCCCGATCATTGGAACATTATTCTATCCCTCACCCGAAGGAGGGAATGGCTCTCGGGGAGGTCGAAATATTACCTTTCGAAGGCGGTGAAAATATTGCACAGTTCGTTGCCTATGCAGCGTCTGTTGAAGGAATGTCGTCAACAGTCGATGCAATCGAGCTAATCGGTAAGACTCTTGGCGAGTTTGCAAGTGAGCAGCCGTCAGTTCGATCTATTGCAGCACCATTACTTGGGGCGGGCGCTGGGGGTATTCAGAGTCAAAAGGCACTGTCAGCACTACATCGTGGGTTTGGTAGTATAGAGAAAAACAGCGCGAGCCTTATCGTCCACGTATTACACAAAGAAGTTTATGATCGGATTCAAGGAATCCGAAAAACAATCGAGGGCAAACCTCGGGAGTCGATACGAGTATTCATAAGCCATACCTCTAAAACGGAAGAATCGGTGGAATGGGTAAAAGAACTTGCTCTCTTTCTGATAGACAAAGGTATTCAAGCGAGGCTAGACAAGTTTAATCTTAGACGCGGTATGGATCTTCCCCAATGGATGTGCAACGAATTGGCGTTGGCGCATAAAGTGATAATTGTAAGCGACGAAGCGTATAAACAGAAAGCTGACGGGAGGTTGGGAGGTGTAGGTTGGGAAACAATGATCATTCAGGGCGATATTGCCAATTTACCGCCAGATAGCACAAAGTATCAGGTTGTGGTACGTGCGTCACGTATTGAACAAGGATTGCCTCTTTATTTAAAAACACGATACGCATTTCACGCCCCAATCACGACTTCGTCGGATGTACTTCGAACAGAACTCTTGCGGGAAATTTTGGAACTCCCCCTCGACGAACGTTTGGAATCAAGCGAATTTTTACTTTAGTTTCCTTATTACGACTCGGTTTTCCTTGCTGAACACCTTCATGGTATCGATCTGCGATGCCTTTCAACTAGTTGATTGTATTTTTTGATCTCCTCTTCTCCAGGAGACTTGCCTGAAAGATCCGCTGCCACGTCTAATGGTTCAGCATGGTAGAACAATATCTGCTCATCCGCTTTGCTTCGAAGTATTTCAGTTCGTAGCCTATCGACACCGGAGGTGTCCTTACAGTTAAACACTTCCTCCACAGTCTTTCGGACAACATACCAATATTCGTCGATCTGAATAGGTGGAATAGAAGAATCAATTATTGGCATGTTACTGTTCTCCTGTAATTTGGTTAAAGATAAGGATTCCCAGTTAAAATAAGTGTTGGACTAAGGAGGAACGTGATTGCTTTAGGAGTGTGAAAGCTTACTTGATCGCAATCCTTAACAACTAACGTCTGCGGCCATAAGGATACGATCCCAATTACCACGTCATAGTTAGACGTAGCAGGAAGCGCTGGGTCGGGCTTAAATTGATGGTCAGAGATCGTTGCGTTCCTACAACTACTGACAAACTCCCAATAGTCGGAGTTCCCAGGATTCAAACCTTCAGTGACAAAGCACAAAGTATTCAGTCGAGTAAATTCATCCCGCTTAACACTGAATTGTATTACCGTTGCTCTAGCGGAGTTAGCACTCGCAGCGTTTAATCTCTTCGCACGCAGATTTGCCCAGTTCCGCGCTTGGTGTAAATTTGTTGTAGTATAAAATCCTCGGCCAAAGTCCGTACGTGGTTTACATAGCTTAAGGTCTATCCCATTTTGCGAAGTCATTGACGTTTTACGTATTCGATTTGCTGATACTTCGTCACTTCCGTGGTAGACAACTAGATCAGAATTTTGCCAAGTCATGAACGTCACCAGTTTGGTTAGGCAGTAATTTGTGAACGGGCGAACGTGTCTAATTACTACAGTGTAATCTGATTAATCAACCCGTAACAAATTCCCACAATGAGAAGACGGGGCTCAAGGGCTCGGTATGCAAGGTTACGGGTAATAAACGGCATAACCTTCAGTCTTCTAAAGACCGCCACAGATACCACGACGCAATCGACCGATACGGCCGCCAGTTTTCCGCAACCAGCGGCAACAATGTAGCTGAACTGCGCTTTTTGCCGTAAAGATTTCGCGCGGCTCGTTGCAACCCGGCGTCACCGATGGCGAGGACATCCAATCGCTTCAAGCCGAACAGCAGAAACATCTCCGCGGTCCAGCGACCGATGCCGGGAACTATAACCAGTTTCTCAATCGCAGCTTCGTCATTGAGGAACAAGATTTCCTCGAAGTCCAACCTGCCGTCACTGACATGCGCCGCAAGCTCGCCGATGTAACGGGTCTTTGCCCCCGAAAGTCCGGCACCGCGTAATTCCGCCGGCGCGATGGAAAGCACCTTGCCGATTTGAAACGGCACGCCGACGAGAGCGCCGACACGAACTTTGATCGACGCCGCCGCTTTTAGTCGAAAGCTGCTGGCTGATGATCGAGTTGGCGAGCATATGAAACGGCTCGAACTCGCGCTCGGCGATGGGGCAGTGACCATGCCTGGCGATTAGCCGTTTCATGATCGGGTCGGCTTTGGCCAAATGGCGTTCGGCCTTGCGAATCGCTTGGGCGGCAATAATCTTGTCGAGCGAGTTGGGAGATTGCTCCATAGGTATCAGTCAATTTGCCAGCCCTGCATAGTCAGTTGAGTTCACGGCTCGCCGAAAAAGTTGACCGCGTTGTCGTAGAGAATCTTCTGCTTCTGTCTTTCATTGATATCTTTGCGCGCGATGATTTCCTTGGCGGCGTTGTGGCGGCCTTCGCCGTGGGGCAGGTCGGAGGAGTAGAGAATCTGATCTTCGCCGAGCAGCTCGATTTCCTGCGGCAGTAATTTATCGTCGGCTTCGCCGGCGATGAAAATCCTGCCCGACTTGGCGTACTCTTCAACGGCGCGTTGCGGCACTTCGGTTTTGATCGGCATCTGACTGCGGTCGATGGGCAGGTAGTGATCGAGGCGCGGCACCATGTAGAGCATCCACTCGGCGCCGAATTCGAGAAAGCCGACTTTCAAATTCGGATAGCGGTCGAGCATGCCATGGCCGACGATGGCGACAAACGCCATCTGTGCCGGCAGACTCATGCCGATGCCATGGGCGGCGAGCAGGCCATTGCAGACATCGGCGAAGGGCGGATAGCTCATGCCCATATGCACGCACAACGGCAGACCGGATCGAGCGAACTCATCCCACACCGGAGTAAAACTGGGATGACACAGCAAGCGGTCACCGGCGGTGCCGTAAACCACGGCGGCAGTGGCGCCCAGCTCTTTCATCTCAGCCAACGCCTGCGCAGCCTTGACGGGCGTCGCGCAGCGGCAAGAGCCCGGCCCACTTGAGCCGTTGCGGCGCTGCGGCGCACTGGCCGCCGACATAACGATTGTACGAGCGCATCAGCGCCGCTTCGAACGCCGGATCGTTGGTCATGCGCGCATAGAGCGTGGTCGGATAGAGCATCTGGTGATCGATGCCCATGTAATCCAGGCCGCGCAGGCGCGCGCCGGTGTCGGATAGATCGAAACCGCTGAGAGGAAATTCCGGACTGTGGGTCTTGGCGCCGAACTCTTCGAGCACCCGCGCCGGTTCATTGCCGGGTTGGCTGCCAGGGCCTAACGCGTGGGGAATGATTTGTCCCTCGACCAACCAACCGTTGGTCCACCGTCCCATGTCAGCGATGTCATGCACCCGCGTCGGCCGCGGCCGGCGCGCCACGAACTCTTGCGGCAAGGTCTTCCACATGCGCGGGCTCATCATCGCATGAGCATCGGCGTCAAACAGACGATAACCTTGCAGCATCTTTCTCTCCCGCGCCTGTCCGCTGCCAAGGCAGCGGCGAATGATTAAGCGGCGTGCCTAACGCAGCACTTTGCGTTCGTATAACCAACGAATATCCTCGGCCGACATGCCGAGGAGATCGCCCAATACCGCTTCGTTGTCTTCGCCGGCGACATGAACCGGGTCGTCGGTGATAACTCTATTGTGCCTCAGCCGTGCCGTCGGGCCGGCTCTGGTTACCCAGCCGACCTCGCGATGATGCACATCCCGCGCCAGGCCGCGCTCGCGCAGGTGCGGATCGCGGTACAAATCTTCAGCCGTCTGGACAACCCCGGCGGCGAAGCCATCGCGCTGCAACAGGATCATCAACTGATGCGGTGTGTACTTGCTCGTCCATGCTTCGATCTCGGCATCGAGCTCGGCGCGGTTGGCGATGCGCGCCGCGGGGCTGGCAAAGCGCGCGTCGGCGAGCCATTCGCGGTGGCCGATACTTTCACAGAATCGTTTCCATTCTTCTTGGCCGTCAATGGCAATGGCGCACCAGCGATCGTTGCCGTTGCAGCGGTAGCAGCCATGGGGCGCCGCCGTCGCGCTGAAATTGCCCTGGGGTTCGGGCTCGCGGCCGTTGACCAGCAGTTCCAATAACGCCGGGCCGATCATCGACGCGGCGGTTTCGGCTTGCGAGATGTCGATGTACTGCCCTTCGCCGGTGCGGGCTCTATGGTGCAGCGCCGCGAGGATCGCCACCGCGCCATAGGATGGCGCAATGTAGTCGGGAAAGGCGGTCTGGCTGCCGGCACCCGGCCGCTCTATCTGCGGATCGCGCCAGAGATAAGTCATGCCGGAATAGGCCATGAGGATCGGACCGAAGCTGACATAGTCGCGCCGCGGACCGGTCTGACCGAAAGCCTGCAAACTTGCCATGATGATGTCCGGGCGAATTTCTTTCATGCGCGGATAATCCAGCCCCCAACTCGCCATCACCCGTGCGCTGAAATTCTCTACCACCACATCCGATTTGGCGATCAATTGTTTCGCCAGCTCCAGCCCCTCGGGATTTTTCATGTCGAGAGCGATGCGCTTACGCTCGCGGTTGCTTTCGAGATCCGCCGCTACCTGCCAACGCTGGCCCCGTTGCGGGCTGCGGATGACCCGGCTGGCTTCGATGGTAATCACCTCAGCGCCCTGATCGGCCAGGAGCCCAGCCAGCGCCGGACCGACGATTCCCGTCGGGAAACTGATCACGCGAATACCTTCGAGAGGTTTGCGCATCGCCGCATTCGCAGTCGTCGCTAACGCCACGCCGTCGCGCCACAGTGGACGGGCCGATAAATTCCTCGGGAATTTTGTCAGCGCTGGCGCCGAGCAGCGGTGCGCCGCGCGCGATACGCCAGGGACTGGCGGAAAACTTATAGGGATCGCCGGGAAAGCGATGCTTGCCCAACTCGGGGTGATCGACTTCGACAAAATAGTTGCGATGTTTGGTCTGGTCATCGAGAACGTAACCGCTCGGCGGATTGATCGGCGCCGCGGCTAAACGATTGGTCTGAAACTCCTCGAAGAATTTCTTGACCGGATAGTTGAGCGTGCGCGCTTCGACCAGACGATCGATCATCGAGCGCAGCGCGAAGCGGCTCTGAACATTCTCCAGTTTCGGATCGAGCAGTTCCGCCGGTTTGCCCAACCACTCGACGAAGCGGCGCCAATGCTCCGGCTGGTTGACGAAAATGCGCGCGTAGCCGTCCTGGCACTGATAGGTTTCCGCCACGGTAGTCGACTGGCTATGGCCGCTGCGCTCCGGCACTTCCGCGGTAACGCTGTATCGAGAAATAATGCGCAAAAACGGATCGGCGGCCAAGACATCCTGCAGCGATATATCGACATGATCGCCGACACCCGTGGCGCGCTGGTTGAACAGCGCGGCCATGGTGCCGAAGGCCGCATGCACCGATCCCAGATGATAGGCCACATCGCACGGACCCATGAGCGGGGCGCGGCCCGGATGGCCGCACAGATTCATCAGTCCGCCCATGGCGAAGGCGACAATGCTCGGCGCCTTGAATTCTCGATAGGGTCCGGTGCGGCCAAAGCCGCTGATCGACGTCAGCACCAGCGCCGGGTTGATCTTTTGCAGCTCAGCGTAGCCGAGCCATAAAGCGTCGAGATAGCCAAACGGTTTGTCTTCGATCACCACATCGGCATCGGCCGCCAGCTCACGAAATTTTTGCCTGTCATTGGCATCTTCAAGATTCAAAACCGCGCCATGCTTGTTGGTATGATAAGCGGCGAAGGATAAGCTGCGTTCGCGATGGGGCGTGGTATTTTGGAACGGCCCTTCGCGGCGCATCGGATCGCCGCCCGGCGCTTCGATGAGCAATACTTGGGCGCCAAGATTGGCCAGCAGTAAGCCGCAATAGCCGCCCATGCGGCCGGTCAGGTCGAGGACACGCAGGCCGGCCAAGGCGCCGGTGGCTGGATTGGAATCAGACATCGAGAAGCTCCATTCTAAAGTGCGTCTTCGCTCAAGCTCTCGGAGTATATTTAAAGTTGCCGCTAGGAAACAAGACGCCAACAGATTCGCCCTGGACCATTCGCTGGCGCTGCCGACGAAGATGAAATTGGCCGCGCCGGCTAAGACTTGCCAGGCGGCAACGGCGCACCGTTGCTGTCGTACACTTCCACCGCGCCGTATTTTTCCAAAACCGCTTTGATCCTGCCGGCATCGCCGACGGCGGCGATCTGAAGCTTGTCGGGATCGAGATACTTGCGCGCCACCCGCTGCACATCCGCCGCCGTCACCGCGGCGATCTTGGCGGCATAACCATCCCAATAATCGGCCGGCAAGCCGTAAAGCTTACGGGTAATGGCAAAGCCCAACGCGCGCGACGGTTGCTCCAATGACAGCGCGAAGCTCGCGACGATCGAGCGCTGACTCTCTGCCAATTCGCCGAGCGGGACTGGTTCATCGCGAATGCGCCGGATCTCGTTGAAAAATTCGACCATCGCGCCCTCGGTGACTTCCGTGCGCATGTTGCCGCCGGCGCGCCAGGGTCCGGGATACCGTACCGCGGTAAAGTCGCTGTAAACCCCGTAGGTGTAGCCTTTTTCCTCGCGCAGGTTGAGAAACAATCGCGCCGACGCGCCGCCGCCGATGACATCGTTCATCACCACCATCGGCATGTAGTCGGGGCTGCGCCGGTCGATGGCGATGTTGCCCAGGGAAACCGTCGTCTGCACCGAGTTAGGGCGGTGGACGAGAAACACTTTGCGCGCGCTCGCGGCCTGTGGATCGCGCGGCAGGCTCGGCTTCAGCTCGGTCTTTTTCCAACCGGCGAGCAGCTTTTCTAATTTGGCGATGAGATCCTTGGCGCGGACATCGCCGGCGATGCCGAGGATCGCATTCTGCGGCGCATAGCGCTCGCGGTGCCACTGGCGCAGCCCGTCCGGAGTGAGCCGGTCGAGAGACTCCGCCGTCACCGACACGTTGGCCGCCGGATGGTCGCCGTAGACGGCCCGGTTGAAACGTTCGCTCAAGAGAAAATTAGCGTTGGAGCGCTGCTCGCGCAGCTGCACCCGCAGCCGTTGTTTGAGCTTCTCTAACTCATCGGCGGCAAAACTCGGTTGCAGCAGGATCTCAAAAGCGATGCCCATCCAGTCGTCAAAGTTATCACTGAGACCGGCAGCGCTCAGCACCGTGTCCGACGAGCCGAACGAAGAGCTGGCGCCGATGGACGCGCCCAGCCGGTCAATATACTCCGCGAGCTGAATGCTGTTCTTGGTTTTCGTCCCCTCGCGCAGCATTTGCGCCGTGACACTGGCCAAGCCGGTCAGCGCCGTCGGTTCAAACAAACCGCCCGCGCCGCCGACATGCAGCTGCACGCTGACATAAGGGGCGCGGCGATCTTCGACAATTAGAACCGTCAGGCCATTTTTGAGCTTGGCTTCCACCGGTCTGGGAAGTTTCAAGGTGAGAATATCCCGCGCCACCGGCGCGCGGTTCTTGCGCTCGACTTTGGCTCGGCGGCATCGCCGCGCCCTCTTGGCCGCGCACCGCTGCCGGTGCCAGGGTTAAGCCGCATCGCGAGGGCAACGACGGTGCAAAAAATGCGATGAAATTTCGCCATCGATTTACTCATGTTAGCCGTTCAACCGCCGCTCGGCGCCGCGGCCGCCTTAGGCAGGGTGGTCACCACCGTACGGTTGGAGTCAGTGAAATATTTTTGCGCGACGCGTTGAATATCGGCCTTGGTGATCTGCTCGTAGCGCGCCCAAACCTTGTTGATCAAACCGGGATCGTTGTAGTAGACGGCGAAATGGCCCAGCGAGTTAGCCCGCGACCGCGTGCTGTAGAGCTGCTGCGCCCGTTGGCGGCGCATCTGCATGCGGACTTTATTTAACTCCGAATCTTCCACCGGGCTTTTTTGAATCCGCAGGATCTCTTCGTAGAGCAGTTTCTCCAGGGCGCCCAAGTCGGTGGTCGGCCGCGCCATCAGGCTGAACCAGAACAGCGACGGCCCGCGCTTCTCCTCGGCGTCGGCATAGACACTCAAGGCCATTTCTTTTTCCTTGACGAACTTCTGATACAGCCGCGAGGACACGCCGCTGGAAAGGACCTGCCCGAGCATTTCCAAGGCGTACCAATCCGGCGTATTGGCTGGGGGAATTTTGAACACGATATCGAGGCGGGGCGTTTGCGCGAAACCGTCTTCGACAGTCTTGCGCCGCTCGGCTTGCTGCTCCGGCTCATTCATGTCAGCCGGCGCCGGCGCCGGCTGCGCCGGAATATTCTCGAAATACTTCTTGATCAATGCCAAGGCGGCTTCGGTTTTGAAACTACCGACCATCGACAGCACCGCATTGTTGGGCGCGTAGTAAGTGCGAAAAAAAGCCATGGCATCGTCCAGCGTCGCGGCGTTCAAATCTTCCATGGAGCCGATGGTCGAATGTTTGTAGGGGAAATTGTCGTAGACCAGATCGATCACCGCCTCATAGGTCTTGCCGTAGGCGCGGTTGTCATAGCTCTGCCGGCGCTCCTCTTGCACCGTCAAGCGTTGATTGTCGAAGTTCGCCTGGTTGATCGCCGGCGCGCGCATGCGGTCGGCCTCGAGAAAGATTGCCAGTTCCAGCTGATTGGCCGGTAGCGTTTCAAAATAGTTGGTGCGATCGGTGTTGGTCGTGCCGTTGGCGCTGCCGCCGTTGTTTTGCACCAGGATGAAATGCTCGCCCTTGCCGACATTTTCCGAGCCTTGAAACAGCATATGCTCGAACAGATGGGCAAAGCCGGTGCGCCCGGGGCGCTCATCGCGGGAGCCGACATTGTAGGTCATGCAGATGGAAAAGGTCGGCGCGCGGTGATCTTCGGCGAGCAGCACGCGCAGGCCGTTTTTGAGTTTGAACTCGTCAAAAACGATATCGTAAGATTTTGCCGCGGCGCTCTCTGCTTTTGCCGCCGGTTTGGTTTGCTTGGCGGCGGCTGCTTTGGCGTTCGCCGCCTTGCGCTTGGTCGGCTTGGCCGCGGCCCCTTCGGCATTCAGAGCGGCGGCGAGAAACAGCAGCGCGATCCAAAGCGCCGCCCAGGCTCTGTATGCGGAAATAGAACTCTCCACGTTTGGCGTTCATCGCGAAAACTCCTGCATAACCACTCTTGTCATGGTCCTATTTGTAACATATTTCGGCGACAAGGAACTTATGGTTACTGATTTCGACGACAAGGGCAACTTACTGCCCCTGAGCGAGCACAGGTCGCCCCACTGATTTCGAAACTGAACCACTACCGGCGCACGCAGCGTTTGACAGCTCACCCATGGGGGCATAAATGAAGACAAAATCCTGTTGAGAGGCTGGACCAAAGATTTATGAAAACATCCTGGGAAAAGGCCACTGTCGACAATAGCCCCATGGGCATGTACCTCGCTCAACCCGAAGTCGCTGGCGCCGTGCCGGCGATCATCGTCGTGCAGAATCAAGACGGCGTCGCCGAGTTTACCCAAGAAATGACCCGCCGGGTCGCCGCCGCCGGCTATGTCGGCATCGCGCCGCAATTCTATCATCGCGAGGGCGAACCCAAGACCCCCGAGGCGACGGCGAGCATCAAGAGTAGCCGCAGCGACGCCAACGTCATGAGCGACATCGATGCGACGATTAATTTTCTCAAAGGCTGCGCCGCGGCGGACACCTCGCGGTTAGGCATCGTCGGCTTCTGCATGGGCGGGCGCATCGCCTTTCTCGGCGCGGCGGCGACCACGCTATTCAAAGCCGCCGTCGATTTCTACGGCGGCGGCTGTTACTCGCAATGGGGCGACCGCCCGGCGCCGGCAACCATGGCGGCGAATGTTTGCTGCCCGGTGCAAGGCCACTTCGGCGAGCTCGATAAGAATCCGCCGCCTGACGAAATGCGCAAGCTCGACGCCGAGCTCACCCGCTTGGGCAAACCCCATGAATTTTTCTTTTATCCCGACACGCACCATGGCTTTAATCGCAGCGATGGGAAGACATACAAGCCCGACCTTGATGCGACCTCCTGGGCGCAGGAGCCTGGAATTTTTCCAAAAACATCTCGCCGCAGCGCCGAAGAAAGTCGCGGCGGCAGGCTGAGCCCGAGGCAAAAGTGAAGCTGCCCTTTTTATTAGTTCTACACGTCCTATCGGTCCTATGCGCTCGCAGTCGCGCCTCGCACAAGTCGTCGCCGCCGAGCCCAAGCTGCTCAACATCGGCTGGACCGGCGGCACCGCCTGGACCGCGCTGCCGGACCGGGTCGCCATGGAGCGCGGCTTCTTCGAAAAAGAAGGGCTCAGGCCGCGCTACATGCAGTTTCAAGGAACCAACCTGATGCTCAGCGCCTTGATGGCCAACGAGCTCGATTATGTGACGATCCTGCCGTTCATCGCCGGCGCGGCTACCCGCGGTCTGCCGGTGAAAATCGTCGCCGCCACGGTCAAGACCGAGCGGCTATGCGATCATCTCCCGGCCCGATATCGACAGCGTCAAAGCGCTCAAGGGCAAGAGAATCGCCATCAACACCTTTGGCAGCTCGGCGGACTTCGCGATCTATCAACTGCTCAGCCGCAACGGCCTCGATCCCAACAAAGACGTCACCTTGCAGGCGATCGCCGGCAGCCCGGACGCCCGTTTCGCCGCGCTGCTGAGCGGCGCCGTCGACGCCACCGTGGTCAATAGTCCGTTCGAATACCGCGCCGAGCAAAAAGGCTTTAAGACGCTATTATCCGTGAAGGAAACCGCCGAGTTCGTCAAAATACCGATCGTCGGCTTGAGCACCACACAGAGAAAAATCGATAGAGAACCTGACGAGATCGTCCGTTATCTGCGCGCCCTGCGCAACGCCATCCTGTTTTTGCAGAGCCAGCGCGAAGCCGGGGTCAGCTTGATCGAAAAATTGCTCAAGCTCGACCGGCCCGTCGCCGAGCGCTTCTACGGCATCTATCGCGACCAGTATAACCCCGACCTCTCCGTGCCCGACTCGGTCGTCGAAGAATGGATCGCCGTCGGCACCTTTCGCGCCAAAGAAAAAATCACCGCCAAACCTTCGGTGGTCGTCGATTGGAGCTTCGCTGAACGGGCGAGACGTTAGCGGCGCAAGATCTTGAAGGCGGTTTGCCATGAAGCTCAACTCACTGCGCCGGACGTTTGCGGAGTCCGCCGGCGCCTCTGGTCGCCTTCGGGTTACCCGTGCAAGCGCCAGCGCAACCGCGCCACGTTCACGTCAATCCGGCGCGCCCGTCACGGGCCAAGCAGCTCGGCTTCTGGCTTGTGTACTCGCAGTGACGGCAGCCTCATTGGGCGCACTGCCAAGCGCCCGCACGTCGGCCAGCCGCAGCGGCGCTAGGGGTATCGCTGAACGCCGGCGAGCGATCGGCATCGTTCGCCGAGCCAGCTCGCATAGATGATTATGAGAATTCATCGAGCGCCGCGCGCCGCGCAGATTGTTGTGAATGTAACCCAGAGATGGTTGGAAAAAACAGCCACCAGGGAGGGTTACGCATAGATGAGTGGAAAGACCAGATGGGATTATCTCAAAGCGATTTACTTACGCTACAAGAAAGTATCCAAGCCGCTCAGAGCTCGGATTCTCGACGAGTTTTGCCAGGTCTGCGACTACAATCGCAAATACGCCATTCGCTTGCTCAATGGCCCAGCGCCGCAAAAGCCCAAGACGATCGTACGAAAAGGGCGTCGGTCGGCCTATGGCGGCAAAGTGATCTCAGCGCTGACGGCGATCTGGGAAGCCGCTGGCTATCCGTGCTCGGTGCGGCTCAAAGCCCTGTTGCCCCTGTGGCTGCCGTGGGCGATCAAGCGCATGGCGCTGACGGCCCCAGTGCAAAAGCAACTGCTCACGATCAGCCCGGCAACCATCGACCGGCGGCTCAGGGGAAAAAGAGGCCAGCTCAAAAAGCGCCTCTACGGGCGCACCAAGCCGGGCACCTTGCTCAAACACCACATCCCAATCAAGACCGACAACTGGGATGTCAAAACGCCCGGCTTTACCGAGATCGATCTGGTCTCTCACTCGGGCAACTCGGCTTCAGGCGAGTTCCTGCACTCGCTCAACGTCACCGACATCCATACCACCTGGGTGGAAAGCCGTGCGGTGATGGGGAAAAGCCAGATCGGGGTGCTTAACGCCATGCAGGACATTGAACGGGCTCTGCCTTTCAAACTCTTGGGCATCGATTCGGACAATGGCTCGGAATTTATCAACTACCATCTCAAGACCTTCTGCGATCAGAAGGGTATCCAGCTCACCCGCGGCCGGCCCTACAAGAAAGATGACAACGCCCATATCGAACAGAAAAATTACACCCACGTGCGCAAGATCTTGGGCTACCTACGCTACGACTCGCTGGCAGCGCAACAAGCCATCAACGAGCTTTACCAAAACGAACTGAGAATCTTTCAAAACCTGTTTCTCCCCTCCATGAAGCTAAGCAAGAAAACCCGGATAGGCTCCAAGCTCAAGCGCTGCTACGACAAACCGCAGACTCCATTGGAGCGGGTGCTCCAATGTCCCCAGGCCGATCCGGTCAAAGTCCAGCAGCTTAAACGGCTACGCGACCAGACCGATCCCTTTGAGCTGGCCAAACGCATCGAGCAAAAGCTTGAGCGCATCTTTGCGATGGCCAACCCGCGCGTCAGTCCGCAACCCAAAGATCCCATTAGCCCATCCCCGACTCGCAGTGAAAAACAAACTCTCAGCGAGATCGCCAAGATCTTTGCAACCCAACTCCAGAAATAATCCCGATGGATTGGACCCGTCTCGAGCATGAGGAAATCCCGACGGCGCCGAACTCTTGGCGACATCAATCAGCCGATTGTCAAAAGCCGGGATGCCACTCAGGTCGCTTCCATCAACGTACCGAACCATCGCGCGACTCCACGGGAATGACCACCCTAACGCGCGCGTTCATTGCGCATCGAGGCTCGCTGTTGGCGAGCGGCCCGACAAGCTCGCTCGTTACCGACGCCGATCCCAATTACGGCGACTATCTACTGTCAAACCCGTGCCTGTTGCCCGTACACGTCGATGCTACGAGGAAATTAGGCCGCTTTTCTCGCCGCGCTTTCGAGTAGTTCATGGATATAGGTTTGATAGGGCTTGTCTTGTTTCGCGGCGAGTTTTCTCAGCTGCTTCAATAACACCGGATCAATCCTGATAGCGATGAGCGGCGCGGCGGCGCGAGGATTTCGGCCGCCCGACTCTGCGCGCCCTGCGAAGCTCCTCATCCGTCGATTCCGGAATGTCCGATAAATCAATGTGCCGGTTTAGCATAGGCATTGCGTTCCTTGCGGCTCGCCCATCGCGCGCTGTTGATCCTGATCGTTTCTTTTTCATCTTTCGATCGCCTAACTGTATAAACTACCAACAAAATTTTTCCCTCGCTTGAGGTGCCAAGTCGTTTGTATCTTTTACCCTGCGAGGCATGAGTTAAATCCTCCCAGTCCAAAGCCAGTGCATTAATTGAATTCGCGAGCGGGGTTTGAACCCCGCTCGCGACCAAAGGGGATGCTCGCCCCCTTTGGAAACCCCACGTAATTGTGCCCGCCTCAAGAGGCGTGGTTAAATGGAATCTAGAAAAATAGTGGCGGATTCGTCAAAGGAGATGCCGTGTTTCTCAAAGTTAGCGATGGCCTTTTGCGGGTCCCAACTATTAGCGTATATACGCTAATTCGCGTGCATCAACTAGCGACGCAGTTCGATTGCATTGCCTTCGGTTCATTCGGTCAGACAGGTCAAGAGCCGCCGATATTAGGAGCGACAAGAACCATTTAACACGCTATTCGCTTCGCCTGCGTCATCGTCTCGGCAGCCATGGATGGCGAGCGCTGTGCCGAAGCTGCCGTACAAAAATTGCAATAACATGTCGGCAATTTAATGGGGTCACTATTGGCGTCCCTGCTGAAGAGAGAGGCTATCCAGATGGTTCAAAAGATCGACGAAATATTGGCTAAGAGCAAAAAGCCGACTTGAACCCTTTGCTTTCCACTAGCCGGGCGTTCTTGTTCTGTTGGTAATAGCGAGGATAAGAGAAAACAAGGGAGCGGGCGACGCCTTCAAGATTGACCCGTTCTGGCTAAATGCCAAGAGCAGACGCGACGCCCTTTTTGATAGACGGCCCATAACGAGTCCGGATCGCACAGCATCTTGGCGGCTAGGGAGTCGAATGATATCATTGCAATCATCGGATTCGATCGGAGGGAATATGGCAAACCTAATTGTCCGAAATGTCGATGAGAACATCATCAAAGCGCTCAAGTCGAGGGCCGGGCGACACGGCACCAACGCCGAGGCTGAACATCGCAAAATCCTCGCGCAGGTATTGTTGAAACCACGCAAACGATCATTCGCTCAAGCGATCGCCGCAATGCCGAATGTGGGCAAAGACTCCGACTTTAAGCGCGTGCAAGACAAAAACAGTTCTAATGTACTTGATTGATACCAACGTCGTTAGCGAAGCCCGCAAGCGCGATAAAGCCAATCCCGGCGTCATTCGTTTCTTCGAACAAGCTCAAGTGAATGGCGACTAGCTCTACGTCAGCGTGATTACCATAGGCGAAATACGCCGCGGCATCGAACTGATTCGGCACCGAGGAGATACCAGGCAGGCAAGACGATTGGAATCATGGCTTGCACTCCTGCTGAGAGAGTTCGAAGACCATATTCTCAATTTCGCTCACGATGAAGCGCAGGTGTGGGGTCGACTGCGAGTGCCGCATCCAGAAAACGCTATCGACAAACAGATCGCCGCCACCGCATTGACCCATGATCTGACAGTGGTACGCGGAACCTCGATCATTTTGAAGGATTAGGTGTTCGACTGCTCAATCCATTTACGTAACTCGAAAAGTAACGACACAAAGCTCACTCTGTGAGCCCCGACTATTCGGTTAATTCTCCAAAATCTTCTTCACCCGCTCGATGACCTCGCGCTTCTGATCCAGCAAATCTCTGTGCAGCGCTTGGATCTCTTCGCCGCTGGACGGCTCCATGTCCAACCTCTGCCGGTCGACTTCGGCCAATAGATCGGGATCTTTGAGCGCTCGCGCATAGGCCTCGCGGAGAATTTTCACTCGATCCGCCGGCACGCCCGGCGGCGCCGTCATCGGCCGGCCCAATTCATCGCCGGCTAAAAATATCTGCGCCAATCGGCGGCCGATGTCAGGCGTCTTGTACTTGTCCATGAGCTCGTAGATCGTCGGCACATCAGGCAACCGGCCATCGCGTTTCTTGCCGGCTTGCAGCAAATGACGGTCGAAACCCTTTTTCTCCCAGGATAGAAACGGCTCGCGGCTGAAATGGACCGTGACCCGGGTCGCCCGGCAGACCACTTCGCCGCGCTCCATGGCTAAATCAACCTCGCTGCCGCTCTTGTAACCGAGTATCCGGTGGAATTTGCCGCCGACGGTTTCTTCGATCAAGCGAGTCAATAACGCCGTCTGATCGGCACTGCCGGAGCCGCCGCACTTGGGCGCATCATTGGATTTGATGATGTCGTCAATCGACTTATACGGCGAGTCGGCGCGGATGTAGAGCATCATCTGGCCTTTTTCCTGGGAGCCGAGCCAGTTGAACTTGCGCACGTCGTACTTGACCTGAGGCCGGCCGATCAGCTGCTCAAGATACATATGGGTCTGGAACATGCCGATGGTGAGACCATCCGGTTTGGCGATGCCGTAAAGATAATTCGCCGCGATCATCGAACCGCCGCCCGGCATGTTTTGCACCAACATGGTCGGATTGCCGGGAATATACTTCCCCATGTTCCGAGCGAATAGCCGTGCCCAGATATCATAAAGTCCGCCCGGCGCCGATCCGACGACGACGGTGACCGTCTTGCCGGCATAAAAGTTCGCCTGCGCGAATGCCCGTTCAAGGTTCAAGGGTTCAAGGGTAAAGAAAAGAAACCCAAGCACGATCCGATTGAACCCTTGAACCTTTGAACTCTTGAACAAATTTCCCATCACTCCATATTCCAATCTCCTACCAGGTTGCGGAAAAAGCCTCTTGCAGGCTGCTCAAAAGATCCATAGGCGAGGCGCGCGAAATATCGACGAGCGGAGCGTACATCGGCAGTACGTTGACGCGAGGCGATTGAGCGCAACGAAGCATAGGGTCTTTTTCAGCAGCCTGCTAATTCTTCCACGCCGTCGGCCTGAGCACTTTACCAGGGAACGCGCCGGTGGGCGCGCCGTTCTCGATCACCACTGTGCCGTTCACCACGGTAAACGGCACACCGGTGGCTTTTTGAATCATGCGCGTTTCGTTGCCAGGCAAGTCTTGCACGTACTCCGGCTCCTGCGTGTTGATCGTCGCCGGATCGAAAACCGCGATGTCGGCGACCATGCCGGGCCGCAGCAAGCCGCGGTCGTTGAGACCGAAGATCGAGGCGACGCGAAAAGTCAGTTTCGACACCGCCTCTTCCAAGCTCATGATGCCGTAATCGCGCACCCAGCGGCCGAGGAAAGCGGTGCAGTAACCGAAGCGCGCGTCGTATCCCATATGGGCGCCGGCATCCGACTGGCCGACCACCACCGACGGATGTTTAAGAATCTCGCACACCGCCTTGGGATCGCCCTGGGTGGTGATATGCGAGAAGCGGGTTTCGAGATTCTCTTCGAGCGACAAGTCCAAGAAACAATCCAAGCCGTCCTTGCCTTGAAGCTTGGCGACCGCTTCGACCGATTGTCGTTCAAAGGATTTGTTCTTCGCCAGCTTCACCTGGTCGACGTTGACCACATCCCAGCGCCGCGGAAACACCGACGCCGATTTGTCTTCAATCGCCTCGGCGCGCAGTTTTTTACGGCAATCGGCATCGCCGAACATCTGCTTGCGCACGTCCACGGGGCTAAACATCGCGGTTTTCCATGTGGAAAATTCATCGAAGCACTGGGCATCGAGCAAGCTGTAGCGCATCTCGAACGGCTTGGCCTGAGTCATGGCGTAAATCGGCAACCCTTCTTCCTGGAAAACTTTCGCCGTCGCTTCCAGCATGCCGCGCCAATGATCGGGCCGCGTCCAACTATGAGAAATGCTTTGCCAAAGCACCGGCCGGCCGGTGCGCCGCGCCAACCCGGAGGCGTACTCGATGCGCCCGCGCGCGTCGGTGCCGCCGCCGCTCAACTGCACCACGCCGGCATTCATCTCGCCGAGCACGTCAAGTAAAGATCCGAGCTCTTCATCGCTAGCGAGCCGGCTCGCCACCGGCTTTAAATCCTCGCGGATATGACGCGGATTCTGATTGGTGGAAAAGCCGACGGCGCCGGCTTCCATGCCTTGGCGCACCAGTTGTTTCATCTTGATGATTTCTTCCGGCGTCGCCGCGCGCTCGACGGCGTCTTCGCCCATGACGTAATGGCGCACGGCGATATGGCCGACCAAGGCGCCGACGTTGATCCCCAACCGCGTGCCCAGGGCGCGCAAATATTCCGCCGTCGAAGTCCATTGCCATTCAAAGCCTTGTTCGAGCACGCGCCGGCTAATCGCTTCGACGCGCACGAAACTCTTCACCACGGAATCGCGGTTCTCCGGTTTCGCCGGCGCCAAGCTCAGGCCGCAATTGCCGACGACGACGGAAGTCACGCCATGGAAACAAGACGAAGTGCCCATCGGGTCCCAGAACAGCTGTGCGTCCATATGCGTGTGCGGATCGATGAAACCCGGCGCCACCGCCAGCCCGTCGACTTTTAACGTTTGTTTCGCGCTGCCATTAACTCGTCCGGTCTCGACGATCTTGCCGTCGGCGATGGCAACATCGCCATGGTGACTCGGCAGCCCCGAGCCGTCGTAAATCCGCCCGCCCTTGATTAAAAGATCGTACATTGTGCGCTCCTTATTAGCTTTGCGTCGCAGTTGACCCGCGGCGTCGATGATTTTCCCATTTTCCCTAGAAAGACAAACGTTAATCGAAGTGACAGTCCCCGGTCAAGCAGACCTGACATGCATATCTTGTTCGCCGGACACCGGAGTCAGCGGACAATGACTCGCTGTTTTCTTTTCTCCCATTTTGCAACTAAACATGCGACACACTTGCTTTGCTGTACACGGGAGCTGACGAAATAAATAGCTAGCTGATCTGATCTGACTCCCCCTTTGAAAAAGGGGGATTAAGAGGGATTTGCTGGGGTGGGGGGTTCGCAGCAGACCGACAATCTTCTGCACGGTGGCGCCGCATGGAAAAAAAATCTCCCCTAGCCCCTCTTTTCCAAAGAGGCATAACGGAATACTCGCCGCGTCCTGAGTGGTTGACGAGAATTTATTGCCTCGCCGAATACCGCCAAGCGCCGCGTCGGCATGACATCGCCCAACAACAGCAGCGAAAAATCGCCCCGTTCGGATTCGTAGAGCATAAGTCCCTCAGCTAATGTTTTGCGAACTCAAGGTAGGCTCGTAAAGCATTTGAATGACGATGCCGTCGGGATCGGCGCAGTAAAACGACGCGCTGCCGTCGCGATGAATCTTGAATGGATGGACAAGGGTTACGCCTTGGCGAATGAATTCCTGCTCCAATTCCCGCACCCGGTCGATGCTTTCGACGATAAAGCCGAGATGATCGAGCTGTCGTTCCTCAGCGGACCGAGCGAAGCCATCGGTAACTTCATGGAGCGCCAGATTGTCGCAGCCGGAGGAAAGATAAACGTTCTTGCCATCCGGCTCCCAGACCACTTCCATGCCGAGCACATCTTGATAAAAACGTTTCGCGCGCGCCAGGTCGCGCACTTTGAGCGCGAGGTGGCGCATACCCCGTAATCCGGCAATCTGACTCATGACGGCAATATAGCATACTGCGCGTGAAAATGTAGTTTCGCCCGTCCGTGCACAGACGGCGTCTACCGACAACGGCAGTCTGCCTGGCGAATCCGTGAAATTTATGTTTTATAGAAAACTCTATCTTCGTCTTTAATCTTCAACCATGGCCAAGAACACTAAGATCGCCCGCACCACCTATCCCCACTTGGGCATACTCGCGGACATCAGCACGCTGATCACCCATTCCCACGACCTGCAAGAGACCCTGGATCGGCTGGTCGCCACCGTCGCCGAACGCATGCAGACCGAAGTCTGCTCGCTATATATTTTCGATGCCAAAAAAAATCGCTTGATCCTGGTCGCGACCATGGGCCTCGACCCCGAGTCCATCGGCAAAGTGTCCATGGCCACAGGCGAAGGGTTGACCGGTTTGGTCATCGAGCAGATGAAGCCGGTGATGGTGGTCGACGCCCTGGCACACAAGCGTTACAAATACTTTCCGGAAACCCACGAAGAACATTTCCACTCGTTCCTCGGCGTGCCGCTATTGGAGAAGAAAACGCCATTAGGCGTGCTCGTCGTACAAACTTCCCGCCGGCGTGAGTTTTCCCGCGATGAAATTCGGCTTTTGACGACGATTTCCGGACAAGCGGCGAGCATCATCCTCCAGGCTCGTCTCAGCGACCACCTGCGCTCCAAGGAAGAGGAGCGCAAGCAATACCAGAAGCGCATGAATGACGCCATGCGCAAGCTGCGCGTCCTATGAAGGCACGCCGCCGGAGACGTCGGCAAAAACCAAGCAGAAATGGCGCGGCCGGTTGTCTGGCTTGGCGGCGTCGCCCGGCTTTGGCCGCGGCCACGCGTTCGTCCTCGAGCCGCGCATGGAACTGAACGCGATTAGAAAGAAAAAATCGCGTAATCCCAAGCATGAAATCGAGCGCTTTCGCGGCGCCGTGGAGCGCGGCATCGACCAGATCAACGTCGTTAAGCGGCGCATGAGTGAGCTGATTTCCGCCGAAGAGGGAGCGATCTTCGACGTCTATCGGTTGATCCTCGAAGACCCGCAGATCATTCACCAGATCGAGCAACAGATTCGCAAAGGCGGCTTCATCGCGGAGTATGCCGTGCGGGTGGTCTTCGAGCGCTACCTGGAATCCATCGCCAAGATCGACAACAACTATCTGCGTGAACGAACCGCCGATGTTAAAGATGCCGCGCAACGCTTGCTTGAAACTCTTTCCGGCGGTGATGGGCAACAATACGATGTGCCCGACGACGCGATCCTGGTCGCCCAGGACCTCTCGCCCGCCGACTTGAGCATGCTCGAAGGTGACAAATTCAGAGGTATCATCTTGGCCACCGGCGGCGTCACGTCCCACGCCTCGATATTGGCGAAGTCCTTCGAAATTCCCAGCATCGTTGCCGTCGAAGACCTGATGGAACGGGTGCACCAGGGCGATCAATTGATCATCGACGGCAACGCCGGCAGCGTGCATGTCAATCCGACCGCCGAGGTTATTCGCGAATACGATCGTTTGAAAAGCGACTATGCGGAGCTCAACCGCGAACTCGGCGAACTCAAGGACTTGCCGGCGGAAACCACCGACGGTCATCGGGTCTCGCTGTGCGCAAACGTCGGCCTGCTGAGCGACGTGGCCTTCGCCCATCTCCATGGCGCCCAGGGCATCGGCCTCTACAGAACCGAGATTCCGTTCTTGTCGCACCGGGATTTTCCCAGCGAAGAAGAACAATACGCTCTCTATAAGCGCGTTGTCGAAGGCATGATGGACAAACCCGTCACCATTCGGACCCTCGACATCGGTGCCGACAAATATCCCAGCTACATGCGCAGCGTCGCCACCGAGCCCAATCCATTTTTGGGCTGGCGTTCGATCCGTATATCCTTAGAAGTCGAAGAGATCTTCAAGACCCAGCTGCGCGCTATATTGCGCGTTGGCGATCTGGGCTCGGTGCGCATGTTGGTGCCGATGATTTCCAGTCTCGAAGAGATCCAAAAGGTCAAAGAGCTTTTGGCCGAGGCCAAGGTTGAATTAGAGCGGGAAGGCACACCGTTCGACCGGCAGATGGAGCTGGGGATCATGGTCGAAGTGCCCGTCGGCCGTGCAGCTGGCTGAGCGTTTTCTGCGCGAAGTCGATTTTTTGAGCATCGGTACCAATGATCTTATCCAGTACCTCCTGGCCGTTGACCGTAGCAACCGTAAAGTCGCCAACCTTTATGAACCGTTGCACCCCGCCGTCCTCTCGGCGCTCAATGCCACCATTGATGCCGGCAAGAAAGCCGGCAAGCGGGTCAGCATGTGCGGCGAGATGGCCGGCGACCCGCTTTGCGCCCTGGTGCTTCTTGGCATGGGTCTGGAAGAGTTCAGCATGGGGGCGCTTTATCTTCCCGTGATCAAGAAAGCGATTCGTTCGATCAGCTATCAAGCCGCCAAAACGACCGCCCAAATCGTTCTCGGAATGGATACTGTCGGCGAAATCAAACGCTATCTTGTTTGAACAAATTCGCCAACTTGAAATGGTCGAGCTATTGGAAATGTACCGCTAACTGGGTCTCTTTATGGTGCCAAACTGCCGCGGCTTAGTGATCAGCGGATCCGGTGGCGAGTTGATTTCTCCCATGTCAAAGCGTTATAAATAAGTTCGAACGATCGTTCGAATAATTGTTTAAGACGAAAGGACCGTCCATGATCAAAATCTCTACCTTCGATGACTGGATCGACTATTTCCATCAATGGCAAAAAGACATCGGCTACGATGCGGCGCTGCTCGGCGACTACAAGTTCGAAACCAAGCTGGGTGAGCTTCACTCGCCTGACATCGAGTTTGGCGACTTCCAAGGTCAGCCGAAATGGCAGCGGGTCGGCCAGATTCCCAACCAATCGATCCGCGACGCCCTAATGAATCTGATCGTCTACCAGGGCGATACCGAGTTCGCCTCGGTCGAACAGCAAAAGAATCTGCTCGATACCGCGCCCACTGAATACGACCGCAAAGCGCTCACTCGGGTCAACAGCGAAGAGATGCGCCATGGCTGGCAGATGTGTTACCTGCTGGTGAACTACTTTGGCGACTCCGGCAAGCTTGAGGCGCGTAAAATGCTCGAGCGCCGCGCTTTCCGCGGCGACCGGCTGCTCGGCTCGTTTCAACGCGCCGGTGAACAACTGGCTCGACTTTTTCACCTACACGGAATTTGTCGACCGCGACGGCAAGTATCAGTTGACCATGCTCAGCCACTCATCCTTCGCCCCGCTTGCCGAAAGCGTCACGGCGATGCTCAAGGAAGAGCATTTTCACATGTTCACCGGCCACACCGGTCTGACCCGAGTACTCAGAGCTCAAAAGATTCCCGTGCCGATCGTGCAAAAATATTTCAATAAATGGCTCTCCACAGCCTACGATCTGTTCGGCACCACCATTCCTCGTCAGCGAATTGGGCCTATACCTGGGGTATCAAAGGCCGCTACGACGAACATGCGCGACCGTGCCGGCGGAGAAAGACAAACTCAACGATCTCGCCCGCGAACATTACATGAGCGAGTCGCAACAGCTGATCGACCAGCTCAATCAGCTGGTGCCGGAAGGCCAAGCCAAACTGAAGGCGCCTGATCTAAAATTTAACCGCTCCATCGGCGAGCATGTCGGCAAGACCTATAGCGTCACCGGCGAATTGCTCAGCACCGAAGATTATCAGAAACACCTGTACGAAGTTCTGCCCAACGCCGAAGATGAAAAAATCCTCGCCGAAATCATCAAGGGCAAGGACTGGGTCTCGCAAATTCAGTTGAACTGAGTCGCCATGTCGCTGTTGGCCGTATCAACTGTTGCATATCGAATCGAGCGTTAGTAAGTAGAACCCCAAGGAGATGCCCGTGAGCCAAAGCTGTCTGGTCTGTCAGAATATCGATTGTAAGTCCCGTGGATCGGAGCAGCTGGCGGCGGAACTGCAACAAAAAATTGCCGCCAAGGGGCTAACCGATGTCGACGTCAAACCCTACATGTGTTTTGGCGCCTGCCAGGAAGGTCCCAATGTTGTGATCTACCCTGAAAAAAACTGGTACGCTCACGTCAAGAGCGAAGATCTCGACGACATCGTCGCCCATCTCGCCGGCGCACCCCATGTGCAACGCTTGGACACCATCGATTCGTCGTTGAAGGAATTGATCTACCAACTACTCGACACTGGAGTATTCTAACCAATGGAAGGCATCCTTTTCCCCAAGGGCGTGGTCGAGGGCCGCGAAGGGCTGAAAGAGTATCAGGCCCGCGGCGGATATGAAGCGTTGACCCAGGCCCTCAAGGGAAGCCCCGACGATGTAATTAAAATAATCTCCGACGCCGGGCTGCGCGGCCATGGCGGGGCGGGGTTCCCCACCGGCAAAAAGTGGCAGTTTACCCGCGAAGCTGCCGAGCTGCCGCGCTATTTGGTGATGAATGGCGGCGAAGATGAACCGGGCAGCCACAAAGACCGCGTGCTGTTGGAGAACCTGCCCCATCTGGTCATCGAAGGCGCAGTCCTTGGCGCCTATGCCATCGGCGCGGCGAAGGCCTATCTTTACATCAACGCCAAGTACGAAGCGGCGATCAAAAGCGTCAACGACGCTTTGGGCGAAGCCAGAACGGCGGGCTACTGGGGCGAAAAAATTCTGGGCAGCAGCTACGACCTCGACATCGAGATCGTCGCCGCGCCGCATAACTATGTTGCCGGCGAAGACACCGCCGTGCTCGAAGTGATCGAAGGCAAGCAGCCCCTGCCGCGGCAAAAACCGCCCTTCCCGGTCACCGTCGGCCTGTTCGGCAAACCGACATCGGTAAATAATGTCGAGACCCTGGCCAACGTACCGCGCATTTTATTGAAAGGCGCCGACTGGTATCGCGGCTTCGGCACCAAAGATTGTCCCGGCACCATGCTGTTCGCCCTCAACGAAACCGAAGAGGTAAAAAGACCCGGCATCTACGAGCTCCCCTTCGGCACACCGCTGCGCTATCTGATTGAAGAATGCGGCGGCGGCCTGAAAGATGGCAAGAAAATCAAAGCTCTCATGCCCGGCTCGCCGTCATCCGCCTACTTGCCGGCGGACAAGATCGATACGCCGTTGGAACCCAACGCCATGCGCGACGCCGGTTCCATGCTCGGCTGCGGCGTCGTCCATATCGTTCGCGAGGGCGATTCCATCGTCGACGAGTTGGTGCGCATCACCGGCTTTTTTGCCGCCGAATCCTGTGGCCAATGCGCCGCCTGCCGCATGGAGACCAACACGCTTTCTATGCTGATGAAGAAAGTTCAACAAGGCCAGGGTAACGCGGCGATCCTTGAACAGTTCGGCAAGGTGCTGGCTTTTAACAAAGGCAAGGGTTTCTGTAACTTGATCGCCATGCCCGGACCGCCCATCGAAAGCGCCCTCAAGCTTTTCCCCGACGACTTCCAGGCGCTGCTCGCGACGGCCTAACGGATAAGACTCGATCCGGTTAATCAAAGGGATGCCCATCGGCATCCCTTTTTTGTTTCATGCGGGGAAACTTCGCGTGGCGACGCGGTTGACCCTTTCGCTAACGCCTTGATAGTATCCGGCACGAGTTCCAATCGGGGCAAGAACCATGAACAGAGTCAGCCACCTAGCGCTATGCGTCTTATCGTGTCTTTTATTCGCAACACCGCTGAACGCGAATAATCATGACTCACTGATCGAAGCGGCCAAGAAAGAAGGATCGCTCGTCCTTTACACCTCGATGACCGTCGACCAGGCGCAGAAGCTCAACGATGCCTTTCGCGTCAAGTATCCTTTCCTGCAGGTCCACATGTTTCGCGCCGTCGGCGAACGGCTGCTGACCAAGATCATGACCGAGACCCAAGCCGGGCGCTTCGACTTCGATGTCGTCCAGTCCGCCGAGACCCAAGCCTATTTTTTCAAGAAGAGAAACCTGTTGGCCAGATATCTTTCACCCGAAACCAAACAGTTGCAGAAAGGTTTCTTCGACGCCGACGGGTTTTGGGCGGCGATCTACATGATGCCGAACGTCATCGCTTACAACACCCGCATGGTGAAGCGCAGCGAAGTGCCGGTGAGCCGACGACGATCTGCTCAACCCGAAATGGCGCGGCAAGATCGGCATGGACGACACCAAGCCCGAGTGGTTTTCCTGGAAGCTCAAACGGCTGGGCCAGGACAAAGGCTTGGCCTATATGAAGCAACTCGGCGCTCAGGAGTTTCAACTTTATTCAGGGCTGACGATCATCACCGGCCTGCTCGCCGCCGGCGAGTTTCCGCTGGTGCTCAACACCTACATTCACAACGCCGAGGACGCCAAGCGCAAAGGCGCGCCGGTGGATTGGCTGGCGCAGGATCCGGTCTTCACCAAGTTCCAACCGATCGGCGTCGCCGCCAAGGCGCCGCACCCGAACGCGGCGAAACTCTTCGTCGACTTCATGCTGTCCGAAGAGGGACAAAGAATCATCGCATCCTTTGGCCGGGTACCGACTCGCCGCGCCGTGCCGACCACCGTCCAGGGTTTGGAAAAACTAACTTTCGTCATCGACGAATTCAGCGCCGGCGACGACTTCAATAAAAACTACGAACAGTTCCGCAATATTTTCGGCGGGCCTAAGCAATAAAAAGGAAACCATTATGAGACTCGCACCGATCAAGTGGCCGAACAACGCCAAGATCGCCGTCAGCTTCTTCGTTGCCTTCGAAGCTTTCGAAAAATCTTCACAGTATCGCCGCAGCGAGGGCAAACCGGATTACGCATCGCTCGCCTACGGCGAATACGGCGGCAAGGCCGGCATCTGGCGCATCATGGATGCGCTCGGCCGCAACGGCGTCAAAGGCACCATCGACACCAACGGCCGCATCGCCGAAGATTTTCCGGACGCTTTGAAAGAGCTCCATGCCGGCGGCCATGAAATCGTCGGCCACGGTTGGGTCAACGACACGGCCCTTTCCGAGCTCGATGCCGCCAGTGAACGAGCGTTGATCAAGCGTACGCTCGATGCCATCGCATCGGTGACCGGTAAACGTCCAGTGGGCTGGGTAAGTCCCGGCCATCGCGTCAACGACTATCACCTTCGGTAATTTCGTCGACGAAGGCATTTTTTGGACCGGTGACCTGCCGGGGCCCGATATTCCGCAGCATCGCATGGTCAACGGCAAACCTTTGATCATCATGCCGCGGCTCGATTACGCCAATGATTTGAGCCTTTTGTTCACCCACAAAAACCCTGCGCGAGACTATTTCGATAGTTTCAAAGCCGCCTTCGATTGTCTCTACGCCGAAGGACAAGCCGGCGCGCCCAAGCTGATCGATTGCCTGGTCCATGCCCATATCGGCGGCCGGCCCAACATCATCGGCGTGTTCGAAGAATGCATTCGCTACGCCAAAGGGTTTCCCGATGTTTGGTTCGCCACCAAAGGCGAGATCGCCAAGTATTATCTCGACACCTACGCCAGCAAATCGTAACCGGAGACACTGCCATGGCCAGCGCTATCGAAAAATACTTAGATGGATTGAAATCCGACGAGCTGTTATTGAAGTTCACCTGGGACGAATGGTTGGCCATCGCGCCACCCTACTCTGACAGAAAGTTTACCAGCACCGATGTAACCGCTCGTTATCAGCGCAACGGTTACGACTGGGACATGCACGGCACGCTGTACACGCCGGAGCAGGAAACCGATCCGCGCCGCGCCTTTGTCTTTTTTCACGGCGGCGCAGGCAGTGAAAAGATCATGGACTTGACGCCCGACGGACGGCCCGGTCTGGCGCGGGTTGTCGCTGCCCAGGGGTTTCAAAGTCCTCGCGCTCACCTATCCAGGCCATTACCCGCCAGGCGGCGTGTGGAAAGTTCCCATCCCCGAGCGCATGCCGATCTATCTCATGGATCGAGAGCTGAGTCAGGAAGAAATTGCTGACCGCAATTTGAAATGCACCTTCAACGTCATTCTCCAGGGGGCAGGGGCGCTTACTGATCAACATCTGGCGGGACGTGAAATCATCGGCTTCGGCCATTCCACCGGCGGTCCCATGGCCGCGCACCTGGCGCGTTTCAGCAAGAGAACCAAAGTGATCGGCCTGGTCGGATTTGGCAGCGGCGGCCCCGACGGCTGGCGCAAGGAGTGGCGCGACCAGACCGGCGCGGAAAAATACCGGGAGATTCCAGTGGACCATGTGTCGCGGCGCTCCCCGGACTCGTTCAAAAACTCAGGCTACGTCGATCCGGAGGACTTAACGCCGTGGGGCGGCGCTGACGATTACATTCGTCTGGTCAGCCCGCTGCGTTCCCAAATGAAAACCAGTTTGTGCGATAACCAGCACAACGCAGCGGTGGGACATCTTGGAAGAGTACCCCAAGCGCACCGGCCTGCCGCGCGAAGAGTACTTCGATCACTTACAGGAACCGGATGCGAATTGGCTGCAATCGATTCGCGTTTTGCTTGTCGCCGGCGAAAACGACAAGGGCCACTGGGTCAACGGCGGCGCGCCGTTGGAAAACAAGCGCGAGATGTTCATGGGCGCGGAAATATGCCGCAAACACACGCGGCGCCCATGTTGTTTTCATCCCACGCTATGGCCACGTTGGCTATTCCGAGCTTTACAATGAAAAAATCGCCTACCTATGGCTGTGGGCGCACAAGCACGGTTACTTCGATTAGCTTATTATCTAGCCAAACAAGGGAGATCGCTCGATGCTTTCTAAAACGTTGCTGATCTTTGTATTGCTAATGGCCGGCCTACCAACCGCATCCTCCTTGGCGGCCCAGGCCAAACCGCTGTCGCCGGTTGAACTGGCGCTCTACCAAGGCAAGGACCGGGAAAAGATTTTACTCGAAGGCGCCCGGAAAGAAGGCCAGGTCGTCTTTTACACGTCAAACACATGGGTGGCCGGCCCGGTCTCGCAGGAGTTCGAAAAGAAATATCCTTTCGTCAAGGCCAACGTCTGGCGCAGCGACTCCAAAGCGCTGTTGAAGCGGCTCACGGAGGAGATCGCTGCGAACCGCAACATCGCCGACGTTGTCGAAACCAGCCCCGAGTACATGGCGATTATGTTGCGCGAAAAAATGCTCTATGAGCATTTCTCGCCGGAGCTGAGCGCTTACGATGATGAGGCAAAGCTCAAAGGCAAAAACGGCGTTTACGGCTGGTCCAACCGCGAAATTTACATCAGCCTCGGATACAACTCGAAGGTGATCGCGCCCGCGGACGCGCCGAAGAGCATCAAAGATTATCTCGATCCCAAATGGAAAGGAAAAATGTCGATTGCCGGAACCACGACCGGAACGCAATGGATCGGCGCGCTGCTCGAGCTGATGGGCCGCGAATTTCTCGAGAAGCTCAGCGCCCAAGAGATCAATGTGCAGAATATTTCAGGCGCGGCTTTATCCGGACTCGTCGCTTCCGGCGAGGTTCCCCTATCGCCGACGATTTTTAATTCCAACATCTTGACCCACAAGCAAAAAGGCGCGCCGGTGGAATGGCGCCCCTTGGACCCGGTGATCGCCGGCGTCGGCATTTCCGGTATGGTGCTTGGGTCGCCTCATCCCCATGCCGCGCTGCTATTTCTCGACTACATTCATTCCAAGGAAGGGCAGCAGGTCGCCATGAAAGGCGGGCTCAGCTCGCCACGAAGCGATATCGGGTCGTTGGAGCAAAAGTTCAAAAAACTCTACCTCGAAAGCAAATACACGCCCGAAGAATATGAGAAAAAAATGAACGAGTGGGAGGGACTCATGCGCAAGCTGTTCATCAGCAAGCGCTAGTTGCCGCATGAGCGCGCCGCTAAAGAGCTGCCGGGCCTTGGCCATTGCCCTGTGCTGGGTGGCAACGGCGTCGGGGTATGGCGCGCAAGCCGCTGAGAAAACTACAAAACCGGCGGTCAAAGTCCGCATCAGCCAGTCGGCGGTGAGCGCGCGCTCGACGATTCTCTGGAGCGCCCAAGAGCTCGGCCTGTTCGCCAAGCATGGCGTCGAAGCCGAAGTCGTCTATCTGCGCAGCAGTCCGATGCAGATGACCGCCCTCAGCACCGGCGAAGTTCAGTTCGCCGCCAGCGGCGGTTCGCCGGTGCTCGGCGCCGCGGCAGCCGGGCAAGATATCAAAATCATCGCCAGTCCGAGCAACCGGCTAACCTACGATCTGGTGGTCCGGCCGGAAATCAAGGAAGCCAAGGACTTGCGCGGCAAGCGCTTCGGCATCACCAGCATCGGCGGCACGGTGTGGATGGCCGCCTATCTCGCCCTCGAACATTTGGGACTCGACGCCCACCGCGATCAAATCCGCATCAACGCCATCGGCAACCAGACGATCCTCGCTCAAGCGATGGAATCGGCGCAAATCGACGCCACGCTGCTCGATCCGTTTCTCAGCCGGCGGACGAAATCAAAAGGGTTGCCGGTGCTGATCGAGTTGCAGCGCGCCAAGATTCCCTTCACCAACACCGCCTGGGCGGTAAGCGGTAGTTTTTTCAGAGAACGGCCGGAAACCGTCGAAGCGGTGTTGAAAGCGATGTTCGAGGCGCAAGCGTTCATCACCGCGCCGGCGAACCGAAACAGCGTGCTGCAAATCATGGCGCGCCATATGAAACTCAACGACTTGGCGCTTTTGGAAGACGGCTATCAGGATCTGCTCGTCGGCCTGGAGCGCAAACCCTACGCCGCCTTGGACGGCCTGCGCAACATTCAACGGATCATGTCGACGATCAATCCCAAAGCCAGCCATGCCAAAGTCGAAGAGATCATCGACAATAGAATCGTTCGCAAACTCGATGAATCCGGCTTCATCGACGGTCTTTATCGCAAAAACTAGGCTGCGATGGGGAGAAATCCACGCGCGGCAACTAAGGAGGCATCATGTCAGCAACCGTACTGATCACCGGCGCCAACGGCTTCATCGGCTCCCACTGCACCAAGCTGATGGAGTCGGCAGGCCACAAAGTCGTGGCCATCGACGTCGTCCCGCGCGCGCCGGATCTCACTTTACTTGGCGTCAAAGCCACCAGCCACTTGATGAACGTCACCGACAGCGCCGCGTTCCGCGCCCTCTGTGAAAAGGAACGGCCGACCCATCTGTTTCATGCCGCCCATCCGCCGCGCGACGAGACGCCGACCGTGTTGGACTACTGCTACAAAGCCATGACCAATATCCTGGAAGCGGCGAAGGACTTAAATATCCAGCGTGTGGTCTATTCCAGCTCGGCGTCGATCTACGGCCAGGTCAACAAACCCGATGGCGGTCTGGTCAAAGAAGACGACGCCGTGACGATCTATCCGACTTATTTCTACCGCGCCGCGAAAACCGTCTCCGAATGGATGGGAAATTTTTACCAGGAGAAGCATGGCGTCGACTTCGTCGCCCTGAGATATTCTTCGGTCTATGGCCCGGGACTCTATCGCAGCATCCCGTTGGAATTGAAAAAAGGCATCCTCGGCCAGCCCTGCCGGCCGTTTCTCACCCGCCCGCTGGACGATTTAATTTTCGTCGACGATGTCGTCGACGGCATCAGCCGCGCCCTTTTCACCGCCGGCCCGCTCAGTAAAGCCTATAACATCGGCCTCGACAAAGCCTACGTCAGTGACGATTTGCAGCGCGCGATTCAAAAAGCCCTGCCGAGCTTGGAATTTGAAATCGGCAAACATCCCAACGCCGCCGAAGTCGCGCCGCACCGGCTGCGCAGCCCGCTCGACATCTCGCTGGCGAGAAAAGAACTGGGCTGGCAACCGAAGATATATTTGGAAGATGGCATCGCGCGCATCGCCAACTGGCTGGTGGAAAACAAAGCGAAGCTGCGCTGAGGCATTTATCCTGAATACCTTGGCGGGTCTCAAATACAAGAAACCGCCGCGGTTACGGCGCTCTTTCCAACAGGCGGGGGCCGTAGAGCCGGACCGCGTTGTCCCACAGAATCTTTCGCTTGCTATCGTCTGAGATCGGTTGAGCGCCGAACCAGGGCAGCACCTTATCCGGATCGGGCGCATCCGGGTGCGGGTAGTCCGTATTCCACACCAAATTATCGTCACCCATGAATTTGATGACGTCATCGAGGCCTGGCTCGTCGGGATCCGCGGAGATCACACATTGCCGTTTGACATACTCGCTCGGTTTCATCGGCAAACCGGCGCCCAAGACGAGCCGGCGCCCATGGGAGTGGTCGTCCATCCGGGGCAGCCAAAAATTCGCCCAGCCGGCGTTTGACTCCAATACGCCGAGGCGGAGTTTCGGGAAGCGTTCTAAAACTCCGCCGAAAATAAAATGCGCCATCGTCACCATGTTATCCATGGGAAAGCCGATGATGTGATCGAGAGCGCTAAAGATCTCCGCGGCGCGCAGTTCGCGAAACGGCGCGGCTCTAAGGTGGCGCGACTCGCCATGCAGCGAGATTGGAAAATCGAGATCGTCAGCGAGTTGCCACAAGCCATCGTAGTCAGGCTCATGCAGCCATTTACCCTTGGGCAACAGCGGGTTGCGCACCGAGACGGCGCCGAGCTGCTCCACCGCACGGCGCGCTTCGACAACCATTCCAGCTGAGTCGCCGGCCGCCAACGTGGCGGTGAATTTTAGCCGCGCCGAGTCGGCGCTGGCGTAATCGTAGCACCAGTTGTGGTACGCCCGGGCCATCGCTAGGCCGACTTCCGCGTCAGCCAGCGCGGCCTCCATGATGCGGTTGCCGTTAGTTGAGAGAATCACCTGGATATCCCAGCCAAAACGATCCATGTCTTTGAGACGAACTTCGGGGCACCACCAGCGGTCGTAAGCGTCGCCATACTTGTCAGCCATCCACTGGTCGTGGTTCGGACGATAGTCGCCGCCCTGTTCAAGCATTGTCGAAAATTTTTGGTCGGGCGCGTAGACAAAAAAGTTGCGCTTCATGCCGATAACCCGCGGCACTCGATCCTGGAATTTTGGCTCGACGTAGCGCGCCCATAAATCTTGCGGCTCATGGTGGTGCGCATCCGAGTCGATGACTTTAAATCCGTTCCACATGGTTCGCCCCCCTCGACAAAATTTGCGCCGGCGGCGGCTAGTTTTTGCGCGTCGGCAACTGGCTCGCCAGTGTCCGATCGATGCGCTTGCCAATCTGCTCGGCAAGCTCAAACGTCTTCGAATCGTCCGAGCCATGGCCTTCGGTGAAATACTGAGCGGTCGCTCTTTGCCTCTGCAAAAACGGCTTCGCTTTATCGAGAAACTCGTCGCTATACTTGGCCCGGCGCGCGACTTTGAAGCTCACCAGCGAAAACAACTTGGTCACCGCCGCACTGCCGCAGTGCGCGCAAGTTACGGTCCCGCCATTGGACTCAGCGCGCTGGATCAGCGCCTCAGTGATGGCTGCGCACTTGCCACAGCGATATTCGAATAACGGCATGTTTGATTTAAGCGACTCCGTCACAGCCCAAGATCTAACTCTGGTTAGACTATTGGAATAACGCGCGTTGTGTCAACTTGGGGGCTCCCAAGTTGACAATCTTTTTCTTCAGCGCGTCGCGTACAGGGGTTCGGTTTCGGATTGACAGATAAGGCGACAATCCATAAATTCGCGGCTATCCGGCAAGTTGACCAAGGAGGTGACGATGTTTTGGTTGCGTGCGATTCAGTTCGCTCTGCTGACGTTTTGCGTGGGGTCGTCGAGCTTTACCGCAAGCCGCCTGGGCGCCGCCAATGCGCCGGTGTCGGCTGCTCAGATCGCCCTCTACCAAGGTGCTGACCGGGAAAAGCTCCTCATTGAGGGCGCCAAGAAAGAAGGCCAGGTGGTTTTCTACAACTCCCACACCTGGTTCAAGGCGGTCGCCCAAGAGTTCGAAAAAAAATATCCATTCATCAAAGTCGCCGAATGGCGCGCCGACGGCGCCGATGTGATGAAGCGCGTCATCGAGGAGAACCGCGCCGGCCGTTTTCTCACCGATGTCGTCGAAAGCACCGCGGGCAACATCGGTGGGCTGCATAAAAACAATCTTTTGCAAGAACACGCGTCGCCCGAGCTGCGCTTTTTTGACGACGACGTGGTGGCCAAAGGAAAACGCGGCGTCTTCTATTGGGCCGACCGCGAGACCTATATCAGCCTGGGCTTCAACACGACCCATGTCGCCGTTGCCGACGCGCCGAAGCGGCTCAACGACCTGCTCGACCCCAGGCTGAAAGGCAAGATGTCGCTGGCCGGCGGCGCCACCTCGGCGCGCTGGGTGGGCGCCGTGGTGGAATCGGCGGGACGAGAGTTCATTGAAAAACTCGGCCGCCACGACATCAACGTTCACAAACTATCCGGTGCTGCCCTGGCCAATCTCGTGGTCACCGGCGAAGTGCCGATCTCGCCGACGATTTTCGACTCGAATATTTTCGTCGCCAAGCGCAAGGGCGCGCCGGTCGAGTGGCTGCCGGTGGAACCGGTGATCGCCAACGTCGGCTACTCGGGCATCGTCAGCAAAGCGCCCCATCCCCACGCGGCGCTGCTGCTCATCGACTACCTCCACTCCAAGGAGGGCCAGCAGTTCATTGTCAAAGGCGGTCTGAGCTCGCCGCGCGACGATGTCGAGTCGCTGGTCAACCAGAAGTTCAAGAAAGTTTATTTCGAAGCGAAATATTCCGTCGACGAGTACGAAAAGAAACTATCCGAGTGGGAAGAGTTGATTCAAAAACATTTTATCAGAAAAAGATAATTTCATTCGGCAGAAAAACTAGATGGACGAAAAGTATTCGTCGGAAGAGATGGAAGTGAAACTAGGCCAATGGGAAAACCTGCTGCGCCGACGTTAACCAAGCCGGAATCAAGCCGACTAACAGAGGAAGAAACCATGGTTATCGACAAGAGCTATTACAGCCGCACGATATCGGCGGCGTTAACCGCGTGTCTGTTAAATGGCGCGACTGTCATAGCCGCCAATGCGCCCATGACAGTCGCGCAAGTCGCCCTCTACCAAGGCTCCGACCGGGAGAAGATTCTCATCGAGGGCGCCAAGAAGGAAGGCGCCATGATGTTGTACGGTTCCCATAGTTGGTACCGTACCATGGCCAAGGAGTTCGAGAAGAAATTTCCCTTCATCAAGGTTACCGAATACCGCACCGACGGCCGGACCTTGATCAAGCGCGCCATCGAGGAAAACAAAGCCGGTCAATATCTCGCCGATATCATCGCCACCACCGGCGAGCAGATGGACATGATGAGGCGGGAGGGTCTGTTTCTTGAGCATTGGACGCCCGAAGCGCGCTTCTATCCAGACGAGGTTAAGCCCAAAAGCAAGAATGGGTTTCATTACGTCGGCCATTACGAGACCTACGCCAGCTTGGGTTTCAACACAGCGGCGATCACGCCGGCCGAGGCGCCGAAGACTATGCTAGATCTGCTGAATCCCAAATGGAAAGGCAAGATATCCATCGTCAACACGACGACGGGCACCCGCTGGATCGGCAACACGATGGAAAACTTCGGCCGGGAATACCTGGAGAAAATCGCCGAGCAAGAGATCAAGGTCCAAAACATGGCCGGCGCAGCCCTGGCCGGCCTGGTGGTCTCCGGCGAAGTGCCGCTGTCGCCGACCATCTTCGACGCCAACATTACGCAGGCCAAGCAAAAGGGCGCGCCGGTGGAATGGCGCCCGCTGGAGCCGGTGGTCACCACCGTCGCCTACACCGGCCTGTTGGCCAAAGCGCCGCACCCGTACGCGGCGCTGCTGTTCATCGACTGGATGCACTCGAAAGAAGGCCAGCAGATGATTATGAAAGGCGGCCTCTGGTCGCCGCGGGAAGACATCGGTTCGCTGGCGCAAAAGTTCAAAAAATCCTATATCGACGAAAAATATGGCGTCGAAGAAGCCGAGAAGAAATACGCCGAGTGGGAAGGGCTGATGCAGAAGTTGTTTATGAGACGGAAATAATTTGACGCGTACTAGCCCGATTTTCCGCGCCGATTTGCCGAGGATATCATGCGTAACAAAACCTGCCGGCCTGATTGTCGGTATTATCTGCCTACTGGCGGCGCCGCACACGGTGCGCGCGGCCCAGGCGCCCAAGACGTCATGCTCGGCTACGCCAACATCAGCGCCAGGGTGAGCCCGCTATGGCTCGCCCGTGAGAAAGGCTTCTTCTCGAAATACGGGGTGCAGTTGCAAGCCGTCTATATGCCCGGCGCGCCGGCATTGTTCGCCACTCTCGCCACCGGCCAAATCCAGCTCGCCAACAGCGGCGGCAGCACCGCCCTGGGCGCCGTGGTAGGCGGTTTGGATTTGAAGGTCATCGGCACGTTCACCAGCCGCATCCCCTTCGATATCGTCGCCAGCTCGTCGATCAAAGACGGCAAAGACCTGCGCGGCAAACGACTGGGCATTCAGGCGATCGGCGGAACGATTTGGATGGCCGGACTGTTAGGCCTCGAACACTTGGGGCTCGACCCGCGCCGCGACTCGATTCAAGTCGTCGCCGCCGGCGAACAAACGCTGCTCACCCAAGCGCTAGAAAGGGGCACCGTCGACGCGATCGTCGTCGACAGCGCCTTTAGCAACACGCTCAAGGCGCGCGGCTTTTCCATCCTCGTCGAGCTGTCCAAAGCCAATATTCCCTTCGTCAGCAACGGCATCGTCGCCCGCGGCAACTTTCTGCAACAGCAGCCCGACGTCTCGCGCAACGTGGTGAAGGGATGGCTGGAAGGAGTTGCCTACGCCCTCAGTCCCAAAATGAAGCCCGCCGTGATCGCCGCCATCATGCGCAATTTGAAAATCACCGACCCGGACCTCGCCGAGCGCGGTTATCAGGACCTGCAGCAAGCCACCGACCGCAAACCATTCCCCTCGCTCGAAGGTTTACGCAACGTCCAGCGCCTGATGGCGCAGCGCAACCCCGCCGTCGCCGACCTCAAAACCGAAAGCCTGATCGACGGAAGAATCATGCGCGAACTCGATGAGAGCGGATTCATCGATCAGCTCTATGCTGCCTATGGGGTGAAGTAGGCTTACATCGTATAAAGCTCCCGCCCCGTTTCGCTAACTCCAGACTTGACCGGTTGGGTCTCCTCGTCCTGTGCCGTGCCGCGGCGCTTTAATCATTTTCAACAGGCCTAAAACCTTTGAGTATCGCTGACAAATGCAGAGGCAAGTCACACGAGCGCTATTGACAAGACGAAGCTTCGCTCATAGCATCGGCCACCTACTCTGCGAAGAGAATCAAACCCATGACGAGCAAATCATTGTTAGCGGTAATTGTCGTTTTGTTGGCAACAAACAGTTTTGCCGCCAGCGCGCCAACTACGGTCGCGCAGATTGCCCTCTATCAAGGCGCCGACCGCGAAAAGATTCTCGTCGCAGGGCGCCAAGCGCGAGGGCCAGGTCACCTTCTACAACTCGCATACCTGGTTTCGCACCTTCGTCAAGGATTTCGAAAAGAAATACCCGTTCATCAAAGTTGCCGAGTGGCGCAATGATTCGAAGAATCTCTTGCAGCGCGTGACCGATGAAGCCAAAGCGAGCCGGAGTCTCGTCGATGTCGTCGAAACCACGCCGGAAGCGATGGGCATTCTCAAGCGCGACGGCCTGCTGCAAGAATACTACTCGCCCGAGGCGCGTTTTTTTCCTGACGATGTAAAGTCGAAAGGCAAAAACGGTTTTCACTATGTCGGCGACCGTGAGACATACATCGGCTTGGGCTTTAACACCAATCTCATTGCCCAGGCCGAAGCACCTAAAACTCTGCGCGATCTGCTCAATCCCAAATGGAAAGGCAAGATGTCTTTGGTGACCAGCTCCTCGGGGACGCGCTGGATCGGCAACGCCCTGGACGCCATGGGGCGCGAGTTCGTCGAAAAATTGGCCGAGCAGGATATACGCTTGCAGGATATGTCCGGCGCCGCTTTATCCGGCTTAGTCGTCACCGGAGAAGTGCCACTGTCGCCGACCATTTTCGACGCCAACGTCAGCGTTCATAAACAGAAAGGCGCGCCGATAGAATGGCGCCCGTTGGAACCGGTGGTCACCAACGTCGGCTACTCGAGCCTTTCGATCAAATCGCCCAATCCCCATGGCGCCATGCTGCTGCTCGACTACATCCATTCCAAGGAAGGCCAGCAGGTGATTATGAAGGGCGGCCTGTGGTCGCCGCGCGACGATATCGGCACGGTGGAACAACGCTTCAAAAAGAGTTATCTCGACGAGAAATATTCCATCGAGGAGTTGGAAACTAAATACGGCCAATGGGAACAGTTGATCCGCCGACTGTTCGGACAAAGAAGATAGCCGCCATCAACGCCAAGCAATTTGATTTAAGGAGTCATCCAATGAAATCCCGACCGCTGCCTTATCCCAATGCAATTCTTTTCAACGGCAAGATCCGCACTTTCCAGACCGAGACCTCGACCTGCGAAGCCCTCGCTTGCTCGGGATCGCGAATCGTCGCGACGGGAAAATTCGAGGATATTCGCCGTTTCGCCGGGCCCGACACCGAGATGATCGATCTCAAGGGATACACGGCGATTCCCGGCCTCACCGACACCCATGTGCATCTATCGGAAAAAGGCACGGCTGAGATGGAGCTGGTCGACTGCCGCGACTTCTATGTCGATGTAAATTCGGTGTCGGATATCTTGCAGCGCCTGGCCAATGCCGCCGCCAGCGCGCCCAAGGGATCCTGGCTGGTCTCTCATGGCAGCCCGATGCAGGACTTCCGCATCAGTGACCATCGTTTCCCCGACAAGCATGACCTCGACCGCGCCGTGCCGGATCATCCGATGTCGATCTCCTTCGGCGCCCATGTGACGATCGGCAACTCTCTGGCCCTGGCAGCAGCGAAAATCACCCGTGACACGCCTGATCCCGCCGGCGGCCATATCAAACATGATCCGCAGACCGGCGAACCCACCGGCGAGCTCCATGAGCGGGCGCAGTTGATTCTCAAAAAGGTCGCGCCGGAGTTTAACTACCTGCAGCTAAAAGAAGGCATCGTCTACGCCCTGAACCAATGTCTCGAACGCGGCGTCACCACCGTGCATGACATCGTCCGCTACGCCGAACCGGTGCGCGCTTACCAAGAACTATATAAAGAAGGCCGCATGAACGCCCGGGTGAGCATCCTGCCGCGCGTCATCGAATCGATGATCGAAAGCAAAAGCTTGACCGAGCTGGGCCTCATCACCGGCTTCGGCAACGAGTGGCTGCGCATCGGCGGCGTCAAGATGAGCATCGACGGCGGCATCACCGGGCGCAACGCCTGCTTCCACGAACCCTATGAAAACGACGAGCATAATCATGGCATAATCAGAATCCAGCAGGATGAATTGAACCACACCGTGCAAGTCTGCCATGACGCCGGCCTGCGCTGCTGCGTGCACGCCATCGGCGACAAAGCCTTCGACATGGCGCTCGACGCCTATGAGAACGCCATCGAGCATTCGCCGCGCAAAGATCATCGCCATCGCATCGAACATATGGGCAACTGGCTCGCCACGCCCAAATTGATCGGTCGCATGGTCCGCTCAGGCATCGTCGCCGTGCCGAATATCGCCTTTGCCTATTACATCGGCGATGCGATTCTCGATTGCGTCGGCGAACGGCGTCTGACCAAGGCGTTTCCCTTCCACACGCTGTTGAAGAACGGCGTCATCATGTCCGGCGGCTCCGACTCGCCGGGCTACTGGCCGGTGGATCCGCTGCGCGACATCGCCACCGCTGCGTCCCGTAAAATGCGCTGGGGCGAAGTGTGGATTCCCGAAGAAAAGATTACCGTCGCCGAGGCCTTCGCCATGCACACGACCACAGCGTCATGGGTCGGCTTCGAAGAAAATGACAAGGGCACCCTCGAAGTCGGCAAGCTCGCCGACATCGCGGTCCTGGCCGAGGACCCCTTCGCGCGTACAACCCGAGAAGATTCGAGAACTGAAGGTCGCAGATGACTTTGGTCGGCGGTGAAGTGAAGTACCAGGCCTAGCGAGCGCACAACAAATACAACGCGCCATCGCCGCAACCGAAACTTGGAATATCTCCCGCAAAGCACGCAAAGTTCCGATCTCTTGGTAGGGGCGTATGGCATACGCCCTGGGGGTGGCGGAGCGGTGATCGCCCGAAAAAAAGGGCGACCGCTGGGTCGCCCTTTTTTTTAGACGCTAATTATTGCGCTAATAAGTTTTAACGATTCGCCTTGCCGACGCTGACAAAGGGCCGGTGGCCTTGGCGTTCGGAAGCCAAGTTGATTTTCTTGCGCTGCTTGTAGATGTGAATGCACAACTCTTCGATCACGGACAATTGTGAGTCGCCTGTTCTCGGCCTGCCTGGCTCGCTTCCCACTGCACCGTGATCGATTGGATCTTGTCCGACTGGTCTTGCCACGACACCCGCACCAGCCGTCCATGTATGCGGTCGACATAGTTGCCGGCCAGCCGCAAGACTTGCGGCAGACTCAGCATGTTGGGCGGGCCGGAAAACGGCTTGCGATTGGCGCGCTTCTCCGCCTCGAGTTTTGCACGTCGTCTGGCGTGAAAATGCTTTTCCAGGTCCATCGTCATCGATGTCCCCTTGTTCCACGCCTGCAGGATGTAATCGTCGTTGTGAGTTTTGACTTCCAGCGCCTTGAGTTCCATGCCTTCGAGAAACTGGCCAAAACAGCGCAGAGTCGAAGCATAGCGCATCCTTGCCGGCGCCGGTGGTACCGCGTTGAGAAGCCCTGTTGCCATGGGAGAATCAGGGAGCAACGGGCATGCCAAGGAATGGTGCGAAGGATTCTCAAATTTTCTGTGAATCGTTGTTGTCGAAACGTGCAATTTTGTGCGCACGGCAAACAATCTCGTCGGAACGTCGGCGTACTTAGAACTCACGCCATATGGGCCAATGTTCACTTGCGCGCATGGGCAAGCATCGAAACCAAACAATCGCTCGACATTGCGACAGTCAAACGGATCTTCATCGTTCCGGCGAGGATCTTCTCATCCGGCCTGGCGTTCCAGCCGACGTTGCGCGCCGTGCCGTAAATCTCGGCCAACGTGTAGAGCGGCACGAACGGAACGTCTTCCATCAAGATGCGCCCGGCCTGATGCAGCAAGGCGACACGTTTTTTGGCATCGCCGGTGCGCTGCTCCTCGTCGATAATTTTATCGAACTCGGGATTCTTGTATTGAATGCGCGGGCTGACGCCGGAGCGATAGTATTGATCGTAGACGGTGTCGGCGTCGGTGGCTGGCCGGCCGACGTAGTAAAAGGGCGACTTGCCGCCATTGACCCACTCTTTGCCCCAAAACACCGCGAACTCCTGCGATACCAGTTCGACCTTGACACCGATCTTGGCGAGCTGGTCGGCGATCACTTGGCAGACTTCCTTGGCTTTCGGATAGCGATCCGGCGAAAAGTAGAGTTTCACTTCCAGGCCATTGGGATATCCCGCCTTGTCGAGGAGTTCTTTGCCCTTCTTCACATCCACCGGGTAGCGTTTGATCTTGGGATCGAAGCCGATCACCTTCGAGCCCATCGGCCCGTTCATCACATAACCGTTGCCTTCGTAAATATGCTTGACGATCGTCGTCGGATCGACGGCGTAGTTGATCGCTTGCCGTACCAATTTATTGTCGAAGGGTTTGTGCGTCACGTTCATGGCGAGGAAATACATCCGCTGGCCTTCGACCCTTTCCGATTTAACCCTGGGATGCTTATCGAAACGCGACAGCTCTTCCACCGGCACATTGTTGATCACGTCGCCCTGCCCGGCCAGTAAGCCGGCCACGCGCCCCGCGTCCTCGCGAACTCGGCGAATGACGATCTCTTTGACGGCCGCCTTCGTGCCCCAATAATTATCATGGCGGGTCATGACGAAATTGCCCTCGCGCTGCCAACTGACGAAGCGGTACGGTCCTGTGCCCACCGGCTTCTGTTCGCCGGGCTCGCCGCCCTGCGCTTCGGTGGCGCTTTTGCTGATGATGAAGCGGTTCTCCAGCCGGTCGAGAAACACCGCATTGGGCGCTTCGGTGACAAAGGCGATGGTATGATCGTCAAGCGCTTGCATCTCGACCAGATCGCGAAAGTTTTCTTTCTGCAGGCTCTGCTTGTCGTTCTTCACCCGGTTAAACGAGTAAATCACGTCGGCCGCGGTAAACCGGCCGCCGTCGTGGAAGCGCACGTTTTTACGCAGCTTGAAGATCCACTTTTTGCCCTGAAACTCCCAGGACTCGGCGAGCACGCCAAAGTAACTGCGCTTGGCGAAATCGACATCGACCAGCGGCTCGATCATGTTGTACCAGATGCCGTACTGCGGCCCGGAGCTGTACGCGTAGGGATGCAGATTGTCGAGGGCGACGCTGCTGAGGATCGTCAAGCGCTCCCTCGATCGCCGACCAGCTTGAACCGGGCCAGAGGTGTTGGCCAAGGCGCCGACACCGGCCAGCACACCATACTTAAGAAATCTGCGGCGATCGAACGCGATTGGTTTTGTCTTCATCGCTCGATTCTCCTGGCTTCGAGACATCACGCAACCTCTTAACGAATCCTCATGTCCGCATAAAGTAATTTCTCGTCCGGACGGGCTTTCCAGTTGATGTTGCGCGCGACGCCATAAATTTCCGCCAAGCGTGTAAAGCGGGCAGAACGGCACATCTTCCATCAGAATGCGTCCCGAGCTGATGCAGCATGGCGAGGCGCTTTTTTGGCATCCGCCGGTCTTTCTGCTCTTCGTCAACCAGCTTGTCGAACTCAGGATTCTTGTATTGAATGCGCGGGCTCACGCCGGAACGATAGTACTGATCGTACACCGTATCCGCGTCCGCTGCCGGCCGACCGACGTAGTAGAAACCCAGTTTGCCGCCGTTGACGCCTTCTTTACCCCAGAAGATGACAAACTCTTGGGAGACCAACTCCGCCTTGATGCCGACCTTGGCCAACTGGTCGGCGATCACCTGACAGACTTCTTTCGCTTTCGGATAACGATCCGGCGAGAAATAGAGCTTGATTTCGAAGCCGTTCGGAAAACCGGCCTTGGTCAACAGCTCCTTGGCCTTGTTGAGTCCAACGGGTAGCGTTTGATCTTCGGATCGAAGCCGATCACGTTGGCACCCATCGGCCCGTTCATGACGTAGCCGTTGCCCTCGTAAATATGCTTGATAATGACCGTCGGATCGACAGCGTAGTTGATCGCCTGGCGGACCAATTTGTTGTCGAACGGCTTATGAGTCACGTTCATGGCGAGGAAGTACATGCGCACGCCTTCGACTTTCTCGGCGCGAATGCGCGGATGATTGTCGAAACGCGACAGCTCTTCCACCGGGACGTTGTTGGCGACATCGCCCTGACCGGCCGAGCAGACCGGCGACGCGCGCCGAGTCCTCGCGCACACGGCGCAAAACTATTTCTCGAATCGACGGTTTGGCGCCCCAGTAGCTGTCGTTGCGCACCATGACCAGATTGCCGTCGCGCTGCCAGCTTTGAAATTTGTACGGGCCCGTGCCCACCGGCTTTAACTCCGCCTGATCGCCCTGCGCTTCCATGCCGGTCTTGGCGAGAATGAAACGATTCTGCAGGCGGTCGAGCATCACCACCACCGGTTGCTCGGTGGTGATGATCACGGTGTGATCGTCGGCCGCCTGCACTTCGACAAAGTCGCGAAAGTTTTCCTTCTGCAGACTCTGCTTGTCGTTCTTCATTCGGTTGATCGAGTAGACGACGTCCTTGGCGGTGAACGGGCTGCTGTCATGGAAGCGCACGTTCTTGCGCAGCTTGATCACCCAACGCTTGCCCTGAAACTCCCAGGATTCGGCAAGCACGCCGTAATAAATGCTGCTTGGCGTAATCGACCTCGACCAACGGCTCGATCATGTTGTGCCAGATACCATACTGCGGGCTCGAGCTATGGGCGTAGGGATGGAGCGTATCGAGACCGATGCTGCTCAAAGCCGTCAAGCGCTCGCGGCTCGCGGCATAGCTCAGCTTGACCATGGAGCCGCCTAGTAATGTGGCAAATCCGGCAACTCCGCCGTGTTTGAGAAATTCTCGCCGACTGATATTTCCGTTCGACTCATCGCTCCCCCTTTGCCGTCGCGGCAATATTGTTCAACTCAGTCGACGTGCAAGCCAGCCTACTTGATCTTCATATCCCACGCCTTCACTTTTTCGTCGGCGCGCTTTTTCCAATCGAGATTCCTGGCGACGCCGTAAATGTCGGCGAGATTGTAAAGCGGGATGAACAGCGCCTCGTCCATGATGAACTTGCCGGCCTCGCTGTAGCAGATCTGCACCCGCTTCTTGGTGTCCGGCGTGTGCTGCTGTTCTTCGATGAGCTTGTCGTAGTTCGGCATTGCTGTAGTTAGTGCGCTTGGTCGTGCCGGTGCGAAAGTATTGATCATAGAGCGTGTCGGCGTCGGCCAAACTGCCGCGGCCGATATAGTAGAACGGCAACCGGCCGCCGTTGACCCCCTGCTTGTCCCAGAACAGCGCCCATTCCTGGGAGATCAGCTCGACGCGAAAACCGCCCTTGAGCCATCTGCGCCGCGACCACCTGGCAGACTTCCCGGTCTTTCGGATAACGTCCGGCGGAATAGTAAAACTGAATATCGCAGCCGTTGGGATAACCGGCTTGCGCCAATAGCTCTTTGGACTTTTTGCGGATCGTACGGGTAGCGCTTTAAGTTTGGGATCGGCGCCGAGACACGTTGGCGCCCACCGGGCCATTGCAGGGATAGCCGATGCCGTCGAAGATATTGCGAACGATCGCCGGCGCATCGACCGCATAATTCGCCGCTTGCCGCACCAGTTTGTTGTCCCAGGGTTTGAACGCGAAGTTGATCGCCAGAAAAAACATTCGCAGCCCTTCGACTTGATCGATGCGCACGCGCGGATGGTTTTTCAGGCGCGCCACTTCATGGTCCGGCACGTTGTTGATGAAATCCGCTTGGCCCGATTCCAGCGCCGCAAGTCGGGCGGCGTCTTCGGTAACTTTTTTGAAAATGACTTCTTTGATCACCGCCTTGCCGCCCCAGTAATTGTCGTTGCGGGTGAAAACCAAATTGCCGCCGCGCTGATAGCTGACGAATTTATAGGGACCGGTGCCGATCGAGATTCTCATAGAGCTTGTCGCCGAACTTGTCGCCCGCTTCTTTGCTGACCATGAAACGATTGTCCAAGCGATCCAAGAACACCGCATTCGGCTGCTTCGTCACGAAACACCACTGTATAGTCGTCCGGGGTTTGAATCTCGCGTGACATCCTTGAAGTTCGGCGCCTGCAAGCTGCCGCCCTTTTCATCGCGCATCTTGTCGATCGAAAAGACGACATCCTTCGAGGTAAAGGTCGCGCCGTTGTGGAATTTGACGCCTTTGCGCAGTTTGAAAACCCACTTGTTACCCTGGAATTGCCACGACTCGGCAAGCACGCCGATGAAATCTTTGCGCCCGACATCGTACTCGACCAACGGCTCGATGACATGCTGCCAGTTGCCGTAAATCGGGCTCGAGCTATGGTTGATAAGGATGGATCGAATCGGCCACGCTCGAATGAAAAATCGTCACGCGATCGCGCGACGCGGCCTGAGCATTGCGCAAAAAATAGGGCCCAACGCGCCGCCCCGGCCGCTACTGTCGCGCTCTGTTTGAAGAAACTGGCGCCGATTCATGATTGCCGTTCATTATTGTTCCTCCGGAGAATCTTCATTTTCCATTTTCAATTATCAATTCTCCATTACTGCGGTTTCTATCGCTGTCGCCGCAGCTTGGGATCGAAAATATCCCTCAAGCCATCGCCCAATAAGATTGATGCCGAATACGGTAATAAAAATCGCCAGGCCGGGGAAGATCGTCAACCACGGCGCGCGGTTGATGTAACTGCGTCCCTCGGCAAGCATCGAGCCCCAGGTCGGGATATGCACCGGCACGCCGAGACCGAGGAAACTCAAACTCGCTTCGGTGATAATGACGATGGCCATGCCAAAGGTGGCGATCACCGTCACGCTGGCTAAGGTATTGGGAACACATGGTGAAAAAGCACATAACAATCTCTGGCCGCCCAGCGCCTTTGCCGCCGTAACGAAATCGCGCTCCTTTAACGATAACACTTCACCGCGCACCACCCGGCAATACTGCACCCAGCGGCTGAGCATCAGCGCCATGATGAGATTGCCGACGCCTTGGCCGAGAAAGGCCATGATTGCGATGGCGATCAGTAGAAACGGAAAGGCGAGAAAAATTTCCGAGATCTTGCTGACGATATCATCAGCCATTCTGCCGAAGTAGCCAGCGATCGCGCCCAGCGTAGCAGCCGACCAGCCCGGCGAAAATCACCGTGGCCGCGCCGACCATCAGTGAAATCCGCGAGCCGTAGACGATCCGGCTCAACATGTCGCGGCCCAAATTGTCGGTACCGAGCAGATAAGCCTGCAAGCCGTTTTCCGTCCAACGCGGCGGGCGCAGCGATCTTCCAAGGTTTGCGCTTGCGGATCGCGCGGCGCGATCAGCGGCGCGGCGACACCGCAGACAACCAGCACCGCCAGGATAGCGCCGCCCACCCAGATTTTTAAATAACGAAAAGAGAGCATCAGAACTTGATCCTTGGATCGATCCAACTATAGAGAAAATCCACCAACAAATTGACGCGAAGTACGTCACGGCGAACATAAGAATCAAGACTCTGCGTCAAGCTTATAATCACGCGCCGAGATCGACTGAATCAACAGATCGCCAATGCCGGGGATAGGAAAATACCGTTTCGGTCACCACCGAACCGCTGAGCAAGCGCGCCCAACTGAAGTCCCAGAATCGTCACGATCGTAATCAATGCATTGCGCACGATATGGCGCCAGATGACGGTTTTTTCGCTCAGCCCCTTGGCGCGGGCGGTGGTCACGTAATCCTGGCGCATCACTTCGAGCACGCTCGAACGAGAAATCCGCGTGACGATCGCCGCGAGCGCGGTCCCGAGCGTAAACGCCGGCATCAAGCAAATGCTTGAGCGACGCTGGCCATGCCGCAAAGTTTCCCGTTATCAAGCTATCGAGCAAGATAAAGGCCGGTAATCGACTGGATCGTCGATGCCGTACTCGATGCGGCCGGCGACCGGCAAAAGGTTGAGCTGGCCGCCGAGAAAGTAGATCAGCATAATGCCCAACCAAAAGTTCGGCAAGGAAACACCGATTAACGCGACGCTCATACCGGCGTGATCGAGCAACGAATTGTGCTTGATGGCCGAGTAGACGCCCAGTGGCACCGCGATCTAATCGCCACAAACAAGCTGGCGAAGGCGAACTCCAGGGTCGCCGGCAGCCGCTCGGCGACCAACTTGATCACCGGCTCGCCGAACTTGAGCGACCGGCCAAAGTCGCCGCGCACGGCGCGGGAGAGAAAATCCCAGTACTGAACCATTATCGGCTTATCCAAGCCCAACTCGTTGCGCAGCCTGGCGACATCTTCGGGTGTGGCATTGTCGCCGAGCATCAAGGTGACCGGATCGCCCGGCGCAATATGCATCAAGAGAAAAATAAGAAAAGAAATGGCCAGCAAGACTGGAATCGCGCCGAGGATTCTGCGAATGAGTTTGTTCATGTCTGGCGAAAGCTAGCAAGTAACTCAGATTTATCAGCACTCACAGATTTCCTGGTGTTGAACCGTTATCACTACTGCCCCAACTGGCCAAACGACTGATCCAAAACCCTGAGCGCGTGATCGACTTCGTCCTGGTTGACGTTCAACGACGGCGCGACGCGCATGCACATTGCCGTAGGTGCCGCCCTTGCCCAGCAGAAGACCATTGTTTTTGGTCAATTCCATCAACCGCTTGGTGCTGTCGACGTCGGGCTTCTTCTGTCTCGCCGACCAGTTCCATGCCTTGCATCAAGCCCATGCCGCGGACATCGCCGATCACCGGATACTTGTGCTTGCAGCGCATCCAAACCATCGCGCAACCGGTTGCCCATCACCCGGGCGTTCTCGACCAAGTTTTCCTCTTCGATGACGTTGATCGTCGCATGCGCCGCCGTGCAGGTCACCGGATTGCCGCCGAAGGTCGAGATCGTATTGCCCTGCATGCTGTCGGCCACTTCCGGTGTCGCGATGGTCGCGCCGATGGGCACGCCGTTGGCCATGCCCTTGGCGAAGGTCATGATGTCGGGGTCGACGCCCCAATGCTCGATGCCGAACATCTTGCCGCCGGTGCGCCCCCAGCCGGTCTGCACCTCGTCGGCGATGAACAGGCCGCCGTATTTGCGAATGATGCCGACGATCTCTTTGAAATATTCCTTCGGCGGCACGATGAAACCGCCGACACCCTGAATCGGTTCGGCGAGAAATGCCGCCACCCGCCCCTGCGAGGTCATGGTTTGAATCGCCTCTTCGGCGTCCTTGGCGCACTTCAAATCGCAGCTCGGATAGGTCAGACCGAACGGACAGCGATAGCAGTAAGCGTTGGCGATATGATGCACGCCGGGAACCACGTTGGGCATCAAGCGCCAGCTCGACTGCGCCGACAAACTCAAGGCCAAATACGATCGACCGCTATAGCTGTGGCGCAACGTGATGACGTCCTGGCACTTGGTATAGATCTGCGCCAGCAATACCGCGGTCTCGTTGGCCTCGGTGCCGCTGTTGGTGAAAAAGGATTTTTCCAAACGGCCCGGCGTGATCTGCGCCAACTTCTCGGCCAAGTTGACCTGCGGCTCGTTGGCGTAGAGCGTCGACATATGTTGGACCTTGTGAGTCTGCGCGTCGATCGCCTGGGTCACCTTTTCGTTGCAATGGCCGACACTGACCGTGAGGATGCCGCCGAAGAAATCGAGATACTCCTTGCCGTCGGCATCGAACACAGAGTGATCCTTGGCGTGGTCGATGACCAAGGGCTCGTCGTAGTAAGTCGCGACGCAGGAGAATAAATATTTTTTCTGCTTGTCGAGAATTTCTTTTTTATCCATAGAAGCAACCGGCAGAGGGCGACCGCCGGTCGCCCCTACAATCCGATTCCCTTTTGCGTTCTTTGCGCTCTTTGCGGTTAATTAATCCCGTTCTTCGGTCCGAGGGCGCGATGAATCGCGCCCCTACTTTGTGTCCCTTTGTGGTTATGTCTCTTCCTGGTTAATGCCGTCGCAGAAAATCCAGGATCGGCGGATGGCCCTTCTCCGGCATCTCGCGCAGATAGCCATGCCGGCCGCCCTCGACCAGGTGCAATTCGGCGCCGGGAATCTTCGCCGCCAGCACCCGCGCCGACGCGACATGATCGCCGGTGCCGCCTTCGTGGGTATCCTTGCTGCCGACGATGACCAGCGTCGGCGCCTTGATGTTGTGAATCAGGTGGGTGGTCTCATGGCATTGGCGCGCCACCACATGGCGCAGATAGCATTTCAGCGGCGGCACTTCATCGACGATCAAGTCCTGATATTGCTTCACCACATCCGGGTGCTCTTTCATGAAACTCTCGCTGAACATGAACCCCGGCCCCCAGTGATCGCTCTGGTATTTCTCATAACCCTTCTCGATCATCTCCAGCGCCGCGTCCATCGGCACGCCGCGCGGATAGTCGAGAGACTCGTCGTATTTCCCCGAGCCCGGCCCGGAAAGCACCAGGCTGCGGACTTTTTCCGGATATTTAAGCGCCACCCACTGCAACACCCGCGCGCCCATGGAGTGGCCCAACATATGCGCCCGCGGGATACCGAGGGCGTCCATCAAACCAGCGCAGTCCTTGGCGAACAGTTCGGTGGAATAGGGCATATCCGGCTTGTCGCTGCGGCCGAGGCCGCGATGATCGTAAATCACCACTTGATAATGCTTGGCGAACTCCGGCACCTGCGACACCCGCCAGGGCGCGCAGCTGATCCCGGTGCCGGCGACAAACACCAAGGGATCGCCCTGGCCGTAAATCTCATAGTAGAGATTGACATCGTCGACCTTGACCTTGCCGCTTTTGACTGGTTTCAACTGCTCCATCCGGGCCTCCCAGCTACGTTTAGTCGCCGTGACGCTATCGAATCAGCTAATTAGAGTCAATATGATTTGTCCGTGAAAGCGCAATAAGAATCTTCACTTGACAGATTCCCAGCGCGCTGGGATAAGAATGGCGCGGGAGTCCCATCGGCATGGTCGAAAAACCTCGGAGGGTCAGCGATGAAATGCTATTTTGCGGTTTTGTTCGCCATGGTGGTATTGAGCAGCACAGCTCCAGCAGCTTATTCGGGCGCTGCCCCGGAAAGCGCCGGACAGATCCTCGCCCGTTTGAACAAGTTGCCAGCCGAGCAGCGCCAGAAGCAACTGATCGAGAAGGCCAAAGCCGAGGGCGAAGTCGCTTTCTATAGCTCGCTGCAAGCGCAGCAGATCGAGCCGTTTATCCGGGTGTTTCAAAAGCGCTATCCATTCATCAAGGTCAATCCCTACCGCGTCTCCGGCAACCGCCAGGTGATCAAGATCCAGACCGAGATGAATGGCGGCAATCACTTATTCGACGTTACCAACGGCTCCTCCGAGCAGGCTTCGGCGATCAAAAAGATCGGCGCCATCGATCCCTATTTCTCGCCGCAGCGGGATTTCTACAACCCACCGAATCGCGACAAAGACGGTTACTTCGTGTCGCTCTACGTCATCCCCATCGTGCTTGGCTATAACACCAACATGGTCAAGCGCCAGGACGTCCCCAAGTCCTACGAGGAGCTGCTCCAGCCCAAATGGAAAAGCAACATGTTTCTCGACGACGAAGCCTACGAGTGGTCCGCAGTGTTGCAAAAACATATGGGCCGGGACAAGGCGCTGCAATATATGCGCGCGCTGGCCAAGCAGGATTTAAGACTCATGCGCGGTCGCACCGCGCAGAGCCAGCTCCTGGGCGCCGGCGAACGCCCCATCGCCATCGTGCTGTCGGGCCATACGGTGCTCGACATGAAAGCGCGCGGCGCGCCCGTCGATCAAGTGATTCTCGATCCCTACTTCGCCCAGGCCAATAAACTCATGCTGGCGCGCCATGCGCCCCATCCCCACGCCGCCGCGCTGTTCTACGACTGGGCGCTGTCGGAAGAGGGCCAAGCGATCATCACCAGCTTCGGCCGCGTGGTCGCGCGCAAAGGCGTCAAGCAGAGATTTCCCGAGTTGGTGGAAAAAGAATCCTTTCTCGTCGACGTCGACTTCATCGGCCCGATCATGGATCAGACCGGCAAGGAGTTCAGCCAGATTTTCTTGGGTAGGTGAATTTCCGAGTGAATGAGCTCAGGAATTGTCGATGATGAAGAAGTTATTATTAGTATTGCTCGCGCTGTTTTCGCTGGTTAGCCACGCGGCAACACTTTTCGCCGGCGTAGCGCCCGAGACCGCCGGCCAGATTCTTGCGGGGCTCAGCAAACTTGCACCAGAGCAACGGCAAGCAACGCTGACGGAGAAAGCCAAGGTTGAAGGCGAGGTTAATTTCTACAGCACACTGCAAGCCCAACAGATCGAGCCGTTCCTGCAGGTCTTCCGCAAGCGCTATCCGTTCGTAAAGCCCGTGCCCACGCGGGTTTCTGGTAACCGCCAACTGGTGCGTATCCAAAGCGAATTCACAGGCGCGCATATCGTCGATGTTGCCAACGGCTCACCCGAGTTGGCGGCGGGACTGAGGAATTCCCCGACCTGATGGAAAAAAAATCTTCCACGCCGATGTCGAGTTCATCGGCCCAATCATAGAGCAGACCACCAAAGAGTTCGGCCAAATCTTCTTGGGACGGTGACCTCGACTGTAGAAATTAGATCAGAAAACGTTTGAATTCACCCGTTGCTGAAACCACAGCAGGCAAGGATAGGCCGCGATCCAGATCCACAGAAAGCGATTCAGACCGAAGACGCAGCCGTTGACCAGGTGAAATAACCCGGCAACGGCCAAAGCCGCTTTCAAGTAGGTGGCATCGAGCAGAGCCAGCGGGAAAAGCATTTCAAACAGCATCAATATCCATGACAGGCCAACCAACAGGGTCGGTGTCTTGGCTAAGGAACGGATGCTCTCACTGACTGGATACACCGAGAATTCAAAAACATCTTTCAGGGCTTGCCCGCTGCGCCAATCCGGATTGGACAATTTAATCCAACCGGAGATGGCATAAGACAGCACGAGTTGAACCGATAGATATCCCAGGGCGATTTCTTGCCACTGCCGAGTCGGCGCGAGATGCGACATCAACAAACAGAACAGCAGGAGCAGGCTCATGCGGTCGCTGCCACCGTTATACGGCCCCTGAAAGCGATACAAAATCGCCATACCCAGTAGCAGGAGTAAAGCTTCGATGATGGGTGGTTGGACGCCGGCGATCAGCAAGAGCGCCAGCACCATACGCGGTATATAGAGCCATCGTTCCTTCGCCGGCGCGGCCAAATGCTCGGCGCCTTGCTGGAGAAAAGCGCAACCCATGAGGATTTCACTCCAGCGCAGCGCCAGGTCTAAATTCATACCGCGCCAATCTTGCCGATGGCGTCGAGCCGCCGCGCCGAGGAGACAAAGCCGACGCGCCGGGAGATCTGCTCGCCTTCCCGCTTGAGCACTACGATGCGAAATCTCAGATAACTCGAACCTGTAGTTTTGTCGCCTGTTTCACCGCGTGCAACCGTGGCGGCGATCCGCGTCAGCAGCTCATCTTCGCGCCGGATGGACGGTTCATCGAGCAGCTTCTCCGCACAGCTCACCATGAATAAGGATTCATTCCAGACCGGATTCCACAGCAATCGCCGCAGCATCGCGGCGACCGGCAAATGGGCCGGCCGCGGGCGAAACTCTCGCCAGCGCATAGCCGGATCGTCCACTGCCGCGACGACGGCGAACTCGATGCGCGGCGACGGCGCGATGAAATCGAAAAACCTCCAGGAGGGAATCAACGCCGGGAGCAAGTATCGGAACATCAGCCAAACGGCTTTCAACGGGCTCCTTTGAGCATGCGAAAAACTCTTGCCGCGGCGGATACCCCAAGCAAAACCAGCAAGCCGGCAAGCACGCCGCACATGATATCCAGCAGGTACGGCAGTATCGTTTCAAGTATTGCGCCTACAGCCGGAACCCCGCCGGCGCCATGGGCGAGATGTTCTATCCACTCATGGGCGCCGGGAATGCCATGGGTGAGGATGCCGCCGCCGACCATGAACATGGCGATGGTGCCGACGATGGACAAACTCTTCATCAAGTAAGGCGCCAGACTCACCAGGAGTTTGCCGGCGCCGCGCTGGAATTCGCGCCAGGGTCCATTGCCGCTCTTCCGGCTCAAGTGCAGTCCGGCGTCGTCCAGCTTGACGATACCGGCGACGATGCCGTAGACGCCGACGGTCATGAGGATGGCGATGGCGCACAGCACCGCGACCTGCTTGCCGAACGCCGCGGTCGCCACGGTGCCCAAGGCGATCACGACGATCTCAGCGGACAGAATAAAGTCGGTGCGGATCGCGCCCTGGATTTTTTCTCTCTCGACGGCGACCATATCGACGGCTGGGTTGACCAGCGCTTGCAAATGTTCTTTATGATGCGCTTCTGCCGACGGGTCATGAATAAACTGGTGGGCGATCTTTTCGAAGCCTTCGTAACACAGATAAGCGCCGCCGATCATCAACAGCGGCGTGATCGCCCAGGGTATCAACGCGCTGATCGCCAATGCCGCGGGCACGAGAATCACCTTATTCTTGAGCGATCCCTTGGCCACCGCCCAGACAACGGGCAGTTCGCGGTCGGTGCGCACGCCGGCGACTTGATGGGCATTGAGCGCGAGATCGTCGCCCAACACCCCGGCGGTCTTTTTCACGGCGACTTTGCTCATCACCGCGACGTCGTCGAGGATCGAGGCGATGTCGTCGATCAGCGCTAATAAACTACTTCCCGCCACAAGTAACTCCCAGACTGTTTATCGGCACATAAAAAGAGGGCGGGTTTCAAACCCGCCCCTTGTAAATAGATTTGATTGCGGCCCTTGCGTTCTATGCGGCCAATCCCGGCTCTTTCACTGCCCCGCATGCGCCGCGCTGCGCAGCACGTTGCCGGCCATCTCGCCGCTCAGCTTGCCATCGTCGTAAATTACTTTGCCGTTGACGATGGTGTAATGCACGCCTTCGGAGCGTTGGATCAAACGCTTGGTCGCCGCCGGATAATCGTCGGCCCATTCCGGCGCGCAGGCTTTGATCGTCTTGGGATCGAAGACCGTCACGTCGGCGTGCGAATCCCGGCCGCAGTAAACCGCGGCCTTCGATGCCCCAAATCGACGCCACATGGAATGTCAGCTTGTGGATCGCCTGTTCGAGCCCGATCATCTGCCGGTCGCGCACCCACATGCCGAGCAGCGTCGTACAGTAACCGAAGTCGGCGCCGAACTGGACATGGGCGCCGGCATCCGAGGTGCCGATGACCACGTAGGGACTCTTCATGATCGTGCTCATCGCCTCGGGGTTGAAACCGCGATTGGTGGTCTCGAAGGTCGTGGCCAAATCTTCTTCCAGCGACAAATCGAGAAACGCATCGAGCGCATCCTGCTTGCGCAGCGCGGCGACATCGGCGACGCTTTTGCCGGCGTACTTTTGATTTTCCGCTTTGACCACCTGCTCGACAAACACCCGACCCCAGTTTTTATGAAACGACACCGGCCGCGGCTCGGCCATGTCGTCGCGCATTTTTTGCCGGGTCGCCGGATCGGCGAACGCCAGCTTGCGCGCCGCTTCCGGTAGGAACATGAGATTTTTCCAAAGCGGGAAACTCGTCGAAGATCTGCGCGTCCTTCATGGTGAAGTGGCGCATCAGCGGCACCGTATGAGTCAAACCATAGGCCTGGTAGCCGTCGGCAAAGGTCTTGGCGATGCCGTTCAGCATGTTTTGCCACAGCTCGGGCTCGCTTTCTTTATACTGCACGCTCTGCCAAACGATCGGCCGGCCGACGCGCCGGGCGAGTTCGTCGTATTGGGGAATCTGTTCGACGCAGTGGCGCCCCATGTTCATCTGAATCACGCCGCTGTTGGACGCGCTGACCACTTCGCAAAGGGCGAACAGTTCATCATCGTCGGCCAACCGGCTCGGCACCGGCAGACCGTCCTCGCGCATATGGCGCTCGTTGCGGTTGGTCGACAGGCCGAAAGCACCGGCGCCCATCGCTTCGCCCACCGCTTGGCGCATTTTGTCGACTTCGCCTGTCGTCGCTTTGCGTTCCGTCGACTCTTCGCCCATGACGAATTGGCGCACGGCGATATGGCCGACGATGCCGCCGACGTTGATGCCGACGTTGCCTTCGAGTTTGTTCAAGTAATCGCCGTAGGATTTCCAACCCCAGGGCACGCCTTTCTCTAGCGCGACGCGCGGGATCGCTTCGACACGGACAAAACTTTTGACGATGGCGTCCTCGTCGCCGTTTTTCACCGGCGCCAGCGCCAGACCGCAGTTGCCCATGATGATCGAGGTCACGCCATGCTGCGGTTCGCAGGTGCCGAACGGGTCCCAAAGAATCTGCCCGTCCATATGGGTATGGTGATCGATGAAGCCCGGCGCGACGACGAAGCCGTCGGCGTCGATGGTACGAGCAGCCGTGCCACGTAGCCGGCCGATCTCGGCGATCCTGCCATTTTTTATACCGACATCGGCGACATACGACGGTAATCCCGAGCCATCGACGACTCGGCCATTCTTTATCAGTAAATCGTAATCCATTTGGTGCCTCCCAAAGCGCACTGATCGTCAATCTGGAATCTGGAATTTGTCGTCTGTAATGCGCGGCGTGCAATCAAACGCCGCGCCACCCCGGCCCATACGCCACTCGTCCCGGCCGCGCTCCAGTATGATGGCCATTATCTATAACAACTTGGCCGTTTACTAGCACGTAGGGAATCCCTTTCGGATACTGTTTGGGATTGTCGTAGGTCGCGGTGTCGGCCACCGTGTCCGGATCGAATAGAACCACGTCGCCGCAAAAGCCCTCGCGCAAAAGGCCGCGATCCTTCAGTCCCAACACCTGCGCCGGCAACGAGGTCATCTTGCGCACCGCGTCTTCCAGCGTCAGGACGTTTTCATCCCGGGTGTACTTTCCCAAAACCCGCGGATTGGTGCCGAAGCTGCGCGGGTGCGGCTTGCCGGGGAAATTCTGATTGAGCGCGCTGCCATCCGAACCGATGGACACCCAGGGCACGCGCATCACCGATTTGACATCGTCTTCGTTCATGGTGTGATGCACGCCGTGAATGAACACGCCCTCTTCGAAGATCAAATCGAAGCAGGCGCTGGTCGGATCTTGCTCGCGGATCTTGGCGATCTCGGCGATGGTCATGCCTTCGAATTTCTTTAACGGCGCAGTATCCAAACGCGCGGCAACGATGCCTTCCCAGCCGCCATGCTCATCGACATACTGGTTGAACTCACGATCCTGCGTGACCCGCTCGCGAAACGCCGGGCTTTTGAATTGGGAAATAGTCTCGCCCACCGGCCCGTCTTGCACCCAGCGCGGAAACAGCCGGCGCCAGGGATGCTGCATGGCCGTGTAGGGATATTGATTGGCGGTAATTTCCAAACCTTCGCGGCGCGCTTCTTCGAGTTGGGCGATCACCTGGCGAATCCTGCCCCAGTTCGCCTTGGCGCGCATTTTCAAGTGATAAACATGCACGGGAATCTGCGAGCCGCGCGCCACGCGGAGCATCTTGGCCAGCTCCTCCATCATGTCGTAGCCTTCACTGCCGACGTGAACGCCGTAGTAGCCGCCGTAGCGCTTGGCGACCTTGGCCATCTCGACCACTTCTTCGGTGTTCTCCGGCCCCTTGGCATGCCATGCCGCGGTCAAGCCCAACGCGCCCTCTTCCATCGCCTGGGCGACCAGGCGATTCATCTTTTCCTGTTCGACCGCAGTGGCCGGCCGTTCTTCAAAGCCGCAAACGACCCGCTTTACCTGTTGCGGCGAGACGCCGGAGGCGACGTTGATGGAAATCCCGCTTTGCATGACTTTGTCGAAATAGCCGGTGAAAGTTGTCCAATCAGCTTCGATGCCATGCCGTTGGCGATGCTCGGCGCGGTACTCTTCGAGGATCGCGCCTGCCAGTGGCGCCACCGTTTGGCTTTCGCCAATAATATCCAGTGTCACGCCCTGGCGCACTTTACTTTCAGCGTTGCCGTCGGCGACCAGCGGCTGATCGCTGTGGGTATGCATATCGATGTAGCCGGGCGTGACGACTAACCCTTTCGCCGAAATCGCCCGCGCGCCCGCTTCGGGGCTAATCTTGCCAATGCTGGCGATCTTGCCATCTTTGATCGCCACGTCGCCGTAAAACCACGGGTTGCCCGTGCCGTCGACGATTCTGCCACCATGGATCACGATATCGAATTCAGCCATAGGATCTCCTCACATCGCGTCTATGGGCGCCCTATATCATCGTGTTACGAGTACAACAAGATCATTGGCGCCGATTCACAATGTTTTATACGACGAGACATAGCCGGTCGCCATATGTTAATAGAAAATCATCAGGAGGATCGATGATTCGCCCCGAATTCAGAACAATCTTGCTCGACCAACGCGGCGCCGCGGTCATACTATGGAGCTTCTTTGCGATCTCGATTCCGATTTATCTGGTGATCGCGCGCCAGATCCTCGGTAACCCAAGCGTCGGCACCAACCCTGCGATCGCCGAGCCATCGCGAATCATCTTCTGGATCTTGACTGTGGTCGATCTGGGATACTACGGCTACTGGCGCAAGAAAAATCTCACGCCTCAAGCGATCCGGCGCGATGCCCGCCAGACCAAACTGTTTCGCGCCGTGGCGGAATTCAACGGCGTCGACGAACAGAACGCCGCCTACATCATTTCGACTTACATCACGCGCAAAGTCGTCATCTTCGCGATCATCGAAGCGATCGCGGTCTATGGTTTTGTTCTGGCGTTTCTCGGCCGCTACGTCGGCGATCAGATCGCCTTGTCGCTATTGAGTTTGGTCTTGCTCGCCGTGGAATTCCCGGGCAAAAATCTCTCGAGGGCTTGATCGACGCAGTGGAAAAGCCGGCGAGTTAAGCGTCGCTCACTCGTCAATGCGCCATTTGCCGCGCTTGGTAGGATGGCGCAGCGCAGCCTGCAACTGCTTGAGGAAGATGCGCCGGGACAGCTCCTTCGCGCCTAGGCGCAGCATATGCTCGGTGGTCATCTGCGAGTCGATGAACTGGAAACCCCAGCTTTTGAGTTTCTCGACCAACGTCGCCAAGGCGACCTTTGAGGCATCCGTGTGGCGATGAAACATCGACTCGCCGAAAAACGCTTTACCCAAGGACACACCGTAGAGCCCGCCGACTAGTTTGCCGTCGAACCAGGTCTCCACGGAGTGGGCGTAGCCCAAACCATGAAGTTGGATGTAGGCCGCTTGCATCTCTGGGGTAATCCAAGTGCCCTTCTGACCATCCCGCGGCACGGCGGCGCAGGCGGCGATGACCTCTTCGAAAATTCGATCGATGGTTACTTTGAATACCCCCTTACGCATCGTCTTGGCCAAGCTGCGCGAAAGTTTGAAATCGTCCAGCTCTAATGTCAGACGCGGGTCCGGCGACCACCAAAGGATCGGTTGGTCCTCGGAGTACCAGGGGAAAATGCCCAGGCGGTAGGCCGCCAGCAGCCGCTCGCTGGACAGATCTCCACCCACCGCCAGCAAGCCGCTGGGATCGGCATAATCCGGCGGTGGGAAGACTAGGTCGTCAACAAGGCGAAATATCGGCATGAGCGCGGCTCTGATTCGCTGCCATTGTAACGCGAAGGCGAGAATTTTTCACGTTGGCGCATTATCCTTGCTTTCACCGCGGCGAAAAGCCTATGCTTCGGAGCGAGGAGAAAGCCATGTTCAAGCGCATCGACCATGTCGCCATTCATGTCGCCGATCTTGACCGTTCGGTGGCATTCTACGAACGACATTTTGGCTTTAAACATTATTTTCGCCAGACCGGTAGCGGCGGCCTGCAGATTGGGTATCTAAAATTGGGCGACACGGTGCTTGAACTGACGCACCACAGCGATGGGGCGATGGCCGGTTTCCATTTCTGCCTGGAGACCGACAGTTTTAACGAGACGGTCGAGCAACTGCAGCGCGATGGCGTCAAACTCTTGCGCGCGCCCCATGATACCGCCGCCCGTGAACCGCGGGAAAACGGCTGGCGCCGGGTCGTCTTTGCCGGCCCGGACGGAGAACAGATCGAGTTGCGGGGATGAGGAAGGCATGAGGCAAAAGGCGCGAGACACGAGTAAATTAGAATCCTGGATGCCTCACGCCTCGTGCCTCGCCTTAGGAGTCGACGATGTCCAACGAAAATAAAACCATCCAAGTTGCCTGTCCCTGCTGCGACGCAATACTGACCATCGATCCGACGCTCGCCGTCGTCCTCGACCACAAAATGCCTGTCAGCCGCGCATGGCGGTGAATTTGAAAGATGCTGTGAACCAGGTCAAGGGAGAAGCCGGCCGGCGCGATGAAAAGTATCAGCAGCTCGCCGAAGCGGAAAAAAACAAATCGAAAGTTTTAGAAGCAAAGTTTCAAGAACTGTTCAAAAAAGCCAAAGACGAACCGCTCACCAAACCGCTGAAAGATATCGATCTCGATTAGCCGGATCGCCTATCTAAACAAGTTGGCAAGTTCTAATTAGCAAATTAGCCCAGCCAATTCATCGCATCATCGCCGGTTAGAGTCTGAAGCGGCGCGCAAAGACATCGGGCTTGCCCTCGCGGGTCGACACCCAGACCATCAAGTACTCGCCGGATTGCCGGGTCGGCACGATCTTCGCCGAATAATCGCTGGTCTCCGATCTGGTTAACTGGAACAGATGCGATGACGGCGACGTTACGCTGCGCGCTAAGATATCGCCGCGCACGCCGGTGCGTCCGGAAGTCCAACTGACGAAGACTTGTCCTTTGTCGGGGTCTTGGAAGACCGCCGGCAGGATGTCGACAAACTTATTGTCGGGATCGCCGAACGACGACACCACCGGCGCCGACCAGACCACAGCGTCACGCGAAGTAGCGAGGACGACATCGGAACTGCGGTCTTTGTGCAACTCGAGCATCGCCGAACCGCGCCGGTAACGGGTCCAAACCAGGTAATGCTCGCCGCTCGTCGCTTGCAGAGCGTGGGGAAAGTCGTCTTCCTCGGAGCTGCGCGTCACCTGGTCGGGCGACAGCCAGGTCTTGCCGCCGTCAAGCGAGCGGGTCACCCAAATGTCGCGGCTGCCCGACCGGCGCGACGACCACAGGATCCGCAAGACACCCTTGGCGTCCTCATAAATCGTCGGTGCCCAATCGATGCCTCGGTTAGTGATCGACTGCGGTTTGTCCCACGTCCGGCCGTCGCGTCGAAGCGGTATACCAAACATCGGTGCGGCCTTCTTTTCTTTGTAGTTGGCACCAGACTAGGTGAAATCTACCATCGCGCGTCTGCATCAGCGACGGATAATAATCCTCGGCGGGAACATCATGGATGCGCCGCTCGTCGGACCAGGTGCGGCCGTCCGCCGAACTGCTGATGAACAGATCCACCCGGCCGCGCTGTTTTGAAGACCAAACCACGTAGAACCGGCCATCCCGCGCCAGAATCATGCTCGGGTCTTCATTTTCCTCCGGGCTGTGGCTCACCCGCACCGGCGCCGACAATACCGGGTCGGCGATCGGACCGGTATCTATAACAACTTGCGGCTGGGACTGCGGCAAATGCAGCTGCGGTAGCTGTTCACAGCCGGCCAGCAAGAATCCGAGTAGCATGGTGGTCGCGGCGAAAATCCGCTGAGGCAATTTGTCTGTTAATTCTTCGATCAAGGTTTTATCTCCTCAAAGTCCCGCTCCGCGCAGGTCGGCTCGACATCATAGCCAAGATAGAAATAGCGCCGCCAAATTGCTTGCTCCTTCAGTTTGGTTCCCGACCAACTACTGAAATGGAAACCCTCGGTGCTCGGGCATGAGCGAAAAACGAGATCACGATTGGCGAATCGAGTTTTCACTTCAGCGCCGGCCACCCGCAACCCGATCGCTCGGCCAGCCAGCGCGAAATAGATCCGGCCGGTATCAAGCTTACCTGCGTTCAGCTGATAGCTGGATTCACCGACAAGCTGATTGGCTTGGTCACAAGACGCCGCCAGCTTCGCCGCAATCTTGCCGCGGCGTATCTCCGGCTCGCGCCGCTCGCCTTGCACCGATGAGCACGATCTCCTGGCCCGGCTTAAGCGCGCCATTAGCGATCGACAAACAAAACTTGCCATGTGAATTGGCCGCAAACAAGCCGATGTCCCGCGACCAGTCGATGATCGCATCTTGCCTTGGTTGTTGCGCGGCAATCCCCTGGCTCAGGCCCACTGCCCAGAGTAAAGCCAAAGCGGCGATTCGCGTGATCATAACAGTCCGGCAAGAGTTTAAATCACGCCTAATATATCATGACTTTCACGGCGTGGCGTATTCTGATTATAAGTTGGTTTCCGTCGTCGGTTTGGTTAAAAAGCAACTATGTTAGCCATGGTCCTCGCCCATCCCGGCAAACCGCTACTAAAAACTTCGGTCGTCACACCCGATCCCGGCCCAGGCCACCTGTTGATCCAAGTCCACGCCTGCGCCGTCTGCCGCACCGATCTGCACATTGTCGACGGCGAGTTAACGCACGCCAAACTGCCGCTCATCCCCGGCCATGAGATCGTCGGCAAAGTGGCGCAACTGGGCGATGGCGTCGGTCAATTTAAAATCGGCGACCGCGTCGGCGTGCCCTGGTTGGGCTGGACCTGCGACACCTGTTCGTATTGCCGAAATGGCCAGGAAAATCTCTGCGACCATGGCAAATTCACCGGCTACACCCTCGACGGCGGCTACGCCGAGTACACCGTCGCCGATCGAGCGTTTCTGCTTGCCAATTCCCGACGGCTACAGCGACGCCGAAGCCGCGCCGCTGCTGTGCGCCGGACTGATCGGCTATCGCAGCCTGGTCAAAGCCGGCAACGGCAAACGGCTTGGGCATCTACGGCTTCGGCGCCGCCGCCCATATCGTCGCCCAGGTAGCGCGCTATCAGCAACGTGAGATCTACGCCTTCACCCGGTCCGGTGATGCAGAAGCACAGAACTTCGCGATGAGTTTAGGCGCGGTATGGGCCGGCGGTTCGAACGAAACACCGCCACAGCAACTCGACGCCGCCATTATTTTCGCTCCCGCAGGTGAATTGGTGCCACAAGCGCTTAAGGCTGTCGGCAAAGGCGGCACCGTCGTCTGCGGCGGCATCCACATGAGCGACATCCCGTCTTTCCCGTACTCGATTCTCTGGGAGGAACGCACGGTAACTTCCGTCGCCAACCTAACCCGCCGCGACGGCGCAGAGTTCATGGCGCTGGCAGCCGAAAGTGCCGGTGCGCACGGAAGTACAGGAGTTCGCGTTAGAAGAAGCCAATGAAGCATTGCGTCGACTGCGTGGCGGTAAGATTAAAGGCGCGGCGGTGCTGACGATGGCCGCAGCTAGCGCAGCAAAGGTGTGACTTAGACCGCTGTCTGCAGCGGCACGATAACTTCCCGCGCCAAAATGGTCCACTTGCTCGCGCCAGCCATCGAACGGGCCGCAGGGACGCATGATGAACTTGGTCGCGCCGGCGGCGATGTAGGCTTGAACTCTGGCGCGGACTTGGTCGGGTGTGCCAAAGGCGGTGAATTCGCTCGTCGGCATATCGGCGCGCGGACGGATCGAGCGTGCCGCCGATCTCGAAAGCTTTCTCAGCATTGTCAGCGAAGTAAAAAGGTATCAGCACGCCGTAGTGATCCTCTTCGACCTGTCGGCCTGCATCGGCTGCGTAGCGACGAATCGAATTGATCCCTCGTTGCCACTTCGCCGGCAGACACCGACGAGACCAGCCAGCCGTCACCCAATCGGCCGGTTCTTCTCAGCGCCGCTTCGCTGCGCCCGCCGATCCAGATCGGCGGGCCGTTTTTTTGCCATGGCCGCGGCATGATGGTCGCGTCTTCGACTGAAAAGTATTTGCCGGCGAAGGTTACGTTCTCTTCAGTCCACAAGCGGCGCATGAGCACGATCATCTCATCGGTGCGCCCGGCGCGTTCTTTTTTATTTATCCCTACCGCCTGCAAGTCTTTCGACTCCTCGCCGCCGAGACCGATGGCTGGAAACAATCTTCCTTGGGAGAGAAAATCCAACGTCGCGAGCTCCTTGGCGAGCACCACCGGATTGCGCGTCGGCAGCACCAGTGTGCTGGTGCCGAACTTCATCTTGCGCAGCCGGCCGGCGATGTAGGAGAGAAACGTGATCGGTTCGAGGGTTAAGGCCGACGAGACCAGCCGATCGCTCACCCAGATGGAGTCGACGTCAAGTGCTTCGAAGTAGTCGACCAGATCGAGCACCGCCTCGGGCCGGATGTCGCGGCTCGGCCACTGGCCGAGCTGTATCCCGATGCGGACTTTCATATTTGCCAATTACTTTTCGTAAAGCTTCTTGATGAAGCCGCTCTTGTCGAGTTCTTCGACGAAACTGGCGTCGATAAACTCTTCGGGCTTGTGCTTATAGATATCCGGCCGGGTCGCCGCGACATATTCGTAGCTGGTCTTCATGCCTTTAATATTTGGATAGGGTGCGGCTATGCGGTGCTTGGCAAATAGCTCCCAGGATTCCTGGGCCATCGCATCGTCGTTCAAGCGCAGCATTTTCTTGATCACCCGCTTGCCCAACTCCGGTTCTTGCTTGAAGCGGGCGATGCCCTCGATATGAGCGCGCATGTAGCGCATCACCAAATCGCGGTCTTGCTTGATCTGCGTGCGCGTGGTGGCGATCTCGCTCCACGGATAATCGACCTCCTTGAAAAAATCCCACAGGATGTGAAAGCCGGCGCGCTGCGCAAAGAAATAATTCGGATGCGACAAGGTCGCCATCGGAATCCGCCCCTGCTGCATGGCGATGAACCGGTCGCTGTCGGTACCGATCTGCAGCATGGCGAAGTCTTTGTCCGGATTGAGCCCCTTCTGTCTGGCCAGATACTTGACGAGAAAATCAGCTGAGCGAACCGAAGGTCGTCACGCCGATGGTCTTGCCCTTGATGTCTTCGGTGCGCTTGATGTCCGAGCCGCGCCATCAAGTACTGAATGACGCCTGGCATCGTGTGCGCCGAGAATCACCATGTCGGAGCCGGCGAGCACCGAGTTCATCACGGTCGGCGTGGCGATCGGCGAGATTTGCACGCTGCCGGAGATCAACGCCTTCGAGGCGATACCCGAACCGGCCACCGCCACCGGTTCGACATCGAGGCCATACTTCTCGAAAATTTTCGCTTCTTTGGTGAAATAAATGACGATGTTGCCCATGCTGATGGCGGGCACACCGACTTGAACTTTCTTGAGCCCGCGGGACTGCGCGATGAGCGTGGATGGAAGGGTGAATAGACTCGCCAGCAAAAGCGCCGGCCACATGCGCGGTAGATTCATAACTCAAACCTCCGTCGAAATACCGATCTTTAGTGGCATTTAGTCCCGCCTTGAATGGCTTGTCAATGTTCGTTCCCGGCGTTGACAAAGCCCCGTGGATTGAAATAAGTCAGAAACATCATGTTACCGAATTTACCGAGAGAAAATCTGTTGGAGCTGTGCCGGCGGATGTTCGTCATCCGCCACTTTGAAGAGAATCTCGTGGCGCTGCACGACCAAGGCGTGTTCGGCGGCCACTACCATCTCTATGTCGGCCAAGAGGCCACCGGTGTGCCGGCGCTCGCTTGCCTGCGCGCCGACGACTATCTCTTCACCACGCACAGAAATCATGGCCATCTGCTCGCCCGCGGCGTCGAGCCGAAGCAGCTCTTCGCGGAGATCTTGGGCCGCGTCGACGGCTTGAATAAAGGCAAAGGCGGGTCGTTTCACTCAGTCGCGCCGTCGCTGGGATTTCTCCATAGCTCAGGGGTCGTCGCCGGCATCATTCCGCTGTCGACCGGCACCGCCTACGCGTCCAAAGCGCAGAAGAACGGCCGCCTCACGGTTTGCCTGTTCGGCGACGGCTCGCTTGAAGAAGGCGCCGCACCGGAAGCGTTCAATATCGCGTCACTTTTGAAATTGCCGGTGCTGTTTCTCTGCGAGAACAACGGCAAATACGGCACCGGCCGCGCGGTGGCCGCGGCGCAATCGAGCTCCATGGCGGCCTATCCGCTCACCGATCTGCCGAAGGCGTATAAAATTCCGGCGCAACAAATCGATGGCATCGATGCCGGCTTGGTGCATGCGACAATCTCGGCAGCGGTGGAGAAAATTCGCCGCGGCGAGGGACCGCAATTCGTCGAAGCGCAGACGGTGCGCTATCCCGGCAGCGCGACCAACTGGCCGACCGTACCGACGCCGACGGACACAGCGCTTGGCGTGGGACGTAAGTCAGGTGCCGGAGAATTCTCGCGAGTGGTACCGCAGCGCCGATCCATTATTGGTTTATGTCCGCGAGTTGGTCGAAGCGAATCAAGCGACCCGCGACGAGATCGCCGCCATTGAGAGCCAGGTTAAATCCGTGATCGCCGCCGCCGTCGACTTCGCCGTCAACAGCCCCTATCCAAAACCGGAAGAGGCGGAGCGAGGCTTCTTCGCCTAAGAGTTAATTATGAGAGAACTTGCTTACTACGAAGCTAAATTCGAAGCCCTCGACGAGATCATGAGCGGCGATGAACGCGTCCATCTGATCAACGGCACTTTCCTGAGCTTGAGCCCGCACCGTCACGTCTTTCAAAACCTGCAAAAGAAATTCAGCGCGCGAATGTTTGCGCCGCCGATCTCCGAGTTGGGATTCTGCGGTCTCGCCACCGGCGCGGCGATGGCAGGACTCCGCCCCATCGTCGATTTGAGCACCGGCAGTTTCATCTATGAAGCCTGGCCTCAAGTCGCCAACGAAGCGGCCAATGCTTATTCGATGTCCGGCGGCCAGACCCGCGTGCCGGTGGTGTTCCATCTATTTCACGGACTGCGTGGCGGCGGCGCGGCGCAGCATTCGGGCAGCCCGCAAGCGATGCTGTGGAACGTTCCCGGGTTGGAAATCGTCATCCCGTCGTCGCCGCGCGATGTCAAAGGATTATTGAAAACCGCCGTTGCCAGCGACAACCCAACGATCTTCGTCGATCACACCCGGCTCTTGGACATCCGCGGCGACGTCCCTGAGAACGACAAACCGATTCCTTTCGGCGTCGCCGACATCAAACGCAGCGGCGGTGATGTGACGTTGATCGCGACTTCCTACACCGTCCAGGTCGCGCTCCAAGCCGCCGCGAAACTCGCCAAGGAAGGCATCGAAATTGAAGTCGTCGACCCGCGCACCTTGGTACCGTTCGATCTCGCGACCATTCTCGCATCGGTTGAGAAGACTCATCGCGTCGTCATCGCCGACGAGACCCATCAGAGCTGCGGCGTCGCCGCCGAGATCGCCGCGCGCATCGCCGAGACCGGCTTCGACAAGCTCAAGACCGCCATCCGCCGGGTCTCGACCCTCGATGTGCCGGTGCCCTACAGCCCTGGGCTCGAAGCCCATATCGGCCCATCCGAGGCGCGCATCATGGACGCCGTGCGCGCGGCGCTGGTGTAAACACTATTTCGCGTTCTTGAAATCTGCGATGACCTGCCGAATAGCAGCCAGCGGCTCGCTTTGATTGATGGCCATTAAGCAAACAAACTCCAAGGAAGTGATCGAGCTGCTGCGCCGCATGTGGCTCATCAGGGCGTTCGAAGAAAAAGTCTCCGCGCTCTACGCCGAACGGCAGATCGTCGGCTTGCTCCATTTGGGCATTGGCCAAGAAGCGGTCGCCGTCGGCGCGCTGAGCTTATTGCGCGATGACGATTTGGTCTATGGCGGCCACCGCTCCCACGGCCACGCCATCGCCAAGGGCGCGGACATAAATAAATTAATGGCCGAGATCGCCGGCCGCGCCACCGGTTACTGCGGCGGCAAGGGCGGCTCCATGCATATCGTCGCCAAAGAGTGCGGCTTTATCACCGCCACCGGCGTGGTCGGCGGCACCATTCCGCTCGCCCTCGGCGCGGCCTTTGCGGCGAAAGAAAGAAAAAAAGGCCAACTCGCGGTCGTCTTCTTCGGCGACGGCGCCGGCCAATCCGGGCCGTTTCACGAGTCGCTCAACATCGCCAGCCTCTGGCAACTGCCGGTGATCTTTGTCTGCGAAAACAACGGCTACGCCGAGTTCACGCCGCTGTCGGCGCACACCAAGATCGAGCGGCTGGCGCAGCATGCCAAGACTTATGGAATTCCTGCCGACACCGTCGACGGCAACGATCTGTTTGCCGTGCGCGCGGTAATGTCGAAAGCCGTCGACAAATGCCGCGCCGGCAACGGCCCGATATTTGTTGAATGTCTGACCCATCGCATGCGCGGCCATTATGAAGGCGATCCGGCCAAGTACCGCGAGCTGTCCCAGCTCGCCGAATGGCAGAAGAAAGATCCCATAGCCCGGGTCGCCAGAGCACTGAAAAGCCAGAAAGCGCTCACCGACAAAGAACTGGCAGCGATGGAAAGCGAAGCCCAAGCCTTGGCCGACAAAGCCGCGACATTCTCTCTGTCATCGCCGTGGCCAGCAGAAATCGAAGTCGATAGCCAAGTGTACGCAACGGCATCATAAGATCCTAATGTAGGGGCGCAGCATGCCGCGCCCGCCGATGGAACCACAACCAACCATGCCCGAACAAACCTATCTCGAAGCGATCCGCGCCGGACTCGAAGAAGAGATGCGCCGCGATCCGGCGGTCTACATTTTCGGCGAAGATGTCGCCCTCGGCGGTCCCTTCGGCGTCACCAAAGGTTTGGCCGAAACCTTCGGCGTCAACCGCACCGTCAACACGCCGATCAGCGAAGCCACCGTGATGGGGCTTGCCATCGGCACCGCCACCGCCGGCCTGCGCCCCGTAATCGAGATCATGTTCATCGATTTTATCACCCTGGCGATGGATCAATTGGTCAATCACGCCGCCAAGCTGCACTACATGTCGGGCGGGCAATTGAAAATTCCACTGACGGTGCGCGTCCAGTGCGGCATCAGCGGCGCCATGGGCGCCCATCATTCGCAAAGTCTGGAGTCCTGGCTCGCCCATGTGCCGGGACTGAAAGTCGTTATGCCGGCCAATCCCGCCGATGCCAAAGGTTTGTTAAAATCGGCGATCCGCGACGACAATCCGGTGGTGTTCATCGAACATCGCGGTCTTTATTGGAGCAAGGGCGAAGTGCCGGCGAACGAACAGAGCGTCGCCATCGGTAAAGCCGCGCTGCTGCGCGAAGGGACAGATCTCACCATCGTCGCGCTGTCCAGCATGGTAGCGCCGGCGCTGGCCGCAGCGAAAGAATTAGCAGCAGAAGGGATCTCGGTGGAAGTCATCGACCCACGGACGATTTCGCCGCTCGATATCGAGACCATCGCCAACTCGGTGAAGAAAACCAGCCGCATGATCGTCACCCATGAAGCGGTCGAACATGGCGGCATCGGCGCCGAAATCGTCGCCAGAGTTCAGCAGGAGGCTTTCCACTACCTCGACAATCCGATCGTTCGGGTCGCCGCCCCATTCGCACCGGTGCCGGCCGGACCGACGCTGGAAAAACAGTTTTTGCCGAACCAAGAGCGCATCGTCATTGCGTGCCGCCGCGCGGTCGCACCGAGCTAAACTTGCGTTGCCAGGTCAACGACAACCCGTGCGATGCCACTTTTGGCAAATCTTTTAATATTCGCGTCGACGCTTTTTCCCGCGCGACGTCGGTGCATAGAACGTCGAAGAGCTTCCCTGCCCGATGAGCGTTATCGCATCGACTATCCGGCACGTGCGCCCTTTGTATTGGCGCATGCCAAACCGCTGCGCGTAAACGGCCAGCCTATCCCGATGGGACATCGCCCAATATGATCTCCATGCTCACGGCACGCGCGGGATTTTCGCGCCAGGAAAGCGACAATATTTTTCGCTCCACCGCGGTAAATTTCTTCGGCGCGTAAACAATTTCACTAAGCAGTAAGAATCACCCCGGCAGCTGCGTCAGCCAATCCGGCTGGCAGCTTTTGCCCATCGGCACCGCAATCTGTCAAATTGACGCACGCTATGTCAACCGCGTCATGCCTCTGACAACTGCTCGTTGTCAACAGTGCCCGTCAGTTTTCCCATCGCGCGAAAATTCAAAGAAGTTGGGGTCTTGCAGCGCCTATTTACAATTGAACAGGTGGCATATGCCTTGCTTATGATTCTATTTAGTTTGACAGGAGGTGGAGATGGAACCGGCAGCAGCGGCAAACTCAAAAGTCATCGCTTTCGAACGCAAAGAATTTCGTGCGGTTAAATGCGAACAATGCGGTGCCAAGATGTATCCCGAATCGCTGCTGCAACCACACCTGAGCAAACACCGCTTGCACCAACGCTGGCTCAACAGTGAACTGCGCAAGCTGCAAGATACCTTTTCGCGCATGCGCGACATCGCTTAATTTAGGCTCTGCGAACTTCCCCATAGGGGGAAGCTCCTCCCCGGCCAACCCGCGCCAGCCCCCACCGGCGCGGGTTGGTCCCCCTCCCAAAACCAAAAGGATTCGGAATTTACTCGAAGAATGCCCCTTCGATCAGTTTGGGTTTGGCCACACCTTGCTCATGGGCACGCCCTGGGACCGCTGAACCGTCGGGATTGAGCCGCTGGTCGGCCTTGTCCGGACCGGCGCCGATGCGCGCCATGACCAGCGGCGTCTGGCCGGAATTGCAGAACTGATAGTAACTGCCCGCCGGCAACACCACCGCGTGATTTTTGGTCGCCGTCAGCACTGTTTGGCCGTCGCGTTCGGTGTTGAATTGCGCCGTGCCGTCCAAGACCACAAAGATATGATCTTCCTTGGTGTGCGCGTGCAGGGCATTCTCGCCGATGCCAGGGGCATAGCAGTGAATTCGCAGCGTCATCAAATCGGTTTCGGCGAGCATGAAGCGGGTATGGCCCTCGCTCACCAGTTGAGTTTTTAATTGCACGACTTGCGCTTTTGGATCCATAGATTCTCCTTTGCCGAATAGTGTTAAAGACCGCCGATCTTAGGATAGACGCGCCATCACCGCAAGCAGCATCGTCAACACGATCGATGCCCATCGACCAGATCGGAGCATCGGTTGCAAATCCCGCCCGCCTCGGCTTATCTGAAAGTCTCAGACACTGAGACTTACTTTGACACCGCTGTTCGCTGAAATCGTCGCGATTTTCTCCGCCATGGGTTGGGCCATCGATTCGGTGCTGGTGCGCTTCGGCCTGCGCCAATCCAATATTTTCGCCGCCATGCTGATGAGCTATGTCGTCTCCATCACCTGCGTCTGGAGCTATCTGATCGCCACGACCTCATTGGACTTTCTCACCTCGCCGGCGATGATTTACTACTTGATCAGTGGCTGCATGCAGCCGATTTTCGCCCGCGCGCTGTTTTACGAAGGGATCACCCGAATTGGCGTCGCCCGCGCCGGTCCCCTGCGCGGCATCGAGCCGCTCTTCGCCGCGATCATCGCGCTGCTCGTGTTCAACGAACAGCCAGGACTGCAAGTCTATGTCGGAACCGTTTTGATCGTCGCCAGCCTCTGGCTGATCTCCGGCAAGCAGGAGCATGACAAGCCTTGGCGCTACATCGACGCCCTGTTACCGATCGGCGCGGCATTGATCTCCGCGATCTCGCAGACCCTGCGCAAGCAAGCACTCCAGATCATCCCCGATCCGTTTGTCGCCGTAGCGATGGTCACCACCGTTTCGCTGTTGCTTTTGTTGGGCTTCGTTTTTGCCACCGGCCGCACACAGCAATTGCGCATGCACCGCAGCAGCTTTCACTTCTTTCTTGGCGCCGCGCTGGTTGCCACCACAGCGCAAGTCGCCAACTTCATCGCCTTGGGGCGCGGACAAATGTCGGTGATCATCCCCTTGCTCAACACCACGCCGCTATTCACGGTATTTTTCAGCGCGCTGTTTCTGCGCAAGGTCGAAACCGTCAACCTGCGCATCATCGGCGGCGCAGTCCTGATGGTCGGCGGCGTCGTTCTGATCACCAGCCGCTAAGCGTTGACCTGGCGAAACCAAATTGATAGCCAGGAACCGATCCGGAAGTCGATCCGGTAAACAGGAGAGCCCCATGGATAGCCGTGAATTCGCCAAATCGCTGGAAAAACAGGTTGCCGATTTCTGCCAGAACCTAGACGCGAAGCTGCCGGCCTACAGCTTCATCCCGCTCACCAACGATGACATGCGTATCAAAGTAATGCAGAGCCGGCTGTTCAACGAAATCCGCGCCGGCGAGATCTTCGGCGGCTGGCTGAAAAGCACGCCCGAGCTGGACGTAAAGAAAACCCTCGCCGAAGCGACCCACGAAGAGTACGAGCATGCTGGGTTTCTCGAGGAAGCGCTGCGCAGTAAAGGCGCCACGCCCCACGATTACCAACCGCTGCCGGCACAGATGGCGATGTTCAATGCTTTTGAAGGACTAACCGACACGGTGGAAAGAATCGCCGCGTTCCCAATGGCCGGCGAAGGCGTGGCCGATTATCTTATCGCCAAAAGCCTGAAGGCGGGAACCGTACCGAGCTGGATAACCGCCCCCTATCAAAAAATCCACGCAGACGAAGAACAACATGGCAACTACCCGTTTGAGATCCTAGTCAAATACGCAACTACCGCGGAGAAACAAGCAAAAGCCGCCCGCGCCGTGGCGATGAGCTTAGTCTTACGCCGCGCCTATTTCGATAATCTCGACCGATGGGTGTTTGCAGGAAACTTGTACTAACGAATATTGTCACCGCGCACTCAGCGACAAATATGAAATAGATCGCGCCGAATTCTGCCCGGCTCAAGGCTCGCGATATTGCCGCAAACGAATTCACTGGTTAGGGTTACTGCATGACCGACAAAGCGAAGAAACCAACTAAAAAAACTCTAACCGCACGATGGCTGCGCATCGACCAAATCGGACGCTCATAAAGTGCTCTTGCTCGACGGCCATTCGCTGGCCTATCGCGCCTTTTTCGCATTGCCCGATACTCTCGTCACGTCGTCCGGGCAAGTGACCAACGCCGTCTACGGCTTCACGGCGATGCTGATCAAGCTTCTCGCCGACGAGCGACCGCAAGGGGTAGTCGTTTGCTTCGACAAGGGCGCGCCGCAATTTCGCCTCGACCGCTACGCAGAGTACAAGGCCGGGCGGGCGGCGACCCCGGATTTGTTTAAGCAGCAGCTGCCGCTGATTCGCGAAGTGCTCGCCAGCTTGCGGATTCCCATGGTCGAGCTGGAAGGCTATGAGGCCGACGACCTGCTGGCGACCTTGACCAAGCATGCGCGAGAAGAAGGTTGCGAGGTGACTATCGTCACCGGCGACCGTGATATTCTTCAACTGGTTCGCGACGGCGTCGCCGTCATCATGACCCGGCGCGGCATTTCCGACGTGATCCGCTACGATCCGCCGACTGTAGTCGAGCGCTACGGCGTGACACCGGAGAAGTGGATCGATTTCGTCGCGCTCAAGGGTGAAGCCGCGGACAACTTACCGGGAGTGCCCGGCGTGGGCGACAAGACCGCAGCTCAGCTCATCAATAAATACGGCGATATCGAGCAGGTCATCGTCCATGCCGACGAGCTGACACCGAAACTCCGCGAAGCGGTCAAGAACCACGCCGGTCAGGTGCGGATCAATAAAGAGCTGGGCCATCTGCTCGACGACGTGCGACTCGATCTCGATCCGGCGAAACTCCGCCTCGAAGCGTGGGACGAGGAAGCGGTGCGCAATCTCTTTCACTCGCTTGAGCTTCGCAGCCTGCACGAGCGACTCAAGGCGCTCAAGTTTCACGGTGACGCGGCGTCGCCCGCGCTGAAGATTAGCTCGACTTCGGAGTTGACTTCGGCGAGCGATCTACGTCCGGGGGAAACGCTCGCGCTTGCTTGGAATGATGATTGGCTTGCCGTGAGTGATGCAGACGGAGAAGCGCGTATTTTGCCATTGAGCGATGCCATACCCAGGCTTGCCGACGCTTTCAAAGATCCTAACCGGCAAAAAATCGCTCATGACGCCAAAGGACTTTTCCGTTCCGCCCTCGACGCCGGCGTCGAAATCGAAGCCTTGAATTGCGATACCAAGATCGCTGCCTATCTCCTCGAACCCGGTTCCTCGTCAGGGTACGAGCTGCGCGATACCGTGAGCCGTTATCTAGGCGTCAGCCTTGATGGGGAGAAGAGCGAGCCGCAAGCGGGTGAGCAAACCACCCTGTCTTTTGCAACCGACGACAAGCAGAGTGTTTGTCTGAGGGCCGTGGCGGTACGGGCCGTAGCGCCGGTCGTCGAGGAGAAACTCCGCGCGCAAGGCGCCTGGGAGCTTGCCACGACCCTGGAGTTTCCCCTGATCCCGGTGCTGGCGCGCATGGAGCACGCCGGAATTCTTGTCGATCGCGACTATCTCTATAACCTGAATTCCGACTTCGGCCAGAAGATGACCAGCCCTAGAGCAGACGATTCAACAGCTCGCCGGCGAACAATTCAACGTCAACTCCAACCTGCAGCTGCAGCGCATTCTATTCGACAAACTAGCGTTGCCGAAAACCAGAAAAATCAAAACCGGCTACTCCACGGACGCGGCTGAGTTGGAGAAGCTCGCCGGTCGCCATCCGATCGTCGCCTCACTGCTCGAATACCGCGAGGTATCAAAGCTCAAAAATGGCTTCAGCGAGATGCTCCTCGGACTCATCGATCCGAAGAGCCGGCGCATCCATACGACCTACGAGCAAACCACGGCGGCCACCGGGCGCTTGTCATCGAGCGCGCCCAACTTGCAAAACATACCCATTCGCGGCGATCTCGGACGGCAGATCCGCCGCGCTTTCGTCGCGCCGCCGGGGCAGGTATTGCTGTCGGCGGATTATTCCCAGATCGAGCTGCGCGTGCTCGCGCATCTTTCCGAAGACGAGACGTTTTGCCAGGCATTCGCGCAGGGTCACGACTTTCACGCGACCATCGCGGCGAAAGTCTATGACGTCGGATTGAGCAACGTCACTTCGGAGATGCGCAACAAGGTCAAGCAATTTTCCTACGGCATCGCTTACGGCATGTCGACCTACGGCGTCTCGCAGCGGCTCGGCGTCGAAATGGACGAAGCGGCCACTTTCGTCGAAACCTACTACGCGCAGTTTCCGAGAGTGAAAGAATTTCTCGCCGCCCAGGTGGAGAAAGCGAAAGTCGACGGCTTTACCACGACCCTGTTCGGTCGGCGCCGCTATCTGCCGGAATTGCAGTCGTCAAACTTTCGGCTGCGCGCATTGGGCGAGCGCATGGCGCTCAACGCGCCGATCCAGGGCAGCGCCGCCGACATTCTCAAGAAAGCGATGATCAACGTCGACGCCGCATTGCGCAAACAGCAGATCGCCAAAATGCTGCTGACGGTTCACGACGAGCTGGTTTTCGAAGTGCCAGCGGGCAGCGTCAGTGAGGCGCGCGCATTGATCGAAAGAGAAATGACTCAAGCCGCCGACCTGCGCTGCGGCTTGGCCGTGGAAGTGCACAGCGGCGCCAATTGGGCCGAAGCGCACGCGTGAACTGACTGGTGCGGGCCGAAAAACATAGTAATGGTCAATAAGTTCGACACGATCGTATGCGGTCTCGGCGCAATGGGGAGCGCTGCGCTTTACCAACTGGCCAAACGGGCTAAGAAAGTGCTTGGCCTCGATCAGTTTTCCCCGCCCCATGATAACGGCTCATCTCACGGCGAGAGTCGGATTATTCGCCAGGCGATTGGAGAAGGCGAGGAGTATGTGCCCTTGGCGTTGCGCTCCTATGAATTGTGGCGCGAGATCGAAAAAGCCACCGGCTGGGAGCTCCTGACGATCACGGGCGGCCTGACCCTGGAGAGTCAAAACAGCGCGGCCGTCATGCACGGCCGGCGTGATTTTTTAGACCAAGCCTTCCGCTGTGCAAAGAAGTTCAATATCCGCCATGAAATCCTCGACACCGCGGACATAAGAAAGCGCTATCCGCAGTTCGCCGTAACCGATGAGCGCGCTTACTTCGAATACGAAACGGGATTTCTACGGCCAAACCTTTGTATCGAGGCCCAACTGCATCTCGCGCGCCAGCACGGCGCAGTTGTTCAAACTCGACGAGACCATTGTGTCAGTCGCAAGCGGCGCGGACTCCGGAGTAATGGTCACGACCAGCCGCGGCGCCTATTGTGCCGACAAGGTCATCATCACCACCGGACCCTGGATCGGTGGTTTTTTACCGCCGGCCTACGCGCATCTGTTCAAGGTTTACCGCCAAGTCATGTACTGGTTCGACATCAGGGAAGATTGCCGCTCGATGTTTGCGCCGCCCGGCTTGCCGATTTTCATTTGGATCTTTGCCAAGGGCGACGGGTTTGGTTTCTATGGGTTTCCAACACTCGACGGCAAAACGATCAAAATCGCCACCGAGCAATTTACCGCGATCAGCGATCCGGATCACGCGCACCGGGCGGTCAGCATGGCAGAAGAGCAATCCATGTACGCCGATTATGTACAACGCCGTTTACCGGGAATTTCCGATCGCTGCAGAGCCGCGGCAAGTTGCCTGTATACGACAACGCCCGATTCGCACTTCGTTATAGACGTTCACCCGGATAACCATCGCATCATGATTGCGTCTCCCTGTTCAGGCCATGGATTTAAACACTCGGCGGCGATCGGGGAGGCGCTTGCGGAACTAGTCCTCGACGGCAAAAGCAAGATCGACACGAGCAGTTTCACCGTTAAGAGATTTAGCCACCTGATTCAATAGGCTCCAGTCCGTTCTCGATGTCGCGATATCATGCGGAGATGGACACGATCATCAGCAGTGCGGCGCTGCGTTGTGTGTCATCGATTGGCAAAAGCAAAGATCCGTCCCCCGCTAAGCTGAAGTCACAGCTGGCGCGCCAGCCAAGAAGTTAAATTTGCCGAAGCTGAAGAGGGCGGGCTATCTGCGCGCATCGGTTCAATCCCGTCGTGGGACGATAGGTTATTTCGGATAAAGCGACTTGATAAAGCCGCTTTTGTCCAGCTCGGTCACGAAACTTGGATCGGTGAATTCTTCGGGCTTATGGCTCCAAACGTCGTTGCGCGTCATCGCGACATAGTCGAAGCTGATTTTCATCCCCGGGTGATTGGGATACGGCGTCGGCAAAAACATCTTTGAAAAGATGTCATAAGTTTCATTCACCATTTCATCGTCGGTCATTTTCATGACCTTCTTGATGACTTTGATGCTAAAGTCGCGGTTGGTTTTGAACAGCGCGATACCTTCCATGTGAGCCTTCATGTAGCGCATGATCAGCTCCCGATCGCTTTTAATCGCGGCGCGGCGCGTGGTGATTTCCATCCATGGGTAGTCGAGCTCCTTGGCGGAATCCCAGAGCATGCTAAAACCCATCTTGGCGGCCACGCCGTAACCTGGGTGCGACATCGCCGACGCTTCAACCGAACCTGCTTTGAGCGCCATTACGCGCTCGGCATCGCTGCCGCCGGTTGAGATCAGAGTTATGTCGCGATCGGGATTGAGCCCTTTCTTCTTGGCGATCGATCGCACCAAAAAATCCGTCAGCGATCCCAAACTCGACACGCCAATTTTTTTGCCCTTCAAATCCTCCGGACGTTTGATATCGGGCCGAACCATCAGAGCGTGAACTACAGCGGGCATGGTGTGCGCCAAAATGGCCATGTCGGCACCTGCCAGATTGGCGGCGATGACGGTCGGCGTGGCAATGGGAATGATATCCAAATTGCCGCTGATGAGCGCTTTCGAGCCGATTCCCGACCCCATGACGGTGATCACCTCGGCGTCGAGTCCGTACTTCTCGAACAGCTTACCTTCTTTGGTGATGAAGATAATAATGTTGCCCATGCCAACCGACGGCACACCGACGCGGATTTTTTTCAAGGGTTTGTTTTGCGCAAACCCTGCGGCAGCCAGCGCCAAAATCAAAATCACGGCAGCGAACGCGGAAATTAACTTAAAGCGAATCATGACTTCACCTCGAATCAAACGACTGGAACATTTGCAACAGTTGGAACGACTGGAACTCTTTCGTTCAGATCATCTGCATATACACGTCGACCAGCGCCGGCCGCTTTTCTTCCTTGATGACTTTAATCGCCCGTTCCACCGCCGGGCGAATCTGCGCCGGTTCGGTGATCGGCCCCTCGCCGTGCAGACTGAAGGAGCGGGCCAGGTTGGCGAAATCCACCGCCGGCTTGGCCATCTCCATGCCGACAAGTTTATTCTCCACCGGACGGCCGCGCGTGATCGCGACGTTTTCCTGATGCTCCACGTCATTATAGTAAACCCGATTGTTGGTCATGACTGTAAGTAAAGGCACGCCGGTGTTGGCGGCGGTCCACATGGCACTGGGGGTGTAAAGCATTTCGCCGTCGCGCTGCATATTGACGCAAATCTTGCCCGTGCCGCGATAGGGCAGCGACGCGCCGACGGACGCCGCAGGACCATACCCCAAACCGCCGCCGCCGTAGCCGCCGAGGAACAAGCCGGGTTTATCCCAGGTCCACAGACGGCTGGGCCAACCACGGAACGCTCCGGCAACCAGCAGCCAGTCTTCGTTTTTAAGCGCTTGCCAGACTTCGTAGGCCAAGCGCGGCGGCGCGATCGGCTTTTCATCCCAGCGCCGCTTGAGAATACTTTCCCAGCGCCCGTGCATCTCATCATGCTGCGCGGCCAGCGCCTTGCGCCGCTCTTCGACGACGCTCTTGGAAAACTTTCCTTGCCGCTGTAACTCCTCGATCAAGGCCGGCAGGAATACTTTGGTATTGGCGACGATCGGCAAATCCACCGGCGCCAGCTCTTGAAAATCGCTGGTCAAACTGCGCACCGCGAGATCGGCCAAGGTGACATGGATCACTTTACAACCGGGCTTGGTCGCCGGCACCGCCGCATGCGTCGCCGGGTCTTGTTTCACCAGCGCCCCGTACAGATCGGTGACATCGAGTCCCATGATGACATCCGCATTGGCGATGAGATCCTGATTCTTGCCGGTGAGATTGAGCGCGTGGGTGTTGGGAAAATTGAGCCGGGCGCCGAGATCGATCACCGGGATCGACAAGAGATCGGCAAGCTGCACCAGGCTTAGAACCGCGTCGTGATTGCGGCCGACGTAATCGGCGACGATCACCGGGTTCTGTGCCGATGCTAATAATCGCGCGGCCTCTTTAATCGCTTCCGCTTCCGCCTGCAGCGGCGCGGGCGGACGAAAGCGGCGCGGATCTGGCAGAGGGATTTCCTTGTCGATGGGCGCCTCCTGATCGCTGACATCGAAACAAAGATAAACCGGCCCATGGGGATCGCTCATGGCGATGCGATAGCCGCGCATCATCGACGATGGAATCGCTTCGACGCCGAAGGGTTGGTCGTCCCACTTGACGAAATCACGCACGATATTGCCCTGGACCTGAGCCGTGTGGATCCAATCGATCCACGGGCGCCGCTTGCTCGAATTCATCGGCCCGGTGCCGCCCATGACCATCACCGGCGTTCGGTCGCACCAGGCATTGTAAATCGCCATCGAGGCGTGTTGCAGGCCGACGACGTCATGCACGATGGCGGGCATGATCTTGCCGGTTGCCTTGAAGTAGCCATGGGCGACCGCCACGGCGATTTCCTCGTGGCAGCAGAGGATCATCTCGGGGTTGGGCTTTGTGCCGCTCTCGTAGTTGACCAGCGAGTCGTGAATGCCGCGGAAGCTCGAGCCCGGGTTCAGCGCCACTGCTTCAATGCCCAATACTTTCATCAAATCGACAATTAAATCAGATCCGTAACGAGCAGGCATAAAACCTCCTATTGTTCCTGGTATCTCACGACACCGAACAATCGATCAAATCCGAACGACTGAATGATTTTTACCCCGCAAAAACTCAAGGTGCAAAGAATGTCATTTCGGAAAATCCAAAACGCCGGATCCGGATCGGATATGTTCTGAATTCTGGCTTATCACCCTCACATTCGTTTCGGGATTTCGGATTTCGTGCCTTGGACTTTCTCTTGGCGTGCTTTGCGCGAGATATCCTTAATTTGAAAAAAAATTGGCGCGCTCTCAGACTTTTGCTCGTCCGCTAGCGCGCCAATTGGTTTCACCCCAGACCGAAACGCCGGTCTACTGCACCGGATGTGGAATATCGATGTTATAGATCTGCTTCACGTTGGTATATACCAGCTTCTTACGAATATCCGCCGGCAGATGGCCCAAGTCGCGGTCGATATATTTCTTCGATTCCGGCCAGGTCGAGTTGCCATGGGGGTAGTCGTTGGACCACATGCAGTTGTCCTGGCCCCACCATTGAAAGTTATGGCCGGCCACGGTGTCGCGGAAGAAGGTCCCGAAGATCTGCGTCTTGAAATACTCGCTCGGGTTTTTAGTAAACGGCGGCGGATTCGCTTTCTTGAAGCGGTTATAATAATAATCCCACTGTTGCATCATGAACGGCATCCAGCCGATCTCGTTTTCAACACTGACGATTTTCAGTTTGGGATAACGCTCGAGCACGCCGTAAAAAATCAATTCAAAGACGTCGTCGATGACTTCTTTAAGCTTGAGATTCACGCTGCCGCGGTAGGCCTCCACGCCAGTGCGCTTATTACCGAACACCGTCTGCTTGTGGTAGCCATGGCCGGTGAGGATATGCAGATGCACCGGCATGTTGAGATCCTGCGACGCCGCCCAGAATTTATTATAGTGCTCCGAGTACAACGGTAGATCCGGATGGGGCGCTTGCCAAATCAGCGAACCTCTCAAGCCCGCCTTGGCGCAGCGCTCAAGCTCTTTAACCGCCTCGTCAATGTTGTAGACCGCGATCGCCGCGATACCGATCAGCCGCTTCGGCGAACTGTTGCAATACTCGATCAGCCAATCGTTATAAGCGCGGAAGCTGACTTCCTGTAATTTCGCATCGTCCATCGCGTAGTGCGGCAGCAAATAGGTTGGATACAAAACCTCGGCGCTCAGCCCATCGGTTTCCATTTCCTTGATCCGCTGGGTCGGGTCCGAACCACCGGGATGGGTCTGAAAGCTGCTGCCGACCTGGAGCTTGGGAAAGCGCGGTACCTGGTCTTTAAACGAGTTGGGCGCCCGCTCGGCCAAAATATCCGACGGTTCCATCACATGGGAGTCCGACGAGATAATAACTTCGAAACCTGCATCGCTACCGTTTCCAGCCATAATTTTTCCCTCCTTGGGCTGATTCTGCGAATCTCGACAATTGCCTATACGGGATGGTCTACCACCATCGGTATTGAAGCGTCAAGTTTACCCGCAACCCGCGGATGTCTCCCAACTTCATGAAATTGCCCTCGGACCAACCGCTCGGGAAGACACCGACAACCAAAGAGGCGCCGAGTGGCGCCTCTTTGGTTGTCGCCAGGGTCGAGCTTACTTAGGTTGCGATACCAGGCGGAGGTAAGGCCGCAAGGCTTTCCATCCCTGGGGATATTTTTTCTTGGCGTCTTCGTCCGAAACCGACGTAACGATGATCACATCGTCGCCCTGTTTCCAGTTGACCGGCGTGGCTACTTGGTGCTTGGCGGTGAGCTGCATGGAATCCAAGACGCGCAGGACTTCGTCAAAGTTGCGTCCGGTCGTCATCGGATAGGTCAGCATCAGCTTGATCTTCTTGTCCGGCCCGACCATGAAGACCGAACGCACGGTCTGATTATCCGCGGCCGTGCGCCCTACGGAACTGCCCGCGACGTCGGGATGAATCATATCATAGAGCTTCGCCACTTTTAGATCGAAGTCGCCGATGATCGGATAATTCACCGCATGGCCTTGAGTCTCCTCAATGTCTTTGGCCCATTTCTGATGATCGGTCACCGGATCGATGCTCAAGCCCATCACTTTGCAGTTGCGCTTGTCGAACTCGCCTTTGAGCCGCGCCATGTAGCCCAACTCTGTGGTGCACACCGGCGTAAAATCTTTCGGATGCGAAAACAAAATCGCCCAGCCGTTGCCGATCCATTCGTGAAAATTAATCGTCCCTTCGGTAGTCTCCGCCGTGAAGTTCGGCGCCTCTTCGTTAATGTGCAGTGCCATGGTCTTTTCCTCCTTGGTAAATCGATTTAATAGATTCTGTTCACCCTCTCCCGCCCGGAGTGCCTATACGATGAGCTATCAAATTTAGTCAACCATTGCCAATCAAAAACCCGTGAGCGCGCGCGTTAAAACAACCCTTCTTTCTCCAGCTTTCTGACCACCCGGTCGTCGATGATGTCTTCGACCTTGAGCTTGCGGATCGGCTCGCTGGTCCGTCCGAGCAGCCGAATGACGTTGCGCAGGCCGTCGACATTGGCAAAAATGCGCTTTTCAAAAAGCACCCGCATCATTTCATAACCGGCCTGGGCATCTTCAACTTTTGCCAGCCGCAACTCTTTCATCAGGGATTTCGCCACGAAGTTTTTATTGGCTGGATTGTTGACGAAGGCGATCGACTCCACCATCGCCCGCAGCGCCCGCTCCGGTAGTTCGGGATTTTTGTCGATCAAGCTGCGCTTCGCCATGACGCCCAGGCCCTGATAGGGAATGCCCATCTTTATCAGGTCGGCCATGATTCGATATCCCTGGCGCTCCAGTTGGGCGCCGTAAGAGTAGCTCAAGTAGCCGCCGTCGATAACGTTCTGCGCGATCGCCTGTGCCTGCACCGACTGGTCGCCGAGGATGCGAAACTGAATCTTATCGCGCTCGGGATCGAGCCCCCAATGCTCGAAGGCGAGCATGGTGAACATCCACACGCCGCCGCCGATGCTCTGCACACCGATCCGTTTGCCCTTGAGGTCCGCCGGCGAACGGATGCTCTGATTGACTACGAACGCGCCGTCGAGCTTGTTGATTAAACCGGCAATGAAGGCGAGATCGAGCCCGCCCGCCATGGCGCCGATGGAGGTGCCGGTAGCGGAACCGACATGAAACTGCGTCTCACCGCCGGCCAACGCTGACATGCCGACCTGCGCATTACGCACATTGACGATGGTCGCGTCCAAACCATGCTTCTGGAAGATCCCGGCATCGCGCGCGACGAACAGCACACCGCTGCGTTCATTCAAGCCGCCGTAAGTGAAGATCGCTTTGTGCGGCGCCGCGGCGGCGAAGAGTTTTCTCCCACCAATGGTGTCGTGAGCGAGAACAGCCACGAGTGCGGCAGTTATGATCCAGCGAACATTCATATTCACCTCATTTCATTTTACAGAAATTTCCAGGCTCCAGGTCGAGAGTGTCATAACCTATGTAACTGGCTGCGGCCACTCGGGGAAGAAAGCGGGCCTGCGGCGGATTCTCCTTTTGGCGCCCTGTACACCTCATAGCACGATCCTTTCGTCTTAGCCGCCCTCAGGCCGGTCGGATATTCTGATTCAGGTGGAACAGATTCGTCGGGTCATACTTCGCTTTCAGCGTTCGCAGGCGCGGATAGTTCGGTCCGTAGGCTGCCGCGACGGCATCTTCCCCATCATCATCACCCAAATAGTTTACGTAGCGCCCTGGCGCGAAGCATGGCCGCATTAAGTCATACGATTGCCGCGCCCACGCAATATTCTGCCCGTTTTCATCCGGGTTGAGCCATTCGGAAACGACCAGAAAGTTATAGCCTTCGCGCCGGTGCGGGAACGCCGTCTCGTCGATGCCGACCCGCGTCGCAGCGCCGTGAATATGCTCCAACACTAGCCCGCTCATCGGCGATGGGCACGCCGCGAACTGCGCGATGAGTGTGTCGATAGCCTGATCGCTCAGTTCAATCATAAAGTTGGATTTCCAGTAATTGAGCGCGCCGCGAGGGAAGCCGGCATCCAGCATCATATTCGTTGCCTCGTAGGTCGTCGGACCGATGGTGTCCATGATCGGCGAGCCGAACTTTTTAATCGGTTGCAGCGCAGCCTCGGCCGCGGCGAGCGCACCGCAGTGGCATACAATGATAACGGCAATCTTAGCGCCGTCAGGCGCATGCAGCAGAGCGCCAAAGATCGTCAGGTCGTCTGGCAGGCCCGCTGTGAAATCCCGGCAAAATTTCAGCACGTCGCGGGCGCGGTCGAAGGGATGGGCGATGAGACCGCTCGTGACCGTTCCAACCGGATGCAAGCGATACTCTAACCACGAGACAGCGCCGAAGTTGCCGCCGCCGCCTTGAAGACCCCAGAAGAGATCGGCGTTTTCATCCTTGCTCGCCCGCAGGATGTCACCCGAGGCGGTCACGACCTCCGCCGAGAGCAGATTGTCCAGCGCTAAGCCGTGCTTGGCCATGAGCCAGCCGAGGCCGCCGCCGAGCGTCAAACCTGCGATGCCGGTCGTGGAGACCACGCCGCCGGTCGTCGCCAGTCCATGGGCTTGGGTCTCGCGGTTGAATTCGCGCCAGGTCACACCGCCCTGGGCGCGCGCCGCGCGGCGCGCTGGATCGACGTGAATGCCTTTCATGAGCGACAGATCCAACAACAGCCCGTCATCACAGACGGCCCTGCCGGCGACGTTATGACCGCCGCCGCGCACAGCCAAATCAAGGCCGCGCGTGCGCGCGAAGTTCACCGCGTCAGCGATGTCAGCGGTCCCCAGGCATCGGGCAATCAACGCGGGGTGGCGATCGATCATACCGTTGTGTACCCGGCGTGCATCATCGTAGCCCAATTGATCGGGACCTAGGAGCACTCCCGAAAAGCGCGCAGACAGCTCGGCGATACTTGCTTGATCGAGTGTAGTCATGAGAGTGCCTCCCGAATGGTTTTAGACGGTTATGTTTTAAACGTTCAACAAAACCATTTCAACAAAAGTTGGCGCGCCAAGGAGCGAACAAAAAACATTCGAAATTCGCCGCGGTGACTGTTGTCCGGTTCTCGCTTCACCGCAAACCGTTATTTGGAGCTTTTTGAATTTTGACGATTTGATATTGTTTAGAATTTCGGATTTCGAGCTTTGAATTTTTGTCTCTTCCGCCTTACAGCCCAGCAGCTCGGATGCGCGCACTCCGCGCAGAACTTTGCCTGCATTCGATTCTCAAACCCGCATTGAGGACACTTCATGTCGAGACCTCCAGCACGGGCAGAGAGAAGGTGAAAGTAGAGCCCTGGCCTGGAACGCTCGACACCGTGATCCGCCCGCCGTGCAGTTCAACCAGCGATCGCGTGATCGCGAGCCCCAGCCCGGTGCCGGTGGCGGCTTGGGGCGAGCGATCGGGGACTCTGAAGAATTTGGTAAAGAGTTGCGCCTGAGCCTCAGGCGAGAGGCCAACGCCGGTGTCGCTGACGTCCACGCGCACGAAGCCATCGTCGCGCCGGGCTGCCACCGAGATGCTGCCCTCCACCGGCGTGTACTTGTGAGCGTTGGAAACCAGATTCGTGAGAATCTGCGTCACGCGATCGGCATCCGCCCACACAGCCGGCAGCGCGTCATCAAGGTCGAGCCTGAGCCGCTGCCGCTTGGCTTCGATCAGCGGGCGCAGCGCGCCGGCCACTTCGGGGATCACGACGGGCGAGGTCCAGGTTCGTGCGCTGGAGCTCGATCTTGCCCGCCTCCATGCACGAGAGATCGAGCAGATCGTTGATCAGCCCGAGCATCCGGTCGGCATTCTTCTTGACGATCGTCAGGCTCTCGCGTTCCTCGCCGGCGATCTGCTCGTCCTCGAGCAGCAGCTCGGCGTACCCCCGAATCGACGTGAGCGGAGTCCGTAGCTCGTGCGATACCATCGAGACGAACTCGGTCTTTAACCGGTTCGCCTCCTGAATGACCAGGTTCTGCTGCTCGAGCTGGTAGTTTTTCCGGCGCAGCTCCTCCTCCTGGAGCCGCCGTTCCTGTGCTCGTTCCAGCGATTCGGCCATTTGGTCGAAGGCGCTGGCGAGCTGGCTCAGCTCCCCTTGCCCCTGGGGAAGTCCGGTGCGCACGTTCAGCTCGCCGGCGGCGACACGCTTGGTCGCGTCGACGAGCGACTGAATGTGGCGGACGATGAACAGCTTTCCACCGGCCCAGGCGGCGGCGAGCGCGAGGCCGGCGACGAGCCCCAGCGCCAGCAGATTGCGGGTGAGAATCCGGTTAGCGTCGGCAAAGGCGACAGTGGTCGGGATGCCGATGCTAACGTAAGCATTCGCGCTTGACCCAGTCCCGCCGAACGGCGCAAACGAAAACAGGCGCGGGATGCCGTCCTCACTTCGAGCCTCGGTCGTGCCGTTCCCTTGTTGAGCCGCAGTTGCCTTCAAGACGAGAGACTCCGGCATGGACTTGCCTACCCATTTCGCGTGATCCGGATAGCGCGCCAGGACGTGCCATGGCGGTCGATCACGGTAAGCATTGACCCTGCCGGCAGCCCCACTCGGCCGGCAAACTCGTTGAGCCAGGTCAGATCAAGCGCGGCGAACAGTACGACCCGAAGATGGCCGTTAACGAACACGGGATGGCCGAAGTTGAGCGTGGCCTTGCCGGTGATGCGACCGATCTGATAGTCGCCGATGGCGAAGTCGCGCGTCTCCCGGGCGCGGCGAAAATAAGCGCGGTCACCAGCATAGACCTGACCGGTCATCGGCACGCCGCTGCAGAAGACGTTGCCGTCAGCGCCAATGACTCCCAGGTTGGCATACGACGAATGGCGCGTGAGCAGATCCGCGAAGAGCTCATTGCAGGCGGCGGCGCGGTTGCGATCGCGCACCGGGGAGAGTCGCGCCAAGCTCGCCAGCAGTTTGCGCGCGCCCTCGATCAGCTGCTCGTGATCCGCGGATACGATGCGCGCCAGCCTGAGCGCGTGCTCCTGCACTTGGGCCTTTCTGAGCTTGCGCTCTTCCAGGTTGGTGTAGAGCGTGAGCCCGAGCGCCGGGATAACGGCGAGCAGGACCAGCAGCAACAGCCGGGCCTGCAGACTAGAAAAAAAAGCCGTGCTTTGGTTCACGTGCCCTCTGCCCCCGCGCGTTTTCGCAACAGCCAAGTGTGCACGCGCGCGCGGATATGCGCTGGCGCGAACGGCTTGGTTACGTAGTCGGTGACCCCGGCAGCGAATCCCGCCGCAGTATCCTCCGCCCCCGCCTGCGCGGTCAGGAGCACCACGGGCACGTTGCGGAGATACGGGTCTGACTCGGCGCGCAGGGCCCGGCACACCTCCAGCCCATTGCGCCCAGGCATGTTCCAGTCGAGCAGAAGAAGGTCCGGGCGCTCGGCGCGGGCGATCTCCAGCGCCGCGTTGCCGTCGCTCGCCGACAACAGGCGGAAGCCCTCTGGCCGGAGTGTCATGGTCAAAAGACGCACGATGTCCGGGTCGTCGTCGACCAGCAAGATGGTCGCTGACGCAACTCCAACCACTTTGGCAATGGCGGATTCCGGTTGCCGCTCCGCGCGCAATGGGGCGGCCTGCCGCTCCGCCAGCTCGATGGTCTGACCCTCGGCGGCAGCGAAGACGTCGAGAGCGCCGGCGCCAGCGCGCTGGCGGCAAGTCTGTACCAGTTGATCCAGCGCCGCGTCATCACGCAGCGGGTCGTGGTGAAAAAGCGCCAGCCGCTTCACGCCCGCCGCGAGGGCAAAATCCACGGCCAGCTCGGCCGGGCTGTGGCCCCACGTCCGCTTGTTCGGGTACTCCGCCAGCGTGTACTGCGCGTCGTGGATCACCAGGTCAGCACCGGCAAGGAATTCAACATGGCGCTGGTCCTCGCGGTGGATCGGGCCGGCCTGAATCGTGTCAACCCCCTCGGATTGGTGGCGCGAGTGCGGCTCGTGGTCGGTGGCGTAAACCATTACGACGCCGCCGGTTTCCAAGCGATAGCCCAGAGCCAGCCCGGGGTGGTTCATGAAACCGGCGGTGACCTGCACCGTGCCCAGGTCAAAGTTTCCCTCGCCAAGCTCGTGGTAGCGGATCGTCGCGCCGAGCTGGCCGAGTGTCACCGGGAAGTACGCGTACTCCATCTGCCCGGCGAGGGTATCCTCCAGACGCTGTCCCAGACCCTGCGGCGCGTAGATGTCCCATTCATTGCCGGGGACAAAGAGCGGCGCGAAAAAGGGTAAACCCTGGATGTGATCCCAGTGAGTGTGGGTGAGCAGGAGATGACCGCGTATCGGGCGTTCGCCCGACGCTACCAGGCTCTGGCCGAGCTCGTGGGCACCGGTGCCGCAGTCCAGGATAATCAGCGTCCCGTCATCCGCGCGCACCTCGACGCAGGAGGTATTGCCGCCGTAACGAATCGTGCTCGGCCCCGGCTTTGCCAGCGAGCCGCGCGTCCCCCAGAATCGAATGCGCATCGCTGCTCCTTTTTAAGCCAACTCCTTCAACTCCGCCTCCGCCCTCTCCAACCACAATCCCATTTCCATCTCGCGCATCATTGCGACGCCGTTGGTGAGATGCGCTTTCGCCTTTTCGAGATTACCGGTGCGCCGATATAGTTTTCCAAGACCGACATGGCAGTGCGCGACAAGCGGGCGCATGCGAAGTTCATTAGCTAATGCCATCGCGTGAACATAATGATCTTCAGCCTTCGCTGCATCCTGAGTATCGGCGTGCAAAATACTCTCGCCGAGAACGTAAAGTGACAACGCTGTGTGACCGCGATACCCTTGGGTCTGGGACGATTCAAGCACCTGGTTAGCAAGCGACGTGGCTTCTTGCAGTTTTCCGACCAAAAGATAGCCCTGCGCTAACTGTACACGCATCCAAGCATTTCTAACTCGCTCGTTGGTCAATTCCAAAAGTGGCATAGCCTCGCCGACACGCCCAGTCGCAGCAAATGCATTACCGAGAGCAACCGCGACTCGGGGAAGATTCTGACGGAGGTCCCATATGCGACAAATTTCCATGCTGCGTTCTAGCAGCGCAATCGCCTTGTCCAAGGCGCCCTTTCTAAAATGCAGGTATCCGACAGCCAGGTACGCAGTGTTTAGACTAAAGGGGTGATTGGCCAGCTCGGCAATACGAACCGCTTCGTCTCCGTGAATGGCCGCTTCGTTAAACTCGCCACGGTCCGACAGGATCTCTACTAATTGAGAGTGCGACCCTACAGAAGCAAGGAAAGCCAAGCCGAAGCGATCGTAGATCTGATCGCCTACTAGCGAATCGACATTTTTCTTGAAATGGTAAATGGCCCGGTCATAATCACCAATCATGCGATGGGACGTGCCAAGGAAGTGGTTCGCCTGAACCTGGAGGTTAAAATCGCCAATTGATGAGGCGATCGTGAAAGCCAGCTCTGCCTTCTCAATAGCCTGAGTGGGATCCTCTCCCGCCTGCACAAAATAACCGCTGAGATACGCAGAGATTTGCCCGAGGCGCCGTTGGTCATCGATTGACGCAGCGAGCACTTCCGCCTCGCGCATTCTCTCGAGCACTTTCGCTTGTTCCCCAAGCGGCTGGAGCGAGCTACGCATGTCGATACGAATATCCATGCCTTGCTCCATCATTTGACGGCTTTCGGGCAGATGCTTGAGCGCTTCGAGTGCTCGCTCGAAGTAACTCACCGCTTCACGATGCGCTGAGCGATCCGCCGCCTTGGCGCCAGCTTGCCGTAAATATGTCACCGCCTTCTCCCACAGCTCACCGTGGAAAGCATGATGCGCGAGCAGCTCAACCTGCTCGACTAAACGATCGGGATAGAGTCGTTCGATAGCTTCGACGATTCTGCGCGTGCAGCGTGCGCCGGCGTTCTTGTAAGACGCTGCCGTAAGCAACTTCGTGGGTCAGCGCATGCTTGAACGTGTATTCGAGATCGGGAAACAAGCGCGTCTCGTAAACAAACTCAGCTGCTTGAAGATGCCCGAGTTCGCGCCGGAGTTCTTCTTCCGATAATTCGGCGATGGCCTGGAGCAGGACAAACGGCACATCCTTGCCGATGACTGCCGCCGACTGAAGCAGACGTTTCTCGTCGGGCGACAGCCGGTCGATGCGCGCGGCCAACACCGCGTGGACCGTGGCCGGCACCTGGGTGATCTCGAATCGAGCTCGGCAAGACGATACTTGCCTCGCTCGCCGAGCAAGAACTTTTGTTTCGACCAGTGTACGGACGCTTTCCTCCAGGAAAAACGGATTGCCTTCGGTACGCTCGATCAAAAGCTGCTTCAGCGGCTGCAAGCTCGCGTCGTCTCCCAGCAGCGCTTGGAGCAATTCTCCGGCGCTCTCGGGCGGCAGCGGATCGATCCGCAGCTGGCTGTAGTACGTCTTGCTGCCCCAACCATGCTGGTATTCCGGCCGGTAATTGACGAGCAGAAGAAGCGGCGCAGTGGGCAGGCTATCGATCAAGCTGTCCAGGAACGACTGGGTCTCCGAATCGATCCAGTGCAGATCCTCGAATACCAAGAGCAGCGGTTGGACCTGGCTCTCGCGCAGCAGCAAACGCTTGATCGCTTCCAAGAGTGCGCTGGCGGCGCTGGGGCGGATCCAAGTTCTGCCATTGCTGATCTTCCGCCGCGACATCCAAGAGCGACAGAAACGCCGGCAGCGTCGGCTCCAGAGCCTTATCCAATGTCAGCAGCTTGCCGGTGACCTTCTCGCGCATCTCGCGCTGAGTGTCGCGGTCCTGAATTTTGAAATACGCTTTGAGGAGGTCGATCACGGGTAGATAAGGAGTAGCTTTGCCGTAAGACACCGAGCCGCATTCGACGATCAAGCATCCTTCGGTACGATGCGAGTGGGTGAACTCGTAGAACAGACGCGACTTGCCAACGCCCGGTTCGCCGACAACGGCACCACCTGACCATGGCCCGGCTCGTGCTTGTTCAAGTGCTTTGCGAAGCTGCTCCGTCTCAGCGTCGCGTCCGACAAAGCGAGTGAGGCCGCGCGCGGCAGCGGCTTGCAGTCGAGTGCGCGCGACGCCAGCGCCGGTAACTTCATAAACTTCCACCGGCTCGCTAATCCCTTGACGCTGACCGGACCGAGCGGCTTCACCTGCACATAACCTTCCGCCAAGCGCAGAGCGTCCGGCGTCAGCAAAACCGATCCCGGCATCGCCATCTGCTCCATGCGCGCCGCCAGATGCACCGTCTGGCCGACCGCCGTGTAGTCCATCTTCAAGTCGTTGCCGATGGCACCGACCACCACTTCGCCGGAATTCAAACCCACTCGGATTTGAATCGGCACGCCCTCCGTCCGCCGCACTCCTTCGGCATACCGATTCACCGACTCCTGCATCCTCAGCGCCGCGTAGCACGCGCGCACCGCATGGTCTTCGTGCGCGAGCGGCGCGCCGAACAGCGCCATGATGCCGTCGCCCATTAAATTGCTGACTGTGCCCTCGTAGCGGTGCACCGCTTCCATCATGTGCTCGATCACAGGATCAAGCAGTTTGCGCGCCTCCTCGGGATCGCGGTCGGCGAGCAACTCCATCGAGCCCTTCATGTCGGCGAACAGCACCGTGACCTGCTTGCGCTCGCCTTCGAGGGCGCTCTTGGAGGTGAGAATCTTTTCGGCGAGGTGCTTGGGCGTGTAGTTTCGGGAGACGAAAACTTCGTGGCAGCTGGTGCTTGGACTAGCGAGGCTCCACACTCGCCGCAGAATTTATTTCCTGGAGGATTCGCAGCTGAGCAAGAAGCGCACACCGACGCCAGCCGCGCGCCGCACTCGCCGCAGAACTTCACACCGGCGGGATTGTCATGCTGGCAGCGCGGACAGGTCATTGCGGCGCCTCAGTTAGCTGAAACATAGCTGGGGTTTTCGTACCCTCGTTCAAACGTAGCCATTTTGTACTCCCGCGCTAACGCCGTTTGCAAGGGAAGAAAGATTGGCTGGCGCGTTGCGAATAAAACCATTTGACGACACCACCAGGAGTTGGAGTATGATGGCGGCGATATAGTTCTTCGGTTGGCATCGATAGGAGGATCTATGGAATCACAATGGTCCCGTCGTCAATTTCTCAAAACCACCGCCGCCGCCGTCGTGCTCGGCACGGCGGAAAGGGCGACGGCCGCCGCGGCAAGTTCGCTGCCGAAACGCCGCCTCGGCAAAACCGGTGAAATGGTCTCCTGCATCGGTTTCGGCTCCGGCACCCGTTTCTGCTCCATCGAAAACGAAGACGCGGCGCAAGCCCTACTCGAACGGGCTTTCGCTTCCGGCATCAACTACTTCGATACCGCGAGCTCGTACACGCGCCGTCCAATCGAAAGATTGAGCGAAAAGCGGCTCGGCGAGTTCATCAAGCCGCGCCGCAAGGAAATCTTTCTCGCCACCAAGATCGATCCGCGCGACCGCGACGGCGCGCTGCGCTCGGTGGAGACCAGCCTCAAGTTCCTGCAGACCGATTATGTCGATCTGATTCAGATCCACAGTCTGAGCAATCTCGACGATCTCGAGCGCATCGCCAGCGCCAGCGGCGTGCTCGCCGCCATCCGGGAATTGAAAGAACAGAAAGTTGCCCGCTTCATCGGCATCACCGGCCATAACGACGGCGCCGCCATGGCAGAAGCGTTGCGGCGCTACGACTTCGACACGGTCTTGATGGCGCTCAACGCCGCCCAATCGGCCAATCCGGTCGCCCAGCGCAAGATGGCACCGATCCCCGCCTTCGAGAGCGCCGCGTTGCCGGTGGCGTTGCAGAAAAACATCGGCATCCTGTCGATGAAAGTGATGGGCCAAGGCATGCTCGTCGGCAGCGGCGCCGGCCGCGCCTCCCCGGCCGAGCTTTTGCAGTTCAACTTAAGCCAACCCGTCGCCAGCGTCATCATCGGCTGCGAACAACTGGCGCCGCTTGAACAAAACATCCAGGCCGCGATGAATTTCACGCCGATGGGCGAAAGCGGCAAGCAGAAGTTGCAAGAAAAAGTCGCGCCGTCGCGGTCGGCTTGGGAGAATTTCCTGCGCACCCACGAGGATACAATCCCGGTGTGAAGGATCGAGTCGGTCAAACCGAAGTCGTTAAAGCGGATGCACCGTTGCGCGACCGGGCCCGTCTGAACTAGAACTCGAGTAGGCTTTAGCGCGCCACGGCAACAAAACTCCTGTCGATCACGTCGTCGACGGTGTATTCGGGCCGCTTCGCGTCGGCGCCGAGCAGCCGTTTGGTCTCCGCCAGGGCATTTTCGATAACATCATATTGCAGCGACAAATCGCGGCGCATGAAAATACGCTCGAATTCATAGGACCGCTCGAGCACCGCGCGGTTTTGCAGCCGCAACCGCCGCTCGATGACTTTCAGAGCCGTCGCTTTGTCCTCGTGAAACAGCTGCACCGCCTCCTTCATCGCTTCGACGAACCGTCGGGCAGCTTCCGGCCGCTTAGTCAAAAATCCCGCCGTGGCGAAGTAACAGGTAGCCGGAAACGGCTGCGGATTCTTCATCCCCTCCACCAGCAGTCGAAACCCTTCTTGCTGCGCCTGCACATCGAAGGGCGGACCGAAGACCGCGGCGTCGACCCGGCCGCTTTTGAGCGCCAGATAGTTTTCCGCCGACGAGTTGGTGTGGACGAACTGCACCTGCGACTCAGGAAGCTTCTTTTGCCGCGCATACCATAGCCAGTAGTTGTGCGTGCTGCTGCCCAGACTTTGGATGCCCAGCACTTTGATCTGGCCGATGTCTTGGAGCGTAGCTTTGCTGACGATGCTCAGAATGCGCGCGTGTTTCTGCAGCGCGAATATCTTCATGTCACCGCCCTGCAAGGCAACCCGTATCGGCGTCTCGCCGACGCCGACGCCCACGTCGGCGGAATTGGACAGCAGCACCGAGCCGATCAACGGCCCGCCGCCGAGCAGCACCGCTTCGGCGTCCAGTCCATGCTTCCGATAGATTCCCAGATCGCTGGCGATCCAGATCGGCGCGAAAGAAGTCGCCGTCGAGGCGTAGAGAATGCGCAGGCGCTCCGGCGCGCTGCCGTCGGCCGCGGCGAGGTTGCCGGGCGCAAGGAACAGCAATACAGCGATCAGCCACGGCGGCAGGTTTGGCAACGGCGCGCGCCTTAATGACCTCGGCAATTTCATTTGCTTTAACGCTTACCACAGGACGGCCCAGCGTCGTCAACCTCTCGAAGTCGTGAAGCAGCGGTGACCTTACTTTGGCCAGGTCAAAATTGCCGTTGCAAGTGAGCTCGAACAAGACGTCCAAGCCGTCATGAACTTCACGCAATTCCGAGAAAGCGGCAAGCAGAAGCTGCAAGAAAAAATCGCGCCGTCGCGTTCAGCTTGGGAGAATTTCTTACGCACCCATAAGGATTCGGCAGCAGATTGAGCGCGCGGCCAGAGTCACGCGAAACAATGCGACGGCCTTAGAACGGCGTGGGGCGCCAATCGATTGCCGAAACTATTTTTGAAGATACGAGTGAGGCGATTGCGTCAATGCGTTAGGTCTTAGGCGTCGCCCAGCGGACTTTGCCGTCGGCGATCTCGCGCAGAGCGATGACGATCTCTCGGTTGTCCGATTCGATGAGCGGTTTGGCGCCTTTGAGAAGCTGCCTGGCTCGTTTCGAGGCGAGCTGTACAAGGATAAAGCGACTGGGAATTTTTTCTAAACAATCTTCCACTGTGATTCTAGCCATAAGGCACTTTAGTCCCCCACGGGTGACAACACAAGGCGGCACGACAAACTCGACAAGGCCCTTCCCCGACATTTACGTTGTGGCACTCGCCGTCCACGACAAATCTGCCCTGGTCGAAGTTGAGTATTTAATATGCTACGGTGCTTCACCTTCCGAAAGTGGCAAATCGTCAGGGCTTGGTATCGCCCAATGTGTCCGCCCCATGGGTCGGACGTTTAGATGCAACAGAGCGGCTCGTGCTTATGTGATGGGTCCGATTGTTGAACCACAACGGTATCTGCAGAGACGTTGCAGCAAAATGAACGTCTACACATAAGTATCTGAAGGAGCCTCTCATGACCGCAGAGTTTGCCCAATTCAATCTCCATGGGTCATTGCTAAAAGCGTTGACCGAGCTCGGCTACACGACGCCAACGGCGATTCAATCGGGCATGATTCCGCTCATGCTCACCGGCGTCGACGTCATCGGCCAAGCCCAGACCGGCACCGGCAAAACCGCCGCCTTCGCCCTGCCGATTCTCAACAACTATCAACCGCGCAAGAGCCCGCAAGCCTTGGTGCTCGCGCCCACCCGTGAGTTGGCCTTGCAAGTCGCCGAAGCCATGCAAGGTTACGGACGCCACTTGGGCGTCAAGGTGCTGGCGGTCTATGGCGGCCAGGGTTATGGCCAGCAGGTCATGCAACTGCGCCGCGGCGTCGATATCGTCGTCGGCACGCCTGGGCGTTTGCTCGATTTGCTGGATCGCAAGTTGCTCGATTTCAGCGCCATTCAGACGGTGGTGCTCGACGAAGCGGATGAGATGCTCAAGATGGGGTTCATCGACGATGTCGAAGCGATTTTGGCGAAGACGCCGGCGGCGCGTCAGACCGCGCTGTTTTCGGCGACCATGCCGCCGCCGATCCGCCGCCTCGCCGATAAATATATGCGCGCGCCGCAGTCGGTGACCATTCAACGCAATCAAGTCACCGCGCTGGCCATCGAGCAACGCTATTATCTGGTGCGGCCGTCCGACAAGATCGCCGCCCTCACACGAATTTTAGAGAACGAAGACGTCAAGCGCGCGTTGATCTTCGCGCGCACGCGCATCGGCACCGCCGAATTGGCCGCGGCGCTCACCCAGCAAGGATTTCCCGCCGAAACTTTGAACGGCGATCTCACCCAGGAAGCCCGCGAGCGCGTCTTGAATCGCTTTCGCAACGATAAAATTCAGATTCTGGTCGCCACCGACGTCGCCGCGCGCGGTCTCGACATTGACGACATCACCCATGTGTTTAATTACGATCTGCCCAGCGAAGTGGAAGTCTACGTCCATCGCATCGGCCGCACCGGCCGCGCCAGCAAAACCGGCATCGCCGTCTCCTTGATCGCGCCGGCCGAGCACGCCCATCTGCGCCGCATCGAAGCGTTTACCCGGCAGACATTTCTCCGCGCCACCTTGCCGAGCGTCGAAGACATCATGAAACGGCGCAGCGTGCAGCTGTCCGAGCAAGTCACGCTCTGGCTCAAGCGCGGCCGGATCAACCGTGAACGCACCATCGTCGACGCGTTGGTGGCCCAGGGCCATGACCCGTTGGACGTCGCTGCCGCCGCATTGAAACTCGCGCGCGGCGACGAGAAGCAACGCACCCTCGCCCCGGTGGCCGAAGTAGAAGAGCGACGGGAAGCGCCGAACAATCGTTTTCCACGCGAACCACGGCGCGGCAGTTACCGCACCGAGCAGCGCGGCCGGGCGTCGGCCGCGCCGGCTTACTCGCGCGAGTCAGCCAAGCGCACGCCGGCGCAGCGCGGCGGCAAAGATGCTCACGAATCTGGGATGGTAAGATTGACGCTGAACGTCGGCAAGGAACATGGCATCGGCCCGAGCGACCTGGTCGGCACCATCGCTTATCACGCCGATATCCCCGGCAACGCCATCGGCAAGATCCACATCGAAGGCCAAAAATCCTTCGTCGATGTCCCCGGAGCCCTGGTGCCGCTGGTGATGAAGCAGGTCGGCAAATACAAGATTCGCAAGCAGCCGGTGATCGTCTCGCTCGGGTAAGAAAAGGTAGCAGCGCAGAAGTTTTTCAGGCAGCGATGGACCGCCAAGTTCGCTGCAGCGTCATGTGTGAGGCGTCAGCTCATGCCGGTCGAGCACTGCCCCAGTAGCCGCTTCGAGCAATGGGATCCGTACCGTGCAGGTCTTGCCGGTAGGCCGGTACGCGAAGAAAGAAACAGCTTCCTCGCCCCAGTTGGCTCTCACACCAGATAGTTCCGGCTAATTTTTCGATCCACTCCTTGGCCACCGCCAGGCCGTAGCCCGTCGAAACCTCGCCGGCCGTGGGACGGGGGGTGAGTCTAACGCCGCGCTCAAACAGCCTGGTTTGGTCTTCGGCACTCAAGCCCGGTCCTTCATCGCGCACGCGGCAGACTACCCCAGCTTCATCGGCGAAAATATTCAGCCAGATGCGTTTGCCGGGGAATGAATATTTGACGGCATTGGCAAGCAGATTGTCGAGTACCGAGGCGAGCGCTACCGGATCCGTCCATACTTGCGGGACGTCGACGCTGGCAGCGGCGCCGATAATCAGTTGGATTTGTTTGCGGTCGGCAGCTCTTTGATAACCGCTGCACGACTGGCGCACCAACCTGCGCAAGTCCAATTTCTCGAAGCGCAGTTGAGCTTCGCTGCCGGCGGCGGTGTTCATGAGCTGGCCCACGGTGTGCGTCATGAGTTCAGTGGCGCGGATCAAGGCATCGAGCCACTTGTGAACTTGCGGGTCCGGGTGATCCGCCAATTCCAGCTGCAATAATTCCGCGGTTCCGCCTGTGACGGAAAGGAAGTTGCCTAATGTGTGCGCCGCGAAATTGACCGCGCTCTGACTGACCGCCGGTAATTTCTCCATCTCGAACAACGCATCGTCCAAGTCTGCTCTGGCCTTCACGAGCAACGAAGCGATTCGTTCTTTTTCATCCGCCATCGGCTGCCCTTAGACTCACTACCGGCCATCACAGAATCGGGACCGGGATCAGCGGCGACCAGCTACCCACGGCGCTTATTGCGCCGCAGCGCTGCGCGCCACTTTGCCCGGATAAGCGCCGGTATGTTGGCCATGTTCCATCAGGACTTGGCCATTGACCAAGGTCCACTCGATGCCCTGAGCGAGCTGTTTGCGGCGCTTGGCTCCGCCCGGCAGATCCTGCGCTACGCCTGGCTCCAATGGACTGATGGTCGTCGGATCGAAGACCATCAAGTCGGCGGCCATGCCCGGCCGCACAAGCCCGCGGTCGGAGAATCCGAAGAGCGACGCCGGCACGAAGGTGAGCTTGCGGATCGCCTCCTCCAGCGACATGATTTCCTTCTCGCGCACCCAGTGCGACAGCAAGTAAGTCGAGTAGCTATAGTCAGTGCGAAAAACCACGTGAGCGCCGCCGTCCGACTGGCCGATGACGGTGTACGGACTGGTGAGCAGTGCGGTCATGGCCGCTTGGTCGCTGTTGACTTCGCGCCGTTCGAACTCGGTTTCGAGATTTTCTTCCAGCGCCAGGTCGAGGAAGGTATCGAGCACGTCCTTGTTCAGTTCACCGGCAATCTCGGCCACGCTCTTGCCGGTAAGATGTTGGTTCTTCGCCAGCGCCGGTTTGAAGACAAATTGTAAATCCCAGCGGCGGGTAAAGTCGCCGGCGCGATCGGGATCGAGGGGCGACTCGACCGCTTCAAAATGCAGCTTGGCGCGGGTCGCCGGGTCGCGGAAGACTTCTTTGCGTTGTTCGAGCGGCAACAACATGACATTTTTCCAGGTCGCCATGGCGTCGAAGTGTTGCGCGGTTTTGAGCGTATAACGCAGATCGCCGGGCCGCGGCATGACGAATTGATAGCCGCGATGGCCCTGGCGCATTAAATTTTCCGCTTCGGTCAACTGTTTGCGCCATTTGTCCGGCGCCACCGCCTGCTGCGTGATGTTGCCGTAGAAAACCGGCCGCCGGCTGGCCTTGGCCAGCCTCGTGCTGATCGCTCGGTCGCCGCCAAACTGGATCACCCCGCGGCCGATCTCATCCGCCACGCCGGCGACGGCGAAAATCTCTTCTTCAGAAGCGAGATTGGTCGGCGCCAACCGGCCGTTCCAATCGAAGTGGCGCAGGTTGCGCTCGAAGGAAACGCCGACAGCGCCGGCTTCCAATCCCTCGCGCACGATCGCCTTCATCGCCGTCACTTCTTCATCGGTGGCATGGCGCTCCTGCGACGCTTCGCCCATCACATAACGGCGCACCGCCGAGTGGCCGATCAGCGCAGCGACGTTGATGCCGAGCTTTTGGTCCAGAGCATTCAAATATTCCGGAATGGTTTCCCAAGACCAGTTGACCCCGGCCTCGATCGCTTCCAACGGAATCGCTTCGACATGGGACAAGACATTCGCCAGCATCGCGCGATCTTCCCGATGCGCCGGCGCCATCGCCAGCGAGCAGTTGCCCATCACCACCGTGGTAATGCCGTGATAGCAAGAATAAGTGCACAGCGGATCCCAGGTGACCTGGGCATCATAGTGCGTGTGGTTATCGATGATGCCGGGCGCCACCACCAAGCCATCGGCGTTGAGGGTTTGGCGCGCCGCGCCATTCACTTTGCCGATCTCGACGATCCGCCCGCCGCTAACCGCGACGTCGCCATGAAAGCCCGGCAGCCCGGAACCGTCAATCACCTTGCCGTTCTTGATAACTAGATCGTATGCCATTGTTCCTCCTAGAGGCCGCAGGCCTAGCGTTACCTCTGCGCGTGTGCAGTTTTGGATCAGTCCCGTAGCGAACCTATGCGATGGCTCACTTTCTGTCAATCTAAAAGCGCGCAACGCGCGGCTGCCATTACAAAAGATTTGGGGTTGAACCAGGATTATTCAGAGGTACGCTAATCATAGTTAGTAGAGCAAAGAATGATTCATAGCGCTCGACGAGAATCCGCACGATGCCGATATGACGCCATCGCGAAACCGCCGCGCAAATAGCTGCCAAGCCCACGGGTTTGAGGGCGACGACAAATCATCAGCCGGCGCGAAGTATGAAGAAAAAGACCAACCGCGCAGGGTGGCAGCTATGTTGTCGTCACGGTCAACGATGCATCTCACGGCGAGAAACTGACTGGACAATTTTCCCGCCCTGACGCGAAGCGACCGCGGAGGAATACGCAAAATGGAAAAACAGCGAACCGGAAATTACCGGAGAGCAGCTGCTGACCCGATAAACGAGCCCAGCAAGTTACCTGCCCACAGCTGCAAGCGACCTGGCCGCGCAGCGGCTGCGGATCGCCCGCTACCTGGCCGAGCTGCTGGATCGGCGATTTACCATTCCCGGCACGTCGATCCGCATCGGATTGGACCCGATTCTCGGCCTGGTGCCCGGGGTCGGCGACTTGTTGGCCAATTTGACCGGTTCGGCGATTCTGTTTATTGCGGCGCAGTTTAACATACCCAAGATCGTCTTGTTGCGCATGGGGCTGAACATCGCGATCAACGCCATGATCGGCGCGATTCCGATCTTCGGCGATATTTTTTCGATCTGGTTTCGCAGCAACGTTAAAAACGTCCAGCTACTGGAACGCTACGCCGGCGCTCCACGGCGCGCCTCGACAGCAGGCGACTGGTCGTTTGTCATCGCTCTGATTGCCGCACTGCTGATCATTATTTTTGCCATTCTGGCGGGAGTGGTTTGGCTAGTGAGCCGGCTCGCCAACTTCAGCAACTGATGCCGATTTATGCCGGATCGTTTTTACGTCGCTAATCAGTTGCGCGCCATCGGCCAGCTCTTGGCCTTGAAAGGCGAAAATCCGTTCAAGGCCCAGGCTTACGAGCGCGGCGCCCACGCATTGGAAAATCTCGCCGAGGATTTCGACGCATTGGTGCGCGCCCAACGGCTAACGGCGATCTCCGGCATCGGTGCAGCGCTCGCTGCCGTCATCGAAGAAGTTTACCAGACCGGTGAGAGCTACCTGTTGCAGCAATTGCGCGAGCAGTTGCCACCCGGCGCCGTGGAACTCAGCCGGGTGCCGGGATTGAGCCTGAAAAAAATCGCTGCACTCCATGACCAGCTCGCGATCGAGAGCGTCGACGCTTTGAAAACCGCCTGCCAGGAGGGGTTGGTGCGAAACGTCAAAGGTTTCGGCAAAAAATCCGAAGCCAAACTGCTCGTCGATATTGATAAGCTGGCGCAGCCCAGTGAACGGTTTTTGCTGCATCATGCCCTGGGCGCGACGGAACAGTTGTTGGCGCACCTGCGCGCGGCGCCTGAGTTGATAGCCGCGGCCGCCGCCGGCGGGCTGCGGCGGCGCCGGGAAACCGTGCGCCAATTGGTAATCGTTGCCGGCACCGATCAACCCAAGGCGATTATGGACCGCTTTTTGCGCTTTCCGGCGATGCGCACCACCCTCGAATTGACCGAGCGCGAATGTCTGGCGCAATTGGCTGACGGCATGAAAGCGCAACTGATTATTGCCGAGCCGCAAAGCTATATCGCCACGCTGCATCGCTGCACCGGTTCGCGCGCGCACCTTGACAGCTTGGCGCAACTGGCGGCGCGGACCGAAAATACCGTCGCCGATCAGCCGGACGCCGGGAATCCGCGCGAAATCGCAGCGGATGCCGAGCCCGGTGAGACAGCCATCTATCGTCGACTCGGATTACCCTACATCGCGCCGGAGTTGCGCGAAAACGACGGCGAAGTCGAAGCGGCTGCGGCGGGACAACTCCCCGACCTGCTGCGGCTGGAAGATATTCAGGGCATGACGCATTGTCACACCGACTATTCCGACGGTAGCAACAGCGTCGAAGAAATGGCGCTGGCCGCGGCGGCGATGGGTATGAAGTATCTAACCATTACCGATCACTCGCCCACGGCATTTTACGCCCGTGGGGTGCAGATCGACCGGCTATTGGCCCAATGGGAAGAGATCGAGAGGGTGCAGGAGCGGGTCCCCATCAAGCTGCTCCGAGGAACCGAATCGGATATCACCGAAAGCGGCGCGCTCGATTATCCCGACTACATTCTCGAGCGTTTCGATGTGATCATCGCCAGCATCCACGCCCGCAACAAAATGAACTCGGCGCAAATGACCGACCGTTTATTGAAAGTACTGCAGCTGCCGCTATTCAAAATCTGGGGCCATCCGTTGGGCCGCCTGATTCAGTCCAGAGCCCCCATCGAATGTCGGGTCGAAGAAATTCTCGATGCGGTGGCGGCGTCCCGCGCGGCCATCGAAATCAATGGCGATCCCCATCGACTCGACTTGGAACCGCACTGGATTCGCCGCGCACGCGCACGCGGCATCAAATTCATTGTCTCCACCGACGCCCATTCGACACGCGGCATGGGTAATCTTCACTTCGGCGTCGCCATGGCGCGGCGCGGCTGGTTACAGCGCTCCGACGTTTTGAATACTTTGAACCCGGCGGCATTCGCCCAGGCGGTGCATCCGTGAACCGGGTGTTTCTCATATCGCCGGCCAATTGCAACGGCGTCCGGGCGCGCTGGTTGGTTCGCAAAAATGGCCCGTCTGCGCTGGCGCAGCAGCTGCGCAGCGACGGCGGCGCGCCCATCGGCGACGTCTTTAAGTTTCTTAGCGCGCTATATTTTCGCGGCAAACTGACCTATGCGGTTACCTTCGCCCGGCCGCCTGAGCATAATATGGGAGTTGCGATCATCACTCCGACCGCCGGGCTGTTGCCCTGCGATGCTCCAATAAGCATCGCCCAATTGCGCGGTTTTAGCCGAGTGCCTATCAGCATCAAAAATCAGCGTTATCGCACTTCCTTGTGCCGGGCAGCCCGAGGTTTTGCCGACCAGATCGGACCGGCCTGCGAGGTGGTGCTGCTCGGCAGCATCGCCAGCACGAAATACCTTAACCTGCTGCTACCGATCTTCGGCGAGCGGCTGCGCGTTCCGGCGGCGTTTATCGGATTGGGCGACATGAGCCGCGGCGGGCTCTTGCTGCGCCATGTGCGCGAACAGCGCGAGCTCGATTATATTGCCGCTTCGTCCATCTCGGCGGTACGCGTACCGAGACCCCATCCGCCCGTTAAAGTCTCATCGCCAAGCGTATCGTGAGCGCGCCCCGGCGCAGTCAATTTTAGATTAGTTCTAGTTTCGCTACGGGCCAGTGCACCGGCCGACTCTGTCCCGAAACTGATTCATGGGCATGGGAAGCGTGCCATTCTTGCGACAGCAAGGCGGCAAAGTTTGTTGGGCTGCGACGCTGTCGCCCCTCTCGGCCATTTTTCCACATGGCATAATCGTTGCTCATTCCACTGCCACTGTGAAAACAATTCGCGTAATTGCTTTCATCCTGATAATCCTCGGTGCCATCAATTTGGGTCTGGTAGGACTGCTACAGATCGATGGGCTGGCGGCATTGATGGACGGCCCCTCTTCCACGATCAGCCGGATTGTCTACTCGCTCATCGGCCTAGCCGGCCTGATTGCCGCGTTCATCATTTTTGCCAGTAACGGCGACTCCAGCCGTCCTAATGCCTTGGGTCGAATGGGGCGTAGTTCCGGTGCAGAGCGCGGCCCTGATCCCGGCGACGGGGCGGTTATTCACAATTCTTCCGGCGAGGCTGACTTCGGTGTGTCGGGAAACGCCCTGCCTCCGGCACAGAAAGCCGCTGGTGACCAGCCATATCCGCCTGATAAGTCTGCCGATTAGCTGATTCGACTGTATTGTAAAGTTGGCCGCTTCACTGATAGGCGTGGTGCATCGTCGTGGCTTCGCAGTATGGAAAATGGCCGATTTGCGCGCTATAACAACTCTCAAGGTTTTGCGCATTCAAAAGATTGCCATGCCGGTTTTTTCGGAACGGCCATGAAAATTGCCTTGGCTCATAAAAGATTGGATCTTCGCGGTGGCACCGAGCGGGTGTTTTTTCAGACGGCGATAGGACTACGCGATCGCGGTCACGAGGTACATCTTTTCTGCCAAGAATTCCGCATGCCGGTGCCGCAAGGAATTTCCATCCATCGGGTGCCGGGAATTTCCTGGCCGAGAACCGCGCGGCTACTGACGTTTGGACTGCTGGCGCCCCAATGGATCGCGCGCTTCAACTGCGATGTCACTATGAGTTTCGACCGTCTCGTCAGGCAAGATCTGTTCCGCAGCGGCGGCGGCGCGCACAAAACCTTTATCGACAAAATGCAGGCCCATGGCGGCTTGCTAAAATCGCTATGGTACAAGCTCAGCCCCTATCACCGAATCGCCTTGGCGATCGAAAGACGTCAACTCAGCCCTTCGGGAAGTTGGAAAGTCATTGCCGTATGTGACCAGACACGGCGCGAGATGATCGAAGCGTACGGCATGGCCGAGTCACGGGTCGAGGTTATTCATAATGGCGTTGATCATAACCGATTCCATCCATCGCGCCGGCAGCTTTGCGCAAACCAGATTCGCGAGGAGTTCAACATTCCAGTCGAAGGCCGGATCATGCTGTTCGTCGGTACTGGTTTTCGGCGCAAGGGTCTGGATCGTTTGCTGCGTTTGTGGCGCCATGATGCGCCGCCGCATTGCTACTTGTTGGTAGTTGGCAACGACGCCCACTTGGCCTCCTATCGCAAAGCTTGGCGCAACAATAAGCAAGTCATTTTTGCCGGCGCAAGGCCGAATGTGGAAGAATTCTACGCCGCCGCGGATCTCCTCATCTTGCCCTCGGTGCAAGAAGCTTTCGGCAACGTCGTATTGGAAGCTTTAGCCTCCGGATTGCCGGTGTTGACCGTAGCTGGGGTCGGAGCGCTCGACAAAGCCGGCGAAAAATTGCGCGAAGGAATTCTTGATAACCCGGATGACATCGCGGAAATTCGCGCAAAAATCTTGCGCCTGTCGAATCCGTTGCGCTGGCCGTCGCTGTCGCGCCAGGCGCGCGCCGTGGCGGAGAGGTACAGCTGGGATGCTTATCTCGACCAAGTTGAATCGCTCCTTTTCGACTTCGTCAAGCCTTCGTCGCAAACCGCCCACGCTACGTCCGCGGTCGTGCCGGCTCTATCGGCGACTCAGAAAATGCCCTGAGTCACCATGACGCCGCAAGTCAGCATCCTGATTCCCACCCAGGGCCGTATGCGGGAGTTGCGCGAGCTCTTGTCGAGCTTAGCGCAAATGGACGCGCGCGACCGTATCCCGCACGAAATCATCGTCGCCAATAATGCGCCGCTTGAACTTACGGCCCAAATGGTCGAGAACCTTGTCGGGCAGTACGGCGCGCGCGAACCCGGACGGTGGCGCCATGTGCGCGAACCTCTGCCGGGAAAATCTCGAGCATTGAACAAGATCATTCCACTTGCTCAGGGCGAGATACTCGGGTTTATCGACGACGACGTTACTGTGGAAAAGTCCTGGCTTCGAGTTACCGCGGAGTTCTTCGCGCAACACGCCTACGAAGTCAAACAGGGATCGATACTGGTCCCACCGGAGTTTAGCGGGGACGCGAACCTGCACAGCTTACTCGATCGTTATCGGACGATTTGTTATTATCAAAAACCAGGTTCCGAGGTGCGGGAGATCCGCAGCCTCAATGGAGCTAATATGGCGCTGCGGCGCGAGTTCTTGCAACGCTGCGGGCTTTTCGACGAACGGATCGGCCCGGGTCGATCGGGCACTTCAATGGACGTCGAGTTTGGCGAAAGAGTGATGCGCGTCGGCGGTCGTATCGGTTACGCGCCGAGCTCGATTGTCTATCATCAAGTCGATTGGGACCGGCTCACTGAAAGTTATTTTCGCCAGCGCCACGAAATGCAGGGGCGCAGCCGGCTTATTTACAAGCAATCCAGCGCGTTGAGTATTGCCGGCAATCTGCTGCGTTCGCTGCTCGAATTCGGCGTCTACTCTGTGGCGCACAACGAACGAAAGAAATATCGTGCTAAAGGCCGCATCTATCACTATCGCGCCATGGCCAATGACAAAATCCGCAGTCGACCTGACGTTTAACTCGCGCTTGCACCGCATTGCCATGAAACCTTGCCGGGTGCTTTACGTGCTAAAAAATTTCCCGCAGATGTCGGAGACTTATATCAAGACCGAGATCGAAGCGGTAAAGGAATCCTGCGATATCAGGATTGTCTCGACCAAAGCGGCAAATTTGCCGGCAAAAAATCATGCGCCTTACGAGCAATTGACCGATCTGGCTGCGATTCGAGAAGTGATTGAAGAGTTCCGACCCGATGTCTTGCACAGTCACTGGCTACATTCGGTTAAAATTCTCGGCAAATTGTCGCGCCTGACCGGGGTGCCGTTCACGGTGCGGGCCCATTCCTTCGACTCGATTTGGCCGGAGCCCTACTCGGTGGTGCAACGCGTGCCCTTTTTTGGCGCTTTTCGCAACCCGTCGCATATTCGGCGCGCGGTCGATTTGATTAACGGCGAACTTTGTCTCGGAATTTTGAATTTTCCCTTCGCGCGCTCCCGGCTCGAGCGCGCAGGCATTTGTCCGGACAAGCTCTTCGACTGTTATCCTGTGGTCAATTACCGACTGTTCCATAACGAAGGCCCGAACGGCGATGAAATCATGAATGTCGGCGCCTGCATCCCCAAGAAAAGAATGGAGGACTTTCTCGATCTTGCCATGGCGGCGCCGAAGATGCGTTTCAATCTTTACGCACTGGGTTATAGAGTCGAAGAGTTGCGCGAACTTGCCAAAACCCGCAATAGCCCGGTCCATTTCAACCTGCCATTAGAGCTCGAAGAGATGCCCGCAGCCTACAAACAGCATCGCTGGCTGGTCTATACCGCCGCTCCGCAAGGCAATGTCGGGTGGCCCCTGTCCCTTGCCGAAGCGCAAGCATCTGGCGTTGGGGTGTGTATGGCGAATATCCGGGGCGATCTGCGTGACTATGTCGGCGCGGCCGGGTTTCTCTACAACACGTTGGACGAAGCGCTGAAAATTATTTCCCAACCTTTTCCTGAGGAATTGCGTCAGCTCGGCTTTGCCCAAGCGAAGAAGTCCGATGCGTTTGAGCATCGTGCCTTGTTGCTTGATCTCTGGGCAAAGGGTCAATCTAAGCGTAGCGGCTCTGCCTAACAAGGCAATTGATTTGGCAAACCTGAAAGCAAATGCCGACGACGCTCACTGCGCAACTGCTGCGTAGAATGAATCGCCGCTCGGGCAGCGATCTATTTATCGATGGACAAATCTGTTTGGATGACAATCCGGGGAGCGTCCATCTCAATCGCCCCGGTAATCAGGGTCAGCACATCTAAACAATTCATCCCGGGTAGCGCCCCATGAGTCCATTGAATTAGGTGAGTTTATAACATCCGCCACGCCGGCAAATTTGCTCTTACTTCTGCATCCCAGACTTCTTAAACGCCGTTTGCGCGAGATCGCGCAAATATTTTCGGGAAGTGCGATGGGCACATCAGACGACACTCGCCTCAGCCAGCGGAATTTATGGTATTTTACCCGGTGGAAGGATTTGGCAAAACATTGGCATCGAGATCGTTTCTGCCTCAGTTGCCAAACTTGGTATTGGGTGTCGTCTGAGCAGCGAGTCTTACTCTGTCGAATATTATTGCCTAGAGTTTTGCCGACCATCGGTCCCGAGTCCCGCATCTGTCCCCGGTCAGCGCCCCCCTTATCGAAGGGTATGATATACTTAGCAAGACAGACCTAAGCCTCTCCGTCCCCGGTTGCCAGGAGCAGAATTTAATGAATTTCGTCGCACCGCCTAACGATGAATATTACCAGCCCTTCACCCAGAGTGAAGTCGAGAGTTCCATTCCTGAGGTGTTCGAGCGGCGCACACAAGGGTTGGGACAGCGCATCGCGATCCAGACTCAAGAAAGGTCTTACACCTACGCCTCCCTGAAGACTGCTGCCAATCGCATCGCCGACGCGCTCCTAGACCAGCTCGGTGATGGATCGGAACCCATCGCGATCCTGCTAAACGATACCAGCGAAGCCGTCGCGGCCATTTTTGGCATACTCAAGGCGGGTAAAATTTATCTCCCGCTCGACGTCTCGCTGGCTTTGCCGCGGCTGCGATATCTAATCGAGGATTCGCGCGCTCGCCTGCTGCTAACCGACACCCAGACCCTCACCCTGGCGCGTGAGCTGATAGCGAATACGGCCTTGCCGATTCTAAATCTAGACAGTTTGCCGAATCGCGCCTTGCCTGGAGAATTTCCGACGACAATCACTCCGGACCGCCTGGCAGCGCTGCTCTACACCTCGGGTTCGACCGCACAACCCAAAGGCGTCATGCACAGTCACCGCACGCTCCTTCATCTCACCATGCGTTATACGAATCTCCATCGCGTCACCCAACACGACCGTATCGCGCTATTGAGAACACTGACGGTGATCGGAGGCAGCACACACACCCTCGGCACTCTACTCAACGGCGCTGCTCTGTTCCCCTTGAATCTGAAACAACACGGCATACTCAACCTGTTGGATTGGCTGCGGACCAATCAAATATCGATGTGCTCTTTCGGCCCGACGCTGATTCGCACCATCGCCGGGATCGCCACTGACACTGAGCCGTTGCCGGCGCTGCGCGAAGTAACCCTGTCGGGAGAACCGGTTTACCAGACCGATATCGATATCTGCAGAAGACTGTTCTCACCAGCATGCGTCTTGGTGAACTCGCTCGGCGCAACCGAAGCACCCTTTGCCGCGCACTTCCGCATCGACCCGGATACGAAGATCCAGGGAGATCTCGTCCCCGTCGGCCATCCACCCTCCGACCTGACCATCACGCTGCGCGACGAACATGGCGACGCCGTGACAGACGGAACACCGGGAGAGATCGTCGTACAGAGCCGTTACGTCGCCCTGGGCTATTGGAACAATCCGCATCTGACCCAGGCCAAGTTTTCCCCGTCTCCCGACTGCGCGGCAGAACGCCTTTACTTCACCGGCGATCTTGGCCGCCTCTTGCCGGACGGCACGCTCGTCCACCTGGGACGCAAGGACGATATCGTCAAGATTCGCGGATACCGCGTCGGTCTCGTCGAAATTGAAGCCGCCTTGATGCAACACCCCGGCGTCAAACAAGTTGCCGTGACCTCTTTTGCTGAAACCGATGGCGGCAATTATCTAGCCGCCTACGTCGTGCCCAGTGATGAGAGTCGGCCGACTGTCGAGTGAACTCACGACCTTTCTCCAGAGCCGCCTGCCGGATTTCATGGTGCCGGCGCAGTTCGTCTTCATGACTGAGTTTCCGCAAATCAATAATAAGATCGATCGCCGAGCACTGCCGCGGATCGCGCGCGGTCATCGCGACGCGGATCGATCTTACGATGCGCCGCGCAACGGTATCGAGGCGGCGCTCTGCGAAATCTGGCAGGAAGTCCTAGAGATCGCACCGATCGGCGTCAACGAACAGTTTCTGTCGCTCGGCGGAGATTCTCTCAAGGCGACACAAATAATTTCTCGGTTACAACAAAGGTTTGGCTGGAAAATTGGCATTGCTGCGTTTTTCACGGTCGCTACCATCGCCGATCTGGGCGAGATCATTCTTCTTGACGCAGGCACGGTGTGACAAAAATGAAGCTGTAATTGACGGCTTCGACCGCTGTTCAGTCGAGATAGGGAAATTCACTATAAGAGTTTAGTGAGAAGCAACCACCCAATGCGATAGGGGGTCCGCTTATAGTCAAGACAAGACGCCGATTTTCATTCCCAGACAATCCCGCTCTGCGGCAACGAACGGAACAAATCGTTGATCGACTATGGTGAAATCAGCGACAGGTTATTTAATAGCTCACTTATTCGACGCAACGACGACGACCAGTCCGGCACCCGCTGCCGGTGTTTACTTCTTGTTCTTCAACAGATTTTTCAGATCGGCGAAAGGATTGTAGGTCGCCGGAGGATCTGCTTCGTCATGCACCACGGTGTCGCTACTCGCGTCCCGATCCAAGGAGCGTGAGTGCTCGCTGTCGTGGCAGTACATGCACAAGAGTTCCCAGTTGCTGCCGTCGGGCGGATTATTATTATGGTTGCGGTCTTTGTGGTGCACCGTCAGCTCGTGCAGTTTCTTGCTGGTAAATTCCCGGCCGCACCAGGCGCATATCCACGGCAATATCTTGAGCGCTTGATCGCGATAAAGATTGCCCCGCCGCACCCGCATCTGCCGCGCCTCGGCGAGAATATGTTCCAGCTCGTCGTTATCCGCTCGGGTCTTCTTTGATGACATTGCTGGAAGTTTATGACTGCTCACGACTTACAGCAAGACTGTTCGAAGTTATTAGTGAAACGTCGGTAATAATATCCAAACAGATATTATCGGTCCCTGGGCTCTCGGGATGTGCGCAGTTCCTAATTGCCCCCGCACTTTTCCAAGATTGCCGTTACAAGATATATCTAGTACCATGAGCGAGTGGATTGGCGCATCAATTACTTCCGCGAGGATAGCGGGAGATCCCCGGTCGAGTCGTTTATCGATGCACTTTCCACAGACGAAAAGGCAGACACCATGGTCGGGATCGATATGCTGCGATCGCACGGAGTCTCGTTGGGCCGACCCTGGGTTGCACCACTGGGGAAAGGGCTTTGGGAGCTGCGCATAAGGACCCGCCGTCAACTCCGCATTCTATATTTTCTCAGTATGGAGAGAAATTTTGTTTTGCTCCACGCTTTTGTGAAAAAGACTCGGGAAGTTCCCGATTCAGAAATTCGCATCGCCACACGTCGCATGAGACAATTTCTTGGGAGGTAAGGGACATGGATGATTTTCAAAAGCAGTTGAACCGGTTGCGCACCAGTCGAACCTTCGCCGCCGCATTCGATAAAAAACGTGGGGACGCTGAGGTAGCTTTCCAAATTCGCCGTTTACGAGAGAGCAAGGGTTGGAGTCAAAAAGATTTAGCGAAAAAGGTCGGCTGCAGCCAGCAGGCAATCTCCGCGGTCGAGCAGGCTGGCTATAAGAGTCATTCATTGCCGCTGTTACGCCGCATCGCACAGGTCCTCGACGCCCAAGTCGTGGTTGCGCTGGTGCCTAGGAAGGCTGCTTAAACAATTGACCGGATCACCAGAAGGCTGCGCTAAGATCATTCCGTCGCCGTGCTTAAACGAATTGTTGCAGCCTTGAACCAGAGCATATTAAAGACGTCGTACGCATTCGGAAAAGGTCTCAGCCTAATTGTTTGGTAGCAGAAGGGCTTCTAAATTACGATTGACGATACCGCCGAAATCTCATCCCATAGAGCAAGATTCGATTCTAATGTCTCCCCAGTAAACTTCATTTTCTTGATTGACAGCCTGAGCGCATCTTGATATCCGGCCGTTGGAGGATCGCCATGGCACAACCAGAAATCGCATTGATTGTCGGCAGCGGGCCGGGATTGAGCGCATCGCTGGCAAGGCTGTTTAACAAAGAAGGGATGAAGGTGGCGCTGGCCGCGCGCGACGTCAAGAAACTCGACGGCTTAGTCAAAGAAATCGACGGCCGCGCCTACGCCTGCGATGCCACCAGTCCAACGGACGTGAAAAAGCTCTACCAGTCGGTGAGTCAAGATCTCGGCGAGCCCAATCTGGTGGTCTACAACGCCAGCGGTCGGGTGCGCGGTCCGGTCACCGACCTCGACCCCGAAGAGGTGCGCCAAACGATCTTGATCACCTGTTACGGCGGCTTTCTTGTCGGCCAGGAGGCTGCCAAACGAATGGTCAAAGCCGGTAACGGCACGACTGCTGTTTACCGGAGCATCGGCGAGCGTCAAAGGCTACGCCAACTCCCCGGCGTTCGCCATGGGCAAGATGGGTTTGACCGGGCTGGTGCAAAGCATGGCGCGTGAGCTGCAGCCGAAAAATATTCACGTCGCCCAAGTGGTGATCGATGGCGGCATTGATAACCCGAAGCAGCCCGAGCGTCGCACCGCCCGCGGCCCCGACGGTTGCCTCGATCCGGACGCCATCGCCGCAGACCTATCTCCACCTGCACCGTCAGCACCGCAGCTCATGGGCCTCGCACATTGAATTGCGGCCATGGTCGGAAAAGTTTTAGCAAAACGATTGGCGCAGCGGCTTGGCGACATAGAACACTGACTCATTCAATAAAGACGGGCGCTAAAGCTGCGGGCGATAAAAAGCATTCATGTCGATTCTTACCCATCAAACACGCAGGCAAATTCGCCTGGTAGTCCTTCAGGTTTTGATTGCTTACATCCGTCACTTTGAGATAGAAGCGAACAGATTGATCCCAACTCTATCGTCGAGGGAGCAACGTTATGGCTAAAAATGGCTTCCGAGCTTTCGACAGCGACATGCACGTGTTCGAACCGGCGGATCTGTACAAGAAGTACATGAACCCCAAATGGGGCGAACGGATTCCAGTGGGCGAGCCCCGCACCAAACATGGCATGACGCGCTATTTCTTGGGTAACGGCGAGCCGATTCGTAAACCCAGCAACGTCGTCGAATTTCATGAAACGCGCATGGCGGATCGTTTCGCCGATTCGCTGGCGCGCGACTATGATAACGTTTCGCAATTGGCGGCGATGGACAAGGAAGGACTCGACATCGCTGTCTTGTTCCGCACTTCGCCGCTGCACGCCAATGAACACTTTGAGCCGGAGTATGCCAACGATCTTTGTCGCGCGTGGAACGACTGGATGGCGGACTTCTGCAAGGCGGATTCGCAACGATTGAAAGGCTCGGCGCTGATCACGCTGCACGATGTCGATTTGGCCGATCAAAGAGGCCAAACGAGCGGTGCAGAACGGCGCCGCCGGCTTGTCGCTCTGTCCGGAGCCGATCAATGGCCGGCAAATACACGATCGTTACTTCGATCCCCTTTGGCAGGAAGCGCAGGAGATGAATATCCCGATCTGTTTTCATCCGCCGGCCCGGCCGCAGCAGCCCCAGGTGTCGCAAGACCGCTTCGAGGGCCATCCCAATCAAGCGCTCTTGGTAAACCCGTTGCGCAATCCGATCGAGCAAATACTCGCCGTGAGCGCGTTTTGTGCCGGCGGCGTCTTGGAAAAGTTCCCTAAATTGAAGGTCGCTTTCCTCGAAGGCAACTGCGCCTGGCTGCCATGGCTGCTCTATCGCATCGATGAATATTGGCAGATGCAGGGCAAGATGGCCGATGTGCCGCTGCGCCAGAAACCGAGCGAATATTTCAAACAGCAATGCTATATCTCGGTCGACGTCGACGAGGCGCTGGTGAAAAACGTCATCGAGTATATGGGCGACGACAATATCGTGATCTCCACCGACTATCCGCATATCGACTGCCGCTGGCCGCACGCGTTGGAGGAGTTCTTGTCGATGCCGATTTCCGAGCAGTCGAAGCGAAAAATCCTCTGGGATAATTGCGCCAAGCTTTATAATCATCATTAACCCATTAACTCGCCGAGGAACTCGCCATGTTCCGTTGGGTATTTTGCGCCGCCGCAATCGTCGGTCTTCTGCTGTTCGCCCGCGAAAACTGCTCGGCGCAGACCAAGCTGCGGGCGTCCTATGGCTCCCTCGCGGTATCGCAAGTCGTCCTGCCTCTGGGAGTGCGCGCCGGAATTTTTCAGAAAAACGGCCTCAATCTCGAGCCCATTTATATCGGCGGTAGATCGGTCTCGGCCTTGATCAGCGGCGATGTTCAGTTCGGTTTTATGGGCGGCCCGCCGGCAATCTTGGCGCGGGTCGGCGGCGCCGACGTGGTCATGCTCGCCGGCTTGAACGGACTCGACCAGATTCTCGTCGCGCTGCCGACGATCAAACGCGGCGCCGATCTGATCGGCAAACGGATCGGCATCAGCCGCTTCGGTACGACCGCGGATTACGGCGCGCGTATCGGCCTCAAGAAGCTCAAATTACAGCCGCAAAAAGATGTCACCCTGATCCAGATCGGCGACACCCCGGCGCGCATCGGCGGCATGTTGTCGGGGGCCATCGAAGCGGCAACGTTGAGCAGCAGCGAGAAGGAGTTGGCCGTCAAAAATGGTTTTCATATCCTGGCCGATCCCAGCGATGTCGAGTTCCCCGGCAATGCCGTGGTGACCACCCGGGCTTTTCTAAAAACCAATCGAGACGACGTCAAGCGATTCGTGCGCGGCTTGGTTGAAGTCATTCAGTTCGTCAAAACCCAGCCGGAGCGCAGCAAAAAATTACTGCATGAAATCTATCGCCAAAGCGATGACAGCTTGATGGCGAAACGCTATCAATCCATGGTCGAGATGTTTCCTGATTACCCCTATTTGACCAAAGCTGCGGTGCTGTCGTTCCTGGAAATCCTGCGCGACGAAGGCAAGCTGAAAGAGCCGCTCAATGCCGAGCTTTTTCTCGATACCAGTCTGCTCGCCGAAGTGGAGCGCGAACGAAAAAAATAGCCATGAATACCATGATCCCTCGAATCGTATTCCTGATTGTCCTGCTGTTGCCGGTGTCGGGCTTCAGCCAAATCAAAGTCCGCG